>NZ_LAQU01000272.1 GCF_000970345.1 Robbsia andropogonis | reverse complement strand
CCCCGCTCAGAAGTAGAGAAATCCGGCTTCGCGGTTACTTCTGACAACGCCGTTTCCCGCGCCTGGCGGGCGAATTCGGCAGGTGTCGCCCACTGCAATGCAGAGTGGGGACGACACTCATTATAATCCCTTCGCCACGCTTCGATTTTGCTCTTGGCGTCGTCCAGCGACAAGAACCAATGGGCATTTAGACACTCCTGCCGAAGACGGCCATTGAAGCTTTCACACTTGGCGTTATCGGTCGGCTTGCCAGGTCGGCTGAAGTCGAGTTCAACATTATTCTCGTATGCCCATTTGTCC
>NZ_LAQU01000271.1 GCF_000970345.1 Robbsia andropogonis | reverse complement strand
ATAGGTCGCCATAGGGACGAGTTTGCATATCGCTATGAGCATCCACATTCGGCTTCCACAAGTCACACCTTACCGTAGCGGAAAATCAGCTTTCCCATTTCCCAGGTATCCCCTGGTTGTCTTAGTTTTTCGAAGCTTTTGGCAAATCGACGTTCGGAGGGTCCGTCCAGCCAAAGGTCGCGAATATCTTGTTTGCCATCGGCAGCTGTCTCTTGAAACGCCGACTGATTCTATATGCGATAAAGACTGCCAAAGCTTCTACCATCAACGTGGCTATCGCGATACTTTCAAGTAGGCCAAACCACG
>NZ_LAQU01000270.1 GCF_000970345.1 Robbsia andropogonis | reverse complement strand
GTAGGTCGCCATAGGGACGAGTTTGCATATCGCTATGAGCATCCACATTCGGCTTCCACAAGTCACACCTTACCGTAGCGGAAAATCAGCTTTCCCATTTCCCAGGTATCCCCTGGTTGTCTTAGTTTTTTCGAAGCTTTTGGCAAATCGACGTTCGGAGGGTCCGTCCAGCCAAAGGTCGCGAATATCTTGTTTGCCATCGGGAGCTGTTTCTTGAAACGCCGGCTAATTCTATATGCGATAAAAACCGCCAAAGCTTCTACCATCAGCCAGACTATCGAGAAACTTTTAATTATATCGAACCACA
>NZ_LAQU01000269.1 GCF_000970345.1 Robbsia andropogonis | reverse complement strand
CTGGTGTAGAAACTTTTTAGATGGAATGGCCGCCTCCCGCCAATCCCAGGTGCCAACCTAACGAATGGACAGCGCCACAGTGCTAGCATGACCTGACCCGCATAAGAAGCCTTTCACTAGGAGATGCAAAATGAACGAGATTATCGCAATCGATTTGGCGAAGACGGTGTTCCAGTTGCATTTCGTGGAGGGCTCACCGAGCGTCATCCAGCGCAAGGTCTTGAAGCGGCAGCAGATATTGACTTTCTTCTCGAATCGCACACCTTGCCGCGTCGTCATGGAGGCGTGTGGTAGCAGTCACTATTGGG
>NZ_LAQU01000268.1 GCF_000970345.1 Robbsia andropogonis | reverse complement strand
CACGCAAATTACGAGCGTTCGGACACGACGTCCGATTGATCGCCGCACAATTCGTCCGGCCATATGTCAAATCGAATAAAAATGATGCCGCCGATGCAGAGGCGATCTGGGAGGCCGCACAACGACCCGGAATGCGCTTTGTAGCCGTGAAATCTGCCGATCAGCAATCTATTCTGGCGCTGCACCGGATTCGCCAGCAGATAATGCGAATTCGTGTCATGCAGATAAATCAGCTTCGTGGATTGCTCTACGAGTTTGGATTTATATTTCCGGCAGGTCGCAGTGCATCGATCAAGGCAATCAGAGATCAA
>NZ_LAQU01000267.1 GCF_000970345.1 Robbsia andropogonis | reverse complement strand
ACGAGCCTTAAAAAGCTTATTGAAGTGCCCATTTATTTTTAAATGGGCACTACCGGCATGCCGCCATTCGATACCCGGCCACATGAAATACGCGGCTGACAAGATGCCTTCGGTCGACGCTTACGGTAAATCGGCTGGATCGTTCGACTAAAGTCCCGATTGCGGATCGGTTCAAGCCAATGATCAAGTCGCCTTCCCAATGACCAGGCACGGCACGATCCTCAATCTCGGCAGGCCGGTTGGATATCATGACTTCTTCGCTGACATGCGCCCATGCCTTGGCCTGTGCCCTCGCCCTTGGCACTCTCAATGCTT
>NZ_LAQU01000266.1 GCF_000970345.1 Robbsia andropogonis | reverse complement strand
CGTACTGCGCTCGTGGCGGCGCTTGCTGGCCTTAACGATGTTGCACTGAATCTGAGTGCTTCGACCGAGTTCACGGACACGGTAGCCGATCTTGTAACGTTTAATCTGAACGGTGAGGTGGTCCGCGCGTGGATCTGGCTGTCGGTCTTCGAAAATGGGGATGAGGTAGAAGTCGTGGCCGAGCGCGCAGGCGAGGACTGGATAGGATATGCGATCAGGCGATGCTCGGACGGCGTTCTGTCCGTTCATCCGCACTGTGAGCGGGGGAGCAAAGCGAACTTCAAGTTCTTCCTAAAATGGTCAGTTTCATTTTGGAG
>NZ_LAQU01000265.1 GCF_000970345.1 Robbsia andropogonis | reverse complement strand
GGCAGCGAGTTCATTTCGAAGGTGATGGACAAATGGGCATACGAGAATAATGTTGAACTCGACTTCAGCCGACCTGGCAAGCCGACCGATAACGCCAAGTGTGAAAGCTTCAATGGCCGTCTTCGGCAGGAGTGTCTAAATGCCCATTGGTTCTTGTCGCTGGACGACGCCAAGAGCAAAATCGAAGCGTGGCGAAGGGATTATAATGAGTGTCGTCCCCACTCTGCATTGCAGTGGGCGACACCTGCCGAATTCGCCCGCCAGGCGCGGGAAACGGCGTTGTCAGAGGTAACCGCAAAGCCGGATTTCTCTACTTCTGAGCGGGG
>NZ_LAQU01000264.1 GCF_000970345.1 Robbsia andropogonis | reverse complement strand
GCTTGCGCGGCTGCTGTTCATCAAGGGCCAGGGGAAGCGTTGCCTTGTCTTCTGGTTGGATCATCTTTTTACCTCGTTTTAGGCGGCTTTCGTCCCGCTATACCAGCGACGAGCGGCCTCAGTTAGTTGCCGATATCCTCCAAATAACACGTTGAGCAGCAAAGTGACCATCACAATAAAGATGTAGGCAATTTCAATCATTTTGGCGATGTCTTTTGCCGCAGCAGAGATTGGCACTGGTTTCACTTCGCTTTGCTTGCAGACCGTCGGGATTGGGGCCTTGCTTGTGTCTGCATCCGCAGGATTCACGCACGACATGACATTCACATAACCCTCTGGTGCGGCAGGGTAGTGCGCCGAATCGGCCACATACTGATAAAAC
>NZ_LAQU01000263.1 GCF_000970345.1 Robbsia andropogonis | reverse complement strand
CTTCGTCGGATATCCTAAATTCCGGATCGTTGCGCCAACACGTTTCCCTAACTTCAAATAAAGCCGAACCGCTCGCATGCGGTCTTCATACGAATACATGAACTACCTCCAGTTAGTCCAAGATTTTGTCCGCACCCCCTCTATTTACCGCGGCCATCATCATCAGCCTTGCGGTGCGATGGTATTTTCGCTTCTCGCTGAGCTGGCGCGACATCGAAGAATTATTGCTTGAGCGCGGCGTGATCGTCAGCTAAGAATCGATACGGCGGTGGCGCAATAAATTCGGGGCCCGGTTTGCCGCACATGTAAAAATCACCGGCCTTATCGCCAAAACCTGGCATATCGACGAAATGTTCGTGCGTCTTCGTGGTGAGCCATACTGGCTATGGCGTG
>NZ_LAQU01000262.1 GCF_000970345.1 Robbsia andropogonis | reverse complement strand
TTCGGCCATGGCGACAGTTTACGCATTTCAGGCCACGTATACAACTGCTACGACTACGCCGCACGGGGTGTGGCGGTGCGCTGTGGTCGGCGCCAGTCGATGCCTTCAAGCAACATGGACAACTGCGCAGCGCTCAAATGCACGCTACCGGAATCGGCCTGCGGCCAGACGAAGTAACCGTGTTCAAGGCGTTTGCAGAGCAAACACAGACCCTGTCCGTCCCACCAGAGCACCTTGATTCGGTCGCCGCGCCGACCTCGGAAGACAAACACCTGGCCGCCGTACGGGTTGTTGGCAAGTTTGGTTTGCACGACAGCGGCCAAACCGTCGAAGCCACGCCGCATATCGGTCACGCCGGCAACCAGCCACACTTGCGTGCCGGGAGGTAGGCCGATCATG
>NZ_LAQU01000261.1 GCF_000970345.1 Robbsia andropogonis | reverse complement strand
AAGCGATAGCCCAATTGGGCATTGGGACCAGCACGTCCGCCGGTATCGAGCTTTTCAGCGAATACGCCGTCGCTCTCGTATCCTGCAGTGAGCGTTGTGAAGCGCTTTTCCGTAGGGCGTTTCAAGACATAGTTGACAATGCCTCCGGGAGATCCGAACCCATACATGAAGCCGCTTAGGCCTTTGAGCAATTCGACACGCTCGAAAGCCTCCATTGGCAAATCTGAGGCCCATCCAGGGGAAAACTGCCCATCGATTTTGTCCCATTTTCAGGATCGATGGCTAAGCCTCTAACCGACATCTCGCCGCTCTCGAATGTGCGACTATCCGCAACGGTTGTGACTGCCGGATCGTATTTGAACGCCTCCTTTGCGGTCGGCGCTTGAAGGTCAGCGATTTG
>NZ_LAQU01000260.1 GCF_000970345.1 Robbsia andropogonis | reverse complement strand
CCGTACAAAGATGTGCTTCGTCTTGGCCAGCGCGGGCACTTGGGCTTTGGCAGCCGGATAGCTACGAAGCTGATCGGTCACGATGACCTGCGGTGCCGGGTGGTTGCGCAAAAGCCTCTTGAAGAACTGTTTGGCTGCGGCAGTATCTCGATGCTTTTGCAACAGGATGTCGAGTTCGCGGCCGTGTTCGTCGACGGCACGCCATAGCCAGTACGGCTCACCACGCAGACGCACGAACATTTCGTCGAGATGCCAGGTTTTGGCGCTACGGCCGGTGATCTTTACATGTGCGGCAAACCGGGCCCCGAATTTATCGCACCACCGCCGTATCGATTCGTAGCTGACGATCACGCCGCGCTCGAGCAATAATTCTTCGATGTCGCGCAAGCTCAGGGAGAAGCGAAAGTACCAT
>NZ_LAQU01000259.1 GCF_000970345.1 Robbsia andropogonis | reverse complement strand
TGCGCGGTCAGCAAAGCCGGCGTTCAGCACGTCGACGTCCCGAAGGAAGCTGTCGACTTCCGCCTCCTGCGCTTCAGGACCCTTCACGGTGCCGAAGATCGCGTCATTGTTGTTGCGTGCCGCACGGATGACCTGCGCCTGAGAGCTTGCGATCAGTGCGATCATCTCCTCGTCCACCGGGAGTTTTCCATCGCGATACAACTCAAGGCGCGCCTGCTGACGCTGGAGTATTTCGAGCCAGTCAGCCTGGTAGGTTATCAGTCCGTCGAGCCTTTTCTTGCGGTCGCTGTCGTTCATGTGGGTGTCTTTCGTATCGTGTGGTGAAGTGATGCTCGGTCTTGTCGAGCACGGCGCGTCCGGCAGCCAATGGCACGGCCGGCACTGCTTGGCTCAAGCAGATACATGTGGAGGCGAA
>NZ_LAQU01000258.1 GCF_000970345.1 Robbsia andropogonis | reverse complement strand
ATACGCGCTCAATCGATGGGATGCGCTGAATACATTCGTCCAGGATGGCCGTGCGGAAATTGACAATAACGCCGTCGAACGCGCGTTGCGCGCCGTGGCGCTGGGCCGCAAGAATTATCTATTTGCTGGCTCGGAGTCAGGGGGCGAACGTGCGGCCGCCATGTACAGCCTAATCGGTACGGCCAAACTCAACGGGATCGAGCCAGAGACGTATCTGCGCGAGGTGTTCACGCGCATAGCCGACCACCCGGTCAACCAGATCGACGACCTGCTGCCGTGGAACATCGCTTCCAGCAAACTCCACGAGGCTTAAAAAGCTTATTGGAGTGCCCATTTATAAATAAATGGGCACTACCGGCCTGCCGCCATTCGATACCCGGCCACATGAAATACGCGGCTAACAAGATGCCTTCGGTCGACGCTTAC
>NZ_LAQU01000257.1 GCF_000970345.1 Robbsia andropogonis | reverse complement strand
CTTTGGAACGGACTCTACATTATTCGCGTACCAATCGCGGGGAGCAGGTCAGATTGCCTCTTGGCCGCCGGCGGTAACGAGCTCGCCTCAAAACATGGCCACCCCGCGTGTCAACGCTCCATAATTGGAGTCTTTGAGCGTGACGGGACAACACTCACGGCCGAGCAAGCTGAGTGGGTAAAGTGCTTTCACAAGGTCGTCGCTGCCGGCGACCCGCACCCTCGCAACTATATTCATGGCGTTCTGTTTCTCTTCCGAGATCCACAGGAGCGCGCGGCATTGAGCTACGAGTTGAGCTGGATCGTGGTCTGGAATCCAGCGCTGATTGATGACGCGCGAGCGAAGCCAGTTCTAGAGGCTATTCATCAGATAGTTGCACGAGCCAAGTTCTAATCATGTTGATCGGCTATGCTCGCGTTTCGACGTAA
>NZ_LAQU01000256.1 GCF_000970345.1 Robbsia andropogonis | reverse complement strand
GATGTTTCGATGGTCCTGCTCAATCATATTGTTCAGATACTTCGAGGATCGGACCTTCGTGTGTTCAGGCAGCATGCCATCGGCCTTCATCTCCCGCACCGCGCGGTGCGAGGCAGCGTAACCATCGAGCGTGATAGTCTCTGGTGGCTTTCCCTGATGCTTGATCGCCTTGCGAAAAAAGGCTTTGGCTGCTGCGACATCGCGTTTGACCCTGAGTAAGAAGTCTACCGTCTGGCCATCTCGATCGACAGCCCGGTACAGGTAGACCCATCTGCCACGAATCCTCATATAGGTCTCATCGACACGCCACGAGCCACCCGAAGGGATCGCAAATCGGTTCCAACTTTTAACGAACTCCGGGGTAAAGCGTTTTACCCAGCGCATGATAGTGGTGTGAGCCAGCGATAAACCGCGCTCAGCCATCATTTCCG
>NZ_LAQU01000255.1 GCF_000970345.1 Robbsia andropogonis | reverse complement strand
TAAGACTAACCCTACAACAGCAACCCGGACTTGGCTGCTATCAGCCTTGTTTCCTGCGATTCTTATTGTTTTTAGCTTCTGCTTGTTTTCGCTGTACTTTCTACGTGATGACATAGTAGAAAATGGACTGGTGCAAATTCTTCGTTTCCTCCTGACCTTGGTTCTGCTAGCCGTGCCTTATAGCATTGTCCACGAATTTGGTCACGCGATCACCGGTTGGTGCTATGGCGTGAAGCCTCGGCATGTCCGAATTGGGACCCATTGCTTATTTCGGATCGGTCGCCTTTGGGGGGGGCCTTTGGTTCAGCTTCCTTCCTTTCGGTGGCCGGGTGGATTTTTGTGTCTTACCTGTTCAACTTCGTCGCAGAATTATGATGTACGCCGCGGGCGTTGGAGCAGCACTGCTTGCGGCAACACTGGCAACGTTGTTGATT
>NZ_LAQU01000254.1 GCF_000970345.1 Robbsia andropogonis | reverse complement strand
TGACGCCAGGCGCGGCCGTACTGCAATACCTCTTCAGCGATCGCCGCAACGTCCGCAGCCGGCACGTCCCAGGCCGTCAATTCTGCCGCGGTGCGGGCCGCGAAGGCTTCAGGCGTCAGCAGAATTGTTTCTTGCTCGACAACGCACGGTTCAGCGAGCAATTCAGCGATATGTGTGGCCGCAATCATGCGCAACGGCCCGCCACCGACTCGCCACAGCGAGCGCAGTTGAAAATCACGCAGGCGCTGAACGCGCAGGCGGGCGATCTCCCAGAGCAGAGTCGTAACGTCGGCGTGGCCACGATACTGAGCACTGAGTGCTTGTAGCTCGGCCTTGGTGAGGCCGGGGCGGAAATTGGAGTGCATCGCCACCTCTTAAATACTGTATATAGGTACAGTATATTAGCGCATCCGATGCCATGGGCCTGCCTGGGGATCTTCGAT
>NZ_LAQU01000253.1 GCF_000970345.1 Robbsia andropogonis | reverse complement strand
CCGTAAGCGTCGACCCAAGGCATCTTTCGTAGTGACCTGAACGTGCTCATGCTGTCGGATTTTTCGACGGATGCAGACGATGGAACGTAAGCAAGTGGTACCGGTGACGCCGCGCACTGCGCGACGCAGTTTCACCAAGGAATTCAAGCGAGAGCTTGTGCGCCAGTCCATGCTGCCGGAGGTTTCTCGTGCAGCTCTGGCCTTGGCCAACGGCGTCAACGCCAATCAACTGGCACGCTGGTGTCGCGAGCATCAGCGTGCCGATCACGTCACTTTCGTGCCCGTCGTCAGCGCCGCATCCACTGCTTCAGAATACGCTCGTGCTCCGCTAGCCACAGTTCCCCCGACTGAGCTCGAGTGGCTGCATGGCCAGACCAGGATCGTCATTCGGGGTAAAGTCGACGCCGAGGTGCTGCGCGCCCTCATCTCGCAAACCTTGGCATCAACCCGCACA
>NZ_LAQU01000252.1 GCF_000970345.1 Robbsia andropogonis | reverse complement strand
CCGCGCATTGATCCATAAATATATCGATGTATTTGAATATCCAAACGGCGACATCGAGATCCAAGCAAACGGCACCACCCTGACCTACAGGACTTATGATCGACTGTCCTTTGTGGATCAGGGTGCGGTGGTTGAGAATAAGCGGCTTGGACATGCCTTGCTGATTGCCCAAACGATGCAGGAAAACCGCGACAACCGCCGCGCATCGGGCTCTCCATCGAGAACCAATCAGGGACAAGCACCCAGATCAAAGCATGCCGAACCCGGGACAAAGACGCAGCGCGCGATGGGTCGAAAAGACATTAACGACGCAATAGAGAAAACCTCGAAAACTTGGAACGAACCCGAACAAATCGTTTTAAAACCAAGCAAAAAAGCAGTCTATAAGAAGGTTAAAAACCACTGAAATGCGACATTTCTATTTAGCTGCCACTACGACATTTCAACTTAGCTTTGACA
>NZ_LAQU01000251.1 GCF_000970345.1 Robbsia andropogonis | reverse complement strand
CATTGTCACGTTAGCGGTCGTGGGCCGGAAAAGGGCATTTCACCGCCTGCTTTCAAAACGCGGACGGATTTTGGCTCCGAAGCGTTAATTGCCGCCATGACGCAAGATGCGCGGTGAGCTAACGACGGTGTTCGATGGGGCCAAGTATTTCGCGCTTGAGTGCAAAATGCTGTCGAATCGGGCCGACGTTCGAGAGGAAGCGCTGGGCACGTCGCCGATCTCTTAAGCCGCGCATGCGGCGCTCGCGTTCACGTGTTGGTTGATCGCTATTTTCGGCGCGGTTATTCACGCGTGCGACAGCACGTACGAAGATGTGCTTCGTTTTGGCCAGCGCGGGCACTCGGGCTTTGGAAGCCGGATAGCTACGAAGCTGATCGGTCACGATGACGCGCGGTGCCGAGTGGTTTCGCAAGATCCTATTAAAGAATCGTTCAGCTGCGGCGGCATCACGACGCTTTTGCAGAA
>NZ_LAQU01000250.1 GCF_000970345.1 Robbsia andropogonis | reverse complement strand
ATGCTCGTCCATCTGCCGAGAGAACAAGGTTATGGGCTTGCTCCGCGAATGCGTAACAGCCCCCCACTGGCCGGCTATGGTGCGGTATCGATGGCCAACGCGCTCAAGAAGGCTGTGAAGACGCTGCCGGCGCAGTTGTGTCGATCATTGACATGGGATCGTGGCAAGGAACTATCTGATCACGCTCGCTTTACGATTGAGTCAGGTGTGAAAGTCTTCTTCGCAGATCCTCGCTGTCCATGGCAGCGAGGCACAAACGAGAACACGAATGGACTCCTACGACAGTATTTCCCGAAAGGCACCGACCTGTCGCGATGGAGCGCCAACGAAATTCAAGCCGTCGCTAATGCGCTGAATATGCGGCCACGCAAAACACTTGGCTGGAAAACACCTGCGGAAGCGCTGGACCAATACCTAAAGTCTGCTCAATAATCGCGTGTTGCGACGACCGGTTGAATCTACCCAA
>NZ_LAQU01000249.1 GCF_000970345.1 Robbsia andropogonis | reverse complement strand
AAACCTGATTGACACATACATCATCTCCGCAGATTTCCTCGGCTCGTCGCATCTGAATCGCATCGAAGTTGCTTACACCACCTGCATGGACCTTACCGCTCTCGATAAGTGTCGATAGTGCCTCTAGCGTTTCCTCTAGCGGCACACCCGGGTTAGGCCAATGCAGCAAGAGCACATCTAGGTACTCAGTCCCCAGCTTACGCAAAGACAGCTCTGCGGAACGAATAAAATCTCGCTTTGAAAAGTTCGATGGCCAGACTTTGGTGGTGACGTAGATCTCCTCTCGGGGCACCGAGGATTCGGCCAATGCACGACCGACTACCTCTTCATTCCCATACATCGCAGCGGTATCAATATGGCGATAACCGATATCCAAGGCCTCAGAAATGACTCGTAACCCTTTGGTATCGTTTAGTTTGTATGTGCCTAGACCAACGAGGTCCATCATCAGTGGTACGCCCATATCCATACTCCTTTCATT
>NZ_LAQU01000248.1 GCF_000970345.1 Robbsia andropogonis | reverse complement strand
GATCGTTACCACGGCATTTCTGAACCGCTTGAAGCCGAGCATCACGTGCGTTCTGGACTTGATGTTTCGATGGTCCTGCTCAATCATATTGTTCAGATACTTCGAGGATCGGACTTTCGTGTGTTCAGGCAGCATGCCATCGGCCTTCATCTCCCACACCGCGCGGTGCGAGGCAGCGTAACCATCGAGCGTGATAGTCTCTGGTGGCTGTCCCTGATGCTTGATCGCCTTGTGAAAAAAGGCTTTGGCTGCTGCGACATCGCGTTTGGCCCTGAGTAAGAAGTCCACCGTCTGGCCATCTCGATCGACAGCCCGGTACAGGTAGACCCATTTGCCACGAATCTTTATATAGGTCTCGTCGACTCGCCACGAGCCACCGGAAGGGATCGCGAATCGGTTCCAGCGTTTAACGAACTCTGGGGTAAAGCGTTTCACCCAGCGCATGATGGTGGTGTGAGCCAGCGATAAACCGCGCTCAGCCATCATTTCCA
>NZ_LAQU01000247.1 GCF_000970345.1 Robbsia andropogonis | reverse complement strand
CCTCTTGCCCTGGCACAATAGCGCCTATGATCGATCCGACACAACTCCAGTCCATGAGCGCAGAAGAACTGCGTGCACTGGCCGTGCAGTTGATATCGGATGTGCGTCACAAAGAGGCCGTCAACGCGAAGCTCACTCACGAGATCGCGGTACTGCGGCGTTTGCAGTTCGCTGCCAAGAGCGAGAAGTTGCCACCCGAGCAGCGTAGCTTGCTGGACGAGGCAATCGATGCCGACCTGATTGCCGTCGAACACGAACTCGCGCACATGTCCGGGCAGCCGCCGCGCGAGACCGAGCCGAACAAACCGCGTCGCGCGGCGCTCCCAGCAGCATTGCCGCGCGTCGTTTTACACCACGAACCCGAGTCAACGCTGTGCCAGTGCGGCTGCCAACTCAAACGCATTGGCGAGGATGTCAGCGAGAAGCTGGACTATACGCCGGGCGTGTTCACGGTCGAGCGACACATCCGGGGCAAGTGGGCGTGTGCGAAGTGCGAGACGCTGAT
>NZ_LAQU01000246.1 GCF_000970345.1 Robbsia andropogonis | reverse complement strand
CGGGCACGCCACTAGACATCGTGCAGGAAAACCTTGGCCATGTCTCGCCGGCGACGACCTCCATCGGAAGGTAAAGGCGTTTACTTGCTTGTTCCTGCTGCTCTTTCTCTCGCGCTTTTTGCTTGGCTTTTAACGTTACACCCCTCAGCCGCGGGAAGAGTGTACGCTGCATACGGTGGCGTTTATATCGCTGTGGCATTAGCTTGGCTTTGGTTAGTGGAGGGGTTGCGACCAACTGCCTGGGACATAGGGGGCATCGTACTTTCGTTAGCAGGCATGGCAGTAATTGCGTTTCAGCCGCGTTAAATTCGCGGCCACATCGAAGATGTTTAAAATAGCTCACTTGCCAGGGATGTTATTGAATTTCATCCAGTTATGTGGCAACAGATCATCGATCCGCCGTGCGGGATGGGTCGGCAATCGATTCAGTACGTCTTTAAGATAGGCATACGGATCATGACCATTGAGCTTGGCCGACTGAACGAGACTCATGATTGCCGCTGCCC
>NZ_LAQU01000245.1 GCF_000970345.1 Robbsia andropogonis | reverse complement strand
CGGATGTGGATTAGCAGCGACGTTGCTCGTAACGGTAATGGCTATGTCTAACGGCATGCCGAACGGATGGGATCCATTTTTCAAGGCTTTTCTTCCCGCCTGGATTGTATGGGAGGCTACAGCGGTTTTTATCGCATTTAGAATTAGCCGGAGATTCAGAAAGCAGTTACCTATGGCAAACAAGATATTCGCGACCTTTGGCTGGTCGGACCCACCGAACGTCGATTTGCCAAAAGCTTCGAAAAAACTAAGACAACCAGAGGATACCTGGGAGATGGGGAAGCTGATCTTCCGCTACGGTAAGGTATGACTTGTGGAAGACAAATGTGGATGCTCATAGCGATATGCAAACTCGTCCCTATGACGACCTACGGCATTCGCTCTGGCGGCTCAGGCGCCCTGATAAGATGACGGATCGTCCGCTCAACACGGCTACCGTACTTCTGCGCGGGAGCATTACTGGATTGACGAAGCGCCGAGCGTCCTATGAAACTGTCTTTACGGAATCAGACAAGCAAGCCATGGAA
>NZ_LAQU01000244.1 GCF_000970345.1 Robbsia andropogonis | reverse complement strand
TAGATCGTCTCGTGCGAAATACTCATGCCAACACCGGTCCCATTTTCCTGTCTCAGCCAGCCCGAAATCTGCTCAGGCGACCAATCCTGCTTCAGCAACGCGATAACCTGTCGACACAGCTTCGGATACCGGCGTAACAACAACGATTTAGGCCGCTTACATCGCTTGAAGAAAGCAGCCTCTGCATGGCAGGCGCGATACCGAGTAATGCCGCCGTTACGCGATATCTCGCGCGATATCGTCGAGGCGGACCGATTCAAGCTCTTAGCGATTGATCGCATGCTCGCACCGCTCGCTAGTTCCCGAGAAATAGTCTCTCGCTCTTCCAGCGATAAACTGCCCTGCCTGCGAATATGCTGTCGAGGCTCAATCCCGCCGTGGTAAAGCAAGTACGAATACACCGTCGCCGGTGGTTTTGCGATGTCCCGCGCAATCTCGCTCATCGGAATGCCGCCTCGCCATAAAGTCCAGATACGGGTCTTACGTGCATCCGTCATCGGGCCAAATATGCTCGCCATGACAACACCTCAGATTTT
>NZ_LAQU01000243.1 GCF_000970345.1 Robbsia andropogonis | reverse complement strand
ACAACGCTCAATGCACGAAGCTTGCGCCCATCGAACAGTGCGTCGGCGACGAAGTCCATGCTCCAAATCTGATTCATCGCCGTGACCAGATGCTTGGGTTGGCGTAACTGTGCCGACTTGTTCCGCTTTGGCCGTTTGAGCCTGAGCGACAAGCCTTCTTCCTGATACAGTCGATACACCCGTTTGTGATTGTCCGGCCAGCCTTCGCGCCGTAAAAGAACATGCACCCGTCGATATCCGTAATGCACTCGGGTCTTTGCAATGTCCTTTATTCGCAGCAACAGTGCCGACGAGTCGCGCGCCACAGACTTGTAACGGTACAGCGAGCCTGACATCCGAAACAGTGCGCAGGCCTTCGTCAAACTCGCGCCATATCGGTCTCGCAACTCGTCGATGAGCAGTCGCTTGCGCGAAGGCTTTAAAGCTTTTTTGCTAAAACGTCCTGCAACATCGTCTTGTCCAAACTCAGGTCGGCCACCAAGCGTTTGAGCTTGCTATTCTCTTCTTCTAACTGGCGCAGCCGGCGCAACTCGGATGGCCC
>NZ_LAQU01000242.1 GCF_000970345.1 Robbsia andropogonis | reverse complement strand
GAACCGCGCCACGCTGGGTGCGTTGAGCATTCGTGCGATACAACCATTGCGCCAGGTGCCGCGCGCCGCATTGATTGCCGAGCGCGTCGCGGCAAGCCCGTTCGCGCCGCTTGAGTTGCTGGATGTGCCGCAGGCGCTTTCAGGGGCGAGCGGGACGAACCGCGCCGCGCAAGGCCGCAATCAAACGGGTGCGCACAACGATCTGGCCGCGATTCGCGCCTGGCTCGCGCTACACGAGCCGGATTCCCATACGTGGCGCTCTTACCGGACGCAGGCCGAGCGCTTGCTGCTGTGGGCCATTGTCGAGCGTGGTAAGCCGCTATCGTCCTTGGATGTCGCGGACATCACCGCCTATCGGACATTTTTGTTGGCGCCGCCCGAAAACTGGATCGGCCCCCGCAAAACACAGCGGTGGTCACCCCATTGGCGGCCGTTCGCCGGGCCGTTGTCGCCGGCGAGCCGGGCGACCGCCTGTGCTGTTTTAAAAGCCTTGTTTCAGTGGCTCGTCGAGATGCGCTATCTCGACTTCAATCCGTGGACGGG
>NZ_LAQU01000241.1 GCF_000970345.1 Robbsia andropogonis | reverse complement strand
CGGCAATGTATATGTCATCGACACTTTCAACAACCGTATCCGAAAGATCACATCTAACGCGGTTGTGACAACATTCGCAGGTTCAGGTGCGGCGGATTATACAGATGGCATCGGCACAGCGGCGTCATTCAATCAGCCAAACGGAGGCGGGTTCGACAGCTCGGGCAATCTGTATGTTGCAGATACCTTCAACAACCGTATTCGCAAAATTTCTGCAGTGTCGCCCGTCAAATAGCGGTGCACCTTGTCAGCTAAGACAGCGAGGTTCGACATTACGAAAATCGGCATTCTCAACTTAGCAAAACGATCGGGTAAGCTTGGCGGATAAAAGGGTTCTGGTGCATATAGGTAAGAGTGTTGAGAATGTTCTTACATGTAGGATATCTGATCAAGAAGACAGAACAGCACTCCATACGGCAGGCGGAGCGGCATCCTCGATACCGAGCTTAGTCAGATCGAACTGGCTCTTGCGAATGCGATGCATCAATTCGATGCCGGAGATCGTTGCCAAGGCATTTCTGAACCGTTTGAAGCCGAGCATCACGTGCGTTCTCGATTT
>NZ_LAQU01000240.1 GCF_000970345.1 Robbsia andropogonis | reverse complement strand
GGCGGCAATGCGCTTGCCACCTGCCATACCTTGGCCTCGTTCACCGGGTGGAGGCACGACGCCGGTGAAAAGACGCAGCGCATGCATGGTGTGAAGCGTCATCGCGTCCACGCCTGAAGCTTCAAGCGGGTTCAACGTGGTCATCTGCTTGACTTCGTCCTGGGAGACCAGCGGATCGGCTCCCTGTTTGGCTGCATGTTCGCGAAGCATCTGCTGCCACATTTTTTCGCGTTCAAGGTACATCTCGTAGCGCGGAAAGAGCGGGTGACTGGGATCCGGGTTTCCTGACGCAATCAATTCAGCGAGGTTTCTGCGCTCGCCGAACAGGTCATAACGATCACGGAAAGGCGATGTTTTGCTTTGCGTAAAACCCGAAATCCGTTTCATCGGCCGTTGCGGAGGTGGTCGTTTGCTATGAGTGGCCATTATTAAAATTCTCTAACGTCTTCTAAGTTGCTTTTAAATTGCAGAAATAATGCTGCAAGCTTGTATGCATACCCGATGTTCAGACCCTGAACATCGAACCAGCGCGGTTCCCGTGTTAAGGCCCTTAACATCGGAACGGTTCTC
>NZ_LAQU01000239.1 GCF_000970345.1 Robbsia andropogonis | reverse complement strand
TTCGATGCGGAGACTGGAAAGCACGTTCCGCGAAGTGACTTTGGCATACTTACAGAAGCGTTATTGCATTTGAATGATCCGGTCAGCATTGAATACCGACTGGACTCCCTCGCTACTGTCCAGGCGTTGGAATCCTTCATAGACAAGCTGCTAGATGAGCGCAAGGAAATCGAACAGGATTTTAATGACGGAGTATTGTCCGCCCACGAATACGCACAGCAACTTGCGGATAATGGTAAGCGACTTGCGCGTAATGAGTCGGCCCGCTTAGCTCAAACAGGCGAGTCAATCCACGTTCTGGAGCAAGCCCTGCCAAAAGGTGGCTAGCGGGGTCCGGGGAGCAACTGGACCCCGACGTCTATCGTGAATGTCCACCATGCGTGGTCGAATGCATCCGGCACAATGACCAGGCCTCTGGTGAACCGGGGGGCACTTTGGCCGAACGCCCACTGCCTAGAGCCCGCCATCGATTTTCTTCGACACAATATACACGTCGACGCCGCTCATCGAACACTCCGTAGACGACGCTACGCTGCTGGTGATGACCTGAATCTTCGTGCCGGATTTTTCGAATAACGTA
>NZ_LAQU01000238.1 GCF_000970345.1 Robbsia andropogonis | reverse complement strand
GGCTGTCGTGCTCGTCTCCAATGAAACTGGTCTCGACACGTTTCCCGATACCTGCCCGTGGCCGATCAGCGATGCGCCGTCGGCGGAATTCCACCCCGAATATCAGAAGATTCGGCTTGCTTTTCGGTAAAAATCGTCCGCTAAGCGCGTGCTGGGGGGCACGCATAACACCATCAGGTCCGGTGGATAGTGTAGCCATCTAAACAAGTTTCCCATGCGCGGAGTCAGATTTTGTTTCAGGGATCGCATAGTTCAATTGGGATCTCCAGAATACGAAAGCGCGTTATTACGACAAAATCTCCATAGCATTAATCGTGAAAATCTAAAAGACTATTCATTTAGGCATTACGATAAAGATGAAAATAAATTTTTTGCATAGTATTATGCCACGTGGAATTCGAACGCCTTACTTCGCATCCCGAGACTGCTGGCAAATACCTGCTGGCAGCAAAGGAAAAATACAAACTGCCATTCAAGTCTGTTTTTGGTAATACTGATCCTAAGCCCCGGCTGTAAATCGGAAAACTGGGTCATCTGCGCCATGACAGTTCATTTGGTGTACGGTTTTCCAGCAGCATCAAGCAACTTAATCGAGGCTTATCCTTT
>NZ_LAQU01000237.1 GCF_000970345.1 Robbsia andropogonis | reverse complement strand
CCTGGCGCACTTCGCGTTCTATCGTGCTTATTTGGAGGGCCCGAGCGCGATCGACCTGCCCACGCTTGCCGATACCTATCTGGATTGCGGCCGCGATCCGCGGCGTGTCCGCAGCCTGGTGCGCTGGCTGCAGGACGAGCTCGCCGCTGCCGCACGCCGCACCGGCGATCGAGCGGCGATGCGGCTGCTGCGTTTGCCCAAGAGTCTGGGGCAGGAGGACCACTCGGAGTCCGGCACGCCATCGCTGGCTGAGTTTCGCGAGCAGGTCGACCCCCAGGAAGTCTTCGATGAAGCCGAATTGCTGGCTTTGTTTCGCGAGCAGTATCCCGAAGCCCAGCCTTCTCGCCAGCTACGTCGGGGGCGCAGTCTTCACGCCAGGCGTCTTGACGCCCTGCGGCGCCTCGAACTATCCGTGGCCGAGGCACCGGCCCTGCATCACGCCATTTCAGGATGGCTTGAGCCCACCACCGCCGCGCGGCTCGAGGCGGTGGGCCTCACGCGCTTGCAGCAGTTGATCGACGCCATCAACAGTCTTGGCCACCGTTGGTTTGTGAAAGTGCCCGGAATCGGCGCCGAGGGGGCAGGGCGCGTGGTGCGCTGGATTGAAGC
>NZ_LAQU01000236.1 GCF_000970345.1 Robbsia andropogonis | reverse complement strand
CAAGTCCCTTTTTATTCAAACGCGTGGCGTATTGCGTGAAGAATTAAAAAAGCATCTTCGTATGAAGCGTATGTTCCGGCGTGCCAGAAACCACCAGACGCCGAGTCGCGGGAACATTCAAGGAGCGGTTTCAATTCGGGAGCGTCCAGCTGAAATTGAAGATCGCGCGATACCCGGTCACTGGGAAGGTGATTTGATCGTCGGTTCGCTGAACAGCGCGATCGCAACAATTGTTGAGCGACATTCTCGATTTACGCTGTTATGCAAGGTAAAGAACAAAGGCGCACTCACCGTGATAGAGGCTCTTGCCGGACAGATGCACAAACTACCCCGAGAGTTATCGAAGAGTCTTACCTGGGACAGAGGTCAGGAACTGTCTGCGCATAAGGCGTTCTCACTTGCCACTGATATGGCGGTCTACTTCTGTGACCCCAGCAGCCCCTGGCAGCGCGGCACGAACGAGAATACTAACGGACTGCTGCGTCAGTATTTCCCGAAAGGCACTTGTCTTTCGGGCTTCTCGCAGAAGGAGTTAGACAAGATTGCGGAAAAGCTGAACACGAGACCCAGAAAAACCTTGAAGTTCAAAACCCCGGCACAGGTTCTTCAAGCCGCGTTGCAGTGACCGGTTGAATCCG
>NZ_LAQU01000235.1 GCF_000970345.1 Robbsia andropogonis | reverse complement strand
GAGATGAAGGCCGATGGCCTACTGCCTGAACACACGAAGGTCCGATCCTCGAAGTATCTGAACAATATGATTGAGCAGGACCATCGAAACATCAAGTCCAGAACGAACGTGACGCTCGGCTTCAAACGGTTCAGAAACGCCTTGGCAACGGTCTCAGGCATCGAATTGATGCATCGCATTCGCAAGGGCCAGTTCGATCTGACTAAAATCGGTCTCAGGGATGCCGCTCTGCCTGCCGTATGGAATGCAGTTCTGTCTGCTTGATAAGATATCCTACAGGTAAAAACATTCTCAACCCTCTTACCTATTTGCACCAGAACCGTTTTGGCGATACGGCCGGTGATCTTTACATGTGCGGCAAACCGGGCGCCGAATTTATCGCACCACCGCCGTATCGATTCGTAGCTGACGATCACGCCGCGCTCGAGCAATAATTCGTCGATGTCGCGCAAGCTCAGCGAGAAGCGAAAGTACCAGCGCACCGCTAACCGCTAACCGCTAGGCTGATGATTGCAGATGGGAAACGATGGCCGCGGTAGATAGACGAGGTTTTCATGTGCCAAGCTTACCCGAACGCCTCGACAACGTGACAATGCCCGCCTTTGCCTTGCTCATCATCGATCCTCCGATTTTTGAGC
>NZ_LAQU01000234.1 GCF_000970345.1 Robbsia andropogonis | reverse complement strand
TTTGGCCCTGGAGCGTCAAGTGACGCCACGATTCCAATCGGAGCGTAAGCTCGCGACGATGTTCGGCTGCACAAATCAGGTGTCGTTTTAGAGCAAAATGCTGTCGAATCGGGCCGAAGTTCGAAAGGAAGCGCTGTGCTTGTCGCAAATCCCTTAAGCCGCGCATGCGGCGCTCCCGCTCTCGGGTCGGTTGATGGCTGTTTTCGGCACGGTTATTCACGCGCGCGGCAGCACGTACGAAGATGTGCTTCGTCTTGGGCAGCGCGGGCACGCAGGCTTTGGCGGCAGGGTAACTACGAAGTTGATCTGTCACGATGACGCGCGGTGCGGGGTGGTCGCGCAAAATCCTCTTGAAGAACTGTTTGGCTGCGGCAATATCTCGATGCTTTTGCAACAGGATGTCGAGTTCGCGGCCGTGTTCGTCGACGGCACGCCATAGCCAGTACGGCTCACCACGCAGACGCACGAACATTTCGTCGAGATGCCAGGTTTTGGCGATGCTGTCGGTGATCTTTACATGTGCGGCAAACCGGGCCCCGAATTTATCGCACCACCGCCGTATTGATTCGTAGCTGACGATCACGCCGCGCTCGAGCAATAATTCTTCGATGTCGCGCAAGCTCAGCGAGAAGCGAAAGTACCAG
>NZ_LAQU01000233.1 GCF_000970345.1 Robbsia andropogonis | reverse complement strand
GAGCATCTTGATCTCGACTTCGTCCAGCTGATTTGTCAGCACCTCCGCTGTCTCAGGGTTCTTCACACGCAACATCACCAAGGTATTGAAGTTGCCCTCGATCTGGCTGGCCTTGGCCTTGGAGCCGATCTTCGCTTCGATATCGGAGATGGTCTGCGTATAGGCAGTGACCTGATAGCCCGCGCCACCGGCTTTATTGACCATGGGGATAAATTCGTCGCCCACGAGCTCGTTGAATTCATCGGCGTGGATGGACAGGTTACGCTTCGGCACCGCAGCGCCTTGCCCGTATCCGGAGCCATACTTATAGATACGGCCCGCCGTTGAGGTGAGATCGGCAAACATGGCATTGCCCACGGCACCGGCCACCTCGAAGTCGGAGAGGGCATCGAGCCCGACATAGACGATGCCGCCACGGTCGATGATCTGGCTCCAGTCGAAGGCAGGACGCGGATCGAGGGGGTCGTCGTATTCCGGGGAGAGCAGCTCGGCGGTTTTGCCTGTCGTCAGTTTTTCCAGCAAAGGATAGAGCGAGGAGACCAGTTTTCGAAGTAGGTGCGGTCGTTGGCCAGGACAGAGGCCAAACCATCTGCCACAAGGTTCATGCCAAATTCTTCTCCTGCAATCAGCGACAGGATCTGCATGGTGTGC
>NZ_LAQU01000232.1 GCF_000970345.1 Robbsia andropogonis | reverse complement strand
ATATGTTCCTTCGTTAAAGCAGATAGTTGCCGGCTCCAGTTTGATGGCCTTCCGTTTGCGAAATAACATCCACGCGAAACGGCGCTTCTCGGTAAATTTATAACTATTGTTCATTGGTCTTGGTCGTTGATTTCGTCGGCCAAAGCAGAACCTAGTCGAGGTCTTCGCGCTCCCGTCCCACTGATATTCCAATCGAGTGTCTATGCGTAATACAAGTGGTTGGGAGTTTTCAGATCATAGGCCAGAAATGTCCGCCATACCGAGGGAAGTTCAAGCTTACATCTCTGCTGTAAGTCGTTTCGAGGCAAGGTCAGTTTATTAACTGACCTACTCTACAGCCGTTTCGGACTAGTACTGGAGCCGGTCAAACAATAAAATTCGGATCGCCTTCGATGATTAGAAGGTCGGTGATCAGTTAGTTAAGGCGGTCCGGCCGTACGATCGTCGGTCCCACGAAAATCAACTTACGCAGCGCTGCCTGCGGCCCATGCGGTTGCATCCGGAAGTGCGGTCGTCGCCAATGCCCTCGAACCTCGTGATGCTCTCCGTCTCCCCCAAGGGACGGTGCAGGCCCCGCATCGAGGATCGCCGGGCCGACAATATGCCGGTCATAGAGTTGTTCGATCTCAGCCAGTCGTTCAGCGCGCCGGCGCTTGCCC
>NZ_LAQU01000231.1 GCF_000970345.1 Robbsia andropogonis | reverse complement strand
ATCAAGGCAACGCTCAGTGCGCCAACACTTACACGAATGATTTGCGTATTCATGGTCTCCCCTCCCCCGTTACATCAGACGCGCGGTGATGACGACCGCGATCATCGCGTCGTCCTTGGCGGCATCCAGCCCGCCACCGAAAATCGGCAGGAAAGCCGAGCCGGTGCCGTTGTTGGTGGTCGTGGTCTTCTGCTTGTTCATGCCGGTCAGGATCAAGGTCTGGCCTGGCTTGAGGAGCACGCTCTGTGTCAGGCGAGTCATGCTCATCGTCGGCAACTGCACGCTCGTGCTATTGGTTGTGTAAGTGGTCAGACTGTCCAGGTTCGACAGCGTAATATCGAAGTCGAGCAGGATTTTGCCGTCGACCATCTTGGGCAGGAAGGTGCTCGTAAAGCCCGGCACCAGGGTGCTGGTTTGGATGGAGGTGGTAGAGCCCGCGTTCGTCGTCGTCGTGGTCGACGTCGACTGCACATAGCCCTCTTCGCTGGCCTCCTGCAAGCCCAACAGTTTGCCGTTTTGCGTGATGCCTGTTTTCGAAATAACTTCGCTCATATGACCGAGTGTCGAGAGCGCTTGAATCGCTGCGGTTGATCCGGACAGACGCCCTCCAGTGATCGTGGCGCCGAAACTCATCGCTGAATAGGTGCTGCTCACCGTTGGTGCCGAGAC
>NZ_LAQU01000230.1 GCF_000970345.1 Robbsia andropogonis | reverse complement strand
TCGATTGTCGATTGTCGATTGTCGGCAAGGATCATGGCCAATCCTTGATCTAACTCCCATGATCACGCGCCAGCCTGAGCGTCTTCCATTAACCCGGCGGGGCACCAAATTCTTCTATCGTCCTGCATGTCTTGCATCGATAGGTATGAACGCCCATGCCGTGAAGGAGATATCCATAGTCCCTGTGTTGTTGCCACTGATGCCTGCCGAAAAAACACTTCACGACGCAAATAATTATTTGGCGCATCATTTTTAACTTGTCGAGAAAAGACGCTGATCACTTGCCCGGAGCACATAAGTCGGACTATTCAGAACACCCGCCGCGGCACCACCCATACGGTTTTATTCCGTGGCCAGGCGCGATATCAATACGGCCCCACAGCACGTTTTATGCCTGTCGAGCGCAACCGCCTTACCACCAACAATGAAAGTCGAATTGCCTTCGACGATTAGAAGGTCAATGATCAGTTAAGACGGTCCGGCCGTACGATCGTCGGTCCCACGAAAATCAACTTACGCAGCGCTGCCTGCGGCCCATGCGGCTGCATCCTGAAGTGCGGTCGTCGCCAATGCCCTCGAACCTCGTGATGCTCTCCGTCTCCTCCGAGTGACGGTGCCAGCCCCGCATCCAGGATCGCCGGGCCGACAATATGCCGGTCATAGAGTTGTTCGATCTCAGCCAGTCGCTCGGCTCGCCGGCGCTTGCCG
>NZ_LAQU01000229.1 GCF_000970345.1 Robbsia andropogonis | reverse complement strand
CAATCTCGAAGAGCCGCTACCTGACATTGCATCGAGTGTTCGCCGGATATCAATTCTCGGAACGTTCTCCCGTAGGCAGATATACGGGCGATTAGTAACTATTGCGGTGTTGACAGTTTCTGTCGTTGGGGTCGCGTATTTTCAGCGTCTCCTTCTCGTGCAAATGCATTTCTCGCTTGAAACCATTGGTTGGGCATTAGGCACGGTCAGCCCAATCACGAACGGCATTGTTGCTTCGTTGGTTCCTTGGATGACGCGGTGGTTCGGAACACGGCCGATGCTGGTGATATCAGTGATAGCCTTTTCCGTTTGCAATGGTCTCTCTATGCTTTACATCCAAAGCAATCACAATGCAGCGATGCTCAATATTTGCATCGCGAGCAATGCGATTGGAAGCGTGATCTCTGTGTTGATATATAGAGCGCTACTACGTTGGGCGGATGGCGAGCAATCAGCAACAGACTACGCAGTGCTCTGCGGTGGTAGTCGGCTGGTGGCAACAGGAGCAATCATGTTGTTACCTCCAATTATCTCTCAATTCGGTTGGGGTGACTTTTACGGCGCGGCAACTCTAGTGTTGTTATTGAGTGCGTTGGCCTTCGCGTCCAAAGAGAAAATGCACAATTAAGCCAATTAAGGCGTTTTACATTTGTCCGATGCAGTCGGGAGAATGGAGGATGGTATGCAGCAGAGAACAATCGCCAGC
>NZ_LAQU01000228.1 GCF_000970345.1 Robbsia andropogonis | reverse complement strand
GCTCTTGCTCGCAAAGCGTCGCCCGAGCGTCGACGACTCCCGGTATGTGGCCCGAGTGCGTTTGAGTTTCGAAAGTGATGGAGGATCGAATGTCTCGCGGGTTTGCGATCACGCGCTCCGCGATGCGCCGGACCCCGTCAGAAAGCGCCCAGCGCAGCAAAAGCTCCTCGCGCTCCTCGATATCGACGCGTGGAGTCTTTGAATCCCATCCGTTGCCCTGCGGAGATCGATGGCAGCGCAAGAGCGCCGCCAGGCAATGGTCGGACAGCGTAGAGCCAAGTGGGGTGCTCAGGGCGCAAGCTCCATGAAACGTTGCTCGACGTCGGCTGCCGCAGCGCCCGACAGCCCCCACGCAGAGACGATGGCCGAGGAGCAATCCATCGCCTCGGCGCGGCTGATGCCGTCGAGCAACGGCAAGAAGGTCGAGGCCATCACCACGACGAAGGTCTCTTGCGTCTGCTGCGTCGGAGCCGACAGAAAATCGATGTCGGGGTCCATCGCGGCGGCAAGCTTCAAGAAATCGATAACGGGCGCACCGCCCAACTCGCGGTGCCGATTGACGATCGCCCACAAATCCGCGATCGGATTCGGCAAGGCGACGTCGGCGCTCCCTTTCAGCAACCCAAGCTTTTCGAGCCGTTCTCGGACGAAAGCAGCCGGGTCTTCGGGTATGCCGATTCGAATCCACGTGAAGCGCCGCGACAACGCGAAACTGATCTGC
>NZ_LAQU01000227.1 GCF_000970345.1 Robbsia andropogonis | reverse complement strand
CGCCGATCCAAATTTCCTTATCCGCGGAGATCACGACCTTGCCGCTCGAACTGGTAATCGTCACGTCGTTGAGCGCGGCGAGCTTCATCTCATCGCTCTGCGCCTGGATCTCGACCTTGCCCTTGCTGGCAAAAAGCTTAATCCCCGCATTCTGCGCAAACAGGCTGATCTTCTCCATCACGCTGGCGATGAGCGATTTACCCGCTGCCACGTTCGTGCTCTTGCCACTGACGATGTTGACTTGCTGGTTCGCCGTGATATGAGCCGAGTCCTGCGTGGACAGGCCAGCGCCCGCAGGGCTTGCAATCAGCATGATTGGGGTCGAGAAGCCATTTGCGTTACCCGTGCCCCCGCCCCCCGTGTTACCACCGACACCGCCGCTGTTGCCCGCCACGTTATATTGCGTCGCATCGGTAAGCTTCTTGAGTGCGTCCAAGCCGTCCTGCAGGCTTTCAGCCTGATTTGACGTGCTGGCCTGCGACGCGAGCTCGGCGACACTTTCCGCGCTCGCCAGTTGCTCGCTTGCCGCCGTGACGTTCATCGGCTGGGCAGCGTTTGCCGGATGGGTCGAGACATACAGTCCCTGGCCCGCGCGAATTGCACCATACGCATCCGATTTCAGGTCGAAGCGCTGCCCAGGTAAGCCCCGCGCGTGTTGCCGTTCTGCGCAACCAGATACCCCAGGTGGAGCTGAGAATTCGCACTTGAGCTGTAAAGTTGC
>NZ_LAQU01000226.1 GCF_000970345.1 Robbsia andropogonis | reverse complement strand
TACGTACGTACGTACGTACGTACGTACGTACGTACGTACGTACGTACGTACGTACGTACGTACGTACGTACGTACGTACGTACGTACGTACGTACGTACGTACGTACGTACGTACGTACGTACGTACGTACGTACGTACGTACGTACGTACGTACGTACGTACGTACGTACGTACGTACGTACGTACGTACGTACGTACGTACGTACGTACGTACGTACGTACGTACGTACGTACGTACGTACGTACGTACGTACGTACGTACGTACGTACGTACGTACGTACGTACGTACGTACGTACGTACGTACGTACGTACGTACGTACGTACGTACGTACGTACGTACGTACGTACGTACGTACGTACGTACGTACGTACGTACGTACGTACGTACGTACGTACGTACGTACGTACGTACGTACGTACGTACGTACGTACGTACGTACGTACGTACGTACGTACGTACGTACGTACGTACGTACGTACGTACGTACGTACGTACGTACGTACGTACGTACGTACGTACGTACGTACGTACGTACGTACGTACGTACGTACGTACGTACGTACGTACGTACGTACGTACGTACGTACGTACGTACGTACGTACGTACGTACGTACGTACGTACGTACGTACGTACGTACGTACGTACGTACGTACGTACGTACGTACGTACGTACGTACGTACGTACGTACGTACGTACGTACGTACGACGTACGTACGT
>NZ_LAQU01000225.1 GCF_000970345.1 Robbsia andropogonis | reverse complement strand
GCGGCCTGCCGTGCCTTGTTGTTGCCTGCCTAAGCCCCCGTCGATGGATGGGGTGATTGACAGAGTATATCGGGGCCAGCGATTGAATTAGCAAGTGCCTGCGTATTCCGGCGAACGTGACCGCTGATTCCGGTGATCGTGACCGCTGCGCAGTGGTTGGCGTTACGCGGTTCAATTCTAAGCGCAGCGGTCACGATGGGTCGATGGTTTTCTCCTTTTTGGGTGGTTTTTTTCTCTTGGCAGTCGCAGCGAGTCTCCGGTGAGTGTGAAGCGGTGGTGGCGCTGCATCACCCGATCCAGAATCGCATCGGCAATCGTCGCGTCGCCAATCCCGGCCAACCCTCATTGACGCTGCGATTCGCTAGGGTATGGCAGGCGCTTCCACCTTTCACGCGAGAGAAAACGGTCGAGTGATCGGCACAAAATCCCAACCCTCGCGCTTTGATGGCTTGCTGGCGATTACGGCACTGGAACGAGGCTGGTGTCACGGCTGCCACGCGCGAGTGCATTGGCACGGCGCGTCAGTGTACTCGCCAGTGATCACGCAAAGATACTTGCCTAGTCACCAACATCTGTGTTTCAGGTTAAAATAAACCCCTGACGAACAAGGAATCTCTCCTAATCCCGAAAACGCCATGGATCTCGAAGCATTACTCTCACGGCGCGAGGCACTGAACAAGGAAATCGCGCAGCAGATCGCGGCACAGCGTAATGACGCCCTCGCGGAGGTACGTAAAACG
>NZ_LAQU01000224.1 GCF_000970345.1 Robbsia andropogonis | reverse complement strand
CGACTCTCTTTGTCGTGTCCGAGCCGGCGCTCTCCACGCTGACTCGCCGCAACCATGTTCTCGCCTGGGTGCTTCGGGAAGCCGAGTCGCTGGCCCTGTCGGCCATTCGCCGGCACAAGCTCGGCCCTGACCAGGATTGGATACATGCGCGCGTGGGCCTTCTCGAACGGGCCAGCCGCACTCGGATGCTACGCGAGGTGATGTTGTCACCTGCAGGGAGACGCAGACCCGGCGCGGCTGCGACAAGGGACGCGCGCAAGGGGTTGTCGCCGCTCTACCGAATGGCCGCGGATTCGATGCTTCTGTTCGAAGGCGTCGAGCGCATGGACGAGGACGCGATACGCTCCATTTTGTCGAACACGCTGGTCGCTCAGTTGGAGGACTGGCAAAAGCTCGAATTGGCGACCGCGCTCTCGGCGGCCGAAGCTTTGGCGTTGGAGATGGGCGAGCGGATCAGATGGAAGGGCTCGATTGCCGGCGGCTCCGAGATCGTGGCCGTCGGGCGATATCGGATCAGATGGCAGAACGCGCTGCCCAAGCGAGAGGCCGAGCATCTAGACCCGTCCGAAGCCATGATCCGAGAGACGGCGGAGGCTTTGAGCGCAGGAATGGGCTTGGCACGCGCCGATGTCTCGATTCGAGACGCCGAAACTGGAATCGACGTTGCCCACTTCGAATGCAAATGGTTCGGCTCCCCGCTATCAGCGTCAGCCGCAATCGTTGACGCAATCTCCCAGC
>NZ_LAQU01000223.1 GCF_000970345.1 Robbsia andropogonis | reverse complement strand
AGTGGAACAGCGGGTAGCGCCGTCTACCGGCTACCGCACAAGTCTCGGCAAGACAGCCGCCGGAGCATGGCACGCGGTCTCTCGGCTACAAAAAAGCTGGTCGAACAAACACGAATCGAAACGCGCAATCGCATCGCTGACGCATACCAAATGGATAGTCCAACAGTCAGAAATGACTAGTCTGTTCGATTAACTCGGCGAGGTTAACGGGTAATAGTACCGCCCACTACCATACAATTCAATATGGTTTTGAAGACAATGGTGAGCGAATGACGGCAACCTTCGATTGAGGAGCATTTATTTCCTGCCTCTCTCGCGCTAAGCAATATTTACGCTGCTCGCGCCGGAGGCCGACTCGTCGCGATCTTTATTGAAAGTGATCGAAAGATAGCTTTTAATAATTATTCATTTTTAGACGTTTGTTCTACGCGCCATAACTGGCAAGATTCGAAGCGAATGGAGACAATCCTAAGCTATGTTTTGGCAGCCCCTCAAATGCCAAGGCAGCGGTCAGCGTCTGGCTATTTGCACGCTTATTGGGCGCGGACAAGCGCGCGTCGGCAATCATGAGCCTTGTTCAGTCAGCCAAGCTCAATGGCCATTATCTTTACGCCTATCTCAAAGACGTACTAAATCGATTGCCTATCCATCCCGTACGGCAGATCGATGGTAAGCGGCCGGTCATCCCATCTGGCATTCGGCATTAGCGCGTAAGAGCATACGTGTCCACGATCACATTG
>NZ_LAQU01000222.1 GCF_000970345.1 Robbsia andropogonis | reverse complement strand
GCAAGGCATGACGATGTCTCTTCTTTTCCCGTCTACCGCTGAGCAGAGCGCCGTGGTCGATGCGGCCCTGCAGGGCGGCGATCTCAAAGTGAAAGCCTATGCCGGCGCCGGGAAGACCTCCACGCTTGAGCTGCTCGCCAGCGCGATGGGCGAGCGGCGCTGCAGCTACCTCGCGTTCAATAAAACCATCGCCGAGCATGCACGCCATAAATTCCCGGCACCCGTGAACTGCCGGACCGTGCACTCGCTCGCCTTTGCGTCAGTCAACGCGGCACTTACCGCACGGCTCAATTTACCGGAAGAAGCACCTCATCAATTAGCCGCGCGTTATAAGATCCAGCCTATTCGGGTTCCATCGGTAACGGGACGAGATCTCGATCTCGAGCAATTCGATCTCGGAAGAATGATCATTGAAGGCTTGGGTCGGTTTTGTCGTTCAGCCGATGCTGTACCGCTCGCTGAGCACATCGTCGTCGACGAGAAGGTTGACGAGCGCGCGGCCGCCTGGCTGCGCTCCAATCTCGTGCCCCATGTGGTCCGACTGTGGCAAGAAAGCGTTGATCCTAGGGGCCGTAGCGCCATCATCCCGGATGTCTATCTGAAAGTCTGGGCGCAATCCAACCCGAAGATCAACGCCGACGTCATCCTTTTTGACGAAGCGCAGGACAGCGATGGTGTCATGCTCTCTGTGCTCAGCCGTCAGAAGCATGCGCAAACGATTTACGTCGGTGACCCCTACCAG
>NZ_LAQU01000221.1 GCF_000970345.1 Robbsia andropogonis | reverse complement strand
GCATCCGATGGTAGCCGTAACAGCGATAATTGCATTCGAAGATGTCTGCCATGACACGACGCGCAACCACATATCTGTCGGTCACGAGCAGACGGGCGCGGTGATAGAAGTAGGAGCTGCGGGCGAGCCGCAGCGCCGACAACAACTCTGGCAGCGCATAGGTTTGTTTTAGGGCATCAACCAACGTCGTCTTCTCCGGGTTGCTCAGGAGCTGCAGGTCGATGCCCATCCCTTTTTTTACTAATTCGTTCGCCTTCGCGAGGATATCGCGCCGAAGCGATTCGACTTGCTTCTCCAGATTCGAACGCTCGTGCTCCGGTGCTCGCTTCTCATGACGTTTCATCGATGCTGGAACCTCCCGGCCGAGTAGTTGGTTCTTCCACTTATATAACATCGGTCTGCTTACGCCCACTTTCTGGGCAAGCATGCGTGCACTGCCTTCTCTGGAGCACAGCTCAATGACGCTCGCCTGTTTCACCGCGAGCGACTGAGGAATGCTGCCGGCCACACGTCCAGCACGGCACTTGCCGATCTCAGGACACTGCTCTCTAATCCAATCCGTAAGTGTTCCACGACTCGGATAGCCCAAAGCCCGTAAGGTCGCTGCCACACAACGATCATGGCTCAAGTAATGATCCATGGCCAGCTTCTTCTGTTCGGCCGAGTACACCTGCTTGGAACGTGCATAGCCTGCCCGTAGATCACGACGCTGTTCGTATTCGAGGTGCCACGATTTTAACGACTT
>NZ_LAQU01000220.1 GCF_000970345.1 Robbsia andropogonis | reverse complement strand
GGATATGCAAGTGGCTAACCAGAAGTTCCCCACGCTACCAGCGTCCGAAATTGACCAAATCATACGGACGCTCACTCGGGCGCGCCTCGGTCGGTATCTGTTCGCCACACGCAATCATGCCCAGCGCGCGCTGCGTCTCTACGTGATGAACGGCAGGATAAGTTCGGCTTTGCTGGGTGATCTCCACTATTTCGAGATTGTGTTGCGCAATCGGTTCGCGGGTGAACTTCGGAATAAATTCGGTGACCAATGGTTTCAATCCCCCGATTTCCTGGGTTTGTTGGACGCACGGGGGCAGCGAATTGTGGAGCGAGCGCAAAAAGATGCATCCAAAAATTGGACCTTGGCAACACCCCTGCCGCAGGGCAAGGTCATTGCTGAACTTACGTTTGGGTTCTGGCACGCGCTGACAGATTCCAAACTAGAGCACAAGTTATGGGTGCCGTGCTTGCATCGGGCGTTCGCGCCGCGCAAGGCACCCAAGCGCGCAATATTCAATCAGCAACTCGAGCAACTGCGACAGTTGCGCAATCGTGTGGCGCATCACGAACCTATTTTTCACCTAGACCTCCAGGGCAGCCAGCGCTTGATTTTCGACATAACCCGCTCGCTTAGTCCTGCTACGGCGCGTCTGATGTCTTCCACTAGTATGGTACGAAGGGAAGTGATGTCATTGCGACATTACGAACGCCGATGGGCCTATTCGGCGAAGAACAAGCCATGAAGATGCACACCAAAAAAGAGGGCGCTCGCCGCCTGGGT
>NZ_LAQU01000219.1 GCF_000970345.1 Robbsia andropogonis | reverse complement strand
GGATCCGACGGTAGCCGTAGCAGCGATAGTTGCATTCGAAGATGTCTACCATGACACGACGCGCACCCACATATCTGTCGGTCACGAGCAGACGGGCGCGGTGATAAAAGTAGGAGCTGCGGGCGAGCCTCAGAGCCGACAACAACTCTGGCAGCGCATAGGTTTGTTTTAGGGCATCAACCAACGTCGTCTTCTCCCGGTTGCTCAGGAGCTGCAGGTCGATGCCCATCCCTTTTTTTAATAATTCGTTCGCCTTCGCGAGGATATCGCGCTCGAGCTCTAGCTTGCGGATATCGCGCCGAAGCGATTCGACTTGCTTCTCCAGATCCGAACGCTCGTGCTCCGGTGCTCGCTTCTCGTGACGTTTCATCGATGCTGGAGCCTCCCGGCCGAGTAGTTCGTTCTTCCACTTATATAACATCGGTCTGCTTACGCCCACTTTCTGGGCAAGCATGCGTGCACTGCCTTCTCTGGAGCACAGCTCAATGACGCTCCCCTGTTTCACCGCGAGCGACTGAGGAATGCTGCCGGCCACACGTCCAGCACGGCACTTGCCGATCTCAGGACACTGCTCTCTAATCCAATCCGTAAGTGTTCCACGACTCGGATAGCCCAAAGCCCGTAAGGTCGCTGCCACACAACGATCATGGCTCAAGTAATGATCCATGGCCAGCTTCTTCTGTTCGGCCGAGTACACCTGCTTGGAACGCGCATAGCCTGCCCTTAGATCACGACGCTGTTCGTATTCGAGGTGGCACGATTTTAAGGATTT
>NZ_LAQU01000218.1 GCF_000970345.1 Robbsia andropogonis | reverse complement strand
CCCCCCTGTGTCAGACTAGTTGGAACATGAATCGCTGTTAGAGTTTGAACCGTGACAGGGGGCAGAGGGAAGAATCCAATGAAGTACTCCGAAGAGCGCAAAGAAGCGATTCTGAAGAAGCTGTTGGCGCCACATAATCGTAGCGTTGTTGAGGTGTCGCGGGAAGAAGGCATTAGCGAGGCGACGATCTACAACTGGCGCAAAGCTGCGCGGGATCGTGGCCGCTTGCTACCGGCCAACGCGACCGACAGCGAGGGCTGGAGTTCGCGAGACAAGTTCAACGCGGTGTTGGAATGTGCGGCATTATCCGAAGTGGAGTTAGCCGAATATTGCCGCCGTCGGGGTTTATATCCGGAGCAATTGCGACGTTGGCGTGAGAGCTGTGAAGGAGCCAACGCGCGCAGTGAACAAAGCAGTCGCCAGGACAGCGAGGCGCTCAAAAGCGAGCGCAAACGTAACAAGGAGTTGGAGCGCGAGCTACGGCGTAAGGATGCGGCCTTGGCGGAAACGGCGGCCCTGCTGACGCTGAGAAAAAAAGCGCGGGCGATCTGGGGGGGCGAGGAAGAATGACCAATGCCCGAGATCGCCGTCATGCGGTGGAATTGGTCAACGCGGCGCGATGTGACGGTGCGCGCCTCGAACGGGCATGCGCCGAGATGCGTATAGGGCTCAATACGTATCGGCGCTGGAGCGCTGGGGGCGAGGATGGCCGAGCGAATGCGGTGCATGGCAAGCCGTCGCACGCGCTGAGCCAGGCCGAACGCGATGCGGTCCTTCAGACATGT
>NZ_LAQU01000217.1 GCF_000970345.1 Robbsia andropogonis | reverse complement strand
GCCCCGTGCGCAAATAAGTCACTAGCTCTCGTTTGAGTGCACCACGCCCTTGAATGTAGAGCGCTTGGTAGATGGCTTCGTGAGAAATGCGCATGGTTTCGTCATCCGGGAAATCGGACTTCAGTCGGAGGGAAATCTGTTCCGGCGACCAGCCATTGACCCATTTCCGGTCACTGCGTTCTGGTTTGTTCCGACCGATAAACGCTGCTTGCTTAGGGCCTGAGACCTTACGGCCTTTAGCATCATGGATCTGTCCCTCCAGCCTAGCCTGCACATATTGATGCAGCCTATGGTTTGTCACAAGCTTTGCGGGTTTCGGGCGCTTAGCAAAAAGATCGGCCTTCCACTGCGCGACTGATGCACGATAGTCAAGCAGCCCGGAACGAGTTGCCGCGTTACGTCTAAGTTCCCGCGAGACCGTTGACGCGCTACGCCCTATACGCCGAGCGATCTCGCGTATTCCGATATTTTGTGCATAGAGTAATGCTATTTCCTCACGCTCGGCAAACGACAAGTATCTCCCGGACATAGGATTCGCCATAAATAAAGGCATCCCGCCGCGCTTACGAAACCAGCGCGTGCCAACGGCCTGCGACACCCCTACCGCTGCGGCGGCCTTCTCACTTGTAATGCCGGTCGCAATCTGCTCCCAAAACTGGCGCTCGATCTCTTGCCGATGCGACGGGTGGCCGGGGGAGCGCATCGCGCCTCGCCCCGTGAACTGTTGAATCCATTGTCCTGGACGACCCATGAGACACCTCCTGAAGTAAGGTGTTGCGACGACCGGTTGAATCTA
>NZ_LAQU01000216.1 GCF_000970345.1 Robbsia andropogonis | reverse complement strand
GATCAAGCAATTTCTGTCGGTGTGATTCGGAGTCGTACCCGCGATCTGCGAGAACCACTTGAGGCATTTGCAAGGGGCGACCGCGTATGCTACGGATAGCTGGAATTGCGTCGATGAGCGGCAACAATTGTGTGACGTCATGGCGATTCGCACCGGTCAAGCTGATCGAAAGCGGCACCCCATTTGCGTCGGTCGCCACATGGTGCTTGGAGCCCGGTCGCGCGCGGTATACAGGGTGGCCAGTTTTTGTGCCCGCCCCTATAGCCCGAACGGAAGGCGAATCGACAACTACGCGTGATAAGTCGATTTGGCCCGCTGCGCGTAACTTGCCCAGCAGCACTTCGTGCAATCGGTCCCACACGCCTGCTTCTTGCCAGTCGCGTAAGCGGCGCCAACAAGTCACGCCAGAGCCGCAACCCATTTCGGCTGGTAGATCTCGCCAACGCAGTGCTGTGTGCAACACAAACGCAATGCCGTTCAATGCTGCGCGATCCGGTACCGGCTTGCGACCAGGATACTTCTCGCGACGCGCTTTCGCCTGGGACAGTAACGGTTCGAGTCGTCGCCATAATTCGTCAGCAATCATTGGCTTGTTCATCCCTTGGTCTCGTCATCACGATGGCCTAGGCTAACAGGATGTCTATAAAATTAACAGAGCCTTTCAAGTCTTTCTGAAACCGCCTCTTAGCGCTGTGCCCGTTGCGCTGATTCGTGGCCGTTGCGGGCTTCTCAGCCCCGGGCTCGTAGCCCAGATGTTGGCCGAGTTCAGCGCCCAGAGCGCGCTCGATGAGCGCCT
>NZ_LAQU01000215.1 GCF_000970345.1 Robbsia andropogonis | reverse complement strand
GGTTCTGTCGCAATAAGGCGGTCTGTTATTCTGAAGACCCCGAACGAACGGAACCGATCCATGCAGCAAAAGCTGACTGCGGCGATGTCGAAAGTGTTTAAACGGCTCCACTATCCGCTGGACGTGATGCTCCTATGTGTGCGTTGGTATGTTGCGTATCCGTTGAGCTTACGACACCTCGAAGAGATGATGGCAGAGCGTGGGGTTGCTGTGGACCATTCGACCGTTCACCGCTGGGCGCTTAGACTATTGCCGCTACTGGAAAAAGCGTTCCGGCGGTGCAAACGCACGGTGGGCAGAAGCTGGAGGATGGACGAGACATACGTTCGAATCGGGGGTGAGTGGCGATATCTGTACCGGGCTGTCGACAAAGCCGGTAACACCGTTGATTTCCTGCTGCGAGCCCGCCGGGACAAGGCTGCCGCGCACGCATATTTCGAACGGGCAATTGCGCGAAACGGCGAACCCGAGACCGTGACGATCGATAAGAGCGGATCGAACCTCGCAGCATTAAAAGCGATCAATGCCAAGCGGGAAATACCGATCAAGATTCGCCAGCAAAAGTATCTAAACAACATTGTTGAACAGGATCACCGCGCGATCAAACGTCGAACGCGGCCCATGATGGGCTTTAAGACTTTTCGCTGCGCACGCATCATCCTTGGTGGGATCGAGACCATGCACATGATTCGTAAAGGTCAGATGAGTGGCTGCGCTAAGGCACTCTCGCCCGCTCAGCAATTCAACTCCTTATTTGCATAAGTAATCCTATACATATAAAAATTCTTACACCACCCATTTCTTATTGCGACAGAACCCC
>NZ_LAQU01000214.1 GCF_000970345.1 Robbsia andropogonis | reverse complement strand
CAGGCGTCTTGGAGTTAGGGGGCGTCAGCGAGGAAAACGTCTGGTTCAAGCGGGTGGGTGATGACTTGCAGGTCGAGTTGATGGGAACGTCCGATAAAATCACGATCCTCAGCGAAAATTCGTATTGGAACGAGCTGGGCGCGATTACTACGACGGCGAGCCCAGGCGGCACGACAGCGCAAGTCGACTCCGGCCTGAATCAACTTATCCAGGCCATGGCGGACTTTACCGCAGCCAATCCTGGATTCGATCCGACCGCAGCGTCCAATCCGAGTATCACGGATGCGACTGTACTGGCTGCCGTGCATAACGCCTGGCACTGAGGGCTAGCGCTGTAGCGTAAGTCCAGGCGAAAGGGAGCGGATGCCTTTCGCCTGGCGTTCATTGGCTCATTGTTGTTGTATGAAGATACTTTTTATCCATCAAAATATTCCCGGGCAGTTTCGGCATCTGATTTCTGCCCTGGTGAGCGATCCCGCGCATGAGGTATGGGCGCTTGGAGAGGCGAACCGCGTTGCGGCGAACTGGCGTCAATCTATCCCGCGGTTGAAGCTGTTTGGCTATGTTTTCAATGAAGTCGCCTCGATCATTCCGAACGGCTCGTTAAAGACCACCGACACCAATATCCGGCGAGGGCTTGCTGTCGCGAAGAGCCTTACGTCCCTGGCCAAGCAGGGCTTGGCGCCAGATGTGATTTATGGGCATCCGGGATGGGGAGAAATGCTATTCGTGCGGGATATCTTTCCTGACGCAAAGATCGTCAACTACTGTGAGTTTTACTTCAATTTCGACGGGCAAGATTGTGGATTCGATCCGGAGTTCGCAGAT
>NZ_LAQU01000213.1 GCF_000970345.1 Robbsia andropogonis | reverse complement strand
GAGGGTTTTGGAGCAAATAGAGGGAATAGTCGAGGCAATGAATTTTGGCGGGTCGTTTATTTTGTCGAAAGCACCGCATTCCAGATTGTGGACGTAGCGGTGTCTTTGAGCTCGAGCGTGGCGAGATTGAACTGCTTCTTGCGAATGCGATGCATCAATTCGATACCTGTAATCGTGGCTGCGGCGTTTCTGAACCGCTTAAAGCCAAGCATTACCTTCGTGCGGGACTTGATGTTTCGATGGTCCTGCTCAATCAAATTGTTCAGGTACTTCGAGGACCGGATCTTCGTTTCCTCAGGCAGTAGGCCATCGGACTTCATCTCACGCACCGCCCGATGTGAGGCGGCATATCCGTCGAGCGTGATCGTCTCCGGCGACTGTCCCTGATGTTTAATTGCCTTGCCGAAAAAGGCTTTAGCCGCGGCCACGTCTCGCTTTGCTCTGAGCGTGAAATCCACCGTCTGGCCGGCCCGATCTACCGCACGGTACAGATAAACCCATTTGCCACGAATCTTTAGATAGGTTTCGTCAACGCGCCATGACCGCCCTGTGGGTATGGCAAAGCGATTCCAGCGCTTGACGAACTCCGGCGTAAAGCGTTTCACCCAACGCATAATGGTGGTGTGCACGAGCGACAAACCGCGCTCGGCCATCATCTCGACCAGATCGCGCAGGCTTAGCTTGTAGCGAAGGTACCAGCGCACGCAGAGAATGATGATTTCTCGATCAAAATGTCGCCCATCAAACAGCACCTCCAGGCCTTTACGCTTGCTCATCACCGATCACCAGATTGTTAATCGGAATACTCTAACCGATTCGCCTCGCCTATTTGCACCAGAA
>NZ_LAQU01000212.1 GCF_000970345.1 Robbsia andropogonis | reverse complement strand
CTGCGGCCTGAATTTGCAAGCTTGCCGCCATCGCAAATCGTGGTTCGCTTGCTCGACGAAGAGGCGCGCTATCTGGCGTCGGAGTCGACGTTTTATCGGGTGCTGCGTGAGGCCGATGTACAGCATCGCCGCGGGCGAGCGGGCGCACCGCGTCATGTTGGTCCTCCCCGTAGACACCGTGCCGACGGTCCAAACCAGCTATGGAGTTGGGACGTGACCTATTTGAATACGCGCGTGCGCGGCCAGTTTTATTACTTGTATCTGATCGTGGATATCTACAGCCGCAAGATTGTGGGTGCGGAAGTATTCGAGGCGGAAAACATGGTCAATAGCAGCACGGTGATTCAACGCGCGGTACTGCGTGAGCAGAACCTGCGCGCGCCGCTGGTGCTGCATGCGGACAACGGCAGCGCGATGAAGGGCTCGACACTGCAAATCACGTTGGAAAAGCTAGGTATTACCGCCTCGCATAGCCGTGCAAGAGTATCGAACGATAATGCCTTCTCCGAAGCCCTGTTCCGTACCTGCAAGTACCGACCGAGCTATCCGCCAGGGGGCTTCGACAGCCTTCAGGATGCCCGTGTGTGGGTGCATCAGTTTGTGTATTGGTACAACCACGAGCATCGTCATAGCGCGATCCGATTCGTCGCGCCGGCCCATCGGCATGCCGGGCAGGAGCCAGAGATATTGAAGAAACGCCATGCGCTGTATCAGCGTGCTCGAGAACTGAATCCGGCGCGATGGTCCGGTAAGCTACGCAACTGGCAACCGATTGGCTGTGTCTGGCTTAACCCGCAAACACATCATCAAACGCAACATGTGCAAGAAGTGGTAGATGCCGCATAACTCACGTTCCAACTACCTTGACAGTCACCG
>NZ_LAQU01000211.1 GCF_000970345.1 Robbsia andropogonis | reverse complement strand
AAGTCCAGAACGAACGTGATGCTCGGCTTCAAACGGTTCAGAAACGCCTTGGCAACGATCTCAGGCATCGAATTGATGCATCGCCTTCGCAAGGGCCAGTTCGATCTCACTAAGCTCGGTATCGAGGATGCCGCTCCGCCTGCCGTATGGAGCGCTATTCTGTCTTTTTGATAAGATATCCTACAGGTAAGAACATTCTCAACCCTCTTACCTATTTGCACCAGAACCGTGTGAGGCAAGATAGATATGTTCGACAAATTGCACTGCAATTTGCCAAACATATCGTACCCAAAGGGACGACCCTTTGGAAACCCCCGCATCGTACCGCAGTTAGGGCACGCGTTTGGCAAGGTTGCCAGGTGCGTCGACCCACGCAAAATAGAAGCTAAGCACATCATTGATTGACAGGTTTGAGCAAGTAGAGGCCGTGCCCATTGATGCGCCGGCGCACTATGCGAGCGCTCATACCATGCTGCCAACTTTGTCTATCCCCAAAAAGTCGAGAAGTGGAGCAAAGACGTTCTACCGAGTGCCGGCCACGGCCAAATCTCGTAAGGAATTAGCCGCGGCGGTGAGCTAGCTGATGAAATAGGAATTCTTGTCGTATGTCGACTAGTTGTGAAGATCGACTAGTTTAAGTCAATTGGCCGCCGACTTGAGCGTATCCTGTAAGTACCCGATGAGCCTCCGCACACGAACTGGCATATGGCGGCCGGTGGGGTAGACAATATAAAAGATGGATTCTTCAATCGAGCGCCAATCTTCCAAGATACGAACTAAGCTTCCATTCGCTATAACTCGATCTGAATAGTACGCGGGTACATTTGCGATTCCCAGGCCGTCTAGGGCAGCTCTGATTATTGCCGCTCCGCTATTGCTTGAGAA
>NZ_LAQU01000210.1 GCF_000970345.1 Robbsia andropogonis | reverse complement strand
ATCCCGGCCAGGCCTCATGTACCCGAGCAAGGCCGCAGTCGCGGCCGACGCCGCTACCATCACATAGGGGTGGTTGCATGTCGTTGACGATCGCAGATTTTCCGCAGGCGATGAACGAATCAAAGTCGGTCGATTTTGGGGAAGGTGTCACGGGCACCTTGACGCTGATCGACTATCACGGCGACGTGCCGATTTTTTCACTGTCCGTCGACGGCGAAGTGCTGTTCACCGGGACGGCCGAACAGGTGATCGCGCAGGCTGCGCACTACCGCAAGCACCGGGCCATCGGGCCGGGGCAGGGCTACAAGCTGGTGCAGCGCGTGAAGCGGACGCCGTCCGGTGACAGGACAGACCCGATTGGGTTCTGGTCGACTATGAGTAATGCCGACATCGAGCAGCGCCTACGCGACGCGCAGGACCGCGCGCAGGCAGCCGAGCTCGCCGCGCAACGTCTGGACCTTGCGCCGCCGGTGCGACGCGCCGAGCTGGAGGCCGCGGCGAGGCTAGCGCGCGATGCGCAGGCGCACGCCGCGCGTGAAAGCGACCAGGCGCGCCGGCAGGAAGTCGAACGCAGTGCCAGCGACGCAACACCGTCTGGCGCGTCCGATGCCGAGCGGGCGAAGCAGGCGAGCGACCGCCGTATGGTCGAATTGCGCAAGCCGGGGGGTGTAAGCCCGACAATGGCATTCGGTTAAGGCTTCCCTCAAGCGTTAATGATCGTCAAAGACGGATGGGCGTATTTTGAGCGCAACGGCACACGCATGTGGGATTGCAAGTCGGCGTAGACGACATCATTTCAGTTACCCAAGAAAGCTGGCGAATAGCGTACACTTCAGTACTGGTTATTTATACAGCACCAAGGTATCCGCATGGATCGTCGCTTTTACT
>NZ_LAQU01000209.1 GCF_000970345.1 Robbsia andropogonis | reverse complement strand
GAGCCTTCCATCTCGCTTGGCCACTTGAGGAGATTTTCCAGACACTGTCTGGAAAATCTGCCGACGGCGTTGCTTTGGATGTGCACGTACTCCGCGAGCGCTTCCCCTTGCCGTGGTCTGCCTATGTGCGTCTTCTCTCTGTTAAACGCCCCGAGGCGCGTGATTTTTACGAGCGCGAGGCGTTACGAGAGGGGTGGTCAGTGCGGCAGTTGGACCGACAAATTGGCTCGCAGCTCTACGAACGGCTTGTGCTATCAAAAAACAAAGCCGCACTGCTCGACCAAGCCGCTACTGCTGAGGCCTCCGAGACGATGACACCGGAAGAGGCACTTCGTGACCCGTTCGTGCTCGAATTTCTCAATCTCAAAGACCAGTATTCAGAGTCTGATCTGGAAGAGGGGCTGATACAGCATCTCGCGGACTTCTTATTGGAGTTGGGTGACGATTTTGCTTACGTAGGACGACAACGTCGATTGCGTATCGATGACGCCTGGTTCCGCGTCGACCTGTTGTTCTTCCACCGGCGTTTGAAGTGCTTAATCGTCATTGATTTGAAGGTGGGGCGGTTCAGTTATGCCGACGCGGGACAGATGCATATGTATCTCAACTATGCGCGTGAGCATTGGATGAAGCCAGGTGAAAATCCCCCGGTCGGCTTGATCCTGTGCGCTGAGAAAGGCAGTGCCGAGGCGCGCTATGCATTAGAGAACTTACCGAATAAGGTTCTCGCGGCCGAGTATCAAATGGTTCTGCCCGACACCACACTGATTGCCGAGGAGTTGCAGCGAACGCAGATCGAATTGTCGCGTGCTAACCGCCTTCGGCACGTGAATGCACCTTGAACGATCGGCTTAAAATGCCTCCGGTTGCCCAGCGCCGCCTGGGTCTTGCGCACTTC
>NZ_LAQU01000208.1 GCF_000970345.1 Robbsia andropogonis | reverse complement strand
CCCCTGGCACCGGAGAAGAGCAATCAGGAGGAAGTCGGTTTAAAAGGCAACTTCCTGGATGACAAGCTTGCGGTCACACTTGCGGCCTATCGAATTTCCTACACCAACCAGAATATTTCGGACCCAGCCCATCCGGGATTTTATATTGCTGCGGGCGGTGCGGTCAGTCGCGGCTTCGAAGTGGAAGCGCAAGGTAAGATTCTTCCTGGGCTGAATCTTATCGGCCAATATACGTACGACGATTACGTGAGGCCCTATAACCCTTCGGTCGCAGTCAATATGCCGAAGCATTCTGCAAGTCTCTGGACGACATACAACTTCCAAATCGCAGCACTTCAGGGCTTCGGCGTCGGTCTCGGCTACATCTTCACGAGTTCACAGGACGTGGGTACGAGCAGCAACTACCGGATCGGAAGTCAATTAGAGACCGATGTTTCCCTCTTCTATCGCCACAAGAATTTTGGCCTGAACCTTGCTGTCAAAAACCTGTTCAACCGCAGCCTGTACTACAGCAGCACTACGGCAGACTTCATTCCGATGGGTCCAACGCGAACGGTTTTGCTGACCGGCACGTTTGACTTCTAATGTTGCCCCCGGTCGCACTCCCCCTCTGTCAGACTATTTGGAACATGAATGCTGTTAGAGTTTGAACCGGTGACTGTCAAGGTAGTTGGAACGTGAGTTATGCGGCATCTACCACTTCTTGCACATGTTGCGTTTGATGATGTGTTTGCGGGTTAAGCCAGACACAGCCAATCGGTTGCCAGTTGCGTAGCTTACCGGACCATCGCGCCGGATTCAGTTCTCGAGCACGCTGATACAGCGCATGGCGTTTCTTCAATATCTCTGGCTCCTGCCCGGCATGCCGATGGGCCGGCGCGACGAATCGGATCGCGCTATGACGAT
>NZ_LAQU01000207.1 GCF_000970345.1 Robbsia andropogonis | reverse complement strand
GTCAGTGTCTGCAACGTAAAGATTATCAGCGCTATCAAACGCAAGACGACGGGGATGATTGAAAGTTGCCGCAGTCCCAGTGCCATCCGAATAGCCCGCTGTACCGGAACCAGCGAAGGTCGTTACGACACCATCGGGTGTAATCTTGCGGATAAGGCTATTGTATGTATCAGCCACATACAGAATGCCCGCACTATCAAACGCGACACCATAAGGTTTATTGAATTCAGCCGCAATACCGCTGCCGTCTACACTGCCGATTGTCCCGGAACCAGCGAACGTTGTAACCACGCCGTCAGACGTAATCTTTCGAATGCGGTTATTGTCGGTGTCCGACACATACAGATTGCCTGAGCTATCCAACGCGAGACTGTGAAGGTGATTGAACTCTGCTGCAGTCCCGACGCCATCCGCGAACCCCGATGTGGCAGAGCCCGCAAACGTTGTCACCTCGCCGTCCAGTGCGATCTTTCGGACAAGACTATTGAATGCATCTGCCACATAGAGATTGCCAGCGCTATCTGCTGCGACTCCAACGGGATTATAAAACGCCGCGACACTGCTAGCGCCATCCGTATAGCCCGCTGTACCAGAGCCTGAAAACGTGCTTACTTGAACGGCGGCTGCTCCACATTGAACATCCACGCCGCTGACATTCTTCGTTGCTGTGCCCGAGCCGTTGGTGACATTACACCATTGGAATCCGATTGGCTGCGTGCCTACGGTCACGCTATAGTTTGCTACTTTTTTTAGCAAAGGTAAAAGTACCGTCTGTGTTCAGATCAAGACGGTCCGAGGCAACGTTATTAAATAGGGAAACCGTGCCGCCCTCCAGGCCTGTCAAGGTGCCGCCAATAGTATAAGTAGCCGCACCGACTTCACCATTGCCACAGGAGACTAGCAATTGAACGAATATGCTGTAAAGCAGAGCTCGAATCATT
>NZ_LAQU01000206.1 GCF_000970345.1 Robbsia andropogonis | reverse complement strand
CTCTTTGAGGGCACGACCATTCGCGCGAAACAGATCGCCGCGATAGCGGCTGATCATCTCCGACGCATCGCTAAGCACCGTGCGGCGGTTATCTTTTGGGCTGGCCAGCCCATACTGTGCGTTCGTGTGCTCCTGGAAAGCGTCGATGTATTGGATGTTGTATTTTTCAAAACCCAATGGCCGCAATGACTGTCCAGAAATAAGATTGGTCTTCGGTATAACAATATGAATATGCGGCTTGCGTTCCACGAGCTCGCCGCTCAACTGGTCGATGTAGCTCTTCACACGCGGCAAATGCGCCTCGGCGTAGAAGCAATATTCGTCCGAACGATACGCATGCATGGCGAAGGACTCAAAATCACGCGCAATTTGCAATAACGTTTGACGATCGATGTGATCCTCCTTGAACGAGAGCGTGATGCTCAGATAGCGCGAGACGCGCGGTGGCGCATCGATCGATTGAATCACCGCGTCAGTCAGATCGAGGTCACCTGCGAGCACCACCCGCTCGTCAAGCTCGTCGCGGCTAAGCGACCGACCTATCTTCTGACCGTCCTCGAGGTACTGCTTGACGCCGTCATGACGGCCGGAGACCCTAATCAACACGATACAAATGCGCCTTGAGCAACTGCGTGATCATTTCAAGCTCGTCGGCCACCGCCGCGAAGGTCGTTTCGGAAAGCTTGCCGGACAAGCGTACGGTGTTCGCCACGTGCGCGAGTTGGTTCAAGTTGTTGCCCGTCTTATTGATCACATACATGATGCGGCGGCGCTCGGCCGTAACCGGCGGCCGCGCCACCACTTCGGTGCGGTTCGTCAGAATGCAATCGCGCAAGAACTCGGAAGAACTCATACCCGAGTGCTTCACCTTCTCGCTGAATGTGCGCCATTGCTCATGGTTCAAGCGCGTGCTGATTGGCTTGCCAAGCGACGCGGCAAGCTTTTTTCGGCCCC
>NZ_LAQU01000205.1 GCF_000970345.1 Robbsia andropogonis | reverse complement strand
CCGATCACGCCCAACATAACTATTAAAGCCTGTCGAGGACAAATGCATCTGTACGACTTCATGCGAACTTGCGATCCTGATTTCGACCCGGCGACTTGCAAGGTTCACCTACCAACTTCGGTCGATAAGGAACAGCCACTGGACGTTTTCCTTGATGGTCGATTTGACGAATGGCAGTCGTTTCAAGGTCAGCAGAATTTCAAAAGGAAACATCTCATTTCCTTTGTCGGCGCGGGTCGCGATCGATGGCTCTTTGCCGGTTACTACCGGGTACTAGGATGGGAAGAAAGCGACTCACCCAGATGGCCTATTCGATACAACCTCGAACGCATTCAGTCGATGGAGCAATACGTCGGTCGTCTCTACGTGCATTGCAAGTACGGTCTACAGATGCGTTATATCAACACAGAGACCCTCGCTGACAACCTGTACGTGACCGATTTGCTCCGTGAGCGACGGGTTTATAACAGCTTCCCGGGGTTCAAGAAGACAAACGTAACAATGCAAGAGTTGCGCAGCTTGTTTCGGCACAAGGCTGACTCATGGCGTGCGGCTCTGTCGAGCGTCAAAGGTATCTACTTGATCACCGATCAGAGCAACGGCAAGCTGTACGTCGGGCAGGCGAATGGTACAGGCGGCTTTTGGGACCGTTGGCGTAACTACGCAGAGACAGGTCATGGGGGAAACAAGTACCTGATTCCTGAATTGAAGCTATCGGGCGAGGAACACTCGCACAACTTCAGATTCTCGATCTTGGAAGTGTGCCTTGCAGGCTACTGAAGACGAGGTGCATTCGCGAGAACAGCACTGGATGGACGTTTTGCAATCTAAGAAATTCGGATATAACCACGAGGGCACGAGGCGAAAAGCCTGATTGGTGGCACCGATCAGGCAGATGTTGCCCGGCGCCACGTTGCTGTGACCAACACAGTAATACTGACCCACCAGCATCACGTTCAATGACGATGGTGCTCG
>NZ_LAQU01000204.1 GCF_000970345.1 Robbsia andropogonis | reverse complement strand
TCGCCGCGCCATCCTCTGCACTACCTGGCGGGGTGCCATCGGCCGATGTGCGCCCCTCCGAGACGATGATCGCCGCTTCGCGCACCGACGGATGTGCCTGCAGCGCCGCCTGGATCTCCCCCAGTTCGATGCGGTAACCCCGAATCTTCACCTGATCGTCGTTGCGGCCCACATAGCACAGCAACAGACCCGCCGACTCGCTTGACCCCATCTCACCCCCCGCCGAGCGCGCATCGGCCCCTCCGCCTGGCTCACCCGCCTCGAATCGCTGCGCCCGTCCCAGATCGCCCGACCGATACGCCCGCGATCCCGGCGCGCCCGCTTCATTCGGCACGTAACGCAGCGCCGTCAGCGACGGTCGACCAATATAGCCGCGCGTCACGCCCGCTCCCCCAACCAATATCTCTCCCTGCCCACCCTCCGGCACGACGTTGCCCTCCGCATCGCACAGGCGCGCCTCCCAACCAGGCAACGCTTCACCGATCACACTGCGACCACTGCGCGCCGACGCGCGCAACAACGCGTCGTCCAGCACACGCCACGTCACATGCACCGTCGTCTCCGTGATCCCGTACATGTTCACCAGCAACGGCCGCACACCCCGCGCGCTCGCGCGCTGCGCCCACTCGACGATCGACCCCGCATCCAGACGCTCACCACCAAAAATCACCACTCGCAGACTGTCCAGCGTGTTCTCACGGTCTTCCCGCGTCAGTTGCGCGAAGGCCGACGGCGTCTGGTTCAGCACCGTCACCCCCTGACCGCGAAGCAAGGCATGCAAGGCCGACGGCTCACGCGCCGTCCAATGCGGCACCACCACCAGTCTCCCCCCATGCACCAGCGCACCAAAAATCTCCCATACCGAAAAATCAAACGCGTACGAGTGGAACAGTGTCCACACATCATTCTCGTCAAACGCAAAACCACCCGACGTCGCTTCGAACAGCGACGACACATTCCCATGCGTTACCCCCACACCCTTCGGCTCACCCGTCGATCCCGACGTGTAGATCACGTAGGCCAATTGCGCAGGATGTACCGGCGCGTCGATC
>NZ_LAQU01000203.1 GCF_000970345.1 Robbsia andropogonis | reverse complement strand
GCAGGGAGCGGAATCGCACAACGCCGATACATCGATCAAGCGCAGATAGTGCAAAAGTGACAGTTTTTGGCTACCCTAGCCCTATGTCGACTCTTTGCCTTCGCACGACCATGGATACCGTTGCTCTCTTCGCTCGCTTTGATCAGGCCGCCGCGTCAGCCGAGCGGCCAAAGGCCGCTCAGTTGCGCGATATCTTCGAGCGCGTCGAGGCGCTGATCCGCTCCGGTGTCCGATACGCCACCATCATTGGCATACTCGCTGAGTTCGGATTGACATTCAGTTACAACACCTTTGCCGTCACCCTCAAACGCATTCGGCGGCAACGACGCAACCTGACATCTCAGAGCACGCAAACACACGTCAGCCCGCGCCCCGCTGTCAATCAAACGGATGCAGCACCTCTCCCCGCACAAACCGTGCAATCCGCGACCGCCGTCGCGCCTGCTTCCGAGTCCGCCGGTCATGAACGGCGCACCATTGCTCGTGTGGGCATCACACTCCCTGAGGACTGGCGTACCGCCGCGCTCACGCGCGAGCAGTTGCGCGCCTTGACGTTTAAACAGAAGGTCGAGAGGGCGGAAGCGCAGACCAAACAGTATTTCCCTAACCCGTTCGACCCTGTGACGCCTGAAAAAAATAACCCCGCATAGGCGGGGTTTCGAGGGCGACGAGTGACGCGGGCGGTTAGCCTTGCTTCACTTGGCGCATGCGTTCGGCTAAAATCCATAGCGCGCGATTAAGCTTGACGTTTTGGTCGATTCCAGTCACTTCGCGCGTTGTCATATTGCGACCGTTTGCCCTGCGCGCACGCAAGCCGCCGCGTATCATATTTTCTTGTACCCGGTTGAAAACTCGCCACAGGTCGTTACCACTGTCTTCGCTACGCCGCGCGCGTAACAGTTGCGTGGGCGTAATAGGGGCGGGGGCCTCGTCCTGCGGATCATACTTGAGCGACAACGCGCTTTCTGCTAATACTTCTTGTTCTTCAACGCTCAGCGTGACTGCTTGCATGCCTTCTCTTTGTTCTTGTATCAGGTCGAAACCCTCCAACATATCGAAAGCACCCTGAATCACGTTGTCCACGATGTCGCCCTTATGGGGAACGCGAATGTCG
>NZ_LAQU01000202.1 GCF_000970345.1 Robbsia andropogonis | reverse complement strand
GTACGAGAGGCATGTGACGAGCATGCTTCCGCAGGCTCGGAATGGCGTCATCGTGCCGTCGGAGCGACGCTTTCGTCTGTCGCGTGCGCTCCGCATTCCGACTCACACGCCGTCGCTGGCTTCATCGGCCGGGTGGCGTCCTTGCGACGTAACGAACTGCAGGACTTAATTGGTTGGAGCGCAAAGGACGATGCTACCATGGCGAGTCTCGCAGACCAGATTGGGACGGAGGCGCAGCAGGCGGGCGAGAAGCCGCCGTACGGAGAACGGATGCTGGAGCGTATTGCGGAGTTGGAGCCGCAGCTTATCGACCGCTTTCGTTCGTTTTACTTTGCGGGCATGGAAGCAATACGCGTGTACGGAAAGCTGGCCGGTGATACGCTGCTGGAGGCCACCAGCCAAAGCCGGTAGGTTGCCAAAAGAGTCTGAAAACCGAACCAGAGCTTAGCGCGCACGCCGATGTTGATCGGCGCATCAGCGGTGCTGCGTATTTCTCCAACTTTTTGCCTTCCTCTTCATCGCAGCGAATTCGACAATGGCCTTAATGACGGATGGACCATTTCGATATCCTGGACGAATGGAAATGACATCCTGTCTAGTGGCGATTGTTGTAATAAATTTCCGCAATCGCTGCATTCGATGCGAATTTTTTGGAAAACCCTCCTCACTTTAAATTGCTAGACTTTCGTTCTAAGGCTCATCTTTTAACCTCGTCGAACTTCCGGCACGGTGATCGACCGCAAGCTCGACTCGGGCGAGAGGTTAGGTATTTTTGCTCAACCTGCAGAAAAGAAATTGGAGCAACAAGATGCAGACAAGCGCTGTTGATGTTACCGCAACGGACGCCGACGCAGGAGACATCGCCGCGCTGGCGCTCGAGCTGGCCGGGGTCAATGGCGCAGGCGACGCGAAAGTCGAAGTTTTCCGAACCGAGAGCCGGTCGGTTACGGTACGCAGTGGTGTGACGGCGGAGCGGAAGTTTCAGATGGTCTCTGAGGCGGCCATTACCGTTTATCGGGACGGCCGAAGCGCTTCTACATCGACATCCGACCTGTCGCGTAGTGGGTTAGACGCCGCCATAGCGGCCGCTTTACAGATTGCCGCAGTCACTGCGCGGGATGAGGC
>NZ_LAQU01000201.1 GCF_000970345.1 Robbsia andropogonis | reverse complement strand
ACCAGCCGCTTACACAGATACATCACGCGGTCGTACTGCACTGTGAGCGTATTGGTGACTTTACGCAGCACGCGCACTGTCAAGATTGAACGCAAGACCTCGTCATCGCGCATGGGACGATGAGCGTCATGCGGGCTTCTGGCCGGTTTGGCGAAACGCCGGTTGTAATCGGCAATGAAGGAGGGCGCATAAGCGTTGGCCGCTTCCTTCGTGCTGAGGCCCCGCAGGCGTAACTCCTTGACTAGCCGGTCCTGCAAGGTCAGATTGGCGCGCTCAACCCGGCCCTTGGCTTGGCTCGAATTGGCACACCAAGTGTCGATGTTGAGCTCGTAGCAGGCCCGACTGAACTGCGTAATGCCTTTGCCAAAGGTCTTTTCTGCATAGTTATTGGCGTTGACGCGAAACACTGAGTACTTGTCGCTATACAGGGCTTGAGGCTTACCGTGGGCCGTCAGATATTTCTGCAACGCCTCAAAATAGCTGAACGTCGATTCGGTCTCGGTAAAATGCAGCGTCATCAGCTTGCTCGTCGCGTCGTCGATAAACACCAGCAATGTGCAAGATGGCGCGCGATCCTCGAACCACAGATGGTCGCAGCCGTCGATCTGGATCAGCTCGCCCAAACACGCTCGGCGATTGCGCGGCTGATACACTTTCGGTGGGCGCTGTTTGCGCGGTATCCACAAGCCCGCCGCAGTCATTATCCGACGAACGGTCGCCACCGACAGGCCAAAGCCGTGCGCCTCGCGCAGCTTCTCGCAGGCAAAGGTTGGACCGAAGTCAGGATAGCGTTTGGCGATCAACGCAAGAGCGCGCTGCGCCACGCCAGGAGCCAATTGATGGTTGCTCGGACGAGCACGTTTGCGCGAGACTAAACCCGCCGGACCTTCGAGGCGATATCGCACGCACAAACGCTCGACCTGGCGCACGCTGAGTTCCAATTGCTCAGCAGCTCGCCATGGCATCAGCACGCCATCGATAACTGCCTGAATGACCTTGATCCGTCCCAGTTCACGCATGCTCATGGTGATCGATCCAGAATGGCTCATGGCGCGCTCCCAATGCAGATTGGCGGGGGCTTAGTTTGCGCCGAAGATCAACGTGGAGCGACGTTTCTAATGATCGCAAGTACGACACTACTACTAAACGCTAGCAATCAGA
>NZ_LAQU01000200.1 GCF_000970345.1 Robbsia andropogonis | reverse complement strand
CTCAGTCGGCGGTCGGCTTGGCGAGTTGATGTCCGAATAGATGACTTCGCAGAGGTCGTCACGGTATTGGCGCGCCCGATTCGTCCGAGGTGTCGTCCGCGCCAAACTCCAGTTCGATCTCTTCGATGCTCGGGAGATTCGTTTTGAGGCGCTCTGGTAGAGAATTGACTAACTGATATTCTGCGACGCCGATCGGCTTGCTCGTGTTACGTAAGGCATATTCGGCAACAACCCGATTCTTACTTTTGCACAGCAACAAGCCGATGGTTGGCTCATCGGCCGGATGCTTGACCAGCTCGTCGACAGCGCTCATGTAAAAATTTAACTGGCCGACATGTTCGGGTTTGAACGCCCCGGCCTTGAGCTCGATGACCACGTAGCACCGCAGCTTGAGGTGATAAAAGAGTAGATCAATAAAAAAATCGTCGCCGCCAACCTCGATGGGTACTTGCCGGCCGACGAAGGCGAACCCTGCGCCCAACTCGATCAAAAACGCGGTGACGTGTTGCACCAACGCTTGCTCGATGGCCCGCTCTTGCGCATCAACGCCCAAACCGAGGAAATCAAAGCGATACGGGTCTTTCAATGACTCACGGGCGAGATCGGATTGGGGCGCGGGAAGTCGCTGCGCGAAATTGGTCACAGCGCGGCCTTGCCGCTCCAGAGTCTGCGCTTCGATGTACAAGGTCAACACACTGCGTGACCAACCATGTTCCACCGCGCCGTTAGCGTAGGCGAGGCGCCACTGCGGGTCTTTAAGACGGGAGAGCAAGACCAGATTATGGCCCCAGGGCAATTGTCCAACAGCCTGTTGGACAATTGCCGCTTCTGGCCAGGCATCTGCAAACGCGCGCATGTACATCAAGTTTGCGCGGGAGAAACCTTTCATATCCGGGAAAGCAGCCCGCAAGTCTCGCGCAAGACGCTCGATCACCTTGCTACCCCACCCCTGCTCGGCTTGCTGCCTGCGAATGTCTCGACCGATCTGCCAGTACAGCAAAACGAGCTCGCGGTTGACGGCGAGTGAGGCGCGTTGCTGTGCCGTGTGGATCTGTGTCTTGAGCGCCGCAAGCCACTGGCGATAATGATCGGAGATGAGATCGTGATCCATAGTGATGGCGCCGTGCGGCGTGTGATTATTCATATGCGTTGATTTCACCAGA
>NZ_LAQU01000199.1 GCF_000970345.1 Robbsia andropogonis | reverse complement strand
TTGTAGCAGCAATATCCTAAAGTCGTGTTTTGGCTAAGTAGAAATGTCGTGTTTCCCATGTTGGTGTCATGCTGGTTCTCCCTGGTTCGGTCCGTGGAGCGCATGATGACGAAGACACCTCAACTGGTGACGATGACAATGCGAGAACTTGACAGGATCAAGGTTATTCAAATGGTAGTCGACGGGATGCTCAGGCCGCGACACGCTGCTGAACGCCTGGGGCTGACCGTACGACAAATCGAGCGTCTAGTTTTGCGGTTCAAAGAGAACGGGTCTGCTGCTGTGGCGTCACGGGCTCGTGGAAAGCCTAGCAATCGCAAACTTGACCCTGGCATAGCACGCCGAGCGCTCGTGCTCATTGCCGAACGTTACCCAGACTTTGGACCAACATTTGCATGTGAGAAGTTACGCGAATGTCACGGCCTGGTGTTATCGAAGGAAACGGTCCGCCATCTGATGACGGACGCGGGTTTTTGGGTGCCGCGTAAGCAACATGCATCGAAGGTTCATCAGCCACGAAATCGACGCGCTTGCTTGGGGGAAATGATCCAGATCGATGGCAGCGATCATCGTTGGTTTGAGGACCGGGCGCCGGCGTGTACTTTGCTGGTATTTATCGATGATGCGACCAGTCGATTGATGACGCTTCACTTTACACAAACCGAATCCACCTTTAGCTACTTTGAAGCAATGCAGCGCTATATGGACGAACATGGGAAGCCGGTGGCGCTGTATAGCGATAAGTTCTCGGTGTTTCGCGTAAATTCGAATAATTACGAAGAAAAAACCTTTGGCAAAGGCATAACGCAGTTTGGGCGTGCATGTTTCGAGCTCAACATTGACACTTGGTGCGCGAATAGTAGTCAAGCAAAAGGGCGTGTTGAACGGGCTAATCTCACCTTGCAAGACCGGCTCGTCAAGGAAATGCGGCTGCGTGAAATTAGCACCAAGGAGGCGGCAAATGCGTATATGCCCTCCTTCATCGCTGACTACAACTCGCGCTTTGCCAAACCACCTAAAAACGATTTCGATGCACATCGAACGTTGCGAAGCGATGAGGATTTACGCCAAATATTAACGATGCGTGTCCAGCGCAAAGTCACGAATTCACTGACGTTGCAATACGATCGGGTGATCTATTTATTGGAAGACACCGCAGAGAA
>NZ_LAQU01000198.1 GCF_000970345.1 Robbsia andropogonis | reverse complement strand
TGGCTAAAGGCAAGTTTGAACGTACCAAGCCGCACGTGAACGTGGGCACGATCGGTCACGTTGACCACGGCAAGACGACGCTGACGGCGGCGATTGCAACGGTTCTGTCGAAGAAGTTCGGCGGTGAGGCGAAGGCGTACGACCAGATCGACGCGGCGCCGGAAGAGAAGGCACGTGGCATTACGATCAACACGGCGCACGTTGAGTATGAGACGGCGAATCGGCACTACGCGCACGTTGATTGCCCGGGCCACGCTGACTACGTGAAGAACATGATCACGGGTGCGGCGCAGATGGACGGCGCGATCCTGGTGTGCTCGGCCGCGGACGGCCCGATGCCGCAAACGCGCGAGCACATTCTGCTGTCGCGTCAGGTTGGCGTGCCGTACATCATCGTGTTCCTGAACAAGGCGGACATGGTGGACGACGCTGAGTTGCTGGAGCTGGTGGAAATGGAAGTGCGGGAGTTGCTGTCGAAGTACGACTTCCCGGGCGACGATACGCCGATTATCAAGGGTTCGGCGAAGCTGGCGCTGGAAGGCGATGCGGGCGAGCTGGGCGAAGTGGCGATCATGGCATTGGCCGAAGCGCTGGACACGTACATCCCGACGCCGGAGCGTGCGGTTGACGGTACGTTCCTGATGCCGGTGGAAGACGTGTTCTCGATCTCGGGTCGCGGCACGGTGGTGACGGGTCGTGTTGAGCGCGGGATCATCAAGGTTGGCGAGGAAGTGGAGATCGTCGGTCTGCGCGATACGCAAAAGACGACGGTGACGGGCGTTGAAATGTTCCGCAAGCTGCTGGACCAAGGTCAGGCAGGGGACAACGTAGGCGTGCTGGTGCGTGGTACGAAGCGTGAAGACGTGCAACGTGGTCAAGTGCTGGCGAAGCCGGGCTCGATCAAGCCGCACACGGACTTCACGGCGGAAGTGTACGTGCTGAGCAAGGATGAAGGCGGTCGTCATACGCCGTTCTTCAACAACTATCGTCCGCAGTTCTACTTCCGTACGACGGACGTGACGGGCTCGATCTCGCTGCCGGAAGGCAAGGAGATGGTCATGCCTGGCGACAACGTGTCGATTTCGGTGAAGTTGATCGCTCCGATCGCGATGGAAGAAGGTTTGCGCTTCGCTATCCGCGAAGGCGGCCGTACCGTCGGTGCCGGCGTCGTGGCAACCATCACGAAGTAAGG
>NZ_LAQU01000197.1 GCF_000970345.1 Robbsia andropogonis | reverse complement strand
GTTCGATGGCGCCAAGTATTTCGCGCTTGAGTGCAAAATGCTGTCGAATCGGGCCGAAGTTCGCGAGCAAGCGCTGTGCTCGTCGCAAATCTCTTAAGCCACGCATGCGGCGCTCCCGCTCTCGGGTCGGTTGATGGTATTTTCGGCGCGATTATTCACGCGTGCGGCAGCCCGTACGAAGATGTGCTTCGTCTTGGCCAGCGCGGGCACTCGGGCTTTGGCAGCCGGATAGCTACGAAGCTGATCGGTCACGATGACCCGCGGTGCCGGGTGGTTGCGCAAGATCCTCTTGAAGCATCGTTCGGCCGCAGCGGTGTCACGACGCTTGTGCAGAAGGATGTCGAGTTCCTTCCCTTGCTCGTCAACGGCGCCAGAGCCAATAAGGCCCACTGCGCAGACGCACGAACATTTCGTCGAGATGCCATATTTTGGCGATACGGCCGGTGATCTTTCCATGTGCGGCAAACCGGACCCCGAATTTATCGCACCACCGCCGTATCGATTCGTAGCTGACGATCACGCCTCGCTCGAGCAATAATTCTTCGCTGTCGCGCAAGCTCAGCGAGAAGCGAAAGTACCAGCGCACCGCAAGACTGATGATGGCAGGCGGGAATCGGTGGCCGCGGTAAATAGACGAGGATTTCATCCACCTAGCTTACCCGATCGCTTCGCTAACGTGACAGTGCCAACATCAAGGGCAGACGCCGGAGACGATCACGCTCGATGGATATGGTAAGCGTCATTTGGAGACCGCATAGACAGGGGCGGTCGCCGTGTTCAAAGTGATGCCCGTCACTTCAAGTAGTGGGGATTACTTTGGACACAACCAATACACGGCCTTCGAATCGCAGAGGACGACCGAATTACACGGCTGAGTATCGCAAGCAGGTCGCAGTCGCAGCGTGTCAGCCTGATACGTCGGTGGCCAAGCTCGCGCAGTCCCATGGGCTCAATCCCAAAATGGTGTTCAAATGGCGGCGGCAATTACGCGCGGGCTTGTTGGATGCCGTCAAGCCCGCTGAAGCGCTGATGCTGCCCGTAGCGCTGTCGAACCCACTCACACCCGAACAGCCGGAGCCGACGACAACGGCGCGAGCGCCGACGACTTCCACACAGGGTAGTCCCATAGCAGTCTCAGCGATCGAGATTGAACTCAACGGTGCTCGCGTGAGCGTCAAGGACACGGTCGACCCAGTGCAGTTGCGCCTTGTGT
>NZ_LAQU01000196.1 GCF_000970345.1 Robbsia andropogonis | reverse complement strand
TCCCCTAACAGTGCGCTCCCCACCGAGGTCGTTGCGCTTCAGCGCATGGTCGCGGATCTGGCCGGCCAGGTGCGCAAACTCCAATCGAATCTGAGCGCACGCGAACTGCTCATCGAGCATTTACAGATTCAGATCGCGGCGCTTCGCCGCCAGATGTACGGCCGCAAGTCCGAGAAGCTGGAGACCGAGATCGGTCAGCTCGAGCTCAAGCTCGAGGAATTGCTGCTCGACAACGGGGAAGATCCGCCGCCCGCCACACCTGTCGAACAAGAACGTAAAAACCGCTCTCGCAAGCCGCTGCCGGAGGACCTGCCACGCGACACGCTCGAGCATCTGCCCTCAGGCGATGACTGCCCGGACTGTGGCGGTGCGCTCAAGCCAATCGGTGAGGATGTCGCCGAGCAGCTCGAGTACGTGCCCGGGAGCTGGCGTGTCATTCGACACGTGCGCCCAAATTCAGTTGCGCATGCTGTCAGACACTCGTTCAAGCGAGCGCGCCGTCACGACCCATTGCCCGAGGGTTAGCCGGTCCCGGTTTGCTCGCACACGTCATGATCGGCAAATATGCCGATCACCTGCCGCTGTACCGACAGTCGCACATCTATGCACGTGACGGACTGGACTTAGATCGCTCGACGCTGAGTGAATGGGTCGGCGGTGTCACACGACTGCTGCGCCCATTGGTAGAGGCGCTGCGCCGATATGTAATGGCGGGGCCGTGCGTGCACGCTGATGACACGCCCGTGCCGATGCTGGCACCGGGCAAAGGCAAGACTGTCACGGGTCGGCTGTGGGCGTATGTGCGTGACGAACGCCCAGCGGGCTCGGCAAATGCCGCCGCATTATGGATGGCGTTCACGCCCGATCGTCGCGGCGAACATCCGCAACGACATCTCGGCGAGTTCAACGGCATCATCCACGCCGACGGATTTGCAGGATATGACGCGCTGTATGGCGACTCGCGAACGCAGGCGGCCTGCTGGGCGCATGCCAGACGCAAATTCTACGAACTCACGAAGTCGCATCCGTCACCGGCGGCAGGCGAAGCGGTGCGCCGCATCGCGGCACTGTATGCAATTGAAGAGCAGATCAGGGGGGAGCCGCCGGACAAGCGTTTGCAAGTGCGAACCGAACACAGCAAGCCGCTGCTCGATAGTATGCGAGCGTGGTTGGACTCGCTGATCCCAACGCTATCGACCAAATCGGCGCTCGCCGGTGCGATCCA
>NZ_LAQU01000195.1 GCF_000970345.1 Robbsia andropogonis | reverse complement strand
CCGAAATCCTAGTTTGCTCATCGTCAAAACATATTCTTCCGAATTGCGGTTGAACACAGTCGGGGGCACCGTCACGCCTCCATCTATCCATTAATTCGGCCACTACGATTCTTATACGGCCTTCCGCGATCTCCTTCAAAAGTGGAACAACCGCTACGTCTGATACATGCAACAAAACGTTGAATAGGAGCGCTGTCAGTGCCTCCGGGTACTGGATACCGTGATCTGTCAACCGAATCTGATGGTCAGGTAACATCTGACGTGCAACCGCGACCGCCAATGGATTGATGTCGACACCAATATACTCTCCGGCACCGAATAGCGAGGCGATGCGCCCAACGCCACAACCCACTTCCAGCACCGGATAAATTTGACCTATCGATTCGCGAAGCGCCGCGCCTAAATCAAAGTCCTCTGGAAACGAGAGCCCGGTATCGGGTTTAATGTGCACTGTGTCTTGTGCGATCCAGAATGCCTCAGCACGCTTACGCCAAAGCAAGTTGTGCAATCTACATTGGATGCCTTGGTGCGTGTGCGGATAGTGGTGCGCGTTCAATGCCCGCCCGTCGGCTTTCGATGCGCGCGACGCTTGCCAGTGTCGAATTACTGGCTCACAGAAAATGGGGGCGTCCGCGATTTGCAGATATGAGCGCGGCAGCCATACCGTTTTTAGCGGCGCAACACTGCTGATGTCGCACCATGCAGAGCAAAGATGAATCTGATCCCATAACGTCGGGTCCGCATCGCACCGCTTGACCCATTGGTCAAGTAGTCTTCCGGCCAAGGCAGTTTTCCCAAAGTAAAGCGTACCCGAACAAAACTCCCAACCCTGATCCTGGCCTCTGACCAAGATCCGGTCGATTTGCTATCATAAGCCTGCAGGTTATAAAGAGTCTGGATTTCCATTGATTTTGGAATAAGGAAATCAGTTGGTAAATGCCTGCCCAAACTGCCGCGCCCGCTTGACATCATCCGTATGCAAGTAGATCGATGTGGTCGAAATCGAAGCGTGACGAAGGTTGTCCCGGACGGCGCTGAGTTCGACACCCCTGGCGATAGCGTGCGTGGCGTGCGTGTGCCGCATCCAGTGCGGCGTTGCCTGACGGAGTTTCTCGGCCAGCGTCGGATGGTCGTTTTCAATAATCTGCGCCGCCTGCCGGAAAACTTCCGCATCACTTCCCACAACCTCAAAGGCTTGATGCCGGCATCGCCGTCGTCCAGGCTGCCGATCAGCGGCGTGAC
>NZ_LAQU01000194.1 GCF_000970345.1 Robbsia andropogonis | reverse complement strand
TCATCCAGTTCGACGAGCCCGCGTTCAATGTCTTCTTCGACGAAGTAAATGAATGGGGCGTTGCGACCCTGGAACGAGCCATCGAAGGTCTCAAGTGTGAGACCGCCGTACACATCTGCTATGGCTATGGCATCAAGGCCAATACGGACTGGAAGAAGACGCTCGGGTCGGAGTGGCGACAATACGAAGAGACATTTCCGAAGCTTCAGAAATCCAGTATCGATATGGTCTCGCTCGAATGCCACAACTCGCACGTCCCAATGGATCTCATCACGCTTATTCGCGGCAAGAAAGTGATGGTGGGGGCTATTGACGTGGCTAGCAATACCATTGAAACGCCCGAGGAAGTTGCCAATACCCTGCGAAAGGCACTCCAGTTTGTCGATGCCGACAAGCTCTATCCCTGCACCAACTGCGGCATGGCGCCCCTGTCTCGTGCAATAGCGAAAGGCAAGCTGGAAGCCTTGCGTGCAGGCGCAGAAATCGTCAGAAGCGAACTCTCGAACTGATTCCGGGACGGAAAATAGCCGCCGTGAGCTGCTCGCGGCGGGCCAGAGGCGGAGAATTGCGTTGGGCGATCTCGCAACTTTCGCAACGCGCTTGGGCACTACGCATCCGGTATCACGGTGATCACCTCGCCCGTCGATGACGAGCCTATCGGCTTCACCTGCCAGTCTTTTTATAGCGTGTCAATGAGCCCGCCGCTGGTGTCATTCAGCGTCATGTCCAGTTCGGACAGCTATCCAAATATTCGCCAAGGAGGTCGATTTGTCGCCAATATCCTGTCAGACAAGCAAGTTGGGCTTTCCAACCAGTTCGCTCAACGAGGTGCGGACAAGTGCCACGGCACCGAATGGCGGGAATCTCCGCTCGTCCACTTTGAATCCACCGAGGCCCATGTTTCGCCATTGATGATGGTATTTCCTCATTGCACCGCGCAGTGCTGAACGTGGGCGAGGTCATTCCAATCATGTTAGGGTCATTCAGGCATCCTTGGGATGCCGGGAACACATTGACAATAACAATTCGGCTAAAAGTGCCCAACGCCCATAAATGGAAAATCCCTCCGTAACCCATGCCGACCCTCTTGCTTTGGTGACCCTTTCGTCGAACGCCTCCCTACAGCCCGCCATCGAGTTTCTTCGACACAATATACACGTCGACGCCGCTCATCGAACACTCCGTAGACGACGCTACGCTGCTGGTGATGACCTGAATCTTCGTGCCGGATTTTTCGAAGAACGTG
>NZ_LAQU01000193.1 GCF_000970345.1 Robbsia andropogonis | reverse complement strand
TCCAACTTTTAACGAACTCCGGGGTAAAGCGTTTTACCCAGCGCATGATAGTGGTGTGAGCCAGCGATAAACCGCGCTCAGCCATCATTTCCGCCAGATCGCGTAGGCTGAGCTTGTAGCGAAGGTACCAGCGCACGCACAGCACGATGATTTCGCGATCAAAATGTCGACCATCAAACAACCCATCCCCGCCTTTGCCCTTGCTCATCATCGATCACCCGATTTTTGAGCAGCATAATGTAACAGATTCAGACCACCTATTTGCACCAGAGCCGTTGCACTGCCGAATCTTGATCGGCGTTTCCCGCTCGACATTTATCGCCTGAAGGGCTGCCAGATTCGCGCCGCTTTGTCCACCGTGCCGCTTTGTCCACCGTGACAGTTTCCGGTGTGCCGTTCTGGTCAATCGCCTTTTCAAAATAACGCTTCGCGACAGAACCAACTTGACAATGCCGTCGCGGCCGATGTCAAAATTTATGTGTCTTGATCTTCAGTGGCCCACATCGGTACCATACCGGATTGGTCAATTTTCGCGGCGTCCTCGGGCGACATCTTCGCGACAATCTTCGTGAACGTGTCCTCCCAGATGCCATGTCCTCTTTCGTTATATTCCGCTTTCTCTATGCCAGTTGCCGCAAAATAATTAGTTGTGATGTCTTGCATATCGATTGGCCAGAAAGATTCTCCATCCCACATGATATTTTCGGGATGGAGGTCTCCATGCATGATGCCCTTTGACTGCAACTTCTCTAGCATGTCCACATAGCGTTCTAATGCGTCCTCTGGGAGCGAATTCGGTTGCAGGTCGTCCAAGAGCGTCCCGGGGATGCGATACATTCGCAAATATTGCGTGCCGTCTGCCTCCTCGTAACGCTGCGCGGCATCCGCTCCGTAAAACTGCCGGAACGTCTCCTCTTCCCGGTGAGGAAGATGTATTTCATCGTCTGGATCGTCTTCAGCCTGGTAGTACCGCTTGATCACAAACTCGGGATGGTCCGCGTCTTCGAAGACGTTCCCAAATTGACCTTGGCCTAAATGGTCTCCTAAACGAAGCGACGTCCTATAGCTCGGGTCTGACGGATCGCACACCGAGATAGGCCCGCCGGACGATGTGTCAGATACGGACATCGCGTCATCAGAACCGTGCTCCGAGACCAAGCTACCACTGCCTTCATTGCGCCGTCTGGAAGGGCCGGGGATCGGCTCGTCGGCCTTCTGCGCATTCGCCGCCATCGCAACGTCGTCAAAAGG
>NZ_LAQU01000192.1 GCF_000970345.1 Robbsia andropogonis | reverse complement strand
GTCGAACGTGCTCGCGCGCAGGTCGCGGATCTCATTCGTGCGAGGCCGGACGAAATCATTTGGACGTCAGGTGCAACAGAGTCGAATAACCTCGCGCTCAAGGGGTATGCCGATAATGCGAATGGCAATTGCCATTTCGTGACCAGCCAGATTGAACACAAGGCGATTTTGGACACAATGGCGAGCCTAGAACAACGCGGCTATCCAGTGACCTATGTTCGACCGGACGAACGGGGGGAGATTTCACTGGAGTCAATCAAGGCCGCGTTGCGCTCTGACACGGGACTGGTATCGTTAATGTTGGTGAATAACGAAATCGGGACGCTCACAAACATCTCGGAAATCTCTGGCCTGGTACATGCCGCCAACGCTATTCTTCATGTCGACGCGGCCCAGGGACTTGGGAAAACGGCTATCGACGTCAAGGCGATGGGTATTGACCTGATGTCTATGTCGGCACATAAGGTATACGGTCCCAAGGGCATTGGGGCTTTATATGTCAACGAGGATGTAGCGAAGAAGATTGCGCCTCAAATGCATGGCGGCGGGCACGAGCGCGGCCTGCGATCCGGGACGCTTCCTACGCACCAGATTGTCGGAATGGGTGTCGCTTGTGAACTCGCTTCAGCCGAAATGATGGCCGACAACGAGCGGATTTCCCGTCTCCATAAACGGTTCTTGGACACTGTTTCGGACCTCAGAGTCATTGTTCAGAACGCGGCTCGCGCGAAGCGTATCCCGCACATGTTGAGCCTGACTTTCGATCTCCCAGGTTTCTTTCCGTTTATGCTTTCGGGTGATATGGCGATTTCTTCGACGTCGGCGTGCAATTCCGCTGCGGGCACGCCATCGCACGTCTTGACGGCAATTGGACTGGATGAGGACGCGGTCGGCCGGACAGTACGAATAAGCTTTGGCCGATACACTACAGAGGCAGATGTTGACCACGCGATTGCATGTGTCATGGCGGTCGTTAGCCAGTGTAGTGCGTCGGTCGCGTAGAGGTTTTGAAAGCGAAGTAAGGAAAAGACATAGGTGCTTTTGCACGAAACGGTTTGCGGGCATTGTCACGTTGGTTCTGGTGCAAATAGGCGGTGGGAATCGGTTAAAGTATTGAGCCTAACAATCAGGTTATCGCTGATGGGCAAGCCAAAAGGTCAGAGCGGGCTGTTTGATGGCCGACATTTTGATCGCGAAATCATCATTCTGTGTGTTCGCTGGTACCTTCGTTACAAGCTCAGCCTACGCGATCTGG
>NZ_LAQU01000191.1 GCF_000970345.1 Robbsia andropogonis | reverse complement strand
CGATGTTTCGCAGGGTCGCATTGGTCAGTTCGCTGATCCGCAGTCCCGTCGCGTACCCGAAATCCAGCATGAAACGAGCTCGCTGGGCGGCGGCAGCCTGCCAGCCGTACGACCATTCGAGCCCGTTGGCGATGGTGCGCGTGAGCAGCCATTCTCCTTCGGTGAAGGCATGTGCGGTTTCCAGCGCCGTGGCGCGCTTGCTGCCGCGGACCTTGATGCCGGCAAAGGGGTTGGCCACGACATAGCGCTGCTCCATCAGCCAGCGGAACATTGCGCTGAGCACGGCAAGCGCGTGCGCAATCGAACGCGCCGAAAGGTTGTCGACAAACGGTCTCCAGTCAGGCGACGTGCGCGGCCGCGGCGGTCCGACCCAGCGTTCGCGCGGGGTGGGTCTGCGCAGAAACGCCCGATAGTCGGTTGCATCCCGCGCGGTCAGCGACGACAGGGCCTTGCCGAGGGCAACAATGGCCCAGAGAATCAGCCGTTCGGCTTCCTTACGGTAGGCGCGCTGCGTGGCTGGGGACTCGTGCAACGCCAGCCAGCCCTGGATGGCGTCGTAATCGTTGTCGACGCCCAGGATACAGGTCGACAGCGGTGCGCGGAAGGCCCCTGCGGATCCGTCAACCTCATGCGGTAGCCGTAGCTGCTCCCAGGGCGTCACGTCCGACTGCCGCTCGGCGACGATCAGTGCGTGGGCCCGCTCGGTGAGCGCCGGGTGCGCGGCAAAGAAGGCCTCGATCCTTTTTGCGAGGGCCGGGCCGAGCCCTGGTACGGCGCTCCACCACTGCCGGCGGCGAGGAATCCTTACCGTGAGATCAGCCAGCGTACGGATGCCCGCCGCGTGCAGGGCACGGACAGCGCGTTCCGGCAACCAGCGCGTAATGTCATCCCCGATCTGCGGGGTCTGTAAAGGTAGCGTGCGCAGCGTTTCGACTGCCTGCGCGGTGGCGCGGGCATGATGCCTGCGTTTGTGGGCCGGGCATTCGAACAGCGTAGCCAGATCCGCCCGCTGCCGGCACCGGGCGTAAAGTGCAAGCTGCCGGCGGATCTGGTCGATGACGCCGCGTGCAGACTCCCCCTGACCGAGCCGGTCTCGCAGGTACCGGCCGGCCGCGTCACGCGAGGATGCGCCTTCGTACCAGGCACGCAGCGCTGCAAGCGCGTCGGCATCGGGGAAATCGTTTGGCATGTCGTCGGCGGACGGGTTCGGGAGACACGTTTTCATGACATCGAGTTTATTTCAAAAATGACCATACAGAGATAATAAA
>NZ_LAQU01000190.1 GCF_000970345.1 Robbsia andropogonis | reverse complement strand
TGTAAGCCCAAACCGCCGAAAATTCTCACGAATCCGGTGTACGCCCCCAGCCGATAGGCGGAAAGCATCTTGCAAAGCTCTTTCCGTCATTCCCAGGTGAGCCCCTGAATGATGGCGTCTAGGTCGATGGCCTGCCCGCCACCGAGGAAGGTGTAGTGGCCGCCCATATGGATATGCCGCCAGGCTGCCGGCGATGTCGATTTCACGAGTTCCAGCACCTTCTCATTGCCCTCGCCCTTTTCCAATAGCCGGCTGAGAATAGCCGAGTTGTAAAAGATGATCGCGTTGGCTATCAATCGCCCGCACTGGTTACTGATTGCGATCTCGAGATCGGTCCGGCCTGTCAGTTCCTTCTTGCCGCCGACCTTGGCGATTGCGGCACGCAACTGGTGATACGATTCGATCCGGTTTTGCGAGCGGTGCACGGTGCGTTGCAGTTTCGGATCACGCAGGTAGCGCAGCGTGTAGACGCTCCGCACGAGCCGGTCGAACTCGAAGATCGCGCGACGCGTTGGGTTCGTTTCCGTGTAGGTGCAGAGCTTTCGGATCAGCGTGCCCTGGGTCATCTCCTTCAACCCCAGCGTGGCGATGATGCGTGCGATGTTCTCCTTTTCGTCGAGGATCGCCTGCAGGTCGATCTGACCGGCCGGCACGATGAGGAAGTCCTCGTAGCGTGCTGGGTCGGTGGCGCAATAGATCTCGCCGAGTTGTTTGTCGAGGTAGGTGAACCTCGGCTCGAAGCGCCGACCGAACCAGTACAGGATTGCGAAATTGGCTTTGTTTACGCTGTGCATGTCACCGGTGATCGCGTCGGGCATGATTTCGCTGGTGTTGCGATACCAGACGTCGAACACGTAATGGGCCTCGTATTCGTGCGCGCCGATCATCCAGCCCTGCAACGGCACGTGATTGCACAGCAGCGTGTAGGCGACGACGCCTTTGCCGCGGCCAAAGTACTTGCGCGAGTGCCGCGCCTTGATAGTAGGTCGCTCGACGCCGAATTTCTGGCCATCCACGGCGCCGTATAGCGTCTTGAGATCGAACGAGTAATACGGGAAGACCAGCAGCTCAGCAATGGCGTTGCTGATGCGGTCGTTGGCCTCCTGCAGCGTGGCCAGCCGCAGGTATTGCTGGTAGGTGGTCTCCAGAACGTGATACGGAATGTCGCTGGTGCGCGACATGAGCAAGTTACCGAGGTTCATCGCCTGCGCGACGATGGTTGCGATCAGACTATCCTCGTCGGCGACCCGTTTGGCGTATCGCGGCTGCAGT
>NZ_LAQU01000189.1 GCF_000970345.1 Robbsia andropogonis | reverse complement strand
AATTCTGCTTCGTTATGATTCATTCAGTTAAAGCCCGCTAGTGCTTATCTAGCAACCTGCAGTACCGCGACTTGGCTCCAGGCAGTATCAGTCGCAAGACCTCGGTCTCGGAGCGTCCTGTCTACTACCTCGTGGGAGTAATCATTCCCACCGAGGGCATGGCTATTCCCTTTTCCTTATTCCCGAAAAGGAGTCTTCCATGTCTGGCACCTCGTACCTTTCCTGCGCCGATACGGCAAAGCTCGTGCGAGCGTCTCTTAAAGAAGCGTTCCCGCAATGCCGTTTTTCCGTGCGCAGTAGCACTTACGCTGGGGGCGCGTCGATATCGATCCGTTGGACGGATGGTCCAAACCACACTCAGGTGGAGTTCATTACCGGCAAGTTTGCGGGTAGTTACTTCGACGGTTCAATCGACTATAAGGGTTCGATCTTCCATCTGCTCGATGGCGCTCCGGTGCACATGGGCGCCGATAGCATCCACTTGTCGCGTTCGTATAGCGAGGGCTTCATTGAGGCAGCAATCGGCCGTGTGTACAGACGCTTTCTGGGCAACTTTCAACAAGCGCGAATGGGGTGCCCAAGCGCGCATGAGTATCGTCGAGGCGCATTGTGGGCTGCCTGTCTTCCAGGGTTGCACGACTGGAATCACGGCAACCTGCAACGCGAAATTGACTCTGTGCTGCACAAGCACACCTTCTGTTTGACGGTGGAGAAGTCGAAGACCGCGGGGCGGATTTTCGTGACCCACGACGACGGCTACTCACGCAGTTGTGGTTCTGGCATGAGCGCAGTGGATGTTGGGTCGTAGATTTGGTTCGCCGGACGGGTTCCGCAATCCGAGTCCTTGAAATCGGGATGTCGCCTTTAACCATAGAGGAGTTCTGTCGTGATCACAGTGATTGCATTCAAAGAGAAAAACGAGCGAACTGGCCGAGAAGCGTTGGTCGTATCGCATGGCATTGACGAGCGTACAGGCAAAACCGTGATCTTGCCTTGCGAGTCGCCTGAGCAGATAGGTGCCACGTTCTGTTCAAAGAGGGGTGAATACGTCATCTTCGATTCGGGGTCGCATAAGTAGTTAGCGCGCTACCGTTGCGATGCAGAAACAGGGACTTGTTTTTTTTATAGGCTCGGTTATTATTCACTCAGTTATAGCCCGTTAGAGCTTATCTAGCAACCCGCAGTACCGCGACTTGGCTCCACCATGCAGTAAGCAGTCGCAAGACTTCGGTCTCGGAGCGTCCTTCGTCTTACACCCTCGTGGGGAATAATCATTCCCCACCCGGGCATGGCTATTCCCCTTTCTTTTTTC
>NZ_LAQU01000188.1 GCF_000970345.1 Robbsia andropogonis | reverse complement strand
CGCGGCACTTCCTGCGCGGCCGCCATGGGCCGCTCAACCGCTAGGTTCCAATCCTTCCCCCTGCCAGGCGGCTTTGTCGCAGTAATATCAAGCACTCTGACAATACGAACGATCGGACGCTTGATGACGACTCTCAATCCAGCTTTGGCACGAGTGCTCAAGCGTTTGCACTATCCACTCGACGTGATCCTGACGTGCGTGCGCTGGTATGTGGCGTATCGGCTGAGCCTTCGACACCTGGAAGAGATGATGGCGGAGCGCGGAATCTCGGTCGACCATTCAACTGTGCACCGCTGGGCCATCAAGGTGTTGCCGGTCCTGGAGAAGGCCTTCCGCCGCCACAAGAAAGCCGTCGGCCGGAGCTGGCGAATGGATGAAACGTATATCAAGGTCCGAGGCCAGTGGAATTATCTGTACCGGGCAGTCGACAAGGAGGGTAACACGGTGGATTTTCTGCTGTGTGCCCATCGCGACAAGGCCGCGGCGCAGCGCTACTTCGAAAAGTCAATCGAGCAAAACGGCGAACCCGAGACGGTGACAATCGATAAAAGCGGTGCGAACCTGGCCGCGCTGGATGCTCTCAACGAGGAGCGGCAAACACCGATCAGGATTCGTCAGAACAAGTATCAGAACAATGTTGTCGAGCAAGATCATCAGGCGATCACGCGACGCACGCGGCCTATGCTTGGCTTCAAGAATTTTCGTTGCGCCCGGATCCTGTTGAGCGGCATCGAGCTCATGCGTATGATCGTCAAGGGCCAAATGCAAGTCCGTGGCCTCGGATACACTCGTGCCGATCAGTTCTACTCACTCGCCGAATAAGTAGTCTTCCTTAAACTGCCGTTTGTTCGTATCGTACTCTTAACGCGACAAAACCTTCTACCGCCGCCCCCTCCCCATCAACCTGACAGAGCCGTCCGATCGAATTGAGGCAGCGACTCCCGATTCATTTAGCGGCGTGGCGAAAGCACAGTGACCGGGCCGAAATCTGCGGGAATACGCGCGTTCAACAAGGGACTCGTGCCGGAGATCGGTCGTTCGCCCTGATGTGTTGGCAGCCTGCATCTAAAGGAGTGGCGTGGTGCGGCGGGGATTAGTGTTTCAACACAACCTTTCCGGGTGCGCCGACAGCAAGTGCGGCGTGAGCGGCACCGAGCTGGTCCAGCGGAAAGGTACGGGCGATCGGGATGATCAGTTTTCCGCGTGCAGCCGCATGGAGCACGGCATTTAAGGTGGCCGCTTCCGTCTGATGGATAAGCTCCCGAATTGTCACGCGGCCGGTAGCGTTGGCGCCTTCGGGAGCCGGAACGATGCTGGC
>NZ_LAQU01000187.1 GCF_000970345.1 Robbsia andropogonis | reverse complement strand
ATCGCGGCGTTTTTGTTTTGATTCGCCCAACAGTGGGACACGTTTTCGCCGAAGAAATTACTACGCCCGCTGCGGGTATCCGCTTCCTGCGATGCAAATGGGTTCGGCATGTAGCGTTCCTGCCTGGCACCTGTCATCGTCACCCAGGCGGTCGGTTCGAATGGCGACGGTGGTATAGTTCGTCGACGTGGGCGCAAGCATTCCGCCCCTGGCCAGTTAGTCGTGTGATCGAGCCTGCGCAGCGCACAAGGTCTCTTTCTTCCATCTTCGTCCCTACGCTTTGCTGATGAACTACTGCTCGAATTGCGGACACTCGCCCGTTTCTCGTTGTATCCCCCCGGGCGATACGCGAGAACGCGACGTCTGTTCAGCTTGCGGCACCATTCATTACGAAAATCCGCGCAACGTGTGCGGCACGGTACCCATTTGGGAGGACAAGATCCTTTTATGCCGGCGCGCAATCGAACCGCGCCACGGATTTTGGACGCTACCAGCCGGATTCATGGAACTCGGCGAAACCACCTGGCAGTGCGCGGCACGGGAATCGGTCGAGGAAGCTGGCGCGCATGTCGACCCGGAAACGATGACGCTGTTCTCGGTGCTCAACGTTCCGCACGTCGACCAGGTGCACTTTTTTTACCTCGCCCCGCTGCGTGACGCGACTATTGCCGCGGGCGAGGAAAGCCTCGAAGTCGCATTCTTCACCGAGGCGGAGATTCCGTGGGACGACCTGGCTTTTTCAACTGTCGCAAACACCCTGCGCTATTTCTTCGAGGATCGTCGTCGCGCCAGTTATACATTGCACACGGCGGACATCCTCACACCGATGCCCATGACGCCACGGAAGAACGACTCCGGCGATGCCGACGTCCCTCGCGTCGCATCGCCGCCCGATGCGCGTCACGACGCCAACTGATCGCGGCCAATGATCACATGGCTTTCGGCAATCGATCCGTTTCCCCCACTACAACGTGCGCTCGACGCGGAAAGTGACGCACCGGGATTGCTCGCCGCCAGCGCGGAGCTCACGCCAGAACGCCTGGAGAGTGCCTATCGACAAGGTATCTTTCCCTGGTATTCGGACGGTCAACCGGTGCTATGGTGGAGCCCCAATCCACGAATGGTACTGTCGCCGTCGAATCTCAATATTGCGCGATCGCTGCGCAAGACGCTGCGTGCCGTATTGCGCGATCCGCGTTGGGACATTCGTGTCGATGAGGACTTTACAGCCGTGATGCGCGCCTGCGCCACCGCGCCACGCGATGGTCAAGGCGGGACCTGGATCACCGACGATATCGTTGCCGCCTATGGCAGCTTGCATCGCACGGGCCTCGCTC
>NZ_LAQU01000186.1 GCF_000970345.1 Robbsia andropogonis | reverse complement strand
CGCAACCCAGGGCGCCCCCGGTCTTCTCCTGATCCCGTTTATGACTTGCAAATCTGCCGCTTTGCGCTTGCCGCAAGCGGCAGCTTGTCGCGCTTCTGCGCGACAGCATCGAACGACAACTGGAGATAACCAATATGCGAACCTTTATCAGTCGCTATGGGCCCCCCGGCACGCTGCGCGCTGCTGGCCACCATTGCCTGCCTGGCCCATGCTTCCCCTGCTCATGCGCACGCCATCGCGGGCGACCGCGTATTTCCCTCCACGCTTTCCGTCGACGACCCAGGCGTTGGCGACGAAGCCAACCTCGAATTCGGGCACCAGCGTGTGCCGGGCGACGTCGGCGACCAAAGCATCAACAGCTTTAGCTTCGAGTACGACAAACTCATCACGCCGCGGCTCGCCTTCTCCGTGGACGGCAGCTACGTCATGCAGAACAACCCGACGGCGCGCGGTTTCGACAACTTCGGCGTGGGCCTGAAGTACCTGCTCTACGTGAACGACGCGCATGAGTTCATGACGTCAGTGGGCGTGAACGCCGAACTCGGCGACACGGGCAGCCGCGCGATCGCCGCCAACTTCTCGACGATCTCACCCACGATCTTCGCCGGCAAGGGCATGGGCGACCTGCCCGACTCGCTCGCGTGGCTGCGGCCCGTCGCCATCACCGGCGAGGCGGGGCCATCGTTCACGACGGGCAGCGGCCAGCCGAACTCGTTCGACTACGGCTTCACGTTCCAGTACAGCCTGCCCTACCTCCAGCAGCACGTGCACGACCTCGGCTTGCCGCAGCCGTTGTCCAACCTGATCCCCCTAGTCGAAGTGCCCCTGTCGAGAAGCAATGGGCAAACAACGGGAACTGTCAACCCCGGCTTCATCTGGATGAACCGCTACGGCCAGCTCGGCATCGAAGCGCAGATACCGATCAACCGGGCAAGCGGGTCGCACGTCGGCATCCTCGCGCAGGTGCACATCTTCTTCGACGATGTCGCGCCGCGCACGATCGGCAAGCCACTTTTCCAGTAAGCCCGCACATTCACACACGGAATACCGCCATGAAACTCGCTACTTTGCGCACGACTGTCGCCACGGTCGCGTTGCTGAGCGCCCCCCTCGCGTGGGCGCACGCTTATCCGAAGCATCAGGAACCGCCCGCGGGATCGACCGCGCCGGCCACGCTCAACGCCGTCGTGATCGACTTCGACGACGGGCTCGAGCCCGCGTTCAGTTCCATCGACGTGAAAGACGCGCAGGGCAAGTCCGTTATCCGCGAGAAAGCCAAGGTCGATGCGAACGACAACAAGCGCATGTCGGTGGGCCTCACTCCGTTGACGCCAGGCGTCTATACGGTTGCATGGGTGGCTGTCGCTGCGGAC
>NZ_LAQU01000185.1 GCF_000970345.1 Robbsia andropogonis | reverse complement strand
GCTTGCCGCGACCGGACCACGTCCGGCCAGTCTCTGGATCTCGATATATCGGCTGGACTTTCACATGTTTGGGTTCGGACTTTTGCGTTTTCGGGAAGCCCAGTTCAGCCATCGTGAAACGGTACAGCGCGATCGTTAGTCAACGCATTGTAAAAAACTGCCTACCGCCGTTTAGCAAAAGTCACGACTCGTCGTTGTGAGCTCGCCGAGCAGGGCGGTCATATCAAAAAGCCGCCTGGCGACCAAGTGCTTGACCTTGCCGTCAGTTTGCCAGACGCCATGCACGCCGAGCAGCGTCGCGCCAAGCGCTTCCTTACGGTATCGCTCCAGGAGCGATGGCCAAACTATGACATTTACCGACCCGCTTTCGTCCTCAAGGGTCATGAACAGCACACCCTTGGCCGTGCCAGGGCGCTGCCGCACGGTGACGATGCCGCAACCGCGTGTGACGCGTCCGTTTTTATAAGTGGCCAGCGTCTGGGCATTCATCAGTCCGAGTTTGTCGAGGTGTGTGCGTAAGAGCGCGACGGGGTGGCGCCCAAGGGTAAGGCCCGTGCTTTGGTAGTCCGCGACGATCGATTCGGCTTCTCGTGGCGCGGCCAGGCTCGGCGTGTCATCGTCCTGGCCCGCGTCACGAAGCAGCGATTTTTCCGGTACCGATGCGATCGCTTGCCACAGGGCTTCGCGCCGGTGCCCAGCGATTGACCGCAGGGCGTCGGCCGTAGCCAGGATCTGTAAGTCGCGGCGGTTGAGATCGGCGCGCCGCCCGAGGTCTGCGACATCCTTGAAGGGCCGCATTGCGCGCGAGGCCTCGATACGCCAGCCGGCCTCTTGTCGTAGACCAGTAATTCGGGATAGGCCGAGGCGCACGGCCGGGCGTGCCATATCGCCTTCCAAGGTGCTATCCCAGTCGCTCGCGGTGATATCCACCGGCAAGACGGTGACGCCATGGCGTCTTGCGTCCTGAACCAACTGAGAGGGTGAATAAAAGCCCATTGGCTGACTGTTGAGCATGGCGCAGAGGAAGGCGGCAGGATAGTGGCACTTCAGCCAGCTACTCGCGTAGACGAGCAGGGCGAAGCTTGCCGCATGGCTTTCCGGAAAGCCATACTCGCCAAACCCCTCGATTTGTGCAAACAAGGCATCCGCGAATGCCTTTTGGTATCCGCGCTCAAGCATTCCGTTGACGATGCTGTCGTAATAGTGGCCAAGTCCGCCCTTGCGCTTCCATGCTGCCATCGCGCGGCGCAGCTGGTCGGCCTCGCCGGCGCTGAAGCCGGCGGCCACCATGGCGATTTGCATCACCTGTTCCTGGAAGATCGGCACACCCAGGGTGCGCTCAAGCGCGCCTCGCACCTCGTCGCTCGGATAGGAGATT
>NZ_LAQU01000184.1 GCF_000970345.1 Robbsia andropogonis | reverse complement strand
CCGGTGCGACGTGCGGCCTCACACGTCGATCCCGACCCCGCAAATGGGTCCAGGACCGTGTCGCCTGGCGCGGAAAACGCCGCGATCAGCTTGGCCAGGACGTCGACGGGCTTCTGGGTCGGATGCAGCTTGTTTCCTGTGTAGCTCCAGTCCATCACATCGGGCAATGGCGCCGCCGGCAGCGGCGGCCGCCCCTTGGCCAGGAGATACGCAGATTCATGGCAATACGCCACATATCGCGATTTCGAGGCGTAGCGCTTCTTAAAGACGATGTGGCCAACCATCCGAAAACCCGCTTTACGCCAGGCATCAGCAAAGACGTCGACCTTGTTCCAGCCATAGAAACTCAGGCACAAGGTGTCCTGCCGCAGTACGCGATAAAGCTGTTCGAACGCCGGCACGATCCAGTCCGACTGGACGTCGTTCGCGATCGAGCGGCCACTGCGATCTGTGTAGTTAACAAGGTACGGAGGATCTGTTACGACCAGGTCGATCGACTCGTCGTCGATTTCCTGCAATACGGAGAGACAATCTCCCAAAATTAGGCGGCTCATTTGGTATTTCCAATGGCGCCAGGGGAGACACCCCTATCGGGGCGTAAGCCCCGGCAGGGTGAGAGAGAAGAACGAGAGGTGTTACTTGATGAAATGCGAGAGGGCGACAATAGTGCTCGTACCCGCGAAGGCAAGCCCGATGATCGTTGTCAAAGCATTGATGCGCTTATCCATTGAATCGAATCGGGAATCGATGCTTTTCAGTTCAGCCTTGATGCCGTGAATATCTCCTGACATCTCAGCCAGTTTGCCGAAAATCATATTGTCCCGCTCGGCCATATGCACGCGAAACGATGCGTGCTGTTCTGCGATGGTCGCCCGAAACGCATTGAGCTGGTTTTCCAAGCGCATTTCAATCCCCTCATTCAAAGCACTGATGAAATCGCGGGTTTCGTCATGCGAAAGGCCCACTTTCATCAAAAGTTCGTAAATGTCTACGTGAGACATGAGGAAAGCTCCGTGAAAAAAATCGGGAGCTTTCCCCGTCGGGAAAACTCCCGACATGGGTTAAAAATAACACTCCTGTGGCGATAACGCCAGCGGCTGCAAATGCTTAGGAGCCAAGCCGCGATACTGCAGATACTGCTAATGCTTACTACCCGTGCGCCTCCGATGCTTCGTGCTCGAACACGAGATGACCTGCGAAATAGTGGCCGTCGAATTCAATCAGTCCGTCATCGACAACAAACTCCACAATTCCGCTTGGCTTCGAACTGCCGTCAGCACGCGGCAGCGTGTCCATTCCGGGCACAAAGATCGCACCCAGTTCCTCGTCGATAAAACACACAATGAGACGATTTCCCAGGCACTGAGAGTAACGCAACGG
>NZ_LAQU01000183.1 GCF_000970345.1 Robbsia andropogonis | reverse complement strand
AAAACCATGCACTAATTTTCACAGTAGAAAATATAAAAATAAGTATAACTAAATAATCTTTTATTATATAAAGAGCGCCTGTGATGTTGTCCGTTCGTAGCTTAGCTAGTTCCCGCGTTATATCGTTAGAAAACTGAAATGCCTCGAACCGTTTGTTGCTTAGCTTCCAAGAATTAGACGTTTCCATGAACTGATTCTCCATGCCGAATTATTAGTCAAACGGCATCGAGACCGCGCTTGATGTCATCAAGTACGTCGTTAACGTTTTCGATGCCGATGCAAATACGGATTGATCCGTCAAATATTCCGGCGGCCTCTCGCTGTTTTTTAGGAACTGTGGTGTGAGTGGTCGAAACCGGGTGCGTCACGAGTGTTCGTGCGTCACCGACGTTAGACACGTGATACATGAGCTGGATATTCTGCATGAACGTTCGACCTGCAGCCTCGCTATCCAGCTCAAACATAATCATGGCACCATGACCGACACGAGCGTCCAGCAATTCGTCGGCTATTTCGCGATCTTGCCCGGTGAAGAGCCCCGGATACGAAACACTCTTGACTTTGGGGTGCCTTTGCAAAAATCTGCCACGACTGAGGCGTTTTCGCAATGGCGTTTCATGCGTAAATGAAGTGTTTCCAAACCTTGAATTAGTTGAAAACTCGAAAACGGACTGATTGCGGCACCGGTATCGCGAAGCCACGTCATGCGCGCTTTCAACAAGAAAGGACTTCGACTCAAATCGTCTAGTTGTTTAACAGCCTCATGCCATAATATACCTCCATGCGCCTCATCGGGGCCATTGAAAATCGGGAAACGATTCGAATTCTCGAAGTTGAATGTACCGTTATCGGTTATCAACCCGCCGAGGGTTGTACCGTGGCCACATATATACTTCGTTGCGGAGTAGGTCGTAACGGCTGCACCAAGTTTGGCGGGATGGCACACAAAAGGGGTGGTTGTGTTATCAACGACTACTGGAATACCGAAACGCCTGCCGATGTCGGTAAGTTCTCTAAGCGGTAAAGGAATAAGGCACGGGTTAGAGAAAATCTCGCCAAAGAAGGCGATGGTTCTTTGGTCGGACTGTTGCTCAAACGATGACGGCTGACGTGGATCTGCTGGTCGCGCTTCAATGCCGAGGCGTTTGAAGGTGTTAAATAATAGATTCCATGAGTTACCATACAAATACTTCGAAACAACAATATTGTCACCCGGTCGTCCACTACACAAATTTACTAGCGCAAGAAAAGTCGCAGCTTGCCCGGATGCCACGGCTAACGCATCTACCGCACCATCGAAAACTGCATACCGCTGCTCAAGAATACGCGTAGTAGGATTAATGATCCGCGTGTATGTAAATCCGTCGCTTTTCACATTGTAAATATCCG
>NZ_LAQU01000182.1 GCF_000970345.1 Robbsia andropogonis | reverse complement strand
GTAGCTGACGATCACGCCGCGCTCGAGCAATAATCTTCGATGTCGCGCAAGCTCAGGGAGAAGCGAAAGTACCATCGCAACCGCAAGGCTGATGATGGCAGGTGGGAAACGATGGCCGCAGTAAATGGACAGGGTTTTCATGTGCCAAGCTTACCCGAACGCCTCGACAACGTGACAATGCCCTGATTTCACCACAATTCGTCCGTCCGTTCGTCAAAACCAATAAAAATGACTTCGTCGACGCGGAAGCCATCTGTGAGGCCGCCTCTCACCCTTCGATGCGGTTTGTCTCGCCTAAGACTGAAGCGCAGCAAGCGCTTTCTGCGCTGCACCGCGTGCGCGAGTCCTTCATTCGAGACCGGACCAAGACCATCAATCAAATCCACGGATTGCTTTTGGAGTTCGGTATCAGCTTGCCCGTTGGCCGTACGGCGATCACGCGCCTGCCCGCAGCGTTAGCTGAATCGCCCCGGCCGGGGCGATTCATTATTTGTATAAGTAATCCTATACATATAGACGTTCTTACGCCACCCAGTTCTTATTGCGACAGAACCCGTGGGCTCAGACTGGATCGTGCCGGCGTTCCAACAGCTTTATCGCGTGCTGCTGCGAGACACCTTGTGCCTGAGCTTCTATGGCTGGAAATTTGCGCAGCTTATTTGCACCGGATCCTCCGAAAGTTCGTCACAATCCGCAATATTTCGCGTCGCTAGCCCACTGAATTTGTGGTTTTTTAAAATCAAGTCCTATTTTATAGGAGTTCTTATGGGATGCTTTAACGTAACAGGGGCGAGTGGAAAAGCGAGCGAATATGTCGCAGAGCAACATGCTGACCGCACATCCACAGAACAAGCGACGCAGAGGCCACCAGCGCGTAACTTGGGACACGAAGTACTGCAAGGATTTAATAGGCAAAGATCGGGCGATAGCCATTCAGATTCAGAAGATGCGATACAGCATGCCGTGTCGCAAGCGCGGTCTGGAGGACGCTTCCGTCCTGGTCCGCTACCTGAACAAAAAGAGCTGATAGCACCTCCAAAAACAAACCTGCTTGACCCTAGCGGCATTGTCGTTAGCGGTCGTGGGCCGGAAAATGGCATTTCACTGCCTGCTTTCAAAACGCGGACGGATTTTGGCTCCCAAGCGTCAACTGCCGCCATGAGGAAAGATGCGCGGTGATCTGACGGCGGTGTTCGATGGCGCGTAAGCGGCTGGTCATCCCATCTGGCATTCGGTATGAGCGCGTAAGAGCATACGTGTCCACGATCATGGATGCGGACACGTGTACCCTATTAAAGAGCCGTCCCGTAAAGGACGAACCCATCGTACCTATTCCCCTGAATTTCGTGCCGATTTGGTCGCACAAAGTCAGCAACTCGGCGTG
>NZ_LAQU01000181.1 GCF_000970345.1 Robbsia andropogonis | reverse complement strand
CGCGCAGCACGCAGGCCGCTCGCGGGGCCCGGAACGTACCCCGCGAGCCGTCCACGTCTTGCGGTACGGCGAGACGCTCCCACGGCGTCACGTCCTGCTGCGGGACAGTCACGACCAGCGCATGCGCACGCTCGGTCAACGCGGGGTGCTCTGCAAAAAACGCGTTCGATCCGACGCGCACTGGCCACACCCAGGCCGGGAATGCGCGCCCACCAACGGCGCCTGCGCGGCACGCGCACGGTCAGATCGGCCAGCGTCCGGATCCCGGCAGTTCGCAGTGCGGCGGCGGCCCGGGGCGAGAGCCAGGTCTCGACCTCGTCGCCGATCTGCGGCTGCGGCGCCGGCAGTACCGCCAGGGTGTCCAGTGCATTCGCGACGGCAGCCGCGTGCCTGGGACCGCGTGCCCCTGAGTGCTCAAATAGTGCAGCGAGATCAGCGCGATGGCGGCTATGAGCGAAGCGTGCCACCTGGCGGCGCAGGCGGCCCAGAAGGCCGCGAGAGGATTCACCCGCAGCACGCCACTCGCCCAGATAGCGCTCAACCGCAGCCCTGGAGTCCAGACCTTCGTACCAAGCGCGCAAGGCAGCCAGTGCGTCGGTATCGGGTAATGCATCCACGTTGACCTCGTCGACTGTTACAGACTCATGTGTTTTCACAAGAGCAGGTTTATCGATTAAACAGAACTGGTGCGAGAACATTCATTATGTTTGTAGAATCGTCTCGCGAGACACTCGCGCCCATAAAATCTTCCAAAACCCCGGTGCTTACGCCCCTATCCATGGCGTTTTTACCCGCCATGGATTGACAATGACAACAAGCAAGAGCGAGCGCCTGGCCGTGCTGTCGGTGGCCGAACAGGAAGCCCTGTACGGGTTACCCGATTTTGACGACGCGCAACGTCTGGACTACCTGGGCCTGAGCGAGTCACAGCTGACGCTCGCTTGCAGCCGCAACGGCCTGCATCACCAGGTGTGGTGCGTGCTGCAGATCGGCTACTTCAAGGCCAAACAGACCTTTTCCCGCTTCACCTGGGACGAGGTACCAGACGATCTCGCCTTCGTGCTCAGCCGCTACTTTCCCGGGCAGGCCTTCGAGCCGCTGCGCGTCTCCAGGCGTGAGCACTACACGCAGCGCGCCCTGATCACCCAACTATTCGACTACCGCCTCTGGTCCAGTGATTTCCTCGGACAACTGGTCGGGCACGCACAGCAGGTCGTGCTCCGCGACATCTCCCCCGGTTTCATCGTCGCTGAACTCGTCGCCTATCTCAACGAACACAAGGTCGAGCGGCCCGGCTATACGACTTTGCAGACCGTGATCAGTCAGGCATTGTCGGCCGAGCGCCAGCGAGTGACCGGGATACTGTCCGCCGCGCTGGACGAGCCGACCAGGGC
>NZ_LAQU01000180.1 GCF_000970345.1 Robbsia andropogonis | reverse complement strand
GCTGATGATTGGCGCACATCAGCGAGGACTTACAACTATCTCACACGATGCTGCACATCGAATACTCGCGAAAAATACGTGGTGGAACCACTTTCTGGGCACAACGTTTTGCAGCATACCCAATTTTTCAGCGACATTGGGCCTATCGTGTTTCTCATGTGCATCTCCACCATCCGCATTTGGGGGATCCCGAAAAAGATCCAGATCTACAATTCTTTATTGCTTCGGGTGTTTATGAGATTCGAGATCCCCGCGCGTATAGGTTTTCTATTATCTGGAAAGCTATGTTGGGCGGAGCCACACTGAACTATTTGAAATACCTATGGCACAACCGCTTTTTCATTCTGAAGAAACAACACAAGGGCGTCAATAAACGTGGTGCCCTTATCGACACCTATGCTTTTTTCGCTTTCTGGGCGATCGTCACAGGGGGCTTCGTAATGAGTGGTAACGTGCACCTACTGCTTCTGTTCTGGTTGATTCCTTATTTGACCGCTTTTCAGATACTAGGTTGGTTTACTGAAATCGCAGAACACTCTCCAATGTGTGAGACAGAGAAGCAAAACATCTATCTTACTCGGAATAGAAAAGGCAATTTGATAGAACGGCTACTCTTTGGTGTGAATTTTGACGAGTACCATTTGGAGCACCATCTTTCGCCCGGTGTACCGTTTTGGCTTCTAAAGCGAGCGCAAGAAATCCGTATGCGGGACCCGCACTATGCCGAGATTGCAAAGTCTTGGGGCGGTTTGTTTGTATCCGGCCCTCATGGGCAACCCAGTGTGATCAGCCAATTGCTCGATCGCAATAAGCGTCTCTACGACGCGCAACGCGCGTCGCCTGGCACTCCGGAGCAAGCGTAGTGATGAAAGAATATTTTGATGCGTCCCTGGCTGTAGTAGGGGTGTCGGCAAATCGGCATCTGCATGATGGTGTTCACCGTGATTGGTTACGTCGGCGTTATATTGAGGCTCTAGAACGTTACTCGTCCGTTGAGTGCGTGATCCTCCCTACTATTGACGGTGACCTGTCCAGAGATGGCACCCTAAGAAAATTTCGCGAGGTGATGCGACGCCTTGACGGCCTCGTACTGACTGGTGACGAATCAGATCTTGACCCGGATATCTTCGACAACGAACTAGCCTGGCATCGCTCCGTCGACGACGTTATTCCCGGCAAGCGGGATCGACCCAGGGATCGGCTTTCGAGTGTCGCGTTGTCAGTTGCGATCGAATTTGATATGCCGATTCTTGGGATCTGCCGTGGATTGCAGGAAATGAGTGTTCACTGCGGCGGCAATCTGCATTCCGATTTATCCGTGTTTAGTCAAAGTGTTTCACACAGTGAGCCATCTGACGTCCCTCGCGACCAACAATATCTTCCCACGCATAC
>NZ_LAQU01000179.1 GCF_000970345.1 Robbsia andropogonis | reverse complement strand
CCGGGCCATCGAAGCGGGCACGCCACTAGACATCGTGCAGGAGAACCTTGGCCATGTCTCGCCGGCTACGACCTCCATCTATGTCACAACGGAATTGGATCGTCGCATTCGGGCGCTTGAGGAGGCGTTCTGATGACCTCCTATCGAGATCGCGTAACCAATCAACTGCGCATCGTCTATACGCGTATCTCACCACCCTAAGACGCAACTGACCGGTCGGGGAGATTGTCCTGATCGGCCACTAACAGGGCGTTTCCGCGCCTCTTATATATGATAATGTCCTTTATCACATATAAAACAGAAGAGACCAATGGCCACACGCAAGTCCGCTGCGCCCCCTCCTATCGCCCCAAAACTTCAGCTCCCTCCTGCTGCTATCCAGAAAGGTATCGAACGGCTGGGGCAGCGGATCGACGCGCTGCGGGAATTTGATCCCAAGACGGTGCCCGAAGGGGATTCACCAGAATTGAAGGCGCTTTCCGTCTCAATCAAAGAAACGCTTGAACGTTGCTTCGGTGAAAACACGTCTGCATTCAAACGATATGAACCGGCCGCTAAGCTAAGCTGGTTTGAAATGATTATCTCTTACAACTATACAACTCCGCCATATAAATACATCGCAGGGGTTACAAAAAACATCGCGAATTCCATCGCGCTACTTGAACAAGCGCAAAGCGCGCTGCAAGACGATTTGGATGATCTCGGCGGCCCCAACACGCAGGTTGCGGAGATTTCTGTTGCAGATGCTGGGCCGTCATCACGCAAGGTGTTTGTTGTCCACGGGCACGATGGTGAAGCACGTGAAATGGTTGCCCGTTTCTTAAAAGCGATGGATTTTGAGCCGGTTATCTTGCACGAGCAGCCTAACCAGGGCGGCACTGTCATCGAGAAATTTGAGGCAAACAGTGACGTTGGCTTTGCTGTCGTACTACTAACCCCAGACGACGTCGGGCGTAGCGTCAAAGAAGAAGAATGGAAACCCCGCGCACGGCAAAATGTACTGTTGGAATTGGGCTATTTTATTGGCCGACTTGGACGCAAGCATGTATGTGCGCTCAAGCGCGGCGATGTCGAGCTACCGAGCGATTACGTTGGCGTGCTTTGGGAAAAGATGGACGATGGCGGAGGGTGGAAGCTTTCTCTGGCACGGGAGCTGAAAGCGGCAGGTCTAGAGGTGGATTTGAATAGAGCTTTTTCGTTGTGAATCAGCTTGTTTCCATCAGCACTGAATCGCCCCGGCTATGAACTGACCCCCGAAAGTCGTAGAACGCAATAAAGTTGTCAATCCAGAACGCTTGCAAAACCGGGCTTTCGCGGCGCGAGTTGACATATTTATTTCCACTCGCAACGAAATAAAGTCGTCAATTTGCATGCGAACGAATTAAATTTGTCAATTTACCTTAGACCATAGAATTT
>NZ_LAQU01000178.1 GCF_000970345.1 Robbsia andropogonis | reverse complement strand
TCTGTCTTGCGCCGAAACTCGCATGGGGAGCGATACTTCAACGCGCTATGTGGGTGCTTCTCGTTGTAATGCTCGAAGGCGAGCGCCAGATTTTGCACTGCCGTCATCGCATCAGGCTTGGGCATGAAGGCGACGTAGTCGCGCTTCATCGTCTTCACGAAGCTCTCCGCCATCCCGTTGCTTTGCGGACTGCACACCGGTGTTGTGAGCGGTGTAAGACCGATACCGTTCGCAAATGCCCGCGTCTCCGGCGCAATATAGCCCGAACCGTTATCACTGAGCCACTCAATTGCGCTGGGCACGCCATCAACATTCCCAAATCGATGCGCCACCGCGGCAAGCATCACGTCACGCACGTCGTTCCCCGTATACCCGCCAGTGGTCGCCACCCAGCTCATCGCTTCTCGGTCGCAGCAGTCCAAGGCGAACGTCACGCGCAATGGCTCGCCGTTCTCGCATCGGAACTCGAAGCCATCCGAGCACCATCGCTGATTGCTTTTGTCGGCCGCCACTCGACCGTCATGTCGCCGAATGATGGTTGGCCGTTTGGGCTTTCGTTGCAGCAGCAGCCCATGAGCACGCATCACACGATAGACGCGTTTGTGGTTCACGGGCGCTGCCTGCGAACGCTCCCGCTCGCCGCGCATCAGGCCCCAGGCGCGCCGATAACCATAGCTCGGCAAGTCCTTCACACTCTGCTGAATTTCGGCAACCAAAGGTGTGTCGTCACCTCGCGCAGCAGTACGCCCGTCTTGCCACTCGGCTGTTCGAACACGCTTCACCGAGACGTTCGAACGCGCAACACCCAGAACGTCACAGACCTGCTTCACCGCTCGTCCTCCGGCAATGAGGGCGAGCGCGCAGCCCACTTTTTTGGCGACCGTATTCCACCGCCTCCTTCAGAATTTCGACTTCCACGGTCTTCTTGCCAAGCAAGCGCTGCAATTCTCGAATCTGCTTGAGCGCGTCCGACAGCTCCGAGGCCGGCACGACTTCCTCGCCAGCCGACACGGCCGACAGGCTGCCGTCCTGGTACAGCTTCTTCCAGTGGAATAACTGGTTCGGATTTACCCCGTGCTGGCGAGCAACCATCGAGACCGTCTTACCGGGCTCAAGGTGGTTCTGGAGCAAATAGGTAAGAGTGTTGAGAATGTTCTTACATGTAGGATATCTTATCAAGAAGACAGAACTGCATTCCATACGGCAGGCAGAGCGGTATCCCTGAGACCGATTTTAGTCAGATCGAACTGGCCCTTGCGAATGCGATGCATCAATTCGATGCCTGAGACCGTTGCCAAGGCGTTTCTGAACCGTTTGAAGCCGAGCGTCACGTTCGTTCTGGACTTGATGTTTCGATGGTCCTGCTCAATCATATTGTTCAGATACTTCGAGGATCGGACCTTCGTGTGTTCAGGCAGT
>NZ_LAQU01000177.1 GCF_000970345.1 Robbsia andropogonis | reverse complement strand
CTTCCGGAAATGGAAGCTGATGTCCCCAGAATGTTGCTCGATAGCGTCGAGGAACAACTTGGGCGATTAGCATTACTTGACGAACAGGTTGCCCGCATCGAAATGCGAATCACCGAATGGCGACGCAACGACGAAGCGTGTCGCCGCATTTCCGAAATCCCTGGGGTCGGGCTATTGACAGCGACGGCAGCCGTGGCGGTGATTGGCGATGCAAAAACCTTCCGCTCCGGTAGGGAGTTCGCGGCCTATTTGGGACTCGTCCCGCGACAAACCGGAACGGGAGGTAAAGTCCGGCTTGGGGGCATTAGCAAACGTGGGGACGTCTATCTCCGCACGCTGTTGATTCACGGCGCTCGATCCGTGATTGCCTGTGCGAAGCGTCTGCCAGATCAGACCCAAAAGCTTCTGGCGCGACGCCCTACGAATGTCGTGGCTGTCGCACTTGCTAATAAAGCGGCTCGGATTATCTGGGCCCTATTGGCCCATGACCGACGTTACGAGCCAATCGCAGCTTGACCGCATCGCACAATTCTTTTCTTCGTACCTTCTACATAGTTGCAGAGGCGTTATCGATCGATGGCAAGATAGGTTGGACCGCGCAAAGGCAAACCTGGGACATTACATGAGCTTCGAGCTCGTTATTTAGATTAGGACCTTTGCGGCGCATGCCATCGGGGCCACAAGCAAAATGCTTGTTAGAGTCCGGATATAAGTCCGCAACTACCCTCCTCGCCTAGAACGAAATCGCTTTGCAAATGGGAGGCGACCATATAAGTAATGTCTGGTTTGGGGGTGCGGCGGATTTCTTGGACTACCTGGAGGTAGTTCATGTATTCGTACGAAGACCGTATTCGCGCTGTCGAACTCTCCATACGACTTGGCAAGAGGTGGCACCGGTCATATTGGCACGTAGGGCTTGCGCCATCAAACCCACCGAGCGGCGAACTACCGAAACTGGAACGGAGACAAGCAACCCATCTGACATGTTAAGGGACAGCGACAAAACGTCCCCGCACGCATCGAGGCAAGCGTCGCTTGATAATTGAGAGAGGTCATTGGTGACACATTGCCCCACGAAAGACGCTTGCGTATCTCGAACGCAGCCGTTCGAAATGTCCTGAGTGTCGCCGGTTGTGCTCCTTGGTGCTGTGCTTGCGTTTGCGTTTGCAAAACTGTTGCAGTGACCACCCGAGGTTAAGAAAAATGAACTATCAAGGCTCGCTATTCTCTTCGACTATGTCGCCATCCAGAGATTCACCGAATTTCAATCACTTATTCTCTTTTCTATAAGGCTCAAAGCGACGCCCACTCGCACTCACAGATGAACGTCCTTTTTCTGTCCGCGCTTTGTTGGTCGACACACGGCGCTCTTGCTCTTGCAAATGCTTTTCTAGCTCTGGCTGATACTTACGTAAGCGGCTGGT
>NZ_LAQU01000176.1 GCF_000970345.1 Robbsia andropogonis | reverse complement strand
AATAAGCGGGGACGGAAAAAATGCTGTCTTGTTTGTGTACGGCAAATTGCCGTATAATTCACTCAGGAGGATAAGACTATGCCCGCCACTGCAGCTACTTCCCGTCTTGAAGCCCGAATCAGTACTGATCTGCATTTGATGCTAAAGCGTGCTGCCGAGCTTCAGGGACGCACCATGACCGATTTCGTGGTGTCTGCCGTGCAAGATGCCGCGCAGCGCGCAATCGAGCAAGCGGAGGTCATCCGTCTATCGCTCGCAGATCAGGAGTGTTTCGCACAAGCCCTGCTGGCACCACCGAAAGCGGCCCCAGCGCTAGAGCGCGCCTTCGCCCGTCGCAGCAAAATTTTGCGCACTGAATGAGTGATGCGCCATTTCGCCTAGCACCGCTCAATGCCACTCATGACCGCGCTACTTTTCTCAGCGACGCTGAGCCGCTTAACCGCTACCTGCGGGAGCAAGTCTCACAGGACATTCGCCGCCGCGTGGCTGCCTGTTTTGTGGCGTTGACGGACAAGCAGCGTATCGCTGGCTACTACACACTAGCGTCGGGGAGCTTGCTGCTGTCTGAGCTTCCGACCAGTACGGGCAAGAAACTGCCACGTTACCCCACCGTGCCCGCTGTCCGTATGGGCCGCTTGGCCGTTGATAAGTCATTCACGGGACAAGGTTTGGGGGGGGCGCTTTTGGCTGATGCACTCGACCGTGCCGCCAGGTCGGAAATTGCGGCTTTCGCCCTGATGGTGGACGCAAAAGACGACACCGCAACGGCCTTTTACCGCCATCACGGCTTCATCCCCTTACCAGACTCACCGTGCACCCTGTTTTTGCCGCTTGCGACGGTCCGGCGCTCTTGAAATCGCCGTTTCAGGACAACTGGATCAAGAACATATTTCGAATACTTCTACAGAGATAGTCCCTCATGGATGCCGGTTACGCCAACGACCGTTGCGGCTCGGAAGCTGCCGTTGGCTTTAAGCATTCTTGAAGGTCGGTTCGGGGTCGATAGCCTCCCCCCACGCCGACATCGCCCGATAGCATTCGCCAATGTTCGGTGCGCGGCGGACTGCGGGCATTGACTGAGTGAGTGTCCAACTTCGGTTATGGCCGAACAACCGTCCGAGACCGGCGCTCGCAGCTGCTTGGGCGCACGCTGATCGACCAGGACGGGATGGAGAGGCAGTAATGCAACTAACGGACAATGCTGCCCAATTCATGGGTGGGATCGGCGCCTAAGTGCTTGTCAACACGGTGCTTATGGCAAGGCGAGCAGGTAAGGTGGGGAGAAGGGCTAAAAATCTGCCACTTCTGATTATAATAGTAATCATTAGTAGCAGATCGTTTCTCGGCCAAGCGGGCGGTGCTATTATTCGAGTTCGCCTTCGATGCGCCACACCGTGCTTCCCGCGGGTGCTCGCTCGACGCAAGCACGCCCCTCGGTGGGCGGTGATCTGGTGAAATCAACGCATAT
>NZ_LAQU01000175.1 GCF_000970345.1 Robbsia andropogonis | reverse complement strand
GAGACTGCAGCCTTCACACGTCACACGGGGTCGTCAAGCTTGGTCGGCGATCGCGTAGTGATCGTCGGGCAAGCGTGTTACCCCCGCGGCTTAGCCGTGGGGGGTGGAATAGGATGTGTGGATAATTAAAAAAGGTGCCGTCGTGCGATGTCGTTTTACAGTGTATATGTCATTACGATATTGCGCGTACGGTTCATTTTTAACCCGGGAAGAAAACAATGGATAGCATCGTTCATATTGAAATTCGGCCGGAATGTTTGCAAGTCGCGCTCGAATGGATATCGCCGCGCGGTGCCGAGGTTCGAGAGGTCCTTCGTCGCGCCAGTATGACCCCACGCAGGGCGGCGCGTTTTTTGGGTCTTTCTGACCTAAATGGTCGGCAGGTGCGTCGATGGATTACTGAGGACACGACGATTCCGTATTCGGCGTGGGCCTTGCTCTGCGATGCCGCGGGATTGGGCCAGATATGGCGTGCAGGAAAGGAATGCTGAGCGTTTTGTAGGGTTAAGACGGACGAAACATGCGTCAGTGCGTCACCAGCAAGCGGCCCCGATAGCTCGAGTAAAGGCGAAGGTGGAACCAACGCAATTGACGTCCATCCGCGACAAGAAGAAAGCAACTAACGGTCGAGATCAGTAACACTACCTAAATCGCTATCGATTGCGATGGTTCCAGGTGAATCATCACACAAACCAAGCGCATTGTCAGCAGTACCGCGTAGTGTACATCGCAAAAAAATGCATAACAAAGCGCAGAAAAAAATAAAGTTCCGCCGTGAAACGGACGTTAAGCAGTATCACCCGTATCGCGATATGCGACACGATGGGTTCACGCCAGGTGCCGGATCCGTCCGCGCGCTACCGGGGTTAGGGCAAAACAAATTCATACGAGAGCCACCATGCGTTCCCTCACGCTGCGCAAGAAACTGCTTCTTCCCTTTGTTAATTTGTTGTCTCGCGTTGACCCTGCAGGCCGTCATCAGTTCACTTCAGTTGCGCAATAGCCAGCTCGCCTCGCGCAAGCTGGATCTCGCACACGTCGTCGACACTGCGGCAAGCATTGCCAAGTTTTATGCCGACGAGGTGAGCAGCGGCAAGCTTACAGAAGCACAAGCCAAATCGCGTGCAATCGAGTCCATCGGTGCACAGCGATACGGTAGCACCGGTTATGTCACAACCGTTGGTACGAACTCGGTCGTCATCAACAATCCCTTGAGCCCGAAGATTAATGGCAAGGACATGTCCGGTTTCCAGGATGCACGCGGACAGTATATGTACCGATCTATCGCTGCTGCCGGCGCCATGCCTCGCGGCGAAGGTTATATCGAATACTGGTGGCCCAAGCCAGGCGCAACGGAACCGAGCCCCAAGATTGGCTATGTTGCTCGCTTTGAACCATGGCAAATGGATTTCGTCGCAGGGGAATACGTTGATGACATTAATGCCGAATTCTATAAAGGACTAGCCAAGTCGG
>NZ_LAQU01000174.1 GCF_000970345.1 Robbsia andropogonis | reverse complement strand
ATGTTGTAAATCTGGCGATACAAATCCTGACCGGTCTTTTCCGAGGCCAGCAATACCGCATTGGTCTTGGATTCATCCAACCTCGTCGGATCGGTGATGCCGGCGTTTTTCAGGCTCGCGATCGCCATGTTGGTCGGCCAAGTGGCGCACGCGGGCGTCTTGGCGAGGCACACCAGCGGCGTGGCCAGGAGGAGGGTAAGAAACAGGCGCTTCATGGCACTACATTGATTTGTCGATCGCCGCTATTCCAGATCAGCACGCGCACGCGACGATCCAGGACAATGCAGCCGTCCGACGCTTGGCCGGGATGGGCCGTACTGTCGCCGTGTATCATGAACCCTGAGCGATGCTGCGTATCGGTGCCGACGTCCGGCGTCAAGCGCATCGTATAGCCGCCCGCATGAGAATGATGGAAGGGTGCCCCGATCGAGTACGAGCCGGTCGGGATGGGCCCCATACCAACCTGATTCTGCATTTGCGGGTTGTTTTGGCCGACCCCGCGACCGGAATATCCCTGCCCGACGACGGGACCGGTTCCTCGCGTCAACTGACCCGTCCTTTGGCTGTATTGCCACGGCATAGGTGTTACCCCACGTTTTGGTTTGCCGCTCTCAGACGGCCGGATCATGATGCGCAGGTCACGCTTGCCTGCCGACAGGTCGGAGCGTAATGCCATCGACCAGTTGGTGCAACTCGTCGTCGTGTGGGTGATCCATCGTCATATCGGCTCCCTTTCTCTGCCGTTTCGACGAAATACGATTGTTCATTAAAAGGCAGTCTGTCGGTCGTGACACCATGTGTACAGCATGCGGTGGTTTAGCCGATAACCACCGTTGTTGAAAAGATTAGTCTTGATTTTAGATGTATTACTCTAACGTAGAACGCAATAAAGTTGTCAATCCAGAATGCTTGCAAGTCCGGTCTTTCGCGGCCCACCTTTGGGCTTGACTTCAGCAGGGATGAATCTAAAATGTACATATCATGGTCATGTACATAGGAACAAAGAAATGGCAACTGCGACAGAGCGGATCGTTGTTCAGGTGACGCCAGTTCAGAAGCGGGCGATTGCGAGTACTGCAAAGCGTCTCGGTCTAAACGTCAGCGAGTTGATGCGTCAGGCCGCGCAGGGCTTCACACCTTCAGAGGATGAGCAGGATATGCATGCGCTCATCGAGCGCGTTAACGCGTCCACGAGCGAAGCGAACGAGGCGCTAGACGACGCACTCACGTTTGTCGTGGAGTCGAACAAACGAATCGCGGCGATGACGAAAGGTAAGCACTGATGGGCGTCACGGACAAAGTGTGGGACGCGCTCACGACGGTTATCAAGATGAACGACAAAGTGGTGTCGCTGGCTGGTACTGTGAAGGATCAACAAGCCAAGATCGAGGGCTTAACGGAACGTGTTATCCGACTCGAAGCGACATTGGAACTCATGATGCGCGCAGGCGGCGATACGAAAAAGCTCTCGCGCTGACGAGTTAGCGGTTTATTT
>NZ_LAQU01000173.1 GCF_000970345.1 Robbsia andropogonis | reverse complement strand
CCCTTCAGCCAGCCCTTCCCAAACGCTAGCCTTCGGTGTCGAGCCACATCGATTCGGCTACGCGTATTTGTCACGTACCGTACTGCGAATCGGATGAGTATCGTACACAATGATCATCCGCTCGATCAGCCCGTTGTCGTCGAATTCGAAAACATCGACGCACTCGAAATGCACGGCGGATCCATCTTTTAGTCCCCAGTCGTAGACGAAGTAACCGGTCGCGCGTCGAGCCCCCGTCGTGCTTACGCAGATATCGATGGGGGTTATTCTGCTTTCTCCAGAAGCTGCATTGACCTTCGCAAAGAATGGTGCGGCGTGCATCCAGCCGAGAAACGGCGAGAAGATCCGGGCGTCCGGCGTGAACAACGCACAGATCGCCGCGACATCGCCGCGCTCCAACTCCGCAAGATAGTTTCGAACCTGCCGGGTGTATAGTGCTTCCGACGATGAGGCCATATTCATTCTCCGATCATTCGTTGACGACTCCACGCATTCGAACGGATGCGCATCCGGTACAGGCACGATAGCGATGCACCAATGACCGAGCAATCGAAAAATTTGCAACCCAGGTATGCAGCCCATGCATATCCATTGACCGACCTGACGCGGCCGCTGCCGCCGCTGACAGCGTTCCAGTCATTCGTCGCCGCGGCACAACTCGGGAGCATCAGCAGAGCAGCTGACCATCTGTGTCGAACGCAGGGCGCGGTGAGCCGTCAGGTCCAGCAACTCGAATCGCACTATCGGTGTGCACTTTTCGTGCGCCATGCCTCGGGGCTGACGCTGACGGCGGAAGGAAGCGAGCTGTTGACCGTGGCCGTAAGCGCGCTCACGCAACTGGTTCAACACGCAGACATTCACGCCAGGACAGCGCCTGTGGTCACGCTGCGTTTGCCATCCACATTTGCGATTCGTTGGCTGCTCCCACGCCTTGCAGACATCAATCACGCGCTACCTGGAACAGTGCTTCGCATCTCCACATCGGCGGACGATACGCCGGATTTCACGACACCTGATGTCGACGCCATCGTTGTGCGTGGAACCGGGCAGTGGGCGGGTATGGAAGCGGTTCCGTTGTTCGCCGAGCAACTCACACCGATGTGTACAAGCGAAATGGCTGCATCGCTTAGCTCGGCAGCCCACCTTGCTCATGTCACATTGCTCCATCCCGGGCACGGCCATGAGGAGTGGCAATGCTGGCTGGAAAGCGTTGGGGCACGGCAGATCGACGCGAGCCGTGGGCTCATTTTGGATACCCTCGAATTGACGCTCACCGCTGCGGCGGAAGGGCATGGAGTTGCAATCGGCGATCCCCGGATGGCGAGGGATCGCCTGCAGGCGGGGACACTCATGACACCTTTTGTCGACGTGGTTCAAAACGGCTTGTCGTACTTCGTCGTCTATCCATCCCAACGAGCCGTACAGTCCAAGATTCGCGCCCTCGCTGACGTCTTGTTTCGGCTGGCGCAGGAAGACTGATTGTTACCGCGGAAAA
>NZ_LAQU01000172.1 GCF_000970345.1 Robbsia andropogonis | reverse complement strand
GTAATGACATTTACACTGTAAAACGACATCGCACGACGGCGCCTTTTTTAATTATCCACACATCCTATTCCACCCCCCACGGCTAAGCCGCGGGGGTAACACGCTTGCCCGACGATCACTACGCGATCGCCGACCAAGCTTGACGACCCCGTGTGACGTGCGAAGGCTGCTCCGAATCGTCCCTGCGCTGACGCTACGGAGCCGGTGTATCTGCACGACGCGTCGCGTGGATACATTCCCTATCCTGTCCCGATGGTTTCCCGCTTCTCAGTGGACGATGCAGGGGACTCACGAGCGGACAAATCCGCAGACCTGATCGTGGAACACTCAGCAGACGACTCGACAACGATCGCCGACGACAGAAACAACAAACCCGGCTCGTGGCCGGGTTTGTTGTTTCTGCTGTGGTCGAGGCAATAACCGGCACACGCCGATCCTGCCGTACTAGCCACAAGTTATGGATCTTCGCTCAGAATGAGATCGCGCTCTCTCTCGAAGATCGGGTACACGGCAGGATCTCGGTCATAAAAAGCCTCTAGGAAACCGGGCTCCTGCCAAGCCCCCGGTGCAATGCTCATCACACCATTTTCCCGGATCTTCAGACGCCAATTCGACGGCACCATCGTGCTAACGATCTCGAAGCATTCTGCCGAAGGGCAAACCATAGCCGCAAACCCTGGATCGCGGTCGTTGGTAATGATTTGGTAGCTCCGTCGCCCGTCCGGGTCTACAAAGATTCCCAAAACGGGGTACACACGCTCAAGCGTCAACCAAGGCGAATCATTCACCTCTCGCCCGCGCGCGTCTAACAGCTTTACGCATTTAACTTTCATGGCTACTTGGGCACGCCCGACATATTGTTGAAGATCGCCTTGTAGTCGAGTCCGTAATACACCTGCCCAGTCGTCGGATTCATATAGTAGTGAACCTGGAAATTGCCTGCTGGGCTCTGATACGTACTCGTCGTATATTTCCCGAAGCCTTCCGGTATCGCCGGATTGCCCATGCTACCAGGCGGAAATATCTGTGTTGAACTGTCGATAGCTTCATGCGTCAGCGTACCACTTACCGTGAACGGCGAATTAGCCGACTCAAGCTGCAACTGTTGCGCCAACTGACTTGCAGTTGCGATATTCTGCGCCGAACCAGCACCTGCCGCCCCACTGTTTGTGGCAACACTGCCACCAGAAGCAGCCCCCCCGACTTTCGCCCCCGCCACCCCAGCAACACCTGCTGCATTGTTGGCTGCAAGGGTGCTGGCCGCAGTCGAACCGTTTGTGGCTTCAGAGATTACAGCAACTGTCTTGGTTCCACCGAGTCCCGCCAAACCTGCTGTAACGCCACCAGCGGCGACGCCCAGAGTGGATAAGTAGTACGCAGTCTCAGTCGACCCGCCGAGTCCATACGTCACCCCTGCCAGGATCCCCGGCAGCGGCCCCGAAAGCGCATTGTCAATGCATAGCCGCTGCCTGGCTAGGTGCGCTGTACGTAGGTGGCGACGCTGCTGCAGCAAC
>NZ_LAQU01000171.1 GCF_000970345.1 Robbsia andropogonis | reverse complement strand
GCACGCTTGGCAAAAGCGTCGACGCATTGGCTGCGGCACACATTTGGCACGCGTGCCATCGAAGCGGGCACGCCACTAGACATCGTGCAGGAAAACCTTGGCCATGTCTCGCCAGCGACGACCTCCATCTATGTCACAACGGAATTGGATCGCCGCATTCGGGCGCTCGAGGAGGCGTTTTGAATACGAAGGCACAAACGAAACCGACGAGGGGATACTCCCTCACGTGCTAATGAAATGATCGCCCCCATGTCCGACGCCTGGGTCAACCTTACGTGAAATCGCGGCACGGTCAGATCCTGCGACCGCTCAATAATCCACGCGTCCACTGTTAACCCGGCCACCCGCTAGCGCTCTCGATTAGCCGAAAGGGACACGGAAAACTGGCCATCCCGCATCATCTTGAAAATCTGCGGCTCGCTAAGGCCCACTTTGTTCGGCAGGTTCTTCATTCTCAATACTCCGTCAATACTCGGGCCATTAAGTCCTCTTGTTATTCGACAGACGTTAGTAATGGAAATATGATACTTTCGTTCTAATTTAATTGTATCCGCGCGAAATGGCTGATCTTTATCGTTACGGACACTATCAAGCACTTACAGCGCCACAACTATTTGTAGTTGTGGCAGTCGAAGAAACCTGTAGCGACTTCGGCGTAACTGATGCGACCGGGGTTGCGTTTGTGTTGCTAGGTCAGAATTGGCTTCCGACTCGCGCCAAACCATTAGGGGCGACAAAGGGAACTTCCGTTGCATCACGTTTCTTCCGACTGACGCTAGACTACGATTTCAATAGAAAGATCCTTCCAACCATCACGGCTGGAAGCGTTAAGCGATTGAAGATCATTATGGTTAAAAACCTTGGCGTGTTTGTCGGCCGCTCGGTTCCGGTTTTAGGATGGGCAATGACCGGTGTAGACGCCGTCCGAATTATGTTTCGTACTGTATCCCGGTATAACGCGTTGGTTCGTCCAGAAGATAGGATACTGTGATGTCAGACGATGCATGGTCAAAATTGCAAGCGTTTACCGAAAAAGAAAGTGGTCCCGGTCCGGGGAAGGCAGTCATTAGCCGGTCTGATTCGCTATTTGATGATCTACACCTTGAAGGGGATGACGCAAACGAGTTCATGGAAAAATTCTTTGCCACCTTTCTGGTAGAGCGCGGCGACTACGACTTTTACCGCTACTTCGGTGAGGAAGGATTTAACTTGTTCGAGATAATTCCCCTACTGTTTTCGAAAAAGGCGACGGGCAAAAGCCAAAAAAGAGCCGCTAACGCTTAGGACCCTAGAACATGCCATCCAGTCAGGGAAGTTTGATCGCTCGGTAAAGTGAGTGAGTCGCTGGCGACATGCAACGGCTGCACCATCGCGTACGTGCATCCGTCATCGGGCCAAATATGCTCGCCATGGTTCTGGTGCAAATAGGCTAAAAGTGCCCAACGCCTATAAATGGAAAATCCCTCCATAATCGGTCACCTCGATGAGCCCGGCGGCATCACTACGCCGGGTCTGAGGCAGATGCTGCGCCGGTTCTTTAGCGACGCGGCCGATGCCGTCGAAGCCGAC
>NZ_LAQU01000170.1 GCF_000970345.1 Robbsia andropogonis | reverse complement strand
TGGACAACGTACTAAATGCAATAGGCTCAGACAAAAAAGTTACAGCATCCCCTGGCGGCGAGATTTCGCTCGTCGCACATTTAAAAGAGCGCGTCCTGCAACATTCCTAGCGGTCTTCCGCTCTGTAACGGGCTCGCCCAGCTCACCATAGTAGAAACAAGATTCGAGATGCCCGCACCTCGATCTTCACGTTACTTAAAACAGCATAAGGGCCCAGCGGAAGGTCCAATCATTATCTACGAGGTCACTTGCTGCTGTGCCTCAACGGCCCTGCAGAGAGGGATCGATCCGCTGGGTAAGCTTTGTTCAAAGAACCGCTGATACGGACGGTTCGTTTTAATCATTCCGTGTGCGACTCGCGCCATCTTCGCGCAAACAGCAGTGAGGGCTTTGCGCTTTAAGTCGGCGTTGCCAGGATCGGACTTGATATATCGATCGTATTTATCTTTAAATGAATTCTCACGTAGGCGAACTGCGACAGTGCCTGCCATCCAAAATGCCAAGCGCAGTCTCGCGTTTCCACGTTTGGACAACTGCTCACGACCTCGTGCCGTTCCAGACTGATGCTTGGCCAGATCAAGGCCACAATATTTCAGGAATTGCCGATAATGGCGGAATCGGCGCAAATCACCCGCTTCCGCGAGAATGGTAAGTGCGATGATCGGACCAATACCTGGCAACGTTCGCAAACGTTCGTAGTCGGCATTGTTCAATAATGCCGCTTCGGCACGCTCCTCCAAACTCGTACGCGCTTCGTTGAAGTGCTGAAGTTGCCGAAGTGACAGTCGAAATGTTTCTACGGCTAGGCTGTCTGGGTGATGCGGCAGCGCAGCTGACTGTTGTGACATGTCCCAGATTTCACCTAGTTTTTGGGTCTTCTCGACCTTGCGACCGACAAGGTCCCACGCCGCTTTTACAAACTCTTCTCGCGTCAGCCGTTGCACATGAGCCGGCGTCGGAAATTCCAGCATGAATCGTATCCACCACTCACTGCGGCTGCTGCTCCAGTACTTGTACATCTCCGGAAAGTACAGAGGGACGTGGTGATTGATGATTGAATGCTGAACGCGTGTTCGCAACCTCGATATCTGGAAGTAAGTCTTGGACAGCTCTTGCAGATCATGGTTGCCAGCGATCATCGGGTCAACGTATTGCTGCACGATGCCGTGTTTCAGCATATCCAGAATCACTGAGGCGTCTTTGGGATCATTTTTATCCCATGAGTTGAATTTGGCCTCGCGGTAGCGAGCCTGTGCGACCGAAGACACACTGACAAGATCGACACCGGCCATCAAAAGTCGATGAGCTATTGGGCGGTGGTAATCGCCGGTCGGCTCCAGTGCACCTTTACACCGACCTCCAAGGCTTTGAATGAATTGGATAAGCCGGTCAAAATCCTGAGCGGAGTTTGCCATCTTGAAGCGATGCTTCATACCGGTCGCGGTTTCGATCAACACAGCGTTCCATTGCTTTGCAACATCGATTGCAAGGAAATGCACGTCAGTCGTAGTATTGGAAGTGTCAGCCATCACGGTGTCCTCCTGTGGTCCTCGAGAAACCTAAGGATGCCAGTCACTGGGATTGGCTGACCACCATTCTGCATTTACTAC
>NZ_LAQU01000169.1 GCF_000970345.1 Robbsia andropogonis | reverse complement strand
AGGTTGATGGGGAGGCGGCGGTAGAATGAAGTGATGAAGAAAACGAAATCGCTTTATCACGGTCACCGCTTCCCTGCTATCGTCATCAGCTGCGCGGTTCGGTGGTATTTCAGGTTCAGCCTGAGCCTGCGCGACGTCGAGGAGTTGTTGCTCGAGCGTGGTGTCGTGGTCACGTACGAAACGATCCGTTGCTGGTGCGACAAATTTGGCGCCAAATTCGCCCGGAGCGCCAAAGCAGCGAGGCCAAGGCCGGGCAGCATATGGCATCTGGACGAGATGTTCGTGACGCTGCGCGGCGAGCCGTATCTGTTGTGGCGAGCAGTCGACGAGCACGGCACCGAGCTTGATGTGCTGTTGCAAAAGCGGCGCGATAAGGCTGCGGCAAAGCGCTTCTTCCGAAGGGTGCTGCGCTCAAACCCGGTGCCGAGCAAGATCGTGACCGACCAGTTGCGCAGCTATCCGGCGGCGAAGGCTGACATTCCCGAACTCGCTCATGTGAAGCACGTGTTCGTCAAGGCGGCTGCACGTGTGAACAACCGCGCCGAGAACAGCCACCAGCCGACGCGCAGGCGCGAACGCCAGATGTGTGGCTTTCGCGATGCACGTCGCGCGCAAGCATTTCTCTCATGTTTTGGCCCAATCCGGCAGCACTTCGCGCTGCCCAGACATCAAATGAACGCGGCATGTCATCGTGCCGTACTCCAGGAACGTTTCGCCACATGGCATGGTTGGACTGTGACTGCCACATCTCATAAAGCTATCTAATAAGGATAACTACGTTTGTGATAAGCAGCTGGCCTCTAGCCGTCAACTTGACAAAGCCCCTCCAAAGTAGTCCAAGATTTTGTCCGCATCCCCAGTGGGTCAGATTTTGGTGCAAATCAACAGAGTGACGGCTATGCGGCGTGGCGCACCGTAGAGGGCGGGACGCACCTAGGGTGCTGGGCGCATGCAAGACGCGCCTTCGTGGACGCGGCCAAGGGGCAGAAGAAGCCGAGCGAGCGCATCGCACAGGCGCTGGAAGACATTAAAGTGCTGTATCAAGTCGAGGCGCTTGCAAAGGGCGATCTGCCCGATGGACAGATGCGTCACGGCTACATCTATGAACTGCGCCAGAAGCACAGCGTGCCGGTGCGCGATGCCTTCAAAACGTGGCTGGACACGCAGGCACCATTGGCCCTACCGAAGTCGCTGCTGGGCCGGGTGATCGGCTATGCGAGAAACCAGTGGCAGTATATGAGTCGCTATGTTGAAGACGGACAAGCGCCCATCGACAATAACGTTCTCGAACGCGACATCCGTCCTTTATGCACAGGACGAAACACGTGGTTGTTCAGCGATACGGTGGCCGGCGCTGAGGCCAGTGCGATGATCTACAGTATGATGCTGACGTGTCGGGCAAACGACGTCGAACCGTACGGGTATCTGCTGAATGTTCTCGACGAAATGCCTCGACGGGCCACAAGCGCAGACATCAGCGATTTTCTGCCGTTCAATTACGTCAAACGACCCCGCGCCGCAAAGCCGTAGCCCCCGTTCCAAAAGCCTTTCGATACCCGCTCGTGAGAGTGGGCGTGCCCCTATGCATGCTCAGGTGGGGAGAAATTAGCGCTTACGACAATGCCCCTCGCTTA
>NZ_LAQU01000168.1 GCF_000970345.1 Robbsia andropogonis | reverse complement strand
CGAATGCATACGGTTGTGGCCGTGCAAGGCGGGGACGCCATACTTACTAACCGCAATGGGGGGCATGTGAAGGCGTCCGACGGAACCGTTTGGTCGCTTTCGTCTCATCGAATCCTGCAAATGCCGGAGACGTCATCGGACATTTTCGCGTGGACCAACGGCACTCTCATCGTTCTCGACCGCGCGGTTCCCGATGTCGTGGAAACGCTGGGGCGTTACTTCAAGGGTTACATCCGCTTTCCCAATGCTGCCTTGAACCGCCGAGTGAGCGGCGTTTTTTCTCTCGACGACATCGAAGCCTCCCTACGACAACTCGCCGAAGGATTAGGACTTATCCTGGATTTCTACGGTAACGCCCTTGCGATCGCCACCTGAGGTGACGCAAAACCGACGGCATTTTTTATAGACGGAAAAATGTTGCTGGAGGTGACACTTTTCTTCGCTCGATGCACAACACAGATAAAGGGGAGCGATTTTTTTTCCTGAATCCAGTGCGCGACGAACGGAGGAAATATGATTGACCATATTGACAAAGCAATTCTGTCGGTCCTGCAGCAAGACGGCACAGTGCCCGTGGCCGAGATTGCAGATCGTGTGAATCTATCCACCACCCCGTGCTGGCGACGGATTCAGAAGCTTGAGCAGGACGGAATCATCGCTCGTCGCGCTGTGCTGCTTAACGCGGAGAAGCTCAACCTCGGCGTTACCGTCCTGGTCGAGATCAAGACTGCGCAGCACACCGCTACGTGGCTTAAACACTTCTGCGAAGTGGTAGCCGATATTCCCGAAGTAGTAGAAGTCTACCGAATGAGCGGCCATATCGACTACATGTTGAAAGTGGTCGTTCCCAATATTGCCGCATACGACGGAGTTTACAAGCGCTTGATCAGGGAAGTGGACATCTTCGACGTGAGCTCAAGCTTCTCGATGGAGAAAATCAAACATACGACGGTTCTTCCGCTGGACTATGTATCGTGAGCAAATCTCGCCGGCATTATGATCGGGACAGAATTCCTCAATGAGCGCCTACGATGCAAATCGATTTCGGGATTCAAGATGATGAAGAATTGTTTCGAAAAAATATTTCAAGGCTGATTGCTAGACTTTGTTGTGTCGATGAAACGGATGATATCGGCGCTTAGGTGGGTCGGAGAATCCGTGTGCGTGCGATGGTAACGGCTGGGCTAAAGAAATTTTAGAGAGAAGCTCGGAGACGATGAACCAGGGCTGTGGCATTTTTATAGCAAGTAGGAATACTAATTAATGCGAGAAGTCCGTCACATATTTTGGCAGGAAATCGTGAAAAGAAAACTTGGTGTGCAAAGCGCCAAAGGTAACGTCTCAGGCATCGCCATCGCAATGGCCGTTGCCCAGGTCTTCTCCAGTACAGCTGCGTACGCGCAGAGTGACGTGGAACGCACCTACCACATTACGAGTGGCCCGCTGGACCGAACCTTGGTAGAAATTGCTCAATCCTCAAAGGTCCGGCTAAGCTATGACGCCTCCCTTGTCCAATCGCTGAAATCGGCCGCAGTGGACGGTACGTATTCTCCAGAAGAAGCCATCCGTCACGCGCTAGTCGGAACCGGGCTCAAGCTTGAGAGCACGCCGACCGGTAACCTTACCATCACCAAAGT
>NZ_LAQU01000167.1 GCF_000970345.1 Robbsia andropogonis | reverse complement strand
GCTCGTCCATCGGGTCCATGTTGTTGATCACCTTTTCAACAATACGCAAACCCGTATCGGTGGCTGGCAATCCGGCAAACGCCTCGTCGATCACGCCGGTAAACGCCATTCCGTCGCCCGCATCGTTCGGATCATAGTCATTCAGTGCGTGGCGGAAGGTATCAGCGGATAGCCATGCATCGCGATCAGGAACACGCTGCTTCTGCAACTGCTCGCATTTGTCAGTCACTTGATCAAACCACTTACTAAAGCTGTTCGGCCACCTGCCCCCTTTGAGGCTCGCCTGGTATTTCTTCCAAGCCTTATCCCCCGCAGCCTGCTTTTCTTCTGGGGTGAGCTGCCCGGCCTTGTCGATCTGCTCTTGTGTGCCAGGCATCATGAGTCCCATTCCTTCATAGCCGCCCAGAGCACTACTCATGAGGGACTGGCGCCAGGCACTTTCACTCAAGGCTGCACCACTGCGAACGGCTGCTTCAGCCGAATCGATGGATTGAGCCGCGTCAACCCGCATTGTCTGCGCACTGGTATAGCGCATCAGCGCACCCGCTGGGTCGTTGTGGAATCCCGCGAGCTCGTGGGCGATGCCTACCCCATCCCAAAGCGCTAGGAGCATCGGCTTGTGCGGGGTACCGCCCTCATTCTTGCCGATCTCTTCCATGAGTTTGACCAGGTCCTTGCTGGCTGAACCGGACGGAGAGGTTTGACGAATATACAATGGATAACGCGTTGCTTCCTGCGCCCACAGGCTATCGTCGGTAGCGCGGCCATCGGCATCCGTCGTGATCGGCTTAGCAGGAGGCGCTAGCAGGTCGGATTTCAAACCCGGTTGGTACTCGACGATCTGGTCGATGCTGGCCTGAGTGGCAGCCGTCGCATGCCCAGCCTCACCTTTTCTCATGCCGAACATACCACTGCCCGTCTGAATCCACGTCGACGGCATGATCACCTGCATGCGATCGCTACGCAACTGTGCGTTGGACGCGTACTTCTCGAAAACGTTTTTGTTCCACGGATACTCTGAAAACGCGATGAACACCTTTGTTGCCTTTTCAGGTTTCTCGATGGCAATCACCTCCATAGGAACTACGCTACCGCGCTTCCCGCAGGCAGCATGCGCTTTGCGCTCCGAAGGCACAGGCGTTTTGTGGTTCCAGAGCCGCCCGTCTTCCGTTACTCGGTAGGCTTCCCAGTAGTTGCTGCCTCTCGCACCTTTTTCGTAGAAAAGATAAAGCCAGCCTTCACGCAAGGTTCGCAAGCTGTAGTGATGTGCGCTCAGCGGAACATCCATCACACCGAGCCCGATGATGTCCGCAGGCATGGCACTCGATATCGTTTGCGGCACGACCGTGTACCGAACTGGCAAAATCGCAAGTCCGGATTTATCACAATTTGGGCAATTTTCGGTAGAGGTTGAAGCAGCGTTTTCCATGATCTTATCGTGATGTTCAGGTACGACCACCCGCGTTATTCGAGGTTCTCAGGCGCTCATGCCAAACCCCTTCACAAATTTCCTCGATTTCTTCCGGCGTGAGTTGTTCGATTTGTTCAGCATAAAACTCATCGTCTGCTTTACGACCAAGAATCTGTAAAACCTTGGGATGCAGATCAAACTCTGGGTGCCATGCTAGTGCGTGACTAACAAA
>NZ_LAQU01000166.1 GCF_000970345.1 Robbsia andropogonis | reverse complement strand
GGCGACGAAGCTCGGCGGCGAACTGATGATGCAGCCGGACAGCATCGGGCAGATTGCACCGAACTTCTACGCAGATTTTGTTCTTCTCGACGGGGATCCGCTGCAAGACCTCAAGTTGTTGCAAGACCCGAACAAAATCCTTCTGGTCATGAAAGACGGCGAAATCGTCAAGAGCTGCAAGGACCACGAGCCCGTCAGCTCAGAAATTCATCTTTCCGCAATCAACGAAGCAACGCGTGATGTGGGTGTGCGCGAAGCACTCTACCACGAGACCCATTGAGTGCTTGACCCGCGACGCTCCCTCTTGTTTGTCGCGGGTTTCCTTTTCTTTCACATCGGCACTTTGCGCCGATAGCCGCCCCCCACAATGACATGCGTGGGTCGTATTCAGAGGCACCTTATCGATTAACGTAGACGTTGCGACGCCCGTGTCGCCTCCAATCCATCAGGATTGCGAATTCGAACATTCAAAAAAAGAAATCAGGAGACGATTCTATGAATGACTGCACTATCCCTATTTGCCCCGAAGCGAGCGCAGGTACGTTGCTTCGATAACGACGGCGGGGGCTGCAATATCGGGATATTGATTTACAGGAAGTGTGTGTACTGAAATAGCACCGGCAAGCATGATCACAATTGCGATCACCCAAGCAAGGATAGGCCGACCAATGAAGCATTTAGACATGGGCGTGACCTACTTACTGGCAATGGTGTTATCGGCGGCCACACTTGCCGTAGATTGTGTCGCCAGCTCCACACAAGGGCGCGGGTTCGGGCTAATCAACAAGCTATCGCCTAGTGCCAAGTGCACGTTTTGCGCAGCAGTGGAAGACACCGCGATACCCGGAAGCATGCGCTGCACACCTTCCGTCACAACATCATCGCCGTCCTCTAAGCCACTGCTGACAAGGCAAGTATTGCCCACAGTTCTGTCGGTCGTGACGTGCCGCAGTTGCGCTTCGTTATCTGCTCCGATGACCCACACAATTGCCGCACCCGTCGTGTCGTGCTCAACTGCTTGTTCGGGGACTAGCAGGGCATCTTCTTTCACGCCTTGATCCAACTTGGCGTGAACAAACATGCCTGGCAGCAATACATTATTGGGGTTCGGGAATACTGCTCGAAGCATTACGGAGCCGGTCGTGGGATCCACGCTCACTTCAGAGAATTTCAAGCTGCCGTGTAACGGATATGTAGAGCCATCCTCGAGTGTGAAGGATACCTCCGCACGATCTTTTGCGCTATTGCTCTTTAGTTGGCCACTAGCTAACTGCTCGCGTAGACGCATCATTTGAACCGAGGACTGGGTGACATCGACATAGATGGGGTCCAACTGCTGGACCGTCGACATGCCACCGGCCTGGCCCGTTGTCACCAGCGCACCCTCTGTGACGTCGGAGCGTCAGATGTGGCCAGAGATCGGCGCATAGACCTTCGTGTATTGCAGGTTGATTTTGGCGCTTTCCACATCGGCGCGCGCTTGCTGGAAGACAGCTTCTGCGTCAGCAGTCTGCTGCTTGCTTACCGCATGATCAATCAGGAGCTTTCATCACGTTGAGCAAGTTGCTGCGCCGTGTTCATCGCAGCCATTGCCCTATCGTACGTCGCACGATAAGGTGCATCATCAATTTGATACAGTTGCTGGCCGGCTTTGACCTCACT
>NZ_LAQU01000165.1 GCF_000970345.1 Robbsia andropogonis | reverse complement strand
AAACGGAAGTGGCGGGACCGCTCAGCAACGGCGGCCCCGCGCGCAGCCGGAAAAATGCGACGACATCTATCAACTGCTGCCCTTGCTCCCGAACCGATGCCGACGCGGCGGCCGCCTCCTCCACGAGCGCGGCGTTCTGCTGGGTCCCCTGGTCCATCTGCGCCACGGCCTGGTTCACCTGCTCGATTCCGCTGCTTTGCTCTAGTGAAGCGGCTGCGATCTCGTTGATGATGCCGCTGACTCGCGATACCTCGTGCGTGACCTGGCGCATCGTCTCGCCCGCTTCCGACGCCAACTGCGCACCAACCTCGACGTTTGCAACCGATGCGACAATCAGATCCTTGATTTCCTTTGCGGCGCTCGCCGAACGCTGAGCGAGGTTCCGCACTTCCGACGCGACGACCGCGAAACCACGCCCATGATCACCAGCGCGTGCGGCCTCCACGGCAGCGTTCAACGCCAGGATATTTGTTTGAAAAGCAATTCCCTCGATAATGCCTGTGATATCGGCAATCTTCTTGGACGAGTCCGTGATCTCGTCCATCGTGCTGACCACCTTCCCAACCGCGGCACTTGCTTCTTGTGCAATGTTGACCGCACCCGATGCCAATGCCGCGCTTTGCTGCGCGTTCTCGGTGTTCTGACGCACCGCGGCCGTGAGCGCGTTCATGCTGGAAGCCGTTTCCTGAAGGAAGCTTGCTTGATCTTCTGTACGCGAAGAAAGATCCTGATTTCCGGCTGCGATCTGACTCGTTGCCGAAGCCAGATTATCCGCGCCACTGCGAACTTTTCCCACCACACGCAGCAGGCTTTCTTTCATATCCGTCAATGCGCGCAAAAGGCGGCCCGTTTCATCTTGGCGGTCGGAGGCAATCTGCTGAGTAAGATCGCCTCGCGCCACCGCTTCGGCGGCGGACACCGCCGCACTGATCGGCAAGGTGATGCTGCGAGTAATGAAAAACGCCAGGAACGCCGCAGAAATCATCGCCCCAAGGGTCACCACGATAATGGTGCGCTCCGCAAGCGCGGCAAGATGCGTGATAGCCGCACCTTGTTGATGCGTACGCTGCATGCCGATCGCGATCAGTGCATCGAGTGCTTTGCCGATCGGCTTGTCCGCACCAGCAATATTCCGATCGCGCGTGTCCACGGACGCACCAGATGCGAACAGTGCGTCGAGCTTGGCGAGTGACGCACGATAGTCGGCAACCGCGGCAGTCAATTTATTGACTGCTTCCGGCTCATCTGCCGAGAATACGCCTAGTTGCAAAGAAGTCTGTGCCGCCTTGTCAATCTCGTCGAGATAGGACAAGAATTTTGCTCGGTAATCACCACCTCGAATCACATAGTCTTTATAGCTATGCACGGCGTCGCCGAAGGCATCCCTGCCATGTTGCAACGCCTGCATCTTCGCAACGGTTATCGATTCGTAGCGCTCCCAATCCGTGCTGATCGCCGATAATCGTGCATAGGCAATGAATCCAAGTACCGCCGTCAACAATGCGGCAAGCAAGAACGCGGCAGACAAACGCACGCCAATACGGAGATCGCGAAATTTAGGGAACATGGTGTTATCCGTTGTTATTCTAATTTTTCCAGGAAGCTTTCACTTGCCACTGCGAACTACCAGGCGGCTACCGCTTAACGGCACTGTCGCGAAATTCTTTATCTTTTTTCAAACAC
>NZ_LAQU01000164.1 GCF_000970345.1 Robbsia andropogonis | reverse complement strand
GATTCAGCCTTGATGGCCGCGTTCGAATTCGAAGGCCCGGACGTGGACAGCGCCGCGGACGCGCGCATTTTGCGCTTGGTCAACGACTGCGCAAGATCGCTCAGAGAATCGTCACGCAGGCCGCTGACCGTGTGGTGGATTGTCCATCGCCGCAGGGTCGCGGATTACTACACCTTGCCCATGCCAGATCCGGTTTCGCAGATGGTCGAGGACAAACGTCGCGAGCAGTATGAGGCAAGCACGAATTATGTGAACCGTCACTACTTGGTGTTCACCATGCCGCCAGAAGTCGGTTTGAACCGGTTCGCTGCGCGCTTCAAACACCAAATCAACCACGACCGCGTCAATGGATTTACGGCCTTCATCGACGCGACCAAAGCCTATTTCTCCGATCAATACGCGTTCGCCTACGCGGGGTCAGAGTTGGAAGAGCAGGTCGCACGATTCGAGGACATGCTGCGTGGTATCGCGGTTTCGAATTCCGATTTGTCGCTTAAACGCATGGTGGGTGACGCTTTCGGTGGCCTGTTGCGCCGCTGCAGCTCACTTCTGGCCGACGATGGATGCCGCGCATCGCTGAACACCGCGCAATTTCTCGATGTGTCGCTTGCAAGCGATGAGATAACGCCAGGCGATGCTTTTTTGCGCGTTGATGGTGGTGGCCAAACACGCTACGCGTTTTGCACGGGCATTCCGTCACATCGCGACAATTGGCCGGAAATCGTGCAGCCGCGTGCGCTCGATGCGCTCTATAGCATTCAGGGCGAGATTGTGGTGTCGCACGTTTTCCGTATCGCATCTTCTTCGCAAGCACAAAAGTATCTGACGTCGGTGCGCCGATATCACGACAACCGCAAATTGAATTTGCGCGCGGTGATGGGCTCGGCCGCCAATGGCGGCGACACGAGTAATGCCCGGCCCAATCTCGCGCGCGCCAAGGCAGCCAGTCATACGCAGGATCTGCTTGACGCCTTGTCAATGAATAAGGTGGCTTTCGGGTGGTACAACTTCACAGTCTTATCGCTTTCGCCAAGATTCAGCGGCGAGGATAAGGCGTTTGAAAGCTTCCTCGCAGGTCAACGTTTGGCGACGCAGGTAGAGTCGGTCTTGCAGGGGGCGAAGTACGTCCCGGTGCGCGAGACAATGAATAGCGTGTCCGCCTTCGCTTCGACCACGCCGGGGATGTGGAAGGAGGCGAGCCGGTGGGCGTTCGTGCGCACGGATGTGGTGGCAAGGCAGCTACCGCTACGCAGCGTGTCGCGTGGCGCGCCGATCAACCAGCATTTAACCAAGGAAATGGGTCGGCTTATTCCGGCTATCGCACCACTGCCAACCAAACACGGCATCGCGTACTGGTTCACGACCTGGCTGGGGCCACTGGGTCATATGCTGGTCGTTGGTCTGAGCCGGACCGGCAAAACGATTTTTGTAACGCTTTGCTGGACGCTTGCCAGAAAGGTGCCCGGCACCGACGTTTTCATTCTCGACAAGGACAATTCAAACCGTATTCCGGTAATGCTGCAAAACGGGGAATACATCGACTACAGCGCGAAGGCGACGCAAAAAGCGCGTGCTAACCCGATGACCTTGCTCGACAGCGAGTCTCACGTACGGTGGCTCACGCGTTGGGTTGAGAACCTTGCACGCGTGCGCGGCTATGAGCCCAGCGCGGATGATCAGGAT
>NZ_LAQU01000163.1 GCF_000970345.1 Robbsia andropogonis | reverse complement strand
GTGAGTTCCGGAAAAAATACCTGTAGCAATTGAAAACTGCATTGATTGGAAACAAAGCACGCATAGGCATACTCTCGCCACAATCGCTGTTCGATCAAGCGCATTTCCTTGTACATCGGCTCTAAGAAGATGCCGACCTTGATCGCTGGTCCGTCAATCAACCCTTCTACCAAGGTTGGAAACTGCTCGTGCGTTAAAACATATGCCGTCTCTGGACTGAGTCCCGGGATATTTCTGTTATGCATAACTGCATCAGCCAACTCATATAATGCAGCTGCACGAATATCGCGAGACTTCACCAAATAGCAGGGCGATTTTGAATTCATGGCACTTGCTTGCGACAATATTAATTTGTGAAGAAATCTGGAGAAAAGCGCTCACTCTCCTGTTCACGGAAACCATGCATTACCGCGATCGCCTCAAGAAATGCCTGATGAATGGGCGTAGAAATGCCCATAAGCATTTCGCAGAAAGCATTTAAATTTGGTGCCTGACCGATTTCCGCTTCACAAACACCTCGCCAGTTCTCTTCTTCCCGGCAAAGGTTGCCAAATTGACTCGCCGGCAGTACCTGCATGCCGTCGTCGCTTGCTTGTCTGCTGGTTTCGCACAGCCACCACCAAATGGCTGCGGCATTCGTACTGTGCGCATAGGATCGTTCTGGAATATCAACGAAAAATCCGTAAGGCAAATGGGCGCATTCGATGAAGCATTGATCGTTTCCCAAGGCAGCGCGTAAAAGATCGCGCACCGTTGCATGCACAAGGTCGAGGTCAACGTCATTGCTGATGTCGTCCAATTCTGCCGCATCACGTGCCACCGTTTCCGAATACGGCGCGGGCCCGGCATTGTCTTGTTCGGTAGCGTCAGCCAGGCGGGTTCGCTTTTCTCTGCGCGCGGCAGCTTTCATCTCACGCTTTTGCTGCTCCCGTTCGCCTTTCCTTCCCCGCGAAGTCAGGAGCATGCGAAACTCGATCGGCGTCAACTCGTGGTACTCGACGGCAAGGTCAGCCGCTTCGTCGAGCTGCAAGGGGTCGAGCTCGGTCTTCGCGGCAAAGTGGTGATAAATGCGTGAAATCAGTGCCTCTGCGGAGAACTCCCCCGTGCGGTCGAACTCAAGTTGCATGTCCAGGCATGCGGATTCAATTATCTCTTCGATATTTAGAGTGGCGGCTAGGCCCAGCATCTTTGCGATGCTTTGTAGTTTGTTGTAACCAGCCTGGATAAGCTTGCTATCCCTGCCCGAAAGCAGAAATGCCGCTTGCCCCAAGGATTGGAAATTTGTGGTGGCAAAGCGCCAGGACCATAATGTGCCACGCGACGTCGCGACGCCTTTTTGTGCGAGGTAATCGAGACAATCTTGCTGCGAAAGCTTTTCACCGCGCTGTTCGGAGATACGGTTCAAAATATTGACGTAGTTATTGGCCCGATCCCAAAAGCACATCGGTGCGCGTTGCTCGTTTTCGACCGTATGCGCAATTTCGATGTCGATGTCATCGACATAATCGGTCCAAATGCAGTCGGTCGCCGCAAAGCGCTCGTCTCCGGTCTCGGCGTGCAATTCCTTGATTGCGCGCAGACGCGTATTGCCGCCGGCGGCGAGCACGTAGCGCGATGCACCCGGACGCTGCGTGACCTTGATGGGCTGATCGATCCCGCGGTTGCGGATCGATTCCTTGATCTCCTCGAATTTCTCGTTGACCAGCGT
>NZ_LAQU01000162.1 GCF_000970345.1 Robbsia andropogonis | reverse complement strand
TTCATCAATGAGCACCGCAGGGATGGCCCATTGCAATGATGTGGCGTGTATTGAAGGCGTTGCGCGTGTACGGCGACCTACGTGAAGCGGGTGAGACATGCGGTCGAAATCGGGTGGCGCGGATCATGCGGGCCAACAAGATTACGGCTGTCCGTGGATACAAGTCGCCGCCGCGCATCGCCGGTCGTCCATCCATCTTGGCACCGAACCGGGTGAACCGGGAATTCAAGGTCGCCAAGCCTGATACCGTCTGGGTCACCGACATCACGTACATCCGCACTTGGCAAGGTTGGCTGTATTTGGCGGTCGTCGTCGACCTTTATTCTCGGAAGGTCATCGGCTGGTCGATGAAGCCGACGTTGGCGCGCGAACTCGCGCTGGACGCATTATTGATGGCGCTATGGCGGCGTAAGCCGACGTCCGAAGTCATTGTCCACTCCGATCAGGGAAGCCAATATGGAGGCGACGATTGGCAATGTTTCTGCCGTGCGCATTCGATAGTGCCAAGCATGAGTCGTAGGGGGAATTGTTGGGATAATGCCGTTGCTGAGTCGTTTTTCAGCAGTTTGAAAAAAGAACGTATCCGCAAACGTATCTACAAGACGCGCGACTTAGCACGCGCTGATATCTTCGACTACATCGAAGTCTTTTACAATCGAACCCGACGCCACAGTCATCTGGGTGACGTCAGTCCCGAGGCCTTTGAAATGCCTTCGGCGTGAGGGTCCGATTTGTCCGTCAGACCGGGGGAAGTCCAGTTTCCCATGTCAGTATTTCCGGTCTCTAGTCGCCGATGTCCGCTGTGCGGCCGACTGCGGGCATTGGCGGAGTGAGCGCCGAATGACCGTTATGGCCGAACTAGAGTCCCTGGATTGTGGTTGGTGTCCGGCAGAAGTTCGGCCATAACCGCCATTCAGTACCGACTCTGATAATGGCGGCAACTGGCAGCAAAGCGGACACAAGCGAGTGCGAGCGGGAAACGCTGGTGAGAAGATCGGCTATCGCCCCCAAAGCGTTGGTTGCCGCGCCCGACAGCGGCCGTAAGGGAAACAAGCAACTCGACAGAAATTCGTTGACGGATTTAATAGCTGAAGGCAGACTTCTAACCCATGCAAGCCCTCACGTCTTCTACCATTGCGACTTACCATCATTGGCATTCCCATTCGGGATCGCCGCTGGGGACGTGCACACGCTAGAGATTCGCAGCTACATGTGCTTCGAAGCCCTGCCGGCAACGACGGGGCTTTTGCTTTTTGGGTGCCCCATCGCTTGTTGGCTTACCGAGAGAGCAAAATCAGATGAATTCTGTATCGAAAACCTTTGCTACACCCCTCGACTTGTACACGAGCGATTTCACGAGTATGGGCTGGAGACACGTCCAGTCCCGATCGACGTCTGGTCGCCATCGAGTCCAGCACAGAACCATTGCAGCGTTACTTCCCTTATCGTCCAAGATTATTTCGGTGGTCAAATTCTCGCTACACAAACGTCGGGTGGTAAGCACTTCTACAATCTGATCGACGGAAGGAAGTGGGATTTAACAGTAAGCCAGTTTTCCGAACCAGTGCCGTAATGACGACAGCCCGTCTAATCGTGAGGAGGCTTTGTCCGATACTTCGCAACAAAAGTACGAGCTGCTAAAGTCGAGACTGGAAGAAAGAAAATGGTAACGCGAAATGCGCGCGGAATATAACGCCACTAAGCATT
>NZ_LAQU01000161.1 GCF_000970345.1 Robbsia andropogonis | reverse complement strand
CGCTGTTACCGCGTGGTTTACGTCGTTGAAGTTTTCTTCGGCGTTCGCGTTGCAAGACAGGAATGATACCGACGCCGTCGGCCATGGTTGCTGCAGATCAGCAAGCAAGCAAGACGACTAGGTCCGCTGCCAGCCGAGTTGCTGCGCTTGCTTACGCTAGGCTTTCGGAAATTCTTGGTCTCCAAGCTCATGCGTGACGCCAGGGAATGCGGCAAACGGTTCTCTGAGTTCGCGAGCGTGGCTTGGGAGCACTGAGCCAGGCACGCTCACCAATCAGCTACCTAAACGCCCTCCTACGCAGTTCGACGGATTTCCACACCCTCGCCGGCCGACGGTTTGTCTATGCGCAGCACAAGCGCCGCTTCGAGGTATCCAGCGACGGGGCAGTTGTCTCGGTCCACGGGCCTGGCCAGCGTGTGCGCAATGCAGGCGGCGCTTGGCGCGAGGCATTTGTTCGGGCCTTGCGGCAAGGCCAGGTGATCGCGCAGCCTGATTCGCTACCCCCTGTCGCTGCGCCCATGCCATCGGGCGTAACGTTTTAACGTTGTAACTTTATAAAGTTATGCAGTCACATCTCATCAGACGCCCCGGCGCTAAACCACGTCAAGTTAAAACGGTATGCAGTGATGCAGTTTTAACTTTACGCAGTTATGACGTTACAACGTTGAAACGTCATGCATTTGTAAATTTTTGCAGTTGAAACGTTTTACGGTTATCAAATTATGAAGTTTCGTAGTTCTAACTTTATGTAAGCGCGACGAAAGCGATCAAAGGTGTTGAGGATCTCGCAGCCCAACTAACGAGTGCCGCGAGAGCGCCACTTGTTTCACGCACCCAGCGACCCGAGGGTTCGGGGGGCAGGAGAAATGAGCCGCGTGCGCGTGCCGACACGCTGCAATTGACCTTGCGTCCGGCACGCACGCTGTATGAGCGCTACGTTGCTATTGCTGCGGCCCGCAGCCAGGCGCGGGGCCGGATGGTGACGGTGCAAGAAGTGATGTTAGAAACGTTGGAGCAAGCACAGACATGAGCACGATTATCTACGTGGGTGGCCAGAAGGGTGGCACTTCCAAGACGACGACGGCACATCTGCTGTGCCTCGGTGCGGTGTTGAAACGGCAGCCGGCGGCCTATGTGCTGACTGATCCGCACCGACGCGTCAAGAGTGAGGGGCGTCCATATGGCGTGCTCGATGGCAGGGACGGCAACGCACTTGCGCAGGTCATCACATCGAGCCGCGTGACGCAAAACGGCTGGCTGATCATCGATGGCGGTGGCAATCGTCCTTCATTCGACCAGGTCATGACACGGCAGGCGGATCTGACCTTATTGCCCTTCAGGGCGTCCGAAGAGGATACCGACGCGGTGGCACTCGATCTCGATAGCTTGCCGAACGCGATTGCGCTGCCGGCGGCTTGGCCGGCGAACCGATATGCCCGGGCCAGCGCGCAACGGCTCATCGAGGAACTGTCCGCAAGATATCCGGATCGGGTGGTGAGATCTCCCGTGGACTTCGTCAACTCCACCGCGGAGCTCGTGGGGGACGTCATTGGATAACCCGGCGTCCGTGCTTCGCAATGCGGCGCGCAGCGCGTTTGCGCTGCTTCAACATGTTTGGGGCACGCGCGCTGATTCGCTATCGCGAGACACCGCGGCGTGACGTGACAGGGGGCCTTGAAGCAGCCCCCGCAGGGCATCCACATGCCGTTTC
>NZ_LAQU01000160.1 GCF_000970345.1 Robbsia andropogonis | reverse complement strand
CGGTCCTTTAAGTCCTGCAAAACACGGCGCACTGCGCCCCGAGATGCGCCAAATTGCTCGCTAAGCTGTCGCTCTGCAGGAAGCTTAACGCCGTCGCTAAGTCGACCTGATGCGATTTCGTCGACCAGAAATGCGGCGAGTGCTCGCGCACCAACCGCCCGGACCGTGCCTTTCGCCTCTATCTCACCCATTGTCATTCCTCTTTGCCCATTGGCTGAATCATATGGAAGTAGTACCAATTGGTCAATTCATTGGTTAACCCGTCTTGCAAATAGTCCATTTTGGTTCTACATTTCGATTTACGAAAACCAATTGGACTTTTGAAAGAGAGGACGTATGAAGCTGGCAAACCTTGAACTGGCAGGCGAAAAATTCGTTGCCGTGGTCGACACTTACCGACAAAAGTACTGGCCGGTCCAAGCACTGGTACCGGAATTCCGTGGCGACATGATCCAATTGGTCCAACTATATGGCCAGCTAAAGGGCGACCTGCGTCTTCGCGGTGACGGTTCCCCCCTAAGCGAAGCGAAGGTTTTAGCTCCCATCGATGAACCACGCCGCAATATCTTCTGCGTCGGCAAGAACTATCACGAGCACGCGGCCGAATTCCAGAATTCGGGCTTCGACAGCAGCGCTAAGGATGGCGAGCACGCCCCGGAAGCCCCCGTGATTTTCACGAAACCAGCTTCCACCATCATTGGCCCGGGCGCGCTGATTCCGCGCCATACGGGCGTTACCAGCCAACTCGACTACGAAGCTGAACTCGGCGTGGTGATTGGCAAGGCCGCCAAAGGCGTCAAGAAAGCGGACGCAATGGACTATGTTTTCGGATATACCGTTATCAACGATTTCACGGCGCGTGACCTGCAGAAGTTGCATCGTCAATGGTTCCTCGGCAAGTCACTGGATGGTTTCTGCCCGATGGGCCCGTATGTGGTCACTGCGGATGAAGTCGACGGGCAGAACATCGACCTCAAGTGCTGGGTCAACGGCGAGCTGCGTCAAAACTCCAGCACGTCGAAGCTGATTTTCGACATCCCCACTCTTATCGAGACGATTTCTGCAGGCATCGAATTGCAGCCGGGTGACGTTATCGCGACGGGAACGCCCGCCGGCGTGGGAATTGGCTTCAATCCGCCGAGGTTCCTCCAGAAAGGCGATGTGGTTCGCATCGAAATCCAAAACGTCGGTGTGCTCGAGAACGAGGTGGGCGAATGACGACATCGCTTGTCAAGAATGTTGCTGTTGAGGTCGAAGGTGATGGTCAGCCTGTCGTTTGTATTCACGGGCTTGGCGGCTCCTCAAACAACTGGACGCCCGTCATGTCAGCGTTTGCGGGGATGCAGGTCATACGTCCCGACCTGCCCGGCAGTTCGCGCTCCCAGTTATCCGACTGTCCGCTCTCAATCGACCATTATGTGGAAACACTCGTATCAGTCTTGCAAGAGCTTGGCGTGAAGCAAGCGCACATTGCTGCTCATTCGATGGGCACCATCGTCGCTCAACACTTTGCCGTTCGCTATCCTGAAATGGTTAAGAGCCTAGCACTCTTCGGCCCGCTGCTTGCCCCCCCCGACGCAGGTCGTGCCGGCGCAAAAGCACGTGCGACTCTCTGCCGCGAGAAGGGCGTAGCCGGCGTCCAGGAAGTCGCCGACGCAATCGTTAAGGGTGCGACCAGTTCCCAGACGAAAGCTGAGCGTCCCGTCACGCTGGCCCTCGTGCGGGAAAGCGTCATG
>NZ_LAQU01000159.1 GCF_000970345.1 Robbsia andropogonis | reverse complement strand
CAAAGAGCCGACTCGGCAGTGAGCGCCGGCACATGCCACGCACACAGGTTCGCGCGCGCAATCGCTTTGACAACTTCGGTATGCGCTTCTTGTGCCGTGGACGGCGCCGGATCGATCTTGCCCAGTTCGTGCCGCAGCCGATGCAGGCGTTCGCGGGTTTGCGGCGTGCGAAAAAGCTTTGGATGGTCGGCCGGCCGTGCGCCGCTTTGGGCGGTGGCGGGTTTCAATTGCGCGAAACTCGAAGTCCGTTTAGCCTTCGCATGCCCCGGAATTCGCGCGCCGTCAGATTCGCCGGAAGGGGACTCTATGAATTCAGAAAGCGCCTTGACTCTGCCTTCCGCCGATACTTTTGACATGTTCACTTTTCTGCTTCGGTCGGGAGGTGAGTATCGTACGCGAAGTTGCAAACCGCGCGGCGCAGCGCAGCGAAGTTGTTTGTCGCTCAAGGAAGCATCGGCATTAAGATCGAGGCCCGAAGGGGCATTGTCACGTTGATGATGATTGAGCGATAAATAGGCGCTTTACGGCCACTGTTTAAAACGCAGACGGATTTTGGCCCTGGAGTGTCAAGTGATGCCACGATTCCAAGCGCAGCGTAAGCTCGCGACGATGTTCGGATGCACAAATCAGGTGTCGTTTCAGAGCAAAATGCTGTCGAATCGGGCCGAAGTTCGACAAGAAGCGCTGTGCTTGTCGCAAATCTCTTAAGCCACGCATGCGGCGCTCCCGCTCTCGGGTCGGTTGATGGCTATTTTTGGCGCGGTTATTCAGGTTTTGTCGCAATAAGAACTGGGTGTTGTAAGAACGTTTATATGTATAGGATTACTTATGCCAATAAGGAGTTAAATTGCTGAACGGGCGAGAGTGCCTTAGCGCAGCCGCTCATCTGACCTTTGCGAATCATGTGCATGATCTCGATTCCACCAAGAATGATGCGGGCACAGCGAAAAGTCTTAAACCCCATCATGGGCCGCGTTCGACGTTTGATCGCGCGGTAATCCTGTTCGACAATGTTGTTGAGATACTTTTTCTGGCGAATCTTGATCGGTGTTTCCCGCTTGGCATTGATCGCTTTCAAAGCGGCGAGGTTCGATCCGCTCTTGTCTATCGTCACGTTCTCAGGTTCGCCGTTTTGCGCGATTGCCCGCTCGAAATATGCCTGCGCGGCAGCCTTGTCCCGGCGGGCTCGTAGCAGGAAATCAACCGTGTTACCGGCTTTGTCGACAGCCCGGTAGAGATATCGCCATTCACCCCGATTCGAATGTATGTCTCGTCCATCCTCCAGCTTCTGCCGACCGTGCGTTTGCACCGCCGGAACGCTTTTTCCAGTAGCAGCAATAGTTTGATCGCCCAGAGGTGAACGGTCGAATGGTCAACAGCAATACCACGCTCTGCCATCATCTCTTCGAGTTGCCGTAAGCTCAACGGATACGCAACATACCAACGCACGCATAGCAGCATCACGTCCAGCGGATAGTGGAGCCGTTTAAACACTTTCGACATCACTGCAGTCAGCTTTTGCTTCATGGATCTGATTGTTCCCTCGGGGTCTTCAGAATAACAGACCGCCGTATTGATTCGTAGCTGACGATCACGCCGCGCTCGAGCAATAATTCTTCGATGTCGCGCAAGCTCAGCGAGAAGCGAAAGTACCATCGCACCGAAAGGCTGATGATGGCAGGTGGGAAACGATGGCCGCGGTAACTAGACGAGGTTTTCATGTGCCAAGCTTATCCGAACGCCTCGACAACGTGACAAT
>NZ_LAQU01000158.1 GCF_000970345.1 Robbsia andropogonis | reverse complement strand
TCCCCCTCCAACCCGCTGCCCACCGAGGTCGTTGCGCTTCAGCGCATGGTCGCGGATCTGGCCGGCCAGGTGCGCAAACTCCAATCGAATCTGAGCGCACGCGAACTGCTCATCGAGCATTTACAGATTCAGATCGCGGCGCTGCGCCGCCAGATGTACGGCCGCAAGTCCGAAAAGCTGGAGACCGAGATCGGTCAGCTCGAACTTAAACTCGAGGAGCTGCTGCTCGACAACGGCGAAGATCCACCACCTGCGAGTCCTGCCGAACAGGAACGTAAAAGCCGAGCACGTAAGCCGCTGCCAGAGGATCTGCCGCGTGACACGGTCGAGCATTTACCGTCAGGCGATGGTTGTCCTGACTGTGGTGGCACGCTCAAGCACATCGGTGAGGACGTCGCTGAGCAGCTTGAGTACGTGCCCGGGAGCTGGCGTGTCATTCGACACGTGCGCCCCAAATTCAGTTGCGCATGCTGTCAGACACTCGTGCAAGCGAGCGCACCGTCACGCCCCATTGCCCGAGGATTAGCCGGTCCCGGTTTGCTCGCACACGTCATGATCGGCAAATATGCCGATCACCTGCCGCTGTATCGACAATCGCAAATCTATGCACGTGACGGAGTGGACTTAGATCGCTCGACGCTGAGTGAATGGGTCGGCGGTGTCACACGACTGCTGCGCCCATTGGTAGAGGCGCTGCGCCGATATGTGATGGCGGGGCCGAGCGTGCACGCTGACGACACGCCCGTGCCGATGCTGGCACCGGGTAAAGGCAAGACCGTCACCGGTCGGTTGTGGGCGTATGTGCGTGACGAACGCCCAGCGGGCTCGGCGAACGCGGCCGCATTATGGATGGCATTCACGCCCGATCGGCGCGGTGAACATCCTCAGCGCCATCTCGGCGAGTTCAACGGCATCATCCATGCCGACGGATTTGCAGGATATGACGCGCTGTACGGCGAATCGAGAACACAGGCCGCCTGCTGGGCACACGCCAGACGCAAATTCTACGAACTCACGAAGTCGCATCCGTCACCGGCGGCAGGCGAAGCGGTGCGCCGTATCGCAGCACTGTATGCAATTGAAGAGCAGATCAGGGGTGAGCCCCCGGACAAGCGTTTGCAAGTAAGAACCGAACACAGCAAACCATTGCTCGACAGTATGCGAGCGTGGTTGGACTCGCTGATCCCAACGCTATCGGGTAAATCGGCGCTCGCCGGCGCGATCCAATATGCGCTCAACCGATGGGAGGCGTTGAACACGTTCGTCCGGGATGGCCGTACGGAAATCGACAATAACGCTGTCGAACGCGCGTTGCGCGCCGTGGCGCTGGGCCGCAAGAATTTTTTATTTGCAGGGTCTGAGTCCGGCGGCGACAGGGCTGCCGCCATGTACAGTCTAATCGGTACGGCCAAACTCAACGGTATCGAGCCCGAGGCGTATCTGCGTGACGTGCTCACGCGCATCGCTGATCATCCGGTGAACCAGATCGACGACCTGCTGCCTTGGAACATCGCTTCCGGCAAACTCCGCCAAGCTTAAAAAGCTTATTGAAGTGCCCATTTATTTTTTAAATGGGCACTACAGGCATGCCGCTGACTAACAGCCCGATACTTAAAAGACGTACCTCGCAAGATGCCGTCGCTGGACGCTTACGAGCAGTTCGAGGCGTGGCGCAAATTCACCAACATTACCCAAAATCCGTCTACCGGTTTGTGACCGGCACTCGCTCCCGACCTCGGGCTGTCCCATTTTCCGCAAGTTGACAATG
>NZ_LAQU01000157.1 GCF_000970345.1 Robbsia andropogonis | reverse complement strand
CGAGCCGCGCCTGAGCTCCTGGCGACTTGAGTATCTTCCCGTGCTTCCGGATCAGTGGGTGCTCCAGGTCAAGGACAGCGTCGAGGCCCAATACAATGCGGTGGCCAAGTGGTTAAAGCAGGCAAGCGAGGTGGTCATTGCCACCGACGCGGATCGCGAGGGTGAGGTGATCGCCCGCGAAGTCATGGATCTGGTTGGCTATCGCGGCCCCGTCAAACGCCTATGGCTTTCTGCCCTTGATGCGAGCTCCGTTAAAAAGGGTCTGGCAAATCTCTGGGACGGACGCAAGACGGAGACACTCTATCGATCAGGACTTGGCCGGGCGCGCGCCGATTGGCTCGCCGGCATGAATCTGACCATGGCCCTGACCTGCGCCTTCGGTGCAGGCGGCAAGGGCGGCACGCTGCACTTCGGACGCGTGCAAACACCTGTCCTCGCCCTGATCGTGCGTCGGCAGCGCGCGATCGACACCTTCGTGCCCGTGGCCCACTTCGATCTCGCCGCGCGATTCGCGCTCGGCGGTGCGGAAGTGCCGATGCGCTGGCAGATACCCAAGGCGCTCCTCGACGAACACGGGCGCTTGCTCGACCAAGCGGTCGCCACCGCGACGGCGAGCCGCGTGTCGGGCCAAACCGGCCTGGTGGATCAGGTGAGCTCCACCCCTGAGAAAGAGCCCGCACCACTGCTCTATAGCCTTGGATCGCTGCAGCGCGATGCCTCGGCTATCTATGGCCTCAAGGCGCAGGCCGTGCTCGATGCATGTCAAGCGCTCTACGAGACCCATAAGGCGACGACCTATCCGCGAACCGATTGCGAGTACCTGCCCGTCTCGATGTTCTCGGAGGTGCCGGACATCCTCGCGAGCGTTCGTGCCGTGGATCCGAGCATGGCTGCATTGGTCGACTCCGCACAAACCGGCCTGGCCATTGGCGCCGGTCGAGCGTTCAATGACAAGCGCATCACGGCCCACCACGCGATCATTCCGACTCGCAGTGCGCGTGTGCAGCTGAGTGCCCTGTCAAAGACCGAGCAACTGGTCTATGACCTGATCCGGCGACGCTACCTGATGCAGTTCATGGGCGACTATCGCTTTCAGAAAAGCGTCATCGAAGTGGTCTGCGCCGGCGAGCGTTTCAGGGCGACCGGCAGCGTGCCACTGGCCCCCGGTTGGAAAGCCGCCGCACTCGCTGGTAAGGCCCCTAAAAAGGGCAAAGACGACGGCAACGATGCCGATGCCGACGTGACCTTGCCGTCGGTCGATATCGGTGCACCCGCACGTAATCTCGCCTGTACGGTGCAAAAGAAGCTGACCCAGCCACCAAAGCGCTACACGGAAGGCACGCTGTTGCAGGCAATGGAATCGATCGATAAGGAAATCGACGACCCGCGCCTTAAGGCCATCATGCGCAACAAGGAAAAAGCGGGGATCGGGACTGACGCCACACGCGCCGGGATCATCGAGAACCTGTTTAAGCGCGACTATATCGCCAACGACGCGAAGAAGAAATCGGAAATCGTGCCGCAAGCCAAGGGCATTGCGCTGATCAATTTGCTGGAGAAGTTTGCACCCAGGCTGGTCGACCCGGTGTTGACGGCCGAATGGGAAGACAAACTGTCTCAGATCGAAGCGGGACAGGGTGGAGCTGAAGCAGTTCGAGACGGAGCTCGGCGACTGGGTAAGAACACTAACGGTCGAGGTCAGTAAAAAAGCCGGGGAGCACCGCCTTACTCCAGCTCCGGGGGGCATTGTCACATGAAAACGCCCCTCCCTGCCCTGCATGTNAGTCACCGATGCGCAGAATC
>NZ_LAQU01000156.1 GCF_000970345.1 Robbsia andropogonis | reverse complement strand
CCAGTAAAAGTGACCTGTCAGCGTTAGTTCACTGAACTTCTTGTTTTGGGCCCGAATGCGTTTGCCATGTGATCGAACGCGGATCGGCAATCGAGTTCTCGCGTTGAGAAAAGCGACCGTACTGCGGCGCGATGTTCGGATCGTCTTCCCATGTCGCCTGCTGCGTGAACATGTCGGTCTTCCGGTTGAATTTCAGATAATGGTGCGCCGTTTTTCCTCCCCAGTCCGATGAGGGCAGCGAAATATAGTCGACCGCGTATTCGTCGTCTGTCAGATGGCCATGCACGACATAGACCCCATAATGTTCTTCACCGGGCGAAATGATCTTGTAGACGCCATTATCGTAGTAATACAAGGTAGCGTCCGGAAAAGGTTTTTTTCGTACATCTTTTGATAGAACAACTTCTGCTCGATTGTTGGTTTTCCGAATTGAACCGTGATAGATGGGGACGTGTTTTCCGCTGCGCCTGCTGGCAGCATGGCCAAAATCGTGGGAAACAACATTATTTTCTTCATCATGATGACGACTAGAGGGGAAAGAATCTCGCCGGTTGCGATTTATCCAGGAAACGATGGTCTGATAGCCTCTTCCGGATCATAATCGGGACATCGCGCGTAGCAGCATAAAAGCCGTCCAGAATCGACCTCCATCTTCCAATGTCTGACTATACTGGATTTTCATCGGCCAAACGGGAATTCGTGGCACTGTCACGTTAGCGAAGCGATCGGGTAAGCTAGGTGGATGAAATCCTCGCCCATTTACCGCGGCCACCGATTCCCGCCTGCCATTATCAGCCTAGCGGTGCGCTGGTACTTTCGTTTCTCGCTGAGCGTGCGCGACATCGAAGAATTATTGCTTGAGCGCGGCGTGATCGTCAGCTACGAATCGATACGGCGGTGGCGCGATAAATTCGGGGCTCGGTTTGCCGCTCAGGTAAAGATCACCGGCAGCAAAGCCAAAACCTGGCATCTGGACGAAATGTTCGTGCGTCTACGCGGTGGGCCTTATTGGCTCTGGCGCGCCGTTGACGAGCAAGGGCAGGAACTCGACATCCTTCTGCAAAAGCGTCGTGACACCGCTGCGGCCGAACGATTCTTCAAGAGGATCTTGCGCAACCACCCGGCACCGCGGGTCATCGTGACAGATCAGCTTCGTAGTTACCCTGCCGCCAAAGCCCGAGTGCCCGCGCTGGCCAAGACGAAGCACATCTTCGTACGGGCTGCCGCATGCGTGGTTTAAGAGATTTGCGACGAGCACAGCGCTTGCTCGCGAACTTCGGCCCGATTCGACAGCATTTTTCACTCAAGCGCGAAATACTTGGCGCCATCGAACACCGTCGTCAGCTCACCGCGCATCTTGCGTCATGGCAGCAACTTACGCTTGGCAGCCAAAATCCGTCCGCGTTTTGAAAGCAGGCAGTGAAATGCGCCTTTTCCGGCCCACGCCCGATAACGTGACAATGCCCTCGCCCGTTACGATGTGCGTTGGATCAAGAATTGATCGTAATCCTTTCCGGCAATCAACTTCGGCGGCTTGCCGCGACCTGACCAAGTCCAGCCAGTCTCCGGATCTCGGTAGATCGGCTGGATCTTCACATTTTTGAGTTTGGACTTTTGCGGTTTCGGGACGTCTAGTTCAGCGATAGTGAAGCCGAACAGCGCGACCGTTTTACGTACCTCCGCGAGCGCGTCATTACGCTGTGCCGCGATCTGCTGCGCGATTTCCTTGTTCAGTGCCTCGCGCCGTGAGAGTAATGCTTCGAGATTCATGGCGTTTTCGGGATTAGGAGAGATTCCTTGTTCGTT
>NZ_LAQU01000155.1 GCF_000970345.1 Robbsia andropogonis | reverse complement strand
CGTCATCGTCATATCGGGAACCGCACTGCTATCCGTATGAGTCAGTTGTGTCGGCGTTGCGCGCGCAGGCGTTGCGAACACCGGAAGCGGTGGCGGTACGTTGCGAGGGTGGCAATGGCGCGGGTTTTGGGAGGCGAGCGGATGGGGGTGTGCCGCTGGAGACTTCGCTGACGTACGGAGCGCTGGAGGCGTGGTCTGGCCGGATCGCGTTGCGACTGCGCGCGGCGGGCGTGTGTGCGGAGACGCGGGTGGGACTGTGCGTGGGTCGTGGCCCGGCGCTGATTGCGGGGATGTTGGGGATTTGGCGCGCGGGCGGGGCGTTCGTGCCGCTGGACCCGAGCTATCCGCTGGAGCGTCTGGTGATGATGCGCGAGGACGCGGGCATTGCGCAGGTGGTGGGGGATGAGGCGAGCGTGCGGGGTGTGGCGAGCCTGTTCGATGAGGTGACGCTGATCGATGTGGGTTCGGCGTGCGAGGGGGAGGAGGTGATGGAGGCGCCGGTTGCGGCGCTGCATCCGTCGCAACTGGCGTACGTGCTGTACACGTCGGGCTCGACGGGCAGACCGAAGGGTGTGGCGGTCGAGCATGAAGCGCTGTGGGTGCATTTGCAGGATTTCCTGTCGACCTATGAGATCACGGCCGAGGATGTGGTGCTGCATTCGTCGACGATCAATTTCGACGTGGCCTTGCACGAGATCGTTCCGGCGCTGTTGCGTGGTGCGAGGATCGAGATGCGCGGCGAGCAGCCGTGGGATTTACGCAGTCTGAGCGCGCGTCTGGTGGGGGGAGGTGTCACGTTCGCGCGGATTCCGACGGCGCTGTGGCAGCAATGGCAGCACCATGCGCCGGCGCGGGAGTTGTTGAAGCTGCGGCAGGTGACGGTGGGAGGAGAGGCGTTGCCCGGTGACGCGTTGGCGGTGTGGCAGGGTGGTGCGTTGGGTGATATCGCGCTGGACAATTTGTACGGACCGACGGAGACGACGGTTGCGGCGCTGTACCGGCGCACGCAGGCATCGGACGCGAGCGCGACGACGGTGCCGATCGGGATTGCGTATCCTGGTCGCACGGCGCGGGTGCTGGACGCGTTTGGCGATATCGCGCCAGTTGGCGGGTTGGGGGAGTTGTGCATTGGCGGGCCGACGGTGGCGCGGGGTTACCTGGGTCGTGCGTCGCAAACGGCGGAGCGTTTCGTGCCGGATCCGTATGGTGCGCCTGGTGCGCGGCAATACCGAAGCGGGGACCTGTGTCGCATGCAGGCGGATGGGTGCGTGGGGTTCCTGGGTCGCCTGGACCAGCAGGTGAAGCTGCGTGGTCAGCGCATCGAGCTTGGAGAGATCGAGGCGGCGTTGCGCAGTTGTGAGGGGGTGCGAGAGGCGGCGGTGATTGTCACGGGGACGGGAGCGCAACAGCGTCTTGCGGCGTACGTGGCGGGTGAGGGAGAGGGCGAGAGTCAAGGTGTTGTAGAAGGGCAGGTGCGTGCGGGCTTGGATGGTGGGGTGATCCGTGAGGTGCTGCAACGCAAGCTGCCGTCGTACATGGTGCCCACGAGTGTGATGGTGCTGGAGAAGTTGCCGTCGATGCCGAACGGGAAGCTGGATCGCGGTGCGTTGCCGCTGGTGCAGGAGGGGGTGTTTGGTGGAGAGAGGACGCAGGCGCGCAACGATGAGGAGCAGACGTTGCTGGGGATCTGGCGTGCGGTGCTGGGACGAGAGGATGTGGGGGTGACGGAGAACTTCTTCGAAGCGGGAGGGGATTCGATCCAGAGCTTGCAGATCATTGCCCGCGCCCGCGAGGCCGGATGGGTCCTGACACC
>NZ_LAQU01000154.1 GCF_000970345.1 Robbsia andropogonis | reverse complement strand
AGCCCATTGAACTGACGCGGTGCCTTGGTATACGCCTGCTCGTGTACGATCTGCGCATCTCGCGCATTCAGGTACAGCAACATTTTGATGCTGTAATCCATGGCGCCGCGCCAGAGCGCAAGTGTGTCCGCATCCTCAGGGTCCCGTGAGTTGCGAAAGGATTCATCGAGCAGCGCATGAATGGTTTTATCCGGATCGTCCAACGACAAGCTGATGACGTCCATCGCGCCGGTCGTCGCGCTATCCTGGCATGTCCACGCAACCAGGTCGAGCGTCTGTTCGGTGCGAAAAATGGCGATCGCCTCGACATCACCGGCCTTCTCCCACCGCGACGGTTCAGGAATGATGCACACCGTGTCGGCTGGCAGCGTGATCATTCCGACCGGCACGTCGTCAGCAATGTAAGAGTCGTCGAGCAGTCGGTGCAAGGGGGGGTCGGCTCATAGAACACACCATGACGCACCTCGAATGCAAGCCAGATGATGCTGTATTGCGCGATCATCCGGACCTGCATGGCGTTGAATCCGTCTGCCCCGTTAGGCAGTATGTCCCGGATGAACGGATCGATGAATCGCATCAGCGTAAGCACCCCTTTTGTCCTTAGCGCCTGAGTGAAGCTCTGCGAGTCCACCGCGTCTAACGCGTCCCGGGCAGCGTGCCACGCTTGCATTGCGCCACTCACACGGTACCGCACGAGTCCAGGCAAGCGAGCGAGCTTAGGGTTGGCTGTATCGCTACTGCGGCTGATTGCCTCAATGAGCAAGGCACGAATCGTTGCGTGCTGCTGACGGGATTCTTCTTCCCGTGTGGGCGCTCGCTCCACCAGTGGCTGCGAGCGGCGACGTTTGCGGTACTGGGCGATTGCCTCTGGCGCGTGCCGCACCTCAATCTCCATGGCGCCGGCCTGCCCACGATGCCGATCGTCCCACCCGGCTTCGAGACGCAAATCACGGAACGCCATCTTTACGGCTGCGGGCGACGCGGGCACGCCCAACCACTCGATGAGTCTCGGGCGGATCTTCTGCCAGATGTAGTCAAGCAGTTCATCTGGGTCTTCGCCGTCCATCGGACGCACGTGACCCGCGCTCAACCATAGCGTGACCCCTGGTAAGAAACCAGCGCACCGTAGAGGTTGGCCATCCAGCGCCATCGAGCCAGACAGCACCACCTTGAACAGGTCGCCGGAGGCAAGCATTGCGCCATCAGAAAGCACGACGTGCCTCTCGAGCGCAAAGCGTAGCGATTCAATGTCAACTTCCGGAATGCTTGCGTCGGAAGTCAATGTCGGTCGATTCATGATCATGTAATGCAAGAATGTGGAGAACGCGCTTTATCTTGAAAAACCTTACACCTCGATCCAGCCGTCGCGCACCAGCAGCGCGGCCGATGTTCAGCGTTCGCCCCAAATGGCTGGTCAAGGCCTGCTGTACTTTCTCCGATTGCGCCAAGTCCAGCGCGTTGACCTTGCTAAACGTGTAGAGATGAAAGGTTTACGTAAAACTGACGGGCAGCCTGCATCAGCACTGGTTTTTATGTGGCTTTCCTCGCACGGACACGCCATAGCCAGTAACGCTCACCGCACAGACACAAGAACATCTGGTCCAGATGCCAAGTGTTCGCCTTGCGCCCGGTGACCTTCACTTGTCAGGCAAAGTGATCGCCAAATTTATCGCACCATCGTCGGATCGATTCGTAGCTCACCACGACGCTGCGCTGGAGCAACAATTCTTCGATATCAAGAAAGCTCAGCGAGAAGCGAAAATACCAGCGCACCGCTTGGCTGATAATGGTGGGCGGGAAGCGATGACCGCGGTAAATAGACGAGGTTGTCATGCATC
>NZ_LAQU01000153.1 GCF_000970345.1 Robbsia andropogonis | reverse complement strand
AATCGAACTGGAAGTCGGTTTTAGGAGCGCCGAGCACAGGGTGCTTATGACCTCCTGGCATCGCAGGCTTGGGCGCGGTCTTCGCGATGTCGGCTTCGACCTGGCGCACGGCGGGCGCATTGTCATTGGCCGTGTAAAGATCGAAAGCCACCGACCAGGCCGCACCGGCGTTTTGCGCGTGGCCCGCGCCGGTCCAACTGATGGAACGAAGACGTAGGCCCAAGATCCGCGAGGCATCGTTAGACCACCCGAGCCAGGGCGGTGTGCCCGTGCCGATCGTCAGGGTGTTGAGCAGCCAAGGCTTGGGGGAGGTCGTGCCCTTCTTGCCGCCAGGCAGCGCAGGCTCGGGCTCACGCACCTGCTGTAGGTTCAGCGCAAAGCCATAGCGCGATGCCAAGGCCCACGCCGCACGCGAAGCGGCATCCTGTGACAACACACCGGGAGCACCGACATCCAATTGCGCCGGGAAAGATTGTGCTTGCGTGGCCGAGTCGCCCTTGACGCCGAGGCGGCCTGGTGCATCCAGGGCCGATCCACCGGCATTCTTCCACGCGATTGCAAGCGCGACACTCTCGCGCGCCGGCGTACACGTCCAGGAGGCGAGATCCCAGCCCGCGATGCTCAGCAGCTGTCTGTTCCACGCGTTGCGACATGCGTCGGTACCGGCCATGACGCTTGGCAATGTCGACCAAGGCAACACATCGGTCGGAGCGTCGCGCTTGGCGCGTAGCGCCGCCTCGATCGCTTGTTGACGTTTTTTTGCCGCACGCGCCTCTGCCTCCAGCTGCGCGTCGCGATAATGCAGGAAGACCGCAGCGGCAATCGCTATCGCCAAGACACTGCCCCCAATTACTGCGGCGGTGAGCTCCGGGCGGCTTTGCAGGTCGCGCAGCGGCAGGCGCTTCTGATCGATCGTGGCAACCAGGTCCTCAATCGTTCCTTCTTTTTCTGTCCACTCCAGGCTTTTGAACTGCTTCTTGAGACTTAAAATCTCCGGGAGCGAGCCCACTACGTCGCCACCGGGAATGATTTCATTCCCATCGCGCACCGCGATCAGCCAATACCGCGTATTGCTCAGCTTGTAGACGCCCATCCAGGGCGGCGGGAAGAGTTCGGCCACACTGGCGCCTAAGGCTGCGATCGATCGCGGCGACTTCGCGCCCTCGATCGGATCGCAATAGCAAATCTGGATCGCGCCGGTCGCCGTTTTACGCACTGCGCCCCACCGCCCCATCTGCTGGCCGAGTACATACAGCTCCCTCCTGCGCGGCAGCTTGTCTTCGTGACGCCAATTCAAGCCGACGGCGTACTGACCTTTGACGCCCGGCAATTCGATCAATTCGGCCATGATCAGACCCGCAGCTCGCGCGTCACCTTGCCGCGCTTAAGCACCACCATCGTGTCTGTGATGTCGGATACAAGCCAGTCGTCCAGCTTGTCCCCGATATGGACCAAGCGCTGCGCGCCGTCATCCGAGACGATGGCCTGATAGCGTCCGTCATAGGCACTGATCGATACCGCCGACAAGCCTTTTTGCACGGCAGGTGCCGCATCGAGCGAACCGGCATTCGGCAGGTTTGGCAAATTCGGCATGATCGCGCTCGACATGGCACCGCCTAAGGCCGCCGGCGCATTTGCGTCGCGGATCTTGCGCTTGAGTTCGGCTACGTGCAGCTCGACTTCGAGCACCGCCGCTTCGGAATTCAGTGCTGCCAGACGGGCGGCGGGACTTGCGCCGGCATCAGTAACAGCGGCGGCCACCGGCGGTACCGGAAGCTCGTCAGCGGCATATGCAAGATGCGCGCTCAACATCAAGGCAACGCTCAGTGCGCCAACACTTACAC
>NZ_LAQU01000152.1 GCF_000970345.1 Robbsia andropogonis | reverse complement strand
GCTGCCGCACGCGTGAATAACCGCGTCGAAAATAGCCATCAACCGACCCGAGAGCGGGAGCGCCGCATGCGCGGCTTAAGAGATCGGCGACGTGCCCAGCGCTTCCTCTCGAACTTCGGCCCGATTCGACAGCATTTTGCTCTGAAACGACGCCTAATTTGTGCAGCCGAACATCGTCGCGAGCTTACGCTGCGCTTGGAATCGTGGCATCACTTGACGCTCCAGGGCCAAAATCCGTCTGCGTTTTAAACAATGGCCGTAAAGCGCCTCTTTTCCGCTCAATCATCTTCAACGTGACAATGCCCTCGACCCCGTATAATTTGTAAGATGCGGCAGAGTTGGCGGCCCAGGGCGGCGGTCGAATAAATTTGTCCTATGTCGGTGAGAAGTTCGGTCACGCGATTGTTGATCTGTAGCGGGATTCGCCACGCCGTTTAGGCGTGGGCGCCGGATCAATTTTCTCCATGTCGCCGAGAAAAACGATTTCATCGGACAACGCGTCTTGAGGATGCGCGATATGGTGCTTGAGCGCAGCGTTTTTTTGCATCTGCACCAATGCCAACGAACCTGAATCCCGCTTTGTAAAAAAACGTCGCAGCGTCTTCATCTTGGCAAATTAAGGAAACGCTAGACAATCCGAGATCACTTCTCATCTGGTCCGCGATTTCTAAGAATCGACTTCCGACCTGGCGCACCGCGTTTCTGTTGTGGTTCTCGATTGATAAGAGTCTTAGTGAATGCAGCTGCGGCGCTAAACTCATCGTGCCGAAATGTCGACTGCTAGTTGGACTTAAACTACGCATTTCAATTTTTCTGACATTACCTGACCCAGACGCTTCAATCGTCACGTCAAGCATTGACTGTCGATCTCGATCATAAATTTGCATAACAATGGTGACTCGATGCTCTGGAAAAAGAAAAACCCTATCGTGGAAAGCATATTGCGTATGCCAAGCTTACCGAAGCGATGGCTCCGAGCGCGAAACGTTATCGATGATCGGTCAGGCGTGCTCTTAACTGAATATTCATTGGCCGCGTATCATCGTTGCCCGGCTGACCAGGAACGATCACGATCCCGAGTCGCCACAACCAAGTCTCTCCATTCGCGCAACGTAGTCAGTTTTCGCGCTAACGGCGTCACGCTACGTTTGGAAAGGCGCGACGAATGTCACACCGCCTCCACGCACTCGTTCTCCGACGTAACCCCTCATTCCAGGCTTACGTCGCAGCGCGCAGCATTTATTCATATTGCATACGTATGCAATATGAACCACGTCAGCGGTGCAGCCGCCAATCGAAGACGCGGGTGGTGCGCGTCGACAATCAGAATGGGAATGTCCTGATGGCAATATGGCTTAAGAGAGGCGCGGATAGCGAGATGATCCGCAGTGCGGATCGCGATGTGCGTGAAACGGTGGAAAAGACGCTCGCCGATATCGAAAAGCGGGGCGACGCCGCGCTGCGGGATTTGTCGATCAATTCCATAAACTCGATCGCGATGACTACCGCCTAAGTGACACCGAGATACATGCGTGCCTGGACGGCATTGTCACGTTGAAGGGTTCTGGTGCAAATAGGTAACAGGGTTGAGAATGTTCTTACCTGTAGGATATCTTATCAAGGAGACAGAACTGCATTCCATACGGCAGGCAGAGCGGTATCCTTGAGACCGATTTTAGTCAGATCGAACTGGCCCTTGCGAATGCGATGCATCAATTCGATGCCTGAGATCGTTGCCAAGGCGTTTCTGAACCGTTTGAAGCCGAGCATCACGTTCGCTCTTGACTTGATGTTTCGGTGGTCCTGCTCAATCATATTGTTCAGATACTTCGAGGATCGGACCTTCGTGTCTTCGGGCAGC
>NZ_LAQU01000151.1 GCF_000970345.1 Robbsia andropogonis | reverse complement strand
GTGCAGTTTGGTCTCCCGCTTGCGCCGCGGTTGTTTGCTGGGCGAGCCGAGCTGCCAAATTTCTCTGCCATTCGTCATGAATCGCGTCTGACCACCGAGGTATGAACAATTCGTGTTGCGCGAAGGTGAGCAACACGTCTCGTACCAGCATCGGAAATAGCACGCAAGCGTCTAAGACAACGATAAAACGGTCATGACCGAATCTCATAAACCATAACCATCCATGGCCTCACTCGCCTCGACCATCTCATCCATGGCGGCACTTCTTTCCCTTCTCATTGAACGCTGGTAGGCAAGTACGTCGTCCAGGCGTAGACGGCGGTGGCGACCAACCTTACGGTGCGCGAGGTCGCCGGCCTCGAGTCTTGCTACCAAAAACGGGCGCGATACGCCCAACATATCGGCCGCTTGGCCAGTTGTCAGTTCGGTGTCCGCGGGACTGAGCAAAAACGTTTGCTGGCTAGCCATCAGCGACAACAGTCGCGCGAGGACTTGTAGGGTCGCCGGCGGCACTTCGATCCTAGCGACATCCCCGTCACCTCCCTGCCCTACCAGTGATAGCGTCAGCGCCCGAGATCGGTCCAAAGCTTCGCCCATCAGCCGACTGGCTTGTTTAAATAGCGTGGCCTGATCATCGGTCAACTCAATGCGATCAGCGTTGGTGTTCATATTTGCGCTCCGAGATACAGGTATTTTAGCAGATCATCGCACACAATCGAAATAATCGATTCCAACGAAATATTCGAAACTGATACTCAATGGTGATAATTCGGGGGTGTAAGCCCGAACCGCCGAAATTTCCCGCTGCGCTGGGTGGGTGTGCCTCAGTTCACGCGCACCGCCTTGATCTCAACGTGTCGGGGTACCGAACACTGACGCCATCTGACGGGCCCGCTTCACGTCGTCGGAATGGAGATACATCGAGGTTGTCGACAGCGACGCATGCCTCAGGTTGTCGCGGACAGCGGTGAGTTCAGCGCCGCCCTGCAGGGCATGAGTCGCATGGGTGTGCCTCATCCAATGTGGGCTGGCACGTCGCAGCGTCTCGGCAACGGCAGGGCTGCCCTCGCCGATCACCTCGGCGGCCGTGGCGAAGAAACGCTTCATCACGACCCACAGGCGTGCCCGGTTGATACCGGCCTCTCCAGCAAGGCTGGCAACCAGCGGGGTGAGCGGCTCCCACTTTGCTGGCGTCGTCGGCAAACCCCGCTGCATCAGGTAGCGATCCAGCGCCACGCGCGCCAGCGGCGGTAGCGTTACCCGGCCAGCCCGGGCACCCTTGCCGATGACGTGCAGCCAGCGCTCGTCAATGGGATCGATCTTGATGGCGCCTAGCGTCGCGTGGACCAGCTCGCTGGCGCGCAGACCAGTAGCGTAGGCGAAATCGAGTACGAAACGTAGCCGCTGCGCAGCCGCAGGCTCCCAGCCGTATGACCACTCCAGCCCATCAGCCACGGTACGCACCAGCGCCCATTCCCCCTCGGAGAATGCGCGTGAGGTATCGAGCAACGCGGCAGACGCCCCGCGCACTTTGAGGCCCGCGAACGGATTGGCGAACACGTAGCGCTGCTCGATCAACCATCGGAACAGGGCGCCAAGCACTGACAGGCTGTGAGCGGCAGAGCGCGCTGACAACCCGCCCGCGAACGGCCGCCACTCGGGGGAGGTTCGCGGCCGCGGCGGACTCACCCAGCGCGATCGCGGTGAGGGTCGGCGCAGAAATGCCCGGTAAGCTACCGCGTCCTCGGTGGTGAGCGACGACAGCGCACAGCCGCGTTCGACGATCGCCCACAGCACCAGGCGCTCGGCTTCCTTGCGGTAGGCGCGTTGCGTACCGGTCGATTCGTGCAGCGAGAGCCAAGCCTGTACGGCCTCGTAGTCGTTGCTGGCGCGCAGCACGCAG
>NZ_LAQU01000150.1 GCF_000970345.1 Robbsia andropogonis | reverse complement strand
GTTGTTCGCTGCCGACGTTGCTGTTTAATCGATAGGGATTGCTTTGCAGGACATTGAGCGTTTGCAGGTGGGAGGATTTTGAATAAGGGCTGCGCAATAGTCCGTTAGTTGCGTTTTAATGCGTATCAAGAGACGATAAGCGCGTGACTGCCCCATGGAAATACTTCTCGTCGAGCTCGATGCCGATGTACCGTCGACCGGTGCGGCGAGCTGCCTTACTGGTTGATCCTGAGCCCGCAAAGGGGGCGTCCATGTAGACGACTTTATAGACGCAAAAGTGATAAATTTAATTTGTTCTACGCTTGACGATATCGTCGACTTGTCTGTATTAAGCATTGGCGAAATGTCCTTTTTTATTCGACAATGCCAGCAGGACGTTCATCGACGGAACAGATATGCCAGCGCAGTGCATCTTCACATTGAACGGGAAAAACACTTCCACGCTTTTCTGTAAGGGGTTTGGAGGGGTCTCGGCTTTCTCCGGCCGTAAGCAATATGTCGACAAGCCTTCGGCGACTGCCGTTGCTGGCATGGGTCCAATTCCGAAGGGGCGTTACTACATAATCAAACGCGAGTCAGGCGGTCGACTAGGGCGTGTTCGTGACTACGTAATGGATCTCGCTTCCAACAGTCAAAGAGCTACATGGTTCGCTCTGTATGCAGCCGACGGAGCGATTAATGATTGGACATTCGTGAATGGGGTCCGTCGAGGCAATTTTCGACTCCATCCTAACGGACGTTTCGGTATAAGTGATGGCTGTATTACTCTCAATTCACAAATGGATTTTGACAGGCTCCGTACCTATTTACTGTCACAGGCTCCAGCCACAATTCCTGGGACGGATATTCCGTATTATGGAATGGTTGATGTGCGATGAAAGTTCTCAGTCGTATCTTTTTGGTCTTGGTCCTTGCAGCGCTCATATTTTTGGGCTTGGGCCACAGCGACACGGTGTCGCGATGGATTCTGAGTGATCGGGCCTGGTCATTTCTGATGCCATTTTTTCGGCTATTTGGCATTTATGGGAGCGAAGGTGAGGAAAACGTAATTTTCTCTTTGCTGGCAGTCATTAGCTTGTTTATAGCCGTAATCGTCGTATCGGCGACTTACGCATGGAGCGGGCGTAATAAAGGTGGTCAGAAAATTACGTCCTGAATGGGGCGCTTACTTGGACCCGTTTATCAGAGCCCATGCCAATTCGTTTTGAATCTCCGTAATATCCAAGACGTGCTTTGCGCGTGTGCATGCGACGTACAACAATCGTAGCTCATCCTCGTCCAAGGCCGTCTTGCCATCCTCCTTTCTAAAGCGGAAGTCGTTCATCAGCTTGACGCGCCCCCATTCAAGGCCCTTGGCACGGTGAACGGTGGAGATGACGTAATCCGCTTTTTCCTCGGGTGTGATCATCGGCACCAGGCTGCGCAAACCGTTCGTACCGTATTCGTCGATGAACTCGACAATCGGTTGCGTGTCGCGGCCCGCGACGCTGCGCGAATAATCCTGCGCCTCTTTCCATGTCTCGAAAAGCGAGAACGCAGCCGGACGGAATGCTCGCTTGCCGACCATCAGGGAATCGGCGCCGTCCGCGTAGGCGAGTATTTCAGCCGCACGCATCCGAATCGCGGGCTTTTTGCCGGCGACCACGCCCGAGGCAAGCTCCCATATGGCTGTGACGTTTTTGCGGCACAGAACCGCATCAACCGGAGGCTGGATGGACGGATCGTAGACCACGAATGAGCCGAGATTCTCTTTGCCCCGGACCGGTGTTTTTTCACCTAGCGCGCGCAGAATCTCGCTCGCCAATATTGCAATCTGTGAGCCAAATCTGAATGACTGCGTCAGCCGGCGCTCGGGCGCCTCAATCGCGGCCATCGCATTGATCGCACCACGCCATTCATAGATTTG
>NZ_LAQU01000149.1 GCF_000970345.1 Robbsia andropogonis | reverse complement strand
CTGGCGCTCGGCGGATAGCGTTTCGCTGACCAACTCTTGCAGGGTCGTGTAGCCGGGCCGGATAATCTTGTGCTCATTGAGCCAGACGATCAGTTCGGCGGCGACGAACCCCGGCGTTACGTCACGCCGCACGGTCTGTGCGGCCTGCTGCTTGAGCTGCGATAGGAAGGCGGCCGACCACGGCCGGTAGCCGAATAGTTGAGCGATCTGCTCGCGCTGGGTGTAGCGTTCATGCTTGGTGATCGCCTTGGGTTCGAACGCCTCGCCTTGGAAATAGCGGCTCAGCACGAAAGCGCAATCGTCCTCGACTTCGTCCCAGTCGAAACTGAAGAAGGCATGTTTGGCCTTGAAGTAACCGATCTGCAAGAGGCAACAGACCTTGGCATAAAGACTGGGCCGGCTGTTGGCAAGCGCCAACTCGGTTTCTGTCACAGCCAGATACTCCAGCTGCTGCGCATCATCAAACTCCGGCAGACCATACAAGGCCTCCTGTTCGGCGCCGGATAGGACGCTGAGTAGCTTGTTCTTCTTGCTCATGGCCCGTTCTTGCTATCTTGAGGTTCCGTAGAAATATGGGGAATTTTCAACGCTACTGAAATAATCGGTATTATCGCGTGATGCGTTTTATTTAGTGCAACATACTTCGATGAAAATGGAGCAGACCACGGCTTTGGGCTCTACCCCAACCGGCTTTCCCGATGCCGACTCACTGGCTGCCTTGCGTGGCTGGTACGCCGGGCTTAGTTCCCGTGCGGCCGTGGAGCACTATCTGGCCGCCCGCAAGGCCGCCGGCCAGTCTGCGCGCGGGATGCTGGGCCACATTCGCCGGCAGCTCATCGAATTCGCCAGCAGCCGCCACCGACCAGATCTGGCCGACGTGTTCCAGCACGACCCAGAAGAGCGACATGAGCGCGCCCGCGCTGTCGATCGAGCCATCAAGTTGTTGCCCACACTTCCGGTTCCGCAGCCCCAGATTAGCGACGACATCGACCAATGGCTGACGCCTAGGACCGTCAACGCCCTGCAAGCGCACGGCATCCGCACCCTCTCGGAACTGACCGTCCGGATTCCGCGCCGACGCGGCTGGTGGAGGGCGATTGAAGGGCTCGGCCTGACTGGTGCCCAGCAGGTGGAAGCCTTCTTCGCCGCCCATCCACAGCTCACTGACCGTGCGCGGGCCCTGATCCCGATAGCTCAACCCAGCGGCATCGTACCGTGGGAACAGTTGCGCCTGCCAAACGAAGTCGACGGCTCGCAGGGCAGTTTCCGGGCCCCGCGCAACGCCTGCACGTTGAATGCAACCAACGACTACGAGGCCGTGCAGGCCTGGTTGGCGCTGCACGAGACTGTCGCCACACAGCGCGCCTATCGCAAGGAGGCTGAGCGGCTGATCCTATGGGCTATCGTCGAACGCGGACGGGCACTATCATCCCTGACCACGGACGATGCAATCGCGTACCGGGCTTTCGTCCGGCACCCGACGCCGTGCGAGCGCTGGGTGGGTCCGCCACGGCCGCGCGACTCGGTGGAATGGCGACCGTTCTCGGGCGGCTTGTCCGCACGCTCGGCAGCGTATGCGCTGACGGTGCTCTCAGCATTGTTCCGCTGGCTCATCGAGCAGCGCTACGTGCTGGCCAACCCGTTCGCCGGCGTCAAGGTACGCGGTCACGCCTCGCGGCCCGCGCTGGACACGGCGCGGGGTTTTACCGAGGGGGAATGGCTGCTGCTGCGCGCCATTGCGGACGGCCTGGTGTGGTCCTATAGCTGGTCCGAGCCAGCGGCGCAGCGCCTGCGCTTCATGCTCGACTTCGGCTACGCGACGGGCCTGCGCGCCAGCGAACTGGTCAACGCCGTTCTTGGTAATGTCCGCCTCGACGAGCACGGTGACCACTGGCTGCATTTGGTTGGCAAA
>NZ_LAQU01000148.1 GCF_000970345.1 Robbsia andropogonis | reverse complement strand
TAGCCTACTGGTGAGTAGCCGCCTACAGGGCGAAGTGTACGCAAAACCGGCCAATTGCGCTTTCGGAGCAAGCTCTTCGCCGCACACGCTAATGCCATAAACGCCACTCGTTAAAATGAAGAGGTGAGATCAATATCGAAAGGCGCGTAATGACTAGCGCGGGAATTGGCCAAGTCCAATAATATCCAAGTTTTCTTCCAACTAAAAAATTCCGTCCTTACAATGCACATCAATCGCACGAACCAGTCGCAGTCGCCGGATGATAACGCCTTCACGTCATCGCCTGGCCCAAACGAGCAAGTCGCTTTTCTCGGCTCGGCTAGCACCGCCGGTTCAGGGCCGTCCCGCCGACTGGTCTCCTACTCCGCCAGGTTCCCCGAACCCTCGCCATCCTTTGTACAGCGTCAGACAACAAACCGCTTCAGGCGCACGTTTTCGCTTCCCCTTGCAGGACAGCGCACATTCACCGATACATTACAAAATTCTGCGCACACGCCTGTTTTCGACCTTCCTTCAACCGTGGACCGGCATTCCCCGGATATACGGGCGCCCAGCGAACAAGCCTATACCCAATCGGAATGCGGCTTGACGTCGGCTTCCGCCCCGAAAGCAAGCCTAAGTCGTGCTATTTTGGGGCGCTTGGAAAGCCCGCCGGATTCGCTGATTGCCGCGCGAAACACAATACTTGCACAATTGAGCGCATCTGACTATCGTCTGACCCCAGACGAAACCATTGCCATCAATGATCTGCGATCACAAAAGCCACAGTTACCGAAAGATGTATGGTTTTTTAGCGACCCGAATAAAGATCCAGATGATGTCGTCGCTTATACTTTGGGAAGGCAACTGCAGATTGAAGGCTTTATACAGATCAAGGATGTGGTTACGACGCTGGGTGATGCTGAAGTTCGATGTCAACGTGCTGAGATGGCGAAGGGAGTATTTAATAAACTTCGATTGCCTGATGTGCATGTGTCGCGTGGTCAAGATTACAGAATGAACCCGCTGCAGTCTAAAGAGCATGCCAAGTTTTTACGAGAAGGTCATGCCTTACGTGCCGCATCTAGTGAAATTCATCGTGACAGCTTGCAGGATATGAGACTGCGCCTGAAGCATGCGCCACATCCGCTTAGTATTGTCGTGATCGCAGGCATGGGTGATCTCAATGGGCTTATCACTACTTGCCCAGAGATTATGCGCGAGCGCGTTGACGATATCACCATTATGGGCGGAGTGGAGCCTTTAAAGGACGCAGATGGTTTTATACAGCCTGATGCACGTGCCTACAATAACGTCACCGACTTGGATGCTGCCCGCAGTCTTTATCGCAAAGCACAGGAGCTTGGCATTCCATTACGTATCGTGACAAAGGAGGCCGCCTACAAAACCGCCGTTTCACCATCATTCTACGAAGGAATGGCAATGAGTGGACATCCAGTGGGCCAATACTTGAGAGATGTTCAAAAGAGTGCCCTAAAAGGCCTATGGGAAGGAATTCAAGATGGATTACTTCCTGGCCTGGATAACGCTTGGTTCTTCCGTACGTTCATGCCGAACTCACAAATTGATGTAGGCCAACACGGTAATAAAAGCAATGTGTCCTTTGATGCTATCTGGCCTAAGGTGACGAAACTGAACCTGTATGATCCTCTGACATTACTGGCTTCAGTGCCTAACGCGGCAAAACTGCTATTTAAACCAAAGGCTATTCAAGCAGAAGGATTCAGTCGCGTAGAGCAGATAGGTTCAGACGAGGTCGCGTATCCAGAGAAGGCGAAGTTATTGATGTCCGCTCTAGTAAAGTCCGCGCTTGCCCAGTCGACGGAGAATCATGTTGAACCACATATGCCACAGCATTTCTGACTATTTAAGGGATGCTCTCCGGTCATTTGATGGTTTCTGAGGCAATGGTTCAAAG
>NZ_LAQU01000147.1 GCF_000970345.1 Robbsia andropogonis | reverse complement strand
CCCGGTCTTCGAGACCATCAGACAGTTTTGCCGCTGAACGAGCTTGCGGCTCTCAATCGTCCGGTAGAAGTCAAAGTTGTGGGTAAGGATCAGCAGCTTGAAGCAGTTATCATCCGCCAGGTCGGAGAGGTACTGGACGATGGCGTACTTATTCTTGTAGTCGAACGAATCGGCGATGTCGTCCACGACCACCAGGGTCTCCTTGCCGCTCTGACGCCGCACCTCGATGTCGAAGAGCATGTTCAGCACATAGAAGGCCTTCTTCTCACCCGTACTGAGTGTTTTCAGGAGAGCGTCTCGATCGACAGGAGCCTCTTCGCCACCATCGGTGAAAACAAATCCGAGACGTGGAACCGCCTCCAGTCCAAGCGTCACTTGAATCTTATTCGCCACCTCCAACCGGAACGGCACCACAAAGCGTTCGTTGAAAATATTGATGACGTCGTGCCACAGCGATTTTTCTTGAGCTGCCTGTTCCTGGATCTTCTTGGTGCGGGCGGCCGCTAACTTAATCTTCTCAAGCAGCGTGATGTAAGACTCATAGTTAGCCTTGATATAAGACTTCCATAGCTTCTCCTTGAACGACGCCAGATTCGCTAGTTCGGGCAGCAGTTCCTCGTGCTCCTGCAGGTACGCCTCGAATTCGCGCAGTGTCACGTTTTTCTGGATCTGCTTCTCCAACGCCTCAAACTTCTTTCGAAGCTCAGCGTCGCCTGAGATCTTCTCTTTTTCCCGCTTAATCAGCTCTTCGAGCTGTACTTCAGAGGTGATCTCGACCCTTTCGTCTCCGTTGAGGCTAACGGTATGCTTTGCTTGGAAGAAACCATTTTCCTTAAGTTGCTTCGCTACGCTGGCTGCGTTGTAGTAGTTAAACGTGCCCTTCTTGAAGTACTTGGAGGCTGCGAGCAGTTCGTTATACTTTTTGACGTAGTCGTCGATAGCCGTCCTGAAGTCGTCGGTTTCAAGGAATGCCTGGACCCGCTCATCCATTACGACGTCGTAGGGGACGTCCGCGAACTGCGCACCCTCCTGCTCGACGAGTTCATCCTTGATGCGATTCAGCGCAACATCGAGCTGGCTGTCAGTCGCCGTGAAGGTTGCTGAGATTTCGCGGTCAACCTCCCGTTTTGTCTTTGCCTGTGCTTTAACGGCTTTGAGAAACGCGACCCTGGCACTGTTGATTTCAGCATGTAGCGCCTCGTACTCTTGGCGGAGTGCCTGATTCACCAGCAGCGTCGCAGTCTCCTCGCCTTGCCTAGACACCTCGTCGTAGGGCCGGAGCACCAGGATGCTGTTCCCAGCTAGGTCAGCTCGACTTTCGTCCTGAACAACCCGCTTGGTTACTCGGCCTGGGAAGACCCGATCCTTTGACACGGCGCCATCTGCGATATCTTGGAACGTGTTGGCCAACGAGCTTTTCATTGCTCCGTTCGGGGCATAGATCGCAACGGTAGACGATTTCGAATAATCCAGTGTGGCATTAAGTTCTCGAATGCCGTAGCAATGCGCAAGTTCCAGGCTAAGCTTCTTCACTGTGTTCCCTCCTTATGTATCTTTAACGGCACTATGCGGCGCGATCTGAACGTTGCGAAAGGAGCCGAAACAGCGTCGATCGGTGGATACCGAGCAGATCCGCGATTTGGCTAAAAGTGCCCAACGCCTATAAATGGAAAATCCCTGCGTAACCCATGCCAGACAAGGCCTTGGGGAGAACGAGCGGGTGGCTACGCGGACGACCGTCGTATGAAGATCCGCTGGATCTGCTGCGTGCGCTGCGATTCGTCATCGTCGAGATAGATGGAGGTCGTCGAGATCGATACGTGAAGCAGGTTATCGCGTACGGTCGTGAGCGTTGCCCCCCGGCCAGTGCGTGCGTCGCGTGCGAGTGTCTCATCCAGTGCGGCGTGGCCTGCCGCAGCTTGTCTGCGAG
>NZ_LAQU01000146.1 GCF_000970345.1 Robbsia andropogonis | reverse complement strand
CGGTCGATTGACTAGTGGCAAGCATGATTCCGGAGGAAGGTCTTTGGGCGTTTGAATCTCCGGTAGAGAGCGCAGCAAAGCAGGCTTGGCCAACACATGAAGCGGCACTGACAGCAGCCTTGTCGCTGTGAGCGAACTAGTTGTCCCCATCGGCCCCATGCGTACGGCCAAATGAAAGCCCTCAGCCATCAAATCAACATTGCGTGCCGACAGGTCCAGATCGAGATGGACTCCGGTATGTTCGGCACAAAACCTAGTCAGCGCAGGTACCAACCGATCTTCAGCGTATTTGCCTGCCAAGCTAATTTTTATCGTGCCTTCTATGGCTTCGCGGTTCTCCAGGATTGTCTCCTGGGCGCTGAGTAAATCTTGAAGTAGCGGGTGGCTTTTTTCGAATAGGCGCTTTCCCGCTTCAGTGATGTGCATCTGCCGCGTATTGCGCACGAACAGCTGCGCACCAAGTCTTGCCTCCAGCTTGCTGACTTGGCGACTGACATGGGAGACAGATACGTCAAGATGTCGAGCGGCACTGGTGAATGTGCCGCGTTCAACAACAGCAACGAACTCAAGCATTCCTTCAAGCGCACGCATATTTGCCATAGTGCAAAAATGTTTGTTAGCAAAGACACATTATAATATTTTGTGCAATAAATTAGGATGCTCACTTCGATAGACGGAGTACCCAATGACAGCCACGCTCATTGCACTTAGCATGTGCACATTCGCACTAGGCTTTGCCGAATTTGTAGCGGTTAGCCTTGTGCCTTTCATCGCGATCCAGACCAAGTTGCCCGTCAGTTCGGTCGGCATGATGATTGGTGCCTACGCCATCGGAGTCAGCATCGGCGCTCCGACACTAAGCGCAATCTTGAGTCGGGCACCACGACGCACAGTCTTGATGCTGAGCATGCTCGTGTTTGCATCAGGAAATCTTGCCACAGCGCTTTCCGGCTCACTTCCTATGCTGCTCATTACTCGGCTGGTTGCTGGGCTGATGCATGGCGTCGTGATTGCGTTGGCATCATCGACGGCGGCAGCCTCCGTAAGTTCACAGCGAAGCGGAAAAGCGATTGCAAACGTCTTCGCAGGGCTCACGGTTGCCTTGATGATTGGTGTGCCTCTGGGCACGTATGCCGGTGGGAAATTTCCATGGCAGACCATCTTTTTGCGATTGCCGTGCTTGGCCTGATGAGTGCGGCGGCGCTTTCAATGCTGACTCACAACATCGCAAGTGCTGAGACTCACACGAAACGACAAGCTAAGTTGATATGGTCGACGGTAGTAGACATTCAGATATTGCACCCGGTGGTTGTGACCGCATTGACCTATGCTGGCTCGTTCACAGGCTTTACCTATATCTCGGTAGTTGCTAGAGCGCGAAACGCACCTCGCTGCGGGGGGCATCACGGCGATGTTTGGGGTCTACGGTGTGTGCGCTGCGATCGGCAATGCAATAGGGGGAAAGCTAGTCGATAGGTTCGGAAGCCGGAGTGCGACGTTGACGGTTGTTATCGGCCTGGCCATAGCGATGGGAGGGGCTTGTGTGTTCGCTGCATCGATGCGTGCGATGGTGATCGTGATGGCTGTCTGGGGGCTGGCTTCTTTCGGCGCGGTACCGGTGCTCCAAAACACGGTAATCAATGCATCCCGCAAGCGCGCGAATAGCAATGCTGATGTCGCATCCGGGACGAATATCGCAGCTTTCAATATTGGAATTGCCGCAGGTTCCGTCATAGGAGGCATTGCGAGCAAGTACTCGCCGTATGCACCAACCATCGTGGCACTTCTCCCGCTCTTCATTGCTGCTGTTCTCGCAAGTCGTCTTGTGACAAGAAGCACGAGCGCAACCCTAGAGGCAGAGCCTCTCAAAAATTAAGGAGATTCAAAATGGATTTACAAGGAAAGCATTTGGTTGTAACCGGCGGCAGTTCTGGTATTGGGTTTGCGGTTGC
>NZ_LAQU01000145.1 GCF_000970345.1 Robbsia andropogonis | reverse complement strand
ATTCCTAGTCGTGTTTTGCCAAACATCGCGGTGCGGCAGCCTTTGAAATCACGCATTGAGATCTCAACGGGGATATTCGTACCCGCACCATCACTGAATAAGCCACACTCCATCGTGCGCAAACTCCCAATGGTCGAGCGCTGCTCCGGTTTGACCATTCCATTAATAATGAGACTTAGAATGGCATCGTCTGGAGCGAAAACTTTGTATCGATGCGCACTGACTACATTATTCACATCGCCCGAAAATTCGAGCTTCTGCATACTTTTCGGATTTGCATAAAACATACCTAAGACATCGCAGTCTAGCGCTCCCCATTGCAATTCGCTTTGGGTCCATACATCAAGTTCAGGCATAGACTTTTTGTGCAACTCGAAATACGTCTGCTGGACCTGATTAGACAAAGGTGTAGGGGAGACACCAGTAACCCGTAATAACGTAAAATGAGGCGGTGTTTTTCCAGCATTCACTGGTGTCATAATGAGGAATGATCCACGTGGTATCCCTCCGACAGCGAGCTTATAGGGATCGCTGGTAATAATTTTTGCAGTGTCGTACCCCAGCTCAAGAACATACCCAACGAATCGCATGTCTTGCGTTCGGCGTGCCTGCTCGTTTTGTTCCTCACGTTCGAGGAACGCCCTCAGCGCGTCGATCGGGTTGCCTTGCGTGGCTGCCGTATTGACGAGTGTGTTAAGTTTACTCATTGTAATCACTCTTTAAATATTGGCCCTAACTACAAGCTCTTCGAAACTACGTCTGCTGGAATTACTAGCTGATATGGATGAGTATCGTGACACGGCCATCTGGTCGAACACGGGATCAGAATAGAGGTCGCGTACAGACTGATGGTTAGCGTTAGTACAAAGCACCTTAACACCACGCCTAGCAGCATGTAAAAGCGACAACGCGAGCCGTTCTTGGTCAGCCCACGAAAAAATTACTTCGTTATATTTTCGAAATCCGTTGTGGTTATGACGTACAGTGTAAGGTGGATCACAAAATACGAAATCACCGGCTTCTGCCCGCTCAATAAGACTCTCGAAATCCCCTGCAACGAGCTCCGCATTTTTTAAAACCCACGACATTCCCTCGAAGTCGTCCGTCTCAATCACCACCTTGTCCTTTGTCCCTCGGGGTACATTAAATTTCCCCTGCCTATTGACTCGGTAAATGCCATTGAAGCAAGTTCGGTTCAAATAAATAAGTCGTGAAGCCCGTTGAATGAAATTGCTTGGAATGTGATCCCGTAACCAGTAGTAATAGCTGTCCGCATCCTCGCGGTGACGACGCTGTCTGTATCTCAAACTATTGCGGACGTTTTGCCAATCCTCTCTTATTGCGTTGTAAGCATTAATGAGATCTGGATTTACGTCGCCGAGCAATGCTCGTGATGGCTGCAGATGGAAATACACTGATCCAGCACCCAAGAAGGGCTCGATGTAAGTATTAAATTTTTTAGGAATAAGATCCACGTAGTTGCAGACAAACCAACGCTTCCCTCCTGGCCATTTCAGAAATGGAGTCAAACCTTTCTCGATCCGAGAATGACTGATAGTACTGTCTTCAGAGGCTTGCGGATCCTCATCACTGAAACATGGAAGATTACTCGCCGCCGAATCAAGGTTGAGTCGATCTGCGAGCGGATCCTTCGCTTCCAATATACTTTTTTTCACCTGGCTTCCCGGCTTATTTGTCTTTTTTCCGATTCCTCGATCGTCCTTAGGACGATGCCCCCGAAAAAATGGGCGAAAGCAAAACAACGTCTTAGTAATCCAGCATTTTACTCAATGTTCCCGAATTCTCAACGCGCGACCAGCACCTGGCGCACCGATGGTACAGCAATCCACTTTTTCTTATATTTGAAAAAATTCGAGAAACTTGCTCGTTTTCGTCATCGCGTGTGACCTGCCCCCGTCATTAGTCTTCAACGGCTGTAGAGTCCGTCATTAAA
>NZ_LAQU01000144.1 GCF_000970345.1 Robbsia andropogonis | reverse complement strand
TCGGGGTCTTCAGAATAACAGACCGCCTTATTGCGACAGAACCTATTAGACCACTACAATCCAAGGTTAGCCGTTTTACGGGAACGTAAACAGCCACTCTGGGCTCTTTTTGAACTCGCCTTTTAGGAAACACATGGCATCCATCAAGCTAAATCCTGAACGAAGTGGTCACTCGGGCAGCCTTCTTTGTCTTCTGCTGACTACAGTGCTTGTTGCATGCGGGGGCGGCACGAACGATGGTGAGGCAGTATCCGCATCCGAATCCGCCGCCAAAGTCGTAGCCGTAGCCACACCTCCGGCCGATCCGACCATGCGTCGAACTGTCTCGCCGGAGCAGCCGCTCTTCTTGATTCATGTCGATACTTGGAACCAGGCCGATCCCCAGAAGGTCATCGACCTCATTCCACCCGATATTCGTCCCTACGCCGTGTTGAATCTTTCCCTATCGATTGACCACAACGGCGCAACGGGAAATCAATGCAACTGGACTCAAGTGGAGGATGGAATCGATACCGCCCGGTCATGGATGAAAACAGCGGCCCAAAATGGAATATGGGCGATGATTCAGCCGTCTAGTGGGGGGTTCTCGCAATTTCCGGACTACGCCCCGTCCGTCGACCTCGAGTCGACGGTGTACGGGGAGTTTTTCCGCGATTATCCGAACTTTCTTGGCTTCAACTATGCCGAGCAGTTTTGGGGGTTCGGTTCACCATGCGCGGCACCATCAGCGCAGGAGCGATGGGAGCATTGGTCAAACTTGTTGAAGCTGACCAATAAGTATGGCGGTCTTTTGGCTGTGAGTTTTACCGGTGGATACTATGGGGCAGCAATCAATCCATTGGCAATGGTGAAGCGAGATGCGCTCTTGGAGTCTGCGCTAAGGAAGTACTCAAAGAACTTCATCATTCAGGAAAAATTCACCTCGAACTATGGATTCTATGATAACGAGAGTGTGAGCATGGGGATGTGGCTCTCCGGTTATGCGGGTTCCTATGGGATACGAACTGATAGAACTGGCTGGTATCCCATCGATGGGTCGACGGATTATCCGATTCCGGCGGGTTCTCCGCATCTGATCGAGCACCTTGCGTTTACAGGTGAAACTGTCTTTGACGGTCCCGAACTTATTTGGCTTGACGCTGTCGAAACCCTTCCTAACGGCACGACCGCGGATGGGTACACTACCAGACTTTGGGATTTCTACCCACACTATCGAAATATTCACCTCGACATTTATCGAAAAATCCTCGACGGCACGTTGCGCATCTTGAGCCGCCAAGAGGTCGTCGATCGCACAAAGATGGTTATCGTGAATGACGTAACATCAGGGAACGATCAGGCAGTGTATTCGTCACCGGACACCCTGTTTCAAGATCTATACTCGATGGATGGAAATGGTATTCTACTTGACCAGCATAGCTGGTATAAAAAGACAGGGCGATACCCTGCAATTCCGACTGTCTGGCAATTGACCGATTCGATTTCGCAGTCGTTTTCATCGAAAATTAACAAATCAACACTCGCAACCCGCTGGCCAACCTCGACGCAGAAGTTGGCGGAGTTCAATGCGCTGTTTCCTCAAGAATACTCTGGTGATATTTATGCTGGAAGACAGGAAAATACATGGGTTACCTATAATCCATACAAGACAAATCGCAACGCGACCGGAAACATTCCATTCAAGTACAATACTTGCTCGTCGATCGATCTCAATTATACCGAATTCACTTCGGGCGTTATCAAGGAGTACCCTGACAAGGTTACGATTTATCTCACGAACTACGACGATGTGAATACGTCTTTCAAGACTCAGACCTTTACGATCAACGGGGCGACTGTCGAGCCAACGCTCACCTTCAATGACCGTGGGGATCATCAAGCGAGTCAGGTTACGACTACATGGTCGGGCGGTGTCTACACGGTTACCGTCAGTCACAACGGACCATTGGATATTAA
>NZ_LAQU01000143.1 GCF_000970345.1 Robbsia andropogonis | reverse complement strand
GTAACTCATCAGTTCCTGCAACAGCGGGGGATATTCGCCCAGCCACGCAAGCGTCGAGCTCGGCACAATGCGCTGGAGCAGGACGACAGGCAGGCGCTGATGCGCCTTGTAGTCGCGCTCGGCGGCGTTTGGGAAATCGACGCTGTACCAGACAGCGCGCTGTTCGAGCATTGCGCCAGCGAGCGCCGTCCAGGTGCGCGGCTCGCCGTTATCGGATCCAACGGTGCGCACGCGCACGTCCGCCACGGGCTTGCCGATGTCGTGCAATAGGGCCGCGACCAGCACCGCGTAGCTGTAGCGCGCGCCCAGGCGCGCCTGCTCCTCGGTCGAGGCGCCGATGGGCAGCTTGTAGCTATCCCGAAAATGCAGCGCATATTCCGCTACTTCAATCAAATGAATCAGCAAGCCGCCTGGCTGGGCGTGGTGATGCGACTCTGAGGCAGGCAACAATTGCACGAATTCCGAGAAGCGCTGGAGCAGGGGCAGGACATCGTCGTGGAAATTGTTGGGCGCGAACGCCAGCTTTTGCTCGATCTTGGCGATGCGCCCGGCCATCTCCGTACTGGCGACGAGTTCGTCATAGCGCATGACGGGCAAGAAATTTGGCGCAGGTGGCCGCGCACGCGGGTCGCGAGCGGCGTGTCCCGGTGCGGGTGCGACCGGTGCGGTAGCGGGAGGGCGCGTTCGATGCAGCCAGTAGGCACCGGCGAGCAGGCTGAGCGCCGCGCCGATCAACAGGCCATCAGTCATCGCCCAACAAGTCCTGGTCCAGCACTTTTTGCTTGATCACCTCCAGCTCATACATGGCACGCAAGTAGGCCAAGGTGTCTTGCCGGCGCTGCGGTGGTACCTCGGGCAGCGGAAACGCGTACACACCGTTGTCTTTATTGCGCGTGAGGAAAGAGCGGAAGTCCTCGTCGACCGGACTCCACTGCCTTTGGATGGTTAAGAGAGTAGTCGCTGTCCAGCGATTGAACGGCAGGTGCGCGAGTAAATTGGCGGTGCGCGCCACGCCGCGGCGAATCGGCTCGCGGCGCAGGCAGTCATAGGCGATGGCCGCTTGCGGATTGCGCTCGCTTTCTCGTTCCTTGAGATACCAGCCGTCGAAGCGCCGGATCCATTTCATGACCACATTGGTCCAGGCCGGATCCACCGATTGCAACAGCATATCCCGCAACAGCATCTCGTAGTCTTGTTCGATCACAGTGTCCACCTGGCTCACCTCCAGAGAGAATTCCTGGTTAGCACTGTATGCAAGGGGGTCAGCTGGGTCAGCAACGCCGATGCTGAAAATCGAACTTTTTAAAAATCAAAAAGTTCGATTTTCAGCATTCAAAACCTGGACATATACGAATGGCAGGGATGATAATAAGAGGTTTTGCGCCTTTTTTGTGCCTCGCCCTTTCTCTTCCTTTTTCCCCTTAGTCTTTGTTTTTACACGTTTTTCCCCTTCCTCCTTCTCAGCAATGAGTGCCTTTGTCGTTTAAACACCTTGCGTTTTGTAAGCAAGGTGTTTTGCCTTTGGTTCGGCCCCTTACCCTTCTAAGTCTTTGTTTTTAAAGCAAAAGCACTTTTTCATATATAACTAAAAGTAGGTTAGAAGATTTTTGATATTACTTTCAATATGCGAATTTTTCAGCAATTTGAATGCAGACTTTTCTAGGCAAGATCCGCACACTCTGCACGTCTGACTTCTAACCAAGGCGCGCTGCCGGCAGAAGTCGACTTTGACTTTCGGAGCTTCCCTCGTGGCACTTGCCGCGCACGGAATTTTTTGAAGCTCCCGCAGTAGGGGAACACGGCCTCCCCGTTATCAGGCCCGGGTTTGCCACACGGTAAGGAGAAGCGGTGTTGACATCTCGAATTGCTCGTCGCGCAAAGCGCGTTGCTATTACGGCGCTCGCCTCGTTGCTCGCATACCTTGCACTCGCCTCTATTGGTATGGGTGCGGTGCAGGCGCAGTC
>NZ_LAQU01000142.1 GCF_000970345.1 Robbsia andropogonis | reverse complement strand
GATACCCATAGATTGCTCGAGCTTCTTGACCGTATGGCTCAGGGCCGACTGTGTCAGATGCAGTGCCGTGGCCGCCGCGGTAAGGGAGCCTTGGCGCTCGACCTCCCGGACGAGGACGAGATGAAATCGCTCAAGCATGACGGCTCCGCGCGCTGTAAAAGATGAACTCCAGCATCAATAATGGCAAAACATGGTTCATGAACATGGTTAATGAATGGATGAAATAATTCCATTATATTTCATGTATTGATCATCATATCATCGCGTCTCGACCTGGTCGCTGATGTGCTGGATAGGATGCTGCCACCATTGCCAACGTGCGCTGACAGGTGACCGCGCCGCGGGACACGAATCCATCCTGGCAAGGAGCGAAGCATGCCCTGCCGCAACCATCACAAGTGCAAGATTGCCGATCGGAAACGCCACCTTTAAACCATGAATAATACCAATGTTTTATGAAATCAATTCATTTTATTCATGGATTACATAGCATAAAATTATGAAAATGCAAGAAGCAAATGCAGCATCTACATCAGAAATCAGGTTCCCAGATCACATGAGTAAAGATTTTACATTTGCCATCAAGCGCATTTGCTTCGACGAAGACTACCAGCCGTCGGAGAGTACGCGTATCACGACCAACTTTGCCAACCTGGCCAGAGGAACGAGTCGCCAGCAGAACCTGCGCAACACATTCAGGATGATTGACAATCGTTTCAATGCGCTCGCGCATTGGGATAATCCTGAAGGCGATCGCTATGGCGTCGAACTGGAAATCATTTCTGTTGAAATGATAATCGACCGCACGAGCAACGGCACTGCCCTTCCTTTGATCGAGATATTGAAAACCAGTATTGTCGATCGAAAAACCAATGAGCGCATCCAGGGCATCGTAGGGAACAACTTCTCCTCGTACGTGCGGGACTACGACTTCAGCGTTCTATTGCTGAAACACAACAAGAACCAATCCGGATTCAGCACGCCGGAGAATTTTGGAAATCTGCACGCGAAGCTGTTCAAATGCTTCGTGAATTCGGATGCTTACAAGGCCAATTTCAGCAAGCAACCCGTTATCTGCCTGAGCGTTTCCAGCAGCAAGACCTACCATCGGACCGCAAATCAGCATCCGGTCCTGGGCTTTGAATATCAGCAGGACGAGTACTCTCTGACTGACGAATATTTCAGGAAGATGGGGATGAAGGTCCGCTATTTCATGCCTCCGAGTAGTGTTGCGCCGTTGGCTTTCTATTTCTCCGGCGACCTGCTTGCTGACTATAGCGATCTCGAGCTTATCGGCACCATCAGCACGATGGATACGTTCCAGAAAATCTATCGCCCGGAGATTTACAACGCGAATTCCGCAGCCGGAAAGTTCTATCGGCCAAGCCTGAAGCATCAGGATTTCTCGCTGACGCGCATTGATTACGACCGGGAAGAACGCAGTCGTCTGGCAATCGAGCAGGGAAAGTTCGTCGAGGAGCACTTCATCAAACCATACGAGGCTGTTCTCGAACAGTGGTCCGCTAACTACGCTCTTTGATCAATCGAAAATACAGGTCACCTATTGTGAAGAAACTGCTACCCACTTCAACTGCCGGCAGCTTGCCTAAACCCTCCTGGCTTGCAGAACCCGAGAAACTCTGGTCACCCTGGAAATTACAGGGCGAAGGATTGATCGAGGGCAAACAGGATGCTTTGCGTCTGTCGTTGCAGGAGCAACAGCAAGCAGGCATCGATATCGTCAGTGACGGCGAGCAGACGCGCCAGCATTTTGTGACCACGTTTATCGAACATCTGGACGGCGTCGATTTCGAGCACCGCAAGACGGTTAGAATCCGCGATCGCTACGATGCCAGCGTGCCAACGGTCGTCGGGGATGTTGCTCGTCAGAAGCCCGTCTTCGTCGAAGATGCCCGGTTCTTGCGTCAGCAAACGAACCAACCGATCAAGTGGGCGCTGCCCGGTCCGATGAC
>NZ_LAQU01000141.1 GCF_000970345.1 Robbsia andropogonis | reverse complement strand
CCGTAGGTCGTCGACGAATGGAATCACAGATGGACGTTCTCCGCGTCGTCAGTATCACGACTCGGACGACATTCCCTACTGACGATTCAGTGTCTTTTCATCCCCTGGAACACCTGCGCTTCGGCGCGGGGGTTCTTTTGAATGCTCTTTGTTCCAGAGCCTTCAAAAGAATCTGGTATTATCCAACTGCTTCAGCGTTTGTGTGTTCGCTTGAAAACACACGACCCATCTCCGACTGTGGCGGCTGAGAAGTCGGATGAAATAAGCCGTGTTCTTATAATCGAGTGTTCAGTGGTGCCCGCATGGCACCTCACGGCTGACGCTCGATCCCCAGCCGCTGCCTGAACCGCAGCGGCCCCTCTTTGCTTGACGAGGCTTTAGTCTCGTTGTCTGTAGCCTCGGGCTTACCAGAGGCGACTGTTTGTCGTCTGCGGTAAGCCCCGCATGGGCAATCGCACTATTTTTACTGTTTCCGACTTTGGCCCGCGGCGGCCAGATTCGCTGCGCCTTTAGCGCAAGACGCGCAACTCTCCCTGGCCGTGGCCAGGGGGCTTTCGTAAGCGCTGCAGGAACTACGCATTCGTAGCGCTTGCGAAAGCTTTTTCCGTTGGTTGCCGGCAGATGTATGCAACCCGAATGTCCCCGTTATGGACAAACCTTCGTGACTTGGCTCCAACAGGCAGTAAGCAGTCACGGCTCGCAAGAGTTTGGAGCGTACTTTTACTTTTTTTCCTTCGGGGCATCGTCCCCGAAGGGGCGGTGTTCCGACTTCTTTTTTCTAGGAGTCGTCTATGTCCGCCCTCTTTAACGATGCTGTATCTACTGCTCGTCGTTCCGCTAATCTTGCTATCGTGCCGCAGACCAATACGATCAAGATGTTGCGCAATGTTCGTTTGATCGACATATCGTACATTGCCCGGGAAGCGGGACTTCGTGTTCCGACCGCTCTTACTCCCAGTGTGTGGATGCATACCATCGAGGCTATGTATCGTCCGATTGCACTTGCTGATGTTCAAGAAGCCGAGGAGAACATCTGGCAAACCGTGCGGGATGTACAGGACGCACTTCGCAAATTCCGTGGACATACTTCTTTGTTCCGTGTGATTTTGACTACGATAGACAGCCAGCCTCTCGAGGCTATCGTGCGTCTTGAGGTTGGTGCGAATGGCGAAACTGTGTTGGTCATCAGTCATCCGATCGATTTATGACCCTGGCAGATCGCTTGTCTGCGTTGAGGACAAGCTCGTGACTTGGCTCCAACAGGTAGTAAGCAGTCACGGCTCGAAAGAGTTTGGAGCGTACTTTTTACTTTTTTCCTTCGGGGCATCGTCCCCGAAGGGGCGGTGTTCCGACTTCTTTTTTCTAGGAGTCGTCTATGTCCGCCTTTTGGTCACACCACCTTGATATCGGCCGCGTCAACAGCGCACCGACGTTGCACTTAGTCCAAGCCCGTGACAAGTCCAAGCCGCGTCAATTGCAGGTCATGCGCGGTGAGTTGATCGATGTATCGCAGATCGCGTGTTGGGCAGGATTGCGTATCCCAACCGCTTTTACGTCCGAGGTCTGGACGGCATGCTTCTCGAAGCATCAGGGTCCTGTAGGTCCTCAGACTCTTATGCAATACGAGGAACGTATTTGGCAGGTCGTGCGGCACGTGCAAGATACGTTGCGGCGCTCGCCAGGTCCGACTCGCATGTTTGCGGTTCAGCTGGTCGACGAGGACACTGGGATCGTGCTCGATGTGACGCTCACTATCACGCTGGGTGTTGGCGACAATGGGGAGATCGTCTTGACGGTTTGCGATCCCATTATCAACGATGCTTAGATTGTACTTTTCCGACTTGGCTGCCATCTCCCATTTGGGAGATGGTGCTTTCTTCCAGCGAGTCGTTACTGCTTTGACATGCTCTCACGCGAGCGCATCTCAAAGTAGTAAGCAAGGAGTTTGCTGACTGCCATGCAGTCCGACGGCCACACGTAATGTGGCGTGGTATGGCCTCTCACGTTGTTTGTGGCC
>NZ_LAQU01000140.1 GCF_000970345.1 Robbsia andropogonis | reverse complement strand
ATCAATGAAGCCACTGTCTATAGAAGTCTAGGGGCGTTGGAAGAGGCTGGCCTTATAACGCGCTCGGAGCAGAAGCAGACGCGCGTCCAACTGAAAACAATAACCTACATAAGGCTTACAGCGCAGGCAATTCAAGCTCTTGGACTCGGGGACACGGGCTCCAAGACTCAATCATCATATATAAAATCTACCGACGATGAAAAATCAATAGCATTCAACGGTATCGCACCGCTGCAAGACGTAAACAGGGAAAACATACAGTCTTCTACGAAGAAACAGTCGCCCCGCGAAACTTTTGTGAGAGTAGAGGGCAAAGCAATACCTCAAGACCTTGCTTGGCTATCGACGTCGAACGGCTTAGCTGCGACTGGAATATTGAAACTTATGGCTACCGCGAAGAAGAAGGGTGCTCGGTTATCGGACGTAGTCTGTAACGCGAAAGCTTCCCTTCTAAAGCTCCAAAAAGGCGCACTGTATGCCTACTTGAACGCGCTCCTGGTACAGGAAGTAGACCATGCGGCGGTCGCACGCCAGCGGCGTACTCACGCCGAACAAGTAGCCGCTGCCGCGGAAAAGATTGTGAAACGTGAACAAGACATCAAAGCCATGACGCCTCTTCGGGGACGATCGTATGTAGCAGGAAATGGCGCTATCTGGACAGTGGAAGACCAGGCGTTTTGGGTCGTAAAAGGATCGGAGAAGGGCTGCGTTTCCTTCCACCAAGCATCTGCGGCCGTTGAGTCAATACTCGGAGGTGTTTGGCGCGAGACGACAAAACCGCTATTTTGCCAGGCGTCGACTGGAGAAACGAAGGCAAGACAATCGGGTCTGAGCAGCATGAGGACAGCAATCGACGAATGCTTCGCGACCTTGCGTCAGAGATACGCTTGAACTGGAGTCATAGCACTGGATTTGAGCAACGATACGGTGTATAAACACCTATACACCTATCGACTGGATGCACATTCTATGAGTACCGTTCGCTGGAATATTGCAGTGTCCCCAGACGTCGATCAGTCCGTGCGAATGTTTATTGCGGCCCAAGGTGGCGGTCGCAAGGGTGACCTGTCACGTTTCATTGAGGAAGCGGTGCGCGCCTATCTCCTCGAGCGCGCCGTCGAACAGGCCAAGACTTCCGCGACTGGCTTGGGTGCTGAAGATATCAATGGCCTCATTGACGAAGCAGTCCAGTGGGCGCGTGAGCACTGATGCGTGTCATCCTCGACACAAACGTATTGCTCGGTGCCCTGATATCTCCCTCTGGTTTTCCGGACATGATCTATCGTGCCTGGCGCGCAGGGCGTTTCGAGTTGGTGACTTCTGTGGAGCAACTGGACGAACTGCGACGCGTAAGCCGCTATCCGAAGCTTAGGGCCATACTTCCGGCACACCGGATTGGCGCGATGGTGAACAACATGCAGCGGGCCATATTAATTGAGACGCTGCCGGATCTGCCCGTAGGTATAGAGGCAAATGATCCAAATGATAGTTTTCTTGCTTGCAATGGCCTTGGCCAGTGATGCCGACTACTTGGTGACCGGCGATCGCCGCGCCGGGCTTCTGCAACGCGGCAGCGTAGGCGCAGCTCGCATCGTGACCCCAGCTATTTTTTGCGCGGACGCGCTTTAGAACTAAACAAGATATCCCAGCGGCAATGATCGAAGACATCGAGATTGAGACCAGTTCGGGCAACGTGTTTGCTGACCTAGGTTTTGGCGACGCAGAGAAGCTCAAGATTAAGTCCGGCCTGGTGACAGAGATCACTCGTGCCGTGCGCAATCTGCGTTTAAGCCAAGAACAGGCCAGTCGGCGTATGGGCATATCGCAGTCAAAGGTCTCGGGAATGATGAGGGGTGACTTCGCTAACCTGTCGGAGCTCAAGCTCATGGATTGCTTGAATCGCCTTGGCTACGATATTGAGATTAAGGTGCGGCCGGCGGCCGAGTCGATCGGTCATCTGACACTCACGATTGCATAACTATGAAACTCGAAGGTCTTACCAAATTTGATGTGGCTGATTATCTCGAC
>NZ_LAQU01000139.1 GCF_000970345.1 Robbsia andropogonis | reverse complement strand
TCGTGCGCTGGGTCCGATGCCCTTCATCATCCACATTCAGAGAGCCGCGGCGGCCCCCGAATAGACCCGTCGTCGACAATGGTTACGCCGCGCTGTGCTACGGGTTGACCAATGCGACCAGCGAACGCAGACGTTCCGCGTCGAATGCCGTCGGCTTCGAGACCGTGCCCCACCGCCTCGTGCAAGAGGACGCCATTCCAGCCAGGACCAACCACTACACTCATCAAGCCAGCGGGCGCGGGTCGCGCGTCGAGCTTGATGGTTGCCGCATCTACGAGCTTTTTGACGAAAGAGGCGACCATCTCATCCGACCATTCGCTAAACGAATAGCGACCGCCCATGCCGCTATGCGCACGCTCCATCCGCGTTCCGCATTGCACTCGCACGCTTACCCAAAGGTTCAGCAGGGGCCGCACATCGCCTGCGCTCATACCGTCGTGGCGGGTCAGCCAAACGCTCTCATAGACCGCTTGTAGCGAAGCGCCAACTTCGACTACCCGTGCGTCGTGATTTCTCGCCAGTTGTTCGACCCTTTGAAGGAGCGCAATTTTCTCGGACGCATCGACCGCTGCGAGGGGCGCGGAGCCCATGTACAAAGAGGCGTGATCATGCGCTGAACTTTCTTTGCTCGTGGTAAAGGCGGTCGCCGAAACCATTTCGCCGTTCGTGCGCAACTGGGAGGCAACTCGACCAAGTGCAGCCGTGTCGATTCTCTGAGAACTTGCGAACGTTACCTCTTCGCCTTTCATGACACGAAGACCGAAACCGGCGTCGCGGCGATAAGAGCCGCCTCGAACGGCGCCGCCCTCCAGGGACCAGGTCTCCCGGACGGAATCGCTTAAATAGACGTCGGCAAAATCACCGCCAGTTCCCATCGCACCCGATAGCGCGGACGCCAGTTGGACTTCATCGACGCCATTGCGCTCGAGCAAACAGTGGTATGCGGCATTGCGCACCTCATCCAGAGAAGGCAATAGGTTCTGAGATTTCAAAGCATCATTCATACAATTCCAGCGTCCGTTAGCTCGTTTCCGAGCGACTTGAGGTATGTCGTTTGCATATCGCACTGAAAAGGTCGGACGTCATGATCCAGCTAGCACGTCGCTAAGGTAACGTGTCCCGACGATGGCGCGCTAACCAAGCCCCGTTTGCTCGCGAAGTCGTCAGAGACCGCCGACCTTCATTTCGTCTATAAGCCACGAGCCGGTGGTAATTCCACCGCGCGTCACCTTGTCGCCCCCAACCGAACGCAGTCGTCCGAACATGGCAAAGAGATTCGACGCGAGGGTGACTCCAGAAACAGCAAACTGAATTTCGCCGCCCTCAACCCAGAATCCCCTCGCCGCCCTGGAGAAGTCACCGTTCAACCGGTTCACGCCGCCACCGACCAAATCGGTGACATACAGGCCTCTGCCAAGCTTTGACAGCATCGAATGCAAGTCGTCCGTCAAGTCCGAGTACTCGCTACGAACCTCAAGGTTATGCGGTCCGTATCCGCTGCCGGTCGGGCTCATCTTGAGCCGCCGCGCTGCGTATAGTCCGAGGAAATAGCCCTTGAGCACGCCCCTGTCTATGACAGTGCGATGCGAAACAGCAATGCCGTCGCCATCGAAACATCGACTCGATATGCCACGCTTCACGAAGGGGTCTTCAAAGACGGAAACATGCTCAGGAAAGAGCGCCGCTCCTATACGGTCCGTGAGGAAGGAGTCGGATCTGTACAACGCGTCGCCCGAAGCCGCACCGACGAATTCTCGGAGAAGTCCCATTGCGGCCAGCGGCTCGAAGAGTGCTGGGCATGTTTGAGTCGGAACGGAACGTGAATTCAACGCGCCGAGCGCTCGCGTGGCTGCCATCTTACCAACCTCATCCGGGCTCGGCAGGCTTTCGTAATTTCTGGCGGCATCGCTCCAAAAGCCGATCTGCCGCTCCCGCTCCCCTACAGCAACCGCGCTCGCCGAAATGGCATGCATCGACCATGGTGTCTTCCCCATGAAACCCCGCGAAGTTGCAAGTACCGAAACTCCGGACGTCGTCTGGACACTAGCGCCATTAGTTGCGCCAATGGCCTTATCGACTGCATAGGCCGCCGATTCCGCTCTGCGTGCGGATTCCACTAT
>NZ_LAQU01000138.1 GCF_000970345.1 Robbsia andropogonis | reverse complement strand
CCGCCATGCTCGTCGTGCTTGCACTCGTGGTTGGCGCTGTCGCTTGGCGCGTATCGGCTCACGTGTATGGATCCATCGGTGGTGAGCCGGCCGCAGCGGCGCGTGTTGCACAGCGTATTGCGCAGGGCGATTTGACAGCGGACATTGACATACGGCCCGGCGACACGAGTAGTCTGCTGTTCTCGCTCAAGGAGATGCGTGCGCAGCTGGCGCGAACGAACGCCTCGACAACGTGACAATGCCCAGCATCGCGGCCAGCGGATAGTGGAGCCGTTTGAACACTTTCGAAATCGCCGCAGTCAGCTTTTGCTTCATGGATCTGATTGTTCGCTCGGGGTATTCAGAATAACAGATCCCCTTATTGCGACAGAACCCGACATCTTACGTCAACAACCACAACAATTTGACAATGCCCCTTTACATCTACGGCTGTAGTACTAAGTAGGTTTCAGCTTTTTGAAAGATACAATCATAGATTAATTGGATTCTGCAACACTCAATAATAATCGTTATTCCCATTCTATATTTATTCGATAAATAATCCGAAAATTTCAAAAAAAAACTTCCCTTAGGAGTGCGGCACAGATACAATGGCAAGCCTTGGCGTTCAAAATTCGGAAAATTCAATGGTTTCGCAAAAATTCGCTAGTAAAGCAACTGGATAATTCATCACGCAATTGCCGAATGCAGTCGTGACCCACGACTGCATCTCTTCAGGATGTTGACGAAAAAACGAAGTTCATATTTTCATATAATAAGGACTGTTATATGTCTATTCGACATCATTACTTAATGACACCAGGCCCATTGTCATTAACCGACGACGTCAAGGCGCAAATGCAGTTTGATATGGGATCCCGCGATCAGAGCTTTAAAAATATTACCGCCATGATGCGTGAGCGAATTTTAGATCTGATCGACGGATATGGCTCACATTCCGTAGTGCCAGTCCAAGGTAGCGGTACTTATGGTATTGAGGCCGCGTTGACGTCGTTCATCTCATTGTCTGACAGACCTCTCGTGTGTATTAATGGTATCTATGGTGAGCGGATCCTAAGAATTCTAGAATTACGCGGGATTCAGGCGGTTTGTATGAGGGCGCCGAGTCACGAGCCGCTGTCAGTTGCCGACATCAGCACATATTTAGAAAATCATCGATCAATTACGCATATCTGTTTTGTTCACTGTGAAACAACTACTGGTGTGCTTAACCCATTCGAGGCCATTGTTAATCTCGCGGCGCGGCGCGGGATAAGAACAATTGTAGATGCGATGAGTTCTTTCGGTGCGATCGATATCAGCGCTAAAAAAAGTTCATTTCGACGTACTGGTCACGTCTAGCAACAAATGCATTGAAGGTCCTCCTGGTGTAGCGTTCGTCATAGCGAAGCTCGACTTGCTCAGAGCAAGGGATCATTCGGTCAGTTCGTTTGTTCTGGATGTCCATGATCAATGGAAAAGTCTCGAGCAAACCGGAGAGTGGCGATCTACGCCGCCCACGCACGTAATCCAAGCTTGTACTAAGGCTCTTGAAGGGTTAGATCTGGAAGGTGTGGCTAATCGAGGGAAACGGTACTGCTCGGTGCGGGATGAAATCATTCGTGTAACCGCGCGTTATGCCTCTCCACTGCTGACTGCTGATGTACGTTCACCCGTTTGTGTGGCGCTCACTGCGCATGGGATTATTGATACGCCCAAAGATTTCGATGCACTGTACCTGCATCTCGCCGACTACAATCTCTATATCTATTCAAAAATGCATGCTTCGACACGCAGTTTTAGAATCGGATGCATCGGCGCTATCAAGCCGCGATGGATACATCTATTAGGCAATGCATTTCAAGATTTTTTTGATAAAACGAATAGCGACCCCATGGTACCAGAACGTTTTGTGCCGCCACTTGACACAAGGAGCTTGTAATATGTCACACACTATTCGTGATAACAATATGTCTTCGGAAACAGCTCTTTTGCATGCAGCGTATCGTCACGACCCCATCACGAAGGCCGTTGCAGTGCCGATTTACCAAACGACAGCGTACGAGCTTGACGGCGATCTGGCAAAAATCGCGGATATTTACAATGTGAAAAGCGACGGATTTACATACACGCGGATCATTAA
>NZ_LAQU01000137.1 GCF_000970345.1 Robbsia andropogonis | reverse complement strand
GATGAAGCGAAACGTTGCTGCGATCTGGCGCCGTAAATCAGCAAGCGGCCAGTTTTGCGTCTCGGGCGCCATGCGTATCATTGATTCCAGCCGAGCCGGCGCCAGATCGGAGGTGTCGGAGTGAAAACTGACCGCCGAGCCTGGGTGTCCGGTATTGAGCACATCCAATAGGTCAAATGCCTCGGCACCACGCACCTCGCCAACAATCACGCGATTAGGGCGATACCGAAGCGCCAGGCGCACCAGATGTCTAATGGTGATGCCTTCGCTCTCGTTGGTTTCGAACGAGACATAATTGGGTACAGCGATTTGCAGCTCGGCAGTGTCCTCGATCGTGACCACACGGTCTTCCGCAGGAATCGCTTCGGTCAACGCGTTGAGGAGCGTCGTTTTGCCCGAAGATGTTGCGCCCGAGAGGATGATGTTCGTCTTGGATTCGATGACCCATTGGAAGAAATCGCGTACGGCTGTGCCACCTTCATGCATGGCACTTAGCATCTGGGCAATTTCGTGATCGATCTGGCTTTGCCGGGCGTCTCGCGCCTGCACATCGAATGCACCGCGCGCGAGATAGCTATCGAGCGAAATCCGGTTCACAGAATGCTTTCGGATGCTCATCGAGGTGCCATGAATCGACGTCGGAGCACGCGCCGCGGCGATCCGAAGCCCGGGCATACGCGCATCCATGACGGCCATATGCGGCTTACCATTTAGATTGCCGATCAGATTGAGCGCCGTTTCCAGCCGTTCCGGCGCGATTTTGCACCCCTCCTGCAAGACCATTTCGCCAGAGCGCTCGACCCAAATCGTATCGGGCCGGTTGATCATGATTTCCTGCACGGCAGGATCATCCATGAACGGAACGATTGGCTCCAAATGGGTGCGCAGGATGAGGAGCGCCTGTTCGGCGTCGCGCTTATTCATGGCCGTGCCCGCCATCGGTAATGGCGTTGCGCTTTTGCGGCAGTAATACGCGCAAGGCGAGGTAGGCGCATAGGGCGACGGCAAACAGTTCCAAGACCGTTGATGCAATCGCGTAGGCAATGCTGAGCTTGCCCGCCGCCGCACTAAAGCGCAGGTTCGTGATCATGTTGGCCTTCTCGACGCCGACCAAAGCCTGCAGGTCTTGCCCAGACGGCAACCACGCACCCGCCGCTTTGGCGATACTCTCGGCGTTTTGCGGATCTGCTGCGAGGGACGTACCTAGTACCGCGTGCCCGGCGTAAAGCGAGGCGTCCGCCATTGCATGAATGGCTGTCACATGCGCTGTCATTTCGTGCTGGTGAGCGCGATTGCTGACAAATAGATTCACCAGCAACACGACGAGTAACGCCACAATAACGAACCTCTCGCGACGAAACGCGACGGCTGTAAGCGGTGATTTATTCATTTTCGACCTCGTAGGCCGCGAGCGAAGATGTCCGATCGGCAACGGCCGTGTTTTGCCAGTTGTTATGCGCTTCAAAAGCATCGATGCTGTGCGAGCGTTGCCTCGTGGCGTGCGCCGCGTGTTGGACCGGCGTGACAGAAGCACGCGACGCTGTTGCTGAAGGCTTCACGCCTGCCGGCATGATCGACATCGCGCTTGCAGGATCAGCACCAGCCAGCACGTTACTCAGTTGCTTATAGATGGCGCTCGCATATTTCTGACGCTTTGATTCAGTGGTCGCGTTGTAGGCGCCGACCGCTTCCCAGTTGTATCCGTATTGCCGGATGTTTTGTTGCAAGATCCACGTTCCGACGTAGGCGTTGACGCAGCCATCAAGCAAGGCATCCCGTGATATGCCGTACCGCGCAAGCATGGGCAACCACGACGAGTTGATCTGCATCAAGCCGATGTCATACGAGCCATTGCTATTAGCAGGTCCGATGGCACGTGGATTCATGCGCGACTCGTGCATGGCGATGGCGCGAGCGAGTGCCGGATAGATATTGTGGTAAGTCGCGGCATCGTCCAGGCAATCGGCCCTGGCCGAAGGAAACGAGGCTCCCACAGCTATCAGTACTCCTATCTGAAAAACACTCGAATCACGCAACCACATCCAAGCACCTGTTATGAACGCGCCGACCCAAAGTGTCGACGCAAGCCTATCGAGAGAATCGCTTACTGCTGAGCGCCACTACTTCCATCGGGCGGCGGCCCCGGCGGCGGCCCCGGCGGCGGTCCACAGCGAGGCGGCGGCGGCGGCCGA
>NZ_LAQU01000136.1 GCF_000970345.1 Robbsia andropogonis | reverse complement strand
CCGTGACGTTCTCGTCATGGAGCAAGGTTTCGACTGACATCCAGATGCAAACGATCCGGTTCGATCATGTACTCATTCAGGCACCGTGCAACCGTGCGCGAAATGGCACCGATCGCGAATTGGACCGGCGACAAATTGATGGTGAGTGATAGCGGGCGCGGATCATAGCTCTGCCACGCCTGAAAATCCTGGCAGGCCTGCTCAAGCACAAACTCACCGATCTGGACAATAAAGCCGCTTGTTTCAGCAAACGAGAGAAAATCTGCGGGAGGCAAAACGCCTTTCTTAGGATGCCTCCATCGAACTAGCGCTTCGACCCCGCGCAATTGCCTGTCAAGACCCACTATCGGCTGATAGTCCAGGAAAAACTCACGATTGATGATGGCATATTGAAACTCTTGATGCCTTTCGATATCCTGCAGCGCGCGTTGGGATAACTCCGGCGTGTACGTACATTGATGACTAAGATCCTCCGCTTTCCCTTGTTCCTTAGCCGAATACATCGCGAGATCGGCTTGTGTAAGCAAATCGAATTCGTTGTCGTCAGCTTTATCATAGGCAGTGATGCCGATGCTTAAGCAGATCAGATAGCTGTTTGCGCGTATAACGAAAGGGCGCTCGAAAGCCTTGATGATGACCCTGCAAAGTGCTTGCGCCTTTCTTACAGCATCGGTGCTTTCGACAAGGATGACAAATTCGTCGCCGCCGATGCGGGCAATCAATCTCTCCTTCCCAACAGCATCTTTGAGCCTATACGAGACCTGCAGCAAGAGTTCGTCGCCTTTTTTATGTCCCAAGGCGTCGTTCACTCTTTTGAAGTTATCGAGATCGATATAGATCATCGCCAATTGGCCCGATGGTCCCAAGGCATGCATTCTTCGGCGCAGCGTTTCCGTAAGCAAGTATCTATTCGACAAACCCGTTAAGGAGTCCGTCTCCGCCGCTGCCTTTAATCTTGCAAGCATCAGAATGACAAATACAGCAACGATGAGAATCAAGAGGCTAATGAATGAGGCCAGCCCTAGGTAGAAGACTTTCCAGTGCTCGGAGCTAGCAAGTTCGTCTCTCTCGGAGAGTCCGACGATAACGGAAACGGGATACTGGGCCAGATGGTGATACGTGACAAATCGCCTCACACCATCGACCGGGTCGGTGAACACCCCGCCATTTGACCCGATCATGTCGCTGTACGCTGAGACCGAAGGGCCTTCATGTGAGGAGCTCGCCGAGCCGGTTCGGCGCGATATCAAATATCCGTAATCCGATATAACAGACAGCAGTGTGCCAGGCGCAAGGGTACCGGCACCATAGAATCCATCGGTAAGAAAATTCGGACTTTCAGAGACAACGACGATGCCAGCGAAGGAGCCGTCTGGATTATCTAATCTGCGAGTCAGTTGTAGGGTCCACTTCCCGGAAACACGGCCGATGACGGGCTTGCTAATGTACAGGCCGGCGTCGCGATTGTTCGCGTGGATCAGAAAGTGCGGCCTGTCGTTGACGTTTATTGCTTCTATGGCCGGCGTTGTTGTCTGCAGAACATTCCCGTCCTTGCCGACAATCGTCACCTGCACGACCGTGTCTCCGGATATCAAGCCCCGATTTTTGTAATCAGATAGGGTGAATGAGCGAGGAGCCTTCTCGTACTCGTATTCCACCCACCTTGCTATGGTATCGGCGTCGTGGAGGTTCTTTGCAACGTGGGCGGCAAACGTCTTGGACAACTCGATGCTAGCGGCAACTGCTCGATCTCTTGCCTCCCGCTGATCCACTGCAATTCGAACCAGTGTGCTTGTGAAGATAAAGATGACGAGCAAAACGGCGATGCCCCCTATCACCGCGGTTGCCGATGATGAACGATAGCGGTTTTTCTCTGGCCGATCTTTGCTTCGGCGTTTGATAGTCGCTATGCCTTGTCGCGTCATGACAGATATTCTTCCCACCATTTTATAGATAATAAATAGGATGGCCGACCAAGCATTGCTGTGTATTAGCTAAATGCTAAGGCGTTTTTCCGTTAGCGCCCTGATGCACCTGGGAGTGGGAAATATAACGCAAATCACCTACTCCAACATCCGCTTGCCGTTAGTGACTTCGAAGTATTTTTAACATTAAATATTCCTAATTGTTAATCGTGTCATTCATCTACCCGTGCATGCGAAGCAGGCAGAGGTTGACTTCACGAATGCTCTTCTGCTCGCGCAG
>NZ_LAQU01000135.1 GCF_000970345.1 Robbsia andropogonis | reverse complement strand
GCAAGGAAGCGACGCAGCGCGTGAAAGGGCGCATGCGCCGGCAGGCGCATTGCAAGCGCATCCGGCGCGGTTGATCGCCTATGTTGTACCACGCGATGGCAACACCGGTACACGAGGCGGCGACAACGACGGTACACATGTCCCGCGATATGATCGTGAAGCGTTGCATGGCTGGCTGTCGGAGCGTTTGCCCGCCCATATGGTGCCGTCGGCGTTTGTCATCATCGACCAATTTCCACTGACGGCGAATGGCAAGCTCGATCGCCGTGCCTTGCCGTTGCCGGAAATCGTCACCGATGCGAAGGGCCAGGGTAAGACAGCCGACGCCGACGAATCGCAGCGTGGGGCGCAGGCGGCTGGATTGGACGTCGAGGTCGGGCCGGCGGAGGCCGTGCTGACCGCGGTGTGGCGCAAGGTGCTGGGCCAAGTGAAGATCGATCGACACGACAATTTCTTTGTCGTGGGGGGCGATTCGATCTTGAGTTTGCAAATTGTCGCGCAAGCCCGTGAGGCGGGCTGGGTCATTACGCCTCGCCAACTGTTCGAGGCGCCGACGATTGCCGCGTTGTCCGCCCGCGCACAACCGATAAACGCGGCCATCGTGACGCGATCCACCGAGTCCGATGATGTGGCACGTCATTCGGAAAGCGCCGACGTGCATGCCGGGAAACCGGATACGGCGCTATCGGTGACCGCTTCCGCTAACGTGGCGGCGGATGGAAATGCGGATGCCGCAGGTGCGGTGCATCGCACCTGGCGGGCGTTGGGGTTGGTGCCGGAGCATGTCGACGACGTATATCCGGCGAGCCCGTTGCAAAGTGGCCTTTTGTTCCATTCGGTGGCGGGTGGAGAAAACGCCGCGTACCTGAATCAGTTTCACCTGACGTTGCGCGGCCGCTTTGATGCCGAGGTGTTTCACGCGGCATGGGCTGCCGCGATGATCCGCCATCCAATGCTGCGTACCCGCTTCCTGTGGCAACACGGTGGCGCGCCGATGCAGGTCGTTCAGCGGCATGGCCCGCTGCCTTACGTCGTCCACGACTGGCGTGGACGTGATCACGCCGATGTCGCAACGGCCTTGGCTGCATGGCGCGCCCGCGATCTCGAAAAAGGCATGGCACTCGACGCCGTGCCGCTGATGCGTATCGCGGTTTTTGAACAAGACGGCGGTGTGACCGATATCGTCTGGACCCATCACCATGTGCTGCTGGATGGCTGGAGCATGGCCACGCTGTTCGGCGAAGTGCTGCGCGACTACCAAGCCAGACTGGACGGGGTGGCTTGCACGTTTGCATCGGTACCCGGTTACCGTACTTATCTCACGCGGGTGAATCGCGTGTCTGACGATCCCGCCACGCGTGAATGGTGGGAACGGCATGCCTTGGGTGGTTTGCATCGAGAAAACCATGACGTTGGCGCATCGAACATCGCGGCGACCGGCGAGGACGCGTTGCCCGCCACACTGATCCCAAGCGTGCCCGCGCCACAGGCGCGCGTGCCGGGCGTTGCGACCTCGCGTGAGCAACTGCCGCCGGGACTGTCGGATGGCTTGACCCAGGCAGCGCGCGATTATCGGGTCACGTTAAATACGATCATGCAGGGTGCCTGGGCGATCGTGTTGGCGCGGTATGGGCATCGCACACGCGTTGCGTACGGGACGACGTTGTCGGGTCGTCCGTCGGATCTGCCCGGGGCGGATCGGATGGTCGGCCTGTTTATCAACACGCTGCCGGTATTGTTCGACGTTGCGCCATCCGCGCCATTGGGAGACTGGCTGGGCGCGCTGCAGCAACACCTGAGCGCAATGGGTGACATGGCGTCGACGCCGCTCGCGCGTGTCCAGCAATGGCTGGGGCGCAGCGGTGATGCATTGTTCGATTCCCTGCTCGTTTTCGAAAACTATCCGCTTGACGCCACCGTGTCCGACGCGCGCGGCGGCCAGGCGGGTCGCGATGCCAACAGCGATGGGCCGTTGGCCATCACACATGTCGATGCGGTTGATGCCACGCACTATCCGCTTGCACTGGCGGTCATGCCGCGGCGTGGCCGCATCGCGCTCGAATGGTCATGGGACGGTGCGCGTCTGGATCGCGACACCGTGATGCAACTGGCGACCGATTACCGCACGGTCCTGATGCGGCTCGCACATAGCACGTTGGCGGGAGCCACCCGTCCTGTCGTCGCGGACATCAATCTGCTGCCGCTGAACGAGGCGGGCGACCGCGCGGTGTTGCCAAGCACGAAAGGGGGG
>NZ_LAQU01000134.1 GCF_000970345.1 Robbsia andropogonis | reverse complement strand
CCCGCCTTGCTTTTTTCTCTGAGCTCGTTCTTCAACTCTTGACCATCATTTCCGCACTGGGCTTGTACTCCGAAAAAACCCCGCACACCAACCTATTTGAGTTGCTCACTGCGCAACCGTAAATAGCGCTTCCCCCGGTGCGTCGTGTTATCTCACTAACTTTTCTATAAAAATGCGATGAACAACTCAAAAGTATCGACCCGCCTGGCAATTGGTTTTGGAAGCGTTCTATTTCTGTTGCTCATGATCGCCTTGGTAGGCTTCTACGGCATGTCCCTGCTTCACACTAGGCTTGATGGTATAGCGCGTGTCAACAACTTGGAATCGAAGTATGTCAAGGATATGAAAGCCTCCGTTGCGGATCGCGCAATCGCGATTCGCAACATTGCACTGCTGACCGACCCGGCCGCACTGGCGCAAGAGTCAAGGCGCGTAGAGAAGCAAAAGAAAATTTATGCGGACGCCGACGACGCTCTGGGCAAGATGTTCTCAACAGAAGCGGGCACGACAGAGCGCGAACGAGCGCTTTATGCCCAACTTAAGTTAGACAACGCCGCTACCGTACCCTTGATGGATAAGGCCATTGCCTTAGGCATGGCAAATAAGCCCGAAGAAGCAATAAAGGTATTGCTTCAAGAAGCACGGCCAAAACAGGCTGCCTGGTTGTTACGCCTAAATGAGCTCGCTGATTTCGAAGATCAGTTAAACGCACAAGCCACCGAAGAAGCAAATAGTACCTACCACGCTATCCAAGTCGCTGCGTGGTCGATCGTCGGGCTTTCACTTTTATTGGGTGCATTCCTAGCCGTTTTCATTACTCGCAGTATTCTGAAGCAGTTGGGTGGTGAGCCGACTGTGGCGCAGAATATGGCACGGCAGATCGCGGAGGGCAATTTGACCCAAAAAGTTCACGTTGCCGCCGATGACAACACAAGCCTAATGGCATCGCTTGAAACGATGCGGACCAATTTGAGCGAGATTGTCTCTGGCATCAAGACCTCTGCGGAGTCTATTTCAGTTGCTGCGGGAGAAATTTCACAAGGCAACGTAGACCTGTCGCAACGCACCGAGGAACAGGCCGCCTCGTTAGAAGAGACCGCGGCCAGCATGGAACAAATTACAGCGACGGTTCGTCAGAATACAGAGAATGCACGCCAAGGCAGCACGCTGGCTAATACTGCTTCTGAGACAGCTGCGACAGGGGGAGAGGTCGTGGGGAGCGTCGTTACCACGATGCAGGACATCGCCACGAGCTCCTCGAAAGTCGCCGAAATCATCACCGTGATAGAGGGCATTGCATTTCAGACCAATATCCTCGCACTGAATGCAGCGGTAGAGGCCGCACGAGCTGGAGAGCAAGGTCGTGGATTCGCCGTGGTAGCGGGCGAAGTGCGCACGCTAGCGCAACGTAGTGCGGCTGCGGCAAAAGAAATCACTGAACTGATAGGCACATCGGTAAAGCATGTGACTGCCGGCGAGGCACTGGTACAAAATGCAGGACAGACAATGAGTGAAGTCGTGCGCTCGGTCAAACGGGTAACCGACATAATGGGAGAGATCGCCTCGGCCTCCAACGAGCAAACTATCGGGATCGAACAGGTGAACGTTGCAGTAAGTCAGATGGACGAAGTGACACAGCAAAATGCCGCCCTGGTCGAGCAGGCGACGGCTGCGGCTCGCGCCATGGCAGATCAAGCGCAAGCGTTGCGTGATTCGGTGGCGATCTTTCGTGTCAATGCCGATTCCAAGGTCTCTTCAGCGCGATATCAGTCACCAGGAATGCAAGGACTTATGCCGTTGGCGGCCCACTGACCTTGCCTCGAAACGACTTGTAGTAGACTTTGTTGCAAATAGGCAAGATCGTTGAGAGTCTCGTAGTGAGCGCTTCAGCAAAGCGGAAAAAAACCAGTTAAAAGGTTCGCCTAGTCGGTTTCGTGGTGTGCCTTCGCAATCAAAACGCCTCCTCGAGCGCCCGAATGCGGCGATCCAATTCCGTTGTGACATAGATGGAGGTCGTCGCTGGCGAGACATGGCCAAGGTTTTCCTGCACGATGTCTAGTGGCGTGCCCGCTTCGGTGACTGTCAAGGTAGTTGGAACGTGAGTTATGCGGCATCTACCACTTCTTGCACATGTTGCGTTTGATGATGTGTTTGCGGGTTAAGCCAGACACAGCCAATCGGTTGCCAGTTGCGTAGCTTACCGGACCATCGCGCCGGATTCAGTTCTCGAGCACGCTGATACAGCGCATGGCGTTTAC
>NZ_LAQU01000133.1 GCF_000970345.1 Robbsia andropogonis | reverse complement strand
TTCCGAGTTTGGCCTGAAGCCTTGCCCAGGCAGTCTCGTGGGACGGATCGGCGCGCCGCCAATCGTCGAAGCTGGCACGCTGCTCAGACGAAACGTCACCGCTGCGCAATATCACTTCCCACTCGATGGCCTCTTGGACGGCGACATCAAGCGTTGAGACGTCAGTAGACGCCATTAGCCTATCAGGTAGCATTGTGTAAGCGCCTGGGCGATATATTTGCGAACCATGCTGGATGATACGCCCAGCAGCGACGCGATCTCCGCATAGGTCAGTCCATCCACTTGGCTATAGATGAACGCGCTTTTTGCTTTTGCCGATAGCCCGTCAAGCGCTTGGTCGATGAGCATGAGGGATTGGGAAATCTCTACAATGGATTCGGCCGATGGCGCAACAGGCTCATCACTGTGTGCCAGCGAATCCAGGTACGCTCGTTCAAGGTCCCGTCGCCGCCACAGCCCGTAAGTCAGTCGTTGCGCGATGACGGTCAGAAGCGCGCGTGGCTCGCGTACAGAGTCAAGGTCTTCAACCCCCGCAAGCTCGACAAACGAAGACGAAGCGATGTCTTCCGCATCGGCGGCCGAACGAAGGCTACGATGCAGCTTCGATTTCAACCATCCATAGCTGGAGCGAAACTCATCCGCGAGCCACATCGCGCGCAAATTAGCAGCTTCTTCGCCCGTAACTAGCGCTGCCGGTTGTAAGGTATCTGAAGCTCTAGTCATGTGGCACCGTTTACAAACACGCGACACTTACTCGCCGCCCGCGGGGTGTGCCTGCGCTTCACGTTTGCACAATGTATTTTCCACGAAACGCACACGCGATAGTATGCCATTTCAAAATCGCGACATAGTCGTGTAGTTCGCAACCAACGACTCACTTACTGGAAGGGCGTTGCGCCGGTAACGCACGATACGGGGACACCGGTAAGACGATGGCACCACGGCACCCCCGAATTCACACGGCGAAAGGTCTTTTTGGGCTTTATGCGGGTGGCGATCGTCGTATCGTGCAACGCGCTAGCTAGACGCGCAAGCCCTGTTGTTGCGGCACGCTTCTCCAAATAGGCGACATTCGGCAACGAGCAAGCACCGCGCAGGCAGGCCCGCTGCTTCGTGAGCAATCACTGCCTATCCCAATCGCCCCGCAATGTCGCTCGTGCTTCGATCGTCGGGTAGTCAGGCCCGTTGTCGCGCGGTCAACACGAGCGTCTCATTTTCAGTTTTCCCAGGCTTTTTCTGAAGCTATCTGAAGAGCGAGAGCCCGTGAGCGCAGGGCTTACGCTCTTGCCCGCAGCGTCAAGCGCAAATATCTCGCCTCCTGCGGTGTCACTTTTCTCTGCTCGCTGCACAATGCAGATAACAGAGCGGGAAACCGTTGGCTCATCGTCATGGGAGAGATGGAATGGACGAGACGCATTGCATTGTTCCCGCGCTGATTGCTTTGAGAAAAATTTCGCCGTTTTTGTGGCCAATATTAGAGAAAATTTCCTACGTTTGCCTGATTGGAAGATTGTTTCAAAAAAACATTCCAGAAGGGATCGCTACACTCAACGACATAATTTCGGTGCGGGATATTTGAGGAACGGCTTTGATTTCCACTCGGTGACGCACAGGCCTTTCAAAGGATCTGACGTGTTACCCGCCTTTTTGGCGTGCCCACCTCAGATCCTGAGGAAATAGCCAACTATCTTGCCAGGCAGTGTGTATGACAACTGAATCAATCAATCTTCAGTCTTGGCCTAACGACACTCCGTTTGATCGCGAATTGCGCGCAAACGAGCGGTCCCGGAAGATTCGAAGCGGTTTGATTACCGCAGTCGTCGTGTTGGCTCACGGGATTGGATTGATTTTGCAATGAATCACACGGCAGTGATTCTTACGACGGAGAGGAAACAGGCTGGCACGGTGCAGGTGAGGTTGGTCGCCGCGCCCACTCCGCAGCCTGTGAAGCAACGGGAACCGCAGCCGGAGCCCAGGCCGTCGATCAAGCCCGTAGTGGAGAAATCGAAGAAGGCGCCAGTCCTTTCTTCAACGGCACCGAGCCCCCGCATTGTCGCCGAGGCTCCACAGAAAAAGCCGAAAATTGACGAAGCGCCGCCGGTGCAACCGCAACCGGCACCCGCAGTCCCTGCAGTCCCTGCAGCACCCACGCCGGGCCCGAACATCCTGGACAAGCCGAAGGAGATTAACGAAGGGGAACTCAGGCAGTTAGGCTGCCAGATTCCGGCGCCCGAGTACCCCGCGAAAGCAAAACGACTTC
>NZ_LAQU01000132.1 GCF_000970345.1 Robbsia andropogonis | reverse complement strand
GTCGTGAAGCGCCGCGATTTTCAGTTCGGGGAGATCAAATCCTTCCCCGAGCATATTGACACAAACAATGATCTTGTGTTTCTTATTCTTAATCGCATTTATTATTTCATTACTTTTTTTAATGCCGCTATAAACTAGTACCGGAGAAAGGTCTGGGTGCTTACTATAAATTGCAAAAATTGTCTTGGCTTTTTCTTTTGAATTAGCCCGAGCCATGAGCAAATGATTTTTGCCGGCTTTAAGATCTGCACGCAGCAATTCCACCGCTTTATCCGCAATTGCTTTGTCGGACAGCGATGACTGGTATTCGCGGACAGGGTAAAACTCTATAGCCTGAAAATATCCATCATCCTGGGCATTTTTCAGTGAGTAGTTATATATAATATGTCCGTCAAGAGCTTGCTTGTCTTCACGGAATGGAGTGGCGGTAAACTGTATACATGGCTTGCCTTTAAACGCAGATTTCACTGTTCGCCATGTCTGCGCTGCAACGTGATGTGCTTCATCAACAATTAGATGACTCATAAGATTCACTAATTGCCCTAACGCATCGCGATCGCTCAAGGCTAGTGCGTTGGGGGTGGATATAACAACATTACATTTTTCAATGGTGTGGATATCCTCTTTTGAAAGAGCGGAATCCATTGTGAAGACTCGAGGCGACAACGTGGTTCCGCCAATGGCCTCAAACTTTCTTATGTTGGTAAGTGCAGTGATTTTTTCGGATGTCTGTGCTCGCAGAGCATCCGATGGAACTATTATCAGTGTTCTTGGAAATGCGCCTGCGATGATTAAGGCGAAAATCGTATCGGTCTTACCAGTTCCCGTGGGCATGACAACCGTTGCAGGTCGAGCAGGCGACGAAGTCAGGTGACATAAAGAAGAAAAAAGCGCTGCCCGCTGTGGTTTTCTGAACCCTCTATTGTCATTAATTTTGCTCGGCTCGATGATTCGCAATGGATTTTCGACCCAGCTCCGATAGATTTCGTTATTACGATACATTGCTTCGTCTAACGGCATGGTCCGCTCGCTTTTTCTAATGTTGGGTAATAAGAAAGATTGATAAGCCGTTGTCGATGATAACAAAGCTAATGCTGCACGACCGGGGGCCGATAGAAATACCGATGCGCTACAAGGAGAGTTGGCAACCGCCAACGCGCAGCGACAGATGAAATCGGAACCCGAATGTCGGTTTTGAGGTGCTTGAGGAGACGTCCGAACGTCTAAATCGCCGCTTCGGTCGACGACGCATTGTGGCCGTTCTCGGCCTCAGCGGACGCTCTTCAACAATTCTCTGTAGATTATCCGATATCGGCCACAAGCCGTCGTTCGTCCGGACCGACATCTGGACATTCAGACGTCGCTTCAGCCAAGGAAACAGCCATTCGATTCGCGCTGGTGAGCGTCGAGCGACCCGTCATCGAAGCACTTCAACAGACATTCACCGCGTGCGCGGGTGATGGATGGGCTAACGTCCCGTAGGAGTCGCGCTGTATGGACAGTCCTATTTAGCCGGTAGACCGGTCCGAATCTAACTCTTGAACTTCGGGCCAAGGACTCGTCTTTCGCGGTGCTAGACTCTACTCACTTAATGCGACTCAGAGACCAGATCAGAATGAATAAGAAATATCAGGTATTCATCTCGTCCACTTACACGGACATGCAAGCGGAACGCCAGGCAGCGGTCACGGCGATTCTGGAGGCAGGGCACATCCCGGCTGGAATGGAGTTGTTTGCCGCGTCTGACAAGGCTCAGATGGAAGTGATCAAGAAATGGATCGATGAGAGCGACATTTTTATGCTGATCCTCGGGGGACGTTATGGATCAGTCGAACCTGAATCCGGCAAGAGCTACATACAGCGTGAATACGAGTACGCGGTGGAACGGGGAAAGCCGTTTTTTGCGCTTTATTTGACCGATGACGCGATAAATGTCAAGACCAAAGGGTCGCTCGGCCTCGGCGCGGTTGAGCAGAATAACACAAAGAAATTGATGGAATTTCGTGCCGTGGTACAGGGCAAAATGTGCAGCCAGGTTGATGAGGCCAAAGACATCCGCATCCATGTGCCGAAGGCGATTCGTGATCTGTCTGCCGAGGGCAAGTTGGATGGTTGGGTGCGTGCGTCGAGCGTGCCGGATAACACCCAGTTGACAAGTCCGAGGGCCGCTCTCGATCCTGAGATAGAGATGGTCACAAAATCAGCCGCGCCGTACCAAGTTAGTGAAGCTACCAATGGTCAAGTGTTAAGCACGGTGAAGATTGGGATCAAGAACGCTGGCGGCAAGACGCTCTCAAACTGTAAGGTCTATATTGAGGACATT
>NZ_LAQU01000131.1 GCF_000970345.1 Robbsia andropogonis | reverse complement strand
CCAGATCGCGTAGGCTGAGCTTGTAGCGAAGGTACCAGCGCACGCACAGCACGATGATTTCGCGATCAAAATGTCGACCATCAAACAACCCATCCCCGCCTTTGCCCTTGCTCATCATCGATCACCCGATTTTTGAGCAGCATAATGTAACAGATTCAGACCACCTATTTGCACCAGAGCCACCTTTACCAGAAAGGCTTTCGGGAAAATTTTCAGTTTTCGGGGGATGGGCAAAAATAGCCATGTTTGGAACGCCGTCCGCTTTTCTCGATAAGATATCCTACATATAAGCACACTCTCAACGATCTTACCTATTTGCACCAAAATCGGCAGTCCAAAAATGCACTAATTTTGATATGCTTGTCAGTCGTAATGCGCTTCAATGAACTGATTTGTGGAGCAGTCCTATGCCGATCGACACTATGCAATACCGACAACGCGTCGGTCGTTTTCAGCAGGATGCCGCTCTGGAAACGCTGTGTCTAAAGCAGACTTCGAACCCAGGATTACCCCCGGAAATGGCGAGATTCAACACGCAAATAGCGCTCGCGAGAAACGCCCCGATGTTACAAGAGCCATCGGTCACCCATAGGGGGCGCCCAACGGGACACCGTGGCATGACTGCTTTGCAATTTATGCTGCTGCTGACCACGGTCCGTTCAGTGGATGCCAGGCAAGGTGCCGACGCCCATGACGTCGCAGCGATAAGCCCTGGTATTCCTTATGGAGTCGGTACGGTGCATTGGAATGGCTGGACACCGGAGCCGATCAAGCCTTCTGCGTCGCCGCGTGTAGCGGATGTAACGGACGACCCTGCACCGCGGCCCGACGTTGCGGTTCGATATGATGACCGCACCCGCATGCTTGTCGTAGCGGGATCAAAGCAGAAAGCGAAAATCATCGGATCGCTGAAAAACGCCTGGATAGACGCTGGTTTGCTCAACGCGGAACAGGGGGCGTGCATCGCCTCAGCGTTTCGCCAATCTGCGTCTGCGCAGCCTGTCATGCTCGCAACGCTGGCACCTGCGCCACAGCACCAAAGTCGTCCAAAGCGCGCGTCGGAAGCTGCGCTCAATGCAATGATTCAACGTCATATCAAGGAAAATTGCGCCTACGAGGAGGAGGTGCGCAACGTAAGAGGTGACAATGAAGGAAAACTCTTAATATTCGAAGCGCAGCGCATCGAAAACCCTTTTCGCGCCTTGTTCGATGGTGACGAAGCCTACCCTTCACCTGAAATGCGCGGCGTCGAAAACGGCCTTAACGGCGCGGTGGATATTCTCACGCTCGGTATCAAGCCGCTGATCGCCAAGATCGTCGCGAACGCGAAGCGCTCCGAGTACTACCAAAGCAAGGGCGACGCGATCTGCGCCCAACGTTACCAGCGCTGGAGTCTCGCTGAATTGGCCATGGCGCTGGATGTTGACGGGCTCGCGTTTATGCCTCGACACGCGCGTCTGCCTGGGAAAGGCAAGCCGCTGGAGCTGAAACACGCGCTGCCGGGGCAGACACGTGCAGCGTATTTTACCACCCCTGCCGGGAGCGGTGTCCGCCGAGAAATATTGTTGGAGGTGAAACCCGCGAATGCGATGGGGGATATTTCCGCGGGGCCAATTTATTTGAAGCCCACATCTAAAAAAACGAATTTATCACCCACCATCCCGATGCGCAACGACCGGAGCTTCTGGAGAGACGCGTCATCGTCGATGAGTCGCACATGACGTGGCGATACGCTGACACATTCAGCACGGCTGGTTTGAACGTCGATATCAAGGAAGGAAGGCGTCAGATAGCACTCTATGGCGATTATTACGATCTGCAATTGAACGCGGAAAATATTTTCGAGGTCGTGGTCAAAAAAGAGGGAGGGGTTCGAGAATATGTCCCAGTCTACCAAGAGCCTCTTTCCCGGACCTGGCATATGGCGGTGCACGATGGCGTGCAAGTCTTTGGCGCGAAAGACCGTGCGTTTATCAATCGAATCAGCGTCGATCTGGACCCCGCTCTGACGTACATTCCAGGACCGACGAATAACCCGAAAGCGTACGGTGCCGGTATCGTGTTTCAGACTGAGATCAGAGGCGACGAGACGCACTATACGCATAGCCGGGTTCTCGAAATGGGCGGCCGCCTAGTGCCGGTCAGAACGTGCACCACACCGGGCCACGGCATGCACTTCGAGGCTTATGACACGCGTACGCCTGCACTGGCGGGAAGGCCGGTCGCGTTCGACGGTATGCGCTGGCACTTTGAACCGAGTACTTCGCCCACCGTTTCCCCAGCGGTGGCGCGCGCGCTTGCAACGAAGAAGTCTACACGTCTGCCGGTCAAGATCCC
>NZ_LAQU01000130.1 GCF_000970345.1 Robbsia andropogonis | reverse complement strand
AGATGTGACAGCGATAGCCGCGGTCCCAGGAAGCGAAGTGGCGTTTTGGCAAATGCAATAGCGAAAGGTCCATGATCTGAGGCATAAAACGCGTTTCTCAGGGCTACTTTCGGACGATTTATAGAGCAAAATTGCCAATCATCCGAGATAGGCACGAGGTCTAATCGTCACCGCTTCAAGTCAGCAATCTTGTGGCTCAACCAGGCACCGCACCGTCCGCGTGCATTGAATGGCGAAGGCGAAGCGCAACAGAAGTAAAGCCCCATAGATATCAGCACAACCATCTCGTAAAAGACTTTGATCTCGGCACCACTTTCTTCAGCAAGCGCCGCGATCGGGACGTCCTTCATCAGAGCATGTTCACACCGATTACGTACCGGTCCATCGGCCGCAGGTGGTGGCGGACAATCACGAACACGTATGGCATTCGGATCAGTACCCGAATTGGCCATCGCGGTGAGTAGCGTCTGCGCCATTCCCTGAAAAGAGAAATGGCCAGCAACTACAAGCGCGCCCATAGGCACGGCCGCGGGCAGTAGGAAGAAGATCATCACGGTGCGCCGTACGTACAGGAAAATGCTTGCGACGAAAGCGTCGGCTGCAGGCGTACGTGCGCGACCGTATGGCAACGGGTTGCGAAGAGGCATGATGGCGTCTCGACAAAGGAATAGGACAGACGCTGCCGTACTAGACGACAGCAACTGGCTTTGGCTTTAAGCCGAAGCGGGTTTGCGAGACGCTTTGGTGTTATCGCGCAGAATAGGTGGGGCCTCGTCAGTGTTGACTGTCGAGGATGGATCACCATTAGGCGAAGGGAAGTCCCCCTGCGGCACACGGGAATAGCCCGATGCATCGCGGGAAGATCTTGGCTTCAGCGAAATCTGCTCGATACGCCGCAGATTGACCGCGACGCTTTCGGCTTCGATGCGCACGCCAGCTTGTGGCGCGCCATTCTCATCGATATAAGGTGAGACATAGAGCAGACCTTCAACGGTCACACTCATGCCGACCTTAACGTGATCGAAAACCGATTGAGCAAGATATTCTTGCCAGATCGTAATAGAAACAGGATACGTCTTTTTGTCGATCTGCTCAGGCCCATCGTCCGTTTGACGGTACGACGAGGACATCACACGCAGTTCACAAATAAGACGTGATTCCCCATTAACGGAAATATGCTTCAAGGCCGGCGCCGTTAAAACGTTCCCGACCAGTTTTGCTACAGTGCCCATGATTTTTCCTAGGAAAAATAATAGGCGCGCTACCGTTACGACTTTGACTTGATACGTGCCGGATTTTCCGGTCTCTTAGATCCAACTGCACAAGATGCTCAACTAGAATACTGGCGCACGGAGCCGACGGACATGAAGTTCTTCGTCATCGTGACACTGGAGCGAAAGACTGATTCAAGCGCATTGAGTTCCGAAGCGCGGTAATCAGCCCATTCCAGAAAAGCCTTAACTGGTGCAGGAAGTTTTTGTATTTTCTGTTCAAGCTCTATAAAAGTAAAGCGTTTATTAACGCCTTTTACACGCCATCCGAGACGCACTCGCAGAACCTCGGTGCTATTGTCCAAGGCCATCGCTTGGTGTAGAAATATATCGATATCAACGGACTCCACATCAGCGACGAGCTCGGCCATGGTTTCGTGAATGACCTGCAGTATGTCTTGTTGATCACGCGCCAAAGCGCGAAACGAGGCGGGGCCGGAGAACCGGTTCATGCCTTCGCGAGAAGAGAGCCTCTCGAAAGCCGTTGTTTTTTTACGCTGCGCCACCATCCCTCCGAATCTGGAACATATTGCGCGCGGCCCACTGCACCGTTCACTCGGTGATCGATTTGTTGCTTGCATGCGACGCCGCTGTCGCGTTCGTTCACCAGGTGAACGCTCCCTTACCCTTAAAGGCCTTTATTACACCAACTGATGTAGAAAACCATCTGCCGCAGTACTAGTCAATAAGATGGGCTGCGCCAGTCGCTTGCGCATTGTCGTCCTCTGGATCATCCAAGGCGACCTGATCCAAAAGTCGCAGCTCGGCGGCGGTTGGTTTGTCGGTGCGGCCTGGGTGCCGTGGGCGAAGTTCCATGGTGAATACTGCTTTGGAGATTGTCCCCAATGCCTCACGAACACGCGTCACACGCTCACGTGCTGCGGCATCTGCTTGCGGCAGGTAATCCAGACGTGACAAGGGCTTGAGCGTTTCTTCGTTCAAGATCCGATAGGCATGCAGGATGTACTCGAAAGCACTGCGGCAACGGTTCTTCGCGTCGAACAGCTCGACACGCGACTTTTCATAAGTGATCAGGTCGCGCCGTTGAATGGTTTTGAGGGTAC
>NZ_LAQU01000129.1 GCF_000970345.1 Robbsia andropogonis | reverse complement strand
GAAGCAAAACCTGACTACGGCGCTGGCGAAAGTGTTTAAACGGCTCCACTATCCACTGGACGTCATGCTGCTATGCGTGCGTTGGTATGTTGCGTATCCGTTGAGCTTACGACACCTCGAAGAGATGATGGCAGAGCGTGGTATTGCTGTGGACCATTCGACTGTTCATCGCTGGGCGCTCAAACTGTTGCCGCTGCTGGAAAAAGCGTTCCGGCGGTGCAAACGCACGGTGGGCAGAAGCTGGAGGATGGACGAGACCTACGTTTGAATCGCGGGGAGTGGCGATATCTCTACCGGGCTGTCGACAAAGCCGGTAACACGGTTGATTTCCTGCTACGAGCACTCCGGGACAAGGCTGCCGCGCAGGCATATTTCGAGCGGGCAATTGCGCGAAACGGCGAACCTGAGACCGTGACGATCGATAAGAGCGGATCGAACCTCGCCGCTTTGAAAGCGATCAGCGCCAAGCGGGAAACACCGATCAAAATTCGCCAGCAAAAGTATCTCAACAACCTTGTCGAACAGGATCACCGTGCGATCAAACGACGCACGCGGCCAATGATGGGCTTTAAGACTTTTCGCTGCGCACGCATCATTCTTGGTGGAATCGAGATCATGCACATGATTCGCAAAGGTCAGATGAGCGGCTGCGCTAAGGCACTATCTCCGGCTCAGCAATTCAACTCCTTATTTTCATAGGTAATCCTATACATATAAACGTTCTTACGCCACCCAGTTCTTATTGCGACAAAACCAATCATCATCGTCTGATGGGGCCACTCGGATATATCCCTCCAGCCGAAGCTGAGGCAAACTATCACCGCCACGGCAAAATTAACGTAACCGAGGCAGCGTTAACTTAAACCAACCCGCCTCCACGAATCCCGGTGTGGTTCAGTAATCCGTAAATTTTCTTATACCCTAGGTCCTTAAATGATCAATAGAACGACACAGTCTATTTCTAAGGTCGGCGCTGCTTTCTTGCTGATTGCCGTTGGTAGCAGTCTGACCGCATGTGCCAGCCGCGCTCAAGATCCATCCGCCAATGAGGCCAGTCAATGCAGGGATGTTAATACTCTGCTCAAGTCGAATGGTATCTCCGAAACGACAGCCGGTTTGCCTGCTCCGAATCAGAGTTTTGAACAATGGAAAGCGGGGCTGCGCCAGGATGCTCTTTCCCAGGGAATCAGCGCTGATATCTATGACAAAGTGTTCGTTAGCATAAACCCGGATAGCGACGTTATCGCCGCCACTCAAAAGCAGCCGGAAATAGTAACGCCCATCTGGAGTTACATTGAACAGCGGATAACACAGGATAGTGTATCTCAGGGGAAAGCGTTGCTTGAAAATTATAAGGAAACCTTGAATCGCATTGCTCAGCGTTATCCAGTTGATTCTCCGTTATTGTTTGCTTTCCTTTCAATCGAAAGCAATTATGGGCTTAATGCAGGCGAAAAGAGCGTCATCCGCTCGCTCGCTACGCTCGATTATTATAACTATCGCCAATCGTTTAACCGGCAAAATCTGATTGCCGCATTACGTATAATCCAGAGAAACGATGCGCTACCGGAGCAACTTAAGGGTTCTTGGGCGGGGGCGATGGGGATGCCTCAGTTCATTCCCGCATCTTATCTGCAATACGCGGTGGATTTTGATGGAGACAATCACCCCAATATCTGGACCTCTTTCCCCGACTCGCTGGCTTCGGTAGCTAACTATATGCAAAAGTCCGGGTGGAAAAAGGACATGCCGTGGGGTTTTGAAATCAGCTTGCCGACCAAGTTCGACTATTCCGCTTCTGGCATGGATAACCAAAAAGCCATTAAAGAATGGCAACTCTTGGGAGTGCGGGCCGTGGTCCCGAGGGATCTGAAATCACTTGCCGCAGTAAACGCCTCTCTGTTACTTCCGGTCGGGAAGAACGGTCCGGCGTTTTTGGTAACGGATAATTTCCGTGCCATTCTTCGTTATAACAATGATATTTCCTATGCGCTGACCGTCGCATTGCTGTCTGATAATTATCTTCGCGACACGCCGGTACAAAAACCTTGGCCACGTAATGAGCTCCCCCTGACGCGCAAGCAACGCGAAGCGTTGCAGATTCTGCTTCAAGAAAAGCAACTTTACCGGGGTACTATTGATGGCATCCTAGGTCAGGGTTCTATAGCAGCAGTCCGAGCGTATCAGCAACAAGTCGGATTGCCGGTCGACGGTTATCCAGACCAAGCATTGCTGGATAAACTGTTGTGTCACTAGGCCCTTGTTCACATTTTCACGCATGACCCGACGGCGCAAGCGAAGCGAACACAAGGTAACTGTCAGAGAGTTTGTCATAACGGCACTGTCACGTTAGCGAGCG
>NZ_LAQU01000128.1 GCF_000970345.1 Robbsia andropogonis | reverse complement strand
CCGGGCAACGCGCCAGGTGCTGGCCTGGCGCATATCCAACACGATGGACGCCGGGTTCTGTGTCGAGGCGCTGCAGGACGCCATGGCCCGCTACGGCAAGCCTGAGATCTTCAATACCGATCAGGGCAGTCAATTTACCAGTCATGCCTTCACCAGCGTTCTGCGGGCAGCAGAGGTCCGGATCAGCATGGATGGGCGAGGCCGCTGGATGGACAACGTCTTCATCGAACGCCTCTGGCGATCAGTGAAATACGAGTGCGTTTATCTCCACGCCTTCGAGACCGGCAGCGAACTGCGGGCTGGCCTCGAGCGCTGGTTCACCTACTATAACCACCATCGGCCCCATTCCGCCCTTGCCGGCAAAACCCCGGCAGAGGCATATGGCCAAACTCGCGGCATGACAACATTGGCTTGAGCTTAACTTCGCCGCAAACCTGTCCAAGAAGGCGGGACCACCTCACTCGCTCTCACCACACTGTTCGGATATCGCCACGGCGAGACTTGTCTTGCCGTGGCTGAGATCTTTCCCGACATGCTCGCCATATTTCCCAATACGGTGCATGGACGCCAATGGGTAAACGCTTGCGAGGCACTTGCAAACGTCTCTATCGTCGCCACTCGAAGCGGTAATCGAGTGCTCGCTGGCAAACTGGAGAGCACTATGAGGGCTTTCGCAGTTGAATTGGCGAGCACCTCAGGAAACGACCCATTCGTCGCCCGGGTTCTCACTAAGACCTTCTTAGCCATCGACGATCCGACGACAGCATTAGAAGCCGCCAAAAAGATCGGCGACGACGTGAAGGATCACTGGCTGCTTTATCAACAGTCCAAAGCGGAGCTCGCGCTCGGTCTAGCCGAGCCGGCATCGACTACGGCCAAGCGCGCACTCGATGCTGCCGGGAAGGATCCCAAGGGGAAAGCCAGGCTGGCGATTTACCACGACCTGATGAGCCAGTGCGACGAGGCGCGCGGCTCGGTAACCGAAGCATTGGAAAGCGCAGAGGCTGCGCGAAGCTCGGCCAGCAACGACCAGTACAAACGCCAGTTGTCAGCGCGTGTGGAAGCGTTGAAAGCGCGCCAAGGCTGATCCGGTTGAATATCAATTCCGCGTCATGACCGCGTTTTTTTGGCAGCGACTTTCTCTTGGCCGATGTCTGTAACGGGGCACGAATGGAACTTTGTGCCGCGGCCGTGTGGCCGTTCTTGTGGCCCGCCGCGTCGTCCGCCGACGCGGCGCTGGTACTGGGCGATTGAGTGACCGTTTGCTGGATGAAGCGGTCTCCTGAATGTCCGCGCCATGCATCCGGCGAAGGTCCTTTCATGGCCGATTGCTGCCTCACAATGTTAGCGCGGAATAATCAGGAAGATTGTTCCTGATCGGCCACGAAGAGACGCTCGCGTCGTTTCATCGAACGGCTGCTCATCGGCCATGGTTGGACATTATGATATCTCTGCGATTCGGCAAGCATCAACCTCCTGTCGGAGACGTATGCCCCAGTACGGCTGCGATCGCAACAATGGCCAGCATGGCGAGCGCCTCGACGAACAGCAACGCGTGGAAGCGCTCCTGTGTGGCCATAAAAGCAGAGCCGTCCTGATGCGCCTGCGCGCGAAGTTCGGGAAGAACCACCAGCCGGTTCCAGCCACCCAATCCCACGGCCGCAGCGACGCACACGAGCTTCGCGGCAAGTATCCGGCCCCAGGGCATCGTGAAGAGCCGCACGTCTGCCTGCCCGGTGTCCTGCATCACGTTGTATAAACCGGTGACCAGCACGACGACGAGCGCAGCCGTCGCCAGGTACGATAGCTCACCGCAGAAAGCTGCCATTCTTTCGGTCGTTGCGTGAGCGGTCGTTGAGCGTCGGAGCATAATTGCGGCGACGATCACGCTACCGGCCCACAGTGCTGTCGCGCACAGATGTGCGACATGGATGGCTTCACGCGCCGAGAAGTCGCCCGCATCGGCCGCGTGGCTGGCCGCGGCCTTGCCCGCGGCCCAAGCGACCAGGCCCGCGATGAACAGCGGCAGCCCGCGACGGTCGGAAAGTCGGCTCAGCGTCGCCAGCAGCGCACCGACGAACCCCACCGACCACGCAACCCCGTAGTGCGATTGCGTGAGCACGGCAATGACAGCGGCGCCTGCATCGGCAAGTGGCGAGCCGCTCATTACGGCTGCCTGCAGCCACAGGTACGCGAGGGTCGTGAGTGCCAACACCATCGAGAGACCCGCCTGCCAGCCGCGCAGTGCGGCCGGCGCGCCGATACCGCTGCGCCTCCCCATTACCTCGCAAGCCAGGGAACCGGCTGCCGTCGCGAATAGCACGTTCTGCACGGCTGCTACGGCGATCTGCGTGGCGACGAGCGGCTCCACGGTCACTTCACCGTAAACTGGTAGTGCCCCTGCGTGCGATGCCCGTCCGCAGCG
>NZ_LAQU01000127.1 GCF_000970345.1 Robbsia andropogonis | reverse complement strand
GTTTTTTGTAGGTTCGCATCTGAGCCGCACTGTTACGACCACCGTTCAAGTGGTCTTGTCGTTGACGCGCGATGCTTAACCAGAGCGGGCTTGCCGCGGGACTTGCGGGCATATGCCTCCCCCTGCGGACGCACGAGACTAGTCAAAAACCGCTTCGGCGGTTTTTGACGTCTTCTTTCCTTGTCGAGCCAGTACAGATGTCCTCGGCCGCAGGCTTCGTACAGGAATCGTCGCCTGCGCAACTAATGTTGTATACAAAGCAATTATCGGAGTCTTATATAAATTGTTGATTTTGTTGCATCAATTCAATCTCGCAGTTTCAACTAAAATTGTATATAAAGCGTCAAATTTCAACTAATGTTGTAGAGAAATAGGCGATTTCAACAAAACTTGTAGCGTTCGCTGCGTCCCGTTCAGTCACTGGCAAAGGCCGCTATCGACCCTGAGCGGCCTTATCCAGCCTCCTGATGCGGCGGCCGTTTGCCTGCGCAGACCGGGCACTCGAACCATCAATGCGGACTCACCTTCGTTAACGAAGCGGTTCTATAAACCAACCAAACACCGGCGCGCCGTCCCTGTGCTTTTCGCCCGGCAGCTGCGAAAGGCTGCCCGTCGAGCCACATGGTTTATCGTGTGACTTGACGGCAACTAGAGCGCGGAGGCACCTTCGTTCACCTGCGGCATGAGTCGGATCAGACTTGCTGACTCGTCTGCACCTCGTCAAGACGCCTCATTCTGTAAATGACGAGCGAGGCTATCCAGCTCAGCACAAAGATGCCAATGATGATGTAGCCGAGCGTGCCGAAGTTGTCGTTGAGCGAACCAATTGCGTTCCACACTGGACCTTTCAGAGCGAACTGGTCTGCGAGCAGTCCGAGTGCCTCAATACCGCCGATCACCACTGCGACCACAATCGAAACGAGTGTGATCGTCATGTTGTAGTAGATCTTGCGCAAGGGTTTCTCGTAGGCCCAACCATAGGCACCCAGCATCAGATGGCCGTCGAGCGTGTCGACGAGGGACATCCCTGCGCTAAAGAGTACCGGAAAGACCATGATGGCCCACGGCGAAAGGCCCTTTGCTGCCTGAGTCGCTGCGATGCCGAGCAGACTGATTTCGGTTGCGGTATCGAAACCGAGACCGAACAGGAATCCGATTGGATACATGTGCCAGCCACGCGTCACGAGGCGAAAAAGCGGGCGGAAGAGGCGGGCAATGAGCCCCCGGTTTGCGAGCAGCATATCGAAGTCGTCATCGACATACGAGCCGCCTGCGCGGACATGCTTCCACGCGCGAAAGATGCCGCGCAGGATCAGGAAGTTCATGAGCGCGAGTGCGAAAAGGAAGAATGCCGAAACGAGCGTGCTGACTATTCCGCCAATTTCCTTGAAGTTGTCGAACCGTCCCTGAAGGGCAGACGTCGTCAGTGCGACGGCGACTGCGGCGAGCACGACCACTGTCGAATGGCCGAGCGAAAAGAAGAAGCCAACGGCGACGGGGCGCTTCCTTTCCTGCATTAGCTTGCGCGTTACGTTGTCGATTGCCGCAATGTGGTCGGCGTCGACGGCATGACGTAGCCCGAAGCCATACGCGAGCAAGGCCGTCCCAAGCAGAAGAGGGTACGCGTGAAAGGCAACGAGTGCCCACACCCACGCGAGTACGTTGATGGCGATGAGCACGCCGTAAATGCCGCACAACTTGCTGCGGACTTTCGAGTCCGAGTCGTTGAAAATCTGGCGTAGATGGTCAAGCATCGTGAAACTCCCGGAATTATCGCGTTCCGTGTCAGGGTGAAGGATGACACTGAGAGGTCTGGCTCCGGGAAACTGACTGATATTCGGCTTCCCCCGATACAGTGGCGCGACCGCGCCGGAATCTCACCGGCTTCCCGCAGTGTCCGTGTTTAGGCATGGCCAGATGCGCTTATACATCGCTGATACCGAAAAGTCGATTGTTTCGTGGGTCGTACGGATTCAGTAAGCGTCCCGGAATGCTTTCGCATTGCTTCTATTTTCGGGCTCGGATAATCCGCTGGATCACAGCGGAGGATCATTTCCCTGGCGTGGCATAATCCATAGCCTCCGCTTTCCATTTAATACGCGCGCCATGTACCGCGTTCGCCTCCATCGCCTTGGCTGCCTGCTGGGATTGCTTGCAATCCTGTTGGTGACGCTCGCGCCGGTGGTCTCGCAGGTGCTCGCGTCGCATCACCGTCTCAGTGATGCGCTGGCTACCTATTGCTCAGCCGATGACAAAGTTGTGTCGTCGACACATGACAGCAAGCCTGCGCACGGAGTTGCTCAGCATTGGCAGGCCTGCGCTTATTGCAGCGTGGTCGGGCATGTCCCGACGCTGCCCGGCAGTGCGGCTGGGCTCGCCGCACCGCTCGCCGCAAAGACGATGCCGGTCACCGTTGCGTCGGTCGCCGTTCGTGCCGGTGTAATCCAC
>NZ_LAQU01000126.1 GCF_000970345.1 Robbsia andropogonis | reverse complement strand
AGCGGCCGCGCTCCATCGATACCAGCTGTCGATCCGCTCCTTCAGCTGGGTGCGGTGGCCGGCCGAACTCATGAGATGACACGGCAACGCGAAGTGTTGCCGGATCGGACCGAAGCGGGAAAGGAAAGCCTGGGTGCGCTGCGGATCGCGAAAACCCTGCATCTGGCGCTCACGCCGGCGCGTCGGTTGGTGACTGTTTTCTGCCCGGTTATTGACCCGCGCACAAGCCTTCACGAACACATGCTTCACTCCGGCCAGTTCCGGCAGCTCCGCTTTCGCGGCCGGATAGCTGCTTAGCTGGTCGGTGACGATCTTCCGGGGTGCCGGATTTGAGCGCAGGATCTGCCTGAAGAAACGTTTCGCGGCGGCCTTGTCGCGCTTCTTCTGCAACAGCACGTCGAGTTCCATGCCGTGCTCATCCACGGCGCGCCACAACACATAAGGCTCACCGCGCAGCTTCACGAACAGCTCATCGAGGTGCCACGTTGAGCCCGGCCTGCGGCGCACGGCTTTCGCGCAATGCGCAAACTGCGCGCCGAACCGGTCGCACCAGTTACGCACCGATTCATATGTCACGCTCACGCCACGCTCGAGTAGCAACTCCTCGATGTCGCGCAGGCTCAGGGTGAAGCGGTGATACCAGCGTACCGCGCAGCTGATGATGGCCGCCGGAAAGCGGTAGCCGTGGTACGGGGATCGGGTCGTTGTCATCTCCACATTCTATCCGCCTCACCCGTCAATTTGACATTGCCACGCCCTGAACGTCCTGTCGGCATTGTTTCGCTGGCTGGTCGAGCAGCGCTACGTGCTCTCAAATCCGTTCGCCGGCGTCAAGATCAAGAGCCACGCGCAACGTGCGGGACTGGACGTGTCCCGCGGCTTCTCCGAAGGCGAGTGGCTGCTGATCCGCACGCTCGCCGACGGCCTCGAGTGGTCATACGGCTGGAGCGTGCCTGCTGCCCAGCGCCTACGGTTCCTGCTCGACTTTGGCTATGCGACCGGCCTGCGAGCGAGCTGGTCGGCGCGACGCTCGGCGACATGCGTCGCGACGAGCATGGCGGTCACTGGTTGCACGTGCTTGGCAAGGGCGGCAAGCTGGGCAAGGTGACGCTACCGGCGCTTGCAAGAGCCGCCTTGGATCAGTATCTCGTGCAGCGTGGACTGCCGATCACGCCGGCACGCTGGAATCCGGTAACACCGCTCGTCGCCAGTCGTGAGGAGGATGGCTCCGGCATCGAGCCGCGGCGGCTCTGGCGCGTGTTGCGCCGGTTCTTCGTGGTGGTGGCCGACGCGATTCAGGACGAACGGCCCGCGACGGCTGAAAAGTTGCGCCGCGCGAGCCCCCACTGGATGCGTCACACGCACGCGTCGCACGCGCTGGCGCGGGGCGCCGAGTTAACCATGGTGCGCGACAATCTGCGCCATGCGTCAATCTCGACGACATCGACCTATCTGCACAGCGACGAAGTGCAGAGGGCTCGTCAGTTTGATCGGGCGTTCGGAGCCCACAAACGATAGGCCACCAACAAACCAACGGCGCCAAACTGATAAAAATCAGAGCTTTCCATTTGAAATCATTGGGTTAAGGTGTTTTTGGCGAAAATTTCACGAATCCCGGCCGCCCCTCGATCACGCTCGATGGATATGCCGCGTCACACCGCGCGGTCCGTGAGATCAAGGCAGATGGCGTGTTGCCCGAGGACACGAAGATCCGGTCCTCGAGGTACCTGAACAATGTGATTGAGCAGGACCATCGAAACATCAAGTCCAGAACGAACGTAATGCTTGGCTTCAAACGGTTCAGAAATACCGTGGTAACGATCTCAGGCATCGAATTGATGCATCGCATCCGCGAGGGCCAGTTCGATCTGAACAAACTCGGTCTCAATCATGCCGCTTCGCCTGCCGTATGGAGTGCTGTTCTGTCTTCTTGATAAGATATCCTACATATAAGAACATTCTCAACACTCTTACCTATTTGTACCAGAACCACCGCTTACACCTATTTTGATATCACAATATTGTCGAAGTATAGGTTGGATGACCTCGTTCCGTTCGATCGGAATTCGATAATATTTTTCCCTGCATTGAGATTTATTGCCTGTTGATCTGTAGCCCAATCACTATTTGTCGTTGTCTGGGCGAATAGTGGCGTTGCTACCTTGATGCCGTTGACATACAGATCAATGTTGTTGACGCTTGCGTCGGCATCAACATATCGCGTCATCAATGTGTAGGCGCCTCCGGACGGGACGGTCACCGTATCTCTTATGCTCGCCGAATCGCTGCCCCCAAAATTCAAGTATCCGAGCCCCTGATAGTTGCGCAGTGCACCCCCAACTCCATTGCTTACGAGACCGCCGATATTTTTAAAATCGAAATATTCGGCCTCGTATTGAAGAGGCCCGGTGTAAGCTGTCGGCGACGCGGGTGCTACGATTGTCGCTACCTTGTAGGCCGTCAAGCGGTCCGTGGCCGAGCCAGAGCAGGTCAGATTAATATCCAATGGTCCGTTGTGACTGAC
>NZ_LAQU01000125.1 GCF_000970345.1 Robbsia andropogonis | reverse complement strand
TGGAGAGCGACAATCATCTTGGCCGGTATTGCGGCGATCATGTTGGCCGGTGGTGAGTCGTTGAAGGCAGCGTCGCTGCCGTAGACGGCGAGCCATCGGCGGAGCCGAGTCGGCCGGGCTTTAGGATAGGGAATCGAATGTAGAACAGGCGATTCTCATGTCCGGACCCCGACTTACCGACCAGCAGGTTCGCCTCTACATGACCAAACGCAAACACAACAGTCAGGAAGTAGCTGCTGCCAAGGCAGGCATCAGCGTTCGAAGTGCTAGACGTGTGGAGCGAGACGCCCGACTACCGTCGCAGAAACCCCGAGCATACTGGCGCTCGAGGCCGGACGCATTTATTGATGTCTGGCTCACAGAAGTGGTGCCGTTGTTGGTGAACACGCCACAGTTGCAGGCCGTCACCATCCTGAGGAAGTTGCAGCAGGACCATCCCGGCCAATTTCCGGACTCCGTTCGTCGCACGCTTGAGCGTCGTATCAGCCAGTGGAAGGCGATCAATGGCGCACCCAAGGAGGTGTTCTTCCCGCAAGAGCATGAGCCTGGCGTACGGGGGCTATCGGACTTCACCGATATGACCAAACTGCGCGTGACGATCGCCCGTATTCCATTTGATCACCGCTTGTATCACTTCGTGCTGGCGTTCTCTCGCTGGGAATATGCGAATGTGGTTCTCGGCGGCGAGAGTTTCGAGGCACTCTCGCACGGGCTCCAGAATGCGCTCTGGCAAGCAGGTGGTTGTCCTCGCGAGCACCGCAGCGACAGTCTGTCTGCGGCATTCAAGAATTTACGCGAGCAAGAAGACTTCACGACGCGCTACGAATCATTGCTTGAGCACTACGGCATGGAAGGCACGCGTAACAATCGCGGGCAAGGCCACGAGAATGGCAGCGTTGAGTCGGCACACCGTTATCTGAAGGAGGCAGTAGACCAAGCATTGATGTTACGCGGTCATCGGGACTTTGATGACTTGGCGTCTTATGAGGTGTTTGTCCGGGAAGTCGTGACACGTCGCAATGGACGCAACAATGCGGCCTTCCGTATCGAACGCGAGCGCCTCATCGAATTGCCGCCCAGACGCACAACGGACTTCGTGGAAGAGGAAGCGCGCGTGACGCGATGCAGCACCTTCACGCTGCGCAGGGTGCTTTACAGTGCGCCTTCGCGCCTCATTGGCCACCGGCTAAAAGTCAGGCTCTATAGCGACCGACTCGACTGCTACCTCTCAGGCGCGCTCGTCTTAAGTTTGCAGCGCGGATCAAGCACCAACGGCCGAGCGCGCGTCATTGATTACCGTCACTTCATCGAGGGCCTGAAGCGCAAGCCTCAGGCTCTGGCCGGTCTAGCGTTCCGTGATTCGTTGTTCCCACGTGATGCATATCGTCGAACGTGGGAGCAACTCGCCGACAAGCTTACCCAACGCAACGCCTGCAAGACGATGGTGGCGCTCCTTGAGATGGCCGCAAATGATGGTGTTGAAGCCGTTTTGGCTGAACGTTTAGAGATGTTACTCGATGCTGGCGAACTGCCGGATTTGGACGTACTCGCTGCCGAGTTTGCAGTCAGGGACATCAACTGCCCGATTATCAATGTGGTCATCCCTCCCGCTAGCAGTTATGACATGTTGTTAGACACGGGAGTGCCAGCATGAATGTACCAACTTACGACAGCGGTAGTTTGGCATTGATGCTCAACGAGCTGCGCTTGCCCACAATCGGCCGTCTGTGGCCTGAGTTTGCGCAACGCGCTGACAGCGAAGGTTGGCCCGCCACGCGATTGATCGGCGCGTTAGTCGAGCACGAATTGGCTGAGCGAGCCAAGCGGCGTATTGAGCGTCATCTTATCGAATCACACCTCGATGTCTCCAAGACGCTGAGCACCTTCGACTTCAGCGCCGTGCCGATGCTGTCCAAGGCACACGTAACGGCATTGGCGACGGGGGATTCGTGGCTAGAGAAAGGCGCAAACATCCTGATCTTCGGTCCACCCGGCGGCGGCAAAACCCATCTTGCGAGCGGAATTGGGCATGCGCTGATCGAGGCTGGGTACCGCGTTCTGCTTACTCGGACCAGCGAGATCGTCCAGAAACTCCAGGCAGCGCGCCAGAGTTTGCAACTGCCATCGGCACTGGCCAAGCTTGACCGGTTCGACTTGATCATCCTGGATGACCTGTCCTATGCGCGAAAAGACCAAGCCGAGACAAGCGTTCTGTTCGAATTGATCGCTGAACGGTACGAGCGACGCAGCCTTCTCATCACCGCCAATCAACCGTTCTCCGGCTGGAACGACATCTTCCCTGACGCCGGCATGACTGTGGCCGCCATTGATCGCTTGGTTCACCACTCCACCATCTTTGAACTCAACGTGGAAAGCTACCGTCGCCGAACAGCCAGCGACAAACAAGGCCAGCGGCGACGACAATCATCCAGCGAAAAACAGACCGGAACGTCAACCATGGCTACATAACCAGCGACAATCATCCCGGCCTACCGGCCAAGATGATTGTCGGTAAACCGGACTTAATGATTGACGCTATCT
>NZ_LAQU01000124.1 GCF_000970345.1 Robbsia andropogonis | reverse complement strand
ACGATCTCGTTCCGGATACGGGGTTGGGCGAACACGATCGCGGCGGTCAGCGCACCGATATCATCGGGCGTCGTCAGCGTCACGGCGGTGTCGAGGCTGCCCAGCGCGTGGACTTCGTCGTTCTGCAGGTCGACGACACCGAATTCCGGCTCGAACAGGTAGCTCATGAACATGCCAGTCGAGATGATGACCCACTCGGTCCCGTGCTGACTGCGCAGCAACTCGCGCACGTCCAGCTGTGCGTCGAAAATGTCCTGCGGACTGCCGCGGCCGATCACGTCGAAATCGACCCCGAACTGCCACGGGAAGTACCGCGGGACGCGCGCCTGCAACGCAGCCCGCGCCAACTTCATCGGCGTGTCGATTCCGGCTGTAATGCCAGCGCAACCGATTACCGTGTCATATCGCGCAAACAAGGCGGCGAGCTCATCGATGGAGCTCTTCACGAAATCGCCTACGACGATCTCGATCCCGAGATCTCGAATCTCCGCGATATCATGCCGCTTGGCGGGTGCGCTGGACTCGACGGCGCTCGCGCGCAGTAGCACACTGATCTTCGCGCCGGCGATGTCCTTCGCCCGGCGCGCAAGATTGCGCAGGACCGGAAGGCCGAGTTCGCCGGCACCGAGCACGAGAATGTTTTGGGAAGTCGCGTTAGGATCTGTCTGGTTCATCGTCTGGCCTGCTGAGGAATGTGTTGCGGCAGTCTAGCGAGGCATTGACGTATATGAAAGAAGGTACATGCGTGATACTGGGAGCCCGATAGTTGGATCGAGACGAACTTCTCCAATATTCGCAGACCGTGTGCGACGGCCTGCGAGACGATGATGACGGGCTACGGCGGGAGGTGCTCGCACACGCCGGAAGTCGTTGGTCGCTCGGTGTCATCCACACGCTCGGCGTGTACGGCAGGCTGCGCCATGCCGAAATCGGCAGGCGCATGCATGGGGTAACTCAGCGGATGTTGACGCGCACGTTACGACAACTCGAGCGGGACGGCCTGGTGCTCCGTCACGATTTCGATGAAGTGCCCCCTAGAGTCGAATACGAGTTATCCGACACGGGCATGGACCTGCTCGTTCGCATGGTCCCGCTGTGGACCTGGATCGTCGAGAATGCGGAGCGCTTCCGGGAAGCGAGGCGGAGTTTCGATACCCGCACCGCGACGCAGGCTCTTAGCTGAGGCCCGGCCGGGATTCGTAAATATGTGAAGCTTCACATATTTGCGAATCCCGGCCAGGCCTCAACTCGGGTCGAAGCGCCTGATACGTCAATAAGAAAAGAGAGACCATGTTGAGACACGAAGAACACAAAGGGCATCCAGACGATGAGCTTTACGGCGTTTTTCTTCATGGCACATGGGTTATGCACGCGCCTGTCTTCAGGGAAAAGCAAGCCGCAGAGAGTTGGTTGACCGCGCGAAAGCCACCGGATGGCTACAAGGGAGCGGTGGTCAAAGGCTTGGGGGCGGAAGCAAGGGAACTGCGTAAAAAGGCTGCGAAAGTGTTGGTCGATGCCAAGCGGGAATCGGACCGCTTACTTGCGGCAGAGTATCCCGACGACGACCTATATCACTTGTTCATTAAAGGCAGGCTGGTTGAGGACGCCCCTGTTTTCACCGAGAAGCAGACTGCCGAGATTTGGTTGTTGATGCAAAAGCCACAGGACTACAAGGGCGCTGCGTTCAAAAGCCTAAGGTCAGACGCGAAGGGACAGTTCAAACGAGCTGCGAAAGCATTGGTGACTGCCGAGAAGGAGTCAGTCCGCTTACTAGCAGTTGCGAGGCAGCTTGATGCAGTGCCAGTGCCGTTGCCGGGAACCAATTTTGTCGGTGTCGAGCTGGTAAGGCCGAAAGCCGACAAAAGCTCGTATAGCTCATTTGGCCGGGAGAAAAACACCTCTGTAGTGTCAGGCGGTCTCCCAGGGCTTGGAAAGAAGCGTTGAAGAATCAACCGCCCTACTCCGCGCCGCGCGGCGGCGCTGCGCGCCCCTCACGGGGCTTGCCGGTCGTTCCGCGTGATCGTGGCTGCTCGCCGTGGCCGGTCAGTCGCTATCGCCCTTGAATCTGCCACACGCCCGGGCTTTCGCGGCATATCCTCGCCCGCTGCGCGGGCTGCGGTATTCCAGGGGGCGTTTGACGAAAGGGGCGACAAAGTACGCTAAGCCGACAGCGGGCTGCCGGAGTCAGCCTGAGCGCCGGCCGGTTTTTCGCGGCCCGAATGCTTCGGTAATCTGACGGGCGCGTCTGGCGTCGTTTCCATGCAGATACATCGAGGTCGTTGCGATCGAGGCGTGGCGCAAGTTGTCGCTCACGCTCGTGAGTTCCGCTGCGCGTGCAATGGCATGACTCGCGTGGGAATGCCTCATCCAGTGAGCACCCGCGCGGTGCAGCTTTTCGGTGAGCGCCGGATGATCGTCCTTAAGTACCTCGGCGGCCTTCAGGAAGAACCTCTGCATCATGTCGAGAAGGGCGGATTCCGGTCGCTACGCCCCTCCCGTCCGCCGGCTTAGCGTACTTTGATGCCCGTTTCGTCAAACGCCCCC
>NZ_LAQU01000123.1 GCF_000970345.1 Robbsia andropogonis | reverse complement strand
GGTGTGCAGTGAGCGGCCCGTCTTCTTCGCTCGCTCCACGACATCCTTGCCTGGTTCAGGCAACATGTCGGCCCAGTCTGGGTGGTCGCGATCGAGCCAGAATTCGAGATAGCGCAAGGCCAGGCCATCGATATTCGTGGCGTTCTGGTACACCATTTCATAGGTCGGCTTCATGCCCAGCGTCGTCATGGCCCGTGCCATGACGTTCACGAAGCGCCAGACGAACTCACGGAATGCGGCGGACTGACCCTCTGAAGGCAACTGTCCGGCGATGCGCGTGGCCACCTCAGTGATACGCGCGAAGCTGCCGATAGGGCTGTAACGCGCGGACACCTCAGGGTAGCCCAGGTGGAAGAAGTAGAACGCATTTTCGCGTCCGCAGCGCTTGGCTTCCTGGTACATCTTGAGCAGCAGATCGACGTCGCCCTTGGGGTCGAAGACGATGACGACGTCGCCCCGGCGGATGTCTTGCGTGACCAACACCTCGCAAAAGCGCGTCTTGCCTACGCGCGTGGTGCCAAGCACTAGCATGTGGCCAACGCGCTCGGCCACAGGTGACCATATCTGGTATTCGTTGGGCTCGATGCCGTGCAGTGCCGGGTCGCCGCCAACGGGCGCGAGCGGCGCGACGGGGTTGTACCAGGCATCGGAGCGGGTGAAGCGCGAGACAGCGTTACTCGGAAAGCGCCGCTCGAAATCCCGCGCGCGCTGATACCAGCCGTTTCGCGCGCGCAGACGGATATTCTCGGTCTGGCGCGCCATATAGAGACGCTGTGTGTGATGCGGCTCCCAATAAAACCCCATGCCGAGGAACACTTCCTTGGCGGAGCTCGGCACCTGCGAGGCACTGAGCTCGTACACCGGCAAGCGTCGCAAATTGCGCTGAAAGCGCATGACGTATCTTGCCTGATTGCCGCGCCAGGCGGCCAAACCCACCATGCCCACGGTAAAAATCCCACCTGTAGCAGGCGTGACCAAGAAGTAGGACGGGTGCGTCCAAAGCAGGCCGCATGCGCCGAGCGCCGAGATCGAGGAGTAGATCTCGGCGGGTCGGCGAAACAGGTTTTCGAGGGGATAGGCCATGGCGCTATTTATTAGTCGTTGCTTCGGTTCGGCTCAGCAGCGCGTTCGACGCGGGAACCGGATCAAAGAATCGGCCTGCATCAGGCACGAGATTGGCAGCCAACTGCGCGCTCTCTGCGCCACTGACCGTGAAATAGTGCAGATAGGAACCGAAGCGCCCCACGTTTGGCGCCTTCAGTGGATAGCTTGAGGCTTGGAAATCGTCCTGCACCACACGCCACAAGGGTTTGTCGGTCTTGGACTCGGGCACGATGATGTGCTCCGCTTGGACCTGGGCAAACTCCTTGAATACCTTCGGAGAGATCAGCAGCATGCCCTCGTCGACGAAGTGAACGAATCCCTTGGATTCGTTGAAGAGGAGTTCGCCCGTGCGCACGCCTTCCTGTACCCAGCCCATCAGGCGCTCGGCATTCGGACGCACCTTGCGCCCCCCAGCGCCCTTTGGCGGGGCCTTCGTTTTTTCCTTGGGCCGAACGGGTGCGCTGACCGTCTCGGGCGCAGGCGCGGTGGGCTGGGCCGCCGTGCTCATGTCCGCTTCGTCGAGATAGATCGAGTCGGCTGGTTCAGCTTTTACGGATGCCGGTGCAGTGGCCACTGGTGCAGCGATCAAGGCCGCGGTCGCGGCAGGTTCCTCGACGTCCCCGAAGTCGGGGTAGTCATCTTCCTGGGCTGGCGCAGCCGTTATCGGATCTGGTGCAGTCTCTGGCGCAGTATGATTCGGATAAGGCACAGTTTCTGGCGCAGGACGCTCATTCACTGGCGCAGCCGGTAACACTGATCCAGAGTCGGTACCATCGGTGCAAGCGGATGGTTCGCGCGGGTCGAGCGCGTGCGGCGCTCGACCCGATGCAGCGTCCTGAATAATTGTTGAATCTGAAACAGCGGATGTGATGTTGGGGGCAGATACGGAATCTGAAACAGCCAAGGTTTGTTTGTCTGTCCCACTGCTTACTGATCCAGCATTGCGCTTGTCGGCAACGGGCATAATGTCCCCTTGGGTAGGGCCGTTGGTGCGCGATCAAGGCTTCCATACAGTAAGGTCAGCTCAAACTTGAGCACGCGAAGCTTTTGCGACCAGGTGCCGATCTGAATGGCCACTTCCCATATCGACGTGCCGGCCTCGTTGGGCACGAGCGCGCCATATTCCTGCCATGTATCAAAAAAGCGCAGATTGTCCGAGGGCAGACCCGCTGCGCCAGATAGTCTTTGTTCGGTCTGATCCAGATACTGACGCACCGAGTCGGCCAAGGTGCCAGCTACGAACCATACGTGTTCACCGTCGCAAAAACCCACTGCGCCAGGTCGATTCAAGGATAAGCCGCCCTGGGCCAGCAAATCGCGCATGCCGCGCATCAGGCGCTCGATCAGCGGGACGGCCGTCGCGCTGGCAAAGCGGATGCGCGAACCCGACTTGAGATTATCTGCAACAGAGAAGCTATCGGCGCGCTTGATGATCGTGGCGATCAT
>NZ_LAQU01000122.1 GCF_000970345.1 Robbsia andropogonis | reverse complement strand
TGGGTATTCCGGTCGATCGTGACCGGTCATTCCGGTATCGTGACCGACGGTTCCGTTTCAACGTGACCGGTCAATATGATTGAACGTGACCGATTTGGGTATGGGGCCGGAATGAGCGGTCACGATACCGGAATCGTCGGTCACGTTGCCGGACCGGCGTCATACAGCATCAGAATGGTGTTACGCGACTAACCTTATTTCGCGAGGGTACGCTTTCCAGATTTCGTCTGGAGTAGCATGCCCGCGCCAAGGATTACGATGCGTAAGATCAAGGACGTATTGCGGCTCAAGCTCGACGCTGGGCTGTCGCACGAACAGATTGCCGCTGCCTTGCGGCTCTCCAAGGGCGTTGTCACCAAGTACGTGGGGCTGGCCGCCGCTGCCGGGCTCGACTGGCCCACGGTGCAGGCCTGTGACGAGGTCGAACTCGAACGGCGTATTCTGGTCGGCCCGAATTGCCAGCGCGAACGCGTGCAGCCGGACTATGGCCGTTTGCACCAAGAACTGCGGCGCAAAGGCATGACGATGATGTTGCTCTGGGAGGAGTACCGCCAGGCGCATCCAGGCGAGCCCACCTATCAATACTCGCAGTTTTGCGTCAATTTGAAGTGCTTCGCCAAGCGGCTCAAGCGTTCGATGCGGCAAATCCACCGCGCAGGCGAGAAGCTGTTCATCGACTTCGCCGGACCAACCATCGCATTGGCAGACGGCACCCGCGCGCATGTCTTCGTCGCCGCGCTGGGCGCGTCTTCCTACACCTTCGCGTGGGCCACACCGCGTGAGAGCATGGCAGACTGGTTGGAAGGCACGACGCGGGCGTTGCATTTCATTGGCGGCGTGCCGCAATTGATTATCCCCGACAACCCGAAGGCGATGATCACCGACCCCGACCGGTACGAGCCACGGGCGGCCGACATGGTGTTCGACTTTGCCCGCCACTACGGCACCTCGGTGCTGCCAGCGCGGCCCTATCACCCGCAGGACAAGGCGAAGGTCGAGTCTGCGGTGCAGGTCGTCGAGCGCTGGATCATGATGCGCCTGCGCCATCAAGCCTTTACGAGCGTCGCCGAGGTCAACGTCGCCATCGCGCCGTTACTGGCACAACTCAATGCCAAATTATTCCAGAAGCTACCAGGGAGTCGATCCAGCACCTTTGAGGCGATAGACCGTCCAGCGTTGCTGCCGTTGCCGATGCAGCGTTACGAGCTGGCCCACTTCAAGCACGTGCGCGTGCCGGTGGATTACCACGTCAGCATCGACGATCATCGCTACAGCGTGCCGCACGCGCTGGTGGGATTGGTGCTGGAGGCGCGCATGACAGCAGCGGGGATCGAGCTGCTGCATCGTGGGCAACGCGTTGCAAGCCATGTCCGCTCTAGCGTCGCGGGTGGCATCACAACCGTGCCGGAGCACCTTCCGGCGGCCCATCGCGCGCACCTGGAATGGACGCCGAAGCGCCTGTTGCATTGGGGTGAGGAGATCGGCGTTGCCACCGGCACCGTCATCACTCGATTGCTGGAGAAGCACCGTCATCCCGAGCATGGCTACCGGGCGTGTCTGGGCTTGCTGTCCTTGGCTCGGCGCTACGGTAAATCACGTCTGGAGACGGCCTGCGCATTAGCGATCCAACTCGGCACCTGTCATTACCGACATGTGCGCGACATCTTGGTGAACAAGCGCGATCAGACAAGCGTCGCTACCTATGGCACGCCACCGAGTGATTGGGTCAGTCCGCATCACGCGCATGTGCGCGGCCCGTCTTACTACCAATAAAGCAAAGGATACGGATCATGATGATGCACACCACACTGACGCAGTTGCGTGCCTTAAAGCTTGATGGCCTGGCCGATGCACTACAGGACCAGATGACCCAGCCGGGCATGACGGACATGAGCTTCGAGGAGCGTATGGCCTTATTGGTCGATCGCGAGATCCACGCACGCAATGACCGCAAACTGGCACGCTTACTGAAACAGGCGCGGCTGAAGTACGGCCAAGCCACCATTGAAGATATCGACAGCCGTCCGAGCAAAGGCGTGGATCGCCGCGCGGTGCTCAGCCTGGCGCTGGGCGATTGGGTCAGCGCCGGGCACAGCGTGTTGATTACTGGGGCGACAGGAGCAGGCAAATCCTGGCTCGCCTGTGCGCTTGCGCAGTACGCGTGTCGACGCGGGTACTCGGCGCTCTATCAACGTGTGCCGCGCTTACAGGAAGAACTGCGCATCCGTCACGGCAGCGGCGTCTTCGGCAAATGGCTGTTGCAACTCGCCAAGACCGACGTTCTGCTCCTCGATGACTGGGGCATGGGGACGATCGACAGTGCCACACGCTCGGACTTGCTGGAGATCATCGACGATCGTGCCGGCACCCGCGCCACCATCATCACCAGCCAACTTCCCATCGAACACTGGCACGCCTGGATTGGTGACGCGACCATTGCAGACGCCATACTTGACCGCATCATGCAGCGAAATCATCGCTTCACTCTCAGCGGTGACTCGCTGCGCCAGGGCGGCGTCAAACCACCTGAAAAGGAGATAAATATCGACCCATCGTGACCGCTACCTCTACAATCTGAACGCGTAACACCATTCCATGCGCAATCGGTCACGATAACGGAATCAGCGGTCACGTTCACCGGAATACGCA
>NZ_LAQU01000121.1 GCF_000970345.1 Robbsia andropogonis | reverse complement strand
GTCCAAATAAAACTGCGCGACCAATCGCGGCGCACCCGCATCCATCGACTCCACGCGGAAGAAGCGGACATCCGGATGCCATACCGGTGCCTGATCCGCGCGGATGCGCACGTTGAACAGCTTTTCAATCAGGCCGAACAAGCCGCTCAGGACTTTCTGCTCGGGGAAATATTGCTTTACTTCATTCTCGGAAAACGCATATTGCCGTTGTCGCAGTTTTTCCGAGACGTAGGCTACGTCCCATGGCGCCAGATCGTCGATACCGACGTGGTCGCGGGCAAAACGTTGTAACGCGTTCCAATCAGCTTGCGCATACGGCCTGGCACGTTTAGCGATATCATCCAGAAAAGCGATGACCTGTGCTGGCGTATCGGCCATTTTCGGTGTCAATGACACTTCGGCATAATTTGACAGACCGAGAATGTGCGCTTCTTCCGCGCGCAACGTCAACTGCTCGCGCATATTGTCGGTGTTATCCCACTCTGCCTGCCCCTGCCCATATTCCGGCCCCAGCTCCGATGCCCTGGTAACGTAAGCGCGATATAGAATCTCACGCAAGGCGCGATTGTCCGCATATTGAATGACGGGGAAGTAAGAAGGGAAGTGCAATGTGAATTTCCACGCATTGCCGCCGGCAGCGTGCTTCGCGGATTCGGGATCGCGATCGGCGGCCTCCCGCGCTGCGTCGATTGCATCCTGAGGCAGGCCCGCCAGTTCGCTTAGATCATGCACCCAATGGGCGAACGTGTTGGTGGCATCCAGCACGTGATCCGAGAATTGTTTCGAAAGGCTTGCCTGCCGCTCCTGCAGTGCCGCAAAACGCGGCTTGCTGGCTTCCGGCAATTCCGCACCGGACAGGCGAAAGTCGCGCAGCGAATCGTCGAGGACCTTGCGTCGGATGGGCGTCAGTGCTGCGCCTTCGGCGGTATCGATCGCTTTGTACTTTTCGAAAAGGGCCAGATTCTGACCCACGCTCGCGTAGAATTCGGTGATGCGAGGGAGGTTTTCCGCATGGGTGGCACGCAGTGCGGGTGTATCGGCGACCGCGCTCAGGTGACCGACGACGCTCCATGCACGACCAAGTGGTTCGGTCCCTGCCTGCAACGCATCGATGACCGTTGCCCAGGTGGCGGGCGTGTCGGGCGCGATCGCCGCGTCCACGGCGGCGCGGGCATGTTCCAGCAATACGTCCAGCGCCGGGCTGACATGCTCGGCGCGTATATCGGCGAAACGGGGCAGGCCGGCGGTGCGGCCGAGTTCGATCAGCGGGTTGGGCTGGGCCGTATCGGCGTGAGCCGCTGGCGTGGTCGAGAGTGTCGAAGCAGCCATTTCCTTCTCCTTTCAGCAGTACCGCTGTGTGCCCGCGCGCCCGCTAAAAAAGATGCCGCGGGCGTTGGGTGGTGATCGAATTCAACTAGGCGGATTGTCTCAGAACGTGCCTTGCTTGCGTTCCGCGGCTTCGATCGTATTCACCAGCAACATGGTAATCGTCATTGGCCCAACGCCGCCCGGTACCGGTGTGATATGGCCGGCCACGGGAACGATGCCGGCGAAATCGACATCCCCGCATAATTTCCCCGCGTCGTCGCGGTTCATGCCCACGTCGATCACAGTCGCACCTGGCTTGACCATATCCGCTGTCAATACATTTCGGCGCCCGGTGGCGGCCACGACGATATCGGCGCGCTTCGTGTGCGCGGCGAGATTTCGGGTTTTGCTATGACAGACGGTGACGGTTGCGCCCGCTTCCAGCAGCATCATCGCCATCGGCTTGCCGACGATGTTGGATCGACCTATGACGACGGCTTCGGCACCCGAGAGCGGGATGTCATAGGCCTCGAACATCTTCATGACGCCATAGGGCGTGCACGGACGGAACAACGGCATGCCGGTCATCAGCGCACCGGCGTTGGCGACGTGAAAGCCGTCGACGTCCTTCTCGGGGGCAATCGCCTCGATGACTTTGTGACTGTCGATATGTGGCGGCAGCGGCAATTGCACGAGAATGCCGTCGATCGCGGTATCCTGATTCAGTTCGTCGATCAGTGCAAGAAGCGCCGCCTCGCTGAGATCCGCTGGCTGGTCGATCTTGCGCGAATACACGCCATATTCCTCGCAGGCCTTGACCTTGTTGCGAACGTAGACCTGGCTCGCCGGATTGTCACCGACCAGGACCACCGCGAGACCAGGTTGATGTCCTGCTGCGGTCAGGATGGCGGCGCGTTTTGCGACGTCGCCGCGAAGTTTCTTGGACAGGGCGTTGCCGTCGATCAGGGTGGCGGTCATGGATGGTTACGGTCAGTCAGAATAAAGACGGTGCGCGGTAGGTCCTGCCACGTTGCCACGTGATGCAATTACGGTCGGACAGGGGCGGCCATGAGACGTGCTCGGCATCGTGCCGGCCCCCTGTGCGGTATCCAAAAACAAATGAAGCCACACTGTCGCCAGCGCGGCTTCATCGGATTCGAACGGTCCGCCTGCAACGGCATCACCACGGCGAGACAGCAGGCTGCGCGGCGCGATACGGCCTCATTATATATCGCCGCAGCGCCGATCCACTCAGGGCTTGGCCGATAAGGCCAGACGCAACAGGTCGGCGACCGTGTTGACGTTCAGTTTCTCCATGATATTGGCGCGATGCGCCTCGACCGTCTTGATGCTGATGCCGAG
>NZ_LAQU01000120.1 GCF_000970345.1 Robbsia andropogonis | reverse complement strand
ACGAGGCTTAAAAAGCTTATTGAAGTGCCCATTTATTTTTTAAATGGGCACTACCGGCATGCCGCCAATCGATACCCGGCCACATGAAATACGCGGCTGACAAGATGCCTTCGGTCGACGCTTACCTTATTGCAGCAGTACCGATAATGAACAACTGTTTATAAGTCTCTCCCTCGTGCGTAAAAGGATAGAAAGCCCGTACGCGGCAACGGCCTGAAAGAGCGCAAATCCCACCGTGGCGGTTCGCCAAGCTGGTCCATGTAAAGAAGGATGATGCGCAAGGATCTCGTGAATGCGCCCGAGGACGAGCGGGACAGTACCAGTGACAAACGCCCCGACAATGATGCTGGACACGATCAACAACGAGGCGGCGACAGTCAGCGCGGGAATGACAATGCCAAAAATTTCCAGAACGAATCCAATTCGAAGTGCAAGGCCGAATCCTGTTTTGTCAGCCAGCATGCCTGCCAGCACTGGGCCGACCGCTGCAGGGCAGCCTTTTCCAAGCAATTGACGTCAAGATAAGCGACAACGACGACGCATACGTATCAAGTGCAATGACCGCGTTCTTGAATATAGCGAACCTGGCGCACAAGTAAAGGTCTGGTGGATGAGTTGATGCGGCGCGTGGTTGAATCGGCCGTGGCGGATTCAACCGGTCGACTTATACAAACCCAAACAATCTGCGCGGGGTTTCCCACAAGATTGTCCTACGAACGACGCCGTCAGGCACCAAGGTTTCAAACAGGCAAAGCAACGGCGCATAATCAAGGCGTTCGGGGGCTCGCAAAAACGGCCAATCCGAACCCCATACGCAGGCCTCCGGGCCGAACGTGGAGATAAGCGCACGCGCGTACACCTGCGCATCTTCGTATGGATGTGATTCGCTGGAGATCTTTTGCAGCCCGGATATCTTGACGACCGTACGGCCATTCTTCGCCAAGTCGAGCAGTGCTTTGAATCCGGCCTGATGCAGACCCTTTTGAGGATCTGGTCGTCCGCAATGATCGATCAAGATACGCGTTCGTGTCTTGTCGATCAAGCCAGTCAATGCCAATAGTTGATCGCCGGCTACCTGAATCTGCGCGAACATATCCAGGTCAGCCAAGCGGTGAAAAAGTGGTTCGGCATCGGCAAGCGCCTGGACACCTTCCATCGCGGGATTGAATGCGATGCCGACCACACCGGCATCACGCAGTGCCAGCAGTCCGCGTTGATCGATCTCGTTTTCAACTACCGCAATGCCTTTAAATCGCCCTTGCCCCTGCGCAATGGCATCGAGCATGCAGGCATTATCGGTGCGATAGCCACTCGTAGGACCTACCAATAATGCATGCTGCACGCCGCTGGCGTCCATGACCGTTTTAAATTGGGCCGATGTGCCCACTTCCTGGCCGGACGGCCGATACACGGTATCACTGCGGTAGGGAAAACGCACGGGATCGAATAGGTGGTTATGGCAGTCTATCTTTTTTTCGTCGAAGATACCCATCCCACTCCTCTATATCCCGTGCGTTTGAAAGCAGGCCTAACGCCGAGAACGGCGTATCTCGAAAGAGGGCCCGTGGCGTTATCGTACTACGCACTTCCGCTATCCGAAACCACCCTCCTCGATTCCATGACCCTATCCACGCATAACATCAACGCCTGCGAAAAATCCACGCCACCTCAGCGCATCCATGCCCACTGGACGCCCTCTCCGAATGACTACCAGGAATCTCGCCATTTCTGTTCTGCTTCGGCTGCATATAAAGCACGCCCCACGGAAAACAGCACATCCAGATCCGAGTGGTCCAAGCGTGCCGAATTTTCAGCGATCCATTTCGCCAAGTCACGTGACGTGCCATTCGGTACCTGTGCAAAAGGTTCTGCTTCGCCGCGGAACTGCTTGCTGATGTGTGTAGCGTTCATTGCTCCCTCGTAGCAAATCATCCGCGTCTCCAACCCGACGCGCAGGTTTTGGCGTATCCGACGGAACATGTCACCGACCAGTTCTCGTGAGTCCGATAAACATCAACTCGGACGCCATGCTTGGATAACGACCAATTTGACTACTCCTTTAAGGTAAATTACAGATATCGCAGTTTTTAGGTATCACATATGTTGATTACGCCATCAATAAACGGCGTAAATTACCCGCAAAATTGGCATTTATTCATACAAATGAATATTCATTAAATATTTCACCATAATTAATGCCTAGGCATATAATTCCTCGATGTGAGCGTGATCGGAGACGTGTTGAAGCATCCGATGGCATAATCAACCGTACTCAGGAGGGAAATGTGCATATTGACGTCGACGGAACCGGCCGGCCAGACCTGATTTCAGAACAAGGTTATTTGTTTCTAGGAAGTCGGCTAAAACGCCTGGCCGAGCATATGCAGTCAGATGTAAGTCGAATTACGCAACGTGCGGGCATCAGTGTATTTCCGGGGCAATTCCCTCTTCTTGCGATGTTGTCCGATGGACCACAAACGGTAGGGTCGTTATCTCAAGCCACTGGCATCAGCCAACCCGTCACCACGCGTAACGTAAAGAAGTTGATCGAAGCTGGGCTGGTCACGGCAGACCCATCGACCTTCGACGGACGAAGCAAACGGTTATCGTTGACCAGGGCAGGTATGCAAGTGATGGATCGTTCGAGAAAGACGATCCTTCCGTTTGTGG
>NZ_LAQU01000119.1 GCF_000970345.1 Robbsia andropogonis | reverse complement strand
CTAGGAAAGTCCAATGTCGTGAAAATTCTCGCCCAGGCTATGCTGAATGCGACACAATCTGACAGCAGCGTCGGGCAATTGATTTTTGATATAAATGGTGAGTACGCCAACGATAATCCGCAGGACGGAAATCGTTCGCTAAGGTCTGCGAACGCTGCTCGGTGCGAAGTTTATGCTCTCACTGAAAGGCAAGGTACGCCGTCCCGTTCACTTCGCCTTAACTTCTACGAGCAGCCCGAGTCGACGCTGGAGATCCTGGGCGGTATGCTTGCTCAAGATAATCGGGCTTCGGGTTATGTGGCTAGCTTTGCTAGCATTCGACTACCTGATATCGCATCCACGATTGGTCTCCCAAGAAACGAGCAAACCCGTCCAGTTCGTAAGATATTGTTTTATTGGGCTATTTTGCATAAGGCTGGTTACGATGCAGACGAACGTCGCCTTCGTAATCTACGCGTTCAAGTTCCTAGCGGGAATGCCTTTGATCCACATTTCGCCGCGGATATGCGTGAAGCGGCATTTCAGGTAGTGAGGAAGGAGGCCGCCCCGGCTGCGCCAAATTCGCTGGATAGCCTCGTGGCCGAACTTGAAGTTATCGCGGAGTTTCGGCGCCTGGATCCGCAGCATTCGAGCTTCACCAAGACAGCTAAATCGGGAAGAACATTATTTGACTCAGACGATTCCGCACTGCTCGATTTCTTTTCTCCGGGGCCAGGGCGATCCGGCCCGACGTTGATAAGGCCGTACAGGATATTTCATTCGCCGCAAGCCGGTGCATTCGTCGATGAAATATTGAAGTTGCTCGATGAGGGGAGAACTGTCATTCTGGATTTGGGCAACGCAACAGATCAAATTCGCCGCTATTTTTCAGACATGCTTTCAAAGGCGGTGTTTTCGCATCAAGAAACGAAATTTGTCGAAAATAAATTATATGATTCCTTTGTTCAACTTTATTTCGAAGAAGCGCATAATTTGTTCCCGCCGGAAAGTCGCGACCTTACAGATGTTTATGCTCGATTTGCAAAAGAGGGCGCGAAATTTCATATCGGCATGGTTTATTCAACGCAGTCACCGTCGACCATAAACAAAGAACTCCTAGCTCAAACAGAAAATTTCTTCGTTGGCCATCTTTCTAGTGTGGATGAGACTCGTTCCCTTTCGCGTGTGCAGGTTGCGTTTGCGGGAATAGAAAATGACATTCTAAAAGCCAAAACCCCCGGCTATATGCGAATGCTAACGCTGTCGCATCGATTTGTTGTGCCGACACAAGTCCTTAAGTTCGAGGCCACGCAGTAATCCACTAGCGCATGAAAAGAAGGGGATAGGTAAATGCCGTACGCGCAGGGTAATAGACTTGCTGGAGAGACTGCGTCCAAGCTAGGACATCTCGCAGTGCTAGAGAGCGAGTGGGTCAGATCGCTTGTTGCAGATTTCGAAAATGTAACGCCCCTCGATAGTGACCCATCGAATACTTTATGGACTGAATTTGATTCAACCGACATAGCCCCTTTACGTAGTATTTGGGCTGTCGATGGTTCATTTGTTACGGTGAAGTCCGAGCAGAAGCCACCGAAAGAAGTTGTATTCGTAAAAACGGCATTGTTGATGCTAGATCGTGCGAAACTTGATTCTATTGATAAGGATCTTCCCCATCCACTGCTTTTAAGAGATGCATTAAAAGATAGCGGGGTACAGCACGCGACCGTTTTCCCACTGAAAAACGTAAGAACAAGCATGGGAAATAACTACCATGCAGTGCGTCATATTATTCGTGATTCGATGCGCGTTGATCAAGGAGGCGCATTTTATGACACACTGAAATGGTTAGCATATAAACAGTGGAATCCTAAAGCTGAGGCACGTTCTCCGGGTTTCGAATGCCCACATTGCGAAAAACCGATTGTCGATGGTCTGCCACACGAGGCAGACGAAATAAACTGCCCACATTGTGCAAAGGCGGTTTTTCTGTCTGATATTTGGGGTTTTCACCTTGATATGGAGGATGATAGCGCGCCCGAATCTTTGGGCTCGTCGTATATGTTGGTAATGGAGCACCTAATGCTTTTTACCGCTGTACGTTTAATGTGGAATCACACCGATTCATCGTTGGTTAGCGACACATTGTTTATCAAAGATGGGCCTTTGACACTTCGCAGTCAATATTCGAAGCTTGTTCAAAATATTCGTGAGTTCCTAGAGCACGCCAAATCAATTGGTCGGCCTATACACATAATCGGCCAAGAAAAGAGCGGCACGTTCTTTGATCATCTCGCTTCTATCGTGCGTTTTTCTCCGCCTCACAATCGCGGAGAGTCTTTGAGATATGCGGTTCTCACGCACGAATTCGTTCGTCGCGAGGTTTATCGTTCTCCAGAACTATCAAGTCCATACGGCTTTCGCACGAATTGGGGGGAAAAGGTCTACGTGAAGATGGATCCAGGTGCTTATGTCGTGCTAAACGTGCCTACGGGAAACTATTTGCTTGATAGTGATCGGCCAACAAACGGCGACATTATAGGTTTGGCGAGAGTGCTTGCAACGGTCGCCTCGCTGGTTAGTCACAAGTTCGAAGGTGCTCTGTATCCAGTTGAGTTGGCAAACGGTATCGCGTCAATGTCTAGCTATCCGTCCGCAGCTATTCTTCAGCGCTTTCTGGAGTCGCAACGAAAGTGACGTGGATAGCACTATATAAAAGTTGATCGTAAGCGGCTGGT
>NZ_LAQU01000118.1 GCF_000970345.1 Robbsia andropogonis | reverse complement strand
GTCTCTAACATGCTCGGTTGAATCAAAATCGGATCGCATGGAACGCAGCCGAACGTAAATAAGATCGAGAAACTTGAGCGCCCAATTAAGTCGATCATAGTCATCTCTGTCCTCATCAACTTGCCCTTGTTTCGCAAGGGCCTTATCCCCAAGTTCGCCAGCATACTTGGCAAGGATATCTATCTGGTCACAAAAAACCTTCGACGCGAATACCACATCCTCTATCTCATTCAAGATAGAAATTGTGCGTGACACATCGTACTCAAAGGATTGGCCGAAAGAATAAAGGTCGTCGTATATTATATATGTCATTTTTCTCGCCCCCCTGCGACAAGCGGAAAAGGCGGCCTCACATGCGAAATTTGGGTTTTGGTCACGAATACTATCCACCAGACAACCACATCTATGCATTGGTATAACAGAGTATTTTACTGCACCTGCTATGCCTGTCAGATAGGGTCTGTCGCAATAATTGGGTCTGGTATTCCGAAAGGTTCTGTCCCAATAAGAAATGGGTGTGTAAGAATGTCTATATGTATAGTATTACTTATGCAAATAAGGAGTTGAATTACTGAACGGGCGAGCGTACCTTAGCGTAGCCGTTCATATGTCTTCTACGAATCATGTGCATGATTTCGATTCCAGCAAGGATGACGCGTGCGCAACGAAAAGTCTTAAAACGGGGGTGCGACGTTTGATCGCGCGGGGCTACAGGGAGTGTCAGGAATTTTGTGTGTGAGGCTACCATTATGGAAATGGAGCCGTTATGCCACGCAAACCCAAGACACCACCACGCGAACTGCCGTCAATCCCTAAAGAGCTGATCGACCAATTGGCCTCTGGCCCCATGACGGCGGGTTCCATTGAAGATCTGTCCGCCGCCTTGAAGAAGGCGCTCATCGAGCGCGCTCTGGGCGCTGAACTCGGCCAACATCTGGGCTACGAGCCCGGGGCTGAGAAGCCCGCAACGGCCACGAATCAGCGCAACGGGCACAGCGCTAAGAGAGTGCTGACCTCCGACGGCCCGCTACATCTGCAGATTCCGCGCGACCGCGATTCCAGCTTCGAGCCGATTCTGATCCCGAAGCACGAGCGCCGTTTTACCGGCTTCGACGACAAGATTATCGCCATGTACGCGCGCGGCATGACCGTGCGCGAGATTCAGGCATTTTTGCAAGAGCAGTACGGCACCGAGGTGTCGTCGGAGTTCATTAGCTCGGTCACCGACGCCGTGATGGACGAAGTGCTTGCCTGGCAAAGTCGTCCGCTCGAGCCGATGTATCCGGTGGTCTTCTTCGACGCGTTGCGCGTGAAGATCCGCGCCGACGGCTTAGTTCGCAACAAGGCAGTCTACCTAGCCTTGGGTGTCTTGCCTGATGGCTCGCGCGACATTCTAGGCCTATGGATCGAGAACACCGAGGGGGCGAAGTTCTGGATGAAGGTCTTCAACGACTTGAAGACGCGCGGCGTGCACGACATCCTGATTGCCGTCACCGATGGCCATGCAAGGCATGGAGCAGGCGCTTGGCGCCGTGTTCCCGAGGACTACGTTGCTGACTTGCATCGTCCACCTGATTCGTAGCAGCCTGGATTACGCGAACTGGAAGGACCGCAAAGCGCTGGCCGCCGCGCTCAAGCCGGTGTACACCGCGCCAAGTGCCGAAGCCGCTGCGGCTGAACTCGATGCGTTCGATGAAGGCGAATGGGGTCGCCGATACCCGAGAGTGGCCGCAGCATGGCGACGTGTGTGGGAGCGCGTCATCCCCTTCTTTACGTTTCCGCCGGCCGTACGCAAGGTGATTTACACGACGAACGCGCTTGAAAGCGTGAACGCTGGTTTGCGCAAGATCATTCGCACGCGCGGCCACTTCCCGAGTGACGAGGCTGCGACGAAGCTGTTATGGCTGGTGTTGCGCAACATCACGGCGGGCTGGACACGTGAGGCACACGACTGGAAAGCTGCCATGAACCAATTCGCGATACTGTACGAGGAACGCTTCACGCATCCCTACGACTGAGATATCCTCAAACCGCTGCCCGCTGAAAAGCGGGTTGCCTTAACCGCCTCGAACACAAAAAATCTGACAGTCCCACTTGGCTGGAAAACACCTGCGGAAGCGCTGGACCAATACCTAAAGTCTGCTCAATAATCGAGTGTTGCGACGACCGGTTGAATCTACCTTGCGATCCGCGATCGGTGTGAACAATAAGGCCCCGAGGCGGGCGACGTTGCCAGTATGCCGAACGCAACGCCTCGCACACCAGCTTCGCGTCGATGCGCTCGGACATCGACCAGCCGACGATACGGCGGCTCCCCAGGTCCAGAATCGCTGCCAGATACAGCCAGCCTTCGCCTGTTGGCAGGAACGTTATGTCCGCGACCCACGCCTGATTCGATGCCCAACCATCAAAGCGTTGTGCCAATAGGTTCGCCGCCACCGGCAGACGATGCGCCGAGTCCATGGTGGCGCGCCAAGCGCGGCGATACGCCGGACGTAAGCCTTGGTGCACCAGGCTACGACGCACGCGCTCGGCACTCGCTTTCTGTCCCTGTGCGGCCAGCGCTTTTACCAGCCTGGGCCTACCATAGGTACCCCGGCTTTGTGCGTGCAGGCGTGCAATCTCGCCATCAAACGCTGCGCGCCGCTGGCTGCGCGCTTGGCGGGCGCACTCGCCATTGGCAGTAGCCGCTACGCGAGACCTGCAACACCCGGCACAGGCGG
>NZ_LAQU01000117.1 GCF_000970345.1 Robbsia andropogonis | reverse complement strand
ATCATTGGCTTGTTCATCCCTTGGTCTCGTCATCACGATGGCCTAGGCTAACAGGATGTCTATAAAATTAACAGAGCCTTTCAAGTCTTTCTGAAACCGCCTCTTAGCGCTGTGCCCGTTGCGCTGATTCGTGGCCGTTGCGGGCTTCTCAGCCCCGGGCTCGTAGCCCAGATGTTGGCCGAGTTCAGCGCCCAGAGCGCGCTCGATGAGCGCCTTCTTCAAGGCGGCGGACAGATCTTCAATGGAACCCGCCGTCATGGGGCCAGAGGCCAATTGGTCGATAAGCTCTTTAGGGATTGACGGCAGTTCGCGTGGTGGTGTCTTGGGTTTGCGTGGCATAACGGCTCCATTTCCATAATGGTAGCCTCACACACAAAATTCCTGACACTCCCGAAAGCACATGCTCATCAATCGGCACCCAATCTGATACATCAAGCGCTTGTCGAGGAGCGGATTCCGTGAGGTCACTGTGATTTCGAACCATGCCTCTGGGGTGCCGTGCCATAGAGGTCGCTCCTGTAGGCGCTGACATGGCTACAACTAATGGGATGGTCACCCCCACCCCCTCATCGGTTACGCTTTACTGACGTAGCGAACCTTCGGGAGACCATCATGCAAAGCGTCACGCTTATTGGCATCGATCTAGGCAAGCATTCCTTCCATCTGCACGGCTAGGACCAGCATGGGCATGCAGTTCTGAAAAAAAGTAAATCGCAAACAGTTGTTTGAATTCTTCGCCATGTTCCAGGTGTGTACAGTCGTCATGGAAGCATGCGCCGGCGCGCATTACATGGCACGCAAACTTGGCGGCTTTGGCCACAATATAAAGCTGATTTCACCACAATTCGTCCGTCCGTTCGTCAAAACAATAAAAATGACTTCGTCGACGCGGAAGCCATCTGTGAGGCCGCCTCTCGCCCTTCGATGCGGTTTGTCTCGCCTAAGACTGAAGCGCAGCAAGCGCTTTCTGCGCTGCACCGCGTGCGCGAGTCCTTCATTCGAGACCGGACCAAGACCATCAATCAAATCCACGGCTTGCTTTTGGAGTTCGGTATCAGCTTGCCCGTTGGCCGTACGGCGATCACGCGCCTGCCCGCAGCGTCAGCGGATCATTCGCTTCCTAGGCAATTTGTCACGATTATCGAGGGACTGCACGCCCATTTCAAATATCTAGAGACACAGATCACCGATATCGAAAAGGAAATCGCCAGACAGTTGGCCGCCGATGATCTCGGGCAGCGCCTGCTCTCCATTCCGGGCGTTGGCCCCGTGACGGCAAGCGTGCTGGCCAGCGAAATGGGCGACGGTAAGCAGTACGCTTGCAGTAGAGACTTCGCCGCGTCTGTCGGCTTGGTGCCGAGGCAGTTCAGCACCGGTGGTCGCTCGAATTTGCTCGGGATCAGCAAACGCGGAGACAGGAATCTGCGACGTCTGCTCGTGCAATGCGCACGGGCTTACATGCTCAGATTGGAAAAGCGCACCGGGCCGCTTGCAGAGTGGGTACGCGCGATGCTCACGCGGCGACACACAAACGTGGTGGCTTGCGCTCTGGCCAACAAGCTAGCGCGAACTGCCTGGGCGCTCGCGACGCGACATACAACGTTTGACGACGGCGCCGCAAAGGCGGCATGACGTCCGTGGTAAGACAGTTTTACCTGTAACAACTACCTGGTTTTGCGATAGCTGAAATGTGATGACGTGAACGGCACAACGGCCTGGCAGAAAACCTGATCAACTAATCGGCCCTCTCAGGCCGCACAACTTTACAGGACTGCCAGGCGCGAATCTCATCATGGCGCGGGAGGAAGCTCTCCATGACGACGCCGAATAGATTTAAGCGAGCCAACCCACCGAGTCAGAAATCGGCCTTGCAAAAACGGGGGTGACCATAGATTAGTTTAAAGGCTGTGTTTATAAAAACGTAATATAATCAATGTATTGAATGATTTAGTTGATATAAAAAATTATATACAAAATTAGTTGTTTATGCGGGAACGGCAAGATCGACGATCAGGCCGCTCTCACCTCATCAAGCAGATCGGGGTGACGATCCAGCAGCTTGAACAGCTTCACCAAAGCCAACGGCGGCTTGGTCTTGCCGTTCTCATAGCGCGAGAAGGCATTGATACCACCGCCGAAGATTTCGGCCGCTTCGCGCTGGTCAAGATCGAGCTTCTTGCGCACGTTTGTAATGAAGCCCGGATCGACGATCGCCGCGTTTACTTGCTTGGAGAAGGCGCGCATTTCGCGCATGACGCGGTTCGATTCCTTGGCGTCCAAAACCGACTCCGCGCAAGCCGGGCAGAACTCGCCCGTCACTGCAGCAATGACGGTAGATTCACCTTTGTAGGTATAGGGCAGGTCGCGCGTATCATGGATCAGTTCGGCCGCGCCGCAAACAGGGCATTTCATCGTCATAGCTCCTTGAAGGACACGATCAGCACATCATCAATGACCGTCAGCTTCAGATACACATCGCCCGCATGGGTGCTGGGGCGATATACGTCCTGCCATACCGTGTGATCGGCATGGGTGGTGCGCACCTTGCCACGTTCCACCAAGGCTTTAACGACCGGCAGCTTGCAATGTGGCGTGCGTTTTTCCATATAACAACTCTAACCTAGTTGGTTTATTTTGGCAAGTTGGTTAGTGTGAGGTTCCGCCCGATTGCAGTTTAGCGTGCTGTTTTTTTCCGTTTTCTGAGACGACTCCTTATAAACATGAAGCTCGACGCACGACAGCCATCAGGTACGCCACGCCGACTGAG
>NZ_LAQU01000116.1 GCF_000970345.1 Robbsia andropogonis | reverse complement strand
AGCAAGATGCCGATGCCGCGTTCCCGACACAGCGCATCGATCTGGTCTAGCCGGTTCAACCGGCCAGTGGTGGTTTCATGATGCACGACGGCGACGTGCGTCACGGCGGGCGCAGCGTCGAGCCGTGCCGCGAGGGCCGTGATATCAATGTCCTCGCCCCATTGCGCATGCAATGCCTCGGTGGTAATGCCATGTCGTTTGGCGATGGCACTGATCCGTTCGCCATAGACGCCATTCTCGAGGACGAGCAGGCGTCCCTGTTCCGGCAATAGCGACGAGATCATCGCCTCGACCGCGGCCGTGCCCGAGCCAGTCAGCAATACCGGCGCCCACTGCGCGCCATCGAGGTTATAAACGCTTAGCAGCCGGGTACGTGCTTCCTCCTGCAGGTCGAAGAACTCGTCTTCGCGGTGACACAGGTCCGGTTGCAGCAACGCACGCCGCACGCGGTCCGACAATGTCACCGGACCGGGATTCAAGAGCAGGGGGGCGGCAGTTGTAGCGCTCATTTAACGGTTCCAGACGCTTCAGAAGGAATGGACGACGGCACGCCCAGATAGTCTTGCAGGCGAGCGCGTACCTGGCGTGGCGTCACCGATGGACGCGGCAAGGTGTCGGGGCTGCCCGGTCGGGTAAAGACACGCAGGAAATGCGCGCCCGGGACATCGTCGTCAGCCGTATCCGTATCCGCCGACGCTTCGGATATACGGTGCTGCGTGGCGGCATTCGCGGCCAACCAGTCGTCGATCACATCCAGGTCGTCGGTGTCGGTGGCGCTCGCATAGCCGCAGGCGGCGGCGATCTGCGCGAATCCCACGCTGGCGGATACGGTCGCCTGACCTCCGGTGGAGTCGTGTGCCGCGTTATCGAGCAGCAAGTGCCAGAGGTTGTCGCCTCCGTAGGTACCTACTGTTGCGAACAGGCCCATCCGCATCAAGGCGGCACCGTCGCCGTCGACGGCGATGACCCGCACGTCCGGCCGGGTACGTGCAAGGCCGAGGCCGAGCGTGGCGACACAGCCCATCGATCCGACCATGTACAAGTGATTGGCACGGTCATCCAGTGCATACAGCTCACGACCCGTGAAGCCGGTGGTGGCGAGTACGACGGTCTTCACGGTCGCCGACGGTGCTTGCGAGGTCTGCCCGGCCTGCAACGGCGAGGCGGTGACGACACGCCGCAATGCGTCGGTGCGACTACCACGCGATGCTATCGGCAATAAGGTGTCCACGTCTGCGTCACCGTTGCCGCGATACGCCGTGTGCGCAACCGTGGACGGCCGCGGCACCGGGGCGCCGCTGCCTTGCAACGCAAATGGGGCAACGCTGCCTTTCTTCATCAGCAGTGCATAGGGCTTCCCCGTTTGATCCATATGCGCGCAAGCCCGGTCGAGAACGGCGTCGACCTGTGCCGGGTCGGAGGGAAACAGTTCCCATGTCACGTCCATCGTGTCGAGCATGGTCGGTGTAATAGGGCCCATCAGCGCGTGCTGGGGTTCATCGGGCGCGCCGCCCGGCTCGCCGCGCCAGGTAATGATCAGCAATTGCGGCAAACCGAAGGTCCAGGTCAGCGAGGTCAGAGGACTGACCGCGTTGCCGAGCCCGGAGTTCTGCATCATCGTGATCGCGCGTTCGCCACCGAGCGCCACCCCGGCGCTGATGGCCACCGCATCGCCTTCGTTCGCCGCGCTGACATAGTCCAGTGATGCGTCTTGAATCACGTAATTGATGAACGGGGTCAGGTAGGAGCAGGGGACACCCGCATAGCGGCGAAAACCGCGCGCACGCGCTGCCTCGACAAACTGGGCCGCCTCAATTGCCTGGGATCCTCCGCTCGGCATGGGTGCCGCGATATTCCTGGCTGTCCCCGCAGTTCTAGCCTGGCCGGGGTGGGAATCAGACATTGTCCGCTCCCCGAACATCCGATGCCGACGCCGAGCCGATCGGCTGTTGGCCGTGGGCAAACTCGCCGGCGCGGCGGAAATCTTCCAAGTCATTGACGCCGCGCCAGTGGCCGTGGACATAGAGCACGTTCACCGCATGACCGGCTTCCGTCAAGGCGTTCAGCAGTGCCGGCATGCCCAAGGCGCCAAAGTCGTCGCGTTCGCGCAGCGTGCTCAAGACTGCTTGTACGTTTCTGCGACCCGCTCCGCGCACGCTGAGCATGCCGATCCAGCGACCCGACGGCGTATCGATCGTGTCCGCCGATGTCACGCCGACCGGCGCATTGCCGATATGGCGCAACGTCACGTGCTGCCCGAACAGCCCCCGGTCGTCGGGTGCGGAACACCACGCCAGGTCAACGCCCAATTCAGTCTGCGACGAATCGACGACCACGCAGATCTCGGCGTCCTGTTGCAGCAGATCCTTCAGAATGTATTGACGGAACAGCAGGTCGCCATAGGTGACGAACAGGTCGTTGTCGAACAAGGCGCCGGCATCCGTCGCCGCGACCAGTGACACCAGTTCGCCGCTGCTGGCGTATTGTTCGTTCAGTACTTTCTTGATTCCCGGCGTGTCGATAGCATCCGCTTTGTAGCCGGCGACGACCGTGATCTCGTTGATCGCTTCCTTCTTGAACGCATCGACGAGCCAACGCATCAGCGGCTTGCCGCCCACCGGCAGCATGACCTTCGGTTTGTCGAGCGTCAGCGCTTCCAATCCATCACCGCGGCTTGCGGCTAACACCACCGCGCGTGGCGCGGGGCGGCTCGGGGCAAAATAGCGTTTCTCCGCCGCGCTATATTCGTCCGCGCCCTGCAAGCGGAAGATTTCGTCGACGGTTGCCACACGGTCCT
>NZ_LAQU01000115.1 GCF_000970345.1 Robbsia andropogonis | reverse complement strand
GCCCGCCTGTCGGTACGCCCCAATTGGCCAGGGCCTGCATGCTCGGGCTATGGGCGGCGAGACGAGAAATGGGACGGGCTCCCAGGGAGGTCAACGCGGGCTGCAGCAGCCGCACCTCGCCGACTCCTGCGCGTGGAGTAAGTAGATCGACCAAAGTGCCGACGGGCCAGCCACCACCCGGCAATTCGGTATCCAGATGCGCATGTCCTGACGCCAGGCAGCGCGTGGCACCCCGGCCAAGGGAGGAGGCCCGCCACAACGCTGGATGTATTGATTCGGGGGCGACAATCATGATGATCGGAGCGCTAGGCAATAATGCTGTATGGATGTACAGTATCATTCACGTTTGGGATTTTGGCAAACGCCATGCGGGAAGCGTCGTCAATGTGATGAAACTGGATGGCGCTATGCCGTAATTTTTACGGATGCGGTGCCGTGGCATTCGCCGGAATGGATTGCTCGCGATGCGGTGGTTGCGCAAATGCGCGTCCCAAAAAACGCAATACCCTAAAAGCAATATCAAACAACTGATGAGCGGCGACAGCGGGCAGACCCATAAAAAGCGCGGATCTTTACGTGAAGAGATGCCCGTTGTCACCCGCTGGATCGACGAGATGCGCGCGGCATTTGGTGCGGATACGATCGATCAGGCGATTCGATCAGGGGTAGGGGGAGAACCCACGTTCTACGCGAGAGAAAACGGGCGAGAGTTGGGCGTGAAATGTCCTCCCTCCCGCTTTGACGGTTTGCCGCGGATTTCGTCCCTTGATCGCGGCTGGTGCCGTGGTTGTCATGGCGAGTGTGTTGGTACTGCTCGCGAATGTGAGCGCTCACCGGCGTTTGCGGATTTTTGAGGCAATAAGGGCACTTGGGTTCTAAACCCCGTAGTATTTTTCTCGCTCCTTCGAATCTAGCGAGTCTGCAAGCTCGTGGTGCAATAGCGAAATGGCACGTCCGAGCACCTCGGCCTCTGATATTCCAAACCACTTCGCAAGCAGTTCGAGATCCATCCAACGTGAGGGATCAAGCGTGAATGATCTGCGACGAGCCGGACTACGTCCCAGCGACACTGTTACGAGATAAGGTTCTGGACCTGTTAGCGCCTGTCTGACATTCAATCTTTGCGGAATGGTCTTCTTCGCCGCGCGGGCATTTTTTTGGATCAGTTTTTCCAACTCAGCAATGCGGGAGCGCCATAGAGCGATTTCGTTTTTTCTGCGTTCCGCTTCATTTTCTGCTTCACGGACAATACCCAACAGCCGTTGGATTTCCGCCGAATTGCCGTCAATATTTTCGTTACAGTAACGGATTTACAGGCAGCTGCCTGGCGCGCACGAAACGCTTTTTGGCGTTCCGCGTTCGACAGCGCGTTTTCTTTTCGCGGCCGTCCTCTTGCTCGTTTTTTCGTTACGGCATCAGGTAACGGAATAACGTTTGCGTCCGTGGGCAAACCCATGATGGTCTCCGGTGTCTTCTGGTATTTTGCGTTACAGTAACGAAAAATACTAGCCCCCCATCCTTAACTGGGGCAACCGTACCCGAACGAACGGCCAACTTCCGTAGCTCGGCCTGAGCGGACATCGCATAGGGACTATCCCGCCGACCGCTTATCGATCAGAAAACCGACATTGCAGCTGCACTGACTACGCCTTCGAGTTGCGGTGACGTTCGAAACGGCTGTGACGAAACACAATTGGGTAGCGATGCTACTTTTGGCAAAGACTTTGTCGTGCCTCTTTTCATTTTGAAAAGCTAAACTTTGCCACACGCCGGTGCTGGTAGCGGCGATTTCCCCAGAATTGGAGATCTCAATGGCGTTCCATACTTACTTTCTGTTTGTAACCGCTAGCTTGCTTTTGTGCCTCGTCCCAGGCCCAGACATGTTGCTTCTTCTAGGGCGTACCATCGCTCAGGGTCGCAAGGCCGGTCTTTGCGCTGCCGTCGGCATCAATCTTGGCGCTTATTTCCACCTCATTTGTGCTGCCACGGGACTCTCTGCGATCGTTATGGCCTCCGCCACTGCCTTCACCGTGGTGAAGTGGGTGGGTGCCGGGTATCTCTTCTACATCGGATACGGTGCGTTGCGAGCTAAGGGAGCATTCAACCTGTCCAAGGATGAGGCAAGGAAGGTTAGCCTTCGTCGTGCCTTCTTTCAAGGATTTCTCAGCGACGCCTTGAACCCGAAGGTAGCGCTCTTTTTCTTGCGTTCTTGCCTCAGTTCATTGAGCCGCACGATCCAAAAGCAATACTACACATCATTGAACTTGGAATTGCGGGCAACATAATGGGCATACTGACAAGCGTCACATATGTAATCCTGGCGTCTAGTTTAACCGAGACGCTGCGTCGGAGTCAGACGATCTCGGCGTGGTTAACCAAGTCTCTCGGTGTACTTTTGTTGGTCTCGGGATGAAAGTCGCTAGCGAGAAAATGTAAGTCTTGTAGAGATGCGGCGTCGCACACAAACTTGCATTACCATCGTCGCTGTTGGTCTCTTCTCGATCCCTTTAGTAAGCAAAAAGCCGCTTCAACGAGAAATCGGACCTTTTCGATGTTCGACTTTATTGGCCGTTCGAGCTAAGTTGGAGAAGTTGGTTTTACCTTCGGGCTATCGCAAGTTCAGCCAGAGCGGCCAGTCCACCGTGCGACATCGAATGACCGCTTGCCACAGGAATGATTTTTCGGTCGCAATCTGTTGCAGATGTCCCACGGCCTGTTCCGCTTGACGGGCATGTTCTCTGAAATATCGGCGCGATATCATTTGATCCATTTTGGACAAATTGACCCACACACACGGAGTCATCCCGGTGCGACCACCTC
>NZ_LAQU01000114.1 GCF_000970345.1 Robbsia andropogonis | reverse complement strand
TTTCTTGCACGGCACCGGACGTGCCCTCCGCAAGTAACGCATCGATATCCAGCAGTTGCTCACACGGCACGCCCCCCCCCGAGCCGATAAATACGTCAACGCTGGCCTGGTCCGTCAATACACAATGCAGCCCGGCATCGGCGGCGATATAGGCAATGCGGGACGCTGGATAGGCAGGGTCCAGAGGGACATACACGCCACCCGCCCGCAACACACCAAGCAACGTCGCGATCAACGCGGCACCGCGTTGCATGGCAACGCCGACGCGCGTTTCCACTGTCACGCCCCGCGCGCGAAGGGCGCGCGCAATGGCGGCGGATGCCAGCGCGAGATCGCGGTAGCGCCAATCGCTTTGCGCATGCGTGCCGTCCGCCGGCAACGTCACCGCAAGCGCGTCCGGCCGGGTCATCATCTGTGCAACGATCCGGGCGACGAAATCGTTGTTATTTTCAAGATGATGTCGATGCCCACTCGCGCCATCCGAGGCCCTCGCCGATGTCATGGCGAGAGACGTCAACCGTTCATCGGCGCCGCCGCCAAATTGCCAATGCGCCAGCGGGAGATCCTCCGGCATGCCATGGTTGGCGTCGGCCCCCGCCCACTGCGTCAACAGCCCCACCAGCGCGTCGGCCATCGCGGCAACGGTCGCTTCGTCGAAGACGTCGCGTGCGAATGTCCAATCGATAGACACTTCGCCGTCAGCGATGTGCTTCGCCGCGTTCGACGCGGTCACGTCCGGCATCGATGTCCGCGTATCCGCGGACATCGATGCATCCGGTCCATTCGATGCCCCACCTGGCACGGAATGCATGTCGCCGAACTGCACCATCAGGTCGAACTGCGCCTCGCCACTGTCGACGGGCGAGACGCATGCCCGCAGCCCCTCACCAAAAGCGGTATCCTCCGCAAAACGTTGCTGCTGATTCACCAGTACTTGAAACAGCGGCGTACATGTCAGGTCGCGCGCCGGACAAAGCGCCCGCACCACTTTCGCAAACGGCAATGCCTGATGTGCATGCGCATCGAGTACGCGGTCCTTGACCTGCGCCAGAAGGCCCCGCAGTGTCATATTGGCGCGCATCCGCGCACGCAACGCCACGGTATTGACAAAAAACCCGACGATGTCAGCCGCCTTTTCCGCATCGCGTCCGGCGAGCGGCACACCAATCCGCAGATCCCGCTGGCCGGTATAGCGATACAACAGCAAATCAACCGCAGCGAGCATTGCCACGAACGGCGTCACACCGCAGCGTTGCGCGAGACGTCGCACGGCACGTACTGCATCCGGGGGAACGCGCCGTTGCAGGCGACCACCAGGCCGCCCCGCGGTATCGGCCGCCCGTGCGTGATGCTGCCGGTCATAAGGCAACGCCATTGGCGCATCGAGTGAATGAACGCCGTCCGCGGCCTCATACGCCGACGTCAGGGCGTCGCGCCAATAGGCCAGTTGCGCCTCGTCGTGCGCCGCCACGTCGAGGCGATGTTGAATATGGTCCCGATAAGCGGCGATCGCCACCTTCGCCGCCGAGCGTGTCACTGCCGTTGCGCTCGGCTGGCCTTGCCCATGCCTTGCCTCGGCCACGCCGGCCAAGTGCCGATATATCCGTGCGAGATCGCGCATCAGCAAACCGACGGACCAGTCGTCACCGATGATGTGATGCATCGACAGATGCAGCAGATGCGCATCGGGGGCCGTGCAAATCAGCGTGGCGCGCACCGGGGGCTCCGCCAGCAGATCAAATGGCTTGCGGGCACATTCACGCAAATATGTTTGCACTCGCGCCGGCACCGATGCCGATGCCGATGCCGACACATCATGCGACGTCGGCGAAACGGATTCGCCAACATGTGCAGTGTCGGACATGTCCACCTTCGAGAGCGTCAACCGCGCATCAGCGTCCACGTATTGGACTGGCACGCCCCCGTGTTCTCCACCTTGCATCGAAAAACGCATCCGCAGCGCCGGATGGTGTAGCGGCAACTGCGCCAGCGCCTGCGCGAGCGCGGTGGTATCGAGCGTGCCCGTCAGTTGAATCGCACCGTTGATGTTGTATGCCGATGCCTGCGGGTCCAATCGCCACAAGAACCATAGCTGCGTTTGCGATGGCGACAAAGGCATCGCTTTCCCGTCTTCATCGTCAAGCGCGAACGGATCGGCGGCGCTTGCCTGCCAGATGTCATCGCCATCGGCCGCCGCGGGGGTCGTATCCTCCATCGTTTCTTTGTTGGACACCATGGACGATGCGCGCGTATCGTCACCATGGTTGACAGGCTTGTCGCCGTCCTCCGATACGTCAGGAAGCGGCTGCCCGAACATCGCGGCACGCACCACAACGGTAAATGCCGCCAAGGTCGGCCGATCGAACACACTGCGCAACGGCGGTGCCTTGCCGAACGTCTCACGCACGGCGGTAAGCATCCTGACCGCCAGCAGCGAATGGCCGCCCAACGCAAAAAAATCGTCATCCACGCCAACGCGTGACACCTGCAATTGTGTCTGCCAGATATGGGCAATGGCCGCTTCGATGGGATCGCGCGGCGCACGGTAGGTATCGATGTTATCGCTTTGTATCATCGTCGACTGCGTTTGCTGGCTATGTGGATTCGCTCTTTCGTTCACATGGGCTTTCGCCCGCTCCTCGCCCGGCTGTGGCAATGCCCGCCGGTCGAGTTTGCCGTTGGTGGTCAATGGGAACCGATCCAGCTTCACGAATGCCGAGGGCACCATATGCACTGGTAGACGTTCGCGAAGCGACTGGCGCAATGCCGCCGCATCGACACCACTATCGCATCCGTCAACCGGAATCCAGTACGCGAGCAACCGCGTCTCGCGTG
>NZ_LAQU01000113.1 GCF_000970345.1 Robbsia andropogonis | reverse complement strand
GTTTCGTCGAAACCTCGGCTTCCCGCCCAGCGTTTTTTGCAGACGCCGAATCTTCCACCTAGTTGCCAGTGATGTCTGGTTCTCAACATGTCGGGTCGTAATAGCGGGAGCTAGCACATCATTTGAGATTAGTATCGGTGACCAAAGTGCGGAGATGAGACTGTGATCGAGCGTGTCGTCCGCATCTCGTTATAGAACTAATTCTTATTACGGAACCTACTGTGCCAGAAGTGTTGCCGCGATTAGTCGCTCTGCGGACATGTTCGAAGGGCGAGCAAAACTTATCTACATGCTTAGGGCGCTCTGCTCAGGAGCTTCCTGGCGCTCACAAGCCATTTACGAATTCGGTACCTACGGTATCGATCCCGGGTCTGCATTTCAGTTTGCAAGCTTGATGGACGCGATTTCTCAGCAACGTCCACATGTGGCGATTCTGTCGCCGACCTCTTCGGTGATCACGGTCGACGAATTAAACCTCTTGAGTTTGCTGCGCCGGGCAGCGAAGGAGAGGAGCGTCTCTGACGACGCGTCAGATCTCGGCTTCAGCATGCCTACAGAGCTGAGGGGGTTGTTGGATCTCTGCGGTGCCGCTTTGTTCCAAGCGAGCTTCAAATTCCAATCACGTCCGATGCTGAGCGATGGCTGGGACGGGGCAGGTAGAGCTGAAACACCATCGCAAAGCGGCGTAGACGCGGCGCGTCGAATTAGACGTGCGACTATCCAAAGTATCACTGAGCGATCTCCAGGGATGTTGCGCATGACGTTGTCTGGTGCGGACTTGAAGACGATGAATGTGTCGTCTCCAGCCATGTGGGTGAAATTGTTCCCAGGCCATGACGGTAGTCCAGATTCAGCAGCACCAATCGGTCGCGCGTACACCATCAGGAAACATGAAGTGGAACAGGGCCGCATCACGATCGATGTATCTCTGGATAGCGGAGGGATGTTGGCCACGTGGGCGAAGCTTGCCTATGTAGGTGATCTCTGCGGCGTCGCCGGCCCTCGAGGCGGGTTTGATGCATTTCCCTCGGACTGTGAGACATTGCTTGTCGCTGGTGATATGTCCGGTGTACCGGCGATAGAGGCCATTGTGGAGAGTGCGCCGGAGCATGTAGAAGTCCAAGCCTTCGTCGTCGCTAAACCAGAGGATTGCAACTTGGAGATCCGACTAGGTGGAAATCGGATCATCCGATGGGTAGACCCTGGAAACGACCCGACTATTGCAAATCATCTGCTACGTGATGCGGTGGTGGCACAGGTCGCGTTTCGTCGAAGCGCTTACGTGTGGGCTGCAGGTGAAGCGTCCCTTATTCGTGAGTTGCGCCGCGGCTTGATTACGTCGCTTCAGGTCAATCCAAGACGGATCACGACCACGGGGTATTGGAAGCGCGGCGAACGGGATTACCGTGATGCGGCCGCGGGCTGAGTGGTAGCAACGTTAAATATCGGTGTAGGCAATCATGCTGTATTTAGATCTCTTCAAGTCATTTGAATCGATTCGCTGGGATATGGAATCTGATATACCGTGGGAGCGCTTCGACGGTGCATTGCTATCTGATGAACAAGCGCACACGATCAAGATGAACGCGATCACTGAATGGTCAGCGTTACCCGCATCCGAGATGTTCTTGCGTGACAACCGTCGCGACAGTGACTTCAGTGCTTTCATTAGCATATGGTTTTTTGAAGAGATGAAGCACGCCGCGGTACTCATGGAGTACCTCCGGCGCTTCAAACCAGAATACTTGCCGACGGAAAGCGAGCTGCATGCCATTCGCTTTACGTTTTACCCCGCACCGGCGAACGAAACGCTGATGCTCCATTTTTGTGGAGAGATTCGTCTAAATCATTGGTATAGACGCGCGTCGGAATGGCACTCTGAGCCTGTCATCAAACACATTTATGACACGATTTCGCGTGACGAGGCGCGCCATGGTGGTGCCTATCTCAGGTTCATGAAGCGGGCGATTGAAGAAAGTCCGTATGAAGCAAAGAGCGCATTTGCCAAAATGGGGATGTTGATGGCATCTGGTCGGAGTCGCTCCAGGGCGATGCATCCTACGACACTGCACGTGAATAAAGACGAATTTCCGCGCGACACCATTCAATCGCGGCTACCCGATCCAGATTGGCTGAATAACTGGCTTGATGAGCAAATTAAGTTTGATGACGAGTGGGAGGAGCGAGTAGCGAAGCGTATTCGTCATAATTTGTCGCTTTTATTTGGGGTGACGCTTGATTCGGCGCGAGATCTGAACAGATTTAGAAAAAACGCTTGATAGTGCGAGAGCCGCGGGACAAGGCGGGTAAGATGAGAAGCACGCGACAAAGAAAATTGCCCAATGCATTGGATCACACTGGCGATGCTGGGACAAGGAATAGCACGTGGCATAGCGTCTTTGCGCTTGCAAGTCTTTATGTCTCGTTCGGAATTATCTTCGGGGTGCTGGAATTCACCGTGCCTCCTGTGCTTTTAGAGCGAGGTGTCGATCTTGCAAAGATGGGCTGGCTTGCAGCGCTATATCTACCCTTTGGTCTAACTTTTCTCATTGGGCCGCTGGTCGATCGTGGCATTCGTGAGTGGGGAATCTCGCGGCTTACCTGGGTATCCATTGCTCAACTATGTTGCTCCATCGGCTTGTTCACTATTGGACTGGGGGAGGGCAGCAATGCCGCGACGCTTTTTTTCATCGGGCTAGTGGTGTGCTTTTCCTTGGCGACCATGGATTTGGCTTTGGACGCGTTGGCGGTAAAGCTGGTCGGCGACGATCAGCGGATGAATCTTGCCGCGATTAAGGTTGGAGCACTTGCGATTGGCGGTGTTCTCGGTGGTGGC
>NZ_LAQU01000112.1 GCF_000970345.1 Robbsia andropogonis | reverse complement strand
TTGTCGTGGTCGCTGATGGAGGCGATGGCGGCGGGATGCGCTGTTGTTGCGTCGAACACTGCGCCGGTGGCAGAAGTGCTGAAGGATGGTTCGAATGGTTCGTTGGTCGACTTTTTCGATCATGAGCATTTGGGGACATCGGTCGCGAGATCTCTCCGGCAGCGTCGCAACTTGTTGGGAATGGGTGAACAGGCCCGACTGAGCGTACTTGAAAAGTATGATTTACGCAAAACATGCTTGCCATTACACTTTAAATTACTGGGGTGTTGATGAGGTCAGCTGCTTATTTATGGAAGTCAAAAATAATTCAGATAATTTTAAAAGAAAAGCGCCTTAGTTTTTTGTGATTAACTTTTTGAAATTAATTTAATATTATGATAGGGTTTTATATTGTAGTTTTTATTTTATTATCTGTTCCACTACTCCTTGGCCGGATAATTGGAACTTGGGCAAGCCGACAGTTTCCTGGGGGGCGTGACAATGCAACTGGAGCAATGGTGCTGCTAGGGTGCTGTGTGATTGCAATGTTTTGTTACTATGGCGTGGATGCTGCGATTGCTAGTCGACATAAGCAGGAATTACAGCTGCAAGTGCAAAATTGGCAGTCCACCGAGGCGGTTGTGAAGTCCTATAACGTAGTGTCAGAAGGAGGCGGGCGCGGAAGCACCGTGTGGTGGACGCCTGTTTGGACATATACATACGAAGTCAACAACGTTAGTTATAGCGCCAGAAGTAATTCTATAAATGGGGCTTATGTTGCTAAAGGATATGACTCTAAAGTGTTGGCTGAGGAGGGCGGTGCACTGAGACCGAACGGAAGTGGCGTTGTGGCTTATTACAATCCAAATAATCCCGAGGAATCGGTACTAGATCGTCGGTTAGATAAACCCAGTCCGGATTTCGGACTTTCGCTTCTGATGTTTTTGCTGGCCGCACCGTGCGTGTTTCTTACGTCAATGGCATATGCTATTTGGAGGCGACAATCTGATCGATAGCTGGAACTGGCATTGTCACGTTAGCGTGCGTAGGCCGGAAAAAGGGCTCTGGTGCAAATAGGTGGTCTGAATCTGTTACATTATGCTGCTTAAAAATCGGGTGATCGATGATGAGCAAGGGCAAAGGCGGGGATGGGCGGTTTGATGGCCGACATTTTGATCGCGAAATCATCATTCTGTGTGTTCGCTGGTACCTTCGCTACAAGCTCAGCCTACGCGATCTGGTGGAAATGATGGCAGAGCGCGGCTTATCGCTGGCTCACACCACCATCATGCGCTGGGTGAAACGCTTTACACAAGAGTTCGTTAAACGCTGGAACCGATTTGCAAATCAACAGACAATTTCTTTGAAAGATCTCATGGGTGTCCCCGGTTGTTGTTTTGCGGGGACGTCATCTCATTGGCCGGCGAGATCGTCAATCTCACCAGCGTTCCACCCGACCGGCGGTTTATGCTTGAAAGCAAGCGCCAGCAGCTCGTAACCGACGGCGGACCCGCGTAACATGGCGAAAAATTCCGAAGAGAGGGTCTGTTTTGCCATCCTTGCCACGCAACATCCTGGGGGCCGAGGCCGCCGCAAAGGCCGCCAGCTCTGCTCCGCTTCGTCCTTTCGCATACACCCGCCGTTCGTCAGGAACAAAAGATCTGTCCCTCAAAGAGGAGGTTCTCGATCACACTGGCTATTGGGCGAAGCCGAGCGGGGTGAGCAGCAAGCCGCCTCGATGGATCGTCCAAATCGACGCGACACGCGAGGTTCCCGTCGCCCGGCTCGCGCAAGATTCGTCGGGCATGACACCTCCCGCCGCGACGACCCCTGGCTACATCAACAACGGCTCAGGCAAGTGCGCGCTCGCGGCGTTCCGGCTGATGCCGGCGGTCAAGCTGGGGCCGGCGAATTACAAGTTCCAGGACGAATGGGAGTGGATTGTCCAGTTCGCATTTGCCAAGGCGTTGCCAGTCGGCACGTCGGGCGATGTCTTGACCGACTTCAATGTCCAAGATAGCACCTTGTCTTACAAAGGCCGCGAGACTCCGAAGACGGCCTATCCAATTGCCCACATCAGTCTGATCAAGACCATGGCGGAGCCCGAGCCCATCCAACTTGCTTCGGGCGAGATCTTCACCTACGAAGACGCGACGGCCACGCTGTCGGCCTGGCTGAGCGACGGGAACGCGAACTTCGGCGTTTATTCGGCGGACAGCCGAGAGGACATGGAGCGGCTGCAATACGATCTTGGCTCGGTGTTTGAGGCCGAGGCGGACGCCGAAATCGAGCCGACGCAGAATTTGGAGGTGTTGCCGGCCCCGGATCTCTTCGGCGTTCCGCCGATCGTCTACAAGCTGATCAACGCGGCCTTGGCCGCCGGCAAGCGGCATTTCGTCTTCCATGGGCCTCCGGGGACCGGCAAGACCACGCTCGCTGAATACGTGGCTGAGCAGATCGCGGGAGATGACCTGTCGGATGGCGAGGCGCCCTATACGCTGCTGACGGCGTCGTCGTCATGGAGCTCGCAAGACCTCGTTGGCGGTTATCAGCCGCTCGGGCCGGGCAGGATGGGGTTTGTGCCTGGCGCCATGCTTCGCGACTTCCACAAGCCGATCATCATCGACGAGCTCAATCGCTGCCCGATCGACAAGGTGATCGGGCCGTTGTTTTCCGTTCTGAGCGGGCAATCGACTTCCTTGCCGTATCGAGTGAAGGTCGAAGACGCTACAAGCGAGAACTATCGCATCCTGCCAAAGCCCAACCCTTCCAAGGCAGAGCACGAGTTCGCCCCCGGCCCCGCATGGGCGATGCTGTGCACGCTCAACCAAGTCGACAAGTCGCAGTTGGAGCAGATCAGTTTC
>NZ_LAQU01000111.1 GCF_000970345.1 Robbsia andropogonis | reverse complement strand
AGACTTCGCCGTGGAGGTTGTCCGCGATCGCTTCGGCATTGAGGTGCTTCATCCCGATGAATTTGTCTGCGACCTTATAGATTTGCAAGAAAAGCGCGCCATTGCCGTATTCCGGGAATTACGCAATCGCAGGAAGAATCCACCTATTACCGTTGAGCAGTTGATTGAATCGGTCCGCCGCGTGGGATTGCTGCACGTCGCTAATTGGTTGTCGTCGGATGACGTTTTTCCGTTGCTGTAATTTCGCGTGGGGGATGCGTATGAATACATGCACTACCTCCAAAGTAGTCCAAGATTTTGTCCGCATCCCCCCAAGAATTCCGCCGCACCCCCTTTGTATAAATATTCCTATGCATATAGACATTCTTACACCACACAGTTCTTATTGCGACAGAACCCTTTCGTTTTCGTCACCCTATCTTACGCGACCATACCCCCAACGTGACAGCGCCAGCCTGGCAGGTCGCTTCGCGGGCGCAGATGCGAAAGCCAGGGCCCGGGCGATTTCCTGCAGACGGAATCCGTCGATCGACGCGCTGAACATCGCTCCTTCCGACGCGTCTTGATCCCGCGCTTCAGGGCGCGGCACGCGAAAGGCCAGATTGCGCTCGACCAAGGTTTCGCGAACCGCATGTCTGTCGCTGTTCACTGGCCCGCTCATGCGCCCGTCCTCACGCTTCATCAATTCTTTGGCCTGCTGGAGCGACGAGCCGTGTTTGTAAAAGTCGGTCGTCAAGACGTCCGCGCCGTGGGCGGCATGGCAATACAGCATCCGTATGCGATATGCTTCCTCGGGGGCGTTCACCGAAGTCGCGCCGCGAGACAGCCCGGTCCGATCAGGATTGGCCTGACGTTGCAAGCGCGCATGGAATTTATCGAACACGCGCTGATTCTTGTGTGCCTTCAATGCGTAATTGAGCGAGTACATGACGCAATCGTCGGTCGACTTTTGCGCCTGAGTTTCAATCACGGCGATATTGTTCGAATCGACGCCGACCTCGTTGAGTGCGAGCACGATTTGATTGTGTTTTCCCAGCCGAGTGCCTCGCCCTGCGAAAATCTCTGCCGATTCGACCACAACTACGGTTGTCGTCCCATCCGCATGGTGCCGGACATCGGCCATCACATGGTGGCTTTCCGACTGATGCGTCGCCGGGTCGGGGTAAGGAAAGATGGCCTGAAAAGACTGCCTGGTTCCGCGCCGGATTGCCTCAACGAAATCGTCTTGATGGGAAAAGTGTTCAAGATTCAGTCCGGGATTGCGCTGCTTTTCGGTCGCCACGAGCGCATCCAGATGCGCCGCGTCCACGTTTGCGAAAGATGGCGCATCCGCCATACGATGACGGACCCGCTCGACGGCTGCCTTGGCATATTTTCTTAGCGGGCCACGCACGTTTTGCATGATGGCCTCGACACGCGCTATCTTTTGCTCGAGACGGTCTGGCAATGCAGCGTCCGCTGCGTTTGACGAACGAGTCGCGCTCGTTGCACTCGACGATTCCCCTGTGTCGATTCCGGCCAGCACAGGACCGAGTTCCGCCATCGCTCTCGCGTTATTCATGGCAGTTTGTCGTTTGAGGCTAGGTCCCATCACCCGGCGCGCGCTATTAATCATCTGCGGCGCTGGCAGATGATCTTGCGTCGCCTTACAGTCGACGAGCCTGCGCAGTGGAGCGAATATGCCAGTCCGAACAAGAGAGCGGGAAGGGGCTCCCACTCCAGCTTCACGTCCCGCACTCGGTCCCGGGTTGCTTTCGCCAGGGTGGTCGCCCGTTGGCACCGTGAAAGCATCGTTGATTCTTCGCATTTCGACAACTCTTGGGTGGCAATTAATTTGGGATAATTGTTATCTCTTATATGATTCTCCCGGCTTGGAAAACGAAAGATTTTGCAGCGAAACGAATTTTCCTGATATCGGGTTCCAAGCCGGGCAATGGCATTCGGTTAAGCGCTATGCTAGTTTTCTCAAAAAATCGAGCAAGGTTCCTCTTCCCGATGCCTCATGAAGGAATATCAGTGTTTTGGACAAAAGCCGGCGAACTGTTTGAGCAAACCATGTCAAGCCATGGATCCAGTCTGGCGAAAACGTAAGCGCGTGATCGATACCCGGCTGCTGGTCGCATTCATTCTGAAGCTGGTTTTGAGTAGAAACCGGCAGGGTATTGATTTGCACGGAATGTGGGTTCGGCGTTTATCTTGGACTGGTTTATACGGCGATTCCGAGACTTGCCGCGGTATTCAAGTGGGCTGAGAGAGCCAAGCGATACCTTGATCCGTTTCGCGTTGTACCACCGGATGTAGGCGTCGAGGGTCTCGATGAACTGATCAACGGTCGCACCCCGCCAATCTCGAGAATAAAACATTTCTGTCTTGAGTCGGCCGAAGAAACCTTCACAGGCTGCGTTATCGGGCGAGTATCCCTTGCGTGACATCGAGCGAATGAGCCTCGCATCGCGCATCCTAGATAGCAATCCCGGCCAACGATAGTGCGCACCACGATCGGAGTGGACCACGGGCCGACCAGCACTTTCGGCCACTGTCTCTATGGCACCATCCAGCATGGCATTGACGAGCTCAGCGTCTGGTCGTGTACCGATTGACCAGCTTACAACCAGGCCGTCGAAGCAATCTATCACGGGCGACAGGTACACTTTGCCGGCAGGGATCTGGAATTCGCTAATGTCGGTGAGCCATTTTTGATTCGGGCTCTCTGCACGGAAATCGCGATTGATGAGATTCGCCGGCGCCGGGCTGATTTCACCACGATAGGAGCGGTAGCGACGTCGTTTGGTTGTGGTGGCGCAGAGTCCCTCTTGTCGCATCAAACATCGCACGACCTTCTCTGAGATCAAGACCTGCTGCCTGCTCAATGCCGCTC
>NZ_LAQU01000110.1 GCF_000970345.1 Robbsia andropogonis | reverse complement strand
GCGCTACACTTCGAGATGTTGAAGGTCTCTTTGCCGATTGGCGTCGGTGAAGTGCAGGGCAAGCGACAGCAAGCCCGGATTTACCAGAAAGCCCCCGGATTCCAGTCCGGGGGCTTTCGTCTTTAAAGTTTAGTCAACACATCAGACTTTCCTTTTCATCTTAGTAAGTCACTGTATTTCCTGAGGTTCCCATTGGGAACGTCGTCTCTTCGCGTCGTTGCCGTTGCGAAAACTATCAGCCAATCTCACTGTCGGCGTTCGTTAAGCTTCGCTTCAATGAACGACTGAATCTCCTTAGCCCAACCTTCCGCATCTTCTGTCGCGTCACTAATTCGAACGCCAATGTTTCCGTTGCGCGCGCTAATCTCACAAAACTTCTTCTTCCCGACACGAACAACTAACGGGGCTAACACGCTGGTCTGCGTCTTCGGTTTCGACGTTACGGCTTTGACCGCGCTATCCTGGGTGAATGTCGAATCCGAAATCAACCTAGCTATAGCCGCCGTAACTTCATCCGCTTTGCCTTCGCTTGTAGCTATTGCGAGCTTCGATGCTGCATGACTACCTAACCGCTCAGGGCGCTCAGCAAGTAACGCTTTTGCGGCTTCTGGTAGACCATCGAACGCGAAAATCCGGCTGATATGCGACTTGGATAGTCCTGCCGTTTCGGCAATATCTTGTCGAGTTAATTCGGTCCCCTCTTGAAGCTTCTTGAAGTTCCAATACTTTTCGAAATCCGACAGGGATGGCGAGAGCAAGTTTGCAAAGAAAGCTACACGCTCGACCAACGCTGGGTCGAGCTGAACAATAAGAGCGTCAATTTCCTCCCGACCATTGCGACGGTAAATGTCTACACGATTGTTTCCCGTGACGATGTCCCAGTCACCATCAGGTCGTGCTTCGACAGTGACAGGATTTGCCAACGGATACGCCAGCAAGTTTGCTTCCAATTCGGAAAACTCTTCGTCAGAGAGCTTCCTTCGCCGTCCCGGGACTTCATGCAATCGAGCGACAGGCAACTTTGAAGAGTGTCCATTTTTAAGTGCCGACCTTAGTTGCTCGATCTCCTGCTTCTGGCTTATGACAGTCGCTTGCAGATGCATCATCTGGCCTGGCGCCGTCTTAGGGGCGCTCGCAGGCGTAGTTTTTGCCGCGTCTATATCGGCTTGTGTCAACTGGATATTCTTAGCCTTCGCTGCTTGATCTTTAATCCACGACATCGTTAGTCTCCCGCTGCCCAGAGCGCGCTAATTTTGTCGTCAACTCGATCGACAAGGTTGTCAACAGGCATACGGATCCGACGCAAGGTTTCTCCGCCACCATCCGAATTCGACATGTCATATATAGTCGAGAATCGCATGTTCGTATTCTTCGCCAGATCAGTCTCCGGAATTTCAACCGGAATTACTCGCGACCCATAGATCTGAGTTATCCATGCCAGAAGCGCTTGCGCCGCAGGTTTGGGCGTGGACCGAGTCACGAGCACATCAACGAAATCGAACTCTTTCGACCGGTTATCGCCGAATGCCTTCATTCCATTAATCAAGTCGGCAAACAAGTGCCAAAACTGAACCATCGAGGCAAATGACAGCATGTCGGGTACAACGGGTACGATGACGCCATCCGCAGCGAACACCGCGTTGATCGTCAAATAACTCAACGTCGGAGCGGTATCGATGATGATGTAGTCGTAGACCTCTTTAAGAGGCGCAAGACCTTCATGTAGCACTTGCTCGAAGCGCGCTCCTGGGTCCGTACTGGATGCGCGAGCTGGCAGCATGAACTCGGCATTAAAAAGTTCCGTCGACGACGGGATAAGATCTAAATTCGGCCAGTAAGTCTGCGCCGGGAGCGACGACATATCGAATGAGCGTCCCTCAGCAAACGCCTCGATCAATGGCATGATGGTTTGCGAGGAATCGACTTCTGCGTGCGGATTGATGCCGTACAATGTCGAGGCGCTGCCTTGCGGATCTAAGTCAATATGCAGAACACGACGACCACGTCGCATACTTAGTCCTTGCGCCAGTAGGGTAGACGTTGTTGTCTTGGTCACTCCGCCTTTAAAGTTGGCCACTGACAGAACCTTGCCTAGGCCGCGACGAGGAGTAGGCTTTAATTCAGCCTTCACCCATTCGATTGCTTCAGCAACTGAAAATGTTCGCGGTGCGCCAGGTCGGGTCTGCGTGCCTAGAGGCAGTACACCCTTTTTGGCCTCATATGCCATCCGCTGCTTGTCAATGCCGCACATTTCTTGAACGCGAGCAGAGTTCAGCGTCGGAGCGAGCTTTCTAGGGTGTGGCTCAAGCATATCGTTTCTGATGCGTTGCAGCATCACATCGGATAAATTGGCTAGCGCCATCAAGTCTTCAGCAGTCGTTTTCCCAGGTGCCCTGACTTTCGCGTTCATATGTGTTATCACCAGTCCCTAAGATTGGACCGAAATCGTATGTATAGACTGATTCGGTCGAATTTCGAAACACAATAGCGATGGGTGACAGTAAACGCAAGTTAACTTTGAAAAACTGTGGCGGGTTAAAGTCGCCTGTCAAGTAAAGTCGCCATGAATGAGGTGTGAAGCCGGACGGATGTACGCTGAACAGACAAAGAGAAACAGCCAATTTGGATCGGCAGCAGGAAAAAAGATTTGATGGTTCTGATAATTTGCGTCCCCAATGGGTCAGGTTTAAGCGCAAATCAACAACTTATGGCTTGGGTGCGCGCCACAGAGGAAGGTGTAGTGACAACCGGGCACGCCTGTGGGTCCGTGATGAAGTGTTTCTTTTCCACGGCCGCTGAGGTGATCGGCGATGGCAGCGCTGCCGTTGCCGAGCCGCTGCGACGTGCCAGCCCCCTTCGGATGAGGCCCACCCACCCAGTACTGCGGGAATTTCGGCGGTTCGAGCTTACACGCCT
>NZ_LAQU01000109.1 GCF_000970345.1 Robbsia andropogonis | reverse complement strand
GTCGGGACCCGTAAAAGCGCCGGCACCGCGCTCGCGGGCACCGACGAATTGGGCAAGGTCTTTTGCCTGGGAAGGCTTTTCGCAGAGAAACAGTCTCATATCACACCAAACCGTTGTAAGTTTCGTGACTCATGAAGCGCAGCGGTTTTAATGTCGTCGCATCGATGAGCAGCCGATATCGATGGCCGATGGCAATGGAAAAATCCCCGTGGCGCGATGTCAGACGCCGTGCCCCAAGCGCGAGCGGGTGGGTGCCCTGATCAAGGCAGGCCAACACATCGAGGGCGCGCTCAAGCACCGCCGGCAAGTGCGCGGCCGCCTCAAGCCCGATCGGGGCATGGCGCTCACGTTCGCGCAGCAGCGCCAAGCGCGAGGCGACGGTACCGTCCTTCGTGTTGCGAGCCGCACTCGTCGTCGCTTGGCATCGGTGACAATAGCAACCGAGCCCTCGGTGGCCGCAGGCAAAGCGCTTACGCATCGCATAACTCCGATCGTGTCGGCTCGGCAGCCGCCAAGGCGGGCGCACTTGCGAGCGCATAGGCCGCGGCGACCTTTCTGCCGACCGCTAGGAGTTCAGGCGCCGGGGGCTCGTTGCACTGCGCAAGGTTTTCACCAACACGCCATTCGTCGCCATGGGGCATGATTCGCAAGGTCGATTGCTCCGCGCCCGCGCGTAAGGAAAATATGCGATGACCATGGGTCATGCACACACGAGCATAGGTACCGACACAGTGATGCATCTCGTTACCTTCCTTGACGAGCTCCTGCTCGCTTATGAGCGGAACCACGAGCACGTCATCGATCGTGGTTTGCCCAAGGGCGCTCTGCCAGCGCTTGTTCGGGTCGCCTTCGCGCTTTGCACGCTCCCAGCGCATTACTTGTCGGGCGATCGACGCCCAGGTCGATTGCGCATCGGGCAGCGCGCGCTCACGCCCGTCATTCGCCCACCAATCCAAGATGTTTGCCATCTCGCTCGGATCCAGTTGACTTGCCACGGTAGCGTCGGGTTTGCGCGAGAGCGTGGCCGCATGCGCGAAGAAGGCGTCGCATAGATGCGCGAGCGAGGTGTAATCGGTTTGGCTGGTCGTTGTGTAAAGCCATTCCGTGCGCGTGCGCCACGCCAAAATAACCTTGCAGATCCAGGTGGCCTTGGCCGGCCGACGGCACCGGCCAAGCACTTCATAGAGCAAATCAAAAGGCAAACCGAAGTGCTCCTGCAACGTCGCCCGCATCCAAGCTGAATGCGCCGTCGCAGGTGCCGCGATGAACGCTTTCCACGCGAGCTTCGAGGTGATCTGCCGGTGGCCTATCAGGGGTGTCGCGCGAATATCGGCCCAGCGATAATAGGCAAACAGATTGGCATCCCCCCAATGCCGTGCATCGATGCCGCGCAGGATCGGCATGGCATTGGGATGCTCGCGGTGGATTTTGTCGATCGCCGCTCGGTGGCGCTCGACCACCAAGTATTCCTGGACTCTCAACTCTCCCATCGGATGAATCCGAAACGCGTGCGAGACGCTCGGCCGATCGAGCAACTGCCATATCGCGGCACCGACGATACCGCCGGCGACGGCAAGCGGCTCATATCGCTCTTTGTGGCGCACGCGATCCTCGCATAAGATGTCCCGAGCCAGGCAACTGCCATCGTTGATGTTTTCATCGGAGTAACCAAGACGTACGAACTCGGCGCGAAGCGACGTGACAGCACATGCCGTGTAATGGGCGCACGCCTGGCCAATCAAATTTTTCGCAAGCCCGCTACGTCCGCGTTGAAACAAAGGCAGTGCGGGTATGTGCGATGCCTCGACGTCTTCCCACGATCCTTCAAGGGGATTCCAACGCGTAAAAGTCCACACGGGCGTCTGAGCCGAGTCAGGCTCGGCAACGGGCTGGGTGCGCGTGATGCGCCATGTATGGCAGAGCTCAAGCGTGACGTGGTCGGCATCACGTTCTATAACCGCCATCTTCGTGATAAAGCGGCTATACGCCCATTCGTGCGCGACTTGATAGATGGCATCGGATAGGGGCGTGCCAACCCTGCGTTTTTTAGGCGCGGTCGCGACCTGGGCGGTTTTACCAAGCTGCACCCTATGGAAACGCCAGCGCAGCGTGACAGACCCGGCTATCGCACTCACAAGGCTTTTGACATTCTCCAAGCTCATTGCGCCTCCACAGCAACACCGACATCACCAGCAACATCGCTGGGCGTGGCGTATTGATAGACGATTGCAATCGCATCGACTGCCGCGATGCGTTCGCCGATCCATCGCATGGGCGGGATTGCCATGCTGTTACCGAGGGCCTTATAGCGTGGGCCATCCGCGGCGCCCGGAACGTTGGTGTATCCGTCTGGCACACCCTGCAGGCGCTCGCACTCGGTCGGCGTGAGTCTGCGTACAGCTGTTCCGATCATTGCCGCCTGATGTCCGCCGGCGTTGTCGCTCGAATTAGCGTGGCTCATGCTCCGCAGCGTTGATGCAATTTCGCCAACACCGAACCCGTTTTGCCCAGAAGCCTTGCAATCGAACGCGATCGCCCCGACTCCGATGCCCGCGCGCCCGCCGCTGGGTGTCAAAATCGCATTCGCCACTCCGTCTTGACGATATTCCACTGCGTGCTCGCCGTTGCGGCCTCGAATGGCAAGCGTGTATGGCTGGCAGGGAACTATCGGCGTGCCGCGCCCCGTACCGTCCTCGCTGGCATCAAATCCTTCGCCACGCAATGCGTGAGCGACCAGCAATCCATTCTCTGCATCCTGCTGTGTCGCGCTTCCTGCGGCTTTTCCGTTTGAAGTCAGCGTTCCGGCGACGAGTAGCGTTTCCGTCTCTGCATCAATGCGGGTGTTCTTCGTGGTGAGTGACTTCCCTACAAGTGGAATCAATCCACCATCGCAATCAAAGTCGGTTCCGAGTCCGCCACCGCCTTTAGTGCGCTCGCTAAGGGTA
>NZ_LAQU01000108.1 GCF_000970345.1 Robbsia andropogonis | reverse complement strand
GGAAATGTGTTTGCCATGGCATTCATATTGATTGCCATGGCTTCTTTAGCTGGGAGTGCCGACGCGAATGCTGGCAAATACCGCCCACACTGATTAAGCACGTGAGCCCTCCGCCTTCAGCTTTCTCAGCCGTTCCATAATGTCTTCAAGGAAGTCAGCGCTGTCGCTCGCAATGGCCTCCGATACTGCTTCAAATACGGTAGGAAGCACCCGACCTTTGTCATCAGAAAAAGCGTTTGTGTCAGTGACTTTGAATTCCAAAGCACCGTTCTCATACGTTCGGAATGACCCAACCTGAGCCTTGCCGGCTTTGATCGGAATGGCGAAGAGAGCCGATTTCCTAGGGCGTTTGTTATCCGCCTTAGAGCGCTCCTTCATGAAACTCTCAAGCAAGCGGCGGCTGAATTGCTCATCTACCACTTTTTGGCAGATATTGAGAATGTCTTCGTCTGATTCCCCGTTTTCGGCAAGTGGCGCAAGCACCGCAGCCACGGAGTAGGGGAACCGATCTGCATGAGCATGCATGAAATCAAGCACTGGCTCGCTGAACTTTGCGTATGCAATCATGCGTGAGACGGTAGCCGGGGAAACGCTCAACTCTGCCGCGACACGTCCTGGTGTCGCGAAATTGCCCTCGATTAGCTTGGCCCACTTAATGCCTTGGTCGATAGCAGAGATCTTGACTGTTTCGTCAGTCCGCTTGAACGATTCAAAGTAGAAGGCGGCTGGGTCAGCGGCATCTGCGTCCGCGTCAATGACCCAAGCTTCCTTCCTCTTTAATGCTTTTAACGCCCAGTACCGAGTTTCGCCGTCGAGTATGTAGTAGCGGCCTGGGACACTAGGGTTAGGAACAATCGCCAACGGCATGTGCTGCCGATCAGACGCGATGCTCGCGGCTATCTCATTGATGCGCGACGTGGGTCGATGGACCCGAGCGTTCCATTCGTGCGGCTCCAATAAATCCAAGGCTACAAATCGACCAGTATCATCTGGGGTCGCGAGGTCGCGGGCTTCTCGCGCTTGCGCAGCCACGGCATCGATCCGTGGCTCGGTCGATGCCGATTCGGCCTGCTGGGCCGAGTGCGCAAGGACATCATCCAGTGACTTTTTTGGGCCGACCGGTGGGGTGTTCAAAACCATCGACGATCGAGGCACCGTCGCGTCACGCGACCTAAGCGCTTTAACAAAATCGTCATCGCTAGAATGTTTAGCCATCGATCATACCCATTCTCTTGAGCAATGCGTCTGCGCATGCTTGTAGCTCAGCCGCCGCTTGGCTGCTTGGTTTTGCAGAACAAGTGGAAGGTCCGTCTCGCCATTTAGGGCTTTCGGGAAATCCTCACTTCGCCGAATTGACTGTTCTAGCCACGAGTCGGCATATTTTTGCGTGATAGTCATGAGCTGACCCATCACGCGAATCCGATGCGGATCAAAGAAGTTTCCGACGATCAGCAATTCAGGGCTTCTATCAAACTGCTCCTGCATTTCGGTTAAGACACTCGAAAGATAGGAAAGCGCTTTTGTCGAAAACTTCTCCATCGAAACCGGAGATATGACGAAGTCGGAGGCCAATAGGGCTCCCCGCGTAATACGGTTCTTCGCCGGGGCAGCATCGAACAAGATAACGTCATAGCCCGAGGTATCGAACGCCGCGTCCTTCTGAGCCGATCCATCGCGTATCAGCTTTGGAATCATGAGGTCGGGGCCACGGCCTTCCAGCGCTTCATAGGTCAGCATGGTATCGAGGCGATCAAGCGTCAGGTCCGCAGGAACCAGGTGAGGGCCACAATCCCCAAAGGGCTTTTTGATGGCGTCTTGAAGAGTTGCCCTACCGTTTGGTGAGGGGTAACTCGGCAGCAAATTGCCGAAATGATATTCGACTATCTTCGACAGACTGACACCAGTTTCGGACGCTTCTTCCCGGGTGAGCTCAGAATCGTATCCAAGGCTCAACGTAAGATTCGCTTGAAAATCCAAGTCTATGATCAGCGTTCGCAGGCCTTTCAACGCAAACAGGGTGCCGAGATTGCTGGCCAAAGTCGTCTTACCAACGCCGCCTTTCGGAGCGTAGACAGTGGCCACGACTTGCCGCTTTTTGGGGTTCTTAGAGCGCTTCGCGGCGCGATAACGAGCCAACTCAAAAATGTTCTCTACTGAGAACAGCCGAGTCTTAGGCCCCGATTCTTGCCGAGCGACGATAATTCCGGAGTCGTCGACCATCCGACGAACGGTGTCGTTGGTCGTAGCAAGAAGTTGCGCGACAGCTTGAACTTTGAACGGCTTCGTTATCACCCTAGTCCCCAGGATTGCAGTTTCTGGCATTTTCCACAAGAAAAAGCCAGTTTGCAAGGATTTTCATAGGATTCTATGTTTTTCTTTGCATATATGTTGGCATAGCTTTGCCAGCCCCTATCATTGAGTGGGATAGTTGCTTTCGATTCGATACTTTTTTGATGTGCAATGATCCGGCTGGGTGCCCAATTTCGGACCTTGTTTGATTCACGGAGAGGTCTGATTCCTCCATTTGAAGAAGCGGCAAGCCGGGAAGTGGGTGCAACCCAGAAAGGTGCGCGCCGTGTCTTTCTGCGAGCGCAGAACGAGCTGCCCCTTGCCGCATTGAGGGCACGAAGATCCGACGTTCAGGGCGGCAGCCTCAGCGCTCTTCGCTGGTGGCGCCGCCGCAGGCGCTGCTGTAACCCGCCTCGCTTGCTCCTTGTGTGCATCTGGTTGGCCTTCGACATCGGGTGACGTGTGCCGGCAGCTCGGAAACGTCGAGCATCCCCAAAACGCACCTCTTTGCGATTCGCGGCGGCGTAATGGCGCGCCGCACGCGGGGCAGGGATGTGCCACTGCGCTTGGCGCCACCGCCGTCGTCGGTCGGCTGTCTGTAGAGGCAGATGCCCGCGCGCCTGGCTTGCCGTCGACATCCGGAAGCGTCGTCTTGCAGCCA
>NZ_LAQU01000107.1 GCF_000970345.1 Robbsia andropogonis | reverse complement strand
TTGTCGACTCCTAAACAGGACTATTCATCCGTTGCGCCGCGCGCAAACACACTGATCAGCTTACTGGTGCCCATGGGCAGGATCGAACTGCCGACCTCTCCCTTACCAAGGGAGTGCTCTGCCACTGAGCCACATGGGCGAAACCGGCGCTACAAAAACAAACTGCACAACACCTGGAGCGGGTGAAGGGAATCGAACCCTCGTCGTAAGCTTGGAAGGCTTCTGCTCTACCATTGAGCTACACCCGCGGATTCAGTACCGCTCGAATTCCTTCGCCTGCCTTATTGCTGCGCTGCAAACCACCTGAAAGCCTGATCACGACGCACCGCAACTACCGCTTTTTGCGCCACACCGTCGAGCCTTCAGGTAACTTGACTTGAATTCTGGTGGAGGAGGTTGGATTCGAACCAACGTAGGCGTAAGCCAACAGATTTACAGTCTGCCCCCTTTAGCCACTCGGGCACCCCTCCGCAGAGAATTCGAGATTATGGAGATACTCCCGAGGACTGTCAACCATTTTCTGCGCCAACACGGTAAGCCGTTACTCCGCTTAGCCTGCATCGTCAGACGCTGTCAACGCATGCGGGATCTCAAAGGGGTTATGTTTCGCGCATACCCGTCGACCCTCCATGCGCTTTCGAACGGGATCGGTGCCGATCCCGTGATCATCGGAATGTACGGTGCGTCTCATCAGACGCCGATTGACTAAATAAGCCACGCATACACCGCCTTGTACGTCATCAGCGAGCCACCATACGCTCGTTTTTTGCGACGATTTCAGCGGTCTCCTTCGGATATAGACGAAACCTGTCACGGCGTTGCCGTCGGCGTCGGTCTATGCTGTCTTCGTCGTAGCGCGACACCACAAACTATTAGCGTTATCAACGCGAGGAGAAATGCGTGGCGGACGGCCAGCTTGCGCAGTATCGACGTTCAAGCATCCGCGGCCGTTATAGGCCTCCACCATCAGCGATGAAGGTGCCATACAGAGAACCGCTGTAAAGACGGTCCAAGGCGGTGCGCTCGGCACCGCGCGTGTGCCGTCTCAGCGCATGCCCGTCAGTCTCTGAAATAACGTCTTTCGCGGCCGTGGTTCTACACGCTCGAAAATAACGTTGAACAGTCGGCGATAGCGTTGCGGTGGGCAGCGCAGTGCATCAACGCCGTGCCAGGCGGTGACCGTATTTTTAAATAGAAAACTGCGATTATCGCGGATGTCGACAGCCCTCACCGACCCGAAGTCGGTGATATCAGGATTCTTTCGTCGGACCTTTTTATCACCTAGTACGAGGATACTGCCGCCCCACTCCTCGGACCAATCCGCCGCCGTGTTGAAATAAAAGATGTGCGTACCGAGTTTTTTATCGGTGTCACGGTGCGGCGACACTTCCGCCCCCTGGAATCCGAGATGCCAGGCAAATCGAACGGTCATTGGCTGAACACCGAAGGCGCGCTCGGCAAACGCCTGATATCGTCGACTGCTACGGATCTCTTCCATGAAGGCCTGCCATGGCGCAGGTAGGTCCGGAAGGTCCACCACGCCCGATTTTGACAGCGGCGCGGACGTTGTCGGGGCAATGGCCTTACCCGACGACGCCAGATCTTCCGTGCGTGCGATTGACAAGGGGCCGACCATTTCATTGTCGCCCCCATCACGGCAGTAGACACCCGGCGCGGCATTCTCGCCGCGATAGATATTGCGCTCAAACGCCAGATAATACCGGTCGTGCGAACGTTGCTGATCAGCGCGCGCTATGCCGCGATGCGTGTCGAAAAGCGCCACAGAGGGAAAGCTTTCCAGCAAAGCCGTGAATTTCTCGGGCAGCAGCAACGTCTCGAAGGCTTGCCAGGGGAACGGTTCACGTCGCCCGAATGCGTCGCCGCTGAAACCATCCAAAACGCTGTCATTGAAGAAACCGGACACGGCACTCCCCCTCATCGCTCGCGAGATTGATCATTCTATCAATCCTGACCGCTCCTCATGGATTTAGGTGAAGTAGCGCTGCAAATGCTTGATTTGATCGCAGCGGGACGATTGTCGACAAGCGCCCGGCGACCGTCGTCAAACACCCCTCTAGCGGGCCTTTCCACGGCGCGTACGGGCGCGCTGCCTGGGTCGATAGGGCACACGACTGTGCCGAGCAGGCATCAGCCTACCGGCGGCTAGTTGGCATCGTTCCGGTCCACGATTGCCTTAAGTGCATTAATCAAGCGAACCATGCTCAGATGGATCTCGCTGAGCAGACGATCGCTGGTTAGGAGCGAGCATCCGACTTCTCAAGCAAAGGGACTCTATCTTTTACTTAGGAAAACGATATGAACAAATGGTTTGTATTCATTCTTTTGTGGGCGATGGCCTTTTGCGTCGGCAACACCTACGCGAAGAACGAAGTTACCCGACAATTGGGCGGTGCCTGCGGTGAAGATAGCAATATCATCGCCGGTTGCGCATCCGGGCTCAGTTGCAAAAATGGGACATGTCAGATGAACAGCTTTCTGTCACCCGCCACGGTCGGCTGTAAACAAGCAATGAAAGACATGGGAGATGATAGCAAGTAGGTTGCGGTACACGACGGTTTCTGTTATGTCGATAGCGCTTGCCGAGGTCTGTACGAAAAAGCGATGACAGCGGCGAACGCCACATCGCATGTCCTCACCGCAAACGGCATAGATCCCACAGCCTTCGCCGCGCTGTCCGAACAGGATCGGAACGCATTTATCGTCGCGAGCGACGCTTGCCGGCAATGCGGCAAGTGCGCGATTGGTCGCCAATTTCTGGGTCGAGGGGGTTACTAGGGTGGGGGTGGATCAGGTGGGGTGGTATCGCGTGCGTGGGTCGCGGTGCGCTGTTGAAGCATGGCATGGTAGTGGCGCGCGTGCGCGGCCGCGCTCACCCATGCGCACGGGTGGTTCGCCGTGGTGCGGTGTTATGAGTGCATCTGGGGTATTGGAGTAAGCGGCTGGA
>NZ_LAQU01000106.1 GCF_000970345.1 Robbsia andropogonis | reverse complement strand
CGCAAATTACAGATGGCTTGAGCAAAGTGTGTTGAATCGAGATGTGCACGAGCGGTGTTGCGATGTGGGGCGCACGCGAGGAGCGATCAACGTGCGTCGTTCGAGGCTTGTTCGACAAATCAGCGCCGCGCATCGCCTCTGACTTTCATGTGCATGCTCGAAAGTGCTTTGTGCAGACCTTCCCTAGATCGATTGCCATACCACGTCCTCATCGGACAAGTCGAAGGCATGCTGCAAATGCAGTAGACTAGCGACCAAGCGCGGCGAACTTGCCGGTCGGCCACGCGACGAGACTAAGCTCGTACGCATCGCGCAGCTCAGCCGCTCCCAATCGATCAAGTCGCTCAACTTGACCAAGGGATGCTTCAGGTTGATCTGCTCGCGCAGCGGCTGTCGAAAGAAATCTTCCTCGGGCACAACATTCTTCGGACCCATTCAAACCTCGTCAGAATTTGCAGGATTCAACACGTAATATGCCTGTTCCTTGCAAATGCCTCAACCCTGATACAGATTCAAAGCCTTATGCCATAAGGCTCTACGCATTGTTCAGGGTCGACTAATCAATAGATACTGATCGTTAGATAATTAAACGTATCTTTGAAGCACGATTTGACGAGATTCAGCACTGTGACTGAAAGCCCAGTTTTGCCCGACGTTTTGGCTAAAAAATAGATATCGGTTCCGGAATGTACCATCAAAAAAGCAGAAAAACGTGTTTTTATCGATAATCGATAGAGCACGTCCTTGACGCGTTGGCAGAAACTTCGTAAATTTGACCTGGAGAAAAAACAAACTATTACGAATTGTCTGGGCTAAAAGGCCAGTTAAAGAAGACGTTCAGCTTTACTGATGATGTTTCAGTGGAGAAGTGAGTGGGCTAGTTTGAGGAGCGCTTCGTGAATGCTCGATCGGCGTTCGAAGCGAATGCGAAGATGACGTAATCTACGAAGCCACGAATGAGTGCGTTTGACGACGCAACGGGAATTTTGCCCAGGCCGCTACGTGTTCGGCACCGCGCCTAGTGATGACGCCTCTGATGGCGGGTTCGCGAAGTCGGCGGCGATGCGGGTCGACATCGTAGCCACGGTTGGGGTAGAGAATTTTGGGCTTGGGAAGCGGTTGGCCGCGAGTGCTTTGAATCGGTGAGATAGCGTTGAGCAGCGTGACATCGTTGGTGTGTGCGATCGCTGACGTTTTGCACAGGTTTTGGTCTTCTCCTGAGGCTCGAACGGAAAATGAATCGACAGCCGCATATCAGAAATCTAGCTTGCATGGTTATCGCAGCTTGTCGAGCAGTAGTGCGTGCAACTTTTCCCGCACCAAGGCCTGCTGCCAGTGGTGCAACTGACTCCAGCAAGTCGCCCGCGGGTCGAAAACCAACCGGGTCGGTACATGATTCCATCGCATCCCTGTATTGAGCGCGATTAGGATGCAATTGAGTGCCGCACTGCTCCAAATCGGCAGGCTTCCAGAGTATAGCTTGTGTCGCGGTTTGAGCAGTGGAAGTAGCGGTTCGATCGGTGCTCAAAGTTCGCCATCGATGATAGATTTCGGTATTCCTTAATCCATTGTTTAGGCATCCAGGGTTAAGCGCTTCACGAGAAAGTAACCAGCTCTTTCGAGATCTTTTTGCACTTGCCTTTAAGAATGGCCCATACCATGAAGAGACTAAACCATGCAGAATTTGAACTCGCGTCTTATCACCTTTCTTGACACTACGTTGCGAGACGGTGAGCAGGCGCCGGGTAACGCAATGACGCCGGAGCAAAAGCTCGATCTCGCGGGGATGCTGGAGTATGCTGGGGTAGAAACGATCGAAACCGGATTTCCGGCGTCATCGTCGGCCGATTTTCGTGCGACGCAGTTGATAAGCTCTAAACTCCGCACCGCGTCGTTCGCCACATTCTCCCGGGCGTTACGCGAAGATGTCCGGATTGCCATTGAAGCCGGTGGAGTGAGCGACCGACACGTCATCATGCTCGTTGCAACGGGTAGCGATTTGCACCTGAAACACAAGCGCAACATTACGAGAGAGCAAGGTTTGCTTGAAGTCGTCGAGGCGGTGAAATATGCGAAGGGCAGGGGACTTAAGAATGTCGCAGTGGGCATAGAAGATGCGAGCCGGGGCGAAAGTGACTATATGGAAGCGCTCGCAGTTTCTTCCGTGAACGCTGGCGCCAATCAGATTATCTTGGCCGATACAACCGGATATGCCACTCCGCGCTCGTTCTACGACTTGGTTCGCTGTGTACGGGGATGGGTTGGTCCAGACATTAAGATTTCGACGCACTGCCACAACGACCTCGGATTAGGCGTAGCCAATGCGTTGGCGGGCATTGAAGCCGGCGCCAATGAGGTGCAGGCAACGCTGGGAGGAATTGGCGAACGCGCCGGTAATACGGCTTTGGAACAAATCGCCGCATTCTTGCATTACAAGCAGGCTGAGTACGACGTTCATAGCAATATCCGACTCGACATGCTCTATGCCGCCTTTGCAAGGCTAAGACAGTTCATCGGGCTTGAAGAGCCACGCACCCAGCCGCTATTTGGAAAATATGCATTCAGTACCGCGGCTGGGATTCATCAACAGGGCATTCTCAACGACCCTGATACATACGAATACGTTAAACCTGAGACGGTTGGCCGCGAACGCAAGCTGCTGGTTGCCCGTCATTCTGGACGTGCAGTGATTCGACATCTGCTGAGAGAGCTGGATATCATGCTAGATCAGGAAGAGATCAATAAACTTTACGAAAAATTTATTGCCGATCGAACCGATAACTCGTGTGAAGACATGGAAGCCCTGAAGGAAACGATCGCAAAAGAATATAGCGGTTCCGCACGGGAAACGCCAAAAATTCCGGTTCTGTCGCAATAAGAGAGACTGGTATTCTAAAGACCCCGAGCGAACGATCTGATCCATGAAGCAAAACCTGACTACGGCGCTGGCGAAAGTGTTTAAACGGCTCCACTATCCACTGGACGTCATGCTGCTATGCGTGCGTTGGTATGTTGCGTATCCGTTGAGCTTACGACACCTCGAAGAGATGATGGCAGAGCGTGGTATTGCTGTGGACCATTCGACTGTTCATCGCTGGGCGCTCAAACTGTTGCCGCT
>NZ_LAQU01000105.1 GCF_000970345.1 Robbsia andropogonis | reverse complement strand
AACGCTGCGCGAAACGCTGTTGCATCAGCCGATGGATCTTGAGACCGAGGCGTTGCTGATGTTCGCCGCGCGCCGGGAGCATCTGGTTCGCGTGATTCGGCCTGCGCTCGAGCGTGGTGACTGGGTGCTTTGTGACCGCTTCACCGACGCGACGTTCGCCTATCAGGGCGGCGGTCGCGGCTTGCCGCTCTCGAAACTGGAAACACTCGAAGCCTGGGTCCAGGAGGGCTTTCAGCCCGACGTGACGTTGTTGTTCGACGTGCCGATCGATACCGCTCAGGCGCGCCGCGATGGCGCGCGCGTGGCGGACCGTTTCGAACGGGAATCAGTGAATTTTTTCGAACGCACGCGTAGTGAATATCTCCGCCGCGCCGCGTCATCGCCGGAACGGTTTCGCATTATCGATGCGAGCCGAGGCATTGCCGAGATTCAGAGCGACTTGAAGGTCATCGTGTCCGCCCTGTGACATGGACGAGTACGCGCCGCGATGTCCGGTACGCGGTGTGTGCGTGACGGGCGCATGAAAGGCATGCCCGGCGGGTCGCTTGCGCGGCGATGATCCGCGCGGGACGATAGGAGAGCAAGGATGTTGTACCCGTGGCAATCGGCATCGTGGAATGCGTTGACGGCGCAGTTGCAGCCAAACGGCCGGTTTGCGCACGCGCTGGTGATTCACGGCCAGGCCGGGATCGGCAAGGAAGCGTTCGCGCGGCATCTGGCGCAGGCGTTATTGTGTGAGGAAGGGCACGGTCCGGACGCCATGCGTGGCCGGCCTTGTGGGCAATGCCCCGCATGTCATTGGTTCGAGCAAGGGAACCATCCGGATTTTCATGCGGTCTATCCGGAAAATCTGGCGCCACCGCTACCCACGTCGACCGATGGCGACGTTTCCGAAAAAGGGGGGAAAGCGGCTAAAGGGAAGGCGACCGACGGCGATGTGGGCGAAGGCGATACGAAAGGCAAGGCGCTCAGCAAGGAAATCAAGATCGAGCAGATCCGGGCCTTGTTGACGTTCTGTGGGATTGGCGCGCATCGCGGCGGCCGACGCGTGGTGTTGGTGTATCCCGCGGAAGCGTTGAACGGCGCCGCGGCCAACGCCTTGTTAAAGACGTTGGAGGAGCCGCCCGTCGGCGTCATGTTCTTGATGGTCAGTGCCAATCTGGACCGATTGCTGCCCACAATCATCAGCCGCTGCCGACAATGGCCATTGGCCGGGCCCGACCGTGCCTTGGCCAGCGAATGGCTGGCGGCACAACCTGGCGTGCCGTCCCCGATGGCGGCGCGCGACGCTTTGGCGCAAACCGGTGGGGCGCCACTCGCGGCCCATGCATTATTTGGCGATCCGCACCATGCCGCGCTGTTGCCATTGCGCGATGGATTGATCCAGCAATGGTCCGCCGGCGCGCATTGCGACGCATTTGCCTGTGCCGATGCGGTGCAGAAGATGGCCGTACCGGTCGTGCTCGGTTGGTTGCAACGATGGGTGTACGACCTGGCGAGCGTGACGTTGACAGGGCAGGTCCGGTATTTTCCTGCGCATGCCACCGCGCTGCGCCGTTGTGCCACGCAAGCCGATGCGATGGTGCTGATGCAGTTCCAGCAGGCCTTGCTGCGTGAACGGATGACCGAGCAGCACCCGTTGAACGCGCGATTGGTGTTCGAATCGCTGTTCGTTCGTTACCGCGCTGTGTTTTCGCTGACGCCGCGCTGACGCCGCGCCAAGTGATACGCTATAGTCAACAGGATTCCACCGTGTTCGTCGATTCACACTGTCATATCAACTTTGAAACGTTTGCCGCCCAGATGCCGGCCTTGATGGACCGGATGCGGCTGCGCGCGGTCACGCATGCATTGTGTGTGAGTGTCGATCTGGAGACGTTTCCCCAGGTGCTGGCGCTTGCGGTATCGCATGCGAATGTTTTCGCTTCGGTCGGCGTGCATCCCGACCACGAAAACGTGGAAGAGCCCGATGTGGATCACCTGCTGGCCTTGAGTGCGCATCCGAAGATCATCGCCATCGGCGAGACGGGGTTGGATTATTTCCGTCTGGAGAACCGGAGCGTGGCGGACATGGAGTGGCAGCGGCAACGCTTCCGCACCCACATTCGCGCGGCACGTGCCGCGGGCAAGCCCTTGATCGTTCACACACGGGCTTCGGCGGAAGATACGTTGCGGCTGATGCGGGAGGAACGCGCGGACGAGATTGGGGGCGTGCTGCACTGTTTCACTGAAACGTGGGAGGTGGCGCAAGCGGCGTTGGAGATGAATTTTTATATTTCGCTATCCGGTATCGTGACATTCAAGAACGCGATCGCGTTGCAGGATGTTGCGCGTCGGGTACCGGAGGATCGCTTGTTGATCGAGACGGATTCGCCCTACCTGGCGCCGGTCCCGTATCGCGGCAAGACAAACGAACCATCCTATGTCGCCGACGTGGGCCACTTCGTCGCGGCATTGCGTGGGCTGACGCCGGAAGCGCTGGGTGCCGCGACCACGGCAAATTTTTTCCGCCTGTTTGCAAGTGCGGCGCCCTGAAGCGGCGGCATATATCGCCGAGTGATTCGGCAGATTTTCAATGGAGCGGTAATTTGACTCAGATGACGATGATGTCCCGCATGCGGGCAGCGGTGTTGGGTAGGTCGGCAAGGTATGGTTCAATGCGCCAGGCGGTTGCTGGGGTGGCGGCGATGTCGATCTTGGCGGGCTGCGGCGTCAATGCGCAGATGGCCAGTGCGGCCTCCCCGGACGCGGTGATCAAGGCGGTCAAGTTTGACGATGCATCCGCGGTGCAACGGGCGCTACAATCCGGTTTCAATCCAAACACAACCGACGCGCAAGGTATGCCCCTGCTTGTGTTGGCCGCGCGGGAGAAATCCGACAAGGTGACCGAGGCGCTGCTGGCCGATAGTCGTACCGATGTTGAAAAGACGGATAGCGCAGGGGAGAACGCGATGATGCTGGCAGCCATCGTCAAGGATGCGTCGATCGTCCGGATGCTGATCGCGAAGGGCGCGAAAGTCGACAAGCCAGGCTGGACGCCGCTGCACTACGCAGCGAGCACCGGGGATGACACCATCGTGACCATGTTGCTGGATGCGCACGCGAACGTCGATGCGCGTTCACCAAACGACACCACCCCACTGATGATGGCGGCCCGCG
>NZ_LAQU01000104.1 GCF_000970345.1 Robbsia andropogonis | reverse complement strand
GCTGGTCATTGGGATAGCCACGACAAGTTCCGATTCAGCACGCCGATAGGTGGCGGTTTCTTTGATAACTCACAATGGCTTGACGACAACACGCGTCGAACCTTTTCAATCCGTGTGACCGCGACTGAATGCAAACGTTCGGCCCGATTCGAGATATGGCCTGACGAGTCAAGGACGCTGCACCTGAAGTTTCTTGGCTACATCGAGTGACACGCCGCGCGTCCCCAATTAGTCGTGGCCCTAGCTCCAAGGCGTCGCCCTGCGGTATGGACTGCCTGAACCGGGCGGTCCACACAAATCCCCGCTTACCAACTACACTCAGCCATTGGTCATATGAACAAGGATAACCATGGCTGAGCTCAATGTCGCGCTCATCGGTCTGCTCGGTGTTATGACTGGCGGGTACTTCAACAACTTCTTGGCCGAAGATTACAAACGCTTTCGAGATGCTCAAGCGCTCGCAGGTGCGCTCGCTGGCGAACTCGAATCGCACGGTATGCCCGTTAAGGTGATCGTAGATGGCCTTGAGTCGATGTGGTTGAAGTTAGCGGACGGGAAGAAGCTAGATTTGCCTGAATGGCCCATACCGGCAAGCCCGCTATTCGATCAAAACGCATCAAAGATCGGTTTGCTAGGCGCTGAGTTGGCGCGCGAGGTCGCGTACGTCTATGAGAATCTGCGCGCTTTCCGTCAGAACTTCCACGTGCTGTCTAAGCATCACTCAACCATGCCTAGTGAATGGGCACAGGCCACGATCGTGGGATGCCAGGCTGCAATAACCCGAGCAGAAGCGCGCGGCATGCCTCTGGTTGATAATCTAAAGAGCTTCGCCGCAGAATCCTACTGGAGCCGCCCGCAAACCCGAACGCAACTCAAGTACGGTGCAGCGGCTATAGCCGTGCTTCTGGTCGTGTTGAAGATGCTTTCGTGAAAGATCGTCACACGCGGGACCTGCTGGCATCTGCGCATTGCCGCGTGACGATGCTACTGCACTAGCAACTACCTGTCTAAGGCGGTTGGCTTAAACATGGCAGCGAAATGTCCGCTGTAGTCTGGGAGACGCCGTTGCAGTGGACTTATTTCCAAGGACGGAAATGGGTCGATGTCTGCCACCCAGGCGGACGTCTTCCGCCTGTATTCGTCAATGTCCGGTGTCCAGCCCGCTGCAGCCACTTGCAGAGTCAGTGCTGAACGACCGCTCAGGCCGAACAATCGTCCGAGACCGGCGCTCGCAGCTGCTTGGGCGCACGCTGATCGACCAGGACGGGATGCAAAGGTAGCAATGCAACTAACGGACAGTGCTGCCCAATTCCCGCGTGGGATCGGCGCCTAAGTGCTTGTCAACACGGTGCTTATGGCAAGGCGAGCGGGTAAGGTGGGGAGAAGGGCTAAAAATCTGCCACTTCTGATTATAATAGTAATCATTAGTGCTATTCTACTTATAAGCCTCAATATGGAGTACACTGAGATATCTTGATTAATCCGTGACTCGTGGTCGTTTTTGTACTTTCAATGGCACGAACAAATCCCTCACTCCTGGTATGGGCACGCACAACAGCGGGTCTGAGCGCTGAGGACGCTGCACGCCAGCTGAAGCTAGGCGGTTCAAGGCAGAGCGGCGACGCCGTTCTGCAAGAATACGAGAGCGGGGAGAAAGAACCGTCCCGCCCCGTACTTCTCCGAATGACGAAGTTGTATCGCAGGCCCTTGCTAGTGTTCTACTTGAATGAACCTCCTCAAAAAGCCGAGCGGGGAGAGGACTTTCGCACTTTGCCGGTGGCCCGGCGAGCTGAGAACGAAGGCGCGGTCGACGCGCTGGTGCGCGACGTGCATGTACGTCAACGTTTGATACTAAGTGCGCTTGAGGAGGCCGAAGAAGCCGTCGCTCACCCCTACGTCGGCAGCGCAACGATCCGGGAGACTCTTCCGTCCATGGTTGCCAAAGTGGTTGAGGGTATCGGCTTTGATCGGGCCGCCTTTCGCCGCCAACGCACAATTGAGGACGCGTTCGCATACCTGCGCGAGCGTATCGAGGGTACCGGAATTTTCCTCTTACTGATTGGCACGCTCGGTAGTCACCATTCTGCTATCAGTCCAGAGGTGTTTCGTGGCTTCGCGATCGCCGACAGGGTGGCACCCTTCATTGTAGTGAACGATCAAGACGCGAAGTCCGCTTGGGCTTTCACCGCTTTGCATGAGTTGGTGCATATCTGGTTGGGCGAGACGGGGGTAAGTGGCGGTGTGCCCGCAAAGCGCATTGAGCAGTTTTGCAATGACGTCGCGAGTCGTGTGCTAGTGGACGATACCGAAATCGGAGCGATCGAATTCGACATCGATGATTTTTCCGAATGCGAGCGAGCTATTGCCAGCTTCGCCCGAGCGCATAGGGTCAGTAGGCCGCTTGTCGCCTATCGACTTTTGCAGCAACAACGTATTAGTGAGCCAGTGTGGCACGCATTGAATCGCCACTACACCGAAACTCGTCGGCAGGAGCGCGACTCACAGCCAAGAGGCGAATCTGGCCCAAGCTACTATATTGTGAAACGGCACCGCATGGGTGGCGCGCTTATTGACCTTGTTAAGCGTACGGTTGCCGAAGGCATTCTCACGCCTACTAAAGCCGCACGGGTTTTGGATGTGAAACCGACGAATGTGGCGACGTTGTTGGGTGGTGCATGACCGCAACGACCCAACGGTTGTATCTCCTTGATGCCAATGTACTAATCGATGCACACAATCTGTACTATCCGTTAGACATGGTTCCGGAGTTTTGGGAGTGGCTATTACACATGGCGTCGATGAAGCGGGTTGCCATGCCGCTCGAAACTTACGAAGAGGTGCGAGGTGGTAATAACGCAAAAAAAGATCTATTCAACGAATGGGTGTCAGATGAAAAGGTGAAAAACCAACTGGTTCTGCAGGAAGAGTTTCAGTCGATAGCCTTGCATAAAGTGATGAACGCATATGCCCCCGATCTCACCGATAGCGAGGTAGAGCAGGTGGGTCGCGACCCGTTCCTGATTGCGTATGCGTTGACGGCGCCTAATTATCGAGTGGTTGTGTCTAATGAAGTCTCTAAGCCTTCCAAAACACGAGCTAATAGAAAAGTGCCTGATGTCTGCCGCGACGTAGGCGTGGCATGTTGTGCTGCGTTCAGCATGCTCAGAACACTGGAATTCCGGACGGACTGGGCAACGCGTCTTTAGCGATTATCCACCAGTGCAGCGACGAGTGCTAACAACCACGTACTAGTCGTCTCCCCCGGAAACTACGGGTTGTTGCCGAATATGCCTTACGTAACACGAGC
>NZ_LAQU01000103.1 GCF_000970345.1 Robbsia andropogonis | reverse complement strand
GGCACTTTTCTAGGCAGGGTGGGTAATTCGTTTAAGTCAACAAGTTGCCACATATCGCCTCGACGTCTTATTATTATGTTGCGGCATGGGGCCCGTTTTCTCTAGAATGCGGAACGCGCAGTATAAGAATAAAATGTGAACGGAGCACGCGATGTCGCAATCCCTTAGCCAGCTACTTCAGGGCGGCTACTCGCAATTCCAACGCATTATCAAACTCGATACTCCCGCCGGACCGGACCGGCTGGTTCCCCTCTGGGTGAAAGGTTCAGCCCAGCTCGGGAGAGACTACGAATTCGTCGTCGAAGCGGCTGCCCTGCGCACCGGAAGTCCAATCGATGCAACCACCCTTCTCGGCAACGAAATCGCATTGTGGATCCAGCAAGCTGACGGCTCGTACATGCCGATTCACGGCTACGTGCACGACCTCATTGAACTTGGTGGGGATGGTTCTTGCGTTTTCTACCAACTACGATTTTCGTCGTGGCTGTACTTTCTGCGCCTGCGACGTGATCAACGTGACTGGCAAGAAGTCACCGGCGAACGTATCTTGTCGGACGTTTTTGGTCAGCACCCTCAGGCAAGAAGCAAGGCTTTCCGGTTTGAACTGCGCCAGGCCATGCCGTCATACTCCTATCGCATGCAAAGCGAGTTCGATCTGAATTTCGTCTACCGGAGCATGGAGGAGGCTGGCGTCTTTGGTCGTTTTGAGTTCGCCGATGATGGTCGCTCCCACACCTTCGTGATTATGGACGATGTGTTCAATGTGCCTGCGCTTTCAGAGAGCACCGTTAAGCTCGGGCGCGCGGGCGGCAATGAGGATTTTCACGGGTTTGTGTCGTGGCGTCAGCGGCTGCAACTGCACAGCGCGGGGCTGACAGCCGCTACGTTCGACTACAAGCGACCGACTGTCGAGCAGCGGGTGCAAGTGGCTACCTTGGCGCCGGATTCGGTGCCCGTCGACGGTGAGGTCTACGACTACACGGGCGCGTACACCTGGGGCGAGCGAAAGGACGGTGAGCGGCAGGCCCGCACGCGTGTGGAAGCATGGCAGTCGCAGATCCAGCGCTTTGATGCCATCGGCGGCCTTCGATCAGCGATGCCCGGCTATCGCTTCACTCTCGACAGTAGCGGCGCGAGCGCCAGCCCATCATCGCGGGAGAACGAGTATGTGATCCTTGGCGTGAAATGGGCCATCCGTAACAACGTGCCAGGCATGAACGCGTATCCGTTGTTTGACGATAGTCTGCGTGAAGAAATGGAGGCGATGGCCCCCAGCGAGTCGGGGGCGACCGTTACCCATTCGGACGGTAGCAAGGGATTTTTCCAAGTACGCGTCGAGGTTCAACGCCGTAGCACGCCATTCCGGTTGCCTCGGGAGCACCACAAGCCGCAAATGGCGCTGATGAACGCAATAGTCGTTGCCAATGGCAGTGAGGAGGTCCAGACCGATCGCCTGAACCGCGCCAGACTTCACTTTCCGTGGTATCTCAATGCACAGTCCTCCTGCTGGGTCCGCACGGCGTTTGCCGACGCGGGTGGCCAGCGCGGCGCTGTTCATCCGCTGCGTGCCGGCGACGAGGTATTGGTGGACTTCGTCGGGGGGGACTGTGACCGGCCAGTCATTGTCTCCCGTGTGTTCGGAGGTTCGACGCAGCCGACTTGGCACACGAATGGCCTGCTCTCCGGGCTTCTCTCGAAAGAATATAGTGGGAGCGGATATAACCAGCTGGTCCTGGATGACTCCACTGCCCAGAATCGCGTGCATCTCTATTCGAGCAGCTACCAGAGCCATCTGCATCTGGGCTATCTCATCCAGCAAAACAACAACGCGCGAGGCGCTTTTCTGGGCAGCGGTTTTGATCTGAAGTCTGATGCGTACGGTGCCGTACGTGCGGGCCAGGGGCTCTTCGTTTCCACCCATCCTACTTCGGCCTCGCAGCCGCTTGACACCACTGCAGCGTTCGAACAGCTTGCGGGCGCGAAGCAGGTTGTTGACACCGCGTCCCAGGCCAGCACAGCAAACCACGCCGAAGGCCTGGAAGACGGATTGGAATCACTCGACAAGTTCGCCCAAGCAACGCGCTACAGCCGATCTGGCAGCACGGCAAGCGGACGCACCGCGGGCGGTGGCACGGGCACCGCAAACGGCTTCGGCACGCCAGTCATGCTGCTAGCAAGCCCGGCCAGCATGGGGCTGTCGACGAAGGACTCACTGCAGGCGACGGCGAGTCAGCATGTGAACGTCGTGAGCGGTCAGAACACGAACATTGCCACGGGCAAGTCGCTGCTTGTTGGTGCCATGGAAAAGTTCAGCCTGTTTGTACAAAACGCCGGCATGAAACTGTTCGCCGCGAAGGGGAAAGTGGAAATCCAAGCGCAGGGCAACGCCATGTCGCTGTCTGCACTGAAGGACCTAACGATCACAAGCTCGACGGGTCGGGTAGTCATCTCGGCCGACAAGGAAATCTGGATCGGCGCAGGGGGCTCGTACATCAAGATCACGGCCGAGGCAATCGAGAACGGCACGACGGGCACCATCTTGGAAAAGTGCGCGAGCTGGGACAAACCCGGCGCTGCGTCTATGCGGGTGCCGGCAACGCTCACAAGCGTCGACAAGGGCTGCTCATGGAAAGCTGCTGGTGCGGCCGCTGATAGCGCATCGGTTATGGAGCTGGATTGATATGATCGAGAATAGGTCGCATTCTAGCGAAGCCGCAGTGGTGGAAACAACTGTACTCGCGCTGCGGGACTACTTTACCCGGCATCGTGCAATGCACTGCCTTGTGCTCGTCGATCCGCAGCCGCGTGCATTGCCGCAGCCGGCAAAAGGCAAGCCCTCACTTGCAGCGCTTCCGCGCGCAACGATAGCGATCAAGCATGAAGCATTTCCGGCCGACCACCAGCCCTATCTGCTATCTCTAGACCCGACGAAACCACACTTCGGCTGGCTTTTGGGCGAGAGCGTGCGCGTTGCGCTTGCGGATCGCCGTCCGGACGCGGTGAGCCGCGGGCCGGGACAGCGGATTGGCGGCTGGCTGGCGACTGCCTCGAGCGCTGATGAGATTGCGGTACACCTCTCACAGCACGCGCTACAAACCGACGATCGCGGTAAGACGTGCGTACTTCGGTTTCAAGACTCGCGCGCGTTTGCGCTGCTGTGGCCTTGCCTGACTTTGATGCAGCGTGAAACGCTACTCGGGCCGGTCAAGACCTGGCATGCACTCGACGCAGGCGCACGCCTAACGGCGTACACTGGCCTATACGACGCGATGGTGAAGGACCTGATGCTCAAGCCGGAACAGTGGGCAGCGATCCGGCGGCATGGCATCGT
>NZ_LAQU01000102.1 GCF_000970345.1 Robbsia andropogonis | reverse complement strand
CGCTGCGCAAAAGGTTGAAAAAAGAATTGCACGATATGAGGATGCATTTAGTCTGAGGGCAGATCGGCAAAGATGCGACCGTCGGTGTGATAGGTACATTATGGCTTTATAGGGTTATTGATCAGAGGCAAATCTGGACTCTCGTGAACGCTGAGTTCGCGAGGGAGTTTTTCGATGTGGTGAATTGCGCATTATCAGAAGCACAAATTGCCAATAGCTGATGAGGGAATTAAGATTTGCGGTGGTACGTGATTGTCAAATCATGTATTAGATATGGAGTGCATAATAAGTTTATGAGAAATATTTTCTGCGGCCGCACATCAATGCGGACAGCAGCTTACATCTTCCCGAATCGAGTTGAAACGCTTCCTCGCTGTCGCAGGCGATGAATCTCGGAATTCCAAATGCTTTTGACAAGCCCGGGCATTGCGCGACGAGCTTGCACCTGCGTTCGGCATCTGGTTCGACGGCGACAATGGACTTACACACTCGGGAGAGGCATCCCTTGTTTTCTCTGAGCCAAATCGCTCGTACCTTCGTGTCCTCAGGCGCCTCCTTGAATTCGCCATCTTCGAAAACCATGAAAAAGGACGGTTCAGCGCCAGCAATGTTTCCAATTCGTCTTGCCACTGTTTGCTATAGCCGGGGTAAACAGTCGCCGGTGTGCAGCGCACGGCCGGAAAGTGACTAACGTCATGGACCACGAAGTCAGATAACTGCATAACAGCCTCCCGAACAGTAAGGCGCCGTGCGGCGAATTGGCGAGTAATCGAGAATCATTCACAATTTTTCGCCGGCATCTCTAGGTCAGGAGCGTCAACGACCGATCGTGAACTCAATCATGGATTTATTGTACATGCATTGCGCAGTGCAGTGCAATTTCTAATTGTTTTGATGGTTGTTATGGCAATTATAAATGCATGGCGGCCATACTAATGAGACAGCATTGCGTACAATACGGTCTTCACCTGGCTTCGGCGTTTGCCTTGTGCAACAGCGCTTGCAGTCTCAGCTATTTAGGACGATCACTCACTCATGAGCGATACGGTAGAGAAGTCTCCCAACACGGTGTCTGCGAAATCCCTAGGCCGCTCCAATTCGAAGCGAGAAGTGATTTTGGAGGCGGCGACGCAGGTTTTCTTGCAGCATGGCTATGAGGGCACGAGCATGGACCGTGTCGCAGCAGCATCTGGCGCGGCGAGACGGACCCTTTACAACCAGTTCGAGAGCAAGGAGCAACTGTTCGCAGAGATGATTGAGCGGGTGTGGACTGGATTTCCTGTCCTCGGCATTACGCGCGACGAGGCATCCTTGAATGATCCGAAAATTGGCTTAACGAGGCTGGGGCACGCGATCGCGGAATTTTGGGCGCCCGCGGAGTCGCTCGCGTTTTTGCGAATGGTAATCTCGGATGGTCCACGATTTCCCTCGTTGACCAAGACATTCGTCGACAAAGGTAAGACGGCCCGGCGATGAGTGCCGTTGTGGAGTATCTTCAAGCGTTGGTAAAGCGCAAATCATTGAAGATCAAGAATCCATTGATCGGCGGGGCGTCTAATTTCTTGGGCTGATTGACGAACCATTGCTGTGGGTGCGTGTGGTTGGTGTGGATGAGGTCTACTCCAAGCATGAGCGCGACTATATCGTCGAGGCTGCGGTAGATATGTTCCTTAGCTTTTACCGAGCCAAGGAAGCATAGCGGAGGCCTGGTGCTTACAGCGCCTGGGCCCCTGCGTGGGCAATTTGATCATCTTGATCGGGCGTGCCTCCCGACACCCCAATTGCGCCAGCGCGCACATCCTCAGACACGAGTGGGTACCCACCTTGAATCGGCAAGCGCCCGTCGTGGAAGGTTGCCAAGGTTGGCCGGGACAACGTCGCATCCTCGATATCTTTGCTGGGCTTGCGCATCATAACTGCGGTCAGCGCTTTACCTTTGGCAACTTCCGGCGTTTGGAATTGGGCGCGATCTTGCCGTTCCAGATAGATAAGCTGTCCGCTGTCGTGTAGCACGACCACACTCACGAAAATGCCGAGTTTTTTCGCGCGAGCACGTGCTTCTCGCGCAATTCGCTTCGCATCGGCCAGATCTAGGCGAAGGGAATATCTCATTTCGGCTCCTTCGATGTCCCAGCTGCGTTCAGGACAGTTAGGCTTTGACGCCCGCCCATCCACCGTCAAGATTGAGCGTATGGCCGACAAGCAGCGCTGCTCCTGGTGAGGACATGAAGAGAATGCCTTTGGCAATCTCGCTCGGCTCACACATGCGACCTAACGGGATTCCGTCGATCATGTTGGCTTTTGCCGCAGCGTCGCGGCCTGTGAAGCGATTGGTCATATCGGTGTCCACCGCGCCAGGGCTTACTGCGCACACTCGAATTCCATTGCGGGCGTTTTCTAAGGCCGCCGCCTTGGTCAGCCCGAGAATCGCGTGCTTCGAGGCAGTATAAATCGGCGAACCTGCAAACCCGACGTGGCCTGCGATGGATGCGACGTTAACGATGACACCGGATCGTTGGTGACGCATGATCCGTAGTGCTGCTCGCATGCTCAACGCGGTGCCCCGGACATTGACCGAAAGCACGTTGTCTATGTTCTGCGTGGTCTGCTGGTCCAGAGAGCCGAGCTCGCCGTCGATGCCGGCGTTGTTGATCACGATATCTAGCCGAGAGAACTGTTTCGCAACGTGCTCGTAGAGTCGGTCGATTGATGTCTCGTCTGCGATATCGCAAGCAATGAACGAAGCACAGTCGGCGTGTGCAGCCGGCAGACTCGAAATAGCGGACCGTCCAAGCTCTTCATTTCTATCGGACATTATCACTTTTGCGCCGGCAGACAGGAATTCGCGAACGACTTCCATTCCAATGCCGCCCGCGGCGCCCGTAACAACGACTACCTGATCTTTAAAGTGGGAAGACATAGCGAACGCTCGAAGATTGAATAAGGAGGCGCGCGTGTCATGCGCGCGGCGACTGCTTTAAGCGAGTTCGTCCCAAAACTCAAAGTTCAGAACGGCACCGTTTTCTTGGATCCACTTCACGAACGCCTTGGTGTGCGGATATTCAAGGTGGGCATCAAACGCAGCCTGGTCGCGAAACTTCTCAAAAACTGCAAAGCGATTGCTGATTTGGCCGTGGCGATGTGCCGTGAATGAAAGGCAACCTGGCTCGTTGCGGGTTGCCGCCACCAGAATTTCAAATTGCTTGGCAAGCTCAGCCTCTTTGCCGACGGGTGCGAGCGGGAATGCGATGACAGTGATCGGTTTCATGCGAATTCTCCATAACAGATGGGGGGGAAGGGGCGATGGCGACGTCACTGAGCAACGGGGTACACGATCGCCATAGAAATTATTATATACTGCACTGTGC
>NZ_LAQU01000101.1 GCF_000970345.1 Robbsia andropogonis | reverse complement strand
CATCGACATCACGAACTTCGAGACGGAACTCGAGTCGTTTAAAACTGCTTTCGGGAAAAATTATGAGCTTGCGTCCCGGCGGTTCCAGACGGCGATCGACGAGATCGACAAGTCAATTGACCATCTGCAGAAACGAAGGAAGCCCTACTCGGCACCGACCGGAACCTGCGCCTGGCTAACGACAAGGCGCAGGACGTGACGATCAAGAGATTGACGCGGGGCAATCCGACGATGGCGGCCAAGTTTGCCGATCTCAAGGATCAAAATCCCGCGAAGCCGAACGGTTCGAGTAATCGACCTGAGGTGGACAATCAAGGAGGCGAGTTGCTGTGACAATCCGTAAAGCAAATGTAGACTCACCTGCTGCGGTACAGGCGCGCGCATGGATGTATCGTCGCGCGTGGTAAATTCATACCAAAGAACATCCTAGAGAGGGCCAATTGGTAAAACGCGCCATCATTTGCGAAGGCGATACCACGTCGCATGGCGGCACGGTAATCGAAGGAAGTCCCGCAGGCAAGATTGACGGCAGATGCATCGCGGGCGTCGGACATCAGGTTTCCTGCCCGCGCTGCAAAGGCGTCTTTGCGATTTTGCCGGACCTGTTGGGCAGACGTTACCCACATCGCATAAACGGCCGAGATACGGCCGTTGAAGGCATGCGCACGGCATGTGGCGCTGTTCTGATCGCATCGCAGTCATCGTCGACAATCACGGATGATGGCGAGGCTGACTCATACACCGGTGCCGCCGCAGTGGCGTCAGCCGCATCGACGGGCCAAGCGCTTTCACCCAGCCCAACGCTTTGCCTGGAATGCCTCAAAGCGGCAGCCGAGAGCGGCGCAACGACTGTGATGCGGGAGTAGCCGGTGGAGCCGTCGAAGATCGACCTGTCTTTTGCGCAACGCCAGCTTGAAATTTCACTGCCTGTTCGGCTCTACGCCCTAGTCGATGCTTTGCTCTATGCGCGAGCGCCTGGTGCAACCGCGCTCGAGCGATCAACGGGCATTGTTGCCTTGTTTGATGGAACCGTCGACGCGTCGTTGGCCGATGCCGGCCCGTGGCTGATCGATGTCGCTGACGCGTCGGTTGATATCAAGCGCACGCTGCTAGAGCTGGCCGCCGGCGCAGAGGGAGTGTCGTGGTTCATTAGCGCATACCCATTTCGGGGGCTCGCCCACGAACTGCGCGAGCGGCTGGACGTCCGGATGCCGGATGGGCGTACGGCGCTGCTGCGCTTCTACGATGCGCGTGTCGTGGGGCAAATCGCCGGGCTGCTGTCGTTTTCCCAGCGGGCAGAATTTTTTGTGCCGACGTTCGACTGGTTGGTCCAGATCAACGGCGATTTGTTCAGGGTGCATCCACATGCTTGAGTTGACTGCCGAACAGGTAGCCGCCCTCGCCGAGGTCGACGCCAAGGGTTTTGTGGAACGCGTGCGAGAAGATCTCGTGAAGGCAGACCCACGGCTCGCCGAGGATTCAGCGTTGTCGCCGAGGCTCTGGCGCGCGTTCAAGGCAGCACGGGCGTTTGGTATTCGGGTTGATGACAACCTCGTCGCGTTCCTGCGTTTGGAAGCTTACGCGCCGGGTTTTTACGATAAGCCGGCCACACGCACCCGGCTGACACGCCCTGGCCGCTCGGCAGACGAAAGGTTCCATGATTATCTGCGCGTCATGCGCTGGAAGATCCAACATCCTGAGTTTGTAGGGGGAGCGATAAATGGCGGGAATATTGTTGACCGGACTGGAGGCCGCAGTAGCCGAGCTTGGGCCAGTCTTGGCGCGCGCTGGCGCAGCCTTATTGGGCTGAGCGGCAACGGCGGGAACCGCTAGCCTGTCGGGCGACACGGCAAAGGAGGACAGCAAGGCTGCACCCGTTGCGCGCACGCTGCCGCGCACCGGCGAGAGTTGCAAGAAGTGCCCGCCTGAGGCCGGCATCAAGATCAGGCGTAAGCATGGCGTGAACTGGAACTCCTACCGTTACCAAGCCCGAATAACTGGTTTCGCATTCGATGCTGAGGAATGCCGCTGGAGCGACGAATGGGAATGGCTCGACATTGACTTCGATGGCTTTCAGCCTGACGACTGCCTTCTTCAGGAAGCCAAAGGCAATTACGATCAGTTTCTTGACGGGTCGATTCCAAAGGCCGACAAATGGTTCGATGGTTTCAGGTCTATGGAAGATCAGATGGTCGATCAGGGTAGCGTTGTGCGTCTGAATCCTCCGGCACGCCTGACGTGGTACTTCCAGACGCCGCTCGCCTACAAAAAGATGATGCCGCTGGCTACCCGCCTTGGCATCCAGGCTGTCTACCAACCGTGATTCGAACATGGAAATAAACGCGATGTTCAGGGACGCCTCGCTGTCGTCCCGCGATTTTCAGGAAATGCTTGCCCGGGAATCGCGACTCGTTGCCGCCTTGTCGGCTAGCGAACCGTTGATGGCACATCCCAACTGGCGGCTCACAGGAGACTCGCTTGAAGAGGCAAGCCTCTATCCCGCCTTTGACGAAAGCGGCTCACCATCGACTCCCGCGCTTGCAGTCCTGACGACACGAGCGAGCGGCAAAAGGCGAGCAGTTTCCCATGCAGCGATCTGGAACGTTGCGACCGGAGATAACGAGGGAGCGTCCATTTCGTGTCAAGTGTCAGACGCAAAGGTCCTGCCCGATCGTGTAAGCCTCGATATCGACATGAAGGGCTGCTATCAATCGTTCGATGATATGGCTCGCATCGTTCAGGCGATTGTTGCCACGTTCCAGTCGGCGGTTGTGGAGGTATCGCCGAAAGGCTATTTCGAGAAGCAGGTGTTCGACGACAAACCTGGCGTCGGGTGGATGCTCTATGTGCCCAGGATTATCACCACGCAGCAGGTGCCGGAAGCGCGCGCACTGATTCCCGTTCCCGAGGCCGGCAGCAAACAAACCGGCACTATCATCGTGAGCGTGACCGACGCTGTGTTTTCTGTGGACAACCCTGAGCACGTCGAGATTGCCAACCGCATCGAGATCCGCCTGGTCGATCAGGACCTGCTGCCATGCTACTCGGATATCTGAATGAGCGACAAACTTGTTTGATTCGCGGACGTCAATGCCACCCTGGCTGAGCCCGGCCTTGTCTGACTCTTCCAGGAATTCATAGGCCAAACCGAGCCTGGTCAGATGAAGACGACGCGCGCTGAAAAGCCATGAAGGCGGTAATGCCTATCGATGCAAGACACGCAGGACCTTAGGGCAATCTGATGCTTCGTCGGGCTAAGCGAAAGTGCTCAGGCTCGCCCGTTACGATGTGCGCTGGATCAAGAATTGATCGTAATCCCTTCCGGCAATCCACTTCGGCGGCTTGCCGCGACCGGACCACGTCCAGCCAGTCTCTGGATCTCGGTA
>NZ_LAQU01000100.1 GCF_000970345.1 Robbsia andropogonis | reverse complement strand
GCGGCGTGACTCCCGTCGGCATGGAAGGTGACAATGGCGCCCTGAGCATCGGAATAGGTTTTCCCTCTGACTTCATCGAGGAGCTGGCGTTGCGCGATCTGCTCGCGCGATTTGAGATCCTCGGCTTGGGAGGTGGCGCGATTTACGCGGGCGATGTGAGCGAAATCGATCGGCCTTGCCAGCAATGCTTGCAAGTAACAGATTGGCTTGGAGGCGGCCTTTAAATGCGTCCAGGAGGCTTCGACGACATCGGACAAGCGCTTGCCGTTCTGTGAGGCGATGCGCATGAGCTTAAAAATAAAATATTTCCCAAAACCCAGTTCAAGCAAGCGTTGTAAATCCTGCGGCAGGGCGCCTGGTTGTCTTTCTTGATTGGGTTGAGGGTTTACTTCCTTATATATAGCACCGTCTGCCACGTTGGCAGGCGGACTCACCTGCTTGCCGGTCTGATGGGCATCGACCCGCTGTTGCAGGGGCATTTCAGCTTGAATGAGTCCGAGGGTAAGGGCGGCGGCTTCTGTGAGGTGCAGGTAGGCTCGCCCGAACAGTCCAGCGTTCTTGTAACGGCGCTGCTCGGGACGTGTGATGAGGCCGGCAGCTTCGAGATCGTCGAGCGCGCGGAAGAAGGTTCGCTCGGAAAGCATGGCGCGGTCGATGAGCAATTCACGCCGGGCGAAGATGGCAGCCAAGGGATCATCGGCAGATACGGTGCGAGCGAGGGCGGCGAGAACGGATCGGGCGCGAAGGGGGAGAGCGTGAATGCGTTCGGCGCGAAAGGCGGCGCGAAACGAGATCCAACGCAGATTGGTGGTATCGGTCTGGTGTGGGCTAGCCAGAGATGCAGCGTTGGTGAGAGGATTCGCTGGTTCAGTAGGGTGAATGTCACCCTCGCCAGCAACGAAGCGTTGCGCGATCGACATGATGCTACGGTCCATTAAAAAATGGGTCGCAAATGCTTGACTGCCGATCGCAATGAGATACACTTCAATTGTCATCAGAAGTGCAGGGCGATCAGCATCAAGCCCGAAACAAAGAAAGCCTCCAGGTTGCCGCCTGGGGGCTTTCGCCTTTCTAAGAGGTCTTCGGGTGGTTCATAAAATGAAGTCCTTGAAATATATAGGTTTTATTTGGAGCGATCCCCGCAAATCAAGCTTGCTTGTTCTTCGCCTCAATCTCCAGCAGAGATTGCACTGCGGCATGAACCCGAGCCGCTTCCTCCTCTGACTGGAAGTCAATCCTAAGCGTCTTATTGGAAATGCGTAGATCACAATACGTTGCGCGGCCTGCGCGGATTTTCAAAGTTTGTACTGCTTTAGCTTTAGGCTTGCTGCCGGACTCCTTGGCCATTCTGACAGCCTGACTCTGATCTATTTCGCCGCGAGCAAGGCGTTCAATGGCCTGTACAACAGCATCGTTTTTTCCTTCCTTCGTGAGGCCAGCTAGCGCATATGCTGCATTGGCACCAATCAGATCAGGTCTTTCATCCAGCATCTTGTGCGCTGCGCTGGGTAGGCTGCCAAACGAAAGAAGCATCGTTAAAACGTTCTCGCGAACGCCAGCCGACTGAGCTATAGCGGCTTGAGACATGCCAGGGTGCCTCTCTTGCATATCTTTAAACCCCTTGAACTTTTCGTAATCACTGAGCTCGGATTGCATCAAGTTAGCGAAGAAAGCACTCGCTGCAGCCTCCTCCGCTGTAGTAACCTCTGGCACGGCTCGAATCTTGTCTCTGCCTAGCGCGCGATACTGGTCGACCCGGTTGTGACCGGAGACAATTTCGAACTTTCCGTCATCCAATGGGCGAACGGAAATAGGATGTACTAGACGATTGCTTCTCAAGTTCTCACGCAACTCCGTTTGCTGATCGCTGGTGAGAAACCGCCGTCGACCAGGTACCTCGATGAGCATATCCAGAGGTATCTCCACCGAAGTCCCAGTAGATTTGGCGCTAGCGAGAGCCTCTCTTAACTCCTCAATTTCCCGTTGCTGATTTAGAACGCGCCCTTGCAACCCCATAAGTTGTCCAGGAGCCGTGCGCGGTGGGGACGGAACATTCGTTGACGTATCGTCTAATTCGTCGTCGAGCCTGATGCTAGCCGCTTTCATTTTTTGTTTCGAAGCAGTACTCATATTCACTCCTGCTCCCACAGATAGCAGACCTTGTTGTCAATAAGATCGACCATTTGGTCGTACGACTCTCTTATTCTTCGGAAAACAGCTCCATTGCCGTCGTAAGTAGGGAAATCGTACACAGTCGAGAAATCGTTCGTAGTCGTCCGCGCTATATCCGTGTCCGGGATTTCTACGGGCAGCACTCTCTCTCCGTACGTCGTGATCACCCAGTCCCGCACCAGTGAAGCGTTCGAGCGGTCTTTCATTCGAGTCAACAATATGTCGATAAAGTCAAAAATCTTGACCTGACCGTCGGATGACGCCTGAAATTCACGCATGCCGCTCACCATGTCCGAAAACAACGACCAGAATTGAACCATTGAGGCGAAGGACAGGGTGTCAGGCATGACCGGTACAATGACGCCATCGGCAGCAAATAGTGCATTGATCGTCAGATAGCTCAACGTCGGTGCTGTATCAATGACAATGTAGTCGTATGGTTTTTTTCAGTTCACTTAGACCTTGGCTAAGCACATTCCAGAATTGGGCATCCGGTGAGCTGTGCACCCTTGCCGGCAGCATAAATTCGGCGTTGAATAGGTCGGTTGACGAAGGGATAAGGTCTAAGTTTTGCCAGTAAGTGGATTGAGGTAATCCCGTCATGTTGTAGGCCTCACCACTCACATAAGCTTCGATCAAAGGCAGAATGGTCTGCTCCGCAGTTACCTCTGCGTGCGGGTTGATGCCATATAAAGTCGTTGCGCTACCCTGAGGATCCATGTCTATATGAAGCACGCGACGCCCGCGCCTCATCGAGAGGCCTTGAGCCAATATCATCGACGTTGTCGTTTTGGTCACGCCACCCTTGAAATTGCCAATGGCTATAACTTTTCCGTCCTTGCCTGACGGCCGTTCCGATGGGCGTCGCTCGGCTTTTACCCATTGAATAACCTCGGATAAAGAAAAGTTTCTTGCGCCTCCTGGACGACTCTGTGTTCCTTGAGGCAGTTCACCTTTCTTTATCAAGTATGAGAAGCGGGGCTTATCGATTCCGCAAAGTTCTTGCAACCGCGCGCTCGGAAATACCGGGGGAACCTTCCTCGGAAACGGTTGGAGCATCTGGGTTCGGATCCTCTCGAGCATGCGCGCCGAGCGGCCTGACAAATTCACGAGGTCGTCAGGAGAGACTTGAATCGGCGGCTTCGACAGGTTGAAATCCATCACGCATCCCAATGGTTGATCTTCAAATTTGGCGATTCTTCCTAAAAACAAATAAAACGCCAAAACAGGAAGAAATTCTTTTAAACGGAGAGTATAGTTGTGTCGGGAGTATGGCAAGCAAAATTTGCTGATTCTTGCTCTCGTAACAATAGAAGTGCGCCCC
>NZ_LAQU01000099.1 GCF_000970345.1 Robbsia andropogonis | reverse complement strand
CCATCTGACGTCCCTCGCGACCAACAATATCTTCCCACGCATACGGTCAGCGTCATGCCAGTCGGACGGCTGTCACCAATTGTAGAAAGCGCCGAACTGTACGTTAACTCATTGCACAACCAAGGCATCAAAACCTTGGGTGCCAATGTGCAGATGGAGGCAGTTGCTTCGGACGGCGTGATTGAAGCAATCTCATACAAGAAATCATCAACATTTCAGCTCGCGGTGCAATGGCATCCTGAATGGCACGCGACCAGCGACGTAACAAGCCGTAAATGTTCAAGGCGTTTGGAAATGCATGCTTAGATTACCAGTCGACTAAGCTACCACACAAGCGACCGAATGACTCAAATCAATGAGTTGTGTTTTATCTATTTGAATTATGTGTTGATGGAATCTTGCGGAATTATGGATTTACATTTGTTGATCTTGTTTATTGTTGCTTTCACCTCAGCGGTCGCTGTACCAGGCCCAAACATAGGGTTTGCGGTTGCGCAAACTCTCAGATATGGACGAGAAACGATTGTCCCTTGTTCACTTGGTTTTGGGTTAGCAACCGCAATCCACGCAATAGTCGCGCTTTCGGGTGTTGGATTGATCATTCGTGATCATCGCTCGATTCTTAATTACCTCCGGTGGTTCGGTGCGATCTACCTGGCTTATATTGCGATCACTGCATTTTTCGCAAAACCCTCTCCCAGCGACCAAAAAGTTGTCGTTTCGAGTCAAAATAAGATTTTTATCGATTCTCTGCTAGTCGCTTTAATCAACCCAAAAGGTTGGTTAGCGACCTTGCTTACCTATCCTGCTTTCATCAGCTCACATGTACCTTACATTCATCAAGCACTAACGCTGAGTGTGGTGGGCGTGATTGTTTCACTGATTATATACGGCGGCTACATGTTCCTCGCTCAAAAAGCACGAGCTGCCTTTGATAACGTCTCCATCATCAATAGGGTAACTGGGTCTTTTTATGCTGCGATCGCACTTTGTCTAGTGATCTTTTCCTGGTAACTCTGATGCAAAAATCGATAAATTATCGAACTAAGAAAGAAACATAGCGGAGGCTCAAAGCATATGTCAATCATAATTCCCAAAGGCCTACCCGCAGGTTACACGCTTGCGGCCGAAGGCATCATGGTTCTGGATAGAGAAAATAAGGGCTATACGTGCCTCCGACCGTTACGTGTAGGTTTGTTAAACCTTATGCCGAACAAAAGAAATACAGAAATACAGATAGCACGTTTGCTAGGCTCTACCGCGCTGCAAGTCGAACTGACGCTGATTAAAATAACAAGCCATTCGCCCAAGAACACGCCACCCGAGCATCTAGCATCTTTTTACCACGATTGGCATGAGCTTCAGGAGCAGAAGTTTGACGGGCTCATCGTGACTGGCGCGCCGGTCGAAACGATTCCTTTCGAACAAGTTTATTATTGGAATGAACTCACCAAAATTTTTCGGTGGACGCTAACCAACGTTCACAGGTGCTTTAATATTTGTTGGGCAGCTCAAGCAGCCATTCATTATTTTCACGGCATGCCCAAGTACACCTTATTTGAAAAAGCTTTTGGCGTATTTAAGCATCGCTGTGTAGGAAATAAATCTCCTTATTTGAAGGGACTATCTGACGACTTCGACATCCCAGTTTCACGCTGGACAGAAATGCGACAGACAGATATACCGCCCGATAGCGGTCTATCCGTTTTAATTGACTCGCCGCACACAGGCCTATGCCTACTCGACGATCCTAATCATAACGCGCTTCATTTCTTCAATCATATCGAATACGATTCGAACTCACTGGCCGATGAGTATTTCCGAGACAGAAAGGCAGGTAAATGTGTTAGTCGCCCGCGAAACTATTTTCCCGGTGACTGTGAAGCGTCAGCTCCGACAAATCTGTGGCGCAGTCACGCCCATCTCTTGTTCGGAAATTGGATTAATCATATTTCCCAATCAACTCCTGCCGATTTGAATCACATCGGTCAAGACTACTCTAGCACTACTTCAACCGGAGAAATTTCATGATCGATGACCTAAATCCTGCTAAAACCGACGTTACTGCTTTACTTGTAATAGCCTATTGGTAAAACTAGCATAAAATTTATTCTTTACTGTTGGGTAGGAGTACGAAAATGACATTCGAAGAATTAAAGCGCGCTGTAGCCGCTGGTTCAATCGATACGGTACTTATGTGCATAGTAGATATGCAAGGCAGACTGATGGGAAAGCGCTGTCATGCAGCGTTTTTTGTCCGGCATGGCTACCAAGAAGCTCACGCATGCAATTACCTGTTAGCGGATGACATGGAGATGCTTCCAGTTGAAGGTTACCGTTGCGCCAGTTGGGACCGCGGATATGGAGACTTACTCCTCAAACCAGACCTTTCAACGATACGACCGCTGCCATGGTTGGACGCAACCGCACTTGTAATTTGCGATACCTTTGATGCTAAGGGCGCACCTATAGCACATTCGCCCAGACAAATTCTGCAGAAACAGATGCGCCGGCTAGCTGATTTGGGCATGCGCGCTGGTTTTGCATCGGAACTGGAATTTTATTGTTTGATGAACCCTACGATGTGATAACTAAGAAAAGCTTTACTAACCTGAAAACATTTGGCACCTATAATCAAGATTACCATATTCTATCGACCACACGTCAAGAGTCTGTTATGCGTCCAATTAGAAATGGGCTTTACGAGGCAGGCGTTCCTATTGAATGCTCAAAAGGAGAAGGCGGACCAGGTCAAGGCGAAATCAATGTGCGTTATGCTGATCCACTGTTAATGGCAGATCACCATGTGCTAATCAAGCACGGTAGCAAGGAGATCGCGGAGCAGCACTGCAAGGCTATTACCTACATGGCTAAGTGGAATTATCAACTTGCCGGTTCCTCGTGCCATATCCACTCATCACTTTGGTCTCTTGACGGTCGGCCTCTTTTTTACGATTCGTCAGCCCCGAGTGGTATGTCTGCGTTGATGAGAAGCTACTTGGGAGGTCTGATGAAATACTCGAAAGACATTACTCTCTTGTTGGCTCCATATATAAACTCCTATAAGAGGTTTCAAATGGACACTTTCGCACCGACGAAGATTGCCTGGAGCCAAGACAACCGTACAGTTGGCTTCCGTGTTTGCGGCGAAGGTTCAGGCGCAATTCGAGCAGAGTGCCGTATTGGTGGTGCGGATCTTAACCCTTACCTCGCTTTCGCAGGTCTTATAGCAGCAGGCCTGGCGGGTATTGAAGAAAAGCTGGATCTGCCGCCGCCGTTTGTCGGTGATGGCTATCGGGAGACCTCGCTACCAGAAATTCCGAAAACGCTTAGAAATGCTATTGAAATTACGTCAAAATCAGCATGGCTTCGCGAGATTCTGGGAGGTGAAGTGGTTGACCACTATGTTCACGCGGCACAGTGGGAGCAAACAGAACATGATCGACGTATTACTGATTGGGAGTTGCGCAGAGGATTTGAGAGAAGTTGAGCCAGCATTGTCGGCTCTGGTGCAAATAGGTGGTATGAATCTGTTACATTATGCTGCTCAAAAATCGGAGGATCGATGATGAGCAAGGACAAAG
>NZ_LAQU01000098.1 GCF_000970345.1 Robbsia andropogonis | reverse complement strand
GTCTTCTCCCTGAGCAGACGCACAACCAGATTGCTTGAAACCGGCTGGAGATTCGCGCCGGCTGGCACACTATCGAGCCAGTTTGCAACAAACTGCGCCCCTTTAATATTTGTCCCGCAATAAGTCGACAGCATTTCCGCTGTTGCCGCCATCTCTTCGGGAAAGCCGAGTTTTATCACACACTTCTCCATGTCGGCCTCACCCGCAGCCACCCGCAGCGCACTGACAAGCGGCGCGTCCCACATGGATTCCCCGGGCGCTGCTTCCTTCGCGGATAAATGCGCGCGCAGCTTGGCCGACGCCGCCTCCTTGAAAGAGCGGTCGCCGCCAAATGCCTTGAACGTCGTAACGGTTTGTACGGAAGCGTCGCTCTTGATGCCGAGTTGGACGTCGATCAATCGAGCAAGTTGGGTTGCCGACTTTGCACCGACAAAGCGCGCTATTTCGCGACCTTCGTTGAAGAGGATCAGCGTCGGAATCCCACGCACAGAAAACCTGTTGCGCACCGAGGCGTTTTCATCCACGTTGATTTTCATGAAATCTACTTTACCGCGATATCCAGCGCTGACCTTCTCGAGAGTCGGCATGAGGGATTTGCACGGGCCACACCATTCTGCCCAAAAATCGAGAAGAACGGGACGCTTGTTCGAAATAATGTCTATGTCAAGGCTAGATTCAGTGACATTCTTCAAGTTGCTCATTTTATCTCTCGATCAATTTCTATCTTGCTATCAATATTCATCAAATATGTTTCGCGACGCCGAGTTGTACTGCACGTCAGCAAGACGGTTTTACAAAACCTTAGGTGTTTTCAAATGAAAGATGTCTGAACCTTTCATTCTGATCCCCCCAAATAGGGTGCACAAGCCGAACCGCCGTTGAAATCGAGGGCCATCTCGTGCAACTCGGCGAGTTCCTTCCGATGCGCCACGCTTAGAATTGTTGTACCCGGCAAACTGGATAGAAGAAGGGAATATAATTCCCTCTCGCTCTGGGAATCGAGCGCCGATGTGCATTCGTCAAGAAACAGAATGGCTGGTTTAGCCAATAATACTCGCGCAAACGCGATGCGCTGCTGCTCCCCCCCTGAGAGCCGACCGTCCCATCGGTCAACAATATTGAGCGAGCCGACGTATGCTGAAAGGCCACACGCACGAAGAACCTCGGCACATTCTTTGTCACCGACCGCATGCTCCTCTTTAGGATAAGTAACGACTGCCTTCAAGGTTCCTGATGGCATATAACTACGTTGCGGCACAAAGAACACTCCGCTCGCCGACGTCGTAATGGTTCCTTGACCATAAGGCCAGAGGCCCGCCAGGGCGCGAAGCAGGGTGCTCTTCCCGGAACCCGAGCGACCGCGAATAATGCAGCGCGCACCCGACGGAACTGTAAAGTCTGGGACTCGCGCCAACGCCAGCCCGTCCGCGTTCGCTAACTGAAGCCCGCGTCCGCTAACGGCATGCGTTTCGTTACGTTCTACAGTAAACCCAACATTTTCCACGGCAGCTTCGACGGCCAGGAATTCGCGCAGACGGTTGGCCTCTGCGCGCCATGAAGCGAAACTTAGATAAACTTGGGGAAAGAACGAAAGCGCGCCAGTCAGCGAGCCAAACGCGCTGTTTGATCGCATCAAGCCGCCAAGCGTAAGGTCCCCCGCCGTCAGACGAGGAAGCACCAACAGCGTAGGAACAATAGAGCCAAGCTGACCGACCACACTGGAAAAAAAGGCGACTCTTGTCGTGACGCAAAGTGTCGAAAAAAGGTTTGAGATAACCTTGTCAAGCGAGTGAGAAAGACTCCCGCGCTCCGTTTGTTCTCCACGGAAAAATGCAATTTGCTCGGAAAATTCGCGTACGCGCACCATCATCACCCGGAAATCGCCCTCAAGGCGATTTTGTCTTGCGTTCAACGTGATGGCGCGTCTGCCCAGGAGATGCGTGAAGAGAAAAATAGTCCCTTGATATAGAACAGCAGCAAATACAAGATAGCCGGCTATCGTGTAGGTCGAACTACCGAGAGTCACCTTCACTCCCCCACCGATGCTCCAGAGCACAATCGCGAAGGTCACTATCCTGACTGGGACATCCAGAATGCCCATAATCAGAAGCAAGGTATCGTGCACAAAAAGCCTGGCATCGTCGGCCACACGCTGGTCGATGTTTTCCAGCGCACCATCGCGCTCGATGCGGTAATAAAGCTTCTTCGCAAGCCACTTTTCTGTCAGCCAGTTCGTGAGCCATTTGCGCCACCGATATTCGACAAACGACTGCAACACTGCAGTCGACATCACCTGGACTGCATGCAAAACGGCGACGACAATAAAAGAAGTCAAAAGCGCTGGCAGCAAAACAAACTTTTGCGCGCCGATAGCGTCATAGAACGTCCCGGTCCACCGATTAAGCCAAAGAGATAGGTAAGTACCCGCCCAACCGAAGAGTAGAACGCACGCCAACATCACCAGGGACTGGAGCCCTTCCTTCGTTTTCCAATACGGAAGAATAAGAAGCCAAACGGATGGAAAGCTACGACGAGCCTCCCTATCCTCTGCGCGGTCCGCGGGGAAGGCGCGATTCGCGCTCATTTATCCCCCTTTGGAGGTTGCATGACAAAATTGAGCTTGTTGAGACCGCCGCCCTGAAGCGCTGCCATCACTGTGGCGACCTTGCCGTACGGCACGTTCTCATCGGCATCGACATTGACCGCCGGGGGTTCAGATTGCTTTGCTGCGGCAGCGATGCGCTGCTTCAATGCATTATCGTCGACCGGCTTCTTGTCCCACAGCACGGCTTTGTCTGCCGTAATCGAAATATCGATGTCGTGGGCCTTCGACTCCGCAGGCTGCGCCACGGCCTTGGGAAGCTGGACCTTCACCGCTTTGTTTATAACCGGGAGCGTCACGATGAATATGATGAGCAGTACAAGCATGACATCAATCAGCGGCGTCATATTGATATCGTTCATGACGCCTTCGTCGTTGCCGTTGTCGAGCAGCATTGTCATGGCTATCTCCCCGCTTACGCTGCGACGTTGACATTCTGCGTTTTGGCCGCAATTGCGCGCTGCGCTTCGTTGCACGCCTTCGAACCCATGACGAAGTAAACGTGCAGTTCGTGCATGAAACGGTGCAGGCGCTGGCGAACACGGGTGTTGCCGCGATTCACATAGTTGAAGCCAAGAACAGCCGGGATGGCGACGAAAAGGCCAAAAGCGGTCATGATCAGCGACTCGCCAACTGGTCCGGCCACGTGGTCGAGACTCGCCTCGCCAGAAAGGCCAATTGCCATGAGAGCATGGTAAATGCCCCACACGGTCCCGAACAGGCCAACGAACGGCGCTGTACTACCGATTGATCCCAGAACCGCGAGGCCATTTTGCAAACGCGCGGTCTCTTCGTCGAACGCATTGCTCAAGCCGCGTGCGACCCACTCGCCGGAGCCCAAACTCCCCTGCATGACCGAGTGGCTGGCTGCCTGCTGCTCGTTTGCCTCGCGACCGGCGACTACGAGCGCACGGAAAGGATTGTGTGCCGACTTACCAAGGGCATCGAGACCCTCATTCAGGTTCTGTGTTGCCCAGAACCTGCTTTGCACACTCCTGCCAAGCGCCTCAAGCCGGCGATTCGCAATGGCCTTCGTAA
>NZ_LAQU01000097.1 GCF_000970345.1 Robbsia andropogonis | reverse complement strand
TTGACGGTCGGTTGCAAACCGACGGTATCCTTTGCCCATCCATATGGGATGGACGCGTTTTCCAAGGCAAATGGACTTCGTCAGAAGGACCCATTATTGAAGTCCGTGAGCCTGCTACCGGTCACGCACTGGCTTCAGTAGGAGGCAGTACGCCGAAGACCGTTCTCGAGGCAGTTGAGCGCGCAGCACGGGTGCAAGCACAGTGGCAAGCCAGCTCGCCGGAATCCCGAGCCCGCGTGATGCACCTAGCGGCAACGACGCTGGAGAGCAACCGCGATACAGTGATTGACTGGATCATCCGCGAAACCGGCGGCGTGCGAGGAAAAGCAGAAACCGAAATAAACGGCACGATCGGCGAACTGTTGCACTCGGCGGCACTCTTCGTTGAACCGGAGGGACAGGTGCTGCATTCTGCCGATCCCGGCCGCTTGAGCATTGCTCGTCGCGTACCGCTTGGTGTGGTGGGCGTCATATCACCGTGGAACTTTCCCCTTCTGCTGGCAATGCGCTCGGTGGCGCCAGCGTTGGCCCTCGGTAATGCGGTTGTCCTTAAGCCCGATCCGCAAACTCCGATCACCGGCGGTGTTGTCTTGGCGCAGATTTTCGCTGAGGCTGGGCTGCCAGAGGGTGTGTTGCAGATTGTCAATGGTGGAGCAGACGTCGGTGAGGCGCTGGTCTGCGCGCCAGAAGTCCGACTCATCACTTTCACCGGTTCCACTCGAGTGGGTCGCCGTGTGGGTCAGTTGGCGGGCGAGCACGTCAAGAAAGTTTCCTTGGAACTAGGCGGGAAAAGTCCATTCATCGTTCTCGAAGACGCAGACATAGACGCAGCGGCCTCAGCCGGTGCTTGGGGCTCTTTTCTGCATCAAGGTCAGATCTGTATGGCCGCGGGCCGGCATATCGTCCTGCGCAGCGTGGCAGACTCCTATCTCGACGCGCTGCGACAGCATGCGCAGCGTCTGACGGTAGGTGACCCTTTCCGCGAACACGTCGCAATCGGCCCGATTATCAACCAGCGGCAGATCGAGCGTATTCATGACCTCGTCACGTCAAGCGTCGCGGACGGTGCGGAGTTGCTGACAGGCGGAACATACGAATCCCCCTACTACCAACCAACTGTTCTCGCCGGTGTGACACCCGGAATGCCTGCTTACGTTCATGAAATTTTTGGACCTGTCGCTCCCGTCAGCATCGCTGAAAACGAAGAGCATGCAATTCAATTAGCTAACGATACCGAGTACGGACTTTCCGCCGCAATACAAACGGCATCGCTTGACGCGCGGTCTGCGCATAGCGCGACGTATACGTGCTGGAATGGTGCACATCAACGACCAAACTATTTCTGATCTGCCCGGCATCCCCATGGGCGGTATGGGGCAGTCTGGTAACGGCTCTCGCTTCGGTAGCACAACCAACGTTGACGAATTTACCGAATGGCAATGGATGACGTTGGGCGGTGCTCCCGCTCGTTATCCTTTCTAACCGAAAATGGCTTTGCCCTCCTCTCATTCTAACGTAGCTAGCTTGTATTGAGAGGAAGACTGCGCAGCACTATCAAGGCACCAAATTTCCGAGAGTTCCATGATCGCCGTGAAAACGCTGCATCGTCGGTTTGGCATTTAAGGGGCCAGAAACTGTTCACCCACCGTAACCGGACCGACAAGGGAATCGATGTGTCAGATTGACCATTCGGCAACGTTGTGTTGGGGAACAAGTCAAAACCGAAAATTCTTCTTCATCGACCCACAAAGCGATTAATACCTGACATTCGCAATTAAATATCAATAAAATTATTATTTAATTTAATTAGGTTTACTTATAAGTAAAGACCCTCAATTCTTAACCGTCCGGACCAACATTCTTCATGAAGTGGACGGAGGGTGCCTCAACCATAGCAAAAAACGGATCAAGAACCGTATCGCTCAAAATCACTATAGCGGAGGAGACATGAAAAAAATTTCCAACTTCATGCACATTGGCATGGCCTTAACCATCGCACTTGCACTCCCGCCGATTGCGTCGATGGCTGCGGGTACAGAGCAGGAGCCTAATACCTTATTGGCCAACACAGGAAACGACCCAGAGGACGGGCGCACTTCGGTAAGCGTTAGTAAACCAACAGTTGCCACCAAAGCGACAAATGCCTCTGATAGGACAACCCTCCAGGCGAGCACAGAAACTAGCCAAAATCCGCCAGGCGTACTGAGTGTGAGCGTACCGGCTCCCATAAGGGAACCGCTGGGTCAGAGAAAGGGACCCATGAGCAAGATTGGGGATGATCTGGAAGCGCACGGGATCACCCTTGGCCTGATCTTAGCAAACTCATATTTTGCCAACCCTACAACAGGTATTTCAGCGGGCAAGGCGGTGGACTATTTTGCACTCTTTATGTCCGCCGACGTTAACCTGACTAAACTGCTTGGTATTCCCAATACACATTTCCATATCACCGAAGCGTGGGAGCCACCATCCCACAACACACGTGCTTACGCATTTCAAGCCGGTTCGGCCTTTACGCCCTTCCCTGTCCAAACCACCAGCTCAGATCTCGTCAAATTTACACTTTCACATGACCTATTTGAGAAGCGGCTACATATCGAGTACGGTCGGATGAACCTTGCCGACGACTTCATGCTATCGACAATGTGTACGGGGTGCCTCCCGTCGACCCCAGCGATAACGCTAAATGTTCCGGGGTTCGCGAAATCGGTTTGGGGGACGCGAATTGCTTACCAGCTGTCGCACCATACGCGGCTGGGATTCGGCTTGATCGAAGACAACACTGCGCTTTTCACAAATTCTTCCGGGTGGGATTGGAGTTCGCGGACGAGGACCGGTGTCATAAGCGTCGCAAACATAGTATACGCCACTGATTTCTCAGATACGCCATATCCCCTCAACGCCGAAGCTGGCATTTATCACAGCACCAGTCCCTACACTGATGATTTCCATAACGTGGACGGATCAAGTCAGGCTCTCAATCCGAACCAAGCTGCGCTCACGCATGGAAGTGGCACATCGGGTCTCTACGGGCAGGCGAGAAAAGTAGTCTGGATAGCGACGGGTTCGTATGGCCCTGTGCGCCCAAACATGGCGTTGTATGGAGGGGCTTTTATCACACCTGGAGTGGGGCAGTCATACCCGATTGAGGCCTATGGTGGCACCGAGTTCGGAGGCTTTCTCAAAAACAATCCTGCAGCATTGATAGGTTCCACGGTACGCTATATCCGTTTGAGCAAAGGTCGCGCACTTTACGAGCAGCAGCTAAGCACAATAAACGGGTGGGGCAGTAGCAGGGTCCATCAAGATACGTTCGCTTTCGATGTTCACGCGCAGTACGGACTTGCACCGGGCTTACTGATCAATGGTTCAGTTCAATATTTTCTACACCCCAATAGGACGCATACATTGGCCGCCGTTGGCCCTTCGCGGAGTGGTTTCATGGTCGGTGTGAATGTATTTATCGACATAGGTCGTCTCAGTGGTCTCGCAAAACGTTAAAGGGGTATATGTAGTAATAGTATGAAAGCGTCGCACCCGTGATCTCGAAGGAATAGACTAGGAGGCATTGTCACGTTGTCGAGGCGTTCGGGTAAGCTTGGCACATGAAAACCTCGTCCATTAACCGCGGCCATCGTTTCCCACCTACCATC
>NZ_LAQU01000096.1 GCF_000970345.1 Robbsia andropogonis | reverse complement strand
CAAATCCTGGATGCGATGCTGGATCGCAATATCGTCAATTACGATGACTTCATGGGGCTGCTGGCCGAGCACGGTGTGGTGCGCATGCGTAACGCGGGGCACGATGACGCCTATCCGAACGTCAAGCCCCACGACGCACCCAAAGGCACGAATCTGAAGGAATACGTCTTCACACCGGCTTTTGTCGCGTTGCCCACCCAGGAAAAGCTTCGCGCCTTATCCGCCGATGCAGCCGATCGGTACGAGGTGGGTGCCGCGCCGCGCGACACGCCGCAAGCGGCAACGGCGATACTCGATGAGTGGTACGCCACGCGTTCGCGCGAGGTCAAATATCTCAATAGCGGCAGCAGGCAGTATCAGCGTTACCAGGAATCTTCTCCTTACGACCGCGCGCTCATGCTCGCGGAACTTGAACGCGGTTTTTACGCACAACATGTAAAGGCATACCATGATGGATCAGACGACACCTTCTGGACAGTGGGATGGCGAGGCGCACGAGCCGATGACGGATTTGCACTCGATGTCGAGCCGTTCGATCCCGCAGATGGACGAGGCGAACGAGAGTTTGGCGTCGCAGGCCCCGGGTGGCACGACGGGTGGGAAAGGCGCGAAGAGCCCGAATGGCAAGACCAGCCAGCGCGCAGCGCCGATGGATACCTCGGTCTCGATGCACAGTTTGACGTTGTCGCAGGTGGGCCGCAGCCGTCGGCCGAGCCCTTCGACCTTATGCGAAACCTGCCCGGGAGCGCTCTGGACCGCCTCGGCGATCGATCTTCAGTGCTTCTGCCGCGTGATGCGGTTCACGAGTTGGAGCCAGAGTTCGCCGTACCCGAGGACAGCGTGCGATGGGGTGCAGATCGCGCTGGAGAGTTTGCAGCGCAACGAGTAGAGCCCCGTCCCGACGCGCTCCAAGCGTATCACCGTGCGCTTGAAGCGCGTTACGCTTTTGGAGATCCTTTTGTGGATCTACCAGCGATGCCGGCGGCGGATATGCCAGCAGCGGTGCCATTCCCGGATCACGAACAGACTGCGTATCTCGATCACTTCGAGGCCCGCGAGGCCGCCTTTGACTTTGGCGCGTGGCGCGCCCCTGCACCACCCGATGACCAGGGCCTTCCTGAGTCGACCCCGTATGGCTCGCGTCGATCACGAGAGGGCGACGATGCCTTTTTGCAGCACAGACGCACCGGCAGGGTATCGGACAACGTTGTGTCACAGCTCACCTACGATATTCGTGAGCGCAATCGCATCCGAGCGCAGAACAGCGAATTCACCGAGATACGGCGCACCCTGAGCGCGCAACGTGTGCTTGCGGAACTGTCTTATTCCCATGGCGTGCGTCCAGCCAAATATACCGTTGTCATGGGCCGCGACGGCAGTGAGCGCATTCGCGCTGGACGGCGCGCGTTGAACGTCTCGGACTTTTTAACCAAGGAACTGAACCTCTCCTGGACCGATGCCGCGCCCATGCTGCGCGCGATGTACGCACGCCAACAGGCGGGGGAGCCGATTCCGGCGGTTCGCGAGTTGCCGCGCGCGGCGCTTTGGCGGCAATATGCACATTCACGTGAGGCGCATGTCACCGCCCGGCGCGAGGCGTGGCTTACGCAGCGAGCCGACGAGCAGCAACGTCGCGCCGAGGTGCGTGGCCAGTTCGATGCCCAGCGCTTAGCCATCAAGCAAGACCCAAGCCTCACGCCGGCGGCAAGACGCGCGGCGCAGTCTCTCGCACGAGCCGATTATCTTGCCCGCAACGACGCGCTTGGCGAAGCCATCGCACAGGAGCGGGCCGCGCTCAAGGAACGGTTTCCCAGTGCGCAAGGGCCGAGCTTCGCGCAATTCTTACGCACCCGTGCCGATCAAGGCGATGAACAGGCACTCGGAGAGCTGCGCCGTACCACACCTGTGGTGCAACCGGAGGCCGATGCGGCTTTCAATGTGATTCGGGCCGATCAGGGTCGCCCGCCCGAATACAACGCCATTATCTTCCGCGCTCCGGACCTTACCTGGTCAGTCGACGAGCGCGGCCACGTTACTTATTGCCAGGACGGTTTGGACGTCGTGCGCGATCGTGGTGCGGATGTCCAGGTTTTACAAGTCAACCGCGGCGCGATCGAAGCCGGGCTGCGCCTGGCGCAGAGCAAGTTCGGCCACACGCTCGCGCTCTGCGGCAACGAGGCGTACCAACTGGCCGCAGCCCAAGTCGCAGTCGAAGCGGGCCTGCGGGTGCGGTTCAGCGATACACGATTAAATCAGGCGATGGACCAACATCGCAGCGCGCGCATCGAGCGTCATGTGCAAGACGTGCTCGGGACACCCGGACAAAGCGGACAGCGCACCGTGCAGCAAAGCCACGACCGGCCGATGCCGTTCGATGACACGAAACCGGCCCTATGACCCCGCGTAGCCCATACGCGGATGGCCGCCCACGGATTCTGACGGAACTCAGGGAGCGCCTGCAAGCGTATCTTGACCAGCCCAATCGTCACCTGCCCACGCTCAATGCAGCAAACGGTAGTGTCCGGCAACAACGTGTTGAGCGTCGCATCGCCTGCGTGCAAATGCTGCGCGCGATGCTCAAATACCTCGACTTGGCCAGCTTACGCATCGGCATTCCGCTGCATGAGGGGCGCTTCATGAGCTTGACCGTTCCGTTCTTGGCCAAACACGCGGGCCTGTCCCTTCGGCGTGCCGAACGGGCGATGCGAGACTTGTTGCGCGCGGGGCTGATCACCTCGCAGCAGCGCGCAGAGCATGGCCAGGACGGTGGATACCGTGGCCTGGCCGCCCTTCGTCAAATGCCCCCGGCGCTCTTTGCGGCCTTCGGTCTGGCGAAGTGGTTACGCCACGAACGCGGCAAAGCCGTTTTGCGCCGTTATCGGGCCGTCGCGCGCCAGGCCAAGGTACGACGCCAGCAAGCTACTGACAGCCGTGCAGCGGCGCGTTCCGCGCTGCCGCTGGCCGTCGCAGCACAGGGGCTCAAGCGTGCTTCCAAGGCCACGGAGAGGCACGACCCGAGGCAAGATCATGGCGAAGCTGTCGCGCGGCGCGTCGGCTTGTTAAAACTGCGCCATCCGGAGTGGGACCGCGAGCGCTGTTACCAAGTCGCCTACGATGAAATCGGCAAGGGTGAACAGCTATGGTAATGGTGTACCTCTGCTGCGGCCTACCCATCTAACAATCTAACGACCGCTCGTCCTCGCCCACGCACGGCTTCGCGTTTCACATTGCGCCCGTGATGCCCATCGTTCGGCATCGCGTCACCTCCTGATCCCACTTATCCACAAAACCACCTCGCTCACAGAGAGGTTTGCGCGTGCGCCAATCTTTAGGTGTCGGTATGCCTGGCCGTTATGTGGCGGATGTTAATCAGGGCGTTTTATCAGTACGCACGGAGGTAAACAATCCGGTGCCAATGCGAACCTCATTGCACTACCGAGCGCCTGTCGCCTGCCTCAGACGCCATAAGGTCAGCATGGTACAGCGCGCATTCGTCGCGTATAGACGACGCGCTGTCGCGCACCGTCGGCCAAGCCGACCGGGTTCTCCAAGGGGTATCCCCTTGGAGCACGGGATATGGAAATGGAAATGCGTTAGCATTTCCGTTTACATATCTATCGTGCCTCCCGACGCTGCATTTTCTTTCTTAGGGTACCTCCACTTAACAACCTTGGTACAACTACGCAACGCCGATAGGTC
>NZ_LAQU01000095.1 GCF_000970345.1 Robbsia andropogonis | reverse complement strand
CGTGCTGCCGCGCGCGTGAATAACCGTGCCGAAAACAGCCATCAACCGACCCGAGAGCGGGAGCGCCGCATGCGCGGCTTTAAGGGATTTGCGACAAGCACAGCGCTTCCTTTCGAACTTTCGGCCCGATTCGACAGCATTTTGCTCTAAAACGACACCTGATTTTGTGCAGCCGAACATCGTCGCGAGCTTACGCTCCGATTGGAATCGTGGCGTCACTTGACGCTCCAGGGCCAAAATCCGTCTGCGTTTTAAAGAATGGCCGTAAAGCGCCTCTTTTTCGCTAAATCATCATCAACGTGACAATGCCGTTGCGCAGGCGTATTGACATTGTCAATACGTTACGTCAAAATTTGGCGACTTTCTCTTTCCTCAGGGATCATCTTCCTGATCAATCATGGCCGCCAATATCTCACCAGCTGCCGACAAAGGCACGATTAGCTTGCGAATCGAGGCACAGACGCGCAACTTGATTGATGACGCGGCTGCACTTCTCGGCAAGAGTCGGACCGAATTCATGATCGATAGCGCCCGGCGCGACGCTATCGACACCCTCTTGGATCAGCGACTATTCGTCCTGGACCCTGAGCAATATGATGTTTTTGCGAACACATTGGATAATCCGCCTGAGCCCGATGAAAAGCTGCGCTTACTCGTGAGGCGAACACCAGCTTGGCGTAAAACATGACTGAAGGAGAGCGCTCGAACAGGATCCGCTTGTCCGCACCCAAGCACATCAGTGCATCAGACGATGTCTCCGGGTTCGATTGTGGCAATGATGCGCTGAACCTTTGGCTAAAACGTCGCGCTCTGACGAATGAAAGTCGATTTTCCAGAACGTACGTTGTGCTTGAAGGAGACCGGGTCGTCGCTTTTTTCTGCATCGCAACAGGTGCAGTCCAGCGAGCCGATGCGCCAAGCAAGCTTAGGCGTAACGCGCCGGATGCGATACCTGTAACCATAATAGGGCGCCTTGCGGTAGATCGGCAATACGCAGGTAAGGGCCTTGGAAAAGATTTGCTGTCCGATGCACTGCGCCGCATTGCCCATTTATCGAAAGAGATCGGCTTTGCCGCGGTTATGGTCCATGCCAAAGATTCGGCTGCACGTGATTTCTACCTTCGTTGCACCGAAGCTTTTATAGAATTTCCCGCCGACAGCCGCACGCTTTACCTTCCCATGGAAACAGTCATCGCGGCTTACGGCGATATCGAACAGCTGTGAAAGATGTCTCGCGCGGCCGTCGTTTGTGAGGCGGCGTGCCTAAATCAACACATAACCCTATTATGCTGCCTAGCGTCGAACCCCACTACTCCAACGGACGACGAGTCAAGCCTAATGTCTATGTTTTAGCAGTGAGGCATCCAAAAAAAGCCAGAAAAGGGTGTCGTAGCGCGGCTACTTGTGGAGCGTATCGAGCATGTCGCTAGATACGCAGATGGCGGTATCAGTGAAGTGTCTTTCAAAATCGCATATCGAGTGATCGGCGCGCGCCCTGACGATTTTTTTTCTCGTGGCAATTTCCTAGGTGGATACAGTACTTTTGATAACCGTGTGTCGATAACATCTACACAGGTATGGAACGATGGCGGTGTATTCATGGATATTCCCTATATGAAAGGCCATCGCATTGGCACATACATGATGAACGAAGTGGTGACATGGGCGAAGCAATGGCCTAGCGCAAGCGTAAAAAATGTCAAGCTATTGGAATCCGACGCATACCCGGAAAACAAAGCGCGCCGAAACTGGTTCTATGAACAATTTGGCTTACGTTTCACGTATGACCAGCCCGAGAAACGCTCCGGGATATCCTTGGACATGCTTGCTGAGCACTTGAGCCCAGTCGACGCATGGAAGAAGAACATAACCGAAGAACTGATTTTCGATTGCATAGGAAATGCGCATCGCAATTTGATGGAGAAGGTGGCCGAGGCGGATGCGCTTCAATCCCGTTTGAACCGGATTGAAAGGTCGTATGATAACGCTGTACGTGCGCCTTTCCTATGGGCAATAGCAAAAACCTACGAGAAACGTGGCACCGTTCTCGTCATTGGTTTCGTAATGCTAGTAGCTTCCGCAGCCTTCTTTCTCACCAACAAATTCACATTTTAAGTGCCTGAAATGTACGTACCGTCTATTGGTAACCAAGCCTACACGATAGCAGTTTGGATGTTTGCTGACTGGTTCAGTCGTTATGGGCGCATCATGGTCACGGACCCACCAGACGACTCACCACCAAAATGGACGTCCGACGATTGGCGCATGGCTGCCACGCTGGAGCGCTGTATTCGCATATGTGGATACGACGATAGCGATCCCGAACTCATTGCTACGAGAGAAGCGACGTCGGAACATATTCGAGATTGGGTCCGAGATAAGGACGAAGGTCTTTGCCGCTCAGATGACGGCGTTTTAAGGCGTTTTCCAGATCAACTACTCAATTTCATGACTGATACGTTTTCCGACGTACATTTGGATGCCACGGTGGCAATGGCGGATGCTTTGGATATCGTTCAAAAATTGGGCCGTTGACGGAAACGGGGTCCGAGGAGGCAGCTGGTTCGCAATGCTATCTGCGCAGACTATATAGCAACTTGTGCGGTTATTTGCACCAGAACCGTCTGGTTTAATTGGTTCCCGCTGGTCGAGCACCAGATGGCGATGCTTGCCGCGAAAGGGCCGCCTGTGAGATACACAAGCCGATTCTGACAAAAGCGAGGGGAACGTAGGCATGCACGAAATCATCTGCCCACACTGCGGGAAAGCATTCAAGATTGACGAGGCCGGGTATGCGGACATTCTGAAGCAGGTTCGTGACAACGAATTCGAACAACAATTGCACGAGCGTCTTGAGTTGGCTGAGCTAGACAAGCGGAATGCTATTGAGCTCGCTACGACCAAGGTAGCCAACGAGTTGCAGAAGGTTGCCGTACAAAAGGACTTCGAGATCCAGGAATTGAAAGCCAAGCTCGATGCCGGTGAAGTCGCGAGGAAGCTCGCTGTGACCGAAGCGCTAAGCGCTGTGGAAAAGGAGCGTGACGCGCTTGCGAACGAGCTCGATCAGGCTAAACGTGACAGACATGCCGTGTCTGAGTTAGCCGAGGCGAGGCTCGTGAGCGAACTTCAGAGGACTGCAGCCACGAAAGATGCGGAGATTCAGGATCTGAAGGCTAGGCTTGACGCTGTAGAGGTTGCGAAGAAACTCGCGATCACCGAAGCCGTCAGTGTTGTCGAGAAGGAGCGTGACGACCTGAAAAGCGGCCTCGCGCGGGCCGAGCTTGAAAAGCAGCTCGCGCAACAGTCACTGAAGGACAAATACGAGACGCAGATCAAGGACCGCGACGACGCTATCGAACGACTGCGTGACATGAAGGCACGTCTGTCGACAAAGATGGTGGGCGAAACGCTCGAACAGCACTGCGAGACCGAGTTCAACCGCATTCGGGCGACAGCGTTTCCGCGCGCGTATTTCGAGAAAGACAACGACGCTCGCACGGGTAGCAAGGGCGATTATATTTTTCGCGATTTGGACGAATCCGGCGTGGAGATCGTCTCTATTATGTTCGAGATGAAGAACGAGAGCGACCGAACCGCGACGAAGAACAGGAACGAAGACTTCCTGAAAGAGCTGGACAAGGACCGCACCGAGAAAGGCTGCGAGTACGCCGTGCTGGTCTCTCTGCTCGAACCAGACAGCGAGCTCTACAACACCGGGATTGTCGACATGTTTCACCGCTATCCGAAGATGTATGTAGTCCGGCC
>NZ_LAQU01000094.1 GCF_000970345.1 Robbsia andropogonis | reverse complement strand
ATCTACTTCGATCCAGTCACGAAAATGCAACTACTTAAAGGAGAAGCATGAGTTACCGCAAGGGTTCATCTGATGAGAGGCGGGCCTGGTTGGCCGAGAAGATACTGCTGCTGTGCGATGCGACCCGGGCGTTACCCTCGCATGAGGCGATTGCCGGGAAGTTGGGCGTGAGCGGGACGCGACTTCACGAAGCAATGAGCCGATTGCTGGCGTGCGGGGCAATCAAGGTGCGCACACGGTTGGGTATGCGTATCCTTCAAGAAGATCAATGGCAAATTGTTGATGGCGATGTGGTGCGCTGGCGTCTCTCGTTCGACACGGACGGTGCTTTCAGGGCCGCTATTGTGGCCTTGCGTCGCGCCTTCGAACCGATCGCCGCCGGCGATGCGGCGCAGGGCGCGACTGCCGAGGAGCGCGCTCGGGTTATCTCAGCGTGCGCGAATCGGATGCACGCCAAGACACTTGGCGCGTATGTGCAAGCGCACGTCGAACTCCATGCCGCCGTTATGGCGGCGAGCCCCAACCGGATCATGCGGCAAATGGCCTGCCTGGTCAGTCCTTTGTATCACTCGACAGCGGCGGACAATACCGTGCCCATACGGGTGGAGGGTGACTGGCCCGCGCTGGCCATGCTGACCTTGGCAATGCGGGATCGCGATCCGATCGCCGCACGCGAGGCCATGGAGCAGATCAACACGTTTGATTTGCCGCATATACCGAGCAAGAGATGCGTATGAAAAAGCGCATCCTTCTGGACATATTACTCGCAGCGCTCGCGGGTGCAGTGCTCTTTCTTGGTGCGCGGCCATTGCACCTTGAACGCCTCGTAACGGATCCGCTTGAACGGGCCGCTCTGATCGGGAGCGTGTGCGGTACATGTGTTGTGTGGGGAATCTGCGCGAGTGCTGTCCTGCTAAAGCGTGCCACGATGCTTGATCGGGTTGTCGCCGGCGGGCTTGTCGCCTTGTTGGCGATAACGGCACTGGTTGTGGCCGGCCAATTCGCGGGCGCTGCGCTCTTCGCCAAATTAGAAAAACTCCCCGATTCGGTGATTGGCTTGTGGACGCTTCGCGATTATTGGCAAGCGTTCGGCGATGAGAAGTCGGTCAAGCGCTCCTTGTTCATCGCGAGCGTGGTGTCGGCTGCGATACCGTTGCTGCCGATCGTGGCGGTGGCCGCCGCGCTGGTCGCCAAGCCTAAGCGCGAGCTACACGGCGATGCACGCTTTGCGCGGGCGCACGAGATTCGGCGTTACGGTTTGATGGACGAGGCGAATGGGCGTACGCGGGGCAAGGTGGGTGTGCGCGACCCTTCCATCATCGTTGGACGGTACAAGGGCAAGTATTTGACGTTTCGCGGCATGCAGTTCGTGATGGTGGCCGCCCCGACGCGTTCTTACAAGGGCGTGGCCATCGTCATTCCGAATCTGCTCACGTTTTCGGATTCGGTCGTGGTGCTCGATGTCAAAGGCGAGAACTTCGATCTGACATCGCGGTATCGGCAGGCTTGCGGCCAAAAGGTGTTTCGCTGGGCGCCGTTCGATGAAGGGGGTTATACCCACCGGTGGAATCCGCTGTTCAAGATTGCCAGAAGCCCCGCCTTCGTGCGCGTGGGTCGCTTGCAAAGGATCGCCGCGCGCCTGTATCACACGAGTGATGCGCGCAATAAATTCTTTTACGAGCAGGCAAGCGACCTGTTCTTGGGTTTGGCCCTCTATTTAATGGAGATGACAGACGATTGCACGTTCGGGCAAGTGTTGCGGCTTGCGACCAAGCCCGACAAGACGGTCCGGGAACACCTCTCGGAGCTGATGCAGCACGAGACCAAAGAGGGCGAGCCGCTTTCGGGTGACTGCCTGGGCGCGCTCTCCCGGGTGCTGGCCTCCCCCGATGAAACGATGCTCAATATCGTCTCGACCTTCAATTCAGGGCTGCGCCTGTTCAGTAATGCGATTGTGGACCAAGCCACGAGCGCATGCGATTTCGATCTAGATCGGGTGCGGCGTGAACCGATATCCATCTATGTGGTTTTGCCGGTGCGTGACCTGTCAGTCGCCAGCTTGCTTGCCAACCTGTTTTTACGCAATGCATCGAAGACAACCTCGATGTGCTACCTGGCGAGGACCCGACAATTAGGTATCAGTGTCTGCTGGTCCTCGATGAGTTCCCCGCGATTGGGCGCATTGACGTCATCGATAAGGGTAACGCGTTCATCGCGGGCTACTGGATACGTCTTTTGACGATCCTGCAATCGAAGACGCAGACTGAGCCAAACGAATTGTATGGCGTCGCCGGCACTCGAACGCTCTTCACCAACCACGCGGTGCTCGTCGCTTACGCGCCTGGCAATCAGCAGGATGCGAAGGAATTATCCGAGACACTTGGTACTTTCACGCAAAAAGCGACGTCGACCAGTCGCAGTCGCGGGCGCAACACCTCCACGGGAACGAATACGTCTGACCAGGGACGCGCCTTGATGTTGGATCAGGAACTCAAGCGCATGGAGCCCTATCAGGAGATCGTGCTGGGTTTCCAACGCCCCATCCTGTGCGAGAAGGCCACGTATTTCGAGGACGCGCTTTTCATCGACCGCATGCGTGCGGTGAGTCCGACGCTTGCGGCGGTAGCCGATGATTTGCCGTGCGAGGACGACATCAAGGCCGCCTGGCAAGCGGGTGAACTGCGTGCCACCGGTATTCCAATCAACAACCCACGGCAATATCACGCCGCGCTGTCCGCCAAGGCGGCAGGAGAGATTCGCCTAGCGCGACAAGCCGGTGCAAAGGCGCTCACAGCGGCCGAGCTATTGGCGCTGGATCAACGCCAGCCCGGACCCGTCGCCACGAACGTGGCGCTCACCGGATTTGCCGATGACCTGGTCGAGTTGGGTCTGGTGATGCGCGATGACGTACGCGCGCTGTTGGCCGGCATCCGACTGGATATCGGTGCTGCGCATGGCGTGGGTCTTGATTCCCTGAGTGAACCGGCCAACGTGCCGGCGGATTACGACATGACGGAGGCAGCGAATGGCTGATGCAAATAAGCCCAAAGGCGAGCGGACGTATCTTGATGTGCCGTTCAAGGAAAAGCAGAGCGCGCGGGAACTGGGGGCGAAGTTCGATCGCCGCGAGAAGAAGTGGTATGTGCCAGCCGGAAGCGACCCGAGTCTGTTCGCGCGCTGGATGCCATCAGGTCCGAAGGAGCGGCCACTGAGCGAGGGACAATCTGATGACTTCGAATCGGATATCGAGCGCGAGGCACAGCGTCTTAGCGGCTTGACGGATCAGCCCATCGACGAGTCACGGCAGTTTGTGCGCGAAGCGTTGCGTCTCGCGGAGGAAAAAGCGGCGCTGGCCGCGCGAGACCGCGTCCAGGAGCAGGGCGGATCGGCATTCGAGAGTATCGATGCGATACGGGGTGCGATCATCGAGGCGCGGCGTGCGTATTTTGCCCAGCGGCAGCATCTATACGAGCAAGGTAACGCCGAAGCCGAGTCCCGTGCCCTGCCTGAAGCGGATGCGCGGGCTGTGCCGGACGATGTAACGCTGGGTCGTCGCTACCGCGACATGATTCAGTCGATCGCCACGTCTTCGACGCTACGCGGCGCGGAGGTCACGGCGACGCTGGCGTTGGAAGAGCGTTTGGAGACGATTCATCGCGAGGCGTGGCGCAAGTCGGGCTCGCCCGAGAACGGTGAGCGTTCGATAGGAGAGCATATCCGAGCTGGCAGCGACTTCGCGGCGCAGGCGCTGCCGCCGCGCGCGGCACGGGCATTGAACACCCTTCGGCAAGAGGCGGGACTGAGCCCTATCGGCATCGAGGCAGACCAAGCGGTCG
>NZ_LAQU01000093.1 GCF_000970345.1 Robbsia andropogonis | reverse complement strand
ATGAGCCTCGTTCAGTCGGCCAAGCTCAATGGCCATGATCCGTATGCCTATCTCAAAGACGTACTGAATCGATTGCCGACCCATCCGGCACGGCAGATCGATGATCTCTTGCCGCACAACTGGAAGTCGGCGGTAGCCTAACCAACCATCCACCATCGTCAAGATGGGATCTCCAGCCGCTTACGGACGCGCTACGCCAGCGCGCCGACTTTCTGACTGAACAGGGCTTGGCCGAGCAGCGCGTCGTCCTCGCGCGCAATCTGCTCGCGACGCTGCGCGGGCGCGAGCTGGCGTAGGCCGCGAAGGACATTGCCGCCGAAAGCGGCCTGGCGCATCGCCCCCTCACGGACGGGCAGCGCGTGTTGGCATCTACCGGCGTTTGGTCGTGCTCGCCAGTGGCCGCTACGCGATGCTCGATGACGGGGTGGGCTTCTCGCTGGTGCCGTGAAAACCAGTGATCGAACGGCAGCTAGGCCAACAGCGCGTCGCCACGGTGCGCGGCGGCGGTGTGTCGTGGGAAATCGGGCGCCAGCGCGGGCAGTCCGTAGGATGACGCGACGGCATTTTGCGCAAACCTAACAGCTTGGGAGCTTGCTTATCGACGCTGGTAGACAACGCCCTGAATCAATACCTGATCTGGCTCCGGCCCCTCGTCAAAACGTTTATGCGCTTCGGCAATGGCGACTTGATTCTTGTTCGCCCAGTTGACCAACACCATGACAGACTTCAACAACGTTCTTCCCATGTCAGTAAGTTCGTAATCAACGCGCGGAGGAATGGTCGGAAACATCGTTCGCGTTATCAGTCCGTCGCGTTCCAGTCCGCGCAAGGTCAGCGTCAGCATCCGCTGGGAAATGCCGTCGATGCCGCGCTTCAATTCGTTGAAGCGCCGCGGGCCATTGGCGAGCATGGCGACGATGTAGAGGCTCCACTTGTCGCCTATGCGATCCAGTATTTCGCGGGTCGCCACACAGCCGCCGGCATCAGGTGCAGGCATATCAGCAGGTAGCTCGATGTGACTAAGTGACATGCGTGTGCCTTCTTGTGAGGACAGGGCAGGAACCATACCATCCCGTGTATGAATTGGTATGTCAGGATCATTATCCGACTCAGTTCTTATTTTATAGCTAGGAGCCGTCATGAGTCATACTCTGCTTGTCACGTCCAGCCCGCGCGGGGCTGACAGCCTTTCCACCCGCTTTGCCACCGAAATCGCTGAAGGCATCCAAGCCCGCTCGGGCGGCCCACTGACCGTGCGCGACCTCGCCGCGAATCCGCCGCCGCACATCACGCCGGCCTACATCCAAGGCCGGATCACGTCGCCTGAAGATCGCACACCGGAACAGCTCGAGGCGGTGAAGGTCGCGCAAGAGTTGGTCGATGAGTTGAAAGTCGCCGATGTGATCGTGCTCGGTTCGGGCATGATCAACTTCGGCCTGCCCTCACAGCTCAAGGCGTGGTTCGATCACGTCACTTGGCCACGCGTCACTTTCAGCTATGGCGACACCGGGCCGAAAGGGCTGCTCACTGGCAAGAAGGTCTATCTCGTGACCGCTGCGGGAGGGGTGTTCTCGGAGGGCACCTGGGCGCCGTTCGATTTCCAGACCAACTATTTGCTGCACCTGCTCGGTTTCATCGGCCTGACCGACGTTGCAGTGGTGCGCGTCGAAGGCACGGTTCTCGGCCCCGACGCGGTGAAGACCACCACCGCCAACGCCGAAACGGCCATCAAAGCCTTGTTGGCGAAGGCGGCGTGATCCCATGGCCGGAAAAAAACCATCGCGCTGTTCGGTGCGACCGGGCCGACGGGAAGGCACATCATCAAGGAAGCCTTGAAGCGTGGCTACACGCTGTCGGTCTATACGCGCGACGCCAAGAAACTCGCGTCGTTCGCGGGAAGAGTAGAAATCGTTGTCGGCGACCTGCAAGACCGGAGTGCGATAGCGAAGTGCATCCAGTGTACCGATGCAGTCATCAGCACCCTGGGTCCCAACAGTCTCAAGGTGCAAGGCGATAAGCCGGTCATGCACGGCTTGACCCACATCATCGCCGCGATGAAGCACGCAGGCGTGTGCCGCCTGATCCAGATTTCTACCGCTGCCTATCGTGATCCAAAAGATGGATTGGAGCAGGCACTTTACGCCCGACGCCCGGCAGAGGATGCGCAATGGATACATCATTCGGATCGTGGATCGCAAGGTAGATTCAACCGGTCGTCGGAACACCTTATTCTCGGAGGTGTCTCATGGGTCGAACAGCGAATTGGATGCAAACATTCACGGGGCGCGGAGCTTAGCACTCGCCCGGAGCGCCGTCGCATCGGCGAGAGGTTGAGCGCCAGTTCTGGTCGCAGGTTGCCACCGGCATCACAAGCGAGAAGGCTGCTGCTGCGGTCTGCGTGTCGCAAGCCGTAGGTGCACGTTGGTTCCGACGACGCGGCGGCATGCCGCTGTTCATGGCGCTCCCCATTTCCACAAGGTACTTATCGTTCCCGGAACGCGAAGAGATAGGATTGCTATCGGCGCAAGGCGTTGGCGTACGTGAGATTGCTCGCCGTATCGGCCGCAGTGCGTCAACGGTCTCCCGAGAGCTGACCCGCAACGCAGCGACTCGGGGTGGACGCCTCGAGTATCGCGCCTCTGTCGCGCAGTGGAAGGCGGAACTGTTTTCCAAACGTCCAAAGCTAGCAACAAACCCCAGGCTTCACCAATATGTGCAAGAGCGTCTGGAGGGCCAAGTTTATGATATGCGGGGACGCACGATTGCCGGGCCTCGGCAAGCGGCGTTCATCGGGCGCAACAAGCCAGAACGCAGCGATCGCAAATGGGTCAACGGCTGGTCGCCAGAACAGATTGCCAATCGATAAAGTTCGACTTCCCGGATGAATGGCCCTCCACTGGCCGGCTACGGCGCGGTAACAATGGCCAACGCACTCAAGAAAACCGTGACAAGTATGCCCGCCCAGTTGTGGCGATCCTTGACCTGGGATCGCGGCAAGGAACTGTCTGATCATGCTCGCTTCACCATTGAGTCAGGGGTGAAGGTCTACTTCGCCGATCCTCATTGCCCATGGCAGCGCGGCACGAATGAGAATACGAACGGCCTTCTACGGCAATACTTCCCAAAAGGCACCGACCTATCCCGATGGAGCGCGAACGAAATTCAAGCCGTGGCTAACGCACTGAATACACGGCCGCGCAAAACACTAGGCTGGAAGAAACCTGCGGAAGCGCTGGACGAATACCTAAAGTCCGCTCAATAATCGAGTGTTGCGACGACCGGTTGAATCTACCTAATCCGGTGCTGAGCATAATCGCGAATATGCGAAGCTTCGCATATTCGCGAATCCCGGTCACCCTCGAACAGGCTTATAGTATTACGGCTGCCTTCGGGCCTCGAACTTAACGCCGATGCTTCGTTGAGCGACAAACAACTTCGCTGCGCCGCGCCACGCGGTTTGCAACTTCGCGTACGGTATGCACCTCCCGATCGAAGCAGAAGAATCGACATGTCAAAAATATCGGCGGAAGGCGGCGTCAAGGCGCTTGCTGAATTCGTAGAGTCCGCTTCCGGCGAAGCTGTTGGCGCGCGAATTCCGGTGCATGCGAAGGCTAAACGGTCTTCGCGTTTCGCGCAATTGAAACCCGCCACCGCCCAAAGCGTCGCACGGCCGATGGATCATCCAAAGCTCTTGCGCACGCTGCAAACCCGCGAACGCCTGCATCGGCTGCGGCACGAACTGGGCAAGATCGATCCGGCACCGTCCACGGCACAAGAAGCGCATACCGAAGTCGTCAAGGCAATGGTGCGCGCGAACCTCTGTGCGTGGCGTGTGCCGGCGCTCACCGCCGAGTCCGCGCTTTA
>NZ_LAQU01000092.1 GCF_000970345.1 Robbsia andropogonis | reverse complement strand
CCTTGCGATCCGCGATCCGAATGATGTATCAATTGCGCATCCTCTGCCGGGCGTCGGGCGTAAAGTGCCTGCTCCAATGCATCCAACACGAAATCGGTCGTCATTGACGAACTCACGCGCCATCCCACGATGCGCCGCACGAAGACATCAACGACGAACGCTACGTACAACCATCCCTGCCAAGTAGATACGTACGTGAAATCCGAAACCCACAGTTGGTTCGGACGTTCAGCCTTGAGATGACGGTTGACAAGATCCAGGGGGCGCGGGGCGCTCTGATCAGGTATCGTCGTACGAATCCGCTTGCCTCGCATAACACCTCGCAAACCCTGCCGCTTCATGAAACGTTGAACGGTGCAACGGGCCACAGCGATGCCTTCGCGATTGAGCTGCTTCCAGACCTTTGGCACACCGTAGACCTGCCGGTTAGCTTGCCAGACACGCCTCACTTCTGGGCCAAGCTTCTCATCCCGTATTGCACGGGCCGGCCGTTTCGATGGGTCTCGCAGACGCGCCGCATGGCGCGGGTAGCCCGACGTGGCAATCTGCAAGACTTTGCAGATCGGCCCGACCCCGAACGTGTCGCGATGCTGATCGACAAACGCCTTCAGGACTTCAGTCGGCGGTCGAGCCCCGCCTGGGCGAAAAAAGCGCTTGCAAGCTTAAGGATCTCGTTGGCGCGCCGTAACTCCTTGACCTCGCGTTCTAGCGCTTTTACGCGCTCACGCGCGGCACTCGTTACGCCGTCGCGCTCGCCCGTGTCGACTTCTTCACGCTGCACCCAACCGAGCAATGTTGTGCTGGAGCAGCGCCGATCATGGGCGCGATCGACTCGACGGCCGCCCACATCGACGGATGCTCGCCACGCTGCTCGCGCACCAAACGCACGGCCCGTTCGCAAACTTCAGAGGAAAACTTCGATTTCTTGTTCATAGCTCCATTCTCTCAAAGATTGGAGCCTCCTCAAAATCCAGCGTGGTTCACAAAGCACATCGCGCCAATCGTTAGATGCATGGTCAAGCATGACTAGCTTCAAGAAGTTCGGGTCGTTCTTCACGAACTCATTGGCGAACGCTTCGGAATTGTCATAGACAGCAGGTCCCGGGACGGCATAGCGGCCTGTCACCTTACTGTCGACTATGAGCTGATTCGTCTTCGCACCCTCCGTAAATGTCGCGACCAGCCTACTATGTCCGTCGGCGTTCAGCGCAACTGCTAGCATTCGTCATCAGCAACGCAATAATACCCGAAAATCAGATGGTTTTAAAATAAATAATTCAATAAAATCAACATCTTAAAATCTATCTTATTTTGATAGTATTTTTTGATACGCTAAATGCTCACAGCCGGTTTTATTAGCGAGGGTGAGATGTCAGCGCCCAGTCTTCGACGTAGAAACGCAATTGGCCGCATCCGCAGTGCGGTGCCTCCAATTTTCAGCCTGGCGATACTGTCATGGTCTCGACGCAGGTTCGTGTCGTTTCAGCTTTCTGAGCGCGTGCACGCGGCGCTGCTTTAGCAGGCCAGGGCATCGCGCTTTTGCCATCGGTGGTGGTTTGCCGTGATATCCAGGAGAGTCGCCTGGTTCTTGGGCTGCCGGCGTATGAGCGAAAAGGTCTTTATCCGAGTCGTGGTCAGGTGCCGTTGGTGGTGTCCTGTTTCATTGACTTGGTCATCGGAAGCAGCTATCGCCGGATGCCCGTCAGGGCGTTTAAATGCCATGAGGTTACTTGTGCTAGCTACAACAGTCCATTAGCGCATCCGAAGATTTGTGTCTCGAGCAATAAATGTGACAAAATGTTACTTTGCTGCGTCGGCAGCTCTCCGTCCCGCCCTGGCATCTTCGATGGTCGTCGGTGATGTCGTATTGTCGCGTGATGGTGTCGCAATATATTGAATAGTGCTTCCGGAATTCTGGTATGTACGGATTCTGGGTAGCAGAGTACGGCATGGTCAGCATAAGGGATGAGTGTCATGGCCGAAGAAAAGATGTTTGCGGAGAAGACTAGTGCCGGGGACACAAGTATTGGCTTCGACTACCAACACTACTACTTCCTTTTTCGAATCCTCAATCTAGGGACTGGCCAGTCGGTTGGCCTTGAAATTAAGGATGATGTCCATACCGACCTCAAATCCGATTTCAGTATCCTTTATCAGTTGAAACATACTGTTCAAAAGAACGCAGCGGGTGCGCCGATAGCGTTGACTGAGCTTGATGCGGACTTGTGGAAAACACTTTATAACTGGTCGCAGGTAATAAGTGACAAAGTTGCCGGTCGTCATACGGTGTCGGCACAGCGTGCTTATGTCGCGAAGACAGAGTTCCACTTGGTATCAAATAAGTCTGTAAGCAAGAGCAACGAATTTTTGGCAAAACTAGTCGAGTTTCAAGAAACGGGAGAATTCGACGAGCTTGCCTCGCATATCAAGTCGCTGCACAAAAAAGCCCAAAACGCTGACATCAAGAAATATATTCTCGCTGTCGATACGCTTGATGAGACAGTTCGGCGGGAGTTCCTCGACCAGGTGCGACTCGAACTTGACGCGGATGACATCATCGCTCGTGTGAAGAACGCTATCCGTGAAAAAATTATCGACAGCGAGAAAATTGACGCAGTATTTGAGCGACTCGACTCACGAATTAGCGTTGAAAATTTTCTTGCGGTGAAGAGTGGTGGAGCATTGACTATTAGCTTTGAAGATTTTGCGACGCGATACGGAAAAATCTTCGATGATGCTAGAAATAAAAAGCTTATTGCATATCGCTTCTCTTCAGCGTTGCCAGACGACATATTTGCACAGAAGTTCATCAAGCGGCTGATAGAAATTGGTGCGCTATCAGCCGCCGATGGCGAGCGTGCCGTTGATTACACACGTCAAAAAATCCGGCTATCGACAAACCTGGAAAGATGGGTGCAAGAGGGTACAGTTGTTGGCGACGAGGTCGAAGACTTTCACGAAGAGGTTTTCAGCCGATGGGACAACGAATTTTATGGGCGTTTTGATAACTGCTCCGACATCGATGAAGTTGTCGACACGGCATTTGCGATGCTGCGGTCGCTCCGTCGAGAACGTTTCAGATTGAGTGATACAGAGCTGGATACGCAGCTTAGCAACGGCGAGCTCTACCACCTTTCAGACATCGGTCGCATTGGTTGGCATAGGGATTGGGCTCAAAATGATTAGACGTTGGTCGGGGTACAACAACGTGGGCATTTGTGCAACGGCATTGCTGGCCGTACTTGCACACACGCAGCAACTGTCCGTGGCCAAAGCGTTGCTAGTCATGCCTCTCGTAATGCACGATGCCACTATACGATATATGGGGAGTGGCAACGTCGCATTTAGAGAGGTTGCTGGTCTGGTTGCACATCGCCCAGACCTATTCGCGAACTTCAATTCCCGCTTCGAAGAGAGCGTTGCTGTGTCGGTAAATGCAATTCAGTGGATTGTCTCGGCAGGCTATGCAAAATTCGATGGGGCGCTGGTTCTGCTCCAATCGCTTGAAATTGACAACGGCTTTGGGAAACGCGTGCAGCGTATAGATAAAGCGTCTAAGCATATAGCTGCCGTCCTGAGTGCACCGGTCGATGAACTATATCTGAATTTCAGGGTGCAGCTTTGAACTTTGGCTTTGACTCCATCACACTATGGTCCAATAGTGGCGACCACCGTAGTCTAAACTTCATGCGAAACCGAGTGAATGTACTTTCCGGTGAAAGTCACACCGGCAAGAGCGCTTTGTTGGACATTATCGACTATTGCTTTCTCGCGAGTGGGCACAAGCTACCAGACAGCATCATCAACGAAAACGTTGCGTGGTATGGGCTTAGATTCGTAAGCGGCTGGTGATCCCATCTTGACGATGGTGGATGGTTGGTTAGGCTACCGCCGACTTCCAGTTGTGCGGCAAGAGATCATCGATGC
>NZ_LAQU01000091.1 GCF_000970345.1 Robbsia andropogonis | reverse complement strand
CGCTGGGTGACAGCTTCAGCACAGGCTTAGCGTGCTTTATTTTCCGTTCTCTGAGACGTCCCCTACAACGCCGGCCATGGTACGCGCATCGGTGTCGCCTATCACGCAGGACAAATGCGGCCGATCTGGTGGAATTTCCGACCGCACTGGGCGGTGGCGCGCAAAATCCACAAATGATGAATACACGCACGGACAAGACGGGGCACCATTGGAGGGTGTCATCTTGCGATTGCGTGCATGGCGCGATACAATGTATCTCAATCAGTCGTAATAAGAGGCCGTCATGGCTACTACCACCACAATGGTTCACGTTCGCGTGGACGAAAACATCAAAGCGCAGGCTGCGGAAACGCTGGCCTCGATGGGCCTGACCGTCTCCGATGCGATCCGCGTGTTCCTGACCCGTGTCGTCGCTGACAAGGAGTTGCCGTTCGCACTCAAGGCACCGAACGCCACCAGTCGCGCCGCCATCGCCGAGGCCAACGAGATCATCAAGAGCCGTCGCGCTCGCTTCGCAACCGCTGACGCTCTGTTGAATGACCTCGAAGAAGCCAGCCTCAAGTAAGCGGGCGAACCTGCCTCACGCGTCGGACTACACCAAGGACTTCCTCAAGGACTGGCAGCGCCTGTCGCACTCCGGCCGGTACGACATGAACAGGTTGAAAGAGGCTATGACGCTGCTGATCGCAAACGACGGGCCGCTGCCGCCTGAATGGCTCGATCACCCGCTGACAGGTGAATGGGCAGGCCATCGCGAGTGCCACATCGGCGGCGACTTCCTGCTGATCTACACCCTCGACAACTCGGGCAAAAGCGGCTTGGTTGTGTTCGTGCGTAGCGGAACGCACTCTGATCTGTTCTCGTAGCCCCGAAAGAAACCCACCTCGCAGATCGTGGCGGTGAAATACCGTGGGCTGCCAGGGACGAAAACGCAGCTACAAGGCAGTTCCCTTCATTATCGTCGCCTGGAGTAGGGCATCAGAACTCGTACTTCTCTTTGCGCTGGATGAAGGCGTCGCGCCCGCCTTCCAGAATGCTGGCCACCTGATCCCGAATCACAGGAACGTCAATCGAGCCTTGTGCTTCCAACGCGAGACACCCGTGGTTCTCAGCGGCCGTGAAAACGCCAATCCACTCGGCATCACCGAACACCGGGATGTTCGCGTTGTGTGTCGCAAACAAGAACTGCCGACGCGTCTTTGCCTCCCTCAACTCGGCGACGATCCGATCTGCGATGAACGCGTTGTCGAGGTTGTCCTCCGGCTGATCCATCAGAAGGGGATCGACACTCTCAAGCAACAGCATGTGCAGAATTGCCGTGCACTGCTGGCCCGTAGAGAGCTTGCCGAGCGGCCGGAATACCGGATCGGCTTTGCCGTGCGCGACATTCAAAAAGATGTCCACACGATGCTCCAGCTCCAAAGCTTCCAACTCCATGAGCTGAGACGATTGGAGCTTGGTGAGTGCGTCGGCCACCATCTGCGTGACGCCCATCCAACCGAGTTGCACGTTGGCAGACCCTTTTTGAATCGACTGGGCTAGAGACAGCGGGCTGATCGTCTCAGCCTCCTCAATGAACGCAAGCCGCTTTTCGCCAACACCGTCCAGCTTGCAACCCAGCAGGAAGGTCATCAAGGGCGTGCGGTCAGCCTCCGGCACGATCTCCACCTTGAGCTTGCCCTCAAGTCGCTTGTTCAGCTTCTTCGCGGCCTTCTGCAACGCCTGTATGCGCTGCCCACGCAAATCGGACAGCTCGGCCAACCGTAGAACAAATTAAATTTGTCACTTTTGCGTCTATAAAGTTGTCAATTGGCGCTCCGTAGCGTCCCGGGTGCGCTGTGTGCCATACTGCACGGGGCTTACGGACTCGCGAAATAAAAATGTCAACTCAACGGTCGGGGTGCCACCGGCGTAAGCTACAAACTCGCCATCCTTGGGCCAAACTAGTCGGTCACTTCGGCCATCAGCGAAGATTTTACTGCTGAGCATTGCCCGCTCAGACGAGCACAACGGAGCCAGATTGGTTTTGTTATGCAACGAACATTGACGTCACGTTTGATTCAGGGTCGGCATCCTACGGTACTCGTGCAGTGGGCATGAATGCATAGAATAGACTCTATTTCATGCTGTAAATATAGTATCAAATTTGACATTTACGACTTTACATAGGCTTCCTACATTACAAATTAGTCAATAATCTACGTAGAACAGCAGCGCATTTTTCTTCTTCAACGGAGACATCGAAAGCGCGTCGAACTCTACAAGTCGTTAGGATCTAAGCACTGGCCCTCTGTGCCATCACGAATCGATCTAACAAATCTGGCTGTCCGCCACTTCATCGGCAAAAACGTAATCAACCAACGCCACTGCTTCGCTATTTTCAGTTTTAATACAATTAAATCAGCAACATATATGAAAAAATTCTATGGTCTAAGGTAAATTGACAAATTTAATTCGTTCGCATGCAAATTGACGACTTTATTTCGTTGCGAGTGGAAATAAATATGTCAACTCGCGCCGCGAAAGCCCGGTTTTGCAAGCGTTCTGGATTGACAACTTTATTGCGTTCTACGGCCGGCGGCCGGCGCGATTGCGCGTGCGACTGGCGCATTCGTGGCCTACAATCGATCGAGTCGATTTGACGCTCCCGAGTGGCTTTCTTTTTTTGGAGGCCACTATGTTTAACGCGAAGTCGAACGTTACGGGACACCTGTTCAGAATCCACAAAGACATGACCGCCGATGGCGTCATGCTCTGGGTGGGCTTCCTGAACATCAACGATGACATGATCGCGGCATCGGCCAGTCTCTCGATTGTCAATGACCGTCCTGACGGTTTCGACATTGCGCTTGGTACGCGCCGATCCGAGTCAAGGTGGTTTGGGTTATTACGCGCACATTGTTCCGACGAGCCCGTTTCCGGGTTCTGAGCTGCGCGGATACCTGAAACATCATGACCGGAAACTCGATGATGTTTTCGAGGTGTCGGGTGCTTATGGCATCAATGCTGACGGCACGAGCCGCCTGGATCTAACGATTAAGGCACGTTGAACGTGGGAGCTGGCTTTTTAGCCAACGCGGGGGGAAAGGCTTCGGCCTTTCCCCTTTTTTATGCGGCGTGCTCGCGCTGCGCGAGCACGCGATACAACGTCGATCTGTCGATTCCGAACAGGTCCGGGATAGCGGACTTATGTCATTGCATGCCCACCACCTCGGTGTACAACTTCCGCAGATGCTGGTCGGACATGTCGAGGATAGGCTCGTACATGAACGAGTTGAGGTGGATGTTCTCAGGCGTCATTAGCGTAACCCGTTGCAGCACTCGAATATTGGCCACCTCGCCAGCGAACAGCTCGCGGTAGCGCTTCAGCAGGGCCGGTGTTTGATTGGCGCTGACAGAGGCAAGCCATACTGCGTCGTTGATCTTCGCGGCCATGAACTTCTCGGCTTGCAGCCTGGTGGCAATCGCCAGCACGACCTTGTGCTCGAAGTTGATGCCGTCCGGCGCCTTCAGGCACTCCTTCGCCTCCGCGTCAATCAGATCGAGAACACTCTCCGCTGCATTGGGTGATTGCCCGTTGGCCGCGAAGAGCCGGCCATACGCATCGTCCAGGTCCGCAACCGTAATTTGCTGAGAGTCAGTTTTCCAGTGCAACAATGAAGTGAGGCGGATGTAGTCAGCATCTTTGTCGTCCTTCGTATACTCGATCAGATTGCGCATGAACGGGATGCAGCAGATCTTCATCTTGCGATTATCGTAGAAGCCTGGCTTCCAGAGATTCACAAAGACGTTCTTGATCCCGACCGCGTCTTGAAGTTTCACTCCTTGCCCGCGGTGACTGTCAAGGTAGTTGGAACGTGAGTTATGCGGCATCTACCACTTCTTGCACATGTTGCGTTTGATGATGTGTTTGCGGGTTAAGCCAGACACAGCCAATCGGTTGCCAGTTGCGTAGCTTACCGGACCATCGCGCCGGATTCAGTTCTCGAGCACGCTGATAC
>NZ_LAQU01000090.1 GCF_000970345.1 Robbsia andropogonis | reverse complement strand
CCTAGCCAGCCGTCGCCATCGGGCTCGGCCACGACCTCGACCTCGTCACCCTCCTTGAACACCGATATCCACACCCAAGCCTTGACCGGCCTGCCGTCGAGTTCGAACTCTAGAAGATCGGCCTCCTCGGTCGTGTCGATTGCCATTGCGCCCAACCCGGCCGCGACGCCGCCGAGGCCGGCCAACCCGGCTGCGATCGCCGTCGCGCCCATGTTCGTGCGGTCAGTCGCCGTAAAGACGAAGTCCCGGCGGCATCGCATCTTGCGCAGGTTCTGGATGCGGCCGCGTAACAATTGCGCGGCACCCTGCGTGGGTTGCTTTGTCATTCTGTTCAGTAGCGGAAGTACAGTATGCCAAGCGCGCCCGGGTCCCCAGGTGTTTTCGTCTTCTTCGTGATTGCAGGCAGGTCAATGTCGCGCACGTTCTTCCATCCGAACACCTCGAATATGCCTTCGGCCAGACGAGTGAAGCCGGAGAATTTACTCGACACTCGATAAGCGACGAGCCCCAATATGAGAACGGAGCCCGCTCCACCCAACGCACAACCAATAACAAGCGTCGTCCAGTTTTGCAATGGCAATGACTGCAGCAGCGCTATCACGGCGACGAGGCCGTAAATAAAGAACAAAATCCCAGCTGAAATCCTTATCCACCAGCGCACGGATGCACGGAAGTGTGCGTACCGTCCTCGGCTGCAATGCGGATGCAGGGCGACGATACGATCGCTGATGCGACGGATGCCGTAGCCTAGCCAACCGTCGCTATCATGTTCGGCCACCACTTCGACCTCGTCGCCCTCTTCGAAGACCGACACCCACACCCAGGCTTTGACCGGCGTGCCGTCGAGTTCGAATTCGAGAAGGTCTGCTTCCTCGGTAGTGTCGATCGCCATTGCGCCCAACCCGGCCGCGACACCGCCGAGGCCTGCCAAACCCGCCGCAATGGCCGTTGCGCCCATACTCGTGCGGTCACTCGCCGTAAAGACGAAGTCCCTGCGGCAGCGCGTCTTGCGTAAGTTCTTGATGCGACCGCGTAGCAACTGCACAGTGCTCGTATTGATATCCGAAGTCATTTCTCTGATCCCTCCGCTTGGAGGCCGATGGCCTTCAATGCCGTTTCGAATCCTTCGTGTTGCTTGCCCGCAGACCAAGGGGGTCGAATTCGGCGATTTGCCGAACGTGCACTTCTCAAGCCACGCTTGCAGGTCATCGTCTTCCATATAAGAGATCAACAGCTGGATCACCGTGATGACGATGGCGATCTCCCATCCCGATAGGAATAGCACGGCACGGCCGAGCAATAATAAAATAGTGCGTTCACCCAATACAACACCGGCTTCCTCTGCGGCGGTATTCATGGCTGCTGTCACTGCGACATCAACGGCCTTGCCAGCGGCCAGTGCTTCTGTCCGTGCCATCGCACCTTCAATACCTACGCCCGCCTTACCGACCCAAGCCACTTTTCCGCCAGCGATACGAGCTATCAACGGCGCGGAGGATGACATCGCCGTCAGAAGATTCGCGCTTGCGGCGGCAAAACCAAGAAAACCCTTGATGATATAGGCAGCGACAAAGGATGCCTTGCCGTCGCGTGCGTTGCTCACAACCTTCTCTGCATCGACCACAACACCGATCAATGCCGATACGCCACCAAAGTAACCCGTGATCGCCTTGAGATTTGCCAGTGTATTCCCGGCCTGCTCTGCCATGGCAGTCATCGCCTTCGTCGACGCATTGAGGCACGCCGACGTGGCGGATAGGCCGCTAGCAACCAGTAGTGCCTTATCCTGACCACTCTTGTCTACCTTGGTCAGCGCGGCCGCAAAGCAGAACACCTCGATGATCGCCAGCACGCCGGCGATTCGTATGCCAGTGGCCGCTTCCTCGCCTTCCTTCGTGAGTCGCACGGCGTTCCACTGAGCACGCATGATCTGCCCGCGCTTATCCGCCGCCAGATCTCGCATCGTTTCCGTGAAAGCCCGTTGTGCTGGTATGCCGGCCCGCCGAAGCGCTTGATAGCCCTGTTCGAACGCTTCCCGCAGTGCTGGCTCCGCCTTCACCGCTTCCTTCACGATCTTGACCGTATCGTCCTTGCTGATGCCCACGCGCATCATCAGCACGGCGCGGATCAGGTACTCGCCGGCGCAATCGCCAGTCTTGCCGATGCCGGTCCATTTGAAGAGCGCGTTGCCAGTGGCGACGACCAACCGGTCGGTGTGATACTTCTTGAGCGCCGCTTCGGTCGCGGAGACTGGCGTCGCGTGCTCATCCACCTCCCCAATCTTTTCTCGGAGCTCCGAGAAGGTTTTCAGCTTTTCCAACGCCTTGGCTATTTTCTCCGACCACTCTGCGAGCTGCTCGCCTAGCGGGGCGCGGTAGGTGGTCGCTTGCGCGAGCAGTTCCTTGATCTCGGCTTTCGGCTCGCGTTGGTTGTACGCATAGGCACGCCAGACGAGGCTCGTGGCCTGCGTCGGGTCCGTTTGATTGACCAGGGTTTCGACTATCTTCTCGCCTTTTTCCTCGGAGGGCAGTCCGGTGATGGCCTCGGCCACCACGCCATCGAACGCGATGCCGTCGCAGATGTCGGTTTCGCTGTAGTCGTGAAGCGTCGCAAGAAGCACCGGCGCCTTCAGCCAGGCATCGATGTCGTCGGCGCGCTTGGCCTGCAACGTTTCGATGTCGTGCTGGAGCGCCTCGAACCGCGACTGGAAGTGCTCCAGCTTCGTGGTGTTGAGCTTTTCGCGGTACTTCGGCCAGGCTGCGTTCCCGATGCGCTGCGCCTCGGCCGGACTGATCTCGCCGGCCGCTTCGATGCGCTGTTCCGATGCCGCCTGCTCGGCGGGCGAGAGGATAGGCGTGATCGGCACCACCCCGTCGCCAGCGTAGGGGTTCGCCTTCATCGCTTCCCAGCCCGCCTGCAGGGCCGAGTGCATCCGGCTCTTGAATGCCACCGCGCCGTTGCGTACGATAATTTCGGCCTCTTCAATCGACTGCATGGCGTCGACCTGCACAGCCCGCTCCTTGACGTAGAGCGGAAGCATGCTTCCGGCGTCGTTGCGGAAGCCATTTAGTTCGTGCACCGCGCCAATGCCATCCCACAGAGCCAGCAACATCGGCGGGTGCGACTTGCCTGGGCTGGTTTCTCCGACGTTATGCATGAGCTTCACCAGTTGCGTGCTGGCCGAGTCGGGCGTGGCCTGACGGATCGCCAACGGATACCGCGTCGCCACGCGGGCGAGTAGGTCAGGCTTGTATTGGCCGGTCTCATCTGAGAGCGCTGCCGGGGGCGGATTGAGCAGCTTGGGATCGAATCCCGGCATATATTCGACCACATCATCGATCGACGACTGCGTGGCCAGCACCGCATGCCCACTTGAATCCGTTTGCGCTTCGATCCACTGGGCTGGCTCGATCAGTTGCATACGCTGCTGACGCAGACTCTCGTTTTTCGCATATTGCGTGAAGATGTCGTCGTGCCAGGCGTGCTCGGAGAAGGCGAGCCACACCTTGCCGCATTTTTTCGGCTGCTCGATGGCGATCATGTCCATCTGCACAGCGATGCCCTTCTTCGCGCAGGCCGGATCCGTGCGCGGCTCGCGCGGCAGCGGCGGCGGTGGGTCCTGCTTCCACAGCCGCCCATCCGGTGTCACCCGGTAGGCTTGCCAGTAGTTGCGCCCGCGCGCGCCCTGCTCGTAGAACAGGAACAACCATCCTGCGCGCAGCGTGCGCAGGCCGTACTCGTGGTCCTGCAATGCGATATCGGTCATGCCGTTGCCGGTGATACCGCCTGGCAGCTTCACGCCGGCATTTTTCGGGAGTACGGCATAGCGTACGGGCAAGATTGGCAGGCCACTCTTCTGGCAGTTTTCACATGGAGTCTGGTCGGTCATGCAGTGAATGTACCAATATTGTTATTGACGTACCAAGCGCCGCTTTTTATCTCATCTATTTCCTGCTGTGACAGTTCACCTGCCGCGGCCGCATAGAAATAGTCGCGCGAAACCTCACCGAGCGCCTTCAGGATCCGCGGATGCGAGTCAAAATGCGGATGCCAGGTGAGTGCCTGGTCAATGAAAAACAATGCATCGGCGCGATCGAGTCCGTACAA
>NZ_LAQU01000089.1 GCF_000970345.1 Robbsia andropogonis | reverse complement strand
AGTAAGAGCGACGATCCATGCGGATACCTTGGTGCTGTATAAATAACCAGTATTGAAGTGTACGCTATTCGCCAGCTTTCTTGGGTAACTGAAATGATGTCGTCTACGCCGACTTGCAATCCCACATGCGTGTGCCGTTGCGCTCAAAATACGCCCATCCGTCTTTGACGATCATTAACGCTTGAGGGAAGACTTGACCATACCCATTCGCTGCCGCAATGGTCGTACGCTCGCGGCGCGTCGCCCAATATTTGCCATCTGGGAGTGAGTTGGTTGTCTTAGAACTCATCGCGCCGTTCCTCGCCAGTTTCCGATCTCAAGTGCCCAAGCTTCTGTTGATCAACGCTCTGCGTTGTTCCACCAGAGCGTTGAATTCCTCTGCGGTGTCCGCAACATAGCTGCAAAACAGTTCCATAGTATCCTCGCCCTTAGCTCTCGCTACGTCGCGAAGGTGTCGCATCGTCTCGCTTTCACGTAGATCCTCAAGGCTGATACCCAAGGCGTCTGCATGTGCCTGGGTCAAGGAAGCGATCTCGATTTTGATGTTAGGGTGGCTGTCGAGGAATCGCTTTCGTCCTTTTACCAACTGATCTGCGGTGAGTTTGGTCATTTTTTCCGATTCAAGTTGCTGCCGCGCATACATGTGACGCGCGTTTGAAATCTACGCTAACCAGCATGATGCTTCCTACCCAAAAAGGGATACCCGTCACGCCGATACCAAGTTCATGTTTGTACAAAAACCAACTCAACATTCCGGCTGAGTAAAGCGCGTTAATTTCACGTTAACTAACTGGTTGACGGCGCTGAGGCAGGCGATATTCGGCCAAGTGCGCGCTCGGCCTCCCGCCAAACGCTCCCGGACAACCAACGGTAGAACAAGCGACTCGCGTTGTAACCGATTCTTCCGGCTGGTCCGGCATCGCGCCGCGCCAAGATCCGCCTGACCTCGGCTTTAACCCAATCCGGATCAAAGCCCTCGGCAAGGGCCGGTGTTGTCACGAGAAGGTTATGTCCGCACGCAGGAGCGACTTCGCGAAAAAAAATCTCCTTCAATTCTGCTATCGGAAAATTCGCCAACCTAGCGAAATCAGGGAAATGTTCCACGTCAGCTGAGGTGAAGAAATCGGCCAACTGTGTCCATATGAACTCGCGATCATTTTGACTTATCGAATTCCCCACGATCTGAACTCCTCGATCTCATCCTCGTATGCGTTGAAGGCGAATTCTGTTGCAATAGATCCGACAGCTACGCCGAGGATCGCCACAGCAATTGCGCACAATGGTGCCCCCGGCCCACACACCAACGTCGTCGCCAGTCCGGCCAAATAGCCACCTAGCACGCCCCCTTGTATTACGGTGCCCTGACGCGCAGTCTCTTGAATTTTGTTCGGAGCTGTCAGGATCGCATGAGCGGCCAAAGCCCCAGTAATCAGGATGCCGACTTTTCCTGCAACTCTCAACTTTCGCGTGCCGGCAGTCACCGCAGTATCGTTGCGACCAGCAGACTCGATGACCGAGTAGCTCACTCCATTTCGTTCCACTTCGCTCAATTCAGCAAAAGGCTTTCCGTAGGCCTTATGTGAATATTTATCGAGTGATTCTTGCAATGTTGGGCCAACTGGCTTCTTTCTCTCCGCGTAGGCACGAGCTGCTGACGACGTGACCTTACGCGTTTCCGCCAAAATTTGGTTTCTCAGTTCATTGCAATATTTTGCTCCGTCCGCGATCGAAATATGCCCCGAGCTAACCTCCGCTTGAACCATGCGGCTGACGCGCTGAATACCCGCTGTGTAACGTGCTCGAACTGCGGCGTCGCTGATTGCGTCAGTCGAAAATTTCGCCGCAGCGCTTTCAAGCGCATCCCTGGCTGATTTGAGAACGTCACCAACCAACGCGTGCTCGTGCTTGGTCTGGTATGGCCCGTGAAATGTGGCCGAGGCAGTTTGGTTTTCGGCCATTGGTCACTCCAAAATTGTAGAGATTAGAGATTCGGCCACTGATCGCGAAGCCTGCGCGTCGTCTGGCAGTAGTTCCACACGCTGGCATTCGCTACCGTTGGGGCGATCAAAAGTCACCACGTTGTTGGAGTCGAACACGCTCGTTTCGACCGAGCCATCTGCGAAATACGCCGCACAACGCATTCCTTCGCAGCTACCCGCATCGCGTAGGCGGAATCCGATCCAATGCCAGGCATCTTCCGGCGAATCCCATACAGACAACCGGGCGACGTCCGGGGTCATTCGGGCGAGATCGTCTTTACTTATAGTTTGAGCCATGGTGCGGTCGACTTCGTAGACCGGCGGGGGATAGCAGTCGCAGACGTTGACATCGCCGGAGAGTGCATATTGTCGACCGTTTTCAGCCTTCCCGGCGTGACGCGGCCCACGGGGCGAGATGTAGCCTGCCTTATTGCATGCGTTGCACCACGTCTGCATATAGAGCGTTGCCAATTGGACTCGTACCCCGTCCGGGCCTTGATACGTACTCGTAGGTAAGCCATCGACGATGACTGCGGAACCCGCACGGTCGCCTTTTGCAAGAAATGATCGGCGCATCGCGTCTCTTCAATTTATCTGCACTGCGGCGAGATCGAATGCGCTAAGAAGCTATGTCAGGCAATGATTGCTTCGATAGCCGTCAGCCCCTTAGAGCGACACAATTGAAGGTTCACTCATGCGCGCCAATGCTACGCCCACGTGCCGATTGTTATCAAGATTTACAAGTATAAATTAAGTATCAGCCATAGCTCAGGCCATAAGGTCGACGCTTTATGAAATTCGACATTTAATTGTTTTTCGTTCCCAATGTTGGCTTTGACTGACCTTTCCCGAGCGCTGTCGCTACGTGGCTATTTTTGCCCATCCCCCGAAAATTGAAAATCCTCACGAAAGGCGTGTCCAGTAAGGCTTTCCCGGTACGCTGCTGTCGCGGGTACGGCCCCAGGTGACGTTTGTTGTTGATCACCGACTATGGAGCTTAGCCGTCGCTCGCCCCTGTTCTTGTGCGCGAACGCGGCTTCGCTACAGATGAAGCGGCAGGCGCGGCCGGAATCGGTTCAAACAGTGCCTCAAGATCTTCGGCCGAGAACTTGACGGCACCAGCGGCGTCCTCGGAGAGGGTCACGTCCGCGAGGGCTGCTTTCTGTTCCTGCATTGCGACGATCTTTTCCTCGACGCTGCCAGCCGTGATCAGCTTGTAGACGTACTTGGCAACCCGCTACTCAACAACAAATACCGCCACGGCATCGCGCAAACGCGCGGCCTGATGGTCCAGCGACTGTGCGGCGGCCGCCGCCTCTTCAACCAACGCCGCGTTCGATTGCGTGACGCTGTCAAGCTGGCGAATCGCCTTGCCGATTTCTGCAATACCTTGGGTTTGATGCGACGAGGCTTGCGCGATATCGCGCATGATCTTTGTCACCGCGTCCACCGAGTGCAAGGCGTCGGTCATGGTCGTGCCGCAACGCTCGACCAGTTCCGAGCCTTGCTCGATGCGCGCGGTTGACGCCGTGAGCAAGGTCTTAATTTCCTTGGCGGCTGTCGCGCTGCGCTGCGCGAGGGACCGTACCTCGCCAGCCACCACGGCGAATCCTCGCCCGCCTTCGCCGGCGCGTGCGGCCTCCACTGCGGCATTGAGGGCAAGTATGTTGGTCTGGAACGCAATGCCGTCAATCACACTCGTGATGTCGGAGATTTTGCGTGAACTCTCGTTGATGCCGCGCATGGTTTCGACGACGTCGCCAACGGCACGCCCGCCGCGCTCGGCCGCCTCCGATGCAGTGTTGGCCAGGACGGCGCCCTGCTCGGCGTTCTTTGCGTTGCCTTCCACCGTGCTCACCAGCGCATCCAGGCTCGCGGTCGTTTGCTCAAGCGCGGCAGCTTGTTCCTCCGTCCTCACCGAGAGGTCGTCGTTGCCTGATGCAATCTCTGTCGATGCAGCCGCAATAGATTGCGTGGAGCGCTTGATGTCGGCGATCGTGCGCGCTAGCTGAGCGCGCATCTCCTTGAGCGAGAACAGCAGACTACTCGTGTCGCCGGGCCGTATGTCAATGTCCGCTGTCAAATCGCCCTGCGCAATACGCTGTGCAACACGCGCCGCTGCGGCCGGCTCACCACCGATGGATCCATACACATCAGCCGATACGCGCCAAGCGACAGCGCCCACCACGAGTGCAAGCACGACGAGCATGGCAG
>NZ_LAQU01000088.1 GCF_000970345.1 Robbsia andropogonis | reverse complement strand
GAGACCGCCGTACTTCTTCTTCCAGTTATAGAACGTCGCTTCGCTGATGCCCAGCTTGCGGCACACCTCATCCACCTTCGTGCCCAACTCTGCCTGCTTCAGCGCAAACGCAATTTGCGCCTCCGTAAACTTGCTCGTCTTCATGGCATCTCTTCCCGGTTCGGACCAGTCAAATAATGCCGGATTCTCTAGTTTTCAACGAGACTATTTTCTGGGGTAGGGTCACTGGTTGGCATCTCCCGGTCCTTGTTTCTTTATAAGTCGACTCGCGAGAGCGATATGGCTTTGAACGAACGCATGACCGCTATCGCTGCCGTGAAGCGCCGCTACGGCTATGGCCGTATTCACGCGCTTCTGCGACGCGAAGGCTGGGTTGCGAACCATAAGAAAGTATGGCGGCTGTACAGCCTCGCTGGCCTGAGCGTTCACCGACGCAAGCGCAAACGAATTGCGGCTGTCGAGCGGGTGCAAAAAGCCCGTGCCCAGCGGCCCTAACCAGAGCTGGTCGATGGATTTTGTATCGGATGGCCTAGCGTATGGACGGCGCTTGCGAAGCTTGAACGTGGTCGACGATTACACGCGAGAATGTTTGGCGATCGAAGTTGATACGTCGTTGCCGGGCTTGCGGGTACGGCAGGTAATGGAGAGGCTTTGCGAGATGCGTGGCTTGCCGTTATCTATCACTGTGGACAACGGGCCGGAATTTGCAGGTAAAGTGCTTGATGCCTGGGCTTATGATGCAGGTGTCACGCTGTCGTTCATTCGACGAAGAAAGCCTGTCGAGAACGCGTATATCGAGAGCTTCAACGGCAAGTTTCGAGACGAATGTCTGAATGAGCATTGGTTCACGTCGATGCGTCATGCCAGGCAAATCATCGAAGCCTGGCGCATCGAGTACAACACCGAGCGGCCACATAGTTCGCTTTGTTATCTAACGCCTGAACAGTTCGCCACCGCGCACTGTCAGAAAGGTTTTTTAACGACGGACTCTACAGCCGTTGGAGACGAATGACGGAGGCAGGTCAGTCCGACTTTACGGGGTCAATTCGACGTTCCGAGCCGCCGTTTCTATCAGATCTGCGACAAATTCTGGATGCGACAGCAATGATAGGTGGCTAGATCGGATAGAACGCACTTGAGCGCCCATCGCGGAGGCCAATGCGCGCTGTACAGCAGTGGGTAATGCGTGATCGTCTTCCGTGACCAAATACCAAGCTGGTTTGTCGTGCCAGGCGGCGTGGCCGATGCGTTCACCAAAAGCGGCAGCAGCTATCGGTTGTTGCACCGCAGTGAGATGAGCCACTTCCTCAGTAGTGAGATCATTGGCCATCACTTGACCGAAGCTTCGGGAATCATCCAGCCAGATAAGGCCATGGGAGTCTGGTGCGAGCCCCTCCATTGGAGCTTGAAGCCGCTTTAGGAGCTGTGCCACGCTTTCACCCGAGTCGGGTGCGAGTGCCGAGAGATAGACCAGTCCCTTTACGTGTGGATCATTGCCTGCTTCGGATATCACCGCACCTCCCCAGGAATGGCCGACCAGCAAAACCTTATGCGGCTGACGCTCAATCACCTTGCGAGTAGCGCTGACGTCTGCTGCCAGCGAACTCAGCGGGTTCTGCACGGCCGTTACTCGATAGCCTCTCTGTTGCAGGAGGGCGATTACCCGCGACCAGCTTGAGCCATCGACGAAAGCACCATGCACCAGCACGATATCGACCCCATGTGCTGCCTCCTGCGGTGAGGTCTGGGCTTGGGCGTGCGCCACGCTCAAAGTGGCAATCCCCATCGCCAGCGCCCGGAGCAGCCGGCCCGCCGTTTTCCAACGCTTGCCTGTAGGCATCATCCTCTCCTTGTTGATCAGATGAACTTGGCTTCGGGTGCCCACTGATACGCAAAATTCAGCGATGCCAGCGCAGGTTTACAGGAGTATGCGGCATAAGCGGCCACCCCATGACGGATAAAGGAATCCTGCGCCATCATGGCATCGAGTTCGGTCCGGTCGGCGCAGGCAGCCAGAACCACGCCACCACCGGCATTGTCCTGCGGCCCGGCTAGGATCACGCGGCCTGCCTTGACGTTCTCGGCCAACCAGGCCTTGTGGGTGCCGAGGTGCTGGTTGACCTCATCGATGGGACGCAGGTATGTGAGAATGACGGAAAAGATCACGATCAGTTCCCTCCTGCCGGGAACAAGTCAGCCACCAGCGCAGGCACGCCATCGAGCGCATTGCGCATGGAGGTGCTGCGCAGCTCGGCGCCTTTGGTGAGCAACTCGGCCCGCGCGAAGTGTACGCGCTGGATGCCGATGAAGCCGAAGAAGGCTCTCAGATACGATTCCTGGTGATCCATTACCCCGGCTGGCCCGCTGGAATACATGCCGCCGCGGGTAGAGGCGACCAGTACGGTCTTGTCGCCGGAGAGACCCACCGGTCCATTCTCGGTGTAACGGAATGTGCGCCCCGGCTGGGCGATACGGTCTAACCAAGCCTTGAGCTGACTAGGCACGGAGAAGTTGTACATCGGCACGCCCAGCACGATCACTTCGCTGTCCAGCAGTTCGCTGACCAGAGTCTCGGACAGGGCGTGTTCGGCGCGTACGACGGCGTCGGCGGCGACCGTTCCAGGCTGGCGGAAGCCGGCTGCGATTGCACCGTCGAGGTGGGCGATCGGTGCCGCAGCGAGATCGCGATGGGTTATTTGTGCGTCCGGGAAGCGGCTGTGCAACTGTTCGACCAGCGCGGCGCTGAGCACGCGCGAGGCCGAGGCTTCACCGAGAATGCTGGAATCGAGATGGAGAATCTTCATAGCGGGGTCCTTTATATAATCGGTAACTAAGCTGACAGGTCCTACGATATCGGACTGGCTACCTGCGCACTAGTAAGCGAAACTGCATCACATTGTTCTACGGATGAGACAGTGCGGTCGCGACCCAAACTGTGACCGCTCCTATAATCAGGTTTTCAATTCGCGGACACAGTGATGGAAGACCTTAACGATCTGGGCCTGTTTGCTGCTGTGGTAGTACACGGCAGCTTCTCTGCCGCGGCACGTGCATTGAATTTGCCTAAATCGCGTATTAGCCGCCGCGTGGCGGAGTTGGAGCAGCGCCTGGGCGTGCGCTTGCTGCAGCGTTCCACCCGTGTGGTGCGTGTCACGGATGTCGGCTCTGCCTTCTTCACCCACTGTGAGGCTATGACCCAAGCCGCACGCGCTGCCGTCGAAGTCACCGAACATGCGGGTGCCCGGCCAGCCGGACGGCTGCGCGTAAGTTCGCCGATGGGCGTATCGCATATCTTTTTGGCACCGTTGCTGGCGCGCTTTCTCACGACTCATCCGGATGTCCGGCTGGAAATGGAACTGAGCAACCGGCGCGTGGATGTGATCGGCGAAGGCTTCGATGTGGCCATGCGAGTCAGGAGCACGCTTGAGGATTCCAACTTGGTAGTACGGACCTTCGGCACTAGCCAGCAGCTTCTCGTCGCAAGTCCTGCTTTCATTGCAGCGCGAGGGCCTTTCCACACACCTGAATCCTTGCAGGGGCGGCGCGGACTGGGGCCTGGAGGTATGCCCGGCGAACCAATGCGCTGGCGTCTGATGGGGCAGGAGAATGCGCTGGCTGAAATCGATTACGTGTCCGCACTGGTCACCGACGACGTGCACTTGATGATGGCTGCTGCCATTGGCGGAGCGGGCTTGGCGCTGTTGCCCTTCAACGTCTGCCGCTCTGCCATCGAACAGGGGGCGCTGGCGGTGGTTTTGCCGGAGTACCGAGCCCCGGCGCACCAGCTGCATGCTGTGTTTCCTTCGCGGCGCGGACTGGTGCCGGCAGTACGCGCTTTCATAGAATTTCTGGCCGTCGAACTGTCAAACACCATGCAGCATGAAAACCAGACCCTGGAGCAACTGCTGGCCCTCAAGAGCGGTCTCAGCGGCATGCCGAAGAGAGCCTAAAGCATGCTTTCCCACAGGCGTCGTTGATCGTGCGCAGGATCTTCGGCAACGCGGCCCCCATCCATCGCCAGCATCATAGTGGAGAGCTGACTCAGCTGGAAGCGGGGCCAGGAGGGCAGAGCCTTATGGAGGGCTTACCATCTCGCATAAAGGTCACCCAGGTCTCGTGAATCATGCGGGCGAAGGCGTCCAGTGCGGGCGTCTCACGATAGAGCATTGAGAGGAAGGGCTCCCGGAAATTCATCCACACCATCGGTAGCTCAGAGGCGTGAACCGCGAACCCTTCAAATGGAGCCTCAGCCGATGCCTGTTCGTAACGATACATATAGCTTTCACCGCCGCTGAGGGCGTGCGCTTCGGCCAGGCGCACCATGGAAATACCGAACTTAATTTAACATAACGTTAATTATCAACCAAACTGG
>NZ_LAQU01000087.1 GCF_000970345.1 Robbsia andropogonis | reverse complement strand
ATCCGCGCTGCAAGAGCAAAACCAGCAAGAGCAAAACCATTCCGAAGGCCGGGCCGCGGCAAACGATGCTGCTGCGCCGCTCGTCTCACCCGCGCCCGCGAGCAACGAGCCAGATGCAAAAAATCCGGCCAACGACGCGGCCCCGCCCGTGCTGGACACAGTGTCCGAATCGGATCTCAACCGCGTTCGCAAGGTCCGCGAGGCCGATCGTGTCGCTGCGCAAACCCTGCTGCGCGAGCGCGGCCAAGCGCTGCCGCGGCCCGAAGACGCATCGCCCGAGGTGGGTGCGCAGGACGACGAGCGCGGTACAGACATCGAGGACAACCAGATCGACATCGATGCGGCCTTGCGCAAACCGATCACCACGAGTGACGGCTATACGGTCCCCGCGCATATCGCATCGCGCTACATGATCAAGGAGGGACGATATTGGCGACTTGATTCGATGCAGCCAGGTGCGCAACCCACACCTGCGACCAAGCCCCATTTTGAGGATGTGGGTAAGCGCTTAATAACCCAGCAAAACGATCGCGGCACGATCGCGGACATGCTGGCCGTGATGAAGGCCAAGAACATCGACGCGATCACGCTCAAGGGCAGTGAGACGTTTAGGCGTAACGCCTGGCTTGAAGCGGCGCTCGATGGCGGCATTGAGGTTAAGAATTTCACGCCCAAGGAATCCGATCTTGCCTTGCTGGAAGCGGCTAAGCGCGAGCGCGATGCGCTGACGATCAAAGCCGGTAGTGCTCCTGCTCCGGTGCCTTATCGCGACGCCGCCAAGGGCGATGTGCAGCGAACCCGTGCCGCCACGCAATCGACGAAGGACAAACCGGTACCCGGCTTTGCCGCGAAGCCTGCCGATACGCTTAGCGGCGTATTGCTCGCGCATGGCGCCGCGCGCTTCCAGCATCAACCCGATGCGTCGTATTCGTACTTCGTGCAGTACCGCGATGCCGCAGGGCATGAGCAGACCGTGTGGGGCGTCGACCTCAAAAGAGCGATGCAGGCCAGCGAAGCGAAACCGGGCGACACGATCTCACTGAAAAATATGGGCGAGACGCCGGTGACCGTGCAGGAGCCGGTGCGCGACGCGGCGGGTCGCGTGACGGGAATGCAAGACAAAGAGGCGTTTCGCAATACCTGGGAAGTCACACGCGAGTCCGCGCCGCAACCGGCTACGCAAGCGTCACCCGTGACGGTGGCGCAGATCCGCGAACGGTTAATCGAGGCCATGGAAGGCATGCCATTGCGCGCGCGTAACGAGGTGCTAAACCGCTTCGATGCGCGGATGAAGGCGGGTGTCGAGGTCGAAGGAATGATGAATCAAGGCGGGTTGAACTGGGAGGCGGCGGTGTCCGAACTCGATAAACGCCACGCCGCGTTGCGGGCCGGGTGGAGCGCCCCGAAGGCCGCGCCTGTCGCACAGGCCTCGCCATCCCTCCAACCGGTAAGCAACAAGCCCGCTATGTAACGCAGGTCGCGATCTGTCTGCCTGGATAAAAGGGCTATCCGGATTTGAGTGTGTTTCCCAACAACAGAATCCGTTTTTGGCGTGAATGACATGACGAATGAAGAACCGACAACCGAGGCCGTACCAACCCCGCGCAGACACAGAAAACCCGCTGGTGCAACCGGCGATACACGCCCTGTCTCAAGGTTGCAAAGCATCGAAGAACGCCAGTACCACGTCGCCCTGGAAGCTCCTGATGTGCAGGCCGCTCTCCATGACTACGAGTGCGCTCACGCTAAGCGAGACAGCATCAGCCGGAAGCTATGCGGCGGGTCTACGCATGTGACCGTGAGGGATTTAGCGCAATGGGAAGCATCCCTTTCGGAAGCCAAGAAGGCGTTGGCGCAGATCGCTAAACGCTCGCCTATTTTGGAGCGTCATCCGATCTTCTCCGCTGTGGTTGCCCACAGCTAAATCCGGAAACCCGATAAAAGGAACGTGAAATGAGTATTGCCATTGTGAATTGCTCGGGCAACGTCGGTAAGACCACCGTGACGCGCGAGTTGCTTGCTCCCCGTCTTGCGCATATGAGCATGCGACAAGTCGAATCGATCAACACCGACGATTCGGCGGGAGCGCCGGTCGAGGTGATGATTGCCGCGCGCTTTGATGAGCTGCATTCCGATCTGATGCGCGGAACCGACTTCCTGGTCGACATCGGCGCCTCGAATGTGGAGGAATATTTAAATCGATTGGATGCGTCCACTGGCTCACAAGAAGACTATACCTGCTTTGTAGTGCCGGTCGAGCCGGAAAGCAAGCAGATGAAGGACACAATCAAGACGATCAATCTTCTCGCTAGTCTTGGCGTGGAGTCAAATCGCATTCGCTTGCTATTGAATAAGGTCGAGTTGATCAAGAGTGAAGAGCGTGACGTGACGTTGCGTCGTTACTTTGGTCATATTTTCGAACTGCACAAGCGCGCGGCGACATTTACGTTAAACCTGGATGCCTTGGTGCCCAGGAGCGATGTGTTCGCGCTCGCCGCTGCCGCTGGGCGCACGATTCACGACATCGCGACCGATGGAATCGACTACAAGGCGCAACTGCGCGATGCGACAAGTGAAGCGGAGAAAGACCGGCTTGTGCGGTTAGTGGCGCTCAAGCGCAAGGCGCTATCGATCGAGCCATTGTTGGATCAGGCCTTTGATGCCTTGATGGACGGAGTGCGGCCGTGAACGAGCGCGCCCCTGAATCGGACAGTGCAGAGAAAGCATCGGTACGCCTGGGTAAGGTGATCGCCACGATGCCCGCATCGAACGAATTAGCGGTGCTCGCCGAAATCCTGATCGAGCAGATGAAAGTGGTGGATGCGCAGCACCATGTTGCGATGCTCATGGACGTCACCGACCAACGGCTTACCGCAACAGTGCAGGCACTGCGCGAAGAAACCACGCAGTGGTCAAAGCTCGTTGGCCAAGCGCGGCAGAGCTTCGTTGGCGAACTGGCGGCGAAGGCGGCGGACCAGGCGCGCCAGGCCGCGACGGCGGAAGTGGCCGACGAACTGGCACGGCTGCGCCTGGCGCTAGAGCGGCGCGACCCGATCAAGATCCGCTGGCCAGGAACGGCGCCGCTCTCGCCGCGCTTTGCGAGCATCCCTACCGCGATTGCCTTTTGCGCGGGCGCCGTCGCTTTATGGGGCGCGTTGCACCTCTCGCACCTGCTCGGGCTATAAGGCGGTGCAAATCAATATCGAATGAGTATGGAGACATAAGATGCTCGAACAACAGCCAAAGCATGAACGGGTGAGCCGGGCTCGGAACGCCCTTCGCTGGAGCGCAGTCGCGGGTGCAAGCGCGGCGCTCCTGGCGATGATGGTTATCAAGTGGCCGACGCTCTCAGAACGCGCCGCGCGCTGGACGAGTACGGCGAGCAGTGTCTGCGAGCTGAAATCGGGATTCTCGCCAGAGGGCAGCGCCGCGGTGCTGGTTGACGACGTGATCGACCAGGCGCATTCACGTGTGCAAGTGGCTGCCTACACCTTCACCTCGCCTGATGTGGTGCGCCGGCTCATCGCAGCCAAGGAGCGTGGCGTCGATGTCGCGGTGATCGCGGATGCCACCGAAAACGAACCCGGTGCAAGGATGGGGCCGAGCGCATTGGCGCAACTCGTCGAAGCGGGCATTGCGGTTCGCACCATCTCTTCGTACGCCTTGCATCACGATAAATACATTATCGCCGACGGTGAAACCGTGCAAACCGGGTCATTCAATTACAGCTTGTCCGCAGAGAGACGCAATAGTGAAAACGTCATCGTGATCGCCAGTTGCCCGGCGATCGGGCGCAGCTATGAAACGCACTGGCAAAGCAGGTGGGAGCAGGGCGTGCCCTACAAGCCGGTGCGTTAAGGGCGTATTCAGGTCCCCAAGAACGATACCCCATGATCCCGTAACGGGAGGTGATAAGACATGTCAGAAGATAAAAAACCGGTTTATGTGGTGGCCGATGCCGATCCTCTCGCGCGCTACCTCGCTAGATTCAATGCCACGGGGGAGTTCGCGCTGGCCGTTCGGCGCTTGATGGCAGCGGGCGTCGCGGTCTATCGCGTGGGCGATGTTTATCAGGTAGATGATGACGGTCGACCATTAAGCCAAGCGGAGCGCGCACAGTGGTTTATTTCGATCACCAACGAGATCGACCAACTCATACCGGAAGACCTGCTACCGAGAGCTGATACCGAGCGCGAGGCATGGGAAATTGCGGTGAAGAAGATTCTATTCTTGTTCGATCCGGATGATGAAGCCTGGATCGGTAGTAAGGGCGCGGCAGACAGATAGATAGCGCGGCGATCACGGTCTCTAGCAATCGGGAGTGGGAAGGGATGAAAAAGTCAATGATCACAGCGGCGGTAGTGAGCGCGGCGCTCATAGCGAGCCAGGCACACGCGGACGACAACCAGGATGCGTGCGGCGCGGTGTTGTG
>NZ_LAQU01000086.1 GCF_000970345.1 Robbsia andropogonis | reverse complement strand
TTCACAGCGACACGACCAAATGAGAAATGGGTCACGGACGTGACCGAGTTCCGCGTTGGGGGTAAAAAGTTGTACCTCTCCCCAGTCCTGGACCTCTACAATGGTGAGATTGTGGCCTATGAATCGAGCATTCGTCCGGACTTCTCGATGGTCATGGGGATGCTTAAAAAGGCGGTGAAGGCACGCGGGAAGACGGCCAAGCCACTTCTGCATTCGGACCAGGGTTGGCACTATCGAATGCCCCTGTACCAAGCTGAGTTGGCACGGCGGGGTATCACGCAAAGCATGTCGCGAAAAGGCAATTGCTTCGACAATGCGGCGATGGAAAGTTTCTTCGGCACGTTAAAGGCGGAGCGCTTCCATCTGAGCGAATTCGCCGACATCGATGCGTTACGCGCGAGTTTGAAAGAGTATATTCACTATTACAATCAGCAACGTATCAAGGTCAAGCTTGGTGGCTTGAGTCCTGTTGACTATCGGATTCGGGCGGGAATCTGCTGACGTTAAACCGTCCAACGTTCGGGGGTCAGTTCAAATCCGGGGCGATTCAGGCTTACGATAAGTTAGAACACGAACCCGCCCTGAATCGCCCGTTCTCGTTCGATCACATACATTTGGGGCCTCAGTATTTCACGTTCATCGTTAAGCCTCGACTGCGGCACGACTCGCTTGCACGTGGGGAACGACGCAAGTAACGCCTCGGCGCGATCTCTAACGGTTGGCTCGAATTCAGGGTGCGATAAGATGTACATGACGTTATTACGAATCCCATGAAGCACCCATTCACCAGCCTCCAAGGCATCCATGCATGGACCGTCGGCGCCCGGTTGAAGGCACCGTTCACGCAGGCCGTCCGGAAATCCGATCTCCTTCGACCCAGGCACGAGGCCACTCGCCGACAGGTGTTTAGGCCGGTTACGATCGGAGTGGCGAATGTTACTGTTTACGCCTCCTGGGCAATACACCGATACGCCGATGTTGGTATCGTATAGTTCAGTTCGCAGACCTTCCATCATTCCAACCACGGCGAATTTCGTTGCTGAATAAACGCTCGCCTTTGCAACAACGAGCCCTCCCATGGATGATGTGCTAACAACGTGACCACCTTCGTCGTGGGCACGAATCAAAGGAAGGAAAGCCCGAATCCCGTTGAAAACGCCGTCGATATTCACACTCGTCATCCAATCCCAGTCATCGAATGTGGCATCGACTAAACCGGTGATCATTCCCACAGCGGCGTTATTGACTAGCACGTGAACCTTTCCGAACCGGCGAACAGTCTCATCCGCAGCCTGTGCCATGCCGGGTCGATCAGTCACATCGACATTGATAGCATGCACCATGTGTTCTTTACCGCGGAAAAAGCCCATTGCTTGTTCCAGGTGCGGCTGCGTCCGATAGGAAAACGCGACCTTCATACCGGCGTTGACGAATGCTCGTGCGACGCCTAGGCCGATTCCACTGCTACCGCCAGTGATAAACGCGATCTTGCCCTCGACATCACGCATCGACGTATGCACCTGAGTCATCTTAGCTTTCTCCTCGTCCTATGGCCCGCCATCACGGCATGGTACTAAGCGCGGCGACTATATCCCACCATCAACGATCATATTAATTCCTGTAATGAAATCCGCGCGTGGGCTAGAAAGAAAGCAAACCGCTGCAGCGATGTCCTCGGGTCTGCCAACGCGGCCCGTACTTTGGCGAAAAATATTGAGGGCTAGCTCCCGCTCATGCGCAGACCATTCCTCGCCAAAGCCCGCGCCGCGAGCGATGTTGACGAGTTCGGCGTCGGAACCGGGAGTATGGATGATGCCGGCGCTGATAGCATTCGACGTCACCCCGCTACCGGCCATGCTTCGCGAGAGGGAACGTGAAAGGTTGATTTCCGCAGCCTTAGCCGCCTGGTAATCCGGGAAGTTGGGCGGCTGGTGCAGCGCGATGGCGCTGGCAATTTGTATAATGCGCCCCCAGCCACGCTCAGCCATCGTCGGCGCCAAAGCGTTGATGAGGGTTACTGTGGATACGACGTTCTGCTTGTATGTTTCGATCCAGTTCGCACCCTTGTTGCCGAGCCAACCTAGTTGAGACCATCCCTCATGCCGCCCTCCGGCATTATTCACAAGAATATCCACACCACCGAGGGCAAGGACATCGTCCGCGATGGCCTGGGCCTGCGCCTCGTTCATCAGATCACCAAGTACTTCAAAGGCGGTTCCGCCCGCAGACCGAATCTCCATGGCAGTCTTACGCGTGCGCGCCGCATCCCGTCCATGAACGATAACTTCCGCGCCTTCCTTTGCCAGCTCGAGAGCAACACTTCTCCCGATACCCGAACTGCTTCCAGTGACGAGGCAGCGCTTGCCTTGAAGGTCTAGTTGCATAAAAATCCTTTTTTAGCCAAAAAATCGAACTTTTTCTGTCTAGAAATTAAAAATCATCCGGCTCTTCTCAAGCAGCAATTGATGCACGCTGGGCTTTGTCAACGCCAGGAACAGCTGCGGCGAATCCACCCAACGGGGGCAGCCCCATCAGCTGGCGCCCACTGATTTCCGATGCAGGATCCAGTCGCGTGGAACCATGAGTTAAAGCGACGCGTATATCGCGCGCATAGCGTTGGATAGGGTTTTTCAAACTCACTGTGAACGACCCGAGGGCAATCTGGATCATATCGACCGCCGCCCCACAAACATTACCAGCGTGCACAAAATCCATCATAATCTCAGCTTCTTCCGCCGGCGTGAAAGCAGAAGAAGCAATCGCCTTGCGATCTATATAATCAGCGCGAGAGAAGATCAGTGCCTCGGCAGCATTGATCATCGCCTTTGTCTTTCCTGCGACGACCTGGATAGAGGGGGTCTCGGCCAATGTGTTATATGGCAGATTAAATGGCTTTTTGGAAGCGCACTGTTCTACAAAACACTCGTAGGCACCACGCGCCATGCCGAGCGTGATCGCCATCGTCTCCATCGCCACAATAAGCATGAGGCCTAGACCATCCAGCTGATAACCCAGTCCCTAAAACGGTTGCGTAAATTGCCCAGATTTTCAGGCAAATTAGCTAGATCCGCGAAACGAGGCTCTGGCACGAACACATCTTCCTTCACAACAATACTATTGCTAGACGAGCCGCAAAGGCCCATTACGTTCCAGTCGTCCACAATCTCATATTGGCCTCGCTCCAGAAGTATCATTCCTCGAACGTCGTCGACCTGGGCGCCCACGACCAGGAAAGCGGCATGCTTACAGCCACTTGCAAAGCCCCATTTTCCTCCGCTTTCGACGACATAGCCCCCATCAACGCGGCGAGCGCGCTGAATGCGATCTGAAAAAAGAGAAGCACTGGCTACCACCGGTCCTTGCCAATCTTGCACGCGCCGATAAACCTCCTCGACCGTCTTGTCCGGGAAAGTAAGCATAACGCGCGCGAATCCGGACGCAATCATGGAAACCCAACCTGCTGCGCCATCACCTTGTGCAATCCCAGAAATTATCTCCGCAAGATCGCGCGCGCCCAGCGCATAACCCCCAAATTTTTCCGGCACGGACAGCTTGAATGCGCCAGCTTTATCCAATGCTTCGAGCGTAGCCGGCGGCAGACACCCCAATTTCTCTCCTTCTGGAGCGTTTTCTCGAATGATCGGCACGAGATTAAGTACTGCATCTCGAATCTTCCGCCCCTTTTGAGAAGAAAACGCTGACTCATGTATGGATGTGTTGTCGACTCTGTTCATCACCGCCTCAACTGGGTAAATTGACTGCCACTTGACAGTTAAACTTATTTCGCCTTACAGGGAATCGAAAAACAAGGCGGCTTAATGTCCTTCACCATACTTCCGTGACACCCAGCGGAAGTATTTCCCGTATCTCGTCGAGGCTACGGATCTCACCGTCCGTAACCTTGAAAACCCCTGCCATATAAAAGGTGCCACAATCAGATCGATCCAAATGCGGCGCAGGATGGAAGTCAACGAGTACGAAGCTGACCACAATACCCAACCGACGATCCAAGATAGGGAAGCGCCGGTTGCGCGCTATTGGCCGCGCTGGCCGGGTCGCGTAGACGCAACTTGCCGGCGTATGCACCGCAGCATCGTCCGACAACAGAATTGAGAGGTTGTTGGTGATTTTCTTGCCGTTGTCGTATCGGTCGCAACGATAGGCGAACCGTGCAAGGCTCCCGTCGCTCTCTTGCAAAGCCGACCAATAGCTGTCCGCCACAGACTTCAACGTATCGCGCTCAGAGGACCGGTGTGGAGGAACAGGGGCGTCGTACAGCACATCGGGCTTGAGTAGTTGCTTAGCGTCCGCGAAATGCCCCACGCAGGCAGTGCTAATAACCTCCTCGACCTCGGAGAGGTGACCCTCGCTGAACTTCAGGCGCAGCGCGTAAGGCCTTATTTGCCCTTCCACCTCCGCCGCGCCGAAAGCAACCACCTCAGACTGGAAAGGATCGTCAAACAGCTGTAGCGACGGGAAGTCGTTGATTAGC
>NZ_LAQU01000085.1 GCF_000970345.1 Robbsia andropogonis | reverse complement strand
AGCGCCACGCGGTCTTCCGCGCTGGCGTGCTCTGCAGCCCAGCCGGCGCACTCGATGCTCAACGCGTGAAAGACACGCTCGCCATCCAATTCATCAACTGCATGTGCAAGGAAGAACGCGGCAATAAGCTTGCTTAACGGCGCAGTGCTGGGTAGTCGCGTTACGAGTCCGTGTCCTCTGCCCGGCAACGCGGTTGCCGTTTCCGCATCCTCCATGAGGCGGATTGCCTGACGAATAATACTTTTATCAACCCCATACTCGCCCGCCAGATCGAATTCGTTGCCGAGCAGATGCCCCCGCGACCATCTGCTCGGCTGCGTTGCCGACATCAGTTCATGCACCACCTGCATTGCTTGGTTTTTGAAGTAATCTCCTTGGGGTAATTGGGGAGGCAAGAACTCACGTTCGCTTGGCATCGCCTCAAGACGCGCGATTGCTGACGGAAGGAGGTCGTTTCTCAACCAACCCACAAGCAACGCTTCCACGTCCTGTGAAGCCGTGATTTCTCGCAGTCGCTGCATTGTTGACTGGCCGAGGAGATCGGCCGCATCCTGCGGAAGTAGAGACTCTACACATGTCCCGAAAAGTGTCAGCACCGTGCTCTGCGAGCACGCTATCAGCGCTTTCCCAAGGTCGCGCATGCTGACACTAGCCTGGCCGCACCATTGAGCAAGTTGGACCCTGAGATTCACCCTGTTCAGCGCATTGGCTCCGAGGATGAGTTGTATCGCGACAGAGCCAAGGATGGTCCACATCTCCAGGACACGGACACGCTGGAGACTCGTAACGTAGGCATAGCCGGCCAGCCGACCGAGGAGGTCTTCGAGGCGCGGGCGGACAACTTCAAGACCACCATGAGGGCCGCGGCGCATCTTGGCGTGATCGCGCCCTTCGAGCAGTCGCACCACCTCACGGAGGACGTCACGACCCACACCGTAACGTTCTGCCAGTGCGGCCTCTCCACCGAAATTGCGGCCGGTAGGCCAGCCCTCACGCAGAAACTCGTCTTCTATATGGTCAGCAATGAGCAGAGGGCGTTTATTGAGCGGCTCGCTTCCGGTCACGCTTCTTACCAATTTCGCTAGTTGTGCGTCATAATCGGCGGAAGCGGCTTGTTCATCTTCCTTCCCCTTTGGCAGGTCCCGTTTCATTGGTGGCTCCCTAACGGCACAGTCTGTACTGGCGTTTGTTCGTCCTGCTTTGCCGTCGCAACGCGCAATCGATCAAGTAGACCAATGCAACACGTGGAGACGACGACTGCTCCAGCTACGAAGAACAACGGAATCGTGTATCCGCCCGTTCGGTCGATGCAGAGACCAATCAGAACAGGCGCAAGGCCGATGGCGATCATGGTCAGCCCAAGGAGTATCCCGAAAATTTCCGCTGAACGCTTCAATCCGAAAAATCTCGTAAGCAGAAAAGGCGTGAGTGCCGATGTTGCACTCATTCCCGCACCGAGAATAGCCGCACCCAGCACGATCACTGGAACAGATGTCGTGGCTGCCATTATGGCGAGGCCTAAAAGAGGTATCGCGAAAAACAGTTTGACAATACGCAGGCTACTGGATTTGTCGACGAATGAAGCGGAGAGCAGTGCGCCGGCCACACCGGATAAAAACAATACGGACACGACGGCTGACGCTCTTTCGGGTGAAATCGAGCGGCTCGTCAGCCAACCCACGACGTGGACGCTAAATCCGATCAGAGAGCCCGACAAGAGACAATTGGCAATGACAAGTAGCCAGAAAGTGCAAGTTTTTGCGGCATGTGAGGACGCCTCCGTCGTGATCGGCGAAAGCGGTTTGATGGGAGCGGCCGCTGGATTCGTCCGCAACGAGGTTAGGCTGGCGGCAACTCCAACGAAGAGAACGATCCCGGCCAGAATCTGATATGTCTCGCGCCAACCGAACCCCATGATCAACTTTTGTACGGTAGGCGCGACTATCGCTTGGGCGCACATCGGGGTCACGGAAAGCACCACACTCAGGGCGAGTGCGCGGTGGCGATCGTACCAGGATGACACCAAGGCGACGAAAGAAGGCGGACCAGCTAACGATGCGCCCACCCCAAGGCTGAGCGCGGCCGCCCAGAAAAAAGTGTCGGTGCCGCGCATGAACGAGAGCAGCGCCATGCATAGTGCGATCAACGTCAACCCTATTGAGACAGGCCAGCGGACACCAATCCGGTCGATTAGGTAGCCGGTAAACGGCATCAGAAGAGCAGCGCAAACGGATGAAATGGTGATGACTTGCGAAAAAACAGCGTGCCCCCAACCCATCTCGCGAGAAACCGGCCCTAAGAATACCGGGAACGAGCCCATAAAGATTGCTGACATGTCGAGTGCCATACATAGCACCGCAGCGACCGTAACTTGCAACCGATTAGGACCGGTCATTTGTCTCCTCCTGTAGGCCTGCGGCCTTTTTTTAAAGTAAAGCTAAGCTACCTATGGCGGAAAGCTATTCCTTCAAAGCGCCGTCCCAATGCTCGGCCAGTTTCCCATCTTCGATGCGCCACATATCAAACCAATATGTACGGTAGGTTTTAGACGAATCCGACGGATCAGGAAGATCGCGCGGCAGCACCATCACGATGCGGTCGCCTTCGACGACAAACATTGGGGGATCACTAGCGGGGCGCATTGACTTGCGAGCACGCTCCGCTTCTTCTGAGCGCGTAAAATCGATAATTGCGTCTACACCAGAAGGGATGTTTGGGTTGTGCTGAATGTAGCTTTCTGTCAGATAGCGGCGCGCCTGCTCGGACGAGTTGGGGTCGAGCAGCAGGTCCATGACTTTCAGCACCAGCTTACAAGCCTCGCCGCGATCAAGCATTGTGGATGGTTGCACGGTTTCAATTCCTTTCATGACGGTTTAAATTCTTTCTCAGGACCAAGCAGGTACAGACGCGCCATCAATCCACGTCGAGTGGATACCAAGACGCATGCGCAGCGGAATTTTGATCCGAGCGATTGGGCCCGCATCGAGCGCCAAGCTGTTCAGTACCAATAGTTCACTTCGCCGCTCAAGGGGGTAATTCAATATGGCAATCAGGAATCCATCCCCTTCCTCTGCTTCGGCGGACCGGGGGAAGAAAACGGGATCCTGGAAAGTGGCCGCAGGTCCGGGATAATAGGAGTCTTGTGAGCCCGTCTCGAGGTCGAAACGGGTCAACTGATTGAACATGACGGGCATTGGTCGACCATTTTTGTCAGTCGTAAGCTTGCTCCGATCCAGCGTTGGCACAAAGACGTAGCGATGTCGCTGAAGTTCCCATCGGGGGTCAATGTGCGGGCCTTCCCCATTGACGCTCGCGAGCACTGTCCTCTCTCCCAATTCTTCGCTTAAAGCGTGATAGTCAATCGCCCACCGCACGAGCGATATGTCGACACTTCCAGGGGGCGGCGTCTTTCCGTGCCGGTCCGAAATCACGGGCGCGAAACCGTTACCGTTCGCCTCGAGTACGTCGAACATGATGCGCCCGTCTTCCTCGAAGGCATTGACGGTATGCCCGGTGAAACCTGGCGGGGCGCGAAACCAGCGCACGTCACTGGCGGAACCGCGCCTCGGAAGAACGCCAAAGATCTGGGGCATGTCTGGATCGTAGACGAAATGAGGTCCCCCTGCTTTCAAACGTTCAAGGTCGCTCGTCACTGGCATGATCGGTAGGATCGTGTAATTAGGTGTAATCGCACAATCGTGAATCATCGCTGAAACGGGCGCTTCGAACCATGCTTCGTGTTCGACGCTGCCATCCTTACCGATAACGTAATATACGATGTCGCGGGTGGTTTCGCCTCTTGCGGCATACCCGTAACCAATCAGTTGGCCGCTTTTAGAGTCGATTTTGGGATGGGCCGTGAACGTCTGGCTGGTAATGGAGCCGCCTGCGGTACACACGCCTCGCGTTTCGAGGGTGACGGGATCAATTTCGTGTGGTAAACCGTCCTCCTTCGCTGCAAAAAGCTTGCCGGCATGGAAGAACAAGGCGGTGTTTGCCGTGGTCCGGCTTTTGCCTTTTACGGAAGAATCATCTGAAAATGGATCGCGATAGTTGCCGAATAATGATCTCCTCGCCTTGCGCTCCAGCAAGAAGCGTTCGGTACGAACAAAACGAGTGCGATAGTCGACGTATCCGTCTTTGAATCGGAACGCGCGGACGGTACCGTCGCCGCCTGCGGCAACGGTCATCAGGTGTAGATTTTCGACCGCAGGCGGGAAAACTTGGTCTGGGACGGCCTGCACCAGAAGACCGTCGATCTCGGGTGGAATGGCACCCTCTACGATTTCAAGGTCGTAAACCTCGCCTTCGAAGCGGCAAGGCTCATCTATCCCGTCGGTCATAACCGGGGGGAAGGCTTTTGTCATACTAACGCTCCTCCTATTATTGACGCTAAAAAACATACGTCTCTCATAAAGATACGCGGGAGGCAACTTTAAACTAGACGGCGAATCGGCGGTCACTGACCCAAGCGGTTATCCGTCGTCTTGTTTTCTCCGTCCGATTACCCCACTCTGCGGGCAACCGGAGACAATCAAGGGGCAGATCTTGCACTCGATCGATTTATCAAGCGGAATTTCGCAGCCGCTTCGTGCTGCTGCGGTGCAATTTTTGCACGACCGCCTAGGGAAGCCGGGGGGCGAAACGTTCCGCCTGGCTCGTTGG
>NZ_LAQU01000084.1 GCF_000970345.1 Robbsia andropogonis | reverse complement strand
CAATTTGACGAGAAGGACGACGGCGAGAAGATCATCTCTCTAAATCCGATGCCTAACATTAGTGCCATTGCGTACAAGCTTTCGGAAGGGGATTGGCGTCCTTTTGGCGCTTCGGAAATGAAAGTAAAAGGAGAGGAAATCCAGTTTTACTCGGTGAGCGAAGATCAAACCCTAGTGATGGCCGTGACGCGCGCTGTGTCGCCAGTTTCGTGGGCAAACACCGCAGCAATTTCGTCGACCGATTGGCATCTGTACCTTGCGTACTATCGAAAACAGGATCAAACGCTCTTTATTAGTAGCTCCGGTGACGACCGACAGTCTGCAAGCTTCCGAAATTGCGTATGCCAAAAAAGCGAGAGGATAGCCGGAGAAAAGACCTTTCGCATACTTCACGACATCAACCTCCTGAAGTTTCAAAATGTTGGATTAACACGCGGCACTAGAGACGTCCGCTTCACCATGCATGTTGGTCGGGACATAAACGCCGTGATGGACGATCTGGAAAACGGGACGGCCATCAAATCTAACATCTTTGGGATTGGTTTCGAGAAAGGTAACAAAAAAACTGCTGGATGTTCCTATAAAGGAAAGCTCTGGGAGATGAACTCAGAGTCCATTGATTACTGGGTAAGATGGTGTGACTCAGTATCTAGCAAGATCAACAATTCAAATATCAATACAAAAGATATCCTTAGGAATGTCATTCGATCCGAAAGGATTGAAGGAGGCTGGCCTGACGGATTATTTTACGCTGATTGGCCAGATTCAATCTATATTGAGAATGAGCGTAATATTATGCTCTCAGTCGATAGCGTACTCTATAGTTTGATGGATCTTCGCCTTGGTTATCCGACTCGGCAAACCAACACCAGCTTGCAGATCCCAATATTCGCAAGCGATGAAATGGATGCTGAGAGAGAAATTGCTTCAATTATAATCTTGCTTAAAGAAGATGGCTATGAAGTTAAATGTGATGGAATTCAGCTCATTTATGGCGGAGACCGATCCTTTTCAGAATACTTGGAGGACCATCCGCTCAGGATATTGAAACAAGATGGCTCAATAATTTTAGGTAACTATCGGTACTTTAGCCCACAAACTCTCAACGTAAAACTTCCAAGAAAGCTTTTGTCGAGCTGGGATTGGGGCACCACCCAGATAAACAAGGAATCCATGGGGAAAGACCGGGATCTAGACACAGTCCAAGGATTCACCTATTCTAAAATTGCAGCAGCATACGAAATCGTATTCAACGATGATGGCAACGGAGAGATTGCAGATCTTGTCGCAATAAACGAAAGGGACGACCACATTCAAATAGATTTCTACCATTGCAAATACTGCAGTAAAGATGCTAAACCCGGCGCTCGCGTCGATGACACATATGTGGTGAGCGGTCAGGCTAGCCGATCCGTAAAGTGGCTGCACACCGGCGAAGCGATTTTTGGGCGGCTTCTCGACAGGTATAGCGCCTCGCTCGAAAGTGCATTCGACAGGCTGCTTAAGGGGCGCCCCGAGCAGTTGGACTTGCTTCGCAATAAATGTCGCGACGTCGAGTTACGGATTGGATTCTTTATTGTCCAACCGGCTATCTCGGAAGCTCGTATTACCGAAGAAATGTTGACTGTGCTCGGAGCTAGTTATATCTATTTGAAAAACATTTCTAGCACCGAGCTAAAGGTGATCGTCAATAAATAGATTTCGAGCGATTGCTAGCTCGCATGTACAAGCCTCTGAATTCAAGATTGGGTCAAAAATGCTCGCAAGAGCTGATGATCCCTCTGGGGACTCGCGTTGCGAAGGTCCGTTCCACGTTGCTATAGGCCGTTGATGTTTCTGCGCATCGACAGTCTGCAACGGGTCGTTAGCCAACGGTCAGATCGATAATCCGAAGTTCCTTACGATTGCGTCTGCTTGTTGCTGCATTTCGGTCGTCGGCCAAATGATCACTGAATGACTCATATGGCCGACGAGCAGCCGCCCGCAATTAGCGCTACAAACGGCGGCTAGTACTGGTACGAAAATTTCGACCGGTTTTGATGCTATGGACGGCATGTACCGCCACCGACGCGGGTGCATAGAAATACCGTTTCTTGTCACGCTTAGTGGACGTGGGATGATCTAGAATAATACTGGTCGGTATTGTGTTCGGAGGCATATATGACTAGGCGGGCGATTATCTGCAAGGGCGACAGCACCACCCACGGCGGCGTGGTGCTCGAAGGCAGTACCAGCGGCACAATCCACGGCCGGCCGATTGCCGGCGTGGGCCATCTCGTCAGTTGCCCACGCTGCAAAGGCGTGTTTCCGATTCAGTCTGACACGCTCGGTAGGCGCTACCCCCACCACTTCTTAGGTATCGACACCGCAGTCGAGGGCATGCGCACGGCCTGCGGCGCCGAGTTGATTGCCTCGCAGCATGACATGGTAATAGACGATGTCGGCACCGGGACACCGGACCACAGCGTCGGTGCCGTAGGCGTGACGAGCGACTCGACTACGTTATGCCTTGAATGTCTGAAAGCCGCGGCAGAAAGCGGCGCCACGACAATTGCCCGCAGCTAGCGCATGGACTTGGTAGCCATCCACACCCATCTGGAAGCGCGCCGACATGCTGCGTCGCTGCCGGTACGGTTATATGCCCTTGCAGACGCGCTGCTCCTCGCCAGCAGTCGGGACGCGCCCGCACTAGTGCGCTCGCCAGCCAATGTCGCGTTGTTCGACGGAACCGCCGACGCTGCCTTGGCAGACGCTGGCCCCTGGCTCATCGACGTTGATGGTACTTCCGAGACGTTGCGCGACGCGTTGCAACACCAAGCTGCAGGCAGTAACGGCATTTCCTGGCTCATCAGTGCCTACGACATCACATCGCTCGGCCGGGAGATGCAACAACGCCTTGATGCACGGCTTCCGAACGGGAACACCGTGCTTTTACGCTTCTATGACGCACGCGCGATGGCATCAATCGAAAGCATGTTGACGTTTTCACAGCGCCTATCCTTTTTTCATCCTACATTCGATTGGTTTACGCAGATCAACAGCCAACTCACGCGGATTCATCCTCATGCTTGAATTCACTTCGGACCAGGTCGCGGCGCTAGCCGAGATTGACGCCAAGGCGTTCGTATCACGCGTGGTCGCTGATCTCGCATCGGACAATCCGGTGCTAGCGGCGGAGCAGACGCTGCCTGTGCGGCTCTGGCAGGCCTTCACCGCCGCACGCCTGCTTGGCATTGAGAGAGATGACAATCTGGTCGCCTTTCTGCACATGGAGACGTATGCCTCAAAGTTCTACGAGCAGCCAGCCGTTCGTAACTGGTTGACACGTCCAGGCCGGCCCCCGGACGAGCGTCTTCATGACTATTTTCGGGTTGTTCAATGGAAAATCGACAATCCTGAGTTCAATGGAGGAATAAACAATGGCAGTTCTGGCGGTGCCGGTAATCGAGGGAGCCGGGATAGTGGGCGCAGCGTTGCTGCGGGCTGGGGCCGCCTTATTGGGTGGCGCCGCCGTGGCGGGAACGGCTAGCCTCTCCGGTGACACGGCGAAGGAGCAAAGCGCGGCCAAGCCAGTTGCGCGAACGCTGCCACGTACCGGTGAGCCTTGTAAGAAATGCCCGCCGGAGGCGGGAAACGAGATACGGCGGAGTCATGGCGTCAACTGGGTTTCGTATCGCTATCAAGCGCGCATCACCGGCTTTGCGTTTGATAATGAGGCGTGTCTTTGGAGCAACGAGTGGGAATGGCTCGGCGTTGATTTTGACGGATTCCAACCTGAGCAATGTATGTTGCAAGAGGCGAAGGGCGATTACGATCAGTTTCTCGATGAAGATGACGAGCCAAAACCTTTCTTCCAGGGGTTCACCAAACTTGAAGAGCAAATGGAGCGCCAGGCCAGCCGGGTGACAGCCAACCCGCCCGCGCGATTGACGTGGTACTTTATGACACCAAACGCGCGCGCATACTTACTCCCGTTTTTAACGCGTAATCGCATCGCTTCCATTTACCTTCCCTGAATCCATGGATATCACTGCTCAATACCGTGATAGTAAAAACATTCCACATTCGGAGTTCGGCATTCACTTCGCTCGCCTTCACAAAGTGCTGTCGCAGTTGGCTGGCAAAGACTCGAAATACAGTAGGTGGTATCTGCAGACCGATACGGAAAGCCAAGCTCACCTCTACGAGGTGTACGACAAGGCCGGCGCAATGACACCTGCTGCACTTGCGGTACTCAAGGAGGAATACCGCAAGGATTTTGACGAATCGAAGCGCGTCGGCATCTGGAATGGCATTTCGGACAAGCTCTTCTGTGCCACTGTCACCTTAGGAATGGACAACTCAGTCCTCCCGAATTCTATTGACATCCGTGTTGGTTCAGCAAAAGGAATACCCGAAACCTTCTCTTCATCAGTTGATTTTGCTGCAATAGTGGCTGCGGTTGCGACGACGTATCTGCCGTCTTACATAACCGTCGCCCCCCGGAAATACATTACACGGCAAGTGTTCGACGACAAGTTGGGCGTAGGCTGGATGCTCTATCTTCCTCGAATTATCACGGCGAAGGAAGTGCCCGAAGCACGCGAGCTGATACCGGTGTTGGACTTTGAAAAGGTCCAAATCGGCACGATCATCGTCAGCGTCACTGAAGGCGTCTTCTCGGTAGACGACCCGGTGCACGTTGAAATAGCCAATCGCATCGAAATCAGGCTAGTCGACCGGGATATGCTCCCGAGATATCAAGATCTTTGAGGCGCGCGACCTGGCCTAATAGCGTCGAGCGAAGGCATCCCTCTATTGGTATTGCTGGGCGCACAAACAAACGACTTAGCCGTGTGCTTCTGCCTTCGGCGCTGCCTCAACAGAGAGGCGCAAGCCCAGCGCACTTACAAGCTTGCGGATCGTTTCGTACCGCGGCTGCT
>NZ_LAQU01000083.1 GCF_000970345.1 Robbsia andropogonis | reverse complement strand
TCTTAGTTCGGCATTCCATCTTATTCAGGCTGTGCTTCCCGAAATGCGGGCACAAAAATGGGGGCGTTTGATTCTGACCTCTTCCGTCGCTGCGCAAATCGGTGGTGTCATCGGACCGCACTATGCAGCCAGCAAGGCCGGCATGTTGGGGCTTGCGCACTACTACGCAGCAGTGCTTGCCAAAGAGGGCATCACGGCGAACGTTATTGCGCCGGCCCTGATCGAGACCGATATGATCAAGAACAATCCGGCGATTAAGCCAACGCTGATCCCGGTGGGACGCTTTGGTGTGCCTGATGAGGTCTCTTCTGTCGCTTTGATGCTCGCTGGCAATGGCTACATCACGGGCCAAACCATCAATATCAACGGCGGTTGGTACATGAGCTAATGACGGGCTCTGCGCGGCGTGATCAATGCGCAGCGTTTGTGAATGTCAGTGATGAAGCAATGCGAGGAACGATAGAATGGCGGGGAAAATAGCGCAAAATGTGCCGCGGCCGGGGAGTATTCCGATGATGGCGGTCGCGTGTGGCGTCATGGTTGCCAATGTGTACCTCTGCCAACCGATTCTGTCGGCGATTGCGCTAAGCTTTCATGAGTCTGCAGCCAAAGCAGGATGGATTGCAACGTCAGCTCAGATTGGATACGCACTCGGGATTCTCTTTGTCGTGCCGTTGGCGGACCGTACCAACCCCCGCGTCCTTATCCGAATTCTGCTTAGCTTGACAGCTATTGCCCTGATTGCAGCAGCAGCTAGTCCGTCGATCCAATTGTTGGCGGCGCTAATGCTGATCGTCACAATGACGACGGTTGTGCCGCAGGTTCTTATTCCTGTGGCCGTTTCACTCGCTGAACCTGGTAAATCTGGGCGTGTTGTCGGAGCCATGCAGACGGGTCTGATCCTTGGCATTTTGCTCTCTCGGACCGTTTCTGGGGCTGTAGCGCAGCTAAGTGGTACGTGGCGGGCATCGTATCTGGTGGCTGCTGCGCTTACCTTGCTGTTGTTGCTAGCCCTGCCTAGGTTTATCCCCGAGAGGAGGGCGGTTGCGAAAAGCTCATACCTATCGTTGCTCACCTCGCTGCCGAAGTTGTTCTTTCGGTGGCGTGAGCTGAGATTCTCTGCGTTCTTGGGTGCGTCCATGTTTGGCGCATTCTCAGCGTTCTGGGCCACGCTTGCGTTTCATATTGCTAATGCGCCATTTCATTATGGATCGGCTCAAGCGGGTCTATTTGGCCTATGGGGTGCTGCCGGCGCGTTGATAGCGCCGTTTTCCGGTCGCCTATCCGACAGGTTTGGTCCAACCTGGGTCAATGTAATGTCTGTCACCTCGGCAGCCGCAGCGTTCGCGTTGTTCCTCTTCTATGGGGACATGTCTGTGTTCGCGATTGTGATCGGTGTGAACCTTCTCGACTTCGCAAATCAGTCGGGACAAATCGCGAATCAGGCACGCATCTTCAAGTTGGATCCGGAGGCTAGGGCGCGGCTGAATACGGTCTATATGGTCTTTACGTTCGGTGGAGGAGCTATCGGGTCAGCGATCGGCGCTTGGGCCTGGAGTGAAAGCGAATGGCAGGGGGTGTGCCGTGCGGGTAGCGCTCTTATCGGTCTGGTAGCAGTATTGTTGCTCTCGAGAGCAGGTCTTAGACATAAGGCCTAGACCCCACGATTCAACAGAAATTGACATGCTTTCTTGACCGCGATTCCACAGCATGCTCTGTCAGGGCGCGGCAAATCGACTAGTAACTATCAAGTCATCGAGGCTTTGATGTATATAAAGTACGGGACGAGACAAGTATCTCGATTTTCTCCGTAACGTTCCAGCGCATGTCGGACTTGCCGTGCTCGCAGGCTACCTATTCAAAATCCTGTTGGATGTTGGTTTGACGCGCCCCGGTGTAACCATGTCGTTCGTTTTGGTGGCGATCAGTTGCACTATCGCCGTCACAGCAAACTTTGCTCAGTTTTTTGAGAGCGTGATGAACGACCTTGCAAGCGATAGCATTTTTGGGAAGCGAATGCGTCGCATCATGCGCCTGCAGGGAAGCGGCACTCTTTGTTGTCGACGTATGTTGATCTCATTGTGGCGTGTGCGTGCTGCCCTGACGGTCGAGATTTACGTTTTCACCATCGTGCTCGAAATCTGCATCATCGGATGGACTGTGGGCTTCGCGGTGTTCTACAAGCATACCCAGTGATGAGTGCGGAAATTGTCGTTGTAGGTGGTGGCGTGGTTGGACTTTCGATGGCCCTGGCTATTCAGAAACTCGGCGTCAAGGTTATCTTACTCGAAAGGCAAAAGGCGACCTCATTAGCTCAGCCGGAAGACGACGGCCGAGAAATCGCTCTGACGCGAAGTACGCAGCAGCTGCTCTGCGATCTAGGCATATGGCGGCAAATTAGAGCACGCTATTTCTCGCCTGTGAGGCAGCTTGAGGTGCGAGTAGCACCTGCGTCTATATCGTTACCAGTTCCAATGCTCGTCGATCCGATCGTCGGATTAGTGTCCCACCACGAGTTACGACGTGCCGCCTATGGTGCTGTGTGCAATGTCGATTCTAGCGTTCAAATCTGCGACGCACAGACACCCGCTCGTGTTGATGTATCGAACGCATGTGTGGAAATTGCCATGGAAAATGGCTCAAGCGTGCGGTGCAAGCTAGCGATTGGAGCCGACGGACGGCAGTCCAGCTTTGCGCGTATGGCAGGCTTTATCCTCGCGCGTAAAAATTTCGAGGACTCTATCATGCTATGTCGGGTTAGCCACCCACTCCCGCATGAAGAGCGCTCGATACAATGGTTTAAGCCACGGCTTATCGTTGCAAACCTGCCCCTCAAAAGAGCTTCTGATAGAGAGCCATGGTCGTCGTCAATGGCGATTTACGGTAGGACGCCTGCCATAGACGCTCTGGATTCTCTGCCTGATTCGAAGCTGTCTGAGCAGTTATCCAAGATGACAAATTTTCATTTTGGTTCGATGCAGGTTGAGGGGCATCGGTGTCAGTTCCCCTTGTCGACATCGGTTGCGAGGCGGTTTTCATCAACGCGCTGCGCACTAATTGGTGACGCTGCGCTGGGTCTGCACCCTGCGACAGGGCAAGGCTTCAATTTCGGGATGGCGGGTGTTGCACGATTGGCAAGAGAAATTGCTCGAAATTTGGATGAGTATGGCGATGTCGGCCATCATTCTGGCTTAGCGCGTTATGACAGAAGTCGACGGTTGCTTTCCGCTGGGTTTCTTCGAGGTAGTAATCAGTTGATTAAGACGATGCAGGAAATCGCTGCTAGTAGTGCGTGTTTTACCACACGATTCTCTGGCGTGATTCCCGGCATTACTTGATCCAATAGAATTTGGATGACCCCGAGTGGAAAATAGAAATGATTGTTGTTGCGGAATTCCCCGCGCGTCCCATTCTCTATAGTAAGTGTCATATTGTCGAGAGCATCAGACGGTTCGAGTCATTAAGCTTCGGCCCAACTGTTACTTTGAACTTGTAGGCTACCGACTGCATGAGGACCCCGATGCGCGCTATTTCGACTGGCTTAACCTATGACGATGTACTGTTGATCCCCGGTGCGTCGGAGATTCTTCCTGCTGACGCTGATGTGTCTACGTGCTTCAGTCGCAACGTCTCGTTGAACATCCCGCTTGTATCAGCAGCGATGGACACTGTGACGGAAGCACCTATGGCCATCGCCTTGGCGCAACTGGGTGGCATTGGGGTTATTCATAAGAATTTGTCGATCGAACGTCAGGCGGAAGAGGTGGCGCGGGTTAAACGGTATGAGGCGGGCGTTGTGAACCATCCGGTGACTGTGACGCCAGAAATGTCGTTGGACGAACTCCGACGCCTGGCAGCGAACTCCGGAATATCGGGCTATCCAGTCATTGATGCTGGGGGGGTGCTGGTAGGTGTTGTAACTGGGCGAGATCAACGGTTTGCTCCCACGTCGAGCAAGTTGGTCAAGGACGTCATGACGCCGCTTGAGCGACTGGTGACCATCAAAGAAGGATCTGATTTTGCGCAGGCACGGGACCTGATGCATAAGCATCGTCTGGAACGAGTGTTGGTAGTCAGCAACTCGTTTGAGTTGCGTGGGATTGTTACCGCCAAGGATATGGCCAAGTCGCACGAATACCCGAATGCTGCAAAGGACAGCATTGGGCGCCTAAAAGTTGCCGCATCGATCGGGACCACCCGGGATGATAATGTTCGTTTCGAGAAGCTAGTAGAGGCAGGCGTCGACGCAGTCGTTATTGACACTGCGCATGGTCACAGTCATCGCGTTTTGGAGCAAGTCGACTGGGCGAAGCGAAACTATCCGAACGTAGATGTCGTCGCAGGTAATATCGTGACAGGTGAAGCGGCCTTGGCGCTCTATGACTGCGGCGCGGATGCCGTGAATGTAGGAATGGGACCAGGTTCTATCTGCACGACTCGCGTTGTCGCCGGTATCGGTGTCCCGCAGTTAACAGCCCTTCTCGATGTGGCGGATGCGCTCTGGAGAAAGGATATCCCGATCATCGCTGATGGGGGTATTCGCTACTCCGGCGACATCGCAAAAGCTCTGGCTGCGGGAGCAACTTCGGTCATGGTCGGTGGCTTACTCGCCGGAACGGATGAAGCTCCGGGCGAAATATTCCATTTCGGTGGACACCCTTATAAGTCATATCGTGGGATGGGTTCTATCTCAGCAATGAAGCAAGGGAGCGCGGACCGGTATTTGCAGGATGCTCATCTCAATGCGAATAAGCTCGTCCCGGAAGGGATTGAAGGGCGCGTAGAGTATAAGGGAGCCATTGGGCCGATCGTGCAGCAATTGATCGGGGGGTTGCGCGCAAGTATGGGCTACTGTGGTACCAAGACGGTAAAAGATATGCCGTTGCAAACCGAATTTGTCCAGATGTCGTCAGCGGGGATGCGTGAGTCCCACGTTCATGACGTGCAGATTACCCAGGAAGCACCAAACTATCGGTAATCCGATTGCTGCTCGGGCGCACGGCAGAACAACCTAAGCTTCATATCTTATCTAAAGATTAGATGTGCCGTCTGCGATGAGTATTATGAACGATGATCAAGCGGGTCATAGTGACAGAGGTGACATGCCAGCAATGCGCTCCGCGCGAATGGAGGGCTGGCAGTCGCTAATGTCCTCTGTTGCTGTAAGCGGAGTGAAACGTGATTTTGCAACGCCGCAGGTTCTACAGGAACATCACCATGCTGAAGGTCAACTGATCTACGCGTCACGTGGCGTAATTGTCATAGGTAGCCCGCAGGGGTATTGGGTCGTACCTCCTACGCGCGCAGTCTGGCTCGCCCCGAATGTCTCGCACTGGGCACGCACCAGCGCCGGGGTACGAGTACGATCTGTACTCGTACGAGCGGACGCCGAAGGGCAGGTCCCACTGCATAGCTGTGTTTTAAATGTGATGCCTCTTATGCGCGAAGTCATCATTGCTCTGGCCGACCGAAAAGATGGTGAGCAAATGTCAGCGCTCGACATTGCTCTGACTCAAGTTCTGTTGCTTCAGCTCAGGGCCCTCCCAATTCTCCCTCTCCATTTGCCGGCGCTAAAAGACTATCGTCTGTTACGCATAGAAAGGCATGTTCTCAAGAGCCCCGATGAGAAAATCAACCTGGAAAAGTGGGCGGAGATGCTGAGCGTGACACCACGAACATTGCATCGCTTGTTCGTGAAAGAGGTTGGAATGTCATATCAGCAA
>NZ_LAQU01000082.1 GCF_000970345.1 Robbsia andropogonis | reverse complement strand
GCCGCAGCATCGCCGGAGAACACCATCGCGGCATTCGCGCTGTAACGCGCAAACATGTCGCCGAACAGGGCAACCAGCTTTTCCTGGTTCGTCGAATCGGCAAGCGTGTACGTCTGCGCGAGAGAAGCGGCGAATGAACCGGTTTGGCGCTTCATCAGTTCCAGCGCGCCGTATGTCGGGCGGCAAGCTGATTCCAGGCGATCCATTGCGGCTTGAGCGCGGGCAGCGGATTCACGCATGGCGCGCGCCTCCATCTGGCGCTGGTTTTCCTCGCGGCACGCCGCGCGGTTCGGGTCAATGTCGAATACCTGGGCTGGCGCGAAAGCAGCCAGCGCGGCGTAGACGGGGTTGGTAGTGGACATGTCTTGCTCCGGGTGGGTATGGAGCAAGTATAGAACACTTAACCTGAGCAAGTAAAGATATCTAAACCGCGTAGCGAAAAAAATACCCGCCGTAGCGGGTGGGTTCCCTGCAACCTTAGTTCCGCCTTTCTGTGCGCATCTGGTCTCGGATCTGATAAAACCGCCGCTCTTCGCGGGATACCCATATGAAACTTGGAACAGAAGAGATGCCAATAGCAAGGAGCAAAATCTCTGTGCCGCTCAAGCGATTTAAGATTCCAACAAGCATCACAAATAGTAGCAGGCCAGACCCTAGGATATAAGCGGCAATAAGCCAGCGCTTCCATTTAGGCACCCAGTGGAAAGCTAATCCTCCTAGATAGCGAGCACGCTCCCACTCTCGGTGCGCCTCCTTAATTTTCTCTATCCTCTCGCGATCCATTGCTGGCGCACCTCAGTTTTGTGTTATTTGCAAATCGTAAGACACGCCATCATCTGTCAGGCATTGACCGCTACCCTGGTTTGATAGCCCGCTGTAGTTAAACACGCATCGCAAATTATGCCCGTCCGCAGACTCCGCGAGAACATTTCCAGCGCCTACTGCATTGACGTTAATTGCTGAGGCGGTAGCAGATTGCGTCCCTGAAAAGGCGCTTCCAAGTGCGAAAGATCCGCCTTGGACATAGACAAAATGCCCATCGAAGGAGCGTCCATTAATCACCACATGAACGCTTTTGTCGATCTTATTAGCTGTTCCGTGAGCAATTTTCCCAGGGCCGTGCGGCAATAAAGCAACGTTATAGGTGCATCCAACAAGCAATGTTGCTGCTCCATAGGCCAAAATACTTAGCGTTTTTCGATACATATAAATCCCCGGGTTTATCAAGTATAGGAGCCTGGAAACAGCAGAATCTTGGCGGTGCTCTCACGCAGCATTGTGGCGCTGGCGCTCCAGTTCTGTCCGCTGTCGGTGGACAACGAACTCTATGTGATGCTCGATTTCCTCCCGCAGCGGGGCGGGTAAAGCGTCGAAATCTGCTCGGGTAACGGCCTTGAACGGCCAGGCGGACGGTCTTGCCGCTCCGGTTCCCAGCACCAGCCAAACTGCGCTGTACCCGAACCGCGCCTCGATAGGGGCGGCGTATTCGAGCTTGATCGATTTGATCTTCCCCGAAATCCATTGATTGACGGTGGCTTTGGTGACACCCGCGATCTTAGCCAGCGCCGGTTGGTCGAGGCGCTGCTCGTCGAGGATTAGTTGGATTCTTTCGCTGAGTTGCATGTAAAGCACTCTATACGAGCCGTGGTAAAGAATGCTTTCTTGACCTGGGTAAAGTGTTCTATACTGATGGGAATTGATGGCGGAGGAAGTCATGGTTCTCACAAAGCAACAAGCGATCGATATGTTCGGGAGCGGCGCAGCGCTCGGGCGTGCCGTGGGCGTTACTAAGGCAGCAGTCTGGCAATGGGCAGATCCGCTGGATCAACGGCAGACCGATATGGTCGTTGGTGCCGCGATGAGGCTCGGCAAAGCTTTGCCAGAAGGCTTTAACTACGCGCCCACCCCTACAACCACAGCGGTGGCGGCGTGAACACATCATCGCCTGAGGTGGGCGCAATGGCACGCAAGATACAAGGCGTGATCTTGCAGGCCGTTTCATTGACCGGGCAGAACCGTGTCGCTGAAGAAATCCAGCGTTCACCGGCAACGATTTCGCGTTGGCTGTCGCAGGAAGATGAAATGCCGCGCTGCTGCGAAATCATTGCCGCACTCAATCTCAAGGTCGTGCCCAAGTCCGCCGTGTGCGTCTCACAGCGCACTTTCGAGGCGTACAAGATCCTCGCCGCAGAACACATGCGCGCTGTCTCGCGCGAAGAACAGCTTTCTTGGGACGAGTGATGACAGTTCGCAAATCCTCCACGCTGCAGGATGGCCGTCCAGACCCCGAAGCTGATTTGGGCTCATTTCGATCTTTGAATTGGTTCCTCGCGCGCGCCTTTGAACAGAATCTTGACGCGCTCAAAGAGAACATTGATAGGCGCGAGTGTGAAGCAGAGAGCAAACGCAGAGGGGGCGAATAATGGCAGGCGACTGGATAAAGATGCGCTCCGACCTTCACACGAGTCCGAAGGTTGTCCGTATTTCGTCCGCATTGAAAGCGGACAGACTTCGAACTATCGGCGGACTACATTCCGTTTGGAGTCTTTTTGATGTCCATTCCGAAGATGGTTTCATGGACGGATACACGCTAGAGATACTTGATGACTTGATCGGGTTTCCTGGATTTGGCGCTGCTATGGTGTCGGTTGGATGGCTGACGCAGGAAGACGAAGGCCTTGCTATTCCTAGGTTTGATGAGCATAACGGGCAATCTGCAAAGCGCCGCGCGCAAGACTCGGAGAGAAAGCGTGTCGCTCGACAATCAGGAAATGTGTCCGCATCTGAAGCGGACAAATCTCGGACCAGAGAAGAGAAGAGAAGAGAAGAGATAAAACCTAGCAATGCTAACGCATTGCTTGTCGACAGCGATGCTGACGACGCATTGCCGACGCTCGACCTGACTTCGCAGGATTCGACGGATGCTGCTGAACCTCATGCCGGGCATCCTGCCTGCCCGCATCAGCAGATCATCGCCCTGTACCACGCCATCCTGCCGTCCAATCCGGCGATCCGGGACTGGACACCTGCACGGCAAGCAACGCTCCGTGTGAGGTGGAACGAGGACCGAAGGCGTCAGAACCTCGACTGGTGGCGAGGATTTTTCGAGTACGTCTCGCACTCGCGATTTTTGACTGGCCGCGCATCGCAGCATGACCGCAAGCCTTTCACGCCGGGGCTTGAATGGCTCCTGAAGGCCGAAAACTTCGCGAAGATCCGCGAGGGACGCTACGAAGACGAGGAAGTCACAGCATGAGCCACGACGACATCCGCAACGCGATCCCGCAATCGATCGAGGCTGAGCAGTACGTGCTGGGCGCTTTGATGCTCAACAACGATGCCGTAGATCGCGTCGGAGCGCTGAAGGCCGAGCACTTTTTCCGGGGTGACCACTGTGCGATTTATGCCGAAATCACTGCGTTGCTGGGCGCTGGCGTCGGTGCTGACGTGCTGACGGTGTTCGAGCGTTTGCACGCGAAAGGGAAGGCGCAAGACTGCGGTGGCCTGCCGTACCTGAACTCCCTGGCCACCTCGGCACCGGGAATCGGGAACGTGGCCCGATACGCGGCGATCGTGATTGACCGATGGACCAAGCGCGCCTTTCTCGCAACAGCGTCGGAAATGCAAGAGGACGCGACGAATAGCCCGGATTCTGCGGCTGCATTGCTCGATAGGGCATCCGCGAAGCTTGAGGGTCTGGCGCGCACACAGGAGCGCAAGGAGGCCGTGAAGCTGTCCGCTGCCATGGCCGAGCACTTGAGCGTCATCGAGCGGCGCAGTGAAGGCAAGGAGCGAGTCATATCGACGGGCTTGGTTGACCTGGACCGAGCGCTGAACGGCGGATTCCGTCCGGGGCAGAGCATTGTTCTCGCTGGCCGACCTGGGATGGGGAAAACGTCGCTCGCGCTGAACATCGGCCTGAGCGTTGCCGAGTCGGGTCAATGCCTTTTCCTGTCACAAGAAATGCCAACGGCCGAAATCGTTGATCGTGCGACAGCGCAGCTTGGCCGCATCCCGCTCAGTAAGGTCATGAATGCGCCCCTGGACGATCAGGATTTCTGGCGGTCTGTGACGGTCGCGGCGCACAAGGTGACTGACCTGGGCTTGTTCATCGATGACCAAGGCTGCTTGACGCTGCTGGATGTGCGGAACAAAGCGCGGGCCATCAAGCGCAAGCATGGGTTGAATCTTCTGGTCGTGGACTACCTGCAACTGATGAGCGGCGACGGAGATAACCGAAACGAGCAGATCGGGGCTATATCGCGGGGCGTCAAGGCGCTGGCCAAGGAATTGGACATCGCAGTTTTGCTTCTGTCGCAACTTAGCCGAAAAGTCGAAGAGCGGGCGTCGCGCATTCCGCAGCCGTCCGATTTGCGGGACTCTGGATCGATTGAGCAAGACGCCGATGTGATCCTGTTCATCCACCGCGAAGAAGTCGCGAACCCTGATTGCGGCGATGAGTGGCGTGGGTTCGCTTTAGCACGGATAGCAAAGAATCGACACGGAAAGATTCAGGACGTTGGCTTGAATTACGCAGGCGAATGGACGGCGTTCCAAGACCGCATTGGTGCGTGGCCATCGCATCCGGCTGCGCCGACTCGATCACGTAGCAGGGGGTTTGAGGGATGACCGCCGCTAATAAAACGCGCGCGCACGCGCGGGCGCATTTGCCCACGAGCGCACTTGAGGAAACATTCGCGCTGCATTGCCGGGCCTCTTCGCTTCCGGCGTTTGAGCGTGAGTTTGTCTTTGCCAAGCCTCGCCGGTTTCGGGCCGACTTCGCATGGCCTGAGCGGATGGTGTTGGTCGAAATCGAGGGAGGTGTTTGGTCTGGCGGCAGGCATACGCGGGGAGCGGGATTCACGAAGGATTGCGAGAAGTCCAACTTGGCCGCTCTTCTCGGCTACAGAGTTTTCCGCTTCACATGCGATCAAGTGCGCGACGGCACTGCGATCAAGACGATGTTGACTGTTTTCGGGGAGGTTGAAACAGTATGAAAGCTATTGCACGAATTCTGGACGCTATCGAGCAGCATGGTCCGATGTCTGCCGTAGAGATTGCGAATGTGTTGGGGATTAAATACGAGGCTGTGAGGTTCGTTATTGCCGGGTATCGGCAAGCTACTCCGCCAGGATCGCCCCGAGCGCTTCGGGTGTATGCGTATGCGCGACCAAGGACAATCAAAGGCAAGCGCGCTCAGATTTTCGAAATCTCGGGCGAGCCGGACGTAACGTATGTTGAGACCCGGAAAGTTTCAAATGGCAACGTAAATGACTTCAGGGCAAAAGCGATTTCTGACATCGATTCCGCGATTGCAAATATGTTGCCCGTTTTGCGTGCTCAGGCAGGCAATCCCTTCGGCGTGGCCATGGCTCAGTGTGGGGTGCGGGCGTGAACTGCAAACCAGGGGATTTAGCAATAGTCGTCTTTGCGAAAATACGCCCGGAACTGATGGGGACAATTGTCGAGATAGTTGGGCGTGCATTCAACGGCGACGAATTCTCATCCATCAAAGGACGCCGCTTCAGGGCTTCAGGTATTCCGGACGGAATCATTTGGCGCATAAAGCTTTCTCGTCCTTTGCGGGTTTCTGCTCCGGATGGAACATCGCATTACTTCACCGAAGTTACCATGCCCGATACGCGACTGCGACCTGTATCTGGCCTTCCTATTGATGAAGAAGTTATTCATGAGGTGAGGGCGTGAACGATTTCTTGATCTCTGACAATTTT
>NZ_LAQU01000081.1 GCF_000970345.1 Robbsia andropogonis | reverse complement strand
TTGTCAGGTGATGGTTTCTGGGTTGATGAGAGACGCGTTGCCGGGGGTGACAAAAAACTGCTTGACGAGATGGTGGTGGTGGTACATAATCTCGCTTCTGTTCTGCAGCAAAACAGCGCGGCGGAGCAAAAGTGGTGGTGTTTGCGGTGAATCGACGGGTCGCCTAGTGCGAGGGAATGCCCAGCCAGTCGTTAAACGGTTCTTTAAAAATTTACAGCCGATAAGTGTGGGCGCTTGGTGACGGATGCGCGTTTGTTGGTTTAGGCCGATGAGCGCAAAGCAAAAGTATCAAGAGCTCGCACAAGAGAAGAAGTAAGGGTATGAATTTCGGTTCGTACTACTTGTTGATTCTTGAGTTGAGCGACCTATTCGGAAGAATAGAAAACAGTAACAGAGATTAAACTTAAGAGTTTGATCCTGGCTCAGATTGAACGCTGGCGGCATGCCTTACACATGCAAGTCGAACGGTAACAGGGAGCTTGCTCCGCTGACGAGTGGCGAACGGGTGAGTAATACATCGGAACGTGTCCTGTAGTGGGGGATAGCCCGGCGAAAGCCGGATTAATACCGCATACGATCTAAGGATGAAAGCGGGGGATCTTCGGACCTCGCGCTATAGGGGCGGCCGATGGCAGATTAGCTAGTTGGTGGGGTAAAGGCCTACCAAGGCGACGATCTGTAGCTGGTCTGAGAGGACGACCAGCCACACTGGGACTGAGACACGGCCCAGACTCCTACGGGAGGCAGCAGTGGGGAATTTTGGACAATGGGCGCAAGCCTGATCCAGCAATGCCGCGTGTGTGAAGAAGGCCTTCGGGTTGTAAAGCACTTTTGTTCGGGAAGAAAAGGCGAGGGCTAATATCCTTTGCTGATGACGGTACCGGAAGAATAAGCACCGGCTAACTACGTGCCAGCAGCCGCGGTAATACGTAGGGTGCAAGCGTTAATCGGAATTACTGGGCGTAAAGCGTGCGCAGGCGGTTTGTTAAGACAGATGTGAAATCCCCGGGCTTAACCTGGGAACTGCATTTGTGACTGGCAGGCTAGAGTGTGGCAGAGGGGGGTGGAATTCCGCGTGTAGCAGTGAAATGCGTAGATATGCGGAGGAACATCGATGGCGAAGGCAGCCCCCTGGGCCAACACTGACGCTCATGCACGAAAGCGTGGGGAGCAAACAGGATTAGATACCCTGGTAGTCCACGCCCTAAACGATGTCAACTAGTTGTTGGGGATTCATTTCCTTAGTAACGTAGCTAACGCGTGAAGTTGACCGCCTGGGGAGTACGGTCGCAAGATTAAAACTCAAAGGAATTGACGGGGACCCGCACAAGCGGTGGATGATGTGGATTAATTCGATGCAACGCGAAAAACCTTACCTACCCTTGACATGGTCGGAACCCTTGAGAGATCAGGGGGTGCTCGAAAGAGAACCGATACACAGGTGCTGCATGGCTGTCGTCAGCTCGTGTCGTGAGATGTTGGGTTAAGTCCCGCAACGAGCGCAACCCTTGTCCTTAGTTGCTACGCAAGGGCACTCTAAGGAGACTGCCGGTGACAAACCGGAGGAAGGTGGGGATGACGTCAAGTCCTCATGGCCCTTATGGGTAGGGCTTCACACGTCATACAATGGTCGGAACAGAGGGCTGCCAACCCGCGAGGGGGAGCTAATCCCAGAAAACCGATCGTAGTCCGGATTGCACTCTGCAACTCGAGTGCATGAAGTTGGAATCGCTAGTAATCGCGGATCAGCATGCCGCGGTGAATACGTTCCCGGGTCTTGTACACACCGCCCGTCACACCATGGGAGCGGGTTTCACCAGAAGTAGGTAGCTTAACCGCAAGGAGGGCGCTTACCACGGTGGGATTCGTGACTGGGGTGAAGTCGTAACAAGGTAGCCGTATCGGAAGGTGCGGCTGGATCACCTCCTTTCTCGAGCTTGAAGCATAAGTTGCTAAAGCGCTCACGCTTATCGGCTGTCATACGACAGGCTGTAGGGTCTGTAGCTCAGTCGGTTAGAGCACCGTCTTGATAAGGCGGGGGTCGTTGGTTCGAATCCAACCAGACCCACCATCTTGGTCTGGTTGGTTGCGCTAACTGGTGTGGTTGGGTGACGAACTAAGGGATGTACCTACAGTAGTAGTGGTGTCTTGGGGGTTTAGCTCAGCTGGGAGAGCACCTGCTTTGCAAGCAGGGGGTCGTCGGTTCGATCCCGTCAACCTCCACCAATTCCTAAGCTAAAGGGTATTTGTTGCGTATCCGCGAGGATGTGCGCTGAGTGCGTTTTAGCTTAGGCTTGGCCTAACACTGATGGATTCGATGAGAATCTAAATCGGCTGTCGTTCTTTAACAATTTGGAAGAAGTTCAATTCAATGGTGGCGTGCTGTGCGTTAGAGATGGCGTGCGGGATGCTGCCGAAATTTGGGTTGAGATTGTATCGAGAAGTATCTCAAAGCAGTGTGTCTTGAGAGAGGCGCACGAAATTGGAATACGGCACAACACCGATACTCACCTATGGCGTGACGTGTGCAGCGATGCAGACGTACTCGTTATAGGGTCAAGCGAATAAGTGCATGTGGTGGATGCCTTGGCGATTACAGGCGATGAAGGACGCGGTAGCCTGCGAAAAGCTTCGGGGAGCTGGCAAACGAGCTTTGATCCGGAGATGTCCGAATGGGGAAACCCGGCCCGAATGGGTCATCCTTGACTGAATCCATAGGTCAAGAGAAGCGAACGCGGTGAACTGAAACATCTAAGTAGCCGCAGGAAAAGAAATCAACCGAGATTCCCAAAGTAGTGGCGAGCGAAATGGGAAGAGCCTTGTACCTTTTAGCATGTGAGTTAGCAGAACGCTCTGGAAAGTGCGGCCATAGCAGGTGATAGCCCTGTATGCGAAAGCTTATGTGTGGAACTAGGGGTACGACAAGTAGGGCGGGACACGTGAAATCCTGTCTGAAGATGGGGGGACCATCCTCCAAGGCTAAATACTCGTAATCGACCGATAGTGAACCAGTACCGTGAGGGAAAGGCGAAAAGAACCCCGGGAGGGGAGTGAAATAGATCCTGAAACCGCATGCATACAAACAGTCGGAGCCTCTTAATGGGGTGACGGCGTACCTTTTGTATAATGGGTCAGCGACTTACGTTCAGTAGCAAGCTTAACCGACTAGGGAAGGCGTAGCGAAAGCGAGTCCGAATAGGGCGCTTTAGTTGCTGGGCGTAGACCCGAAACCAGACGATCTATCCATGGCCAGGATGAAGGTGCGGTAACACGTACTGGAGGTCCGAACCCACTAATGTTGAAAAATTAGGGGATGAGCTGTGGATAGGGGTGAAAGGCTAAACAAGTCTGGAAATAGCTGGTTCTCTCCGAAAACTATTTAGGTAGTGCCTCGTGTATCACCTTCGGGGGTAGAGCACTGTAATGATTGTTGGGTCCATTGCGGATTACTTCGTCATAGCAAACTCCGAATACCGAAGAGTGCAATCACGGGAGACAGACATCGGGTGCTAACGTCCGGTGTCAAGAGGGAAACAACCCAGACCGCCAGCTAAGGTCCCCAAGATTGGCTAAGTGGGAAACGAAGTGGGAAGGCTAAAACAGTCAGGAGGTTGGCTTAGAAGCAGCCATCCTTTAAAGAAAGCGTAATAGCTCACTGATCGAGTCGTCCTGCGCGGAAGATGTAACGGGGCTAAGCCAGTCACCGAAGCTGCGGATGCAGATTTATCTGCATGGTAGGAGAGCGTTCTGTAAGCCTGTGAAGGTGTCTTGAGAAGGATGCTGGAGGTATCAGAAGTGCGAATGCTGACATGAGTAGCGATAAAGGGGGTGAAAAGCCCCCTCGCCGTAAGCCCAAGGTTTCCTACGCAACGTTCATCGGCGTAGGGTGAGTCGGCCCCTAAGGCGAGGCAGAAATGCGTAGCTGATGGGAAGCAGGTTAATATTCCTGCACCATTGTTAGATGCGATGGGGGGACGGATCGCGGAAGGTTGTCCGGGTGTTGGAAGTCCCGGTCCTTGTATTGGAGAAGGCGCTTAGGCAAATCCGGGCGCGGAATTCAAGGGTACGAGGCGAGCTGCTTAAAGCGGCGAAGCAATTGGAAGTGGTTCCAAGAAAAGCCTCTAAGCTTCAGTCTAACAAGACCGTACCGCAAACCGACACAGGTGGGCGAGATGAGTATTCTAAGGCGCTTGAGAGAACTCGGGAGAAGGAACTCGGCAAATTGGTACCGTAACTTCGGGATAAGGTACGCCCTTGTAGCTTGACAGGCCTGCGCCTGGAGGGTGAAGGGGTTGCAATAAACTGGTGGCTGCGACTGTTTAATAAAAACACAGCACTCTGCAAACACGAAAGTGGACGTATAGGGTGTGACGCCTGCCCGGTGCCGGAAGATTAAATGATGGGGTGCAAGCTCTTGATTGAAGTCCCGGTAAACGGCGGCCGTAACTATAACGGTCCTAAGGTAGCGAAATTCCTTGTCGGGTAAGTTCCGACCTGCACGAATGGCGTAACGATGGCCACACTGTCTCCTCCCGAGACTCAGCGAAGTTGAAGTGTTTGTGATGATGCAATCTCCCCGCGGCTAGACGGAAAGACCCCATGAACCTTTACTGTAGCTTTGCATTGGATTGTGAACAAATCTGTGTAGGATAGGTGGGAGGCTATGAAGCAGGGACGCCAGTTCTTGTGGAGCCACCCTTGAAATACCACCCTGGTTTGTTTGCGGTTCTAACCTTGGTCCCTGAATCGGGATTGGGAACAGTGCATGGTAGGCAGTTTGACTGGGGCGGTCTCCTCCCAAAGTGTAACGGAGGAGTACGAAGGTACGCTAAGTACGGTCGGAAATCGTGCTCATAGTGCAATGGCATAAGCGTGCTTAACTGCGAGACCCACAAGTCGAGCAGGTGCGAAAGCAGGTCATAGTGATCCGGTGGTTCTGTATGGAAGGGCCATCGCTCAACGGATAAAAGGTACTCTGGGGATAACAGGCTGATACCGCCCAAGAGTTCATATCGACGGCGGTGTTTGGCACCTCGATGTCGGCTCATCTCATCCTGGGGCTGTAGCCGGTCCCAAGGGTATGGCTGTTCGCCATTTAAAGAGGTACGTGAGCTGGGTTTAAAACGTCGTGAGACAGTTTGGTCCCTATCTGCCGTGGGCGTTGGATATTTGAAGGGGGCTGCTCCTAGTACGAGAGGACCGGAGTGGACGAACCTCTGGTGTACCGGTTGTCACGCCAGTGGCATCGCCGGGTAGCTATGTTCGGAAGAGATAACCGCTGAAAGCATCTAAGCGGGAAACTTGCCTTAAGATGAGATATCCCTGGGAACTTGATTCCCCTAAAGGGTCGTTCGAGACCAGGACGTTGATAGGCTGGGTGTGTACGGACAGTAATGTCCTTAGCTAACCAGTACTAATTGCCCGTGAGGCTTGATCCTATAACCAGTGCGTTTGTGTGTAAGACGGCCAGAGAAACAGGCCGCCACCCAGGCGCGCGAGGTGAGTGAAACAATCGGTGGACATGTGCCCGATACAGCTCAACCCAAAGCGGTAAGAACACAGAAGCGAACTTCTTCCAGATTGGTGCCGTGGCACTGCCAACGGCACAACCCTCTTTGCCTGATGACCATAGCGAGTCGGTCCCACCCCTTCCCATCCCGAACAGGACCGTGAAACGACTCCACGCCAATGATAGTGCGGATTGCCCGTGTGAAAGTAGGTAATCGTCAGGCTCCCAATGCTGAAATCCATACGCCCCGACTCA
>NZ_LAQU01000080.1 GCF_000970345.1 Robbsia andropogonis | reverse complement strand
GCACCATCAAATCAAGGAGCTGAATCAGGCCGTGGCGCTCATCGCCGGTCGCGATCTGGCGTTTGGCGATTATCACGGCGCATTGGTTGTGTATGGCGAAACCGCCGCGAAGGCGATAAGCAATGGTGCGTACGTTACGAGCCGCGCGTTAAATGATTGTGGGTTCAAGTTCGTCAAGGCAACCGCATCGGCACCCTACACCTATTTGAGTCAGGTACCGGGTTTCCGCAAAAAGCCGCGTCCGATGCCGAAGTCCACCCGCAACCTCGCCTCGTCGTTCTCGATGCACACGTATTCGGCGGGCAAGGCTCGGGGTAATCCACTGGGTGACGGTTCCGCGTTGATGCCGGTGCATACGGTAGCAAAAAGCCTGTTTAGTTTGAATTGCCACGCCTCTCGCCTCGATGAGGATAGCGTGGGTGAGAAGGTCGCGGGCCACACCTTGATCATGGGTGCGACCGGCACGGGTAAAACCACCCTTGAGACCATGCTGCTGTCCTTTCTGGAACGGTTCGATCCAAAGATATTCGCCTTGGATCTGGATCAAGGTCTCAGAATCTTCCTCGATGAAATCGGGGCCGAATATTACTCGCTGCGTGAAGGGGAGCCGACGGGTCTTGCTCCGTTCGCGCTGCCGTACACCAAACGACACCTCGCGCACCTGTATGACTTAGTCGGTGCCTGTTGCCGAGACGAGAACGGCAAGCTCAGTGCCGAGGATCAACGCCATATCAAGCACGCGGTAGACACCGTGATGAAGCTCGAAACTATCGAGCACCGCACCTTCAGCCGTCTGCTGGAATCCATCCCGGATACGGGTGAGCACAATAGCCTGTGGCTGCGCTTGAGTCAGTGGTGCGGGGCGACGGACGGTCGTTTTGCATGGGCCTTGGACAATGTGCCCCGGGCGTTGACGAATATTGCCGAGGTCCGTCGTATTGGCTTCGATGTAAGCGATTTCTTGAAGAAGGATTATCCGGCAACGGAGCCGGTGCTTGCGCATTTGCTCTACCTCAAGGAGCAGATGCAAAGAAAGGGCGGCTTGCTTGCCACGGTGATAGCGGAATTCTGGCTTCCGGCGAGCTATCCGACCACCCAGGCCTTAATTCGCAAGTCGCTCAAGACTGGCCGCAAGGCAGACGAGTTTCTGATACTGGATTCGCAATCACCAGAGGATACGATTCAATGTCCGGTCTTTGCGGAAATACGTGATCTCACCGCGACGAAATGCTATTTGCCGAATCCAGAGGCCAAACGGGAAAGCGCCAAGCTTCTGAACATGACCGACCGCGAGTTTGATGCGTATAAGCAGCTTCCGAAGGAAGCGCGGACGTTTTTAATCAAGCAAAGCAATCAGTCGGCGTTTGTCACGCTCGACCTGGGCGGCATGGACGACGAGATTGCGGTGCTCTCCAGCAGCTTGGATAACGTCGCGATTTGGGAGGCCTGTACGCGGGAGGCACATGGTGACACGGACCTGCGCATGCAATTGTTCCAAGCGCGTCGTAAAGGCAAGCGCGGCGCTAAAGGACGGGCCTCGGCAGATCGTTCCATGGAGCAAACCGATGAAAACACGCAGGCAGAGCACGACGATGATGCGCATGTTTAAAGCCACGGCAACCGCCGCATTGCTCATTGTCGGAGCTTCGGCACATGCGCAGGAGGGCGTTGATAGCGCTGCTCTCGCGAAGCAGGCGCAGGCGGGTGTGCTCACACAACCCGACGCGTACCATTGCACGCCACGCCCGGAAAACGACATCAACCAACGAATGCTCGTGCAGTTGATTTCGATCGATACGACGCTCAAGCAGTTGCTTGAGCTTGAACAGCACCAATACATGACAACGCATCCTTGAAATAGATCTTTGAGAATTGGATAGGACGATGAAAACAATGCGAATCCTCGGCGCGGCCGCGTTAATGGCATTGACCTGCACGTTGCCCATGGCCCATGCGCAGGGCGTGCCGGTGCTTGATATTCAGGCAATTGCCCAAGCCATCGCAACGGTCAAACAGTTGCAGCAGGAATACGGACTATTAACGAACCAGTACCAGTCGATGACTGGCAACCGGGGACTTGGCGAGATCTACAACGATGCGTCCTTGCGCAATTACCTACCTGATCAGTGGCAGTCGGTGTACGACCAGGTCAAAAGCGGGCAATTGAACGGCATTAGCGGGCTGGCGAGCAGTATCGAAACCCAGGAGGGTATGACGGCGTACACCCCTGGCCAGCAGCGCTTGAACGATACGCTTGCGGCGAATAAGGCAATGACGATGCGCTCCTACCAGGCATCGATCGACAGGCTTAACAATATTCAGCAACTGATGCAGCAGACGAATATGACGCAGGACCCCGCTGCTAAAGCCGATCTGCAAAACCGATGGTCAGCAGAGGTGTCATCGATCAACGCGGAGAAGACCCGCCTTGATTTGATGGTACGGCTCCAGGACGCGGAGAAGGAATTGGCACAGCAGGAAGCCCACCAGGATATGCAGCAGCGGTTGAATGGTGACGATACCAACTGATACGGGAGTAATGCGTCATGGAATTACACGTTTTTTCTGACATGTTCAGCCGGTTCGATGAGAACGTGCTCAACACCATTAACACGGGTTCGGCCAATATGATCTCGCTGATCAGTCCGTTGGTCGCGGCCTGCTTCAGTCTGTATGTGTTGCTCGTGCTGGTGTCGTATTGGCGTGGCCATAACGACAGTCCGATCGTGGACTTTCTGCTGAGGATGGCAGGGTGGGCGGCGGTCCTGACCTTCGGGATGAACATCAGTTACTACAGCGAATACGTGGTCCCGTTCTTTAATGGGCTAGGCGACGATTTGAGCCGCGCCATCATGAACGGCGACAGTTTGAGCAACGGACTTGACTCCTTGTTGAACCTGTACATTTCAGCGATTACGAGTATGTACAAGGGTTTAACAGCCCTTCAGATCGGCTTGTTTGTCGAAGTCTCGGTACTGGCTGTGTGCGTCCTCTTGGTGGGATTGCCATTTCTGGCGATCGCGGCCGCCTTCATTATTCTTGCCAAGTTCGCCCTCGGACTGCTGCTGGCTTTGGGGCCCGCGTTTATCGTCACAGCGCTTTTCCCGGCGACTCGGCAGTACTTTCAGAATTGGGTGGGTCAGTGCCTGAACTACGGCATTCTCGTTGCCCTTTTCGGTGCCGCAGGGGCGTTGGAAGTGAGCTATATGACCTGGGTGCTCCCGACTAAGTTTGACGTGTCGGACGTGATCTTGACGTACGCAACCGAAGGGGAAATTGTTAGCTGCGGGATTGTGTTCATCGTTATCTCGTTGAACCTGCCGTCCCTGGCATCGCAACTGGCAGGTGGAGTTGGTATCTCATCGATGGTGGGTCAGTTCAGCAACGCTGCCGGCGCGGCGATGCGGGCCATGCGCCTTTCTGGCGGTGGAGGGTCAGGGGCGAGCAACAACGCGATGAAAGGTGCCTGACATTGATTATCTTCAAGGGGTATTACATGAGACTTATCGGATTAATTGCATCAGCCGCCTTGGTTTTTCTGACCGTCACGCTATCAGGGTGTGGTCACCACAACGGTAACGAATTCGTAGGTACCTGGAAGAATGTCGGAAAGAGTGGTTGGGATCAGATAAGTATCGAGAGAAATGGAGACGGAGACGATTTCTATCTTTCTCACAAAGCGCCCAATTTCGCGGCAGAGAGCGCGGCTGATAGCTGGCAAGTGGTTAAAGAGCCGGCGGTCGCACAAGATGGAAAACTGCTTGTGAGCGGTGATATTCCATACTTCATCACAATAGACAAAAGCACGGGTCATCTTGTCATGCCAGGCTACGAATTTGAACGAGTGAAGTAAATCGAATCGTGTTTGCCGGATGGTTCCGGCAAACCGCATGAATCAGGAGTGACCATGAGAATAATCGTCGTGCTTTGCAGCGTCGCGTTGCTCGGGGCGTGTTCGTCGGTGCCAAAGCCGACGCAGCCAAAAGGGCCGTGGATGCCGGTGAACCATGCGACACAGGAGGGTGTGCGATGAAATGGGTTCCAAGGAAATTGGCGGCAACAACGTCTGCGCCGGGCACCCTTGCGGCAAATGCTTACGCTACCGCGCTACGCGATGCCTCAGCCGCGCTTGCGGATGCCGATCCACGCGATATGGCTCGCATGTATTTCAAGCAAGCGCTCGTGTTTGAGCAATCTCGTCAGCAGTTGCAAGAGAATGCCAGGAAAATCGCATGGCGCGTGGCAGGCGGTGCGCTGTTTATCGCATTGGTTTCCATTATTGGCTCAGCAGCGTTAGTACAACTAAAGAGACCTTCTCCTCCGGTCATCATAAGAGACAACACCGCCACGGGTAACGTCGAGGTCATTGATGTCGCGCGCAGTGGCTCGGTCAGCTTTGGTGAACTGGAGGTGCGTGCTGCGCTTCGCCAGTACGTGGAGCTACGCGAGAGTTACGACTGGTACACGATACAAGATGCCTATGACACCGTGAGTCTGATGAATTCGGAACGCGAGCAAGGGCAATATGCATCGCTTTACGACCATAAGAATTCGCCGCAGAACATATTGACCGATAAATACCGTGTGATCGCACGCATTGGGGCGATTACTTTTATCGGATCGACGGCGCAGGTGTTTTTTTCCAAGACCATGGTGCCCCTGTCGTCGCAGGGTAGCGGTGCCGTTGTGGTACCGAAGACTGAATATTGGGTCGCCACCATCACTTATGAAATCGGCGAGCTGCCCACACGCAGCAACGACCAGACACGCAACCCGACGGGGTTTCGCGTGACGAGTTATTCGGTCGACCGCGACTGGACGCGCAGCACGACTGATAGCGTGGTACCGATGCCCTCGGCCGCAACGGCATCGCAGTCCGCGCCCTCGGGCGGAGGTGCCAGGCCATGACGCTTTTCTGTCTTAAAAGGCAGGCGAGCGCGGTACTGATCGCCGCGCTGGCCGCAACGCCCATGAGCGTCTTTGCCGAAGTCGTGCCCGGCGCGTGCGGCAGTGACGCGCATATTGCCTGCGCGCTCTATGACCCGAATGAGACCTACCAAGTGGCGTATCGGGCCGGGGAGGCGACTGTCCTGATTTTTGAGAAAGGCGAAAAAATCGACGGCGGTGGCATGGGCGATGGCAAGGCGTGGTCTGCGGGTCCGGCGGGCAATGGCTTTTTCTTCAAGCCCAAGGCCGCCCATGCGGCAACCAATCTGATTTTACTGACGAATAGACGGCGCTATGTGCTCAAGCTCGTGCCTGTGGCACGGCACGAAGACGCGATTTGGTCATTGAGTTTCGCGTATCCGGACACGCAGGCAAAACAAAGCGCTGCGGCGGCCGTGCGCTCGGCCGAAGCACGCGCACTGCTGGCGCAGACGGTTGACACGCGTGGTACGGGCAACGCCGACTACGACATGCACGGCGACACGGCGTTGGCGCCCACGGCCTTGTGGGATGACGGGCGTTTTACCTACTTCGAGTTTCGCACCAATCGGGATCTGCCTCAGATCTACCGCGTGTATGGGGATAACAAGGAAGCGTTGGTCAATCCCGATGATGTACGCGGCCCTGTGCTCGTCGTGCATGACACGGCGCAGCGTTTCAATCTACGCCTGGGGGACGCCGTGCTCGGTATCCGTAATAACGCATACCGGCCCGATGGGCAGCTCAACCCCGCGGGTACGACCGTTCCCGGCACGGTGCGTCTGGTGAAGCACAAGGAGGCTGGCAATGATCAATGAGAACAATACGACACCTTCTTCTGTACCGGCGTCGCCCGAGGCTAGCTTGGGTGAGAGAGGTGTACCGGGTATCACGCGCACGAAGCGCAAGAGCCCATTGCGGATGTTGCCGATCGTGATCGGGCTTGTGTTGGTGTTGCTGTTTGGCGCGGTTGCAGTGGGTCTCGCGATCAAGCGCTGGAGCGCGCAGCAGCATGCGCAAACCCTCGCGGCACGAGTGGATGCGGCGAAGGACAAGCCATCGGATGCGCATCACGACTTCGGCCGGGATCAGGCGAAAATCGAAAGGCAGCGCGCCGCCGACGCGGCCATGGCCTCGGAGGTCGAGGCGGCCAACGCGGCGCTGCCTAAACCAGCGCATGCGGATGGCGCCACCGCATCGAATGTGAGCGGCGCCACGGCCGCCAATGCCGCGAGCGCGGTGCAAACACCGCAGGAGCGCAAGCTTGATGGCGACGTGTTACTGAGCTTCAACGACCAGACGCCGCGCTCGTCGGCGCCAGGTGCCTCGTCTGCGCTCGGCACTGCGCGTGGTGAATTTGCGAAAGATGGCCTGGACGGCAAGTTGCAGCCCTCGAAACTGGAGAGCGTCAAGGCCGAGTTGATG
>NZ_LAQU01000079.1 GCF_000970345.1 Robbsia andropogonis | reverse complement strand
CGCCCCGAAAGCGTCGAGCAAGCGCGAACGATGTTGCGCGACTGCGCGGTGGTGTGTTCGGGATTGTCGGGCTTTGAGGAATCAACGGACGGCGCGAAGCCGATTGGCCTGACTGATTTTTCAGGATTGGCGAGCGGGGCCTTGATCGCGTGGGCGGCAAGGCTGCATCGCAGACTTGCCGCCAATCCTGCCTAGCGCCAGCGCGTGTTGGCTCTTATCTTGTCGCCCCGCCGTTCGCGACCAACGGCACTTCCGCTTCGTCCGCCGGCTGCGAGCAGGGGGTGCTGATCGAGTAATTGGCGGGGCGCGAGCGCGCGGTTTCGGCGCCGGTTTGGAAACGCGCCATGCCGCCGCGAATGTATTCGCTCGACAGCTCGACGCAGGCCCATTTTCGGCGCAGATTTTCAGCCACCATGCCGGTCACACATGACCCGGCGAATGGGTCGACCACCAGGTCGCCCGGATCGGTCAGCATCCTGATGAAATACTCCGGCAGCAGCGCAGGGAAGCGAGCCGGGTGAATGTCGATCTCGTTCGCGCGGCAGTAGTCTTGGTATTGCCCGTTGCTCTCCGTGTTCGCAATGGCGAGCAAATTGGGCGGCACTGATCCGCCGTTGTCTTTCGAAAATTTTTCCGAGATGGCATGCCCGGACGGTCGCAGTTTCGCCTTGTATCCGTTCTTCAAAAGGTCCTTCATCGAGTCGGAATACGGAGCGAGGACTCGTTTGTTGTTCGCCTTCGGATACGGTGTTTTCGAGAGCCACCACACGCAATTGACGGCGTCTTTGACGCGCACCCGTCGAATGTTGACCCACTCCGCGGGCGAGGGCAGCTTGGCTGGATTCCACCAGTAATGCTCCTGGGCGAGGTGAAAGCCAAACTCTTCGCAAAGCATGATCAACAGCTTGAAGTGGTAGAGCGACCGGGTCGGCGTGCCTGGCTTCCAGGCGCCGCCGATGTCGATCACCAAACTTCCGTCGTCGCGCAGCACGCGGTTGAACCCCTCCGCGAACGGACGGAACCAGTCGCAATACGCCGCCGCGTCCTCATTGCCATATGACTTCTTGCGAACCAAGCCGAAGGGTGGCGAGGTCATGATCAGGTTGACGGAATTGGGCTTCGCGCGATGATGCAAGTATTCGAGCGAGTTGCCGTTGTATATCTTGCCGAGCTTTGTTTCGTGGGCGACAGAGAAGGGGCCATAGCTCTCGCCGTTGATTCGCTCCGGTTTCTTGTCCTGCTTCGCGGCGATGTTGTGCAGATGGCGAATGTAGTCGCTCAGCGACTTGAACCCCAACACATTGGATATTGCCTCCATCTCTTGCCGTTCGTTCAGGGTGAGCCGGAGGCTCGCGATATTGTCTCGGGGTTCGGAGACATGCGGACGGACCATTCTTATCCTCTACGTGGCGCGCTGGTTTTGCGCATGCATCTAACTGGCAGGTTATTGTATTACGCTAACCTGGATCGGCGCCAGGAATTTCTCGCAGCCCCAGATCTCACAAGGTTTCGCTATCATCTGACGCAAAGAATCGCAACCGGGGGAACAATGTCGCGACTTGCAAAGACTGACTTGCTGGGCAGGGTGCTGGATTCGATCAGAGAGAGTGGTTGGCTTCCAGTTGTCATCGAGCGTCGGCATCCCTTTCTGATCCGGGCCAGAGAGTCTGACTCGGGGTTGGTCTTAGACCTGCGCGTCTACATTTGGAACTGCACTCACGGAGGCGGAAACCGGGCGTGGGATGAATACCGAATCCAGTCAACGAGCGGCCAGTTGGAGCAGCGAAAGGGCGAGAGGACGTTACTCCTCGGTTGTTGGGACGAATTGGGCGTGTTCGCCGCTTGGGATGTCGAGGCCCATGTCCAACAAGACTCGGTTTCGCCGTCGGCGCAGGTAAAAGAGCAGACGTTGTTGGCTGCGCAAAAGGGTGCATTCTCCACGCAGGAGAAAGAGAATGAAGTGGTCGTGGCGTTTGCGCCATTCCTCTTCATGGAGTATGTGTCCTGCAAGGACCTTTTTCACCAAACGGGTTGGGCGCATCGAGACATTGCGCTGTTGGATCACCTTGATGATTTGTCCGATGAGGATATTCAGAGTGTTCGGAACGGGCCACGACGTTTGCTCATCAAGACGATCAGGCAAAAATATCGAGCGAAAGATTTCAGCCGACGGGTGCTCCGCGCGTATCTTCATCGGTGCGCGTTTTGCGGCGTGCAGCTCAAATTGGGGGTGTAAGCCCAACAATGGCATTCGGTTAAGCGCTATGCTAGTTTTCTCAAAAAATCGAGCAAGGTTCGTCTTCCCGATGCCTCATGAAGAAATATCAGTGTTTTGTCGCTGGCTCTGCCCGGAAACGTCGACCGGGGTTATTTCCGGTCTGACGGTCTGCCTATGCAGCCCGAGAAAGTGCTGGCCGTCTAGCGACAGGTAAAGCGCTGACTGGTCCGTTTGTACCGGGCTATACCGATATAATCCAAATTTCGCGACACGGGGGAGCGAAAATGCTGCGCGTCGTTGATCTAAAAATTAAGAACTTCCGCGGGATCCGAGAAGCACACGTCCGCCTTGGGCGGCATACCGTCTTGGTTGGCGCGAACAACTGCGGCAAAACCACAATCATCGAAGCGTTGGCCCTCTTGTTCGGTCGAGATCGCATGGTGCGAAGCCTGACCGAACATGATTTCTTCGGTAGCAACCCGCAACCTGCGGACCGTATCCAACTCATTGCCACGATCGTGGGATTCGATGGAGATGATCCTGCGGAACACGTCGACTGGTTTCGGGACGATCGCGGCGTTCCGAAGTGGTGGAATCCCGACCGCTGTGCCGCTTCCGCGACGAAAGATGATCCCAATTGGTCCTTGGCCTGCCAAATCGGATTTTGCGCACGGTTCGACCAACCCGAGCTCGAGGTTGAAACGGCCCGCTATTTCCATGACGATGACGTCGTCGGCGATGTGTTCGCGGACGAAGCTCCTGTTGCGGTGCCTGGCCGACTCATTCGAGATATCGGGTTCTTTTTGGTGCCGGCGAGTAGGTCGTGGGATCGTATCGTGTCGTTCGGATCAGAACTGTTTCGGCGCGTCGTCGCCTCTGCGGGTGGTCAACCGGCCACGTCGGTCTTGAAAGAGCGTGATCGACTACGCGCTCCAGACCAGCCGTTGGAAGCCGACGAAAATCTCGAGCCAATTACCACGCAACTTAACACGGAACTCGCTGGTTTTTTTCGCAGCAAACCAACCCTACAGCTCAGGGTGACGGCCACCGATAGCGACGGATTGTTGGAGACCGTCGTACCACACTACCTTCATGCAGGAGCTCCTCTCGCTTTACCTGCGAGGCGCCATGGCAGTGGATTGATCTCGCTTCAGCACCTGCTTCTCTTGCTTCAATTTGGGCGGCAACGAGCGCAGGCGCAGGAAGGGTTCTGGATGGCTCTCGAGGAACCTGAATTGCACGTGCCACCGCCGCTGCAACGACGGCTGGTTCATCGGATACAGGCACTATCCAGCCAGACCTTTGTCTCGACTCACTCGCCCATGATCGCAGCGATGTCGGACCCGTTGTCTGTCCTCGTATTGCGTAACGACGACGGCGTCTTGTCTTCGGTACCCTTACTTCCAGAGACGTTGCCTCCGGAGGCTTCCAACGGCGTACGCAAGCTCTTCCAGCTCAACAGAGCGGACACAATTGCTGCGCTGATGCACGATGCGGTCCTGGTTCCGGAAGGGCGAATCGACTATGAATGGTTCAAGCTTCTTGTGCGGGCAGTCGATCTCAGACAGGGATGGGACGAGGGACAGGAGAGTAAATTCGGCGCTTACATCGGCTTGGTTCCCACTCACGATGCTGCCGTAGAAGCGACTGTCGGCGCGCTCGTTCGACTGCATCCTCGCATTACCGCATTGGTTGATGGCGATGCAGCCGGACGTGCTTATGCGCAGGCCATGGCGGCGGCCGCGCAGGGGCCAACGATAATCATGCGGTGGCCGGATGACTGGACGATAGAGGATGTGGTGGGCTGGGTCCTTGCTGGTGATGCTGCCGCCGCGATCACGGCGTTAGCCCGCGTAATGGCTCCGGCTCCCCAATCAGTTCCAGCTCTGGTCGCGAAGCTAAAGTCGGACGTTCGCGCCAAAGGGGGGCTAAAGCAGGACCAGATTGCATACGAGGTTGTTGCTGACGTAATCGGCACCACAGAGCGGTGCTGCAACCGCGCCCGCGAGTTACTAAACGCGATCAACGACGTCTCTCTGGGAGGCGATTCTCCGCGCTTTGTCGCGGCACCCGGTGCGCCGTCCATAAGAACCTTCCAACCATGACCTTGATTGCCGTGGAAGGGGCCGCCGGATGCGGTAAGACCGTGAGGCTGATGGAGTTGGTGTCCCAGACTATCGAGGAATCGCCCCTCCTTGAGGGCCAGCGGGTCTTGGCGTTGACCTTCATGCATGGAGCTCGGCGCCGCCTCAACGAGAAGCTTCGAGGGATTGAAGCGGTGAGGGGGCGTGTTGAGTGTGTAACCGTCGACAGTTTTGCGCAGCGTCTCCTGCGACGCTGGCGAGGCTTGGCCCGGGCACTTGGAATGCCTCCGTTGCAAGCCGATCAGTACGATGAACAGTGCGACTGGGCCGGCGCTCTTTTGGAGTGCCCTGAGGTGAGGGCGTGGGTTGCGATTAGCTTTCCGGTTGTCTTGGTGGATGAGTCCCAAGACCTAAAACCGGAGCGTCTTCGGATGGTATCAGCCCTTGCGGAGTCGGTTTCCCTCCTGGTCGCTGCCGACGAATTTCAATGTTTGAGCCAAGAATTGCGGCCCAACCCGTGCGTCACGTGGCTGCGTGCAGCGTGCAAGCCCGTTGTTCTAACCGAGATTCGACGCACCGATGTGCAGGCACTGCTGACCGCGGCAGCGACGATTCGGGGTGGGGGCGTGGCTCAGAATGGCCAAGGGTTCAAGGTGCTTGCTGCTAAAGGCAGCCCAATGGCTGGCACCTATCTCGCGAACGCGCTCGCATGGCGCAAGGGTGGAAATGCCGCGGTTATCACCCCGTCGCTGAAAGGCGGCTTCGCACAGAAGGTGGTGGCCCAGGTGGGGCAAGGCCCTTGCGGCAAACAACAGAACGGCCCTTACACGATCAGATGGGAGCAAAGTGATTCGGACGAGGTCGCTAAACTTATTGAGATGCTTGAGTTGGCTAATAATGTTACGGCCGTGGAAGCGGTGACTGCCTTGCAACGCCTTCCCCACAGCGGCGCAGTTCGAGAAGTGATTTCCTGGGTAAGGCGCCAAGCGCGAACCGGCGCTACCACGTCTTTTGGGCGCCAGGAGGTCGAGAAGGCCATCGCCCGGCAGGTCCAGCTTCGTCGCCAGCGATACGCGGCAGACCACGCAACGTTCTCCGCAATGACCGTACAGCAAGCGAAGAATCGAGAGTTCGACGGCGTGGTGGTGCTCTGGCCTTACCAAGTTGGAGGCGATGACGAGCACAAGCGGCGCTTGCTGTACAACGCCATCACTCGGGCGCGGCGGTGGTGTGCGGTGGTTTTGCAGAGCGAGGACCTGTTGAAGGGAGCCCCTTTCGCATGATGGCTGCCTAGTTGTGCGACGGGCGGTAATCGCTTGGGGTTCCAAGCTCGCGACGATGTTCGGCTGCACAAATCAGGTGTCGTTTCAGAGCAAAATGCTGTCGAATCGGGCCGAAGTTCGAGAGGAAACGCTGGGCTCGTCGCAGATCCCTGAGTCCGCGCCATCCGGCGCTCCCGCTCTCGGATCGGTTATGGCTGTCCCCGGGTTCGATCAAAGACCTCTTGTGGCGTGGCCGCATAGCAAAATGGCTTAGCACAAACTCGAAATCAGGTGGCATCCGCACGTTGCCTTGTCTCCATGCCGTGCGATCGGCACCCCGTCATCGGTCATCGAGGTGTCGCCCTCGACGATGACATTGGGCTTTACGTCGGGATGCCGTGGGCACGACACTTCGTCACCCTTACGGGCCACAAATATCCCGTCGAAGCGCATTTTGGTCGAAGCGGTAATGACTTTCCCGCCGTGGTCGGTGTCGTCGCCGAGGCGAACCAGATTCATCATGGAGATCGGCCGTTCAATAGCGAAAATACAGCACACCAAGCGCGCCTGGATCATTAGGCAGTTTGGTCTTTTTGGTGATTGCTGGTAGGTCGATATGTTTGACACTCGCCCAGCCAAAAACGCTGAAAATACCTTCTGCAAGGCGCACGAATCCTAGATATTTCCTCGAAATCCTGTAGGCGATTACGCCAAATATGGCTGCGGAAATAAGCGCACCCGGTATCACTTCTAGAGCAAGCGCTCCAAATTCCTGTAACGAATCCCCAGAGAAGTATGAGATCGCGGCAAATAGTAGATAAAGCGCGAGTAAGAGGCATCCAACGAGCTTGAGAAACCACCAAAACGACGCCCGATAGTGGGCATAGCGCCCCCGGCTGCAATGCGGGTGCAGGGCAATAATCCGATCGCTGATTCGACGGATGCCGTAGCCTAGCCAGCCGTCGCCATCGGGCTCGGCCACGACC
>NZ_LAQU01000078.1 GCF_000970345.1 Robbsia andropogonis | reverse complement strand
AGGCAGCGTGAGCAGCGGGTTCGTCTGCCCCCATCCCGCATTCGGAAAGTCCTTGAGGTCATAACAGACGGCAAATCGCGTCGACGTGTCGGTGCGCAATTCGACGGTGTCATAGTGGAAATGCAGGTGGGCGGTCGGAATCAGGTCGCGGCCGGTCGCCTGCGTGACGGGCACGCGCTCATCGATCCCATTAAGAAGCTCACCAATGAATTGGTACGCCTCCGAAAACACGACACCATTGTGTCCATACGTTTGCAGCAATTGCGGATCATAGGCGACAAGGGCCTTGGTTAAGCCCTCTCCCAACTCCTCAAGCTCACGCAAGGTCTCGTCCAGATCCTCACCGGTGAGGATCGCGGTGATATAAAAGCTATTCTCGAAATGGTCGTGTTTGCGAAAACGCTCAAGGTATTTGTCAACCGTGCGTTGAATGAAAGGGCTAGTGAAGCGGTATTCGTCGCCGAAGGACACGCGCCGACGGCGAAACGTCGTCCACAATGCGAGACGATTGCCCTTTTCCAAGGTCATGGCGGCAAGCTGGCGATTCCACCCATCGTATCGCGCCTCTATCTCTGCACGGCTCACCGATTCAAACGGCACGCCGTTCACGCGGATCACGATGAAGGCACCACCCGAATCCAGGCTCGTCGCCGTTTCAGAAACGGGCCGGCCAATCTTAGGCAAATGATCTTCGACTGCCGAGACAAGCCGGGTCAAACTATCATTCATCGATATTCTCCAAGTTTGGCGACAGCAAGCTTTGACGAAGTATTTCGAATCGCACGAGATCTCTTCCCCCCCGAAAACGAACGGGTATACAAGTCGAGGTCACGTCCATAGCGCATTGGTGCGAGCGTGTAGGTCTTGCCGAAAACAGAAACACGTCGGCGATTGATCCAGCAGCAAAATTCCAGCCACATCAAATGGAGCGCCCGATCGTCGGTGAGACAGACTGAACGGAAGAACATGAATACCGGCACGCCCGCCGAGCCGATCAAAAGCCCGCCCGGCCCAAGCGCGAAGCCACCGATCAAACTACTGATCAAGGATGTGCAAGCGATGATCAGTGCCGCGAACATCGGCACGCCACCGATCATCGCCGTACGATTGAGCCCGGCGTACGACGGATGCAGGATGCGCTCCTCCTCAACGGTCATCATGCGAACAGTCCAAACGCCCAGCCGGCAAGGACAAGCGAACCGCCCACCGCCGCCGTCTTCGCGATAGCGCCGCCGAAGTCATGAATCCAGTCTGCCTTGTTGGACCAGCACTGAATTCCCACCCACAGTAGGTATGAACCCGCTAGAACGCCGACGAACCCATAGAACCATAGCGTGAAATTACTCACTGCTTGGGTACCGGCAGTGAGCCCACCACCCGCCCAACTTGGCCCGGCCAATACCGAGAGGATGGCAAGGACCCCCACGCGCCACATGATCGCGCCCAGCGAACTAGCCGGACGAATGAATCTATTATCAATAGACATACTGCGCATCTTGCACTCCATCAGAAATCCCCCAGGGCGTCCCAAGCAGGGTGTTGATCAATAGGCTTATGCTGGCCAGGCCCGGCACTATCGCGCGGCACTGGCTCACGCCTCGGGCGCGCGATCGGCGAGGGCGATTCGCGAATCGGTACGACATCGATCGGCGGAACACTCTCAGCACCACCATTCACCCGCGCCGCGTTTGCAACCACGCGCTCGACATAACTCGTTGCGTGACTATCGGGTACGAAACCCCGCGTGAAATTGCCACTGTAATAACAACTCAACGCCGCCCGCAAAGCGGCCTGCGGCGTTCTGCCCCCTGCAAGTGCGCGGTCATAGCAGCCCGAGAGAATTGCGCCACCTGCACGCAGATTCGCGCACGGATCAAACGCCGTTTCGTGCGACAAATCGTAGGCACGCAGATTCGCTCGGTTGATCTGTGTCAGACCAATGCTGTAATTCCACCCCGAGGCGTCCAGCGCCCGTACCGTTGCGATCGCTTCATCACGATTACGGGGCTGCCGCATTAGCTTCCCACCCACCACGCCGATCGCATATGGGTTAAATCCGGACTCTGTCTTGACAAGCGCGCGCAGCGTGGTCGGGTGGACCGAAGGCGCGCACTGCTGAGCGAGCAGCGCAAAGTCGATTGGCATCACCATGGCTCGGACGATAATGAATGATTGATGCTCACACGCCGGACCGGCGCGATCTGGACCGCTGCGCGATGCACTTAACGGTGGCAACGATTAACAATGGCACTTGAAAAGTGGCCAAAACCGCTATCGAAGCCAAAATCGCTAGACTGAAAGCGCACGGAATCATGACCCATAATGACAAGTCTTGAACGCTATTGACGGCCCAAGCAAAGTAAGAGTGTATAAATAACCGCATCCCACCAGCAGCCCAGGCAATTAGTACAACTAATTCCATCAAGCCAATAATGATTGGCTCGGAGATCACGTGGCTTAACAGTTTGCGCATGATTCACCAGTCCCGGCTATCGCGGGGCCACCCGCACTTGTAGAGGAAATAAGCGATCGACACCCAACCGGAACCGACAATCGCAACTTCGATCAGTTCAGGCAGCGTGGAATGTCTTTTGATCAACCAAAACACAAAACCCATCAAGGATGTCGCGACTATGAACAAGAGCAACCCGCGAATGACCTTGCGAATCAAACCGAAAATTCCGCCTAACACGATGTCCTCCTATCCGCTTCACGATGATTGCGGCCAGTGTTCCACTTTTCTTGTGCCATACGTCATGCACTCGCCTTTATACTGCTTGGGCATTTCATTGTACCTCACAAATGATTCAATTTTTGAACATAAACAGGTTTTTGATCAAAAAATTGACCATGAAACATCTTTGAAGACGAATCGACTCTAATAGGTATGAACAAATCCATAGGCGAACGCATTGTCGCCGAGCGAAAGCGCCTCAATTTCCAGCAAGGTGACATTTGTAACTGGACCGGTGTCGGCCGCAGCACGCAATTTGGCTACGAGCGCGGCGAACGAGTTCCAGATGCAAGCTATCTTGTTAAATTAATAGATCACGGCTTCGACATACATTACATACTTACCGGAACGCGTTCTCCGCGATATGGAGTCATCGACGCTAATCTGCTGGGCAACGTGTTCGCTCACATTGAGGCGGCGTTGATCGCAGTCGGCAAGACTATCGATATCAACAAGAAAGCCAAGCTTATTGCGTTTATCTATCAGACCGCTGCCGAAAATGGCCAAATCGATATTACGATCATAAAAAAATGCAATTGGCCTTTTAGACGATTAGGAAACTGAGGACACGACCTCGGCACCACGCTCGGACAACGCAGCTCGAATCTTCCGCGCAAATTCCACTGCGTGCGCACCATCACCATGTAGGCACAAGGTTTGAGGTTTCACCTCTATTTCGCTACCATCACTCGACCGAATGCGCCCATCGCACACCATCTTGATCGCTTGCTTACATGCCTCATCGTCGTCCTGGATCACTGCGTTCGGCTCCGATCGCGGCATCAGCTTAGCCAAGGGCGTGTAACCTCGGTCAGCGAAACCTTCATCGATGGCGATCAACCCTTCTTCCCGCGCAACCTGTACGAGTTGCCCACCCGCAAGGCCAAACACCGCGAGTTTGGGATCGAAGTCGCGTACTGCATGCACGATCGCACGGGCGAGTTCGACGTCGTCCTCGGCCTGGTTGTATAGCGCCCCATGAGGTTTAACGTGCGTTAAGCGTGCACCCTGTGCTGAAGCAATCGCGGCAAGCGCTCCTATCTGGTACTGAACACCGGCATAGACCTCTTCTGGCGGCAAAGACATCGCAGTACGGCCGAAATTCTCTCGATCCGGAAAGCTGGGATGCGCACCGATAGCGACACCACCTCGTAATGCAAGTGAAACGACTCGGCGCATCGTCATAGCGTCGCCAGCATGCCATCCGCAAGCCACGTTAATGGACGTAGCGTATTCAATCAACGCCTCATCGTTTCCACAGCCCTCGCCCATGTCAACGTTCAGATCAATTTTGTTCGCACCCATCACTTGCCCCTTCTTTGAATCGTCAATTCTCTATGAAGACACTTGCCCTGCTTACTGAGCGTGCTCAGCGGCAATGAAACCGGTTACAGCACCGACCTAACTATTTGGCTATATTCTGTTGGTACATGCGAGAGCCATTGCTGCATCCGCGCATCACCCGCATCACGGAGATATGCCTGCAATGCATCACCAACATCAGTGTTGACTCGAATGCCCGACGAACGCATGGCCGTATAATTTTGCTCGATGCGCGCTGGCAGAGCGGCCCATTGACGACGCTGCACTTCCTCAGCTGCTACATCCACCTGATGTTTCTGCTTTAACGGCAACGCTTCGTAGGCCGACTGGCTCATCACCACGAACGAAACCGGGAAGGCATAATGAATCGCCGTGAAATTCGGTAGTTTCCCAGCGAAAGACCTGCCTACAGCGCCATCGCCAGAAGACAGTACGCCATCCAGTTCCCCACGCCCGAGCAACGCGCTCACCTCCAACACAGGCATCTCCGACGCTTGCATGCCAAGGTCGGTAAGAACCTGTGCTGAACTTGCATCGTAGGTTCTCACACGCATTCCTGACAGGTCTGCCTCTACAGTTATCGCCCGACGAGACCAAAGCCCGGTAGGTGGCCAGGGCGAGATAAATAGCATGTGAAGACCGGCCCTCAACAACGCGCGACGGTATAGAGGTGTAAGGGCGATCGTAAGGCGCTGCGCTTGCGCAAGGGACGTAACCTGAAAGGGAATCGTAGGCAAATCGAATATCGGATCTATCCGGGAAAGCGACCCGGTGAATACATCCGCGAGTTGCAAGCGCCCGCTTTGAACATCAGAAACAAGATCTTTCCCACCGGCCTTGGCCTTGAACTGCGGCGCAATAACAATCTCGCCTGCCGTCTTAGCGTTCAATTCACTGGCAAAAGACGCGACACCCTGGCCCGCGATCGTGTCACGTGGATACGCGGTGGCCATTGACCAAGTCTGCTGAGCATGGACCAAGTGAGATCCTACGCAGCACCCGAGAGCAAGGGCGATAGCAAGTTGCTTGGATAGTCGACCTAATCTGCTCATTTTTACCATTGCGAACAACGACTCAAGAGAACTGCCGTAGGTCGCCGCCCGCCCTGGACACCGATCTAACGGCTCAACGGGCTAGACTGTAGCGCAAAAATCTAGGGTAATTCCATTTCCGAATTACCATTACCAAATTCGCCAGAATTTGTTATGATTTCCGGTTTTGCTTCTATTTCAGCAAGCCATTGTCGAATGCTATGGTTGCCGCTTTGTTGATATTGGGCTGCCCTAACTTCGCTGTAATGCCTGGATACACCACACCATAGACCGTTTTCACGGACACCCGCAGGGCTTGCGCGATGTTCGCAGCCGTCCCACCCGCTCGAACGATTCTCAGCACCTCTAACTCCGTGGCGCTTAAACGAAATTGGCTAATCGCTAGTTGTTCCAGACGCGCCAGGTGCCAGTCCAATAATTCGCACGCCAACATCCACAAATGGCGTCGATTGCGCCATAAGAGTTCGTCACCTGCCACCGAACGCTCACCGTTGCTCACTTGGAGCATGACAAGCGCAGATTTCGATCCAGCGTGAACCGGACAAACGAGACTATTTCTAAATCCATGTGCAGCAGCCTCTTCTAACCAGTGCACATCGTTATAAGACCTTAGTCGCGATAGTAGTGCTGGCGTGGCATTGCGTTTCGCATACTCCAGCAGCGGATCATTCATATACCAGACATTGTCCAAGTACTTTTGCAACCACGCCGGATGACAACCGACCAGATACCGCTGCTCCCTCACGTCGTTGGTCTTTGCATCCAGCACCAACCAGCTGAAGATGTACTGATCGGCTCCGAGCGCCTGAGTAACCGTTTTTACAATCGGCAGCAGGTCCGTCTCGTCACCACACGCCTCTATGCGGTCAAACTCGCCAAACATATCGATTGCTTTAAAAGCATGATGCGCACGTACTTCCCTAGCCGCGTCGGAGTAATGTTTCAGCAAGCTTTGAAAAGTGCTTTGAAGACTATCGCCCAGAGGGTCGGCGGATAAAAATTTATGCAGCCCCTGCTCATTTTCAACGGGATACAACTGTGTAAGTGTCGCCCCGTCGGCGCGCACAAGTTGCCGTTCTATCGAAAAAAGACCGGCCTGCGAACGGAACAAGCGAATCGTGACTGCATCGCGATTGATCCGGCTTACGGACTCGTAGAGTGGTTCGCGTGCGGCATCCGTGGTTCTATCCATTGCGGTAGTCATGCGACTAGGCCCTGGTGGCGATAGGCAACATCGCAGCGGACACAGGCCGGGAGAAATAGAAGCCCTGAACCGTCATATCACCAAACCGCGCGAGCCACGCCACTTGTTCACGTGTTTCGACTCGCTCAATCACCACAGAAAGTCCTCTTGCGCGTACGAGGTCAATGAGATGCGCCAACATCTCGGAGGCTTCGTTTTCAGACGGCACTTGTTGCATTAAACGCCAATCAATCTTAATGCCATCTATTGCCGCGTTACCGAGGCATGACAAGGACGAGCGGCCTGAACCGAAGTCATCGAGCACGACCTTAACGCCCGTCTTACGCAAAGCTTCTAACTCTGACTTAACCGTGACGTTCTCGTCATGGAGCAAGGTTTCACTGACATCCAGATGCAAAC
>NZ_LAQU01000077.1 GCF_000970345.1 Robbsia andropogonis | reverse complement strand
GATGACGAATGCGCGAAGCGGTTTTGCACAGTCGAGCAACGGGTATACGAATTTCACGACCGCAAACGAGACGGCGATGATCAGCGCGGGGACCATTCCAAAGGGTTTGGTGCGTAACAGCGCGGCATACGACCCCTGGGGCACGTCAATGACGTTTTCCAGCGCCAACAACGCGACCGAAGGCGTGATTGGATTCGGTGGCAATGAAACCGTGAGCCAGTGCGTCAAGATCGTGCTGGGCTTGGCTGATTATGAGTCGCTCAGCGTCGGTGGCACGGACTTTACCAGCAGCAACGAGCCCGACACGATTACAGCGCAGGAGGCATGCTCGTCTTCGACGTCGATGACCGTCACCTTCCAATAAAAGGCCGGCCATGCTCAAAGACATTCTGTTCTCAGATATGTACCTGGAGCCCAACGCGGTCTGGTATAAGCGCAGTCCAAGCGATGGTGTACGCCGCACCCCGTCTATCGAGGATCTCGCGGAATGCGCACGCTTGCGCGAGGCATTGACCGCGCATCGTACGGGCATGGATTTTCGTTACGAGCACGACGGTCTAACCTTGCGCGCACAGCGCATCAACACGCTCGAAGGCGACGTCTATATTTGCCGCAATCTCAAGCGTGCGCCGATCGAGTACGGCAAGCTCGGCATGCCGAAAAAGCTCCAGCGCGCATTGCTGGATGAATCATTCCGTAAAGGAGGTCTCATCCTTTGGACGGGTGGCACGGGCGCGGGCAAATCGATGAGTCAGGCGTCGTGGTTGACCAAGTACATGACGGAATACGGCGGCACGGCGTGTACCGTCGAGAACCCCATCGAAATTCGGCTTCAGGGGCAATATTCCACCGGCTTGGCGACCGGGACTGTGTATCAAACTGAGGTGCAGAGCGACGAGGAATTTGGTGCTGCGATTTCACGGCTTCTGCGCGCCGCCCCCTCGGTCATCATGCTGGGCGAGATCCGGGACTCGGCCGCAGCCGCCCGCGCGGTAATTGCCGGTGCCAGCGGCCAGCTTGTAAGCGCGACGCTGCACGGCAACAACATCCCGACGGCGTTGGAGCGTCTTCGCAACATGCTGCGCGAGGCCAAGCTCGACAACGGTCTTCTGGCCGATTCTCTGTGCGCCATCATTCATCAGTCGATGACAACGGAAACGTTTATGGAGCAGGAGCAGCACCACATCGAATTTTCTCCGCTGATTGTATCGGGATCGATCAGTCAAACCGCGATCCGCAGTCATTTGCGGCAGGACGATCTGTCGTCTCTCGCCTCCGAGCTCAGTCGTCAGCACCGCAACATGACCGCTGAGACGCCTCCGATTGGAGGGTTTTAATGGGCTTCGCCATCTATCCGTTCGTCGTTATCTGTTTAATCCTCGGCCTTATTGCCCAGATGACGCAGCAGGCGGACGCGGTGCCGGGTGCGGGATTAAGCGGCGCAATGGAAAACCGAGCCCAGCAGCGTGCAAAGGCGGCCGAGGTGTATGCCGCCGCCTGTGTCGAGGCTGCGTTCGCAGTGGCGGGAGAGGTGAGTAGCGCGATTTCAGTTACAGCCTATTTACCCGCTGGCACAAAAGCGCCATTAAATTCAGGATGTTTGACGACGTCGGCAAGTTCGGGCCGCAATGTCTATGCGTATGTGCCCGCCGTAGCGGGTGTAGCAGGTCTTATCCGGAAAGACACCGATGAGGATCTGTCCTGGTATCGCGTGAGCACCAGCGGCGTCGGCATCAATCTAGTAACAGGCAGCAGCGCCGCGATCAGCACGACGATCCCGACCGGGACCGTCGTGAAGTGGGTCGTCGCAAATTCATGATCGGGGAAGGCAATGGATTCAATACTGAGTATCATCATCGCGATGGGTTTGTCGATGCTGGGCATGGTTGGCTTTGTCACGATGGCCAACCACAGCATCGAGAACATTCGTACGTCGGCGACGGCCGGTCAGTTGATTGTTTTTGATAAAGCGGCTGCGCAGTACGTCAGCGATTACGCTGCCACGATTGCGGAGGTGGCTACCTCGACAACGCCCGCAAATATCACGACCGCGATGCTCATTAATACCGGCTACCTGCCGGCAGGTTTCTCGGCAAAAAATCCCTTCGGGCAAACCTGGCTGGCTCAGGTGCTGCAACCCTCTACAGGAGAGTTGGAGACCCTGGTGACATCCCAAGACGGCACAGCAATTTCCAATCAGTTGCAGCTGGTGCAGATTGCTGCCCAAGCAGGGGCGCAGGGCGGCTTTATTCCGTATGCGAGTCAAGGAGGGGATTCGTCGCTGACGGCCAGCACCGCGCAGGGCTCTTATGGCGGTTGGTCCGTATCGATGGCCAACTTTACGAACCCAGGCAGTGGCCACCTGGCTTCCTTGCTTGCGTACCAAAGCACTACGGCGAACACAAACTATCTGTATCGCGTTGCCGTGTCAGGGCAGTCGCAACTCAATGCGATGCAGACGGACCTCTCGATGGAGGATACAAGCGGTACCAAGCATGACATCACCGATGTTGACGATGTGGGGACGACGACGGTGACGGCTACAAGTACTGTGACGGGGGGGACCCTCGCGTCTAAAGGCAACGTAACGGCCGCGGGAAGCGGCACGATCACGGGTAATTTGACTGTTGGCGCGGCGTTTCAAGCACAAAGCTATGCCGCCGGTAGTTATCTGATTCCGACCACTGTCTATTCGGCAGGGGCGGCTTGTTCGAATAATGGGGCTGTTAGCACGTCAGGGTCAAGCACACTGATCTGCTCGAACTCTACCTGGCAAAATGTGCAAAACCTTAGTTATACCCAGGTCGGGTGGTATTACTACACAACTGGGACGTACATTGGCTGGTACCGGTTCTGCTGGCTGAGCGGGATCAATGGACCGAATAATAATGGCGCTGTACTCCCGGCCGGGCAGAATGGAGCGCTTTACTACTGGCTTGTTGAGAATCTGAGTCCTGACTCGTCTGCGATATTGGTTTCATGCATATCTTGATGTCAACAGCGCCTCAACTGACGTAAAATACCGCGATCACACAAATTTACGTTGGGGATTAAGATTGGGAATCAAATCGGTTGTCCGAGCCGTTGTTCCGCGTACGTTGATAGTCAGCGCTCGGATCTTAAAGACATACCTGGCTGGATATGGGCAAGTCCGTACGATAGAAGGAATGCCAGTAGACGGCAAGGGGGACTATCAACCGTGGCTGAGCTTTCCGCTTATCGAACACCTCAAAGGCATCGATTTTTCTGAAAAAGCGATTTTCGAATATGGAGCAGGGGCGTCGACCTTGTTTTGGGCAAAGCGTGCTAAATCAGTCACAAGTGTTGAGTTCGACAACGGGTGGTTCAATCAATTAAAGGATAACTTGCCTGCGAACGTCAGTCTTTTTCATGAGGATCACGGCAGGCATTACGCCGATTCGATAAAGAGGTTTTCGCCTAGCCGTTTTGATGTGATTGTTGTCGATGGCGCTGAACGGTATCGCAGCGCGCGCGCTGCACTGGATATGCTAGCGCCTGGAGGGATGGTAATCCTGGACAATGCGGAGTGGTATCCGAACACGGCCAATATGCTAGTAGACGCAGGTCTTATCGAGATCCGCTTCAGCGGCTTTGGTCCGATAAATGCCTTCACATCCACGTCCAGCGTTTTTCTGTCGAGAGATGCGAAATTCGCGCTTCTACCCGAAGCAAGAAAAAAACCCATCGGTGGTACTGACCTTCCGAACGGGGCACTGGATGATGGCGCCCCAGATTAGGGTCGTGTAGAACGCGACATCAAGTTATTGCATAACGGTTTTCGCGATGCTACGATGCAATCTCTTCCTGGCGCACAGAGGCTGATTTCTCGCCTCGCCGCGCAAATCTAACGCGATGGCCCACGCGTGGGCGGCCCGAGCAGGCCGCCGCGCGTTTGCGGTAGCCCCAGCACCCTGCGTTGTTCCTATCGGTGCGGCTCGGACAATTCCTATTGTCTTGGGGTTTATCAAAAATGTTTGCAAATCTTGTTTTTACCGCTGGTCGGCATTGCACGAAGGCGTTTCGTAGTCCTATTTTTATAGCTTTGCTTGTATCAGTCTTTTTTCTGCCGGTCGCGCGTGCCGGGGAGATTTATGGCCAAGTCGGCACGCAAGGCGGGGGCGTCGGCTACGCCGTCAACTTCAATTCCTACATCGGCGCACATGCCGATATCGACTACGGCGCACTGTCGCATTCCGTTAGCTCGGGAGATACCAAATACAAAGGCCGCTTGAACCTTATCGGCGGCGGTCTGTACATGGATGTCTTCCCTTTCCAATCGAGCAGCTTCCGCTTTACCGCTGGTGCGTTAATTGGCAATAGCTATCTTAAGGGCGATGGCGAGTCGACGGGCGGCACGTATCGCATAAATGGGCAGGATTATGCAGCCGCCGGTCAGTCGGTCAGTGCCAAGATCAGCTATCCCGCCGTGCGCCCCTATCTCGGTATTGGATTTGGTCATAAAACCGAAGGCCGGCGAGGGGTTAATGTCACCGCGGATCTCGGCGTAGCGTACGGAAAGCCACGCGTCGATTATTCCGTCTCTGCAGGCTTGGCCGCGCAGGCCGGTGCTGCAAACGTCCAGGCAGAGGAACAGCGGATATCGGACTCAGTGTCTAAATACCGCATTTATCCGGTGGTCCAGATTGGTTTAGCCTACCGTTTTTAATCGATCGAGGTCGTTGCCATGCGAGTCGGCCGTCCCATAAAAGCGCCCACTTCCGTCAAGTGCGATTACTGCGGCGAGCCCGCGATGCTCCGCAAGTTCGGAGACGACGGATATCCCTATTCCGTTGATCGGAAGCCGGTCTGGATTTGTGTTCCTTGCCAAGCCTGGGTACCGGTTCGAGCCGGCAAGGAAAACAAGCCGGCGGGACGCCTGGCGAACACGGAGCTACGCGAGGCCAAGCAAGCGGTCCACGCGGCGCTGGAACCCTTCGTCGAGCGCAAGATGGCGCGTGATGGCGCCAACGTGTTCGAGGCGCGTGGGAAGGCTTTGCGGTGGGCAGCGGCCGCCGCAGGTATCGAAGAGGAAAAAAACGAATTTTCATACACTGTCGCTGGATGAGTCGCTCCGTATCTCAGCATTTATTGGGGAGTACCTTGAGCGCCGTGCCCAGCAAAAATAATTGGAGGCGCTATGCCGAATCGAGAAATTTCTGACGTATTGCATCATCCGGTCCGTGCGCCCATAGGCAGCTTGGCGGTGCATCCGGAACTCGGAAAAGTGGAAGTCTTCGCCGTCGACGGCGATATGCGCGAGGTCCGCTTTGCCGAGGGCGAAGAGTATCGACACGTCGTCGTCCACGTCGAAACGCTTTCCTCCCCATCAATAGACGAATTGCTTGGCAACAAGACTAACGAGGATCGCGTCATCAACAGCCTGCTGCTTGGACAGCTGCATCATTTCCAATGACTAATTTTGCTATAGAGGAATAAAAAAATGCGTTCGCTTATTGGCATTACCGTACTGGGTGTATCGATTTTGATGGCAGGCTGCGCTACTGGCGAGCCTGATCCAATTACGCTCAATAAACTGACAGCTTGGCAGTTGGGGCTTGCCTCCTCGGACGAAGTCACAATTTCTTCGATGTCGAAGACGCCGGCGACGGCGATTGGAGGCGACAACCTCCAGTACTTCGCGACAACAGCACACGGGAAGCGCTATAAATGCGAGGCCTTTATGACGGCCTCATTGCTGCCGGCGCTCAACGAAGCAGACAACTACTCGCATGTGAAGTGCTATCAGCGCTAATCTAATGTCGGTCGCGGCGGTCAGCATATGCCGCGACTATTGCTGCCTATTAACGATCACAGTTGCTTTCTCCGATGGTTAAATCTCTTGCTCGTCGCGTCCTTTGCGCGATTGTTATTGGTCTTCTGCCTGCAGCTGTTTTCGCGGCACCAGACTTCGCCGCTTGCTCATCGACGTTTTATGAAGGCGCGGCACCGGTGGCCACAGCGAAGCAGCCCGGCCAGCGCTATGCGCTCTGCTTTGCGGACTTCGCTGTCTTGTATTCCGGAGAATCGAAAACGCCCATCTATAGCGCCGAGCACCTTACGCCAGAAAACCTACGCGCTGCACGTGGGGAACGGCGTACAAATGTGTTTTACGAGGAAGCGCGCTTGCCATCCGACGCGAGGGCGCGTCTCGAAGACTACCGTGGCTCCGGGTTCGATCGTGGGCATATGAGCCCGGCGGCGGACCGGTCCAGCCCGGAGGCCATGGCGCAAAGTTTTAGCCTGGCGAACATGGTGCCGCAGGCGCCAGAGAACAATCGCGGGGTGTGGGCGAAAAACGTGGAGCGCGCCACGCGAAACTACGCGATGCGCAGCTCGGCTGGTGTCTACGTCCTGACGGGGCCGTTCTATACCGGAGAACACCGGACAATCGGCCCCGACAATGTTTGGGTGCCGGATAAGCTGTTCAAGCTCGTCTACGATCCGGCGAGCCGCAAGGCTTGGTGCTTCATCCTGGATAACTCGGACGACGCCCGCGTACAAGGCGTCTACAGCTACCCAGATTTGGTGCGCATCATCGGCATGCAACTCTTGCCGGAGGATGCTTTGCGATAGGTGCGGGGTGGCACCAGTGATGCCGGATTATTGTGGTGCCTTGCCTGATTGCATGTCCGGAGGGGGCATCGCGTTGGCGCGCTCGATGTCTTCCTTCAACTGCGTTTGTAGCGTGGCAATGGCTTGGTTGGGATTCGACGGCCGCAATTGCAGATGCGCGATCGCATCGCGAGCAAATCGACGAACGACCGGATCATGCGAAGTATCCACAACGTTTTGATAGACGTTGAGCATCTCGTTCTCGCGGCCGGTCATCGCATAGATGTGCTGCAATTTTTCAAGGTCGCCAATCACGTCCGCCGCCGGACCGCCTGGGAGCGGCGGGGGACCGTCGGGGCGAGCATCGTGTGGTGGCGCAAAACGTGGGGGTTCCGATGGACCGCCGTGCGGGTCTGGTTGCGGTGCTTGCGCGTGCGCTGCTCCGAAGCAGGACAAAAAGCGCCAAGGCCCCAGCAG
>NZ_LAQU01000076.1 GCF_000970345.1 Robbsia andropogonis | reverse complement strand
GACGACTTCATCGCCGTCATCGACGGCATGCAGATGGATCTGGACGCCGACATCCAGGCGCCATCCTTTGCCGTTCTGGATTTGTATTGCGACCGCGTGGCAAGCGCTGTCGGACGCCTCTCCACACAGGTTTTCGGGCTCGATCGCGAACTGGGCGTGGCACTGGCCCACCATCTCGGTCGGGCACTGCAATTTACGAATATCCTGCGTGACCTGGACGAGGACATCGCGATTCATCGTCTGTACCTGCCACGCGAAGCGTTGGTGGAAGCCGGGATCGATACGCGCGTGTTCGACCAGGCGAATGCCGTCGCACCGAACTGGCTCGGGACGGCAAGCGCGTTATCCGGGTCCTCGGCGGCGAACGATGACGCGCGGCCAACCACGCCCGTCACCGCGCCGCTTCGCACGACGGTCACGCGTGACGCGGCCATGGCCGCCGTATTGCAAGCGCGGGACCTCCCTAAGGCCTGTACCTGGCTTGCACGACGCGCCCAGACACATTACCAGTCAGCCAATGCATTGATGCGCACCGCACCGCGCCGCACCGTCAAGGCCCCCCGGCTGATGTACGCGGTGTATCACGCCATTTTCATGCGCACCGTACAGCAGGGATGGGCGGCGCCGCGCACCCGCGTACGCCTGCCGTCGTGGCGACTCGTATGGTTGCTGTTGCGTCACGGTCTTCTGTAAGCGTTTGAAAGACAGCTGCACGCATGGCGACGCCGTTGTCTTTCAACCGCACGGCACGATGCGAATTGACGTCATGACCCGACGCGTAACCATATTTTGCCCCCTCGATGCGCCTTTGGGACCACGCGATAAAGCAGCCTGGCGTGATATATGGCACGATGTGCCCCGCACGGTTCACCGCTCGCATTGAAACACGGCGAGCGCGATGCGCCGAGTTCCGTCGTAGGTCGCGCAATCACGCTCGACATCGTCATTGCATGAAACCGCACCATCAAATGGATAGATCGTGATGGGACAACACGGCGGTAAGCCCCCGGCAGGATGCCCTGCATCCGGGGGACGCTTTTTTTTGGAATAATGTGTTTCCTGCTTGTGACTGGACGAACGATAGGTTGCTCGCGAAATCGCGGTCGCCACGCGTCGTCGCCGAAGCAGGAAGCCGCCCGGACAGCAGGCCCCGAGCCTCATCAGGATGGCGGGCGAGACGGAAAGAGATCGGAGAAGGATGGATACAACGCCCTTGGAAAACCAAGCCCTCGCACAAGCGCTAAAGCGCGTCGACGGCTCACCACAACCCGGCCGTGATACGGCACCGCCCACCTCGTGGACGACGACATCGGTCACGGCCGAGAAGTCGGGCCAGGAATGGGGGGGCCACGAGACAATCGATCCACAAGCGCTACATCACGCGGTGGATACCGCCACCGAACGGCTCATATCAGACCAGCGCGCGGATGGGCATTGGCTCTATGAGCTGGAAGCCGACGCGACGATTCCCTCGGAATACGTGCTAATGGTCCACTATCTCGGCGAGACGCCGGACCTGACGCTCGAGGCCAAGATCGGGCGCTACCTCCGGCGCATCCAGGGTTACCATGGCGGCTGGCCGTTGTATCACGAAGGACCGCTCGACATCAGTGCCAGCGTCAAGGCATATTTCGCGCTGAAAATGATCGGCGACCCGGTGGACGCGCCGCATATGCAACGCGCCCGCGAAGCGATCCTGGCGGCCGGCGGCATTGCCAAGGTGAATGTCTTCACGCGCATCTTGCTGGCGTTATATGGCGTGGTCTCGTGGCGTGCGGTGCCGATGATGCCCATCGAGATCATGTTGCTGCCCAGTTGGTTCCCTTTCCACTTGTCAAAAGTGTCATATTGGGCACGGACCGTCATCGTGCCCCTGCTCGTCCTGCAGCAGGAGCGGCCCCGCGCGCGCAATCCGCGGGGTATTCGCCTGGATGAATTGTTCACCGGTCCGGCCGTCAACGTTGGGCTCAACGACCGCGCGCCGCAGCAAAGCGCCGGCTGGTTCCGGACGTTTCGTGGCATTGATGCCGTGCTCCGCGTCACCGAGTGGATTATCCCGCGCCGCCTCCATGCACGCGCGACACAGGCGGCCATTTCGTTTGTCTCATCGCATCTGAATGGCGAAGACGGCCTTGGCGCCATTTTCCCGGCGATGGTCAACACGGTCATGATGTATGACGTGCTGGGTTTTCCGCCGACGCATCCGGAACGCGCCATTGCACGGCGCTCCGTGGACAAATTGCTGGTGGTCGATCCGTCAGAGGACGGGGAAGCCTACTGCCAGCCCTGCCTGTCACCGGTCTGGGATACCGCACTGGCATCGCATGCCTTGCTCGAATCCGGCACGCCGCAGGCCACCGCCGCGGCATTACGTGGCGCCGAGTGGCTGCGACCACTTCAGATCATCGATGTCATCGGTGACTGGTCGTCGCGACGACCGACGGTGCGTCCCGGCGGTTGGGCATTCCAATATCGCAACGACTACTACCCGGACGTGGATGACACCGCCGTGGTCGCCCTGATGATGGACCGTCTGTCCGGCCAGGCCGATTTTACGAAGTCGATCGCCCGCGCACGTGAATGGGTCGTCGGCATGCAAAGCGGCGATGGCGGCTGGGGCGCGTTCGAGCCGGAGAACACGCACGAGTACCTCAATAACATTCCGTTTGCCGATCACGGCGCCTTGTTGGACCCACCGACCGTGGACGTCTCGGCGCGTTGCCTGTCGATGTTGACGCAGCTTGGCGCGAGCCGTGATGATCCGAGCGTCGCGCATGCAACTGACTACATTCTGATGCACCAGGAGTCCGACGGCAGTTGGTACGGTCGCTGGGGTATGAACTACATCTATGGCACCTGGGCCGCACTGTGCGCCTTGAACGGTGTCGGAATCGATGCGCATCAATCCCCGTTGATTCAGAAAGCCGTCGATTGGCTCTTCTCGATCCAGAACGCGGATGGTGGCTGGGGCGAAGACGGTGACAGCTATCGCCTGCATTACGATGGGTACCGCCGTGCCACGTCCACTGCCTCGCAAACCGCCTGGGCGCTGCTGGGGCTGATGTCCGCGGGCGTTGTCGATGATCCGCGTGTCGCGCGAGGCATCACCTACTTGATGACGCACCAGGCGGGCGATGGTTTCTGGGATGAGCCGTTGTTCACCGCCACCGGCTTTCCGCGCGTTTTCTACCTGCGCTACCACGGCTATTCAAAGTATTTCCCGCTGTGGGCACTGGCGCGCTACCGGAACCTGGCGCGCGACGGAAAGCGCCACGTCACATTGGGTCTATGAACCCGGCGTCCTCGGCCGCAGTCCCCCACGCGATGCCGGGCCGTATCACGCGCCCGGTGCTCGTTGTCGCCGGAATGGTGCTGGAGGCCGACGCGGTCCGTGGCGCCACCGGCCTCGACGTGCGTGTGGCAATGGGGCCCGCGGCCCGCGACCCGGATGGCCGCCTGGCACACCTGTTACCGACGGTGTCGGGCATTGTCAGTTTTGGTACGGCAGGCGCGTTGGACCCGACCTTGCGTCCGGGCGATTGCCTGCTGCCCAGCGCCGTCGTGGATGCGAGCGGACGGCAATGGGCCACCGATGCGCACTGGCGTGCCGCGTTGGCCACGCAGTGGCAACGTCAAGGTCAATCGCCCGTGACATGCCATCAGGGTTTGATCGCCGGCTCCGACACCGCCGTTTGCTCCACCGCCGACAAAGCAGCATGGTTCTCGCAAACGCGCGCCAGCGCGGTCGATATGGAGTCTCATGCATTGGCCGCGCTGGCCGCCTCCTACGGTTTGCCTTTTCTCGTATGCCGTGTCGTACTGGATCGCGCCGACCATGACGTCCCGGCGGCGGCGATGGCCGGATTGACGGCCGATGGACGTACCACCGTCTTGCCGGTCATCGGTGCCCTGCTTCGCGAGCCCGGACAACTCGGCGCTTTACTTCGGCTGGGTCGTGATGCCAGTACCGCACAAAAAACCTTGAAGGCGATCGCGGCACATCTGCCGCCTCATTTCGGATTACCCGATACCGCCCTCAGACGCTAAGCCCTTCTGTCTCGCCATCCAGCGACACGGCTTGGAGCGTCGGCGCGCATTCCAGCGCGTGAACATGCATGTCCCGGACCATTCGACGAACATGCTCATCGGCCGCACAGTAAAAAATTTGCTTACCGCGCCGTTCACCGCGCACGACACCCGCACCACGAAGCAAGCGCAGATGATGGCTGACCAACGACGGCGATAAACCGGTCGCTAGCGCGATATCGGATACGCATACGGGTACATCGAGACAGGCCGCGACAATACGCAGACGGCTCGCATCGCCCAGCAGGCGGAACAATTGGGCTACCGCGTCCCACATATCTGAATACCTGTTCATATGTTAATGTGTTAAGGTATATGGTATCACTCTCCCGCGCCAATGCTCATGCCCCACGATCACCAACATCACCGCCCATCGCACGATCATGGCTCGCCGCATGGCGCTGACCCGGTGCCTGATCAGCATGCGCACCTCCATCATGACCATGCCCACACCGAGGATCCGCATCAGGCCGCTACGCACGCAGGCGGGCACGTACATGCACATGGGTCGACTAACGAAACGCGTCTGGCGTGGGCCCTGGTCGTCATCGCGGTATTCATGACCGTCGAAGTGGTCGGCGGCCTGATTTCCGGCTCGCTGGCACTGATCGCCGATGCCGCCCACATGGCATCGGATGTGGTCGCGCTGGCCATGAGTTGGGCTGCGTTGCGCATTGGTCGCCGCCCGCCAAGCGCGCGGCTATCGTACGGTTATCGCCGCCTGGAAGTCCTTGTCGCCTTCGTGAACGGCCTGACGTTGTTGGTGATTTCACTGGGCGTGATCATCGAGGCCATACGCCGTTTTGCCGAGCCGCAGCCGGTGCTGGGCACCACGATGTTCTTCGTTGCCGTCAGCGGCTTACTATCAAATATCGTCGCATTCGCCATCCTGCACGGCGGCAGCCGTGAGAACCTGAATATGCGCTCGGCATGGCTTCATGTTCTTGGCGATCTGGTCTCGTCCGTGGTCGCCATCATCGCCGCGCTGGTGATTATGTGGACAGGCTACTCTCCGATCGATCCGATCTTGTCGATCCTGGTCTCGTTGCTGATCGCGAAAAGCGCCTGGTCCATCACGCGTAGCGCCGCGGCGATTCTGCTGGAAGCGTCACCGCCTGGCGTCGACCCGCATGCGGTGAGACAGGATCTGATGAGGAGCATACCGGGCGTCGCCGATGTGCATCACGTTCACGCCTGGTGCCTGACCGCGGAAAGCACGATGGTAACGCTGCATGCCCGCGCCGCCGCCGGCATCGATCCTCTGCATTTGCCTCCCGCCATCAGCGCTCGTTTACGCGAGAAATTCCGGATCGCGCACACGACGGTGCAAATGGAACCGGAAACCTGTGTCGATGATGTCCTGGCGGGGCTACCACCGCTGGATGAGGAGGTTTCCGGCCCGGGCCACCACCATGACCACGGGCACGGGCACCACCACGGCCCGGCATCTGTGGCAGGCAGCGCGCTGCCTTGCAGTGGCGGCGAACGCAGCGCCGTGACCCCGTCACACTAGCCAGCCAGCGACGGGCCCCACGTCCTAACGACCCGAGAAAATACTGAGAATACAAAAGGGCGGCTTTCGTGGCTAGGGCGCCTTGGCCTCTACCCGCGTAGGTGCCTCGATATTCGGCAGCAGGACTGTCAGTAAGCCAAGCAACGGCAGAAAGGCACAAAGACGATAGACGTGCTCGATTCCGGTCACGTCGGCAAGGTGACCCAGCACCGCCGCCCCTACACCACCAAGGCCGAAGGCCAGGCCGAAGAAAAGACCGGCCACCATGCCGACACGGCCCGGCAGCAATTCCTGCCCGTAGACGACGATCGCGGAAAACGCCGACGATAGCACCAAGCCGATAATGACGGTCAGGATGCCGCTCCAGAACAGATTGGCATAAGGCAGCAACAAGGTAAACGGCGCAGCGCCGAGGATGGATACCCAGATCACGTATTTACGGCCAATACGGTCACCGATCGGCCCGCCGACCAACGTACCGATCGCCACCGAGAACAAGAATGCGAACAGGTACATCTGGGACTGCTGCACGCTCAGATGGAATTTAGTGATCAGGTAGAACGTGTAATAGCTGTTCAAGCTGCTCAAATACAGGTATTTCGAGGTGACGAGCGCCACGAGGACAGCCACCGCTCCCGCAACGCGTCGCTTGCTCAGCGCGGCGGCAACGCTACTGAAGGTGCGCTTACGTTTTGGCGCCAACCCCGCCTGCGTGCGATACCACTGTCCAATGCGCCATAACACGTAGATCGCAAGCAACGCGACCAGCGCGAACCATGCCACGCTGCCGCGTCCATACGGAAGCACCACGGTTGCCGCCAACAGCGGGCCCATCGCGGTACCAAGATTGCCGCCCACCTGAAATACCGACTGTGCGAGCCCGTGCTGCCCGTTCGACGCCAGACGCGCGATCCGCGACGACTCGGGATGAAAAATCGACGAGCCAGTTCCCACGAGCGCCGCCGCCACAAGCAGCACGGGGTAATTGGGCGCCACCGACAACAACAGGAGTCCACACAGCGTGAACATCATCCCGATGGCGGTCGAATGCGGTTGGGTTTTTATCGGTATAGGCACCGATCAGCGGCTGCAGCAACGACGCCGCGAGCTGGTATGTCAACGTGATGATGCCGATCTGCGAAAAGCTCAGATGAAAACCGGATTTGAGAAGCGGATAAATCGCGAGAATCAACGACTGAATCATGTCGTTGAGCATGTGGCTGAAGCTGATGGCGGTCAGCGGGCCGACGAAGGGTTTGCCGCGAGACGTGGCATCGGACACGTCGCCGGACAAACCTGTTGCATCCGCCAGCGCGGCGCCGGCGGACGTTGCGTGAACTGCGTCTTCCACATCCGAACCGGAGAACGTCCGGGACGTGGCGGAAACCGCTGTCAGTTCTCTCGATGCGCTCATTGCCTCTCCTGGCATTTACGTGCGGACCTTTCCGGCGGAGTACGCCACGATCCTGCGCCATCCTCTCAATGCTGCGTGAACATGTCCATCACACGCTGACGTTCGGTCGAGTCCA
>NZ_LAQU01000075.1 GCF_000970345.1 Robbsia andropogonis | reverse complement strand
GTTCAGCTTCGTGCAATACATCGGCATGGTGCGCGGCTTTGGCGCTTCGCGCGTGGACGCGGTGCTTGTCGCGGTCGGCCTCGTTAATCTGTTGCCGCCGATCTTCGCAACGCTCCTGCAAGGGAGACTCGAAGCGCGCGGCGTCGCCTTTGCCGGTGCCGTAGCACAAGCCGTTCTCGCACTGACCATCAGTAACACGTCTCACTTCCTGCCGTATGCCGTCGCGACCAGTCTCTGGGTCTTCGCGATGATTTTCACGCATACCTTCCTGTTCGGCTTCCTGGCCAAACTGGATCGCAGCGGCCGCGCCGTCGCTTACACCCCCGCGATGCTGATGGCGGGCTCCGCAGTCGGCCCCGTACTCGGGGGTGCCTTGATCGTCCGCGCGGGATTCGGCGCCATCGGTATCGCCGCGATGCTGATCAGCGTCGTGAGCATCGTATTTTTCCAGCGCCTGCGCGCTGTCGAGCCCGCACAAGCGCAACTCGACGCACCCGCGGCGCATTGACGCGACAACGTGAAACGCAATAAAGGATTTAAAAAAATGACCGGTATCGTCTTCAACAACGTCAAGGTTTTCGACGGCAGCGTGGTGCTGCCCTACACCGCACAGGTGCGGGTGCAAGGCAATCGGATTAGTGCGCTCGCCAATGCCAGCGAGCCGTCTATCGCACTCGCCGACGACGCGGTCTACGACTGCCGCGGTGCGACGCTGCTCCCGGGGCTGATCGAAGCGCATGCCCATTTATCCTGGCCCAGTTCCGTCGAAAAGTTCGTACCCGGCATGTCCCTTCCGCCGGAGGAACTCGTGCTCACCACGGCACGCAATGCGCGCATTCTGTTGGATCACGGCTTCACCGGTGCCTACTCGGCCGGCTCCCTCAGCAAGCGGGTCGAAGTCGCCCTGGCCGAGCAGATCGACAGTGGTGGTATGCCGGGACCGCGGCTAGTGGCATCCTCGATCGAACGCACGCCGCCCGTTGCAGGCGACGAGCAGCAACTCAGCGCCGGCGAGGTCGATCCGCACGGGGTGGGTCCCGATGCGGTCCGCGCCTTCGTCCACGACTGCGCCGAGATGGGCGCGCGCTCGGTCAAATTTCTGCTCTCCGGGGAAGACGCCTTGCAGCCCGGTGCCTCGCAGCAATTGCTTTATACCGAAGCGGAAGCACGCGCCGCGGGCGATGCGGCGGCCGAAACCGGCGTCTGGCTCGCCGCGCACGCGCAAGCCGCCGAAGCCGTCAAAATGGCGCTGCGCAATGACTTTCGCGTGCTCTATCACTGCACCTATGCCGACGAGGAAGCGCTCGACATGCTGGAAGCGGCACGCGATCGCATCTTCGTCGCCCCGGCCATCGGGATTATTCAAGCCACGCTCGATGCCACGCCGCCGCCCCACTTCGACATGAACCATATGAAGCGCAGCGCGGCGGAAGTGCGAACGCTCCAGCAACGTTTAATCCCGGAATTGCGTCGACGCGGCATCCGCGTCCTGCCTGGAGGCGACTATGGCTTCCCCTTCAACCCGAACGGCCGCAATGCGCGCGACCTCCAGCTCTTCGTCGACTTGTTCGGCTATACGCCTGCCGACGCATTGCACGCGGCCACCACGCTCGGCGGCGCCTTGATGGGCATGCCGGAGTCGCTCGGCCGCATCGCACCGACCTATCTGGCCGATCTGCTCGTGGTGGACGGTGATCCGACCGAGGACCTCACGATCCTGCAAGACAAGCAGCGCCTGCTCGGCATCATGAAAGACGGCGCATTTCACAAGGAACCGCGAGCCCTGCTCGCCGCACGCCAGCACCGGGAATAAGCGATGCATCGTCCTATCGACTCTTCCGCCGCCGCGGACCTCGCGCAACGCATCCGCGAGGCCGGCCCCATCATCGACCCGCCGCTGGTCAAAGGCTGGTATGCGTTTTATCGAGAGAATCAGCTAAAAGAGGGCGTCGTGGTTCGGCACGATATCGCCTATGGCGACGACGAACGGCAAAAACTCGATGTCTACCTGCCGACAACGCAGACCGACACGCCGCGCGGACTGCTGCTCTTTGTCCATGGCGGCGGCTTTATCCGCGGCGATCGACGCGAGAGAGCCAATGTCGGATGGCGTTTCGCGCGCGCTGGCTTCGTCACGGTCTTACCCAGCTATCGCCTCGCGCCAACGCATCAATGGCCGGCCGGCGCAGAGGATGTGGCGGCTGCATGGGCATGGTCATATGCGAACGCGAAGGCACTGGGCGCGGATCCGCAACGTGTCTATCTGGCCGGCGAATCCGCCGGCGCCGCGCACGTCGCGGCGGCAACGCTGATCGAGAATCTGCGTCCGTCCGGCATCCCTGCGCCACGCGCCGCCACCTTCATCTCGGGCGTCTATAACGCGCATCTTGAACAACGCGCTCGGCGTCAATTCTCGATTGCCACGCCCGACCCACGCAACGAAGCCTATTTCGGCAACGACTTCACGGAATATCGGAAACGCTCCACTGTGGAACGCATCGATACGGCGCCCTTTCCGCTGCTGATCACGTGGGCGGAATTGGATCCGCCGCAGATGCAAGTGCAAGCGGGGGAGCTTTTTGCACGGCTGACGACGCAGCACGGTTTCGACCCCGATCTGGCGGTCATTCCCGGACACAATCACCTGTCGCAGCTGGAAGCCATCAACACCGTCGACGAGGTGCTCACCGGCGCCTTACTCAGCTTCATCGGTCGACACTAACGCACTCTGCAAAGAGCGATTCCATCGGGAGGGGGAATCGAGGAACATTACTTCGCAATACGTATTACATTAAAAAAACAAAGGAGACAAATGTATAGAAAAACGATCCGGGCCATTGCGAGCTGCGCCCTTCTCTGCACAGGCTTTATGCAAGCCGCCCACGCCTATGAGGGCGGCGTCGCACCCTATCCGGCGGGCGCGGAAGTCGACTATATCGCCGCGATGCCGCCGATTCCGGGCTTGTTCGTGATGCAGCAGTTCAACGAGAGCTTCTCGAACGGCCTCTACGGAAACGATGGCAAAAAGCTGCCGACTTCCTTCCATACCTCGATCTTTTCGGAAACCACGCGCTTATTGGCCGCCTATCCGCTGACGGTCCTCGGCGCGAAGGTTTATTCGCAGTTGGTCGTCCCCGTGGTCTCCTTGCACAGCACGGTCCAAGGCTACAAAACCACACAGAACGGCTTGGCCAATATCACCGTCTCGCCGGTCATTCTGCAATGGACGATCGCACAGAATCTCCGTATTGCGGCAGGCGTCGATCTGTCCCTGGAAACAGGTTCCTACAGCCCCAGCAAGACCAGTGTCGCGAGCGGCTATACCTCCATTCAACCGGTGCTCTCGATCCGGTATGACAGGCCGGACAGCATCGATATCGGGTTGTCGAATCGCCTTCTTATCAACGAGAAGAATAGCGACACTAATTACAAGTCGGGTACCGGCTATACCGGCCAATTTCACGCTGGCTGGCACTTAGGCCGATGGGAAGTCGGCGCGGTCGGATACTACGTCAATCAGTTCAGTAACGACGAGCAGAATGGCGTCGCCGTATCGGGTAACGGTAATCGGATGCGCAGCATCGCCGTCGGCCCGGCGATCTCGTATAACGCAGGGCCAGTCAATATCAGCCTGAATTATCAACAGGGCATCTACGCGGCCAATACCAGCAAAAGCAATAATGTCTGGCTGAACCTCGCGATCCCCCTGTGGGTCCTCAGCGGTCATCACTGATGTGAAGCCTGTACGCGGATGCGTCCGCGTTCGACATGCCGCCGACCTAAGCGCATCGCCGGATTTAGCGGCCGGCAAGGCCCGCGGCCGCGTCGACCAATTGCTCCCTTAACCAGCGATGACACGGATCTTTCTCGCGATAGACGTGCCATTGCAGGAATTCCCGCACGGCCGGAATCGGAATCGGTGGCTCGACAAGCCGCAACGGCAGGCGCCGTGCCAGTTCGGTCGCCAGGCGGCGGTGCATCGTCGCCACCATCCGGGTGCCGATCAAGACGGGCGCCATCGAACTGAAGTCCGACGTCGTGATTCGCACGCTGCGTCGAATGCCTTGTGCTTCGAGATAGCGACTGTCGTACGTGGGCGCACGCGGCCAGCCGAGCAAGGCCGCCACATGATCGAGGCGCTCGAATTCCGCCACGCTTAAACGATCGGCCACCCCGTCGTTGCCCTCCCAGACCACGCAGACATAACTGTCATCGAACAAAGGTAAACTAGGATGATCCGACGCGATGAACGGCTCGGGAATGATCAGAAAATCATACTCGCCGCGCCGCAGCTTCGCGGCTGAGTCGTCCACCTGGGGCATCAGTTCGAGCGTGATATGCGGCGCCAGTTGCGCGATCGTGGGCATTACGCGCGGCATCAATACGTTGACGACGTAATCCGATGTGGCAATCTTGAAATGATGCCGCGCGTGGGCTGGATCGAATGTCGGATCGATCGCGACAATGGTCTGCACCTGGAGCAGGAGATCGCGTACCGGCTGCGCCAGTTCCCGCGCCAGCGGCGTCAGTTCCAGGTTGCGCCCGACGGGAATCAGCAACTCATCCTCGAAATAATCCCGGAGCTTCGCCAGCATGCCACTGATGGCAGACTGACTGAGGTTCAAGCGCTCGGCGGCTCGAGTGATACGCCGCTCCCCCAGCAGCGCGTCCAGTGTCACGAGCAGATTCAGGTCCAATCTGTTGAAGCGCATCGTGTGGGTCTCCAAAAAAAGCCGCCTGACAGAGCGGCCAGTTCTTATTATTTTTTGCGTCGTGCAGCGCTTGCGCGTTTCTGGCGGCGTTGAAATTGTGCCACGGTATCGCCTTTGGCGTCGTGCCGGCGATTTTATCGAGACCAACCCGTACGGCAGGCGTCCGTCACCGGACGCCCCCGTGCACGACGTATTACCGCAATCGCCGATACATTTCGTCGAGCAAGGCGCGGATTTCACCGGGCGATGCAGCGGTGCCGAAGACGTAGTGATCGGGCCTGACGAGCGCCGCGCAGCAATCGTGCGTCGCCATCCACCGCCCCAAGACATTGTCCACCTCGTGGACATCGCCGCCGAGCCGCACGACCGTCACGCCTGCCGACGTCGGGGCATCGACGCTGTCCATTGTCAGCAGCTGCCAACCGGTGCCGGCGAAGTCATCGAGCCGTATCGCCTCCCCTCCGTCGCGTTGCACCCACGGCTGCGGAAACAAGGGGTGGGTTCAATGGGTCGCTGCAACAGCCTCGCGTAGTTTATCGGCCGGAGACATGAAGCCCAAGGTCTTTTTAGGCCGTTCATTAAGGCGCGTTGCGATTTTGTTCAGTTGCTCCTGCGAATATTGATGAAGCTGGGTACCTTCAAGCAAATACTGTCGCAGAAGTCGGTTCGTATTTTCGGTGGTGCCGCGTTGCCAGGGACTTCGTGGGTTACAACGGTAGACCTGCACATCCGTAGCGATGGTGAATTCTTTGTGGTTCGCCAATTCCATGCCACGATCCCAGGTGAGCATCTTGCGTAGATGCTGTGGAAACCGCTTTACCTCGCGTTTAAGGCCCGCCACAACGCTCACCGTGTCCTTGCCTTTTATCTTGGCGAGGATGGTGACCCTCGAGCGCCGCTCGACCAGTGTGGCGACGTGAGTATTGTTCGCGTCGCTGACAAGATCTCCTTCCCAATGACCCGGCACGGCGCGGTCGGCCGCTTCAGGCGGGCGCTCGTGAATCGAAACAGCCCCAACTATCTTGTTGCGCGCGCCCTTGGTGCTAGAGAAGCGCGAATGACGCATCTTGCGCTGGGTTCGCAAATGATACTGTAGCTCTTTCTTTAAAGCACCGCGCGCCTGCACAAACAGGCTGCGATAGATTGTTTCGTGTGACACGCGCATCGACTCGTCATCGGTATATCGGCGCTTAAGCCAGCCGCTTACTTGTTCCGGAGACCATTCGCAAGAGAGCTTACGTTCGACAGCGTAGCGCAAGCGCGGGTTGCGCTCCAGCAGGCAATTTTGGGACGCAGGCTAACCTTCAAGGCTGCCTCATCGGGGTCCAGAGCCCGATAATGGCCTGTTCCACCGTTACGCGCAATCTCACGCGAAATGGTGGATGGCGCACGATGCAACTCACGCGCTATGGCCCGAATGGAAAGCCCGGCGGACACGCCGCGCGAAATCTCTTCACGTTCACTGAGAGTCAATGCCCGCGACGATCGCTTGCGCGCAGCAGGGCCGTAACCTCCGCATAGCCGGATGACGCCGTAGATCGACCCGGCTGGCTTGCCTAGCGCTTTGCCGATGCCAAGAAACGATTTACCGGCGCGCCACCTCCGCCAAACTTCTGCCTCGCCTTCTGGCGGCAGCCTAGGTCTTCCCATCTGTGCCATTCGTCAACCCTCCCTCATTCGATATCAATAGAAAGGTGTTGCAATGACCCATTGAACCCACCCCTCTTGATTCATACGGCTCCCATCATCCCGTCGTAGGAATACATCCACGCCTCCAATGTACAAACGCATTAGGAAACTGACGTGCAAGCCGCCCGAGGGCGTGTTTAGCTCGGCGTTTATGCCAAGCTAAATGTTTGAACTTGCGCATCATCCAGCGCGTCAAGTACGCATTCACCTGCTTCCACAAAGTTGACATCTCCCGCTGACGCTATCACGGGCAGAGCAGGGAGGTGACGGGGATGTCGCTAGGATCGAGGTGCCGCCGCCGACACTGCAAGTCCTCGCGCGACTGCTGTCGCTGATGGCTAGCCAGCAAACGTTTTTGCTCAGTCCCGCCGACACAGAACTGACGACTGGCCAAGCGGCCGATCTGCTGGGCGTCTCGCGTCCGTTTTTGGTAGCAAGACGCGAGGCCGGCGACCTCGCGCACCGTAAGGTTGGTCGCCACCGCCGTCTACGCCTGGACGACGTACTTGCCTACCAGCGTTCAATGAGAAGGGAAAGAAGTGCCGCCATCGATGAGATGGTCGAGGCAAGTGAGGCCATGGATGGTTATGGTTTATGAGATTCTGTCATGACCGTTTTATCGTTGTCTTAGACGCTTGCGTGCTATTTCCGATGCTGGTACGAGACGTGTTGCTCATCTTTGCGCAACACGGATTGTTCATACCTCGGTGGTCAGACACGATTCATGACGAATGGCCGAGAAATTTGGCAGCTCGACTCGCCCAGCAAACAACCGCGGCGCAAGCGAGAGACCAAACTGCCC
>NZ_LAQU01000074.1 GCF_000970345.1 Robbsia andropogonis | reverse complement strand
CGTGACGAACTCCCATGTCCGCTTTGTTTGTTACAGCGTGCTGGTTTTTTGCTCGTTGGTGCCGGATTTCTCTTCAATATCCGCTTCGGATCTTCTCGACGGCATATCGGAATGGCGCTTATAGGATGCGTGGTAACCGGGCTGGTCGCGATACGTCAGGTATTTTTGCATATCCTACCGAATGCGACTGGATATGGTGATCGCTTATTTGGTTTGCATCTCTACACATGGACATTAATCGCAGCGGTCTGCGCTACTTTGTGCATTGCCTTAATGCTGATGCAACCAAAATGTCGGACGGTCGCGAAAACACGTAAGGCGAGGTCTATACGTAAATTTGTGGTCGGATTATTTGCTGTTGTGGTTGTGGCCAATCTTATGTCCACGCTACTGGAATGTGGCGTTCATCAATGTGCCGATAATCCGATCGCGTACCAATGGCCGCTCACGTTGTGAAAAGCACAGTAGACGTCTTTCAGCAAGCTGCGGATGTTGACTGCTGCAACGCGAGATTGTAAAACGCAATGGCCTGCAGCCTCAAATTCTGAACTTTTCCGAAAAGCGGACACAGTCAATGAATAATACGACAGGTTATCCGAAAATGCCGAAACTTTCTTCGACCGAGTTTGTCGGCATGCTGCGTGGAAACGAATCGGTGCAACCTGGAACGATCACATCGGGCACGATACCTTCCAACTCGGATAACCGATTTCTCCAAGAGATCACGGCCGCTCGCAATGTCGGTCGACACGATATCGCGTCGCATGGTGCGGTGACGCGTGGTAACTGGAAAACCGAAGGTTTATTGCGAGGGTTGATGTTATGTTCCAGCAGAGGAGCGCAGCATCGCACCGACATGAATAGCGACACCGCGTCCGGCTTCGGGACCGGCTTGGATAATGATATGTCTTGTCGCTGGCAGATGAAGAATGCGGGAGGTATCCGACCTGACGTAGCGACGATGATGACCGTGCCATTTGGGCCGGAGGCGGTATCATATAAATCAGAATTAGATGCCACGCCATCCCACAATGTCGCTATTTCGGTGTCTGAAGCGATATCTGATTCGTTGCGAGCCATCGATCTAAGCGAAAAAAGCAACCAAACGGGACGCACGAAACGCGCCGAGAAGCATTCTCTTTCCGGTATTTGTTCGCTACCCGACGAACAAATTGGAGATCCTTTGGTTCAGGCGCAAATACAAGATATATGGAACTTCCTAATTAGCCGAGAGCCCGCGACGCGAAACCTGCAGTACGACCACAATGAGTATGACCGTGTTCTGCTACTAAATTATGCTGTAGGCTATTTTTCGGAAAAACCAAAACGAGCTAAAGGGTTATTTCGACGCCTGGCACGACTATCTGGCGACTATGGAGGAGAAAAAGAAGACAAAGTATCCGAGAAGCAATACACAACCTATTTAGGGAAATGGTTCGCGACGCGTTTTTTAGGCATGACCCCTGCAAGTTACGTGGGGATGCTGCTTCAGAAAGAAGGCGCATCGATAGGTGCTGCGTCGAACGCCGCACAACATAACACGGTAGCGGCAATACGCCGTCATTTTGATCTCGCATTAGATTGCACATCATCTCAGAAATTTGGTTTGTCTACTCAAGCGCGTGCTTACTTACGTGAACGCGTGCTTCTCCATGCACTTCCCGGAATCTTTTGGCAACCGAGCGACGATGACTTGTTTGCAAGTATGCTGGTTGGAAGTTTGCCGTGGGGAGAAATTCAGGCTGGTGTAGGCTGGGCCATGGACCTTGGTATCGATACTTCCGAGTGGCAGGTCAATACGGCACGCGAGTTCGGGCAACTTTTATACGTATTGGTTCGGGAGTCGGCCGCACCCGCTTCTTGGTTCCAATACTTTGCCTTACCTGCGACTCTGGTAGGACTGAAAAAGCACGGTAACCAGACGTCGGCAACACTAACGGTTCAACGCGACGACCTGGGCGTGGTGACACATGAGGGTGGCAAGCTTGCCGAAGACTTTTTTCGCTACCAAGTCGCGTTCGAGTCAGCATATGAGCGTGATGACATGCTTGAGCAATATCACGTGGCGATAGATGGTTACCAGACGCGACCACAGTTGGCCGAATCATTACTGCGAAAGCGTTGTCCGGGTCTGAGCGACTTTGAGAAACAGGCACGAGGATATCTCACCGCGGAGCGTGCCTATTGTGTCGATCTCCCGAAAGACTGGCGTTGGCACGATCCGGCAGTCGGACGCTTCCGTGACCCACGCGTCGGTGGATTTTCGTTGCCGATCGTAAATGACGCATTTTTGGAGCAAAACAAGCGTATTGGCCGCCTGGCGGCCGACGCGCTTAGGATGGTATTTCCCTTTTTATTTGCGCAACTTTCGTTACAAGAACATACGTTCCTCGTCAGCGCCGATGTATACCCTGCATCAGCTTATTTCTCTGCCCGCGACGCCATCCGTCATACGGCAGTCGCTGGTAACCCGGCAGCGATACGCGGCTTAACAACGCACCTACCCGAGGCCGTTTCCTTGTTTATGGCACGCTATGATGGGGACGAACGAATTTATGCGTTGTTTAAGAACACCGATGCTGAAGTGGCCCAGGTGGCCCGGGTGGATAGAAACAGTACGTTCTATCATGAAAAATTGACCGAATTAACGGGCATGGTATTGTCCTTTGATCCAGACTATAAACTGTACATCAACCCTGTACGGAAGCTTCTCAAATCCCGCGATGAAGATATATCTATGCTTTATTCGCGCGCTGCCCAGGCGCATAGCGAAAAGCTTGAGAAAGCGTTATATCAATATGGCTATCAAGCGACACGGTCTGAACGGATCTGGGAATGGATTAAAGATCTGCTTCCTTTCTATCGATGTGCCACGGGAATTCCCAATTTTGACGAGCGCGTTGCAATCGCTTGCTTAACTGACGCGCTGACGCTGCTACCACCTGCAGGTCGCGCACTGGCGCTAAGCACGAGAATCGCTGAAATGATGACGTTTTCCGCACTCTCGTCCTGGCGCAGCGTCTTGGCAAAGGCTACGTTGCGCACCGCATTGATGGAGGCCGCCCGTACGTTGCCTTATTCCGCTCACGTTGCCCATGCGACAGTACTTAAGAACGCTGACTTCGCGCGCATTGCTGCCGACGCGGTACGCGCATTTGATCCAGGTGTGGAAGTTCTTGGAACACTTGGCATGACAGGTATCGGGCGTTTGCGCCGCATGATCGCCTGGTTGAGTGATCTCTATCCTGCAAGTCGCCATATCATCGAGAAAATGCCGCACTGGCTGTCTCGTATCGCCTCAGCGACGCATGCCGCTGAAAGTTCGTTGGCGTTGAACGTTCCAGTCGCGCCAGGTGCGCTTGTCAAAGGGCGACTTCCCGGAAGCGATACCTTGGTAGACCTTGTGAAAGTCGAGGAGAGATTCGGTCAAGGTGTTTATGTATGCGTCGCCAGATCTACAGGAGAACGCTATGGGAAAAGATATTACCTAGATAGCGACGGCAACTTAACCCCGGTAGGGGTGTCACTCGCGGTGCGTATGAAAATCGTACGTACGCAAGGCCTCGCAGGGAAAGGGGCGATCGATGCTGGCCGCCAAATGGCTAGGCGGACGAAACCCTGCGATGACGTTACGTCATCCCAAGCGACATTCATGCATTTATCACGGGATGAGCTTGAACCTATATTTTTTCATTGCGACCTGGTCGGACTCGCATCGATGGCACAGGTCACCGCGCTGGGCCGAGAGGTTGCGTTCAGCACGTTTCAGCGAGCCTGGCCACATGAATTACAAATTCGGAAGCTGATCGAGGCCGTCAGTGCGGATGAGCCAGGCGCCATTCGATTCGCCGGCGAAGCAGGACTGACGATGGACAATATATTCATCCACGATCGAAGCTTGTTGTCGGAAGCAATGCACCATAAATTACACCAGAAGACGTACGAAGCGCTGTTGCAAATGACACAGCAGGTCAATGGTCAAATAATCAGATTGTCCGACGGAATGTCGCGTAAACTGGATGTGTTGGAAGCGGCCATCCAACTGGGAAATCCTGCAGCAGTCGCTGCAATCCTACGAGAGCCGCGATATCAGTTGCCAGCGGAAGATGGTGGTGGCGTATCTTACGTTGTCGCAGCTATACGCTGTGAAAAAATGCCTGTATTACGTGCTTTGGTACGCTCAGGCAGGGTGGATATCAATAAATCAGTATTTGGTTCAGTACCCTTGCGGCATGAAATGGTTCGGCCTGGAAATAGTCTGACGATGGTGCGCTATATGCTTTCTCTACCGCATATCGACTTGAATGCAGAAGGCGTGCTGAGTGGATTCGGGCCGGTTAGCGCTGAAAAATATCGAGAGGTAATGCGGGATCCACGAGCGCGGCTCAATGAAGTCCATGGCATCGCGACACAATACACCGCTTTGACTAGCGCTATAGAATGGGCCATGCATAGCGGGGATCGTCGAGTATTCAATCTTTTGATCGCTGATTCGAGAATTAATGTAAACGTCAAAGTACGTTCCGATCGGGGCGCTTATGAAACCGCTTGCGATGTAGCACGCCGCGATCACGCTGGATACGCTCGTGCACATCCAGGGTTCAAAAACGATATCGTCCTGGCCATTCAAGCGCATCCTTCATACCAATCAAGACGGAAATGCATTGTCTCTTAGCGTCACTTACGGTTCCTCCGGGAACGTGGCATGTCTGAAGGCGCTCATCGAATCTGGCCGTTTTGATGTTGACAGAATATATCGTGGGTAATCTGTATTACGCTGCGCCTTGTGTCGGCCCGGACCAAACCTGAAAGTGCTGCAATACCTTCTCTCGTTTCAGGATATCAATGTCCATACGGGCGATCTGCCGGAGGTACCTTATGGTGTTGACCCGGAGAAATACCGATTCTATTTGACTGATCTAAGGGTTGACATCAATCGCGTATGTGCGGTATCTGGTCATCCTTCGGAGCGAACCGCACTCAGCACCGAAATCAAATTTGCTTTCCTTTACAACGAGTATAGGATATTTGATATTATCGTCAGTGATGCACGGTTTGGCGTGAGAGGGCGTTGTGTAAGATTTGGCGACAGTTATCTTTCCGCCGAAGCAATGCTCAAGCAAATCAGCCTGTCTGCCTATTCGACTGAAATGCAGAAAATGATCGTGTAATTGTAGAAGAGCCTCGATGCACACCATGGTAATCACAAAAAAAATAATTACTCGTCGATATTCTGACGATGATCAATTCGTCTAGAACATCAGTACACGCTCTAGACGAATTGATAATGTTAAAACTGTAGTGACTTTTGCTCCGCTTCAAGAAGCGCCGTGATGGTGGAACTCATCACCCGGACAAGATCATCAAACGTCGTGTTCATTTTTGAAAATTTTTCAGCGATACTCTGAGATAGATTTTGTACATTGTCTTTTTGGCTGGAGAAACCGGAATACCAAGCGTTGTATTGCGTGACGCTGATATCGCCATCAGAGTAATTCGCAAGTGAGTCGTGCATACCTTGAAGGTTCGTAAGGTCAAGTGTCAACGTAGTGGTGCCATCCGGGTTCGAAGTAGCCTTGAAGTTCCCTTTCAGCTCGCTCGACCAATCAGAGGATGACAAGACTGCCGTCCCGGGCAGCGTGATCGACCAGCCGGATAGTGTGTTCAATTTTGCCTGAATGTCGTCGCGCAACTCGTTTGCTTTGAATGTTACCTTCGATCCATCATCTGAGGCGGTAACATAGCTCGAAAGATCAGACATCACATCGGTGACTGCCTGAGTGTAGTTCATGTATTCGCTGACGAGCTGTCCATATGGGTCGATAATTGCTTCTTTTGCTTCACTGATCGATGTCTTCAACCCGCCATATTGAGCGACATCCGATTTTTGAAGCTCGTCCATACGTGCCATCGCTTGATCTACAGCGCTCTCTCCAGAAACGAGCGATTGGATTGTGTATTGTGTGACGTTCTTCATCCAATCGGTGTTGTAGTTGCTCCAAATCCAAGCTCCCGCGTCCCCATGAGGCGCTATTTTAACTTTAGTCAGATTGTCAGAGTCACACGATTCAGATTCACCATTGTTATGCCAAGTAGTAAAGAATGTCTTGCAGTGCTCTATCATTGACGTGAATCCATCTGCCGGCGTTACAAAATAACCGCCTGCTGGATCTGCTTTTATAATATAAAAATTAGCCTCATTAGGTGGAATGACGCTGACATGCGCTGGCATATTAGCATAGGATGCTTCCATCTCTTTAAACGCGGCATAGGCGACATCGTAAGTAGGTCCGTCTTTTCCTCCCCGCTGCGATTTCGTCGCGGTAGCCGACCAAAGCGTTGTCGCTGCGTCATAATCTTGTTTCTGACGATCGCAAAATGCTTGATCATCCATAAAATCTTGAATGACACCGGCATTGAAGCGATAGACTTGATATTGCCCCTTGTTAGGCAAATCTATATTGCTGACAGACATTGCATTTCCCAGCGCCAGCATGGCGTAAGACGGATCGATTCCCGAGTTGAGGACAAAATTTTGCGAGCCGTATTCATCCATAAATGTTTTGGTCTTCGTCTCACAATCCGAAGGGTCGGTCGCGTAATTCTGCTTTATATAGTCTGTCAGCGATTTGTATTCGGTAGCGTAGGTAGCGTAATAAGCTTTGAGTTCATCGAGAGAATAAATCGTAATGGCATCCACAGCGGCTGGGGTGCTTGTATCCGGATCATCTGATGAACTGACTTTTGATGAAGTCTCTGTAGATTTCGTGGACTGTGCCGAAGATGTATCCGTCACGGCTAGCACTGCTGAAGTGGACCTGCACAAAGGGTGTGCTGTGTTGTCTGTCGACGATAATCCAGCTTGCTTGAGGAGCGCGTTGAGCCGCGTTACAGCTTGCGTCTGAAGCGTATGATGCGCTTGTAAGGCAAGCGAAACATTGGCGGTTTCACCACCTCCAACTGCCGATAGCACACGGTTCATGCGACCGCGCGCGACGGACAATTGTTCGTTTCCAGTGTCTGTGATAAGCGCGGGCGGCATGCCGTACAAGCCGCTGCGTTGCATGCCTTTGACGATACGGGATACCATTTTTCCTGGAAGTGCTGTTGAATCGAATGCAACCCCGTTATGTGATGCAGTTTCGTATGATGGAGATGTGTTCGTATAGGTCGGTCTAGAAGCCGCCGCCTCCCGAGTTGCTGGATT
>NZ_LAQU01000073.1 GCF_000970345.1 Robbsia andropogonis | reverse complement strand
AACACAGATCTTCGAGCAGCCGACCGTGGCACAACAGGTCACCTGCTGGACGGCCGTGCATGCCACGGCGCCCGCTGCAAACACCGGTGGCACCAATGAAGACGCCACACTCCCGCGCGGGGTTGCACATGACCCGCGCGGTCAGCACCCACGGCAGTCATCGTTGCAGTCACTGAACGACGATCTGTCGCCGTTTCCGCTGACGCCGATACAGCAACGCTTTTTCCTGCGCTATCCGCATGGCGAGGCGCACTGGAATCAGTCCGTCCTGCTGCGCGTCAAGGGTGTGTTGGACATCAGTGCCCTGGCCCGCGCGGTGGAGGCACTACGACTGCGCCACGATGCGCTGCGTTTGCGCTTTACGCGTAGTGATGCGGACGGTTGGCGGCAATGGGTCGCCCCGCGTGCCATTCGGGAAGACGATCTGATCCGTCGCCAGACGTTGCGCGATTGGGATGATCTGGCAGCGGCCGGAGAGCGTGTGCAAGCCAGCCTCGACCTGCAACGCGGGCCGATCTGGCGCATCGGCTATTTCGACGTTGCCGGCAATGCCGCCGATGCGGTGCCAGTGGCCGCGATGCCGGAAACCCGTTTGTTGTTGGCGATCCACCATCTGGCGGTTGACGGCGTGTCATGGCGTGTATTGCTGGACGAGTTGCAGCAAGCCTACGAGCAAGCCGAGCGAGATGAGCCGGTCGTGTTGCCCGAGCCGTCCACACCGTGGCGCGAGTGGGTTGGTGCGCTATATCACCATGCATGTGCGGACGATGTGCAACGTGAAGCCGCGTGGTGGGCATCCCATCAAGGCGCGCACGCCGCGCCATCGGGTGACACCGCGGGCAATGTTCGCGCGCACGATCTTTTCACTGCCGGCAAGGGCTTGCCATGCTTGATGCGGGACAGCGTCGTGCGTGAATGGCGCCTGGACGCCACGCGCACGCGTGCCCTGTTGCAACAGGTGCCGCGCGCCTATCGCACACGGCCCGACGAACTGCTGTTGGCTGCGCTTGTGCAGGCCATCGGTCAATGGGCGCATGTCGCCGAGGTGCCGATCGAACTCGAAGGACATGGACGCGAGGACCTCATCGATGGCGTGGATCTGAGTCGTACCGTCGGCTGGTTCACCACACGTTTCCCGCTTGTGTTCAAAGTCTCGCCTGCCGCCGACGAACAGGCCGCCAATGCCGGAGCCAACGTCGATGACGATCCGGACGCGGGCGCCACTTCGCTGATCGCGGTCAAGGAAACGCTTCGGGCAGTGCCGAACAAGGGTTTCCATTGGGGCTTGCTGCAGATGGTGAATGAGTGTGGCACGCCGGCGAGTGGCGCGTCGGCATCCGTTCAGTCGCCGCCACCGATCAGCTTCAACTACCTCGGGCGCTTCGATCAAACACTGTCGGATGACGCGCGGTTTGCCTTTAGCGGCGATGCGGCCGGCAAGAGCACCAGCGAGCATGCTTTTCTCGAACATGCGCTCGATCTGAACGCGATGGTGAGCGGGGATGAATTACAGGTGCGATGGCGCCATGACCCGGCGCGGATATCGGTCGAAGCGTTGGATCAGATCGTCGCGGCGTTCGCTCGGCAAGTCGACGACTTGATCGACCACTGCCTGCGCGCTCGTCCTGGTGCAACCGCATCGGACTTCCCGCTTTCCGGCCTAGACCAGAACGGCTGGCGCGCGGTTCGGCGCCAACTATCGCAGCCCGTGGGGGTGGGGGGAAGTGCGCGCAAGGTGGTGGATATCTCCAAGATCGCCGATATCTATCCCGCCACGCCATTGCAGCAAGGCATGCTGTATCACAGCACTTTGCAGCAAGGTGCCGGGGTCTACATCAACCAGGTTCAACTGACGTTGGGGGGAGCGGTGGATGTGGCCGCGATGCATCAGGCGTGGCGCAGCGTCGTCGCGCGTCATGACATGCTGCGCACGCAATTCGAATGGGGCCATGGTGGAGACGCGCTGCAAATCGTACTGCGCGAAGCAACGCTGCCGTTCGAGGTGCATGACTGGCGTGACCGTCCCGATTACGATGCGGCATTGCGAAACTGGCGAACCCGGGATCTCGCCGCCGGCGTCGACGTGACACGTGCGCCGTTGATGCGGGTCCATCTTTTCCGCCGCCCCGACGGGCGACACGACCTCGTGCGGACCCATCACCATGTGCTGACCGATGGATGGAGTGGCGCGCAGCTGCTGAACGACGTTTTTGATGCGTACCAGACGCATCTGCGCCGGTCCTCCGCACGGCAAGGCGGACAACCGGAGACGCCGTTGCCTCGCGTCGCACCGGCGCCTTCCTATCGTGGCTATGTACGGTGGTTGTCCGGACAGCCGACGGCACGCGATTGGTGGTTGGCGCGTCTCGCCGAGGTCGACGATCCCGGCACGCTGTGTAACAGTCTGGCCGCGCCGCGCGTTGGCGCCGTCGCTCACGCCAGCATCAACGCATCGAAGCGCGCCTCGAACGAGGTCGTCGCGGGCATGGCCTCGGACAAACTCGTGATGCATCTTGATTCGACCCTTGATGCGGCGCTGCGTCGAGCGGCGCAACGCGCGCATGTCACGTTGAATACAGTGATGCAAGGCGCATGGGCGGTGCTCCTGTCGCGTCTGAGCGGGAAGCGCGGCGTGGCGTTCGGGGTGACGGTATCCGGACGTCCGGCAACGTTGCCGGACGCTGACCGGATGATTGGCTTGTTCATCAATAGCTTGCCCGTGTTGATCGATGCGCCGGGAGACATGCCGTTGCGTGACTGGTTGCAGCGCTTGCAACGCTACAACTTACAGATGCGCGACGTAGCGCACACGCCGCTTACCGAACTGCAACAATGGGCCGGCCGTAGCGGCGATGCGTTGTTCGACAGTCTGGTCGTCTTCGAGAATTACCCGGTGTCACGTCGTCAGGTGCCGTCGGCCGCTGCCGGGGAACGTCTCGGCGTCGATGCCGACAAGAGCGCACTCGCGGCTTTGCGCATTGATGCGGTCGACGCAGTCGAGCGCACGCACTATCCGCTGACCCTGACCATCGTGCCATCCCGTATCGACACCGCGGACGATCGACCGGGGCAACCTGTCGCTCTCGGTGATCCACGTGACGATAGCGAAAAGCGTGGTGCGATCGTGCATTGGCGCTGGCAGACGGCGCGTCTCGATTCGGTGCAAATCCGGCAGTTACATGCGCAGTACGTCACGTTGCTGATACAACTCGCTGGATTGGGCGCCGAGCCGGTAACGGACGACCGCGACGCGCCTGATGGCGATGTCTTCGATAGCGACATGGGCGCCATGACGCCGGGAGAGGCCTCCGGTGTTGCGCCTGGCGCCGTCACCGTGGCCGCACATCGCCGCGCGGTCCGATATGTCGGGGACTTGAGCGTCGAGCCGTCGTCGAATGCCGCCGATGCGCCCGCGAGCGATGTCGTGACTCAGGCGCGATCGCCGGCGTCGGCATGGTCTGCCGCATCGCCTTCGATCGTTGCCGACACGCTCGGTGGCGGCGTGGAGGGAGCGGTATCGGTCGTCGCCCGTGTCGAGGCGTTGGCGGTGCAGATGCCTTCGCGGGTCGCTGTACGTTCGTTGACGCGTATTGGAACCGAGAATGGGATGCAGGCGGGCTACGATGGCGTCAACGCTTATGGCGATGCGCTCGACTACGCCGGGCTGGCTCGCTGGCTGCGGCGTCTGCATGGCGATCTCGCGCGGCATCGGCTGCCGCCGGAAGGCGCGGTTGCTGTCTGCATGCGCCGCACGCCAGGATTGATCGCCAGCATGCTGGCGATCTGGCGCGCGGGCGGGGTCTATCTGCCGATGGACCCGCTCTTGCCGCCGGCACGGCTTGCCGCGATGCTCGATGAAGCGGGCGTCGCGCATGTGATCGTGGATGAAACCGGTCGCGCGGCGCTTGATGGCCTGCTCGCGCATCGTGCCGTCATCGATGTGGCGCCGTGCCCCGATCGCATCCCGCAAGCCGAAGAAGTAACGCAAGATAGCGCGCCGTGTGATGCGCAGCAGTTGGCCTATGTGATCTTTACATCGGGCTCTACGGGGCGTCCCAAAGGGGTAGCGGTCCCGCATGGCGCGTTGGACAGGTTGCTGAGGAGCGTCGATGCCGCAATCGGCCAGCGGGACGACGATCTTTTCGTGTCGGCGACGACGGCATCATTCGATATCTCGCTCACCGAGTTCTGCCTGCCGCTTTTACGGGGCGCAACGGTGGGTCTCGTGGACGACGCGGTATTGGGTGACGGTGCCGCATTGGGCGCGATCATCGATGCCAGCGGCGCGACGATCATGCAGGCCACGCCAAGCGGTTGGCGCTTGTTGCTTGAAGCGGGCTGGCGCCGTCACGCGCTCGGCGAAGGGGCTGGCAACGGCGGGCGGTTGCTGGGCCTTAGTGCCGGTGAACCGCTTCCCGCCGATGTCGCGGCGGCTTTGCGGCAGCGTGGCGTGACGATGTGGAATCTTTACGGGCCCACGGAAACGACGATTTACTCCAGTGGCATGTTGGTCGCGGCTGCCATGACGTCTGCAACCCTGCCGCCGGTTGCACCGTTCGGCGATGACGGGTCGTGGCAGCGTGACACACGTCCAGCTCAGGATGCCACGGTGGCAATTGGTCCGGCACTGCCAGGAAATACGGTGCGACTGTGCGACGCCAGCGGGCAGGCCACGGCGTCCGGCGGCGTCGGGGAATTGTGTATTGGCGGGGACAATCTTGCACGCGGCTATCTCGGTCGTCCGGGGCTGACGGCCGAGCGGTTCGTGCCTGATCCATTCGGTGCGCCTGGCGCGCGGATGTACCGGTCAGGTGATCTCGGGCGCGTCGAAGAAAGCGAGACCGTGGCCGGGGACATCGTGCAGGGTTTTGCATGCCTTGGCCGTATCGACCAGCAGATCAAGCTCCGTGGTTATCGTATCGAACTGGAGGAAATCGAGACCGCATTGCGCGACATTCCCGGTGTTCGCGATGCCGCTGTTGTCGTCGTGAACGGCATTGCAGTCGCGGCGCATACGCAGGGCATGATGGGAACGTCGGATGCGGTGGCCGCGGATGCCGACGCGCAGGCGAGGCTGGTGGCGTTGCTGATTCGCGAAGGGGACGCATCTGCCAATGCCGACGTTGACGTTGACTGGCGCACGCCGTTGATGGCCCGTCTGCCGCGCTATATGATCCCGTCCGCCGCCTGTCGTGTGACGTTCTTGCCGCGGACACCCAATGGCAAGCTTGACCGTAAAGTGCTGCTGCAATTGGCCAGGGACGGCATCGCTGCCCAGAAGCAACGTACCGATGCGGCGGATACCGGCGATGTGATGCCGATGACGGGCATGACGGCCTTGATCGCGGAGACGATTGGTGCCGTTCTTGGCGTGACGCGAGTAGGGGCCGACGATGACTTCTTTGCGCTGGGCGGTCATTCGCTGGCCGCCGTGCGGGTCTGCGCGCGGTTGACGCAGTTGTGTGGAACGCAGGTCGCCCTGACCATGTTGTTTTCGCACCCGACGCCGGCGCGGCTTGCCGCGTATCTCGACGGTCCGCACGGCGGCGATTCGGGTCTCCCCGCGGCCGTGCATCGCACGCCGGTGGACGCGCGATCCGCGCCGAATGTCGCGTCCGATGGAGGACGCCCTGCCCCGGATACATCGCTGCAGGCGTTCGATGACTTGTTCGATGCGCTGGACTAGCCGGTCACCGCAACGTTTTATGAAAAATCCTCCGGAGCCCTTGCTTCGGAGGACGCAATCGTCCTTCGAGGACAACACGCCGATGCCATCATGCCGATAGACCCACACGACGATACGGCGCATAAGCCACACGATACGGAAAACACCGCGCTGCGCGGTGACCTCGCCAAGGAAGTGCGCGGCGCGACAGGTGCGAAAGACGTCCTTGCCGTGACCAGCCCGCCAGTCGACGCCGCCGCACGCGAGGCAACGGCCGCCATCGCTTTGCCGCGCGCCGACAGCATTGCGCGCAAGTACGCTGCCCTGTCGCCCACGCAGCGGCAGCAATTCCGGCGCAAGGCGCATGCACAACAACTCGACTGGACGCGCTTGCCGGTGATGCCGCTGAACGACGGGAGCGCGGACGTGGCAACAGATGCAACGTCGTTCACGGCGCAAACCGATCCTCGCGGTGATGCCGATGCGGGGACGACCGCTCGGGACAGCGCGTCCAGGCGCCGCTATCCCGTTTCTCCCGCACAGTTGCGCTTATGGTTCCTATGGCGCCTGGACCCGTCCAGCCCGGCGTACAACCTGTCTCAGGCAGTGCGTCTGGAGGGCCGTCTGGATGCGACGGCGATGCGCCAGGCCTTCTCGGCCGTTGTTGCACGACATGGCGCATTGCGTACCGTTTTCACCGAAGAGAATGGCGCGGTCTGGCAATCCGTCCGGCCGATGCCCGAAAAAGACGTTGCGAACGTGTTTGAATTTCAGGTGATCGAGGACGATGCGGACCGCGATCGTCTTCGCGAGCGGTTGCGCGTTATCGCGCGAACGCCGTTCGATCTAACGCGTGGCCCGTTGCTTCGGGTGACGTTGTTGCGTTCGGCGCCGGAGACGCATCGGATGGTGATTGTTACGCACCATATTGTCTCTGATGGGTGGTCGCAGAAAATCCTGTTGAGCGAATTGGCGCAAGCCTATGACGTCGCGATACGGGGCGGCGATCCCACGATCGATTTGCCGCCGACGACGATACATGCCGCGGACGTCGCGGCGTGGCGTGACGAGTGGATGCGTGCCGATGGAGACGGTACGGATACGTCGCGCACGGACGATGCGCTGCAGTTCTGGAAAACGCGCCTGGCGCCATGCGCGCGCCGCGCGCCAATCGCCTTGCCGCTGGATCGACCGCGTGGCGTGCATCGAGGCGTGGAAGGCGGACGTGAGCGTATCGCCGTCGACGGTGCCTTGCTCGACAGCCTGCGTGCGTTTGCCCGCGCGCAGCGCACATCGTTGTTCACCGTGCTGCTGTCGACGTATGCGGCAACGCTTTACCGATACGGCGCTTTGCGTGACATCGGGTCGGACGCAGGCGATACCCCGGCCCGTTTGCCGATCGGGGTGCCATTCGCGGGCCGCGACGATCCGACCTTGCATCCGGTGATCGGGTATTTCGTCAATACGATCGTGCTCGATCCGGCAGTCGACGGCGCGATGTCGGGACAGTCCTTGGTGCAAGCGGTACATAGGCGCCTGGGTGAAGCGCAGGCGCATGCGCATGTGCCGTTTGGTCAGATACTGGACGTTTTGAACGTGTCGCGGGAAGTAGGCCGTGCACCGTTGTTTCAGGTGATGTTCAACCTGGAGCAGGGCGGCGGTCGCGAGGCGGTGGCGAAACTGTCCGGCCTGACGGCAAGCGGCGAGGATGGCGGTACCGATACCGCGCGTTTCGATCTGGTGCTCAATGCGGTGGATCAGGGCGATGGCGTCGCGCTGTTGTTCCATTACGCTGCCGACGTGTTCGATGCCGGGACCATTGCACGCTTCGCCGCGGATTATCGCGGGTTGCTCACGGCGATGACCGCTGATCCGCAGGCACGTATTGGTGCGCTGCCGGTTG
>NZ_LAQU01000072.1 GCF_000970345.1 Robbsia andropogonis | reverse complement strand
TCCAGGACTCTACCAACTGAGCTACAGCCACCACGATCTCAACAGCGCAAAATAGCCGCTTTGTTCGTTTCAGCGCCGCTTGGCGCAGCACTGAAAGACCGCAATTATAGGAAGCATTCGCCAGCTTGGCAAGAGAAACTTCATGTATTTTCTCAAGTCTCTCAACGATCGTTTTCGTTTCCGCTTAAGCGCAATGCGCTATCGAACCGCGAACGACGTGCTACGCAAATGGGCGTTTGCTTCATCGAAAATGGTGAAGTCTCCTTGGGCAAGGCGCGGACTATCGGACAACACGCGACGCCACGCTCGCGCGCCGGGCGCACCGCGATGCCAACCAAGAATATGTCGAACCATGGCGTTCAACGGCGTACCAGTACGATGCGCTGATTCAATATACTGGTGCAGTGCTGCTTCAACGGTGGCATCGTCCACGTCGATAGTATCAACGCCGTAGATGCGGCGATCCACACCGCGTAACATGCCTGGATTTTGATATGCCTCTCGACCGACCATCACCCCGTCGACATCTTTCAAGAGTTCCTTCACCTGGTCCAGTGTCTGCACACCGCCATTCAAAATAATTTCGAGATGCGGAAAGTCTCGTTTCAGTTGCCGAACGACGTCATATCGCAGAGGAGGAATCTCGCGATTCTGCTTCGGACTCAAGCCTTTGAGTACGGCATTGCGCGCATGGACGATGAACGTTTCGCACCCCGCGTCTGCGATCGTACCGACGAAGTCCCGGACAAAGTCATAAGATGCCTCATAATCGATACCGATACGATGCTTGACCGTCACCGGCAACGTTACCGCATCACGCATGGCTTTAACGCAATCCACCACGGTCACCGGCTCGCGCATCAAACATGCACCAAACGCACCACGCTGAACACGCTCTGAGGGACATCCGCAATTCAGGTTGATCTCGTCATAGCCCCACTGCGCTCCGAGTTTCGCCGCGCGCGCCAAATCGTCTGGCTCACTACCGCCCAATTGCAACGCTACTGGATGCTCCGTCTCGCCGAAATCAAGATGTCGACGAACGTCTCCATGCAACAACGCTCCGGTGGTGATCATCTCCGTATACAACCACGCCTTGCGCGTGAACATCCGATGGAACGCTCGACAATGGCGATCGGTCCAATCGATCATCGGTGCCACGCAGAAACGGCGCGGGCTGGCGTTTGAAGAAATGTCCATCAGATCAAGAAAGTAAGCGCGCCGGTCGCGCACGACGAAAAAACTGAGGCTACAGGCTGCATTAAAAACACGGAAAGGTGAAGCGCGTTGTCGCGACGTCTCTTCGCCGAGACGGCAGTATAGGTTATCGCGGCCCCCATTCCTCGTGTGCCGGATCACAGGGTGTTCCACACGCGACAATCGTTGCATTAATTGTCATATCCCCAATGGTACTGCCCGGACCGTGCGGCCCAGAAGTCGTCGTTAGTTGCCGACGGGGGCGACGGCAGCTACGCTAGCACTTTAACAACTACCAGGAAAGTTAGAGTGGGCGATGCTTGTACGGCGCAACCCTCTGCATTACCAACGTCATCCGTTGTCATTTCAACCTACAATGCAAATTTTTCTTATATTTGCAACCAACCGTACAATAACATCGCCGTGGATATTCCATATTCCATTTAATAACGATGAGTTTCGCATGCAACGTGCTTACAATGTGTTCACTCTCTTTTTGAAGAGCGATGCAGCAACGCATTACGCGGCGCGTATTTTCAATTGCATTGATAGGCGAGGCTCCTTGTACACCAGCGTGGCGCTGATCATTAGCACGATGAATACGCCTTATGCATTCGCTGGACCGACCATCTCGCCGGAAGTAACGCCCGCGCCCCCCCGACTTGAATCGATTACAACACAGGCACTGGATTCATGTACCGAGATGGGGGAGATCGCACGCGCGGTCGCTGCCTGGCGCGATGCTGGCGGTGCGTCATGGATGGCAAAAGCGAAACTTGATCAACGGATCAGCGAGCCACCTGTGAAACTGGCTGCGCAGGATCTCGTTGACACCCTTTACTCCGAAGCCATGCGCAAACTCGGTCCAGACGAAACAGCCATGGTGGTTTCGGCAAGTTGCCACAATGCAACAACACCGTCCTCCGCCAGCGAGCCTATAGTGACGAAATGACGGATACGTCAATCCGCTATAGCCCCCCCCCCTGCTCGTCACTTTAATTGTCGCTATGTTCCAGCAAACGCCATTCCGATAGGATTTGGTTAAACGCCACACGGCGATAGGTTGATCATCGGCATTTCGTCATTGCACGGACTTCCCGGTGCGAGCGCATTGTACAGTGCTGTATTTTTGACCTGAATAAAATGCAAACAGCAATAATTTCCTTACACTATTACATTTGACAAGGTAATCATTCTCTCATAAGGTGCAAGTGGGTAAACCACTGATCAAGGAGGCAATATGCGCTCTCGTATGTTACAGGTAGCCAGCGTGTCCGCCTTGCTGCTGGCCCCGCTCGCTGTATCCGCGCAAACGGTCGCCCCGCAAAGCGGCGGCTTTAGCGGTGGCGCTGGTGCCATCGTGGCCGCTCGCGGTCCATCGGGCGGCCAAGGTGGCTTCAATGCAGGCGTAGGCGCAGGCGGGTTCGCCGGCGCTACCGCTTCAGCCAATCCAGGTCGCGCGGCGGCGGCCGGTGCGCTAGGCGGCGGTGGTACCGGTACGGCAGGAACGACTGGCACCACCGGCACCACGGGTACAACCGGGACCACCGGCACGCGGTAATTCGCGCCTCGCGCGCATGAACAACAATCCATGACGTTTCGCGCGGCACCACACGCATGATGCCGCGCGCCAAACCGGCCCCGACACCCGCTCAGCGGTTCCGGGGCCTTGTCTTTTGTGCGATTGCACAATAATTCTTGCCTTGTCCCATCATTCTTGCTATAGTAATTCCTCTGACGCGGGGTGGAGCAGTCTGGCAGCTCGTCGGGCTCATAACCCGAAGGTCGCAGGTTCAAATCCTGCCCCCGCAACCAGATTCCAAATGGGGCGCTGTGTTATCACACAGCGCCCCATTTCATTTCTGCCCCGCCCCCATTGAGCCTCACGACACTTCGGCGTAACGCACTATCCCTGCTCGCATTTGAAGCAGGCGTGAAGTTTTGCATGGTTTTCTTTCGATTTCCTTTTGAAATGAAGTACCATGGCGATCGCACATCATGTTCATCTCCCGTCCTTGGCATCGCCCTGACCCCACGCCAGCTCAGCCCGGACGCACGCCCTTTACCGCTCCGCAGCCGGATGACGTGCCGGGAATACCAACAGACGCACCGTCGGACATCCCTCTACGCGAGGATCCGACTGATGAACCGCTAGAGTAAATGGCAAACGTGCGTGCCGCTAAGGTCATCGGCCGACGATCGCCCCGCGCGCGTCGAGATGGACAGCATACCCGGCAGCATGAAAAGAGCCCTTAAAGAGAGAGGATTACGATGATCAAGAACTTTACCCATACAGTAGAGGGTCGCAATCAGGAATGCTGCGCGACACTAGGTGAAGGCACGGAGAATACACGGGTCATCATCAGTGCCGCAGCGTCGGCCGAAACCCTTGTCATCCTGGAGGCCGACGGGGCGATTTCAGCGCTGAAGGCGCGCCTCGAATCACCGGAAACGCTGCTGGACAATGCGATACGCAAGGCGAGCGAACAGAAACTGATAGATGCCGCTCTCCAATCGGGGCAAGTACAAACCGCTCAGCTGTAACGAGGCACGGGGGCTACAACGACGTGGCGCTTGCGCCCTACCCGCCGTCGATGACGGACCAGCCATCGCCGGAAGCCGAACGAATCTGCCCGTCGTGCTTCCGCGAGCAACCAATCCCGTGTAATCTGAATGCAAGGCAATTGCTTTCTACATCCTCTCGAACCGCCGCGCCTAAGTGACATGCCCTTTCTGTCCCATTTACGTCGATTCTGGTCCGTTGCGATGTGCGCGCTTTGCTCGACGTACGTTTTGATATCACCCGAGGCCGGCGCGCGGCCAAACGACCATCCGATCGATGCGACGACGCGCCCCGCACCACCGGCCAGTAGCGCGAAGCAGACCGGACGCATCGGGCCAAACGGCATCGCTCATCCTCCACCGAACAAATCGAGTAGAGGCATGGTACGGGAACCCCCGGTGTCGCCTACCGAGTCGCGAATGGTGCATGACCCCGCACCACGTACCCGCGACATGCTGTCGGGTGCCCCGCAGACCAACGGGGGGGCGCACCAGGATCAGCATCGTCGGCCTGCCGACACGACGGATGAGTAAAAAACGACCTGCCCCCCCTGCCCGAGCCGGGCTCGTTCGACATGCTCGCACGTTTTCGTTCCTTTATACTGACGCTCCCCAGGCTTGGTCCATCGCGCTCGTCGTGATGGGCGCCACTCTATGCACAATTTCCTACTGATCGTCGCCGCGTTTGCACTTGTATTGTTGAACGGTTTCTTCGTTGCCGCGGAGTTCGGTCTCGTTAAATTACGCAGCACGCGCGTCGCCGAGTTGGCGGAGACGCTGGGATGGCGTGGCCGGATCCTGAAACAGGTACATGGAGAGCTCGATACCTACCTGTCGGCATGCCAGTTGGGCATCACGCTGGCGTCGCTCGGCCTGGGCTGGATCGGCGAACCCGCCTTCGCCCACGTGATCGAACCGATTCTGGGTTGGATCGGTGTGGACAAACCCGCAATGATCAAGGCCGTCTCTTTCACGATCGCTTTTGTTGCCATCTCGTTTCTCCATATTGTCGTCGGCGAACTGGCACCTAAATCGTTGGCGTTGAGACTACCGGAAAAGGTAGGGGCCTGGACGGCGTGGCCGTTATACGGTTTCTATTGGATGGCCCTTCCGGCAATCAAAATGCTCAACGCAAGCGCGTCCGCGACATTGAAGCTGGTAGGCCAGGTCAACACCGGCCACCTGGACGCCAGCTATTCCCCGTCAGAGTTGAAACTGATCCTGCGCTCTAGTCGTACCGCCGGCAACATGACCGCGCGCGAACAAAACATCCTCGCGCATTCGATGGACTTCGGTGAGTTGGACGTGTCCGATCTGATGCGACCGATCGGTGAAGTCGTGTCGATGTCGAAGGCGAATACGGTCGCCGAAAATCTGGACATCGCGCGTCAGTCACGCTTCACCCGATACCCGTATTTCGACGCGGACGGTGAAACGGTCCTCGGCATCATCCACGCAAAGGATCTGTTTCTATCGGACCTCGACGATACGCCGGTTCGATCATTGGACAGTCTTGAACGATTTGTTCGGCCGGTGCAGCGCGTCCCGCCGAACCTGCCCGCAATCGAACTGTTCCGACGTCTACGCGCCGGGGCACCACACTTTGCCATCGTCGGACACGCCGATCCGCTGCAACCCGTCAAGCCGGTCGGCTTCATCACGCTGGACAATCTGCTGGCGGCGATCGTCGGCGAGATCCGCGATGAATTCGGCGCACATGGCGATGAGTGGACCCACCTCTCCGACGGCAGTCTGCTCGGCAAGGGCAGCCTGCCGCTCTTCACACTGGAACGCGCCCTCGGTATCGAATTGGGCGTGGATGAAGTCGAGTCGGTCGGCGGTCTGGTGATGTACAAGCTGAAGGAATTGCCAACCCAGGGGCAGCGCATCCCATTCGATGACTTCGATGTGCTCATCGACAAGATGACAGGACCACGTATTACCGTGGTGCGAATCGTACCCCGGGAATATGTGGCGCCTGCTACGTGAGGACTGTCGATATAATGCCTGACCGTCCCGTATCGGACTGCGTCGAATCCTGCTTATGCAACGTCTGATCCTACCGTACCTCTCCGGCTTTCTGTCCGTTCTGTTTTTTCAACAAGCAATGATCGGCATGCTGCATGCCGCAGGGCTAAGCGCCCAGATGCCTTTCGACCTGACACCCGCTCCCGCTTTCGGCGTCCCTAATTTTTTGGTGTCAGCCATCGCTGCCGGCGTCTATGCCGTCGTTATGGCCTGGGTCTTCCGGATCGAACCATACCGGCCAGCCCCCTGGATTCCCGCATTTGTTTTCGGAGCGATCGTTCCGACCGCACTCTCGATTTTCGTCCTCGGGCCCGTGCAAGGTGTCTGGCCTAGTGGCAACATCCTGCCTCGCGTCGCGTTTGGCGCCGTGTGCAATGGGTTTTGGGGGTGGGGAACGTTGATCATGATCCGCGCATTTATCAGCAGCGCGGGATTTACTGATCGAGACGATGGAAACGCATGAGTGTCTTAGACTTCCTGGACCTGCAATACCGCTAAAACGGACTAGAACGCCTCTGCCCTGGTGAAGTGACGGCGGAAAGAGGTAAAGTATTCAGCTTGCGGCAGCGCCGGAATCATCACGCGGCGACGCCGCGATCCGTCCGGAATGACCTGGGTTATTTTCATCTTCTTCCAGAATCATCGACGACGCGAGTACCACGACCGCGGTCAGGAAACAGATGGCAATCGCCAGTACGATCAGCCAGTACCCCGGCTCAAAGTCGAACATGTAACACCCCGTATAAATGTATGGTTGCCTCTTCCAAAGCAAAGTCCATACCAGTCCCGCACTTTCCTGCAAACACGGGTTTTCCACCAGATTTGTTGATTTTTCTCGATTGCTTGAGCGTAATGGGAACGATTTTCTGCAATCGTAAGCAATCTTTACAGAGCGATCTGTCTCGCGCATCTATCGCGCGAGGCGCCGATGCACGCACGCGCATCAGCGCACGGAAGCATTGCTACATTTTAGTTGACGGTGCAGCGCCGGTATCCTGAAACAGGGCATCGATAACGCCGCGCGCCACCTCCTCCAGATGCCCCAACGCGACCTCTTCGTCAGCGAACGCCGACGCGGCACCTAACGGCAGCAAACGCTCCAGCTTGCGCGGTTCATCGACGCCATGCTCGGTAAGACTGATACTGCCGACATAGGTCGGATGCGGATGCCCGCTCAAGGTTGCCGTGGCATTGATATAGAATCCGCGATAGGGGCCTGTAATCCTTGCTGCCATTGCATCCTCCGTTCTATCTATTGATTCATTGTCATCCTTCATCGTATCAAGCCTTGGGTGCATGCCACGCCTTTCAGGATTTCGCGATGTAGGCCACCATCGGACGTCCTCGTCGCGTGCGCGATAGAATCAATCGAACGCACTTGAAAAGAGTTGATAAAGCATGGCACACGCACCTACTTCATCCGCATCACTTACTGCCCGTGTTTTTGGGATCGCGCGCGTGGCCGCGCTTGTGCTACCCGTCCTATTGGGGGCCTGCGAGTCATCACGTACCACGCAGCTGATTCACCTACCCGACGGCACCGATGGCTTCACCATCAATTGCAGTGGAAGCGATGCCCGGCAGAGCTGGGCGCAGTGCTATGAATCAGCAGGCAAGGCATGTGGCGCGAGCGGCTATGACGTGGTGTCGAAGGAAGGCGATGACACGGCAACCGGGGGATCCGTCAACGGCCTGTTCTCGGCCAACATCCGCAATCGCGCCCTGGTGATACGTTGCCATTGATCGATTCGGCATCCCTAGTGCGAACATGATAGCGTCACGTAAGGAAATCGCGAAAAACCTTGCGTGACTCCGCAAAACGCGCTATAGTCTTTTTCTCAGACGCGGGGTGGAGCAGTCTGGCAGCTCGTCGGGCTCATAACCCGAAGGTCGCAGGTTCAAATCCTGCCCCCGCAA
>NZ_LAQU01000071.1 GCF_000970345.1 Robbsia andropogonis | reverse complement strand
ACCTGCAGCTGCGGCCGCCGAGTCGGCAGTCGCGGGCGAGTCAACCGAGACGTCGATGTTGGTCGGCACGCCCACGTTCTGTGCAATCCAGGTCGCCAAATCCGACAAGGACATGGCAGCGGCACGGCTTCCAGGATTGAAGACAACGGCCTTGTCGAAGATCTTCGGTTTGCGGCTTGCTCGCACGGATCTTCTCGCCCAATAGCCAGTCACCTTCATGGACGGCGACCGTAGGTTGAACAGGGGCAGGCGCATTGAGCTTATCGCGCGTCTCCTTGCTCAGCGCATCCGCGCGGTGGTAAGAATCGAACGCCTCACAACCACCAAGACTCGTCAGAGTGGCAGCGATCGTCAACGTTGATGCAATACGTGTGAGATTGTTTTCATGATGAACTTTTTATCCGTGCCTTGCTTATCGATGACGATCGTGCGGTTACCGCGCCAGATATCGGCACGCACATCGGCCCCGTTCTGGCTCATCGCGGTGATGACACGCGTCACCGCGCTTTGGAAGTCCGCACCGAAGTCCGTGCCGTGCGGGACAATCCAGTCATCGGGAGTGTTCCACGCGATGCTCCAGCCTGCCGCCTTCGCCCAGTCATTGAGCTGCGTCTCAAGCGACTCACCTGCCACCAATGCGAAATGCCCGGACACGTGCATGGCCGTAGCGCTTACGTCCGCGCTTGCTGTCACTGTCGCAACGGCTGAATTCACGAGAGGCTTGGGCAGCGCAAGCGCTGGTCCGTCGACAACGACCTGGTGGGTGCGCCAATCGATGCGTGCGTGCACATCGGGCGTGTCATGCAGCGCCGCTTCGATGACGCGATCCCAGGATTGCCCCGCGCGCCACGAAACCAGCTGATCGGTACGCCCGTTCTCGACAACGGTGAAGTCGCTTGGCACCACCGCGTGCAGCATGGCGGACACCGATTGCCCCGCGCCCGCGGCATTGGAGACCGAGACACCCTCAGGGCGACGACCGACATAGGTCAACGCGGGTTTGGCCACAGCCAGATTCAGCGGACCCGATGGCGTCACGACCTGGACGGGCGCGGCAACTGGTGCCGGATTGCCGTAGGGGGCCACCTGAAGCGCGATGGCGGACGCCTCTTGGCCATAAGCCAATCTGACGAAGGCACCGCTTGCCAGCAACGCCAAAACCATGGCTTTTAGCGGCACGCGCAAGAAATGACGATGGGCGGTGTTCAAAATGCGCTCCTACTGGATTGATTGCTTTTGCCGGACAGCGGATCGTCGAAGACGCTCGCCGCGTCTTTCGATCCAGCGCTTCTTGCCAAGGGCGCGCTGGCAGCGACAGGCTTATTAGATGACGCCGTGGGCACGCTGGCAGAGGCGGACGGCCCCGCCATCGGAGGCGGCGCGGCGATATGCGTGGGCTCCTCGCGTACGGGCGCAGCGTGTTCGGACGCGCGCGGCGCCGCATGAACGCTCTTGCGGCGCTTGAGCGTTACGCGATGCGAGGCGTGCGTCTCCTGGCGAGGCGTTTGAGCGGTTTCGGACGTCGAGCCGATGTCACTCCCGTTGCCACTACCGTCAGCCACGACTAGGCGTTGATTGGGCAAATCCCATTGCTCACTCACGGGATAACCGGCCTGCTTGAGCCCATCCACTACCGCAATCACCGCGTGCAAGAGCGGCCCCTGCACCTGCGTCGTACCGGTGATTCGCGCCACCGCAGCACTGCCCCAGCGAATCTCCCAGCCCGTACCCGTAGCCCAGCGCGTGAATGCTTGCGATACGGTCTGGTCCGATGGCAACAACGTGTAGTACGGCAGTGCCGCGGGCGGCGCACCAAAGCCCGTTTGCCCCGCGGCAATCCCCCCTGTCGACGTGTACGGTGAGATCGGCTCAACGGTGGTCTTCGGCGCATATACCGGCGTGGACATGGCTTGTCCTGCGCCTGGCGACATGGCTTGATCGGCAAGGTACGTGGCACGCGCGACTGGCGCTTGCGCGGAGCCCGTTACGCTTTGCGGCGCAGCTGCACCCGTATAAACGCCTTGTGGCGCGCCAGACCCGGCGTTGTCACGCTGCGCATAGGCGATCGATGATCCGATACGAAATTGCAGGCGCCCCGAGAAACGATCGATCACGAAATACGGCATCTGCTGCGTGGGCGCCACCAGAATCGGCCCCGCAGGACCTTCTTCGAAGATCGCGGGCAAGGTCGCGCCTTGCGGGAATTGCAGATAAATCTTGCTGCCGTCATCGAAGACCTGGACGGGCGCGATCGCGGCATTGCCGCTGATGTGCCAGCCGAAGTTATAGTACGCGCCCTGACCGTCCCACGCTGGCGCGGCACAAGCGGTCATCGACATGGAGGCGCAGAGGAGCGCGCAAGCAAGCGCGCCTCGCGATAGGAGTTGAGCGGCTCTGGTGGCCATTATTGATAAATCCCCGTGGTTTGCGGCGGTAGCACGAGATCGCGCGTGACGACGACCGTCATCTCCGCGCCCGGCTTGACGGTGAGCGTGTCTTGGATGTTGATATTGCTGTTGAGCACTGCCTGCGTGACCTGAGAAAGCCCGGTGGTGCCGGCACTACTGACGCTGCTACCAATCGAAATGGTGGTGTCACTCGAACCGCTATTGGCGGCGGTTTCAACCAAGGCGATCAAGAACGCCGCACCGAAGCGTGCAAAAAGGTGCCGATTGACGTTCGCCTCAATACCCGCGTAGCCCTCGGCATCCGCCCCGCTCATCGCGCCCAGATTCACGGAAGCGCCACCGCGCAAGAGCAGCCGCGTAAAAGCAATCATCATGCGGTCCTGACCGCGAGCAACGTCCGTGTTGACTTTGGCGGCGAGCATCGACCCCTTCGGAATCAACAGATGGGTGCCTGTGATGGTGTCGTAGACGTCCTGCGTCACCATGGCGCGGATTTCGGTAGGCAAGTCGCTGTTGAGCCCCTGCAAGATCGTCACGTGAATCGTGCCCGTCTCTTGCAGGGTGTAGGGCGACTCGGCGGCCACCGCATGCAGCGCAACCGCTTGCGTACCGGCACCGGCATCTTGCGACTGCAGCCACTTCGTGTTGGACGGCCCGACCGACTTCGATCCTTCAGGCAAATTGCCAGAATTCACACTTGCGCTGGATACGTTCCCGCCATCGCCTAGCACGTGGTTCAGCGCGCTGGAGAGCGACGCGGTATGCAACAGATCACCTGCGGCGGTATTGCTACTGGCGTCTTTCGTGCTGGTGCGTTCATCGTTACCCGCTTGCCCGTTATTCGACCGCGCATTGCGAGTGGTTGCCGCGATGGCGTCTTGTAGACGTTGCATTTGCGAGTTGACCGCGTCCATGACGGCGCCGCCACCGGCACTGCCGCCGCTGGACTGCGACTCATATGCAGCCAGGCTCTGCGCATGCCACTGCGAGTCCTCGGCAGGCTTGGCCGCATCTTGAGTGGGTGGCTTGGCAAACTGCTGCGGCAAGGGCGCGGCGATCGAATTCGCAGCCGGCTGAGGTCGATTGGCCGCTTCCGACGCCGCACGCGCGGCATCGGCCGCGCGCTGCGCCCGCTGCAGTTGGCTTTGCTCCCGATCGCGCTCCTCGGCGGGGTCCCCTGGTTTCTCTGCAGCTTCCTTGTCTTGCCGTTTTTGCGCGGCGAGTTCGGCAGGCGTTTGAACGTGCAGCAAGCTACGAATCATCACGATGCCGAGCAGCACGGTCGCCAGCACAATCATGCTGATAGAAGCAAGCTTGCGACTGACGCGTGGTTTGTTGGTGTGCTTGTCGTCCATCGCGTCAGTTCGCACTCATGTTGACAGGTGCGCTCCCATGACAGCCGAAAAAGCCGCAACCACCACCGCGGTTATTGAAAACCTTCACTTCCTCCTTGCCCAAACGAAGCAATAAGCCGTATTCGACCAAACGCGGGATGCGATAGTAGCCGCCCTCCTGCGGGACATACTGCAGGGTCTCGATATGCCCGTTCTTCTTCAGGAGAAACGCTGCAGGCAGACTCTGGATGTTGTCGGGAAAGCGCACGAAGGTGAACTTGCCGTCATCGAATACCATTGAGGGCTTGAACGATGCGTCGCCCTTAACGGTGTAACCAAAATTCGCGTTGGCCAGATCCACATCGATGTGGCCAACGCGTGCGTCCTCGCGTTCGGCCACGGTTGATGCGCGACTCGCATCTGCGCGCTCGGTGCCGCTGCCGCCCACATTCGCACCGGCCCCCGCTTCGTATCCGTAATCTGTTACGCCTACTGCATTGCCAGGAGCGTAGTCCCATGAAACGCGCTGAAAATACCCTTCCGAGTCGCGTGAGACGAGGCTAATCTCATACGAGCGCTTATTCGTGATGATCGTCCCCGTCTGCTCCAGGCCATTGCGCGCCGGATTGAAGAAGATGTCACGGTGGGTCTCGCTTGAGACGATCATGCGCCAGGCGCTGGCCGAGTCCACCAGATAAACGCCCAGGATTTTTTCATCAGGTGCGAACTGCACGTGGGTGAGTTTCCCGGCGCTCGTCACGATCGGAAAGGTGTAATTCGCGTCGAACGAGTAACGCACCAGGCGCGGGTCGAGCGCTGCAGGTTCGGCCACTGGCGCAAATGACGGCGCAGCACCCGTGACGGGCTTCGCGGTTTTCGGCGCGGCGCACACATTCAGTGAGAACAAGGCAGTGGCGAGCACCGCACAAGCAATAATTAAATGGCGGTTCAAGACTGGGCTCCGAGAGAAGGGCCGTAATACGGTGCGACGGAGAAATCCTTGATCCGCATGCCAAGCGGGTTGTCGCCCTGCTCGCCGTCTTTGAGGGTTTCGGGCGCAAAGATGAAACTGATCGTGAGCAGCTTCTGATCGCGCTTGACCTCAACGCCGTTGATCGACCAAACGCGCGTGATGATCATGTAGGCTTGCTTGCCGTCGGGGGAATACGACGTGCTGTTCTCGATGATCTGGCGAGAGGTGCCGGGATACTTGGCTGCGATGTCGACGACCTTGTCGTCGTTGTCGAAATAGCTAGTGAATTGGTTTTTGGCTGCTCCAATCGTCCAGGCAAACGCAGCGGGATGGTCGACATTGACGGTCACAGAGATGTCGGCCTTCATCATTTCTAGGCGCGTGACCCAAATCCGCAGGAAATAGGTCTTGTTGGCAGCTTCGGGCGTGAAAACGGTCGCGACTTTGTCGGACAGATACACTGCTCCAGAGGCTTTGTCGCGTTCGATGAAATACGGCACCTTGCCCGCACTGTGAGATAGCACGACGATCGCCCAGGTCTGGCAGACGACTACCAGCAGCAATCCTCCCAGCATCTGTTTCAGCCTCAGATTAAGGTTGCGCGGCTCTACGTATGCCTGGAAATATTTCTGAAAACCCGTCGCGGCAGCGCCCGGCGGAGGCGTCAAAGCAACAGCTTGCGCTGGGGCTTGCATTGGCAACGCCACCGGTTCCACCGGCGGCGTTAGCGCTTTTTTACGGCTGAAAAATCCCATTTTCCCTTCCCCGTCACACAAAGAGACAATTTCGCAAGGCCCTCGGATCTTGCGTCCTCGACCCTGTGTGCTAACATCGGAACTGCGGTTGACGAACTACAACAAATTGCAGGCCGCATAACGCGATCGCCCACGCGTGGGCTCTCGGAAGGCGTCGAGAGCGCCTTTCTCAGAAAAATCAAACATTGAGAGGCTCACCATGCGTTGGACATTCAAAAGACTCGTCATCTGGTTCGTTGCTTTCGTTGTTACCGGGCTCGGTAGCTCGCTGTACCACAGCAATCTCTGCACAGTTCTGCAAATCGGTCTTGCCTTAATACTTGGCCTTCCGCTACTAGGTCGCGTGCTAGAAAGTAATAGCGCTCAATTCATGTCTTCCGAAGCCGACGTTGCGGACGAAGAAAGAAGACACTTCTACAACGAATTAATGAATCGGCAATCCACCGAAGAACACGTAAAAAAGCTGCACGAAGGAAGCTAATCCAACATCTAAAGCTTCCCCAACGCTTTCGATGCAACGTCACGAATTTTTTGTGCTGTTCCGGCAGCGAGGTTTGCCGCATTCGTGTTTGCCTTTTTGAGGCTTCCTTCTCCCCCACTGCCCGTGTTTCCAGATATCAAGCCGTTTGCAATTCCCGGTATCTGCGTCATCAAAGCGATACCTAACAACCCCATAAGCAGAAGACTGATGTACGCGATGTATTGCGTGCCGAAGTACTCATCGCTTACGGTTCCCGAGGTTTTAGCCACTGAGGCCATCACTGCGGTTATTTGCGTACTGATCGTCTTCGAGAACATCGCGACCATGACGGCTGCAACAATTTTGTACATGCCGGAGGCAAGGATGAATTTGAGCCATCCATTAAAGAGAAATTCAACATAAGGCATGACCAAGCCCGGTACCAATAGCGGCCCTACTACAAATCCGATGCTCAACAGAATCGTTCCGATCTGCATCGTAATAATGAGGAGGATCTCCATCAGAACCAGCACACCAATGCAAAGGATCTTGAGCATCAGCGTAAGGAACATAATCGGCGCGTTTTTGATATAGATCCAAGCGGCCTTTAAGACACCCACAGTACTGGTCATATCTGGACAGGTCTTCGTTTCTTTTCCGCTTGTATCGGTGGTGGTTTCACACACCTGCGCTGATTTGACCTGCGTGCCAGAAAACATGTCCGAAATCGTCGTTCCAATTTCTGCCACAAGCCCATCCACTGACGACGTCGAGCTATCCACCTGCTCTGCTGCGGTTTGGAAGTTGACCGCAAAAAACGTATAGGTCGTTCCCGTCCAATTGACGAGCATGTACATCACAATGCCGAACTTGATGACGGACCGTAATGTCTGCGCCATGAAATCCTGCATATTGCCCATCAGCAGGTAATTGACCAACCACCACGTACACATGATCAGTAGCAGGATCATGGCGATGTTCTTGCCTTCCGAGACAAACGTGGACGCGAGGCTGATGCCCTCGGCCTGCATCGCTGTAAAAGCGGCGTTGATATAACTGATCGGTGCTGCGACGCTCATTTTGTAACTAGCTCCAGAAGGTAGGAAGCACCGCGATAAATCTCGGTGACGGCAAGGGCGGACCACACCACGACGAACAACACGATCGCCCCAGGACTGCGCCGAGCGGTGCTCATGACCACCCAAGCGAGCGCTGGCCGGAATTGCCGCTGTATGACCCGATTCGACGACGGCTGATAAGGGTCACCGAGCTTCATGTGAGCGGTATCTCTAAACACAAGCTTTCTTTGATGCAGGTTCTTGCAAACGCACATCACGAACTTCTGAGCCAGACGCATCGCTTCTCTCCTTAGTTGCTCGGTTTCACTATCGTTAGCGACGTGCCCGACATCAGCTCTTCACCGGTCGTCTGCGCCGCCTTTGCTGTGGCGATTTGGTTGATCGCCATTTGCGAAATCGCCTGATCGGTTTGCGCGCTCGTTGCGTCGTCCGACTCTTGCCGGGCGACCTGACGCTGCATCAGCGACTGCATTGAGTTGTTTTGCTGCGCCTGGATTGCGTTCGTGCGCGCGATCAATTGCAACCCTTGCGTCGTACCGCTGATCGAAGAGGATTTGTCCGTGAGTGAACTCAAGTCCGACGACATCGTGGTCAGTTGATCCAGGGCGCTCAGATCCGAGCTGTATCGGCTGGAATAATCCGTGTTGAGCTGCGATCGATAGCCTTGATACTGCGCCAGCCAAGTGGCATCGTCGCCGCTATAGCTGCCGCTGAACATCGTTTTGACCTTGGAATTGAGGTCTGCGATGTTCGAGACAGCGGTGCTCAGATTATTGAAAAAGCTGACCTGCCCGTTCCACGCTTCACTGAATGTGTTGAGCGTAGCCTCCGGCAACTGCACCAAATGGATAAGCATCGTTTCGTACTGGGCCAGGCGAGTTACCTGTCCGGCCAACAGTTCCTCGTATTGCTGCGCCGCTTTCGCATACGAGAGCACCAGCTCCGCGTTATTCATCAGCTGCGTCGCTTCGGTCGCAACCATCGCCCGCGCCGGATCGCTATACATCAACGAGGCCGTACACACCGC
>NZ_LAQU01000070.1 GCF_000970345.1 Robbsia andropogonis | reverse complement strand
GTATGTCAGCCGAAAATTCCGTCAGCGATTGTGGCGTTATCGTATTAAGCAGAGCATGAGCCGGCGCGGAAATTGTTGGGATAACAGTCCGATGGAACGTCTCTTCCGTAGCCTGAAAACGGAGTGGGTTCCGACCACCGGATATATGAGCGCCGGGGAAGCGCATCGCGACATCAGCTATTACCTGATGCAGCGGTACAACTGGATTCGGCCGCATCAATTCAATGACGGTGTAGCACCGGCAGTCGCAGAGGAAAAATTTAACCCGGTGTCCGGCGTGAGTTGACCACTACAAAGTACGTGCAAAAGTAAGCCCGCGACCATTCGATTAATGACGAAATTAGCGACTGGAAGAGCAATCGGCAGAGCCAAAACGCGCGGTATATTTGAAAACCAGATCGCCGACACGAGTAGCATCTGAGCAATAATTATTCGCTTCACATTAGCGCCTGAGGCCCTGAACAATCGCCGAGGCACAAGCGAGGCCCCATAGGAAGAAAAGTCCTTCCCACATTATCGATGCACTCATGGTCGTAGTTCCTATGAAAGGCGATGCAGGCTTGCAGCGGCACTTCGCGCAAGCCTGCGGCGTTTAGCGACCGCGGATCATTCCGAGGACCAGCTTTGCGCCCCGGATGGTCACAAAAACGGCTGCCAACGTCGCAGCAACGGCTAACACAGTGGTACCGACGCTACTGAGGTCGACCGCTGTGGTCAGCGTCGTAAAGTCTGGCGCGGCTGCTACTGCCGAAAGCGGCACCGAAGCAGCGGCAACCAAAAATACCGCCGGATACAGCTTGTTTTTATTGAAAGTCTTCATTGTCCCCTCCACCTACAAAGCCGGAAAACGTCCGGCGCGCTTGCCTACTGATCTTTAAAACTTCATCCACGTCGGATGAAGCTCAAAACTGCCCCTGCGAACGCCGATAGCAAATACAGTCCAATCACCGACGATGCGGCCAACGCACATATCGCGCCCAACTCTTGTTGGTTGAGTGGTTCGGCGCTGACCGTCTCATTCACGACCTGTCGAGACGTGGATGTCTGTAGTTTCATCGGTTGTCGATCAACCGACGGGCAAAGCTGACGGTCCGCGTCCGTTATGCCTTCGTTATGAAGTGCTGGGCGGCAGGAGAGCGAGACCGATTGGTGGCCGTTATCAGCGCTCATTGCCGCTGTCAGGCCGTTGCAGCGAGCCCTTGCCCCGCCTTTGCTGTCGGTTTCTGCGTGCTACTGCCGTATGGATGAAGTTCCACAATCGTCGGCACCAGTGCGCCGTCTCTCGACTGCATAAACTCAAAGTCGGCCAAGAATTCGCCAACCGCAGCCCCTTTGACTTCGTTTGGTAGCAAAATAGTGCCGACCACCAACTGGGTGCCTTCCGGCTTTTCTTGATGGAGAATGCATTGCGCAGTCCGCATGCAATAGGGCTTCCCGGTTTTTGCAGAAACGCCGGTGCGTTCGGTGATGCCGACGATTTGCAGCTTTTGTCTCGTTGCCATAGTTTGGATTCCTATATATTTAGATTCGATTAATGAGTCTATTTCAGACCGAAAACCACGATGCAGACTTGCGTTTCTGCTGCGTGTGTTGTAACTACATGATTACAGGATTTGCGTTGAGTAAACAGTATTCCGATTGGCTAGAGCGTTTACATTTGTTGATCGATACCGTTTGATAGCCGATCGATGAATAACGATCCGTGTGAAGCCCAGGCGATAACCAAATTGCCGGGCTCTAGATCAGCAAAATCTAACAACCCTCCTTCAATGGTGAGAGAGCTAATTCGCTTTCCATCCTTGAGCGAGGAGCCGACAGAAAGGATCGCGCAGGAGCCAAGGTCGGCAGCGGAGGGAAGATGATTGTTTTCCATGATGTTCCGTGTGTGAATTGAGATTGAAAATCCAGATGGACTTTTATCCTGCATACCTAAATTACTTCCAAGGCGTGTTTAATTTAAACACTTGTGACTAGGATACTCAATACTATGAAGTCGGAAATGCACGAAAGATTCGTTAGGCTAATAGACCATGTGGCCGATAGGAGAAGACCTTGGCGCGATTTGGAGGCGATTACGGGGATTTCGCGGCAGAGATGGCGTAGTGCTTATTTGGGGGTGCAGCGGCTGAACGATGAGATGATTTGTGCGCTGGGGGAGCATTGGCCGCAGTATATTTGCTGGCTCGTTACAGGAGATGTGCACTGCGCGGAGGCACAAACAGAGCCCGAAAATGCCAGAACCGGGAAAAATTTTTCTAATTGATCGAAGCGGGCTCGCTCGACTTCTCTAACCCAGCATTCTAGACCGACGAAATGATTTAAAGCAGAATGTAGCTGCTCAAGTCGTCAGAAGATACTCCTCATCTGGCACTTTATAGCACTCGAAACGTTTTATCAGGATGCTAAAAAATGCCAGTTCAAAGACGCCGTCAGTAGTGTACGCGCTTCATCCACTCTCCTGCTGGAGCAACAGAATAGTTCTCACGCTTTTTAAGTCTTGCATATTGCACAAGCGCACCTTTTGCCGTGACGGAGAAAACGTCTCGATTGAAGCCATCGTCGTCTTCACCTTGGTCGTCATCAAGCGACTTCGTCAGAAGTCCAAGTCTCACAAGCTCGCGTAACCACCTTCCAAAAGTGCTCCTCTCGAACGGAATCGTGCTGTTTTGATTGAAGGATGAATAATCTGCCGCACCGAAAGTACCTTTAAACATGGCGCTCATCGCAACATCTAGAACTGCCCAAGCATTTTGCGAGACACGACTGGATAACGCTTGGTAACGTTCAGTCGTCGCTTTATCAAGCCATCGTTCGAATTTTTCTTGCTTCTTTTCTTTTACTCGGACTGGTTTTCCATTTTGCATGCAAAACTCGCAAAACTCGTCAGCCAACCCTAGCAGATCACGTAAATTGTAGTTGACGAGACGATAGAGGTACTTGATGTCGTCTAGTGATATTGGCAGTTCGTCTTCCGCTTTATCCGGGTCAGTAGAGAACTCCTGAAGTCGCGCCTTTACTAGAGCGTCAATGGTAGACGGATGCACATTTCTGACGTCAATGACAGGCGCATTAAGAAACGCAGTAAGACGTGGTGACGCAGCAAGACTATGAATCACTCCATTCGCTCCGCAGAACACCCATCGCAGCCCATTCACGTTGAATAGCTTGTCTCGCAAGGCCTCCAGCGTTCTTCGTGCAGACACCCCCGTTTCCAGAAGCTCGATATTATCAATGATGCAGACAACACCGCCGTTTCCTTGGACTGCAAAAATTTCATTCAGCCACGCTTTAACGACCGCTTCAAAACCACCTTGAGCAAAACCTACTGACTGATTTACTTGACCAGAAGAACTGTGACCGCCCCTCACTGCGACCGACGCTATGCCGGGGACCCCCAGACCTGCGGTCAAATCACCGCTACTATTAAAATGCTGGACGATTGGTGAGTTAAGCCAAGCATTCAGGTGAGGTAGGTTAAGTCCTTTAGTGTCGAAGTCCTTCAGATAGTCACGATATTGGATAAGCGTTCGGGCAACCCCCTGAAAAACTTCGGCGCAAAACTGATCAACGCCGGCTTCCTTTTTCAGCTGAAAGGAAACAACGGATGGAATGATGAGCTGCGGGGTTTCTGCCTTCAAGTATGCCTGGAAACACTCGAAGGCGGCCACATTAACCAAACTAGTTTTTCCAACACCAACATGGCCATCTAAACAAGTTATTTTGCCGTGCTTATGAAGACGTTGTGCAACCGAAAGGACCTCTTCATTACGCCCGACTAGAAGACGTCGTCCCCGCTCATCTGGGCTGAGAGCGTGCACACCAAAAGGATTTTCTGTCAGTCCAATCGAGGCGTACGGATCAAACGTAAATTTTGACATTTCGCGTCGGTATAGTATCGTTTCGTGACTTGCAAGTACATTGCATGACAGGCCATCAAATTTTAGATCGAAACCAAATTTGCCTTTTTTGACGACCAAATCAGACGTTTGCGAGTTTTACGTACTGACATACTATACTGTCAATCATCAGAATCGCCAAATAGATGCAGCATCCAAATTAAACAGCTAGCTCTGGTTAAGATTGCATATCCTTATTGATAGTCGTTTGTAAAGCTTACCCGACTCAGCATCTCGTCAGATTTAGAAGGTACGCTGCATGCGATGCTCCGTTGCTACAGTCGAAGGTCACCACAAACAACAAGAATCAGTGAATCAGGCAGTAAATGGCACAAATCGATGTTCGACCTTTCCAGTGAGAACGTCTTGATCGCACTCAGAAAAGCAACGTCATCCGGTGAAGTAGCTACCTATTTTTTGCGGAATTCGATTCGAATAAGTTCACCTTCAACTTTGCACCATTCCTTCTCATTGTCAATTATATTGCAGTCACAAATACTGCTATACTCTTTAACTTCCGCCCTTCCGAGTAGCAATCTCTAAAGCTATCGTAGAAATATGTCTAAAAATACAATATCAATACATTTCGACGGACCAATCACCAAACATCATTCCGTACAGTTACGTGCATTTAGCAAAACGCTCAGTCATTTACAAACAGCGATAGATAGAGCACATCTCGATGTCAAGTACGGTAATGTATGAAAGAATGCGCGACTCCGTGATGAAGACTACGAACCGACGGAGTTCATGCTAGATCAGACACGAGATGGCGGTTTTATAGCTGACCTCATAGGGAGCAACCCCGCAAGTGACGCGATAATTAAACGAATTGACACGGCCGTTGAGCCAGCGTATGCCTTAGCAAACACAGTGCTTCCCCCTGATGATGAGAAGCTAAAGGATCAAGCCGAGTTACGTAGAAAAGCCTTCATAGCCGGAGCGCAACAACCAACACCTTATGCAGATTTTGTTCAAAATCCTGACGTAAAACAAACACGTGCTTACGGCGACAGATCGATAGTAAAGGAATTCGATCAGATCGCATCGGCTATTCGCGCTCGTGATAACGATGGCAGTTACGTAGAAATAGATTTATTTTCCAAAAATAAGTCGGCTAAATATACTTTTGACGACAAAATAGCAAGGGCTTTTCATAATATTGTATCCGCACGAAGCCTAGGAGATGCCGTCGAAATTCCGATTACTCTTCGCGGACTCGACTCTGGCACAAACGGATTATCAAAAGCGGTAGCATTCAATTTAGCCTCAAAAAAAGAGTTTAAACTTTACATACATACTGACCGTGGTTTTTCCAGCTTAAAAGGCTATCTTAAAAAACGTAGCCCACCACATTTTTCAATCGTGGCTTGCCCTATTCTAGAGTATGGTGCATTCGATCCGCATGCGGGCGATATGTATTTTCTAGCAATCCAAGCGAATCATTCGTAAATAGGCTGACTCATTCTGAGGTGCATAAATGCAGTTACCTGATGCAGCGATAGGTTCCATTGTTGCAGCTGCTATCGCGGGACTTGTGGTGTTCATTTCCACTGTTCTTACTAAAGAGCAAAAAACTTCAGAGTTTCGACAATCTTGGATTGATGAGTTGCGCAAGGATATTTCGCAATATATTTCCGGGGCCACGGAAATTGTGACTCTTTACGCAAGAAAATCTAATGATCCGACAGCTCAAGCGAAATTCTTAGACGATAACTTTGAACTCATCCAGGAATTACAAGCGGTCGAACACAGAATTATTCTTAGGCTCAACTCGAAAGAACATGAAAAATTAATTGAACAAATTACCGGATTTAGACAAAAATTATTAACACTTACTCCATCGAAAGTAGCGATAAAGCTTTTGACTCAGTCTTAACACGCCAACGCGAGGAACGACGTATTACACAGGAGCTGTTAGACTCTGCAAAATTTGTATTAAAATCGGAATGGAAAAGAGTAAAGAAGGGTGAACCCGCATTTCGCATAGTAAAAGGAAGTGCGTTACTTTTATATGCATATTAATTATTTTATTTTACTTACCCATTGCAATTTTTGGTTAAAAAGTATGTTTTTGCGGAAAAAAGACAGCCCGAAAACGTCGAAAATACTAAGATAAGAAAAATATCTAAAAATTGAAATAATCTTCATCTAAAAATATTAAAAATAATTTTTAATATTGCAGAATTACGCACATTAATTAATTTTATTTAATATTCATCCAATGCATATAAAATCAATTTATGACGATGCTTTCGATTATATGGAAAATATTGTCCAACAACTCACTCAACGGAAACCGAAGCCGTTGTTTGTGGAGATGCATGGTTATCGTTACACAGAACAAGATGCTTTTCACGCAATACTTCAGAAATTGGCTCGGATTGTTAGCACTCTTCGCGCCGCGCACTTATTACTCTCAAACGGATTTATTCAGGAGCAAGCGTCATTATGCCGCATAGTCGATGAAGCTGAGGTCGATGTTACCTTCTTAGCCTTAGGTCTTATCCATGGTGAAACCGACCTTCATAAGCGCTTTTTGAGCACGTTTTATCAAGAGGAAAACGAAGATCCTGATCGGCCCGCCCAGACCCGTAATAAGCGGGGAAATGTCCCGCGACAAAAAATCGCAGCATTTATCGCAAATAGCCCGACGTTGGGTGGAGACCCCAGCACCGCAATCGCAGCAATGCAAGCTATACACAAAACCACCTCTGGCTACATTCACGGGGCATCTCCATTCCTAATGGAAATGTATTGTGGCCGCACCTGCCAATTTCGAATGAACGGACTACGTACCTCTCGGCTTTGGCAAGATCATAAAGATGACATCTGGAATTACGTATATCGAGGGTTAGTTGCGTTTTGTTTGACTGCGAAGGCGATCGGTGACAACAGTAATTTCGATACTATCTTAGAATACACTCGGAAATTTTCGTTATCCGAACCGAAATGATATTTTTAATATATGATTAAATTAAAAGCAAAAATTTGCGGGATCTTCATTATTCCGTTGCATGAAAAATGCTTTAAAATTTGGATATACATTGACATTCGGCTCCAGATCGAGATCTGGCACGCGAGAACTTACACTGGCAATCGCGGTCCTCATTTACGTGAAATAATAGAGTCGCTATAAGTTTCTGTCGACGTTCCAACTCCACACCGTATTGCCCAATCCACCATCATTGTTCGCCGCCGTGTAAACATATCTCCACGCCGATATGCTGCTTCCGCCTTGTCACCGATGATATGCGCCAGCGCCGCTTCCGCAACCTCATTTGAGTGCGTGGTTGATTCGCCGATCCAATCACGGAAGGTAGATCTAAATCCGTGAACAGTTATTCCTTTTTGACCAAGATCTACTTGCAGCAGTTTCAACATCGCCATATTCGAGAGCGGTGAGGCCGCGTCTTTTCCCTTAAAGATAAAGACGTTTTTGGAATTCGCCAAAGCACATACGATCTCAACGGCTCGGGCACATAATGGGACGCGATGTTGACGCCCTGATTTCATTCGATCTCCGGGAACTGTCCATATTCCCTCAGCAAGATGGAATTCCGACAATTTCGCTCCGATGACCTCATTAGTCCGCGCTGCCGTCAAAATCGTAAATTCGAGAGCTAGCCGGGATACAGCCGTTCTTTTCCGCAGCGCTATGAAAAATTCTTCCAGCTTTTCGATTGGAAGCGCGGGATGATGCTGAACCTTCTGGACTTTGCTACGACATGGCAGGAGGTTGTCCAAATGCCCTTTCCACCGCGCGGGATTTTCGCGTCGTCGATTGTTTTTCGTACTATCCCGGTCGATAACAGCCTCAATGCGTCCTCTTACCCGGTTCGCAGTCTCAGGAATCTTCGTCCAGATCGCCGATAGTGCCTGATGAACCAAAGCGGTGCTTACTTCCGTAATCGGACTTTGATCAAAATACTTGGACGCATACTTTTCTAGCGATGCAGCCCAGATCGCAGCCTGTTTCTCGCTCTTCCAACCACTCTTTGCTGCGTCAATATAAGCCGTACAGCACTCGGAGAAGGTCGGGATCGCGGAGCTGGGATGGACTGCAGCTAGTTTTTGTCTACGGACCTCGATCGGATCAGCCCCGCTGAGATGAAGCTTCCGGCACTCCAAAGCAAGCGCCCTGGCCTCCGCTAGCGAAACCAAGGAAAGCGGCCCCAAGCCCATCTCTCGACGTCGCGTCCCCCGCGTATAT
>NZ_LAQU01000069.1 GCF_000970345.1 Robbsia andropogonis | reverse complement strand
TCAGAGCCCGCGTCGCGTCAGGGCACGGAATGGGATCGAAAGCGGAAGGCGAGCGACGGGGCGGTAGCGGACGCTTCGAATGCCGGGCCTGCCGGTACAGCGATCTCTGGCGGCGACGCAGCATCGCCGACCGAGGTCGACGATGCGTCCGATGGCCATGCGGCGTAGCGATACGTCATGTGCCGGTGTGCGGTAGAGGTAACGCTGGCGGGGGCAATGGCTGCCGCCCGCCCGTCCTGCTTAATGCCGGCGCATTCCACGACAACGCCACGAGGCCCGACGAGGTCTCATTCGTGCCACCTTAGCGCATTGCCTGATCGCGTGGCGTTACCGCGTCGCTTCATAGCGTCGCCTCACAGCGTACTAACCGGCTGCTTCATGGTGAATGATCAAAACTACAGCAGTACTAGGCAGCGGATGACTGCGATTTTTTCGTTGAACGATCAGCGCTGGGGGCGGGGTGAATCCCGTGAAGGCACCGGTGACGGTGAGCCGACTTCGAACGGTTCCAACGGCCCCGATAGCGAGACGCGCGGCGTCCCGGGGAATGCACCAGGCAGTGATGACCGGCGCGCTTCCGGGGATTCGGGCAACAAGGACGACGCCGGCAATGACGGTCGTCCAGACGATGGTCGTCGCGAAGGTCCCCCCACAACGCCGCCTGGCGTGCCGCAGCGTGGCGAGCGCAGTCAACGCGATCGGCCAATGGGTGCCGGCGACAAGCAAGGCCCCCCGGACCTCGACGATCTGTGGCGCGAATTCAATTCGCGATTGCAACGCTGGTTCGGTGGCGGCGGTGACAATAACAATGGTGGCGGGAAGGACAATCGCGGTCCACGACGCGGCGGTCCGCGTTTTCCCGGCGCGGGCCGAGGGGGGTCGATTGGTGTAATCGCCGTGTTGTGTGCCGTCGTGGTGATCTGGCTCGGCAGTGGCTTGTATGTGGTGCAGGAAGGGCAGGCGGGTGTCGTGCTGCGCTTCGGCAAGTACGTGCGTACCGTGCCGGCTGGTGTGCAATGGCGGATGCCCTGGCCGTTCGAGTCGAACGAAACGGTCAACATGTGGCAGGTGCGCTCGATCGACATCGGTCGTAGCGGCACGATCGCGCAGACGAATTCCAAGGATTCGTCGATGCTGACCGCTGATGAAAACATCATTGATGTGCGGTTCGCTGTCCAGTACCGGATCAAGGACGCAGCCGATTTCCTCTTCAACAATGCCGACGCCGAGGCGAATGTCGCCCAGGCCGCCGAAACAGCGGTTCGGGAGATCGTCGGCAAGAGCAAGATGGATTTCGTCCTGTACGAGGGGCGTGAGCAGGTGGCCCTGGAACTAACGCAGACGATACAAAAATTCTGGACTCCTACCGCGACGGCATTCTGGTGACGAGCGTGACAATGCAGAACGTGCAACCGCCGCAGCAAGTGCAGGCGGCGTTCGATGACGCGGTAAAGGCGGGCCAGGACCGGGAGCGGCAGAAGAATGAAGCGCAGGCCTATGCCAATAACGTGATTCCTCGTGCTCGGGGTACCGCGGCGCGAATGGTCGAGGAGGCCGAGGGTTATAAGGCAAAGGTCGTGGCGCAGGCCACCGGTGACGCGCAGCGTTTTGATGCCATTCAGGCGCAGTATGCAAAGGCGCCGACGGTGACGCGCGAGCGGATGTATCTGGATACGATGCAGCAGATCTATAGTCGTGCCTCGAAGGTGCTGATCGACGGCCGGAACAATAACAACCTGCTTTATCTGCCATTGGATAAGTTGTTGAACAATAACAGCGACACCGGGAGCGGCCGTGCTGCGCGAAGCGGCGCTTCGAATGGTACCGACAACGGCGCGGGACACGATGCGACACCCGGCGACGCTTCGTCGCTGGACGGCGCGCCGATCAGCCTCGGGAGCGGGCTGTCGGGTGGCGCGACGATGTCGTCGATGGCAACGCGGCAGCGGGATAACGTCCAAGATGACGGCAGTGATCCGCTGCGCTCCCGCACGATCTTCCGCAGCCGGGACCGCAGCGAATCGCTGCAGGACCTGCCCAGTGCGTCAGGCCAATAAGGAACGCCAACCATGAATCGAATCATTACCGCGATCGTCGCGTTGGCCGTTGTGTTGTCGCTGGCATCGTCGATGATGTTTGTCGTTGATCAGCGTCGCTTTGCAATCGTCTTCGCGCTGGGTGCCGTCAAGCGCCAGATTTCCGAACCGGGGCTGTATTTCAAGCTTCCTCCGCCGTTCCAGCACGTGGTTACGATTGACAAGCGAATTCAGACGATCGACAACGCCGAGCCAGACCGTTACATCACGTCGGAGAAGAAAAACCTGTTGGTCGACTTGTTCGTCAAGTATCGCGTTGCGGATCCGTTGAAGTATTACATTTCGTTCAAGAGCGACAGCGGTGCCGCGGAGGATCGTCTGAAGGCGATTATCCGTGCAGCGTTGAACGAGGAGTTCGCCAAGCGGACAGTGACTGAAGTCGTCTCGAACGAGCGCGAGGTCGTCATGCAGGCGGTACGTACCAAGGTTGAGCGAGAAGCGGCCAGCATTGGTATCCAAGTATTGGATGTGCGCCTGAAGCGCGTCGACCTGCTTGCGGCGATCAGCGACTCGGTTTACCGTCGGATGGAGGCGGAGCGCAAGCAGGTCGCGAATAACCTGCGTTCAACTGGTGCAGCCGAAGCGGAGCAAATTCGTGCCGATGCGGACCGTCAACGCGAGGTCGTGCTGTCCGAAGCCTATGAGAAGACGCAGGCGATCATGGGGGACGCCGACGCGCAGGCTTCGGCGATCTATGCACAGGCGTTCGGCAAGGACCCGGCGTTCTATGCTTTCTACAAGAGCCTGGACGCGTATCGGGCAGCGTTCCGCAACAAGGGTGATGTGATCGTCGCCGATCCGAACAGCGCGTTCTTCCAGTACCTGCGCTCGCCCGACGGCGGCACGCCGCCGGGTGCATCGGCACCGGCCAAACGCGCCGGCGCGCGCTAAGCCTTACCCTCCGGCGTACTTTTGCGTAGAATTGCGACCTGTTTGCCGACAGAGCGGCCATCAAGGCCGCTGTGTCGACTTTTGTCGTCTTATTGTTTACACGCCACATCTGGCATTGGATTGAGAGGATATCGACCGTGTCGATTTGGCTCCTGCCCGAAAGCATTGCCGACGTCCTGCCGTCGGAAGCGCGTAAAAGTGAAAATCTGCGGCGACTGCTGCTGGATCGGTTCCGCGCATACGGCTACGAGATGGTGATGCCGCCGCTGCTGGAGTATCTGGAGTCCCTGCTGGCAGGGGCCGGCGACGATCTGGCGCTGCGTACCTTCAAATTGGTCGATCAATTGTCCGGGCGCACGATGGGTGTGCGCGCCGACATTACGCCCCAGGTATCGCGCATCGATGCGCACTTGCTCAATCGTGCCGGCGTGACGCGACTCTGCTATGCGGGCCCGGTGCTGGAAACGCGTCCGCGTGGCTTGCACGCGACACGCGAGCCTTATCAGATTGGCGCTGAATTGTATGGTCATGCCGGCATCGAAGCGGATATCGAAATCCAGCAATTGCTGATCGATTGTACGGCGCGCGTGGGATTGCAGGGTGTACGACTGGATCTCGGCCATGCGGCCATTGCCACCGCATTGCTGGCGTCGTCGCCGCAGGCGGCCGCGCATGCCTACGCGATTTCCGGAGCGCTTGCGGCGAAGGACGTACCTGCATTGCAGGCATTGACGCAATCGTTGGACACGCCGCTACGCGATGCGCTGCGTGCGTTGCCAACGTTGTATGGCGGTCGCGATGTGCTCGATCGCGCGCGCGCGCGTCTGCCGGCCCTTCCGGAAATCCAGCGTGCGCTAGGCGATCTGACGCAACTGGCAGATGCCGCCGATGCTGCCTTGTCTTCGGCCGGGGTGGGTGTCAGTCCTGTGCAGTTCGATCTCGGTGATTTGGGTGGGACTTACCAGTACCATACTGGTGTGATTTTCTCGGCCTACGTCGATGGCGTGCCGAATGCGATCGCGCGGGGCGGGCGATATGACCGGATTGGTCGTTTATTCGGCCGTGACCGGCCCGCGATTGGATTTTCGATGGATCTGCGCGAGTTGGCCCGGATTTCTCCGGTGGAAGCCCGTTCCTCGGCGATCTACGCGCCGTGGACGCAGGACGCTACCTTGCGTGCGGCGATCGCCGCGTTGCGGGACGCAGGCGAGGTGGTGATTCAGTCACTGCCGGGACATGCACACGATCTGGACGAATTCGCATGCGAGCGTGAGCTCGTTTCGCAAAACGACCAATGGGTGTTGGTGTCACGCCAAACACGCTAATTTCCGAATATCACCGCGCAACGCGGGTAGAATACGTTTTTAATCAGGCTCGAACTCAACATGTCCGGTATTGCATCGAACCAGGGACGAAATGTCGTTGTCGTCGGCACGCAGTGGGGTGACGAAGGCAAAGGCAAGATCGTCGATTGGCTGACCGATCACGCGCAAGGTGTTGTCCGCTTCCAAGGCGGTCATAACGCAGGTCACACGCTGATTATCGGCGGCAAGAAGACCATTTTGCGATTGATCCCTTCGGGCATCATGCGCGATGGAACGGCTTGCTATATCGGTAATGGCGTCGTGCTGTCTCCTGAGGCGCTGTTCAAGGAAATCGGGGAGTTGGAAGCGGCCGGCCTGCATGTGCGTGATCGCCTGTTTATTTCCCACGCATGTACCTTGCTGCTGCCTTCGCATGTCGCGATAGACCAGGCGCGCGAGAAGAAGCGTGGGAACGACAAGATCGGCACTACCGGTCGCGGCATCGGCCCGGCGTACGAAGACAAGGTCGCACGACGCGGTCTGCGCGTGCAGGACCTGTTCGATCCGGCCCGCTTCGCGGAGCGTCTGAAGGAAATCCTGGATTACCATAACTTCCAGCTGACACAGTATCTGGGTGCGGAAGCGATCGACTTTGACGAAACCCTGGCCAGGATGCTTGGTTTCGCGAAGGATCTGGGGCCGATGTGCGCGGATGTGTCGGCGAAGCTGGCGGCGGTCAATGCCGACGGCGGCAGTCTGCTGTTCGAAGGGGCGCAGGGCACGCTGCTCGACGTCGATCATGGGACCTATCCCTTTGTCACGAGCAGCAATTGTGTTGCTGGCGCGGCTGCCGCAGGCGCGGGTGTCGGTCCGCACCGCCTGCATTATGTGCTGGGCATCACCAAGGCATACTGCACGCGTGTAGGCAGCGGGCCGTTCCCAAGTGAACTGTACGACGCGGATAATCCCGAGGCACAGGACCCGGTCGGGATCGATCTGGCGAAAATCGGCAAGGAATTCGGTTCGGTCACGGGCCGTCCGCGCCGTACAGGTTGGATGGATGTGGCTGCATTGAAGCGGTCGATTCAGATCAACGGTATCTCGGGCCTCTGCATCACGAAACTGGACGTGCTGGACAGTTTGGACGAGGTCAAGCTGTGTACCGGCTATACGGTGGATGGCCAGACGGTCGATTTGCTGCCTACGGGCGCGGCGGCGGTCAAGGCCTGTGAGCCTGTGTACGAAACCTTCCCCGGATGGAAGTCGAGCACGATCGGTATCACGCAGTGGGACAAGTTGCCCAAGCAAGCACAAGATTACTTGTCACGGGTGCAGGCATTGGCCGGAACGCCCATCCACATGGTATCCACGGGTCCGGATCGTGATGAAACGATCTTGCTGGAACACCCGTTCAAAGTGTAAATGTGACTGGCGGACGGGCGCCCCGTGCGCCCGGGACGGCGGTGCACGTAGCGGGTGACGCGGCGCATCGCACCTTTTGAACCGTCTTGCCGTGCGCGGCACCCGCTCCCGAGAAACGTGTCTTCTTGAGCGTAATGCAGTGAGTCTTCCCAAAAGCGACGATCAACATCTTTGGATCAGTTGGGACGAATACCATCGTCTTGTTGAGCGCTTGGCGCTCCAGATCCACGAGTCCGCCTGGCGGTTCGATTTCATTTTATGTCTCGCCCGCGGCGGTTTGCGCGTGGGTGACCAATTGTCGCGGATTTACGACTTGCCGTTGGCGATCCTGTCGACCAGTTCCTATCGCGAAGCCGCGGGCACGATTCAGGGCCAGCTCGATATTGCCCAATACATCACCATGACGCGGGGGCCACTACGGGGCAACGTGCTGCTGGTCGACGACCTTGTCGACTCCGGTATCACGCTGGCGCGCGTACAAGGCCATTTGGCCGAACGGTTTCCCGACATCACCGAAGTGCGCTCGGCGGTGCTATGGTACAAGGCATGCTCGGTGACGCGGCCTGATTATCATGTAAGTCATCTGCCGACGAATCCGTGGATTCACCAGCCGTTCGAGGAATGGGACACGTTGCGGCCGCAAAATCTCGCCGCATGGATCCAACGTGGCCTTCCGCGCCAGTCCGACGTATCGGATGAGTCGCATAACGACAACTGAACTTGGCTACCAACTACACATCGCACGCGCGCAAGCAGGGCATGTCGGCACTCGTGACCGCGGCCATCGGTATTGTTTTCGGCGATATCGGCACCAGCCCGCTGTACGCGATGAAAGAAGCGTTCAGCGAGGAACACGGCATTCAATTCACGGATGGCGCCATTCTCGGCGTGGTGTCCCTGCTGTTCTGGGCGATCGCGCTTGTCGTGGCGGTCAAATACGTGCTCTTCGTGATGCGTGCCGACAATAACGGCGAAGGCGGTGCGTTGGCGCTGATGGTGCTGTCCCTGCGCAACGTGCGCAAGGGCACTCGGTTTGCCACGGTCCTGATCATGTTGGGCCTCTTCGGCGCCTGCATGTTCTATGGTGATGCGGTGATCACCCCCGCGATGTCCGTACTGTCGGCGGTGGAGGGGTTGGAGGTGGCCGCGCCGAAACTCGGGCATTACGTGGTGCCGATCGTGCTCGTGATCGTCACCATTCTGTTTTTCTTGCAAAAGCGCGGCACCGAGGTGGTGGGCAAGCTGTTCGGCCCGGTCATGCTGCTATGGTTCCTGGCGCTCGCGGCCCTGGGGCTTTATCACATTGTCCAGAAGCCTATTATTCTGGAAGCGATCAATCCGGTTCATGCGGTCCGGTTTATTTCATTGCATGCCTTGCAGGCGTATGTGGTGCTGGGCTCGGTCTTCCTGGTACTGACCGGGGCGGAAGCACTATATGCAGACATGGGCCATTTCGGCGCGCGTCCTATCCGTATCGGCTGGTACGGTATCGTGATGCCGTCACTGATGCTGAACTATTTTGGTCAGGGCGCGCTGTTGATGGCGTCACCGGAAGCGCGTAGCAACCCTTTCTTTCTGATGGCGCCTGATTGGGCGACATTGCCACTCGTGATCCTTGCGACGGCGGCAGCGGTCATTGCCTCCCAGGCCGTTATCTCGGGTGCTTTCTCGCTGACATCGCAGGCAATCCAGCTTGGCTATGTGCCGCGGATGAAGATCCAGCATACGTCCGACAGGGAAATCGGTCAGATCTATATTCCGGTCGTGAACTGGTCGCTATACTTCATCGTTGTTTGCATCGTGCTTGGCTTCCGTAGTTCGGACAACTTGGCCGCTGCCTACGGCATTGCCGTGGTGACAACGATGGTGATCACGACGATGCTGGTGGGGGTGGTGATGTTGCGCGTCTGGAAGTGGCGCAAGCGGCTGGTGATTCCCATTGTCGCGCTGTTCATGATCGTTGATCTCGCCTTTTTTGGTGCAAATGTCATTAAGATCGAGGAGGGTGGTTGGTTGCCCCTGGGCGTTGGCGTGCTGCTGTTCTTCCTGTTGACGACCTGGTCAAAGGGGCGCCAGATTGTAAAGGACCGAACCGCCGCGGATGGTATACCGCTGCAACCCTTCCTGAAAGGGCTACTTGCCCACCCACCGCATCGCGTCTCGGGCACCGCGATTTACCTCACCGGTAGTGAGACACTGGTGCCGGTGAGCCTGCTGCACAATCTCAAGCACAACAAGATCCTGCACGAGCGGACGATCTTCATGACGTTCCTGACCCGGGACGTTCCGTATATCGAAGAAGACAAGCGCTATTTCCTCAGGCCTTTCGACGGTGGGCTGTTCCTGGTCAAGGCAGTTTACGGCTTCAATGAAACGCCGGATGTCGACCGGGTGCTCAAGTATCTTGAGCGCGAACATGAAATGACGTTCGAATTGATGGATACGTCGTTTTTCCTGGCACGCGAGACGGTGGTTCCCACGCAACTGCCAGGCATGTCGTTATGGCGTGAGCGCGTATTCGCGTGGATGCATCAGAATGCGGCCAAACCCACCGACTTTTTCAGCATTCCGGCGAATCGCGTCGTCGAACTGGGTACGAAGATCGAAATCTAAGACCGGAGTGTACGGCAGCGCGGGGCTCGGGATCTGCGCCGCCGATGGCGCACATACCGAAAACCTGGAAGTGTGTCGTTCGTCGACGTGATTGTTACGGCGCGATAGCGCAAAAAAAGCCTACGCGAC
>NZ_LAQU01000068.1 GCF_000970345.1 Robbsia andropogonis | reverse complement strand
AACAGTGTGCGGTCCGATCGTTGACGCAGAGTGCGTCGTTTGCGGAGCCGCTTGTGTGGAGAGATTTGATGAGTGATAGCTACCGAGCAATTTTCGATGCCGTGCGAAGCAGCATAACAAACGCCGACATAGGTCAAGCGGTTGATTCTGCGATTTGCGATCAGTGCGGGAACCAATGTGAGGTTTGCGATGGGTCAAGGTAGCGATTCCTGCGGCGGCTGGGAGGTCTTGTATGACCCACTTACCGATGTCCCAGATGGCTATTGGGAAATGGCAAGCGGTGAGCAGATCAAGATCGCAGATATGACCGTTCGACATCTCCGCAATGTCATCCGACTTTGCAAAAGCAAGGCTGAGTGCGCGAACTTTACAGGCGATGCTGATCGGTGGAGTGAATGGGCCGACGTATTTGAGCGGGAATTGCATGGGCGTTCGACGATCGTAAGGGCAACTGCACCGGGCGTACCACCAGAACCCAAACGCGGCACCACAGCCACTATGCGCTGCCACTGCGGGCGCCATTACGAGGCGCGCGAGGCAGATCTGAAGCGCGGCTGGGGTAAGTCTTGCTCGAAGCATTGCGCTGCTGTCCGGCGTGAGTTTGGTCGCCCTGCTGCGAAGCGTGTCAAAACCCCGAAAAGCCAAGCAATGGAGGCTGTATGAAAGACTTCGGATTTGAAGAAGGCGACGTATGCGGACGTGATCGCTGCGCAGGAAGAATCGAAACCCGTTCTGCAGAAAACTGTTCTTGTCATCTATCTGCACCATGCGGCGCGTGCACTGCGCCGCGAAACTTCTGCCCGGAATGTGACTGGGATGAAGTGGATGAGCCCGTCGAACCGATGCCGAAAGCTGCTGCCCAGCCGTATGTATGGCCAGAGCTTCGACCGCTTGATCCGACTCGAATCAACTGGCGCAATTACGCGCACAGCAGTTTTTCGATGATCAAGGAGGGCGTCTATCCCGAAGGTACGACCCTCGAAGATATACGCAAGGTTGTCGATGGGACTTTTGGCGGACGGTTCGCGTACTTCGGTAACGGCAAATTCAAATTCATTGCTTACACGGACTGACTATGACCCCCAACTACGAAATAGAGCGCACTGCCCCGCGCCGCCGCATTCACTGGGGCTCGTTTGTGGCGGGTGCGGTGGCGATGCTGCTGGCTCTGGCCGCGTGGAACGCACTTTCTGTCGGAGGATTTCTGTAATGGATCGCGCGCCGTTTATGCCGCACATCGACCCGAGTATGTCGATCGAGGATTATCACTCGCGCACGACCGAGGTATCGAAGTCGGGACTCGATCTGATCGCGCAGTCCGCAGCGAAGTTCTACGCCTGGACGTTTGATCCGGCACGGCTACCGCGCGCGACAAAGGCTGGTCAGTTGGAGGGCAGCCTTGCGCACGCTGCGATTTTGGAGCCGCACGAGTTCGATAAGCGATATGTCGTCGGGCCAAAAGTCACCACGCGCGCAACAAAAGAATGGAAAGCATTTGAAGAAACGCTAAGTCCGGGTCAGATAGGAATCAAGCCAGAGCAGCACGCCACCGCAATGCATCAAGCTGAGTCCGTGCGTCGTATCAGCGACGTGCGCGATGTCCTCGATTCCGGGAGGCCGGAAGTGTCTGCTTTCTGGAAAGACGCCGACACCGCCGCGCTGTGCCGGTGCAGGCCGGATTGGGTGCATCCGTACAGCGAAAGCGCTGTGCTGCTAGACGTCAAAACCTACAGCGACGCAAGCCCCGCCGAGTTCAAGCGCCAGATCGCGCGCAAGCGCTACCACGTTCAAGCCGCCTTCTATAGCGACGGCTACGAGGCGGCGGCACAAACCGAGGTGCGCGGCTTCCTGTTCCTGGCCGTCGAGACCGAATGGCCATATGCCGCGAGCGTCGTAATGCTGGACGAAGCATCAATCGCGGCAGGACGGGATTTGTACAAGCGGGACCTGTCTACCTATCAACGCTGCATCGAAACTGGCGTGTGGCCCGGATACGGCGACGGAATCAGCATCGAAACCCTGCCCGCCTGGGCATTCAAGCAAATAGACGAGGAATGATCGTGGCACAACCGCAAAAAACGAATCTGGCGATGCTAAAGCAGACATCGCAAATGGTCGCCGCAGATGCTGGTATCGGTAACGTGAAGCAGTTCTTCGAATCGCAAAAGGGCATGCTGGCCGCTATCCTGCCGCGCCACGTCAGCCCGGACCGGATGCTGAAGATCGCTCTCGGCGCGCTGCGCACAACGCCGAAGCTGATGGGATGCAAGGTGGAAACACTGATGGGGGCCATCGTGCAATGCTCGCAATTGGGGCTCGAACCGAACACGCCACTCGGGCACGCATACCTGATCCCGTTCGAGAACCGGAAAAAGGGCATCACCGAAGTGCAGATCGTGCTTGGCTACAAGGGCCTCGTAGACCTCGCGCGCCGGTCCGGTCAGATCGTGAGCATCGCCGCGCACGAGGTTTGCGAGAAGGATGACTTCGACTATGCCTACGGTCTGGACGAAAAGCTGACACACCGGCCCGCCATGAGTGAACGCGGCGATATCGTCGCCTTCTATGCGGTGGCCAAGCTGGTCGGCGGCGGCCATGCATTCGAGGTCATGAGCAAGGATCAGATCCTTCAGATCCGCGATAACTCGCAGGGATGGAAGACCGCCAAGCGCTTTGGCAAGACCGAGGATTCGCCGTGGGGCGCGCACTTCGCGGAGATGGGCCGCAAGACCGTGCTTCGCCGTCTCGTGAAATATCTGCCGGTCAGCATCGAACTGGCCCATGCGGCGGACCTAGATGACCTGTCGGCACGCGGACATTCGCAAGCGCTAGATAACGTGCTTGAAGGCGATTACGTCACTCCCACTCCAGGCGACGATAGCGACGATCAAGATGCGCCTGCACTGGAAAACAACCCGACACCTGATGCGCCCACATTCGACATCGACACCGTCAAAAAGCGCATCGCCGAGTGCAAGGATTTGGATGTGCTAGACCTGATCGCAGATGACATGCGCGAACTGCCGGAAGGACCGGCCCTTGAAGAGTTGAACCAAGCCTATCGCGACCGTCGCGAAGACCTTTCAAGCGCTGCCTAACCGAGAAAAACATGAGCAAGAAATACGAATTTGTTGAGGGTGACGAGAAGGTTATCGCCCCTGGGATTGTGGTCCGTCGCATTCGGGCTTTGGTGGCGATTCCAGCGCTGTCGTGTATGGCACCAGTCGAGCCTGGCGACTTGGGCGGATACATCGCGGAAGAAGCCAACCTTGCGCACGCCTCCGGCAACGCGTGGGTCTACGGCAACGCGTGGGTCTACGGCAACGCGCAGGTCTCCGGCAACGCGCGGGTCTACGGCAACGCGTGGGTCTACGGCAACGCGTGGGTCTCCGGCAACGCGTGGGTCTCCGGCGACGCGCAGGTCTCCGGCAACGCGCAGGTCTGCGACAACGCGCAGGTCTACGGCGACGCGCAGGTCTCCGGCAACGCGCAGGTCTGCGACAACGCGCAGGTCTACGGCGACGCGCGGGTCTGCGACAACGCGTGGGTCTGCGGCGACGCGCAGGTCTCCGGCAACGCGCAGGTCTACCGCAACGCGCGGGTCTCCGGCGACGCGCAGGTCTACGGCGACGCGCAGGTCTACGGCGACGCGCAGGTCTCCGGCAACGCGTGGGTCTACGGCAACGCGCGGGTCTACGGCAACGCGCAGGTCTACGGCGACGCGCAGGTCTACGGCGACGCGCAGGTCTACGGCGACGCGCAGGTCTCCGGCAACGCGCAGGTCTCCGGCAACGCGCAGGTCTACCGCAACGCGCGGGTCTCCGGCGACGCGCAGGTCTCCGGCGACGCGCGGGTCTCCGGCGACGCGTGGGTCTCGGAAAAGTGCTCACGTACTCCGATCGTGATTTCGGGGCTTGCATACACGATCACTATTACAGACGACCATTTACGAGCGGGGTGCGAGTGTTACCCAATCAGCAAATGGCCGACGTTCACAAAAGAAGAGATAGCAGAAATGGACGGCAGATCTGCGCTTCGCTTCTACCCAAAGTTGTTGGCGTTGCTTTCGGCGGTACGTAACGAGGAAGGTGCGCAATGAACAACAAGCAACTAGCACAAGCACTGCGCGCGATCAGTCTCGACGCACTACCGATCAAAGACCGCGCTGCTGTTTTGAATGCTGCGGAAGCGCTTGATATTGGGGATTCGAAGCCGGTGGCGGATGAGCGGGAGGCGTTTGAGCGCGCATACCGAGAAAAATTCCCGAATATGACCCAGTATCGTTTCCAATTGGAAATGCGCAAGTGGGTTGCGGACAATCTCATCGAGAAAGAAAAGGAAGGCATCGCGTGAGCGCCGCCTACTACAACGAGATAGACCCATACGCTGCGGCATGGTTGCGCAATCTTATCGAAGCAGGACACATTGCGCCTGGCATGGTCGATGAACGGAGCATTGAAGATGTCAGTCCAGACGACTTACGAGGATTCACGCAGTGCCATTTCTTCGCTGGAATCGGCGTCTGGTCCTACGCCCTGCGACAAGCGGGATGGCCTGATGATCAACCAGTTTGGACAGGAAGTTGCCCCTGCCAGCCTTTCAGCGCGGCAGGCAAAGGCGCTGGGTTTGCTGACGAGCGGCACCTATGGCCCGCCTTCTTCCAGCTCATCAAAGAGTGCCGTCCTGCAATTGTCTTTGGAGAGCAGGTTGCGAGCAAAGACGCAGACGCTTGGATCGACCTTGTACACGCTGACGTGGAAAGCCTGGGTTACGCCTTCGGGTGTATCCCGTTCCCGTCTGCGGGCGTCGGTGCGCCGCACCTCCGAGACAGATTGTATTGGGTGGCCGACGCCAACCGTGACAGATGCAAGCAATCGTACACATTGCTACTCAGCGGGCAACAAGCAGAGGCCGGTAGCGACTCTCCCAGGCGCGTGCCGTGGGCTGACATGGAACGGGTTATCTGCCCAGACGGCCGCATCCGGCTGCGTGAACCCGGCCTTGTCCTTTTGGTTGATGGCGATACCGAGCATTTGGCTCAACTGCGCGCCGCAGGCAACGCGATCAACGCCGAAGCTGCGAAAGTCTTCATCGAAAGTGTAATGGAGTCGATATGAACAACAAACAACTAGCAGAAGCGCTGCGCGCGATCAGTCTGGATGCGCTGCCGATCAAAGACCGCGCTGCTGTTTTGAATGCTGCCGAAGCGATTGAGCTTGGGGAAGCGCAGGCGGAAGCGTTGAAAGCGGATGCGGAGCGATGCAGGGGTTTGCGAATTGCATCCGTATCTAATAACGCTGATTTTTCTGAAGCAATGTTAATCGCTGTGCCAGAGGACGTCAGGAAAGGACGCCGCAACATGACTGAATCGGAATGGAATGTGTCCATCGACTTCGCTATCTCCGCCGCGAACAAGGGGGATTGTCATGAGTAACGATGTTATGCGGGAACACAAACTGCGAGAAATCATCGCGGCCTTGATCTTGGAGGCAGAGGAAACCGGTATAACCCAGGTTACAAGGAAGGTCGCGATAGATGCGATCTCTACGCCATATCGCATACCGAGTTCCGCGCCCGCGCAGAGCGAGGCGAAGGTCTTATGCGAAACATGCGGGGGATCAAAAGTAGACCCTGGTGGAGAGGGGTATTGCCGATCATGCAAGCAGCAGAGGGTTGAACCCGCAGTTGTAAAAGCCAGCGGCGGAAACGCACATGCGAAGATGCTGATGGACTTGCAAGTGTTGGAAGATGGTACGCCGCTCTACACCGCTCCGCCGAGCGAGGCGAATCCGGTTGTGAAATGGGAGAGACGCATGCGTCCGACATGGGATAAAAATTATCCTTGGTTGGAATGGGAAGAATGTTCTCAAGATGCTGCGATGGAATTGGAAACTAACTCTCAAATCCATGATTGGGAATATGAGGTTCGCGGCCTGTCCGTAGTCAGCGCTACCCCTGCGCAGTCGGTGACAAGCCGCGATGATATTGAGCGAGCAATCGCGTTCCATCACTTGGAAATGTTAGCTAATGGCCCGGTAGTCGCAATGCAGAAGACGCTTTCGGAGTTTAGCGCTGCCCCTGCGCAGCCGCTCGTAATGAGCAATGTTCAAGATGACATCGCTTCCCTGCGCAGTATGGCAACGGTCGCGCCTGGATACGAGGCCGAAATACTGATACGCGCTGCGGATGCCCTCGCCGCCCGTCACGCTCCTACTGGAGCGGATGCGGCGCTTGAGGAAGCGGCGAAGCATCTTGATAAAAAGGCCGATAGTTATGTTCAGGAGTTCGGCAGCGTCGAACCGGACACTGGGTCATTAGAGTTTGGCCGAGGCCCGCACGCGGATGAAAAGCACGAGTATTACAGCACGCTGCTTGAACTAGCCGAGGAAATCCGAGCCCTCAAATCGAAGAAGGAGGCGTGATGCGTAAATGGACGCTAATGCTACCAGCATTTCTCTACTTGAGAATTGTTCGATCGAAATGCCAAGTCGTGATGTGGGGCGGCGTACCACTCGCAGAAGACCACACAAACGGAGTACTTGTCAGAAAAGATAGGGAGGCGTGATGAGTGGTTGGATAAAAGTAAGTGACAAATTGCCGCCGCCAGATGAGCCCGTCTTGGTATTGTATTTTCGTGATATCCGAGTAGGCGTGAGGTGTAAAGAAACGCCAGGATTTGAAGATACTTTCTCATCGTACGATTATTGGGACGATGCGTACGATGATGGGCAGGCGTGGGAGTGGAACGACGTTACGCACTGGATGCCATTGCCAGAAAAACCGGAGCAATCATGAAGTGGCTCTTCGGAAGAAAGCGCGGCGGCACTACGGTTCACGTCAAATGTACTGACGACGCCAAGGCTTGCTATGAAGCATTCATGGATTCGCGTAACAAGGCTTTAAACACAGACTGGTTCACGTTTCAAATTGCCTGGGCGTATGCGCGGGACCACTATAAACAGGGGGCGTGATGGTTGATCGATATGACGACGTTATCTCCAGAGTTCACTCCCCACGGGGCGGTTCAGTCTGTTACAGGGACTATGCCGCTATGGAAGCCGACCGCGACGCACTCGCCGAGCAGATTCCTAAATGGCAACCGATCGAAACGGCACCAAAAGATACCATTGCTAGGTTACTTGGATACCGGAACGACTTAGGAAATTGGCGCACTGTGCGCGGGCGCTATTACAGCCAAGAGGAAATAGACGACTACTGGGAATACCCGGAAGACGCTGCCCCAGGATGGTATGAAACACCAGTAAACGCAGATGAGCCGCCGAATGTGTGGCTTGTAACCCCCACGCACTGGATGCCACTGCCGCCCGCGCCGAAGGAGGCGAAATGAAAATAGCACTTGCCATCTTGTTTTTCTTTGTCGCCGCCGCAGTATTTGTCTTTGTGCTTACGCCAATCATATTCAGACGAGAACTTAGAGAGCGGACTGAGCGGAAAGAGGAAGGGGACCAAAAATGACAGACCGAGAACTGCTTGAATTGGCTGCGAAGGCGGCGGGGTTGGATGATGCGAGTTGGCACGATGGGATTTGGTCTAAAAAGCTTTGGGAGGTAACTGGGAGTGAATACTGGAACCCGCTTGAAAAAGACGGCGATGCGTTTCGGCTGATGGTGGAGCTTAGACTAAACGTAGGGGTTAACGCAAAATACAGCGACACGATAGTTTTCGTGGGTACCGAAGGCGTCTTTTCTGTTAAACACCATGAAGATGACCCAACCGCCGCAACCCGCCGCGCAATCGTCATGGCCGCTGCTGAGATTGGGAGGGGGATGGGATGAGAACCATGACAATTGAGCAAGCTGCGGAAATGTTGTTCACAACGCCCGAGCGCGTTTCCGAGCGCATCCGAGAAGATGGGTTGCCAGCCACTAAGGTGGGCCGCGCCTGGGTTCTGGTTGACACTGATGTAATAGACTGGCTCCGCACTCAATACGGGAAGAAACAAGAATGCGCTTCTACAAACGCGGCGACTCGCCCATCTGGTGGGTCGACTTTAGCATCGATGGATCGCGAATTAGAAGATCTACTGGCACCGAGGTCCGTGAGCAAGCGGAGGAATACGCCGCCAAGGTTGCGTCAGATTACTGGCGACAAAAAAGACTCGGTGACAGCCCCACTGTAATCTGGCAGGAAGCAGTGATTCATTGGGTAAAGCGCAATCAGCATCTAAAAGACCTGGAAACGAACAAACTCCGGCTGAAGTGGATTTCCGAGCGCCTGAAAAATAAATCGCTGGTCGACATCAACAAGGATGTGATCGACGCACTGATCGATGAAAAGCTAGACGAAGGGGTAAAGCCTGCCACGGTCAATCGGACAATGGCTGCCCTATCCGTGGTCCTCAACCACGCCAAGAGCGAGGGATGGATCGCCGCCCTTCCCCCTATCCGCAAACTCAAGGAAGGCAGCGGTCGGTTGACGTGGCTGACACAGGAGCAAGCGACCCGGCTGATTTCCCAATTGCCCGAGCATTTGCGCGGCATGACGGCATTCGCCCTGGCCACCGGGCTTAGAGAGTCAAACGTGCGACTTCTGGAATGGTCTCAGGTTGACATGGCAAACCGCGTCGCCTGGATACACCCGGATCAATCGAAATCCGGCAATGCCATTCAGGTGCCGCTCAACGATATCGCGCTCGGCGTTCTCTCGTGGAAAATTGGGGAACACGCCCGCTACGTTTTCACGTACCAAGGCCGCCCAATCACCAAGATCGTCAACCACGCATGGAAGAAGGCGACGAAGCGCGCTGGCCTGGAGGGTATTCGGTTCCACGACATGCGGCATACCTGGGCCTCATGGCACGTTCAGGCCGGGACGCCGTTGCCGGTCTTGCAAAAGCTGGGCGGATGGGCAAGCTACTCAATGGTATTGCGCTATGCACATCTGGGCCATGACCACGCCTCGATCTATGCTGGCAACCTTTTTGAATCTTGGGACAAAAATGTCACAC
>NZ_LAQU01000067.1 GCF_000970345.1 Robbsia andropogonis | reverse complement strand
AGGCCATCGGCCTTCATCTCGCGCACCGCGCGGTGCGAGGGAGCGTAACCATCGAGCGTGATAGTCTCTGGTGGCTGCTCCTGGTGCATGATCGCCTTGCGAAAAAAGGCTTTGGCTGCTGCGACATCGCGTTTGGCCCTGAGTAAGAAGTCCACCGTCTGGCCATCTCGATCGACAGCCCGGTACAGATAGACCCATTTGCCACGAATCCTCATATAGGTCTCGTAGACTCGCCACGAGCCACCCGAAGGGATCGCAAATCGGTTCCAGCGTTTAACGAACTCCGGGGTAAAGCGTTTCACCCACCGCATGATGGTGGTGTGAGCCAGCGATAAACCGCGCTCTGCCATCATTTCCACCAGATCGCGTAGGCGGAGCTCGTAGCGAAGGTACCAGCGCACGCACAGAACGATGATTCCTCGATCAAAATGTCGACCATCAAACAGCCCATCCCCGCCTTTGGCCTTGCCCATCATCGATCACCCGATTTTTGAGCAGCATAATGTAACAGCTTCAGACCACCTATTTGCACCAGAGCCACTTGAGCGAGCTGACGCGCTTCACTACGCGCCTCATCGGGCTTCGGGCCACGCTTTTTGGAGGCCAAGGCCTCAAGTCCGGCGCTCTCGCATTGGCGACGCCATGTGCTCAAAGACGATGAATAGACGCCCTAGCGACGCATCAACGCGCCGATTTCAACGGGCATCGCGCAGCGATCCGCCGCTTCCAGGATGCGCTTCTTATCGGCTGGCGAGAAGCGGCGGCGCTGCGCTCGCGGGACGACCTCCGAATGGAGGCTGTTCGCGCCATCACTGGACAACGTCGGTCCTTTGGAACCAGACGACTTCGGGGCTTCGGCCATGACGCGCTCGTGGGTAGGATTGACAGCCATAAGGTACCTCGTTGCTCGCTAATTTAACAGCAACAGGTGACGCAGGTGATATTGGCACGTAAGGGTGAGATCTGACGGGAGTGGTAGTCGCAGGCCCAAGCCTGACTCAATTCCTGAAAGGTACGATACCGTACCGATTTCCGTCTGGGAAGCGCGCACTGTGACCAAAGTTGCTCGAATTTCACCAATCAAATTTCACCACTTCTTATTGCACGCTGCATGGTGCGAAACGTAACTAAACCGCGATGCCAGCACCGTCAAGATGTATCGACCTATCAGAATGACCTGGTATATCCGGCCTCGAAGTCGCGGTTCAAGCACGCTTGGGCGCATCCAGCGTTATCCCATTGAATGAGGGCAAGGCCATGACCTACCAGAGCGTCAACCCGAATAACGGCAAGATCTTGAAGAGCTTCGATAAACTAAACGACCAGCAGCTTGAAAAAGTACTGTCTACTGCTCATGCGTGCTTCTATGTGTGGAAGAAAACAAGCTACGCTGAGCGCGCTGCAATCGTTTCGAAAGCGGCTGCGCTGCTGCGTGCAAACGTTGACGAATTCGCCAAACTGGCGACCCTCGAAATGGGTAAGCGGATTGTCGAGGCACGCGGTGAAGTCAATTTCAGCGCCGACATTCTCGACTACTACGCATGTCATGCCGAAACGTTTTTGTCGCCGACGAAGCTCAACCCGAAGGTCGGCGAAGCCCATATCGAAACGAGTCCACTAGGCGTTCTGTTTTGTGTGGAGCCGTGGAACTTTCCCTACTATCAACTGGCACGCGTCGCAGGTCCGCAACTGATGGCGGGCAACGTGCTGGTGGTCAAGCACGCAGGCTGCGTGCCGCAATGTGCGGTTGCTTTCGAGAAACTTCTGATCGATGCGGGTGCACCGGTGGGCGCTTACACAAACCTTCTGATCTCGCATACGCAGGCCGAACGGATCATCGACGATCCGCGCATCCAGGGTGTGGCGTTGACCGGTAGTGTTTCGGCCGGCAGAAGCATTGCAGCCCGAGCTGGTCAGAATCTTAAGAAGACGTCGATGGAGCTGGGCGGCAACGATGCGTTCATCGTGCTTGATGACGCGGATCTCGAGAAGACGATTCCTTGGGCAGTCTGGGGCCGCATGTACAACGGTGGCCAGACCTGTTGCGCCGCGAAGCGCTTCATCGTTCTCGATTCAATTGCCGACAAGTTTCTGGAGAAATTCAAGGCCGCGCTCAATGAGCTGAAGCCTGGTGATCCAATGGATGAAAAGACTACGCATGGACCACTGTCCACAGAGTCTGCCCTGACGCAATTGCTCAAGCAGGTCGACGAGGCAGTCGCAAACGGTGCAACCTTGTTAATGGGTGGCAAGCGCATGGAACGACCCGGCTCATTCATGCAGACGACCATTCTGACAGACATCAAGCCCGACAACCCGGCTGCACATGCAGCCGGGGCAGGCGCAGCCATTCATCTGGACGATGGCGCGTTCGGTAACGTGGCCTTCATCACCGATCGCGCCGATTTGGTTAAAGATGCCGACGTCGTGCTTGCCGTGCAGCCACCCGCGCTGGACGTGGTTAGCGAGATGAAGGAGGGCGCGATCCTTGTTTCTTTCATCTATGCGCATAACGAACCAGCGCTTGTGAAGCGTTTGCTCGAAAAGAAGATCACCTGTTTTGCGATGGAGCGGATACCGCGCATCACACGGGCACAAGCAATGGATGCACTGTCTAGCCAATCTGCGCTGGCGGGATACTACGCGGTGCAATTAGGCTCAACGCATCTGGCTCGAGTGGTGCCGAAGATTACCGGCGCAGCGGGCTCGATCGGGCCTGCGCGCGTGCTAGTCATGGGTCTTGGCGTGGCGGGTTTGGAAGCGATTGCCACTGCCCACCGGCTTGGTGCAATCGTCGAGGGCTACGATGTGCGCCCCGAAACCCGTGAACAGGCCCTCTCGTTGGGCGCCACGTTCGTCGATACTGGTGTCGACGCGCGTGGTAAGGGTGGCTATGCGCGCGAGCTAAATGCCGATGAAAAGGCCAAGGTTGCGGCAGTGCTCACGAAGCACATCCAAAGCGCCGACTTGATCATCACGACTGCTGCTATTCCCGGTAAGGCCTCCCCCAAACTTATCAGTCACGCCCAGGTACTCGGCATGAAGGTCGGGGCGGTGATCGTCGATCTGTCAGCCGAGGGAGGCGGCAACTGCGATGACACGCAGCCAGGAGAGACCGCGAAAATCGGCCAAGTAACCATCGCGGCACCGCTGAACGTCCCTTCGTTGCTTGGCGAGGATGCGAGCGAACTATATGCAAAGAATCAGTACAACCTGCTCGCGCTAATGATAAAAGACAACGTCATCGAGATCGACTGGAGCGATGAAGTCCTCGCCCAGACGGTGTTGACACATGCGGGTGAGAACAAGTCCGCGGTGGACGGCAACACGGCGAAAGCCGTTGCAACTCCCTCCATGGCACCAGGCGTTACAACGATTCAGGCGTGAACCGACCTAGGATACTGGCATGAATTTCCAGATCAGCATTTCAGGCTTTATCGCACTTTACATCTTCATGCTAGCGGGCTTCGGCGGCTGGGTCATCATCGGACGCGTACCGGCCATCCTCCATACGCCCTTGATGTCCGGCTCGAACTTCGTGCATGGCATCGTCGTTGTCGGCGGTATCTATGCACTACTTAACGCAAGCACCATGCAGGAACAGGTCATTGGTTTCTTTGCGGTACTGCTAGGTGCGGGCAATGCAGCGGGCGGCTACGCGGTTACCAACCGCATGCTCACCATGTTCAAGACCAGCGACCATCCGGCCAGGCCCGCCCACCATCGCCAGGCCGGCAGTATCAAGCTGGGTACACGTCAAAAAGCACTAGGAACGCCGCCATGCTGACACTCCTCCCACAGCTTGGTATCGGCATCGCCGATCTCGCTGCCGCGTTTCTTTTACTTTACGGCCTACACCGGATGTCCTCGCCTGTCACGGCGCCTTCGGGCATTTTCGTTGCCGGCATCGGCATGGTGGCTGCCGTGCTGGCCAGCTTTCTGTACGCTTTCGGAGTGGATGCCGCTGCCCGGCCCAACCTGCCGATCAACCTCACTCTCGCAGTGGTAGGACTTGCGGTCGGTGGTGGCTTGGCCTGGTGGGGCGGCCGCAAGGTGGCGATGACGGCAATGCCGCAAATGGTCGCTATTTACAACGGCATGGGCGGCGGTGCTGCCGGTGCGATAGCCGCCGTGGAACTATTGGGAAACAAGGCGCAGGGGGTGACCGAACTCGTCGCGACCTTGGCAGGCGCATTTATTGGTGCCGTGTCGTTATCGGGATCACTGATTGCCTGGGCGAAGCTAGATGGGGTCATCAACAAGCCTGTCCGGGTGAAGGGGCAGCAGGCCTTCCACGTGCTGGTGCTCCTCGCGACCGTCGCAGTTGGTGCCTACATCGTCTTCGCCAGCACGGGGGACGGGTTCCTGATCCTGGGCATGCCGAGCTGGATCTACGTGTTCTTTGGTTGCTCGCTGGCGTTCGGGGTCATGATTACGCTGCCGATCGGCGGTGCCGACATGCCGGTTGTAATTTCTATCTTCAACGCTTTTACCGGCCTTGCGGTGGGCATCGAGGGCTACGTGTTGCAGAACCCGGCCCTGATGATAGCCGGAATGGTCGTCGGTGCGGCCGGCATTCTGCTAACGCTGCTGATGGCAAAGGCGATGAACCGCTCGGTGACCAACGTGGTTTTTACAAACTTCGGCGAAGTCGACAGCCGCAAGCAGCGCAAGATAAGAGGCAGCCTGAAGCCGGTTCAACCCAGCGATGCCGGCATCGCCATGCGCTATGCCGCCTCGGTCATCATCGTTCCGGGCTACGGTCTTGCGGTCTCGCAGGGTCAGGGCAAGCTGTTCGAACTCGTCAAGCTGCTGCAAGCGGGCGGCGTATCGGTCAAGTTCGCGGTTTACCCGGTTGCCGGGCGCATGCCGGGGCAGATGGACGTGCTGCTTGCCGAGGCGGGCGTGCCTTACGACATGATCTTTCAGCTAGAAGATATTAACGAGCAGTTCGCGACCACGGATGTCGCACTAGTCATCGGCGCGAACGACGTGGTGAACCCGGCAGCCCGAACCGACAAATCGTCGGCCATTTTCGGCATGCCGATCCTCGACGCCGACAAAGCCAAGCAGGTGTTCATGATCAAGCGCGGCGAGGGCAAGGGCTATGCCGGCATAGTCAACGCCCTGTTCTACGCCGACAACTGCAGCATGGTCTACGGCGATGCCCAGGGCGTTCTGGTAAAGATGATCGAGGCAATCAGAGGTTTGGGATTGCCGGCAGTCGCCTGATTCAGAAGCAAATCCAATCGAGGAACACATCATGACAAATAAAATGCAAGCTGCTGTAGTCGAACAGTTCGGCAAGCCGTTGGTGCTAAGGGAGCTCGACATTCCGACACCGGGTCCGGGCCAGGTACTGGTCAAGACCGAGGCTTGTGGTGTGCGCCACACCGATCTGCATGCGGCCAACGGCGACTGGCCCGTCAAGCCTACTTTGCCCTTCACGCCGGGGCACGAGGGAATAGGCATCGTCACCGCGCTCGGCGCGGGTGTGACGGCGGTGAAGGAGGGCGATCGGATTGGTGTGCCTTGGCTGTATTCCGCCTGTGGAAATTGCGAATTTTGTCTCTCGGCCCGCGAACCGGTGTGTGCCGAAGCACAGTTTGGTGGCTATACGAAGAACGGTGGCTTTGCCGAATATATCGTGGCCGACCCGAACTACGTTGCCCACATTCCGCTAGGTCTGGCGCCCCACGAAGCCGCACCGCTCATCTGCGCCGGCATCACGTCGTACAAGGGCATCAAGGAGACCCAGGCGCGGCCGGGTGAATGGATAGTAGTCTCCGGCGTTGGCGGACTGGGGCATCTAGCTATTCAGTACGCGAACGCGATCGGCTTGCACGTGTGTGCGGTCGATATCGACGACACCAAGCTGGCCCATGCGAAACGCTTGGGCGCCGACGCCGTGTTTAACGCGAAGGACGGCGACCCGATTGTAGCTGTGAGAAAGGTCACCGGCGGTGGCGCGCATGGCGTGCTGATTACGGCACCCTCTCTTGGGGCATTCAAACAGGGCGTCGGCATGACGCGCAAATGTGGTACCTGCGTGCTGGTAGGACTGCCGCCGGGTGAATTTCCGACGCCTTTGTTCGATGTGGTGGCCAACTGCATCACGATTCGAGGCTCCTTTGTCGGCAATCGTCGCGATATGGCGGAAGCGCTGGCTTTTGCCGCAGATGGCAAGGTCAAGGCCGACATAGAGTTGCAACCCCTTTCGGCGATCAACAACGTGTTTCAGCGGCTGCAACACGGCGATGTGCCGTCGCGCGTGGTACTCGAGTTCGCGAGCCATTGACAGTGGAAGCGCAAGGGAGAGTTAGCGTGGCTGCCGGACCCGACCTTCAGTCAAACTCCGTATCTGCCAATCTGGAATCCAGGTTCGCAGACGCTTTACTGCTGCGCGCGGGCATGATTCCTATGCGCTGGTTCAGATCCTTCGCGAGGCGCAGGCGGAGTACACTTGGCTTTCGCGCGATCTGCTCGAGTATGTCGCCGGCGCGCTCGGCCTGACCCTGGCTCATGTGGAAGGCGTAGCAACGTTCTATCGTTTCTTCCATACGAGCGCTGTCGGCGAGTACCGCGTGCTGTTCAACGATAACATCACCGACCGCATGCAGGACAACGCGGCCCTGCTGGATGACCTCTGCCGGCACCTTGGTGTCAAGCGCGGGAAAATGCGCGAGGATGGCAGGATCACCATTGATTTGTGTTCTTGCACGGGCTTCTGCGATCAGGGACCGTCCTTGCTTATCAACCATCACCGGGTTGTCACCCGACTCAACGCCGGCGTGTCGCGCAGCTTGCCGATCTGATTGAATCGCGAGTGCCGGCAGCGCAATGGCCGGCGCATTGGTCCCGAGTGGACGACACGTCCGGGGCGCCGACGTCCTGCTCGCGGGTCGGTGATGGCTGTTTTCGGCCCAGTTATTCACGCGAGCGCAGCGCGTACGAAGACGTGCTTCGTCTTGGTAAGCCCGCGCGCGCGTGCCTTGGCCGCAGGATAACTACGAAGTTGATCCTTCACGATGACCCGAGGTGCCGGGTGGTTGCGCAAGATCCTCTTGAAGAATCGTTCGTCCGCTGCTGTATCACGATGCTTTTGCAAAAGGATATCGAGTTCCTGCCCTAGATCGTCTACGGCGCGCCCGAGCCAGTACGGCTCACCACGCAAGGGCACGAACATCTCGTCCAGATGCCAGGTCGTAGCGATTCGTGGAATGACTTTTACCCAACGCGCAAACTGGGCACTAAATTTATCGCACCATCGCCGAATTGATTAGTAGCTCACAACGATGTAACGCTCAAGCAGCAGCTCTTCGATATCGCGAAAACGCAGCGAGAAGCGGAAGTACCAGCGCACCGCTAGGCTGATGATGGCAGGCGGGAATCGGTGGCCGCGGTAAATGGACGAGGTTTTCATCCACCTAGCTTACCCGATCGCTTCGCTAACGTGACAGTGCCGAACAATGTTGTCGAGCAAGATCATCAGGCGATCAAGCGACGCACGCGGCCTATGCTTGGCTTCAAGAATTTTCGTTGCGCCCGGATCCTGTTGAGCGGCATCGAGCTCATGCATATGATCGTCAAGGGCCAAATGCAAGTCCGTGGCCTCGGATACACTCGTGCCGAGCAGTTCTACTCACTCGCCGAATAAGTAGTCCTCCTTAAACTGCCGTTTGTTCGCATCGTACTCTTACCGCGACAAAACCAGCGAAGATCCAAGCCGTGTTCGCGCGGCATAAAGGACGCTACGGTTACCGCCGTATCACAGCAGCGATCCGGCGAGAAGGATCGATTGTCAATCATAAGACGGTGCAGCGTCTCATGGGCGAGTCGAAATTGAAATCGCTGGTACGGATAAAAAAAGTATCGCGCCTACATGGGCGAGGTTGGTGAAGTCGCGCCAGACGTTTTAAAACGAAATTTCAAAGCGAAGCGGCCGAACGAAAAATGGATCACCGATGTAACCGAGTTCAAAGTAGGAGATCAGAAGCTCTATCTCTCCCCGATACTTGACCTATACAACGGTGAAATAGTCTCCTACAAGGTCGTTCGTCGCCCGTTGTTTAACATGGTGGAAGCGATGCTGGAACAGGCTTGGCCGCGACTCAAGCGACGCGACCGTCCGATATTGCACTCGGATCAGGGCTGGCAATACCGTATGCCGATCTATCGCCGCAGCCTCAAGCAGCATTCAATCACGCAGAGCATGTCGCGACGCGGGAATTGCCTTGATAATGCGGCGATGGAGAGCTTCTTCGGAAGCCAGATGGGATGACCGGCCGCTTACATGTCTTCTTCCATCTTCATGCTCATGTCAATACATAGATGCCTTCAATAAACGCCGCAGTGGTCCATTGATAATATGAAAGACTATTTGACTACTCGAATAGTCTAATCAACAGTTAATAAATATTCAGTGAACTAGCACTGTATCTTGTGGAATTTCATTTCGTTTTGGAATGACGCGCGTTTCAAACTCGATACGCATCAGTTTTTCCGTTGACATGAAAAAATTTGTAATGTATCTTTCTAGCCTTGAATTTGAAAAATTCACTAACAAAATGTCGGCATATGTCCGCCAAATTTTGCTATTGAATTGCAAAAAAATTAATAAAATGGTTACTCAAAAAATATATGATGTGATTGGTATCTGCTTTAGTCCGGCCAATTTGGCCCTTAGTCTCACTATAGCCGAGCAAGCATATCTAATCTAGAAGCCATATTTTTGAGAAGAAACCGTCTTTTGCTTGGCATCCCGGAATGTTATTACCGGGTGCGGAGATGCAGATTTCATTTTTAAAGGATTTGGTAAGCTTGCGTAATCCGAGTGGCACTTTCTCGTTTCTTAATTATTTAAAAGAGAAAGACAGATTTTCGGAATTTGCAAATCTTCGTAATTTCTTTCCTAGTCGCGCTGAGTACAGCGATTATCTTAGAGGGGCTGCAGATAAAGTGGTTCTGTTGCAATAAGACGGTCTATTATTCTGAATACCCCGAGCGAACAATCAGATCCATGAAGCAAAAGCTGACTCAAGCAATGTCGAAAGTGTTTAAACGGCTCCACTATCCACTGGACGTGATGCTCCTATGCGTGCGTTGTTATGTTGCGTATCCGTTGAGCTTACGGCAACTCGAAGAGATGATGGCAGAGCGTGGTATTGCTGTGAACCATTCGACCGTTCACCTCTGGGCGATCAAACTATTGCCGCTACTGGAAAAAGCGTTCCGGCGGTGCAAACGCACGGTCGGCAGAAGCTGGAGGATGGACGAGACATACGTTCGAATCGGGGGTGAATGGCGATATCTCTACCGGGCTGTCGACAAAGCCGGTAACACTATTGATTTCCTGCTACGAGCCCGCCGGGACAAGGCTGTCGCGCAGGCATATTTCGAGAGGGCGGTTGCGCTAAACGGCGACGCCGAGACCGTGACGATCGACAAAAGCGGATCGAATCTCGCAGCATTGAAAGCGATCAACGCCAATCGGGAAATACAGATCAAGATTCGCCAGCAAAAGTATCTAAACAACATTGTCGAACAGGATCATCGCGCGATCAAACGTCGAATGCGGCCAATGATGGGTTTCAAGAATTTCCACTGCGCACGCATCATCCTTGGTGGAATCGAGACCATGCACATGATTCGCAAAGGTCAGATGAACGGCTGCGCTAAGGCACTCTCGCCCGCTCAGCAATTCAACTCCTT
>NZ_LAQU01000066.1 GCF_000970345.1 Robbsia andropogonis | reverse complement strand
TCTTATCTCTGTATCGATCTGAAAAGACGTCGGGTCGGAATTTTTCACGATGATTTTCCGGTTTAGATCGTCTGGGCGCGACTCAAAAAGTCCGCGTGCACCGAGGTTCCGGAGGCCAGAAAGCGTATCTGCTGCCGCACGGATTCAGGATCGACGCCCGCGTGCTCCGCTGCCTGCAGCGCGGCACGGCTTGCGTCGAGCACATCGACACCCGTGATCTCGTAGCCGTAGCCCATCGAGATCCAGCGCAACGCCGCGAGACCGGCAGCCATGGCGAATCCCGGCTGCTTCTGCGCAAAGTCCCTCGCCGCGCGTGTCAGCGTCCGCGGATCGGTCGGGCTGGCATTGGCCAGTTCGATGGCCTGGTCGAACAGGCCCGCGTCCTTGGCCGCCGCAAACCACTTCCCTGGCTCACCAGGTAATGCTACAACCAGGTCGCTCAGAATGGTCTTCGGCGCAATGTGCGGGTACTTCTTAGCGATGGCACGGAAGGTTGCCAGGTAGGTGGTGCCCTGGTTCGCTTCGCGTGCGTAGCGTCGGTATGCCTCGTCAGCAAGACCCGAAGACAGCAGGATCGCTTCGCAGGCTTTCGCAATCTGCCCGTCCGGGCTGTTGAGACCGCGCGTGTCTTCCGCGTAGGCCAGCGCTTCAGCCTTTCTGCCCATCGCAAGCAGTGCCTTGACGCCCCAGCGTCGGTAGTGCCACATCTTGAACGGAGCGCGCTCCACCAGTGCGATCAGCTGCGCATGTCGCCCGGCTGCATAGAGCGAGGCCAGACAGATCGGTGTCCCCGCAAAATATCCCCCGGGTCCCTCGGACCACACGTGCTCAACCAGATCGATGAACCTGTCGGCCCACTCACTGGCAATTCCGGGCGTCACGCAGAGTGTGTCCCATTCGTCCGACAGACCCTCGATATAGGGGACGCCCTGGTCCTGAATGGCTTCCCATAGCCGCTCGAGCCACGCCTGGCGCGTGACCGTGTCGACCTGTGCGCCAGCAATGACCGGGACCAGTGTTTCGATCGCACGGTTCACAGCCGTGCCGATCGTACCCGACGAACCGTCGACGTGTTCCAGCGCGGGCGAAACTTTCTCCAGGAATTTCACAGCCCCCTCTGCTGCAAGCACTGCATCGCCGCGCGCTACCTGCCGGATCTCCGTGAGCGCTTCCTTGATGCGCTGGATCGGTACGTCAGAGCGCCAACCGAAAGCGTTGCGTCGAAAACGCTGGGCGAACTGCCACTTGTAGGAGGCTGGCTTCACAGGAGTTCGTCCGTTTCAGATCGCAGATCCTGCAGGGGGCGCAAGGCGAGAATCATTTTTTCGAGCACCATGATCCAGTCCTCGAACTCCTCGATGGTGCAATCAGCCTGTTCGACCAGCGTCAGGTCATCCGTCGGGCACGACAGGCTCGCTCCATTGATGACGGTATGCGCCATGGCGTGCAGGCGCAGAAGGTCGTCACGTAAGCCATCAGGCTCGCAGCGGGCGCGGATGGTGTCGAAAAGATCCACTGCCTGCTGGATGACAGTCGTATCGTATCGCTGCTGCAATGATTCCAGCGCGCCGGCATCGACGATGCCGTAGGGAGTCTCAAGGTCGGGCATGGGGTCGGAATCTCCGCAGGGAACGGACCGGGCCGGCGAACAGGTGGTCGCGTATCCAGCCCTCCACGTGCCCGAAATCCAGTTCGTACCTGCCAAAACGTTTCAGGTTGCTGGTGAGGTAGGGACTGAGGAATCCGATGTCGTCGGGATTGACCTCGATGCCCTCATTCACCATCGATCGCAACGCCTGCATCATGTCCACCGTGTTCTGCAGGATCGCGGCGGAAGCCATCAGGTCGTTGTAACGCAGGCGTTTCTGCTGCTCGTCCGGGTCATTGACTGGCAACACATCTCCGCCGAACGAAAACCACTTGGCAAAGCCATTATAGGACTCGACCTTGTTGGTCGTGGCGGTGATCTCCTGCCGCAGCTCGTTGCTGCCGAGCCACTCGAGCAGGAATACCGTGCGAACCACCTTGCCAAGCTCCTCGGCCGCCAGGGACAGGCGATTCCTCGGACTGGCCGCGCCGAAGCGGCGCAGCAGCAGGGGCGATGAAATCGCACCGGACTGGATCGACAGCGCGAGCTGCATCAGGTCCTGCCAGTGGCGCCCGATAAGATCCCAGTCAACCGCTTCCGTGAAAAGACCGTCGATATGTTTGTACTGGGTCGCTGCATCCACCCGGTACAGCTTGAGGTCCTGCCAGTTGCGAATCCGCGGCATCAGCTTGATGCCCAGCAGGTAGGTGAACGCGAACACGGCAGCCGACTGCCCCTGGGTATCTGCATGCACCGTATCGGCCTCAACGCTCAAGCCAGCCTTGAGCAGTCCTTCGATAACATAGATGGCTTCCCAGATGCCCGGCGGGATGAAATGCCGGAACACCGCGATGTAGTTGTCGGCGACGTGGCGGTAGGCGACCGCGCCCATTTTCCGGTAGCGGAAGTGATAGCCAGCCAGCAGGTTGTTGTCGTAGAAGTCGTACTGGGTGCCATCGGCTGCGACCGTCTTGCCGTCGCCCCAGTGCTTCGGCAGGTCAAGCCGGAGATAAAGTTCGATCAGTTCGCGTTGTGCGCTCTCGAGTCGCTCGAGGCTCAGGTGCCGGCGGTTGACGAACGACATCATGTGCGGCGTGATCCTGTCGCCCATGTGACGTGCAGCCTGGGTGGGGCCCAGATTGCATCCCATTGCGAAGATGGTAAGCAGGTACCGCTGTTCGGCATCGCGGATTTTGGGATCGTTGCCGCTTAACGGACCAAAGTGTCGTGTGAAATGCGTCCAGTGTTCGATATTGGCGAGCACGTCCAGCAGGTTGCGCACGGGCATGCGCTTAACGATCGCCTTTTGCAGGGCCACCGCACTTTCCGGGATGACGGTCGCAGTCGTACGACGGACAACAAACTCACCTGCCTTGTTGATCGTCACATGGTCGGCCTTCTCCGGAAAACGGTCATCGAGCTGGCGTGCAGCATCCGAGAGCCATTCGCGCAACTGGGCCACGAAGCCGGTGCTGCTGTCTGCGACGCCAAGCCTCTCGCTGTATGCCGGCAGAAGCTTCTCGCATTCGGACCAGGGCATCAAAAAATCGCGATAGTCTGCAAAGGCATCCGAGCCGGCTACGCACAGGTCTCCGCTGCGCAGCTCCCTCGTCATGCTCGACAGGACGCACAGTTCAAGATAACGCCGGTTTGTCGTCGCCCCTTTCTCTGGCGGGCGGAAAACCAGCTTGCGCCAGCGTTCGGAGGCAAAGCTGAGATCGACCTCGACGTTGATCCATTCGCGATGAAGCGCTTCGTTCCTGAAAACGACTTCCATTGCCTGTAACAAGGACTCGGACTGGGTGGTCGAGCTCCATGCCAGTGCATGTGCAAGACGTAGCAGTACTGATCGATGTGCCTTGAAATGTCGCCACAGCAGTGGAAGGTAGTTTCTGCCGCTGTAGGCCCGGACATCGGCACAGCTTTCGCGCAATGGCTCGAGGTCGCCCGACGGCGCCAGATACTCGCGAACGCGCGCGCCAAGTTCGGTGTCGTCGGGATAGTCGTCGAGAATATTGACGACGCCGTCAAGCGTATCGACCAGGCTTTCCATCTTTTCGCGCTGCCGTGCCTGAATCTGGTCGAGTTCTTCCCTGGCCCGCTTGTGGATTGCGCCCATGCGCCGGATGAACATCTCGGCCAGATCGTCGCGGGCTCGCACGCGCATTTGATGCAGCAACGCGACAATGAGCGTATATCGCCGCTCCGGCAGGGTTTCCTTCAGATTCGCCGCGTCCAGACTCATCGCCTGTGTCGACAGGGAGCGCAGCTTTGTCGCAGGAACCCCGTCCAGTGCATGATTGAAGTCGCCAAAACCATCGAGCCAGGCAAGATGGTCGACGAGCAGGGAGATATGCTTTCGCGACGGGCGTAAGGCGTATCGCTTGATGGTGTTGTACGCGCTCTGGCGCTGGTTGAATTCGCGTTTGACCAGCCGGTCCAACTGGACCTTGTCTTCATCAGAAAGGCGACGCGAGACGCGTCGGAACAGCGCCGTTTGAACTCGTGTGTGGACCTGTTCCACAATGGCGTCGAGCGTCGAGAATGCGGGCAGTTCGACCTGCTGCTGGATCAGGCTGTCGATGGTTGCATTGATGATGTCGACCGGCTGATCCATTGTCCCGGCAGCCTCGTGTGCCGCGCGCACTGCAATTTCATTGGCATCGGTGCCGTAATAGGACTGGATACCGAGAAATTCCCGGACTGCCGCATAGTGACGAAACAAGGCGGGCGACCTGGCCCTGTTGTAGTCGAATGCGGCCTCGGCACCGATGCTTGCGCTCGCCCGGATGTGTTCGATGACAACGGCGGGAATGGCGTCAACGAAGGGAAAGTGGTGCATCTGCTGAAAGACCTTTAGCAGAACCAGCTGCCCCAGTCTCGAAGACTGGCCGCGCGCGTTGCGGCGCACCCATTCAAGCTCTTCAACGTCCGGCGTATAGAACGCCTGCAGTTCCGCAGATGAAAAACCCTTGGGAAACCGCGGATACGCTGTACGTTCGATGGTCGCCATGCCGGATTCCGGATCTCGAATAGACTGGCCAGTGTAGCGCAAAAAATCCAGCAAAGCCGTCGCACCTGTGCCAATCTGTGCAACCCGCTGGCCGCTATAATTTGCGGATTCAGGACGCAGCGAAGGGGGCAGAGAAATGGGCAAAGCCAGTCAGCAAAAAAATCGTCGCGTGCACGCAAGCTGGGCGCACGAGACCTGGCAGCATTGCGACGGGGAGCGGTTCAGTCAGGGATCCCAGACGCTATCGTTCTCGATCGTAATGACCTGCCGCCGGAACAGAAAATCTCCTGGCCCCTCGCGCAAATGCTTCAGGATGAGGTGTCCGATCATCCAACACTGGAGGAATATCAGAGCGCACTGACGGCGATTGTTGCGGCGTTGAATACAAGCCTGCTGCCCGAGAGTGAGCGTGGTGAAGCGCTACGTGATCAGATCGGATTCGACAAAAGTGTTCCGCCCGAAATACGGTGCGAAATCATACAGGGCATCGAGCGCCTGATTAGCGAAAAACTGGTCCGCTTTCCCAATGACCGCCGCCGTATCGTCTCGTGGGAGGCGAAACTCGAAGGTGACGTACTTCGGGTCGTAGCGGCGGCGTCCGACGGTCCCCGGCACGATACCCCGGAAGATGTCATGCGCGGTTTGCTGCGAACGATGTCCGCCTAAGAGACCGCACATTCAGACCAGTCGGCTAAGGACGCGATCGTCCCGCGCTGGCTGACCGCGTTGAGCTGTCTGCGTGCCGACGACGCAAGCGGACGCGATAGTCCAGGGACGCATTCACGGTCCAAGTCCCTTATTCCGCCAGAGAATAGAGATCCGTCGCTTCATGACTTTCAGGCTTATGATAGCAATTTGACCGGATCTTGGTCAGATCCCATAGACGCACGAACATTTCGTCCAGATGCCATGTTTTGGCGATGCTGCCGGAGATCTTTACCTGTGCGGCAAACCGAGCCCCGAATTTATCACACCACCGCCGTATCGATTCGTAGCTGACGATCACGCCGCGCTCAAGCAATAATTCTTCGATGTCGCGCAAGCTCAGCGAGAAGCGAAAGTACCATCGCACCGCAAGGCTGATGATGGTAGGTGGGAAACGATGGCCGCGGTTAATGGACGAGGTTTTCATGTGCCAAGCTTACCCGAACGCCTCGACAACGTGACAATGCCAAACGAACCACACAGACGCGGTGATCATAGGAACACGCAACCCGCGCATCGGTGAAGGGTATCTTAACAGACTGCAATGGCTGCCGGTTACATGCGAATCCACGCACGGCCCCACGAATTGAGCGTCCGTTCGGACTGAGGCCACAAGCCAGGTTCCGCTTCAGCCGCCACCCGTTGAAGCTCAGCTGAAAACTCAAGGCAGTTACCGTCGGGATCGGTGACCATGAAGAACAGGTTGTTGCCTGGGCCATGCCGACCAGGGCCAAAGAAAATTGGGACCTCTGCAGTTGCGAAGCGGTCGCCCCAATCACGGATGTCATTCCACTCGTTCGTCTCGTAGCAATGGTGATCCCATTCGTTCTTGCTGCCACGAAAAAACGCAAGCGTGTGGTGCTCGTCATCCGAGCGGAGGAAGACGACAGCCATGCTACCATCTGCATCGACCACCTCATCGGAGATCGTAAAGCCGATTTTGTCTACGAAGAAACGCGTCACACACTCGAGCTCAGTGGTCTGAAATACGGTGTGCTGAAGGCGTGCGGGCGCGCCCGGCCCTTCAGTGCGCGACGCCACACCGAACACAAAGCGCCGGCCTTGTGGATCGCTGAAGACCATGGCGCGGCCTGGGAAAAATGGATCATCAATCGGCTCGAACGACACGGCGCTTTCAGTCAAACGATCTGCTAGTCGACTGAGCGCCAAAGTGTCGGAAACCGAATATGCATAGTAAGGCGAGTTACCCTCTCGTTGGGCACTGACGATAATTGCGCGCGACGGGCCGGTCATCACCACATCGTCCGACTTGGCACATGGAACGACGGTCAGGTCCAACATCCGCTCGTAGAATTTAACCAACTCAACCGGATTCGCGCTAACAATACGCAGATGGTGCAAAAACGCAGGCGTAGCTTGCTGAAGACTCTTCATACAGATTACTCCAAATTAGGCAGTGCGCCATAGAAGCCATGGGTGCGTTTTCAACGCGGTGAGTACGCGATCCCGACGTGCGAACGGGGCTATACCCACCGTCGCTGAATGTTGATCGGCAAACGCGATTGCAGTCTCCGCGTCAAACATGTTTGCAGCGCGCTGGCCAAGACGTGTGACAACATAGCTAGCCACTTCTACGCCTGGCCATTCACCTCGCACCCGTCGCATGGGAGCACATCAGAGACCTTCGACGCTCGGGCATTTAGCGGACGAATGGACTAGATGCCAGAGCCCATCTGCGCACGACCGCGCATTTCAGATCGGATATGCGATCTTACGCACCCAGTGGGGCGGCGTATATTGGCATGACTTGCACAGCCAGTCCGTGATTGTTACTTCCTTCAGCGCTTTACCTGAGGACTTACGTAAGTGAATCGTGATTTCGTATCGATCGGTGTTATGCGGTCTTAAGCATCGACCATCTGGCGCCAAGGGCCGCAGCACGCCCACGTCGGCGACAATGGCGATATCGCATTCCGTGTCGATCATCAGCCGGCGCGAATCGAAGGTTGAACCGGTCATTCTGGTACTTTGCTTTTGACGAAAAAGACTTCTCCCGCGATCGCACGGAACCCGAAAACACGCAGGCAAGGAAAGCACTGGCGATCTCCTCAATGACCCAGGCCATGGTGCCATACTCGTGTTGATTGCAATATTTGAGCATTTAGCATGAACGTGACGTCACAGGACGCTAAGCTTGCCCCATTACTACGAAGCCTGGCGTCAAACAAGCGCTTGAGAAACGCGTCACGCTATCGTAAGCGTACTCATTCGCGACGGGCTTTACACGAGCAAACATGCGCTGCCCCCAGCATCAAAGTGATTCGCTCTATCCCCCTGCACAACGCCCCGCGGCGCCGTATTATCGCGTTCGAACAACCCCCGCTCGAAAGGAAGCAATAGTTTTGAAATGCATTTCATCGTCTCCTTACCGTTTTATTTTCAAGGCATTAGGTCAAGCGCGTTCGTCGGCAATGGGGTTGCGCAACACACCAATCTTCGAGATTTCAACTTCGACGATGTCACCAGGTTTCATCCACAGCGGCGGCTCGCGGAACGCGCCCACACCGCCTGTCGTTCCCGTGATGATTACGTCGCCGGGCCGAAGCACTGTGAACGTGCTGCAATATTCGATCAAGGTTGGGATATCGAAGATCAAGTCGTTCAGCGGTGCCTGCTGAACGACTTCGCCGTTCAGACGCGTGACAAGAGAGAGCCGGGACGGATCGCCAACTTCGTCCGCTGTGACGAGCCAGGGCCCAAAACTTCCCGTTGACGGGAAGTTCTTGCCGGGAGTGAACTGGATCGTATGCCGCTGCCAATCGCGCACGCTACCGTCGTTGTAGCATGAATAGCCCGCGACGTAGTCGAATGCATCGGCAGCTTTCACGTGACGCGCCGTGCGTCCGACTACGACAGCCAATTCGCCTTCGAAGTCCAGCTTGTGCGAAGCCTGCGGACGGACGATAGGTGCCTCGTGAGCCGTCTGCGAATCGGCAAAGCGTGTGAAGAACATAGGCTTCGTTGGGATGTCGCGGCCTGTCTCCTTGACGTGTGTCATGTAGTTAATGCCCACGCAAAGAATCTTTTCGGGATCGGGCACGACCGGAAGCAGATCTACCTCGCGCCACGGCAAGATAACCTGCGTGTCTCGCGAAATCGCTTCAATCGCACTCAGGCTGTTACGCGTGAGCGCTTCCTTCAGCGTTGATCCTACATCCGAAGCGAACGGCGCTAGGTCGATGACCCCGTCAGCAAGCGCAACACCAAATGAATTCCCGTCCGCCTGCCGGATGCTCACAAGTTTCATCTCAATCTCCTTTTATATTCGGGACGGCGGTAAGCAGAAAACATAAGGCAGGCATTCGACAATACGCTATAACGGGAGCAATCCGGCGTACGCTGTCCTGAAAAGCCAAATGTGCATGTCACGCACGGCATGCTGCACGCTGACTCCTCCCTGCCTCGAATCCACTTCACTAAATAATACAAATTACTTAAAAATTTCTGAATTCCCGCAAACTTACGTGCTTATGCTAGGTCTGCTACTTGATTGATGCCGCTAACCAGCAGGCATCGAAAATAGGGTTGCCAGTTTCAAGGAAGGGCATGACGAAACGACCTAGACTTCCTAACCACAGGCTATATTCGACACTGTCGCTAAAGGGTGTTTACGTCAACCTTAGAATTGACCGTTAGACGCCTGTCGGGTCAAGTGATGCCCCGTGCAACAGTGAGCCGCAATAGAAGATCAGCGGGTCACCTTCGTTGTGGGATACCCGAAGCACTCGCCCGACGACAATCGTGTGGTCGCCTGCCTCGTGGCGTGCATACATTTCGCATTCGAAGCGCGCGTGGTAATTATTCAACAGCGGCAGGCCATGCAGGCCCGTTTCGAGCGGGACATTCGCAAATCGATCTATGTCTCTGGCAGAAAACTGGTGACACAATTCGCTCTGACCAGCTTCGAGCACATGAACTGCAAAATGATTCGCCGCGCACATTACCGTATAGTTGCGGGAATTTTTTGCAATCGACCACTGGACCAACGGCGGATCTAAAGACAAGGAAGTGAAACTGTTACATGTCATGCCGATCGGCATCGACCCGTTGCCACTAGTAGTAACGACAGTTACACCAGTCGCAAAACGGCCGAGAGCACGGCGAAAATCTTTTGAATCAAAAGGAACTGGGGTCATGATCATTGCGTTAAGTCCAACCTAGGTTATCCAAATCAAATCGGATGACCTAGGCTTCTAGAAAGAAGGCAGACACATAGTTGCCTGCCACACGGAGTGCCTCATTGTCTGTTTGCCACATGGTATTATCCGTGCTCGCAAACACCCACGGAATTCAACGTAGCACGACAGCAGACAACGGAACACCTTCTTTCGAATAAACCATACTGATCGTGCGATCCGCTTCGTTGCTAGTTATAGCGCGCTTCAACCATCTAAACTAGACGTCAGAAATGGCAACCTCACACCGAACCACTTCACAAACCTTACTGACTGGAACGGCCCCTTGAATCTCCGGACATAGTCTCTACCGTAAAATAGCCGGGTTGAATCGCCCCGGGTATGAACTGCCCCCCGAAAGTTGGACATCAATCTGGGGGCGTGATGAGGAAGTTTGGTTTAGATTTTAAAATGAAAGCAGTCCGGGCGTACCTTGCTAGCAAAGGCGGCTACAAGCTGCTCGGAAAGCGTTTTGACATTTCAGAAAGCATGGTGCGGCGATGGGTGCGTGCGTATGAGCATCACGGGCAGGCGGGGTTCGTGCGGCAACGTGGCGCCTACACGCTAGAATTCAAGCGCGAGGTGTTGCATCGTGCCGTCGCCGAAAATCTCTCCTATTTGAAACTGGCAGCTATTTATAATATT
>NZ_LAQU01000065.1 GCF_000970345.1 Robbsia andropogonis | reverse complement strand
GAGCGGCGAGTGCAAGTGATTCGCCTGCGAAAAGCTGGTCACACCTACGACGAGATTGCGCAGCAGACTGGTCTGAGCCGCACGGGTGTGTTTGACATCTGCAAGCGCCACGAGGCGTCTGGGGTGAAGGCACTGCGCGATGCACCCAATGGCCGCAAGACAGGCGATGGCAGATTGCTGACGGGGAAGCAGGAAGAGCTGATTCGCAAGTTGATTGCCGACAAGACGCCGGACCAACTGAAGATGGTCTATGCCTTGTGGACGAGGCAAGCGGTGGCCGAGCTTGTTTTTGATCGCTTTGGCATCAAGCTGGCGCTCAGGACCATGGGCCTGTACCTGGCGCGCTGGGGCTTTACGCCTCAAAAGCCCATGAAGAAGGCTTACGAGCAGTCGCCCGCGGCGCTCAAGAAATGGCTTGAAGAGGACTACCCAGCCATTGCCGCCAGGTCCAAAGCAGAAGGCGCGCAGATCCACTGGGGCGATGAAAGCGGCCTGCGCAGCGATGACGTCCGTGGTCGCGGCTACGCACCCAAGGGGCAGACACCTGTGATCCGCGTGAACAACAAACGTCACGGCTTGTCGGTGATCTCTACCGTGACCAATAAGGGGCAGATGCGCTGGAAGATCTTCGACGGCGCGCTCAACGCCCAGATTCTGATCGACTTTCTGAAGCGGCTGATCAAGGGGGCGAGCAAGAAAGTCTTTCTCATTCTGGACAACCTGCGTGTGCATCACGCCAAGCCCGTGAAAGCTTGGCTGGCGCAAAACGCTGATGCGATCGAAGTGTTTTACCTGCCGAGCTACAGCCCCGAACTCAACCCCGATGAAATGGCCAACGCCGACATCAAGCAGGCCGTCACCAAGCTGGCTCCTGCCCGAACCAAGCTGCAGCTTGTCAAGGCCACGTCTGAGCATCTGCGCAGTGTGCAGCGGCAACCGGAGCGCGTGCGTAAGTACTTTGAACATGGGCCTGTACGCTATGCTGCTTGATTCAAGTTGGAAAATGCCGGATCAATAAGCTCGGCGTCTCGCAGCAGAACCTACTGTACTACGCGAGCCTGGCAAACTTCTACACTGTCCACGACCTGCGCAATCTGAAGGCCGATCAGACCCAACTCTACCTGCTGTGCTATGCCTGGGTACGCTACCGGCAGCTCTCCGACAACCTGGTCGATGCGATGGCGTACCACATGAAGCAGTTGGAGGACGAAAGCAGCGCGGGCGCCAAACAATCCTTTGCAGATGAACAAGTGCGCCGTCAGCAGGAAACGCCACGGGTAGGCCGCCTGCTGTCACTCTACGTCGATGATAGCGTGGCCGATCCCACGCCCTTCGGCGAGGTGCGGCAGCGCGCCTACAAGATCATGCCCCGCGATACGCTGCAAACCACGGCGCAACGTATGAGCGTGAAACCGGCAAGCAAGCTGGCCTTGCAGTGGCAGGCGGTGGACGGCCTGGCCGACCGCATTCGCCGCCATCTTCGTCCGCTGTACGTTGCGCTCGACCTCTCCGGCTCCAATCCAGACAGCCCGTGGCTCGCCGCGCTGGTCTGGGCCAAAGGCGTTTTCGCCAAGCAGCAGCGGCTGTCGCAACGCCCGCTTGATGAATGTCCCGCGGCGACACTTGCGAAACGCTTGCGGCCGTACCTGCTGACCTTCGATGCCGACGGCAAACCAACCGGCCTGCACGCTGACCGCTACGAGTTCTGGCTGTACCGCCAGATCAGAAAGCGCTTCCAATCGGGTGAACTCTACCTCGATGACAGCCTGCAACACCGGCACTTCTCCGATGAATTGGTTTCGCTGGACAGGAAGGTCGATGTGCTCGCACAAATGGACATCCCCTTCCTGCAGCAGCCCGTCCATGCCCAACTCGATGCGCTGGCTGCCGAACTACGCGCGCAGTGGCTGGCATTCAACCGCGAGCTGAAACAGTGCAAGCTGACGCACCTCGAATACAACAAGGACACGCAAAAGCTGACCTGGCGCAAGCCCAAGAGCGAGAATGAAAAAACGCGCGAAAAGGCATTCTACGAGAAGCTTCCGTTCTGCGACGTGGCCGACGTGTTTCGCTTCGTCAACGACGAGTGCAAGTTTCTGTCGGCGCTCACACCCATGCAGCCGCGCTATGCGAAGAAGGTCGTCGATGCCGACAGCCTGATGGCAGTCATCATCGCGCAAGCGATGAACCATGGCAACCACGTCATGGCGCGCACCAGCGACATCCCGTACCACGTGCTGGAGAGCGGCTACCAGCAGTACCTGCGCCAGGCAACGCTGCACGCGGCCAACGACTGCATCAGCAACGCCATCGCCACGCTACCGATCTTTCCGTACTACTCGTTTGACCTCGAAACGCTGTACGGTGCCGTCGACGGGCAGAAATTCAGCGTCGAGCGGCCGACCGTTAAGGCGCGCTATTCGCGCAAGTACTTCGGGCGCGGCAAGGGCGTGGTCGCCTACACGCTGCTGTGCAACCACATCCCGCTCAACGGCTACCTGATCGGCGCGCACGACTACGAGGCCCACCACGTGTTCGATATCTGGTATCGCAACACGTCGGACATCATGCCAACCGCGATCACCGGCGACATGCACAGCGTCAACAAGGCCAACTTCGCCATCCTGCACTGGTTTGGCCGTCGGTTCGAGCCGCGCTTCACCGACCTCAACGCGCAATTGAAAGAGCTCCACTGCCCTGACGATCCAGCACAGTACGAGGCGTGCCTGATTCGGCCAGTCGGGAAAATCGACTGCAATCTCATCAACCACGAGAAGCCGAACATCGAGCGGATCGTCGCCACACTCGGACTGAAGGAAATGACGCAAGGCACGCTGATCCGCAAGCTGTGCACCTACACCACGACGAACCCGACGCGGCGCGCGATCTTCGAGTTCGACAAGCTCATCCGCAGCATCTACACGCTGCGCTACCTGCGCGATCCGCAACTGGAACGCAACGTGCACCGCTCGCAAAATCGCCTTGAGTCCTACCATCAGCTACGCTCGGCCATTGCCCAGGTCGGCGGCAAGAAGGAACTGACCGGCCGCACCGACATTGAAATCGAGATCAGCAACCAGTGCGCAAGGCTGATCGCCAACGCGATCATTTTTTACAACTCGGCAATCTTGTCGCGGCTGGTGACCAAGTACGAGACGGCCGGCAACAGCAAGGCGCTGGCACTCATCGCCAAAATTTCGCCGGCGGCATGGCGGCACCTCCTGCTCAACGGGCACTACACCTTTCAAAGCACCGGCAAGACGATCGACCTCGATGCGCTCGTCGCGGGCCTGACAAAAGGCTACAGCAGCCATTCTGGCCGCAGGACGTTTGCGACCAGACTAATCGCGAACGGAACCCCCTATGAGGTCGTGCAGCAGCTATTAGGGCATGCACATCTGGACCAACTCTCGGCCTACGTGGACGTGTCGATGCGCGAAATGAGAGACTCAATTGCGGCGATTCACCTTGCGACCTAACCGGCAAAATCATATACTCGATGAGTATATTTGAAGGAGCTTCTGCCCTTATGGGTACGCCGACTACGCAACAAGAGTTTTTGCGGAATGCAATGACTCAATTGGATATGACTCGCGAACAGTTCGCGGAACGCATTGGAACGAAGAAACGCACGCTGGACAACTGGCTGTTGTCCACCGAATCGGCCGAATACCGCAGCATGCCGGATATGGCTTGGAAGTTTGTTCGCGAGATATTGGAGAATCTTTAAAAATCGCTTGAGATATACTCAATGAGTATATATAATTGTCTCTAGCTGTTACGATTCAACACGGTGAAAGGGATGAGAAACGATGACGAAAAAAACTTATGGTATTGACGTCAAGAAACGCACAGGCTCGCTACGTCCCGTCGAAATGAAATTGACTGGCAGCGAAGGAAGTCGTGTCGTACTCAGTGCTGCAAAGCGCGTCATTGCCACTCACGACAAAGTAATCAAGGCGCTCGCAAAAAGATGACGAGCCAGAACGCCATTGATGCACAACAGGTCATCGAGATTCATGACCTAATCCTGCGACAAGAACCAGGATTAGCCGGGGGGCATGGCGTAGGTCCATTGGAAGGGGCATTAGCGCGCATTGATAGCCGCATTCTCTACGAACAACTAGACGATGTTTTTGAGATTGCCGCCATGTACGCCGTCGCTTTGGCACGAGGCCATGTATTTAACGACGCTAACAAAAGAACCGCTCTTGTTACGGCCCTAACCTATCTCGCCATACAGGGGTATGACGTGCCTCGCTCTGATGAGCTTGAAGACATCATGGTTGATGTGGCCGAAGGCGCGCTCAACGAAAAAGAGCTTGCTGACTTGCTGTTCACAATCGCTACTGAATAAACTGGAAAAAGCCGTGCAGATAACTCTCCACGCTGCCAAGGATATTTACCGACAGGCCATCGACCCCCACGCGAGCGACGTAGAAGGCTCCGCGTGGTGGGATGAAGTTGCGGGCGAAATGCGCGGCGTTATCGACGCGCGTACTTTGGCCGACGCGGCGGAGCTAATTGCGTGGTGGCACGACGACTGGACAGGAATATCCGACACACCGCGCGCGGCGGCAAAGCGAATTCGCGAAGCGGCCCGTGGGGCACGCCGCAACGCATAGGAAAACTGAAAACCCCATGCCACGCGCGACGAAAGCGATTGACTACTGGAAGTGCCCCTGGTGCAAAGAACTAAACGAGTTTGTAAGCGTGACAGTGGAGGCCGCGGTGGTTGGAGATTTATCCGGCTTTGTCGATGAGATTGCGTGCCCTGAGTGCAGCAAAGAATCGTCGGTGTCGCTGAGCATCGAATTCCGCGCGAATCCGATCACAGACAGATAGGAAAAGATCATGTTAACCCGGAATGCTCCCGGCGCTTGGAAATTCGAGACCATAACCGTTGCGCAGGTACGAAAGCTTCAGGAGAGATCGCGCGAGTCACTAAACAAGCGTGTAACTGAGTTTGACTCGCTCGAAGATATCGAGGCGATCTATCGTTTGCGCTGCTTCTGCGAAGGCTACTTGGAGGGATTGCAGAAAGACGGACTGATGGGTGATGGACTTGCCGACCTGATCGCCATGGTGAAATCGGCCGAAGTTCGCGCAAAGCGCAGAATCAGCAAAACAGCGGGCGTCCGCACCCCGTATCGATTGCCTACGTTCAAGGAATGGAACCAATTCGGTCTGACGGCACCGCAAATTAAAGTGCCACGCCTGAGCACGCTTCCTGATTCTTATCGAGAAAAATTGGATGATTGAACATAGCCAGAATGAATCTCGAATGAATAAAGGTACGATTTGGATTCTTTCTATCAGCCTATTTTTTGGTTTTGCGACGGGTCTGATCGGTTGGAGCTACGAGCACCAACAAAATGCCGAGTGCCAAGTGCGACTGGAATCCTACTTGAAAGATGAGAGGGAATGGAGTGCAGCCCTACAAGCGAAAGAACCGGCGGCAAACGTACTTGAACATGTGTCTGGTAGCGCTCTTAAGCGCGCCTTAGCTGACAGTAGTTTTGCAAAAGGCGAGTGGTATCCACCGATTTGTAGTTCTCAACCGGCATGGGTTTTTTTTGATTGCCGGGGGGTACTCGTTTGCATCTGTCTTTTTCTCGGGTGCCATGTCGCTTGGCTATTTGGCAGGGCCTTCAATAAAGCGATGCGCGCGCTGAAGTGATCGCTCGCCCTTACAGCTTACAACGGAAAAGATCATGCTCTACGCAGGTGATCCCATTTACATACATGTGTGAATTACACGGAGCGGCGAACGAAAGATGAGTGACTACTTCAGTGACCGAGAATTAGGTCCGAAGCCTCGTATTGCACAAGAAATGACACCTGCTGCATGGGGCGGAATAGTATCTATCGTAGAGTCGCTGACCAGCACAGGATCGTTTGGCGCATGCTTCCCTGATGAATGTCCTGACGGCCGAGGCATAGTTGGGAACGACCTTAAGAATTTTCAACGTATGCTGGCATCCGAGATAAATGGCATCGACTGGCCGCTTAGAACGACAGAAAACAGTGGGGACGATTTTTGGAGCACACGGGAGCAGAAACCATGGGCGCCTTCAACGATGACAGTGCTCGATTTTGTTGAGTTCGTTTGGCGAAACGTAGCTCTCCCAGTTCCACACGACTTTCATTCATACTTCCAACATCACCACCTGTCCTTTGACATTGAATCCGGACGCGACACGTTTCGCGAAAACGTCAATCGCATCTTTGCGCGAAACGGCCTAGCTTACGAGCTTGGTGCTACTGGTAAAGTTACTCGAATCCTGCCCGCTGTTCTTGACCAGTTATTGACACGTACCTACTTTCGTACGAGCGACCCCACTTTGAATTTTATGCTCGATGAGAGCCGTGCGAAATTTTCTAGTCCGGCCCCCATTACGAGGCGTGAAGGACTCGAACGGCTTTTCGATGCTTGGGAAAGGTTCAAAACGATAGGGGGAGAGAACAAGTCACTTTCCGTGAAGGATCTGCTGGACAAGGCGGCACCCGGCGGAGTCCTACGCGACGCGTTAGAGGCAGAGGCAAAAGAGCTTACGAAAATAGGTAACTCTCATCTTTTCGTCATCATGAAATGAAGCAAGTGCCGGTAATCGACGTGGATCAAATAGACTACTTGTATCACCGGCTCTTCAGCCTCATTGAGCTTATTGGTCGAAAAAATTCCGGCGACTGAAAGCCAACTCGCGGCTATTAGGACCATCGCATGCGCCGGTGTTCGCGTCTATGTCGACCCGAGCGGCTTTGTCATCACAGAAGCGGGCAAGCTATCTGGCAGGGGCGTGACTGCCGAGGGTTAACTTCGACACGGTAATCCGGACAACCAGGAAAACGGTAGAAGCATGGGATTCTTCCAGATCAAATCACCCCTCGATATGCTCGAAAAGGCACGTCGCGAGCGAAACAGGATGGTCGCCGAAGTTCACATTGACCACGTCTACAACTTTTTTGTCACGGTTGCGCACGTCGCGGACTACGTGAAGCATAGCGGTGCTGTTGAGCAGAAGGGCTCTGGTGCAAATAGGTGGTCTGAATCTGTTACATTATGCTGCTCAAAAATCGGGGGATCGATGATGAGCAAGGCCAAAGGCGGGGATGGGCATTGTCAGGTTGGCGGCCCGATCACTTAAAATAGCGGGATGAAGAAATCAAAATCGCTCTATCACGGTCATCGGTTCCCAGCCGCGGTCATCAGCTGCGCGGTACGCTGGTACTTCCGCTTTCAACTGAGCTTGCGCGACATCGAAGAATTGCTTTTCGAGCGCGGTGTCGTTGTGACCTACGAGACGATTCGATGTTGGTGCGACAAGTTCGGTACGGGTTTGGCTCGCAGAGTGAAAGCCGCCCGGCCCACGCCCGGAATTACGTGGCACCTCGACGAGATGTTTGTAACCCTGCGCGGCGAACCTTACTTGTTGTGGCGTGCGGTGGACGAGCATGGCACCGAGCTCGACATCCTGGTGCAAAAGCGACGCGACAAGGCCGCCGCCAAACGTTTCTTCAAGCGTGTGTTGCGATCGAACCCGGTACCACGCAAGATCGTCACCGACCAACTGCGTAGCTATCCGGCAGCAAGAGCCGAGATCTCTGAACTGGCGAACGTCAAGCACGTGTTCGTGAACGCGGCTGCTCGCCTAAACAACCGAGCCGAGAACAGCCACCAACCGACTCGCGAACGCGAGCGACGCATGCGCGGTTTTCGCGCCCCTGAAAGCACACAAAAATTCCTCTCATGCTTCGGGCCGATACGGCAACATTTCGCACTCAAGCGCCATCAGTTATGCGCGTCAGTTTATCGCTCACAACTCGCAGAGCAGTTCGAGGCGTGGCGCAAATTCACCAACATTACCCAAAATCCGTCTACCGGTTTGTGACCGGCACTCGCTCCCGACCTCGGGCTGTCCCATTTTCCGCAAGTTGACAATGCCCCGCTGAGCTGATTAACCTCGCCACGACGGGTACAGCTGGATCTGACACCTTATACGGAACGAGTGCTGCTGAAACCTTCGATGGCAAGGGTGGCGGTGACTATCTGGTTGGTCAAGGAGGTGCAGACACGTTTATCTACAACGCAGGCTATGGCGCGCTTCGCATCCGTGAGGTTGAAACTGGAACACCGACAAGTGTCTTAAAATTTGGCGAAGGCATTACGGCGTCGTCATTGAAGGTCGGTAACGCATTTGACGGTAATGATTTGGTCATCACCGATGGAATCGCCGGCGACGAAATAACGATCAGTGAGATGATTGTCAATTCGGACTTTGTTGGCATTGGCAAGATCGAATTCGGCGATGGCACGAGTCTTACCAGCGATCAGATTTTCGCAATGGAGACGACGGGCGATACTGGTGCAAACTCCCTGTATGGAACATCTCGGAATGACGTCTTTGACGGTAAGGGTGGTGGCGATTACATCGATGGAGGTGGAGGAAGCGACACCATTATGTATAGCGTTGGCTATGGGCACCTCGAGGTATACGATTTTGGGGACGCTTCAAACCTGCGGCTCGTTGAGGGTCCCATACCCGTTAACTTCAGCGTTAGCGTATCAGGTTCAAGCCTTATTTTGGCTGATGGAACGGCCGGCGACCAGATCGTTCTGGACAATATGCTGTTGAGGGCGCTCTTGACGCCAGCAGGGAAAATACATCAGTCACCTTCGCCGACGGCACATCTCTGACCGCTGCACAACTGTATGATTTATCACGCACGGTTTCAGGAACCGCGGCAAGCGAAACACTTGATGCTGGTGCGAATGACTTGATATTGGATGGTAAAGGCGGCAACGACACTTATCACTCGTATTACGCCAACGATACCTTTGTATTTAATTCAGGATACGGCGCACTCGAAATCAATAACGAGAACTACTCGGGAGGGACGTTCGCTAGCGTGTTGCGATTCGGCCCTGGCGTCACATTAGACTCCTTGCGTGTGACTTCCGATGGCAACGTCCTCGTGCTTCGCGATGGCGTCGACGGCGACGCTGTTACCGTCGATCATTTTTTCTCCGAATTTGGTTGGGCGGGCATCACTTCGGTTGAACTCAATGACGGCACTGTGCTGAACGTTTCGCAATTGATCCAGTTGGAGGAAACGGGTTCAACGGGGGCCGACACGCTTTACGGTACGAGCGGCGCGGATACGATCGACGGGAGGGGCGGAAACGACCTGGCGATTGGTAATGGTGGCGCGGATACGTTTTTCTATAACGCTGGTTACGGCGCCTTAGAGATTTCTTCCGATGAGGGATCGACGCCTACCAGCGTCTTGCGCTTCGGCGAAGGCATTACGGCCTCTTCCATCACGGTGCGGAACAGTAATTCAGGCACGGCGATTCAAATCACCGACGGGATCGACGGCGACGTTATAACCATCGATAACATGTATTCTGATTCGGGCACAAAAGGCGTCGGCTCGGTTGAATTTTTCGACGGTACAACGCTGACTGCGCAGCAGCTCATTGCGCTCAACGCCGGACGTGCTCCCGAAGCGACCTACTACGGAACAACGGGTGCGGATTCCATCACGGGAAGCGGGGAGGATGAACTTTTTGATGGCAAAGGCGGCACAGACTACTTTAAGGGCAATGCCGGTAACGATACCTTCGTATTCAACCAAGGCTACCGCGCGCTGGAAGTCGACGAAAATTGGTATAGCGGGCAAGCACCTGTGCTTCAGCTTGGCGCCGGGATCGAAGCATCGATGCTAAAGGTGTCCGTAGCTAATAGTCATAGCGGTCTTGTGATTACGGATGGCGTTGCCGGGGACCAAATTACCCTCGACAACATGCTGTACGATTATCAGGGTGTCTCGACGATTCGCTTCGCCGATGGTTCGACGCTATCGAAAGCGCAGATCATCGCGATGGAGACGACAGGCACCAGTGGTGCGGACTCGATGTATGGGAGCACCGCTGCTGAACTGTTTGACGGCAAGGGCGGCGCTGACTATGCGAAGGGTAGTGGTGGGAACGACACCTTCGTATTCAACGAAGGATATGGTCAGCTTGAGATCGATGAAACGCTCAACGATGGCGCGACCACCGTTTTGCAACTCGGCGCCGGCATTACACGGGAAAATATCAAGGCTTACTTTGACGGTGCCACCCTGGTTCTCACCGACGGGATTTCCGGCGACCAGATTCGAATCGATAACGAGAAGTACTCGAACAACGGTATTAATTTGGTGCAATTTGCCGATGGTGCAACGCTGACACAAGCGGATCTGCAAACCTTGCCCACGACGGGCTCTGCTAGCAACGATTCCCTGACTGGTACGGGTGACAGTGAAGTAATCGACGGCAAGGGTGGTAATGATACGGTGAACGGCAATATGGGGAACGATACCTTCGTCTATAACCAGGGATATGGTGCGCTCGAGATCAATAACAACTACTGGTATGGTCAAAACCCGGTTCTGCAGTTGGGTGCGGGCATTACCGCCGCCGATCTGCAAGTCGCGACTGATGCAAGCCATACCGGCTTGATTCTGACCGACGGCGTCGCGGGTGACACGATTCATATCGACAACATCAAGAGCACGGAGCGGACTGGCGTCGGAAGCGTCACGTTTGCCGATGGCACCACCATGTCGGCGGCGGACCTGATCGCCCTCACCACAGTGGGCACGACTGGCAATGACGCCTTGTATGGTTCGTCCTCTAACGATATGTTCGACGGGAAGGGCGGCGACGATACCATCACC
>NZ_LAQU01000064.1 GCF_000970345.1 Robbsia andropogonis | reverse complement strand
CGTTTTTTGTGAAATTGATAAGGCAACTGAATCGCGCACCCCGGGTCAGACAGCTTTCTGATCGATGCGCTCAAGGGAGAACCAGGATGCGCATGTCGTGCCATCACCATGTCACGACATGCGCGGCAAACCACGTGCGGCGTTTTTTACCGTCGGCGTCGATGATTGATAAGCAGGAACAACGCCATCAGGGCCAGAAAGCCAATGACCAGTCCCAGGGCATTGCCAAGCACACGCTCAATGCCGAGACGTTCGACGTTGATGAACGGATAGGGATAGAAGTCCCTAACACTGCCGCTCCACAACATGCAAAAAAGATAACCCAGCGGGTAGACCAACCACAGCCAAAGACGACGTGCATTTACAGTAAATCGAGGCACGTAAAGCATCCAATAGATCAGCGCCAAAATAGGCACGATGGTGTGCACCACCTCGTTGAGCACGGCACGCATGCCAGTAGGCGCCCAGTGACCACGCAGCAGCAGGTTATATCCGCAACCAACAAAAGCCAGATACAACGTCACAGCAGTAATCACCGACGCTCGGTAGCTCCACGGCGGCAACCATCGTTTAAGTGGTGTCATCGCAAGGAGCACGACGACAAAACAGACGGCCGACAAGGCAATCGTCAAATTTGTCAAATAGCTCGCGGTGCGAATAGCGCTTTCTGCCCAAGACCATCCTTGAGACATAAACCATGTCATTGTCTTGGTCACCTGGCCCACTGCACCAAAGCACGACAGCACCGCCAAGACCGTTACCAAACCGACAGCCCCAGGCTTCAGACGCACATTCGATTCATACGGCGGCGTCGGCAGGGGTGCCGACGCGTTGTTTGCAACGTCATCGACGGACGCATTGGCCGGCGTGGACGGCGCAACAAGGCTGCCCGTCGGCAGATGTTCCCTCGCCGAGCGGTTCCCGCCGTAGCGCGATGAAGACAGGGGTTCCGTTGGTTTACGCATGACGGTATTTTAAGCCCGAAACGAAACCGGATCAAAGATAGGCCCGACGGACGCCCCCCTCTACAGTCAGCTTTCAAACGCCACCGCGACGCTGCGTCTCCGAAGGCGTCATGCCGAATAACTGGCGATAATCCGCGGTAAATTGGCTGTGATGCCAAAAGCCCCATTCCGCCGCGATTTCCTGCACCGTCCGTCTCTCCGACATCACGGATGATCGCGAAAGACCCGCTTCGTCGCCCTTCGAGAAGGCTCCCAACGGTAAAGTTGATGACACCTTCACCGCCTCGGACAATAACGCGCGACGCACGCCGTTAAGACGCGTCGCACGCAGATACCGCTGCGGGCTCATGCCATAGATATCTTGAAAACAATATTGCAATGTCCGGCGACTCGCGCGCAGCGCCGTGCATAACTCCGGAATACCGATAGGCCGTTCTCGATTGTCCAGCACATATTGCCTCGCCGTATCGACTATCCATCGTCGATGCGGCTTCGGCATTGCAGGGATCGGTGCGACGTCTCCCGCCTGGCGCAAGCCGCTCGCAAGCAGCCGAAGCACCTCATCTTGAAAATGCGCTGCCTGGAAGGGTGATAGACGTTCCGCCACACCAAAACTGTGTTCCGCGCAAAGGACGCGATACATGACCTCCCGCAGCGCATCGAGGGCGGTCAACTCGAAACGCACAAGATCGTCGCGGATTCCACCCGGGACATCCGGACAGTCATGCATCTCATGCATGACCTCGCGCCACGCGCTTTCCGTTATGACGATGCCAAAAATACGGAACCGGGACGGCGTGACCAATTCAAAATCGCGATCGCCCTGCTGGCAAGCGACCATGTCGACATCAATCGAACGCGCACGTATCTTTGCGCAGATGCCACCGAGGTCCTCCGCCCCCTCTTCCACGGGCACCATTGTCCCTGGCGCCGGCAAATGCCGATCCTTCCCGTCGAACGATGTCAGACGCCTGTCTGGAATGCCGAACCAGATCGCACCAGATCGAACGCGACATGCCTGGCGCAACGCCTGACTCGTTGTTTCAGAGAAAAAATGAAAGCCATTTGACTGCCATTCGGTAAGCGAGCCTGAAAAAGGCCCGGTGCTAAGCTGGTCATATTGCTGCGTCCATCCCGAAATGGCGTCCGCCTGGATATTGGGGTCCGCGGAAACATGGCGCATGATTCGCGCGCTATCACTCGCATGTACCGCAGCAACGCGCTCCACGTCCGGGACGTTCGCGGCGGGCTGCACGCGCGCGGCATCAGCGGCCCATGCCATCGCGGGAGCACGGGTGCGCGGCTCGCGCGCGCGGTGTGACGCACTGGACATGATCGTCATTGTCGTTTCTCTCCGCCGAACGACTGAAATCATCGCATCGAAACACGGGGATGGCGAAACCGGACGCACCGGTTTCAATTCATACGCCAGTGTAGAAAGAAAAAAATAACGGTGCGCGCCCACGACGGGGCGCAGCGAGAACTACAGGGAGTGCAGGCAGCATTATTAGTCAGACGTGGGCGCCGGGAGTGCTCCAGGATCGGCAATGCGCGTCAGCAACGCGTCACTGTCGTCTTTCAGTTGAACGCCCGTCAGCTTGAGGCGTCGAGCCTCGGTGAGCAGATGGCATAACTTGAATGCGGCGGCGTCATATCCCAAACCTTCAGGACGGACGTTCGAGATGCAGTTGCGCTGCGCATCACTGGTACCGCGCCGTGGCGCATGGGTCAAATAAAGGCCGAGGCTGTCAGGAGAACTCAGCCCCGGTCGCTCGCCAATCAGCATGACCACGAGACGGGCATGCAGCAACTCACCCACGTCATCCCCCAATGCCACTCGCGATTGCGTTGCAACCACCACAGGAGCGATCCGCCAATCTGTCAGACGCTTTCGGACGCATTGCAACAATGGCACCGCATGACGGTCTGCGGCTTGGGATGATAAACCGTCCGCCACGACGAAAACCACATCCCATCGAGGGGCCGCCTCGCCATCGCGTCCGCGTTCCGATACGGCCGCTTCCGCAGCACACGCCCGCAACTGTTCGGCGCTGTCGTCGGCAAGGCGTCGGCCAAGGTCAGGTCGACGAAGGTATTCAAGACGATCCTTTGCAGCACTGCGGACACGCAATGCCTCGAACCCCGCGCTCTGCAGCGCCTGCAGGAGAGACGAGACGTCGAGCGGCTGGTGGACGGCGTCGCGTGCCTGCGCATGCGCGAGATTGAACGCGAGCAACGGCGTGGTAGGCATGCTGTTTCCCGCACGCCCCAAGGCAATGCGTGCGCCCGTGAACTGTCGCAACGCATCCCAAGGATTGGATTGCAGGGTCGGTTTGTCTCGCATTGAATCCGTATTTTCCAGTTCACGCCACTAGGCGTCGATCCATTGCTGCGCCAATAGCGGCTGCTTCGCAGATGCAGGGAGGATGCGTCCCGCGCGATCCGCGATACGCATCGACTCAAGCCAGGCCTCGAATTCAGGCGCACGCCCTAGACCAAGCACCGATCGCGTGTACAACGCATCGTGAAATGACGTGCTCTGGTAATTCAACATGACGTCATCCGCGCCGGGCACGCCCATGATGAAGTTGATGCCTGCCACGCCAAGCAGCGTCAGCAGGTTATCCATGTCGTCCGAATCCGCTTCCGCATGGTTCGTGTAGCAAATATCGCATCCCATCGGCACGCCCAACAATTTACCGCAGAAATGATCCTCAAGGCCGGCTCGGGTGATCTGCTTACCGTTGTAGAGATATTCGGGACCGATAAACCCTACAACCGTATTCGTGAGCAAGGGATGAAATCTGCGTGCAACGCCATATGCGCGGGTTTCACACGTTTGTTGGTCCACGCCATGGTGTGCATCGGCTGACAACGCACTGCCCTGCCCTGTCTCGAAATACATCACGTTCTGTCCGACCGTCCCCCGCTGCAGCGACAAGCCTGCTTCGTACGCTTCCTGCAAAACCGACAACGTTACGCCGAAACTCGCATTTGCTTTTTCAGTGCCTGCGATGGATTGGAAAACAAGATCGACCGGCGCGCCGCGTTCAATCGCTTGAATCGTATTTGTCACATGGGTCAAGACACAGGTCTGCGTCGGTACATCGAACCGTTGGCGAAACTCGTCCATCATCACCAACAAGGTAGTGATGGCATGCAAGCTGTCACTTGCCGGGTTGATGCCGATAACGGCGTCGCCACAACCATACATCAAGCCATCCAGCATCGATGCGGCGATACCGCGTGCATCGTCGGTTGGATGATTAGGTTGCAAGCGAACGGCCATGCGTCCCGGGAGTCCAAGCGTATTACGGAAACGCGTAATCACCGGCCGCTTTTTTGCGCCAAGAATCAGATCCTGATTCCGCATGATCTTGGAGACCGCTGCGACCATCTCCGGCGTCAGACCTTTGGCGACATCACACACCGCTTCCGACGACGTGGCATCCGACAGGATCCAATCTCGAAAATCGCCGACATTCAGATGGGAAATGGGCTCGAAAGCCGACAAGTCATGATCATCGATGATCAGACGCGTGACTTCGTCGTCTTCATACGGTATCAACGCCTGCTGCAGAAACGTCTTCAGCGGAACAGCGGCCAGCGCCATCTTTGCCGCCACGCGCTCTTCTTCGGATTGTGCACTGACGCCGGCCAGTTGATCGCCGGAGCGTTCCGGCGTTGCCTTAGCCATCAACGTTTTCAAATCGTCGAACACGTAACGGCGACTGCCAATGGTTTCGGAGAACGCCATCATCTACTCCTCAAAGAAGCGGGCGGCACGCATCGCATTACGCATCTCATGCCGCGCAAATCGAGAGAAGGCGACAGCGTCGTCTCGCCTCTCCATGCCGCCGCACACACGCAATCAGGGGTGCCGCTCAACGACAGCCGTATCGTTTTCCGCAAATTCCGCACTGGCGATAGCATCAGGCGACGCATGCAGGTCGCGCTGATTTCGCGTAGCAAGGAAGTACGCAAAACCGATCACTACGATCACCGCGAAGATACCGGCAACAAGCGCATTGAAATACACCATCGTCACCAGACACAGCACCGCCGCGCACAGTGCGAATGCTGGAAAAATCGGAAACAACGGTGCCTTGTAAGGACGTGCCATTCCCGGTTCCGTGCGACGCAGCTTGAACAGCGCCGCCATGCTGATGATATACATCACGATGGCGCCGAATACGGACATCGTCACGATATTCGCCGTCAGTGTCTGGCCAGCAAACTGAATCAGGTTATCACTATAGATGGCCGCAATCCCAATGACCCCGCCAGCAAGGATGGCACGGTGGGGCGTCTTGAAACGCGGATGCACTTTCGCCAGTGCAGGCGGGAGATAACCCGCCCGGGCAAGCGCGAATATCTGACGCGAATATCCCAGAATAATGCCGTGAAAAGAAGCCACCAGGCCGAACAAACCTAGCCAGACGAGCATATGCAACCAATTACTGTTGTCACCAACGATGTATTTCATTGCTTGCGGCAATGGGTCGTTGATATTCGACAGCTTGGACCAATCGCCTGCGGCGCCCGCGAACACCATGACGCCGATGGCAAGAAGCACGAGCGTGATGATACCTGTCACGTAAGCGATAGGAATCGAGCGACGCGGATTACGCGCCTCCTCCGCAGCCATTGCCACCCCCTCGATGGCAAGAAAGAACCAAATGGCAAAAGGAATCGCCGCAAAAATTCCCGAAAAACTGCCTAACGTGAAGTGATCGGCGCCGGACCATCCCCCTTTTGTGAAGTTCGCGAGTTGGAAACCCGGCGATACCACCCCCATGAATACGAGCAATTCGAAGATCGCCAGCACCGTTACGCATAACTCAAATGCCGCGGCGACCTGCACACCAACGATATTGAGTGCCATGAAGATGATGTAGGCTCCCACCGCGGCATTTTTGGGATCAAGGCCGGGAAACTGCACATGGAGATAGGCCCCGATCGCCAGCGCGATGGCAGGCGGCGCGAAAACAAATTCGATCAGCGTCGCAATGCCGGCGATATAGCCGCCAACGGGGCCAAACGCACGGCGCGCATAGGCAAACGGTCCACCTGCGTGCGGTATCGACGTCGTCAATTCCGTAAAGCTGAAAATGAAGGTGGCGTACATCGCCGCAATGAAGATGGCTGTCACTAGAAAGCCCAGCGTCCCCGCCGAAGCCCAGCCATAACTCCATCCAAAATACTCCCCGGAAATCACCAGACCTACGGCGATTCCCCAGAGTTGCCAGGTTCCCAGCGTTTGCTTCAAGGCTTGCGGCGCGGCAGGTAGTGCCGCCGAAGCGTTCATATCGGGCGTCATGGTATCCCCAGGTAACGTATGCGGTTTTCTTATTGGCACACTCGCCCAATGGCGGGGCCGCCTGTTTCCGCTACAGCGCCTTCACGCGCGGGAAATTGAATCACTCGATTCGAACACGCTGAAAATGGGGAGAGTTAGCGAAATTCGGCATAAATGTGAGATTTGCGGCGAACGTCCGCCACCTTAACGCACTGTTGGGTGGGCCGAGCAGTGGCACTGTCGACATGCCTCTCGCGTACCGCGTCTACGTACATCGGGGACGCCACGCCCCGCGTACAATCGGACAACTTTTTAATGTGCGGGCAAGCGCGCCCTGCACGAGGCGTTGGCTTACCGCATGCGCCCTTACCGCATCGTCAAATAACAGGATTTTCCATGCATGAGCAGGCTTCTTCCCCGGTTCGCCGTCTATCCCCCTCCGCGGAGCGAAATCGCGATCCGATATTGCATGTCTTGACACGCGTTTTACCCAAGTCCGGCACGGTACTTGAGATAGCGAGTGGTACCGGCCAGCATGCCGTGCATTTCGCTGCTGCACTACCTGCCATCACTTGGCATCCAACCGATGTGGATGCCACTGCACGTGACTCGATAGAAGCGTGGCGCAAGCATGCAGCGCTCCCCAATCTGGCCGCACCGTTATCCTTGGATGTGCACCAATTTCCTTGGCCTTTGCCGGCATCGGCTGAATCGCTCGCGGCAATCGTGTGCATCAATATGATTCATATCTCCCCTTGGACTGCGGCGCAGGCATTATTCGATGGGGCGCAACGGTATTTGGCGGCGGACGGCGTGTTATGTCTTTACGGGCCTTATCGGCACAACGGCGCGCATACGGCACCCAGCAATGCGGTGTTCGATGCGCAATTGCGCGCGACGGATGAGCGCTGGGGCATTCGCGATCTGGCCGATGTCGAAGCGCTCGGAACCGCGGCAGGCTTGCACCTCGCGGAAGTCGTCGACATGCCCGCCAATAATTTAACCTTGGTCTTTCGACGCGTTTGATGGGTACCTCGCATTGATCACATCGGACTGTGGCGGCGCGGCAAACCGATGCCCGACGTAGAATGAGGCGTTGGCATGGGGACAACCCTTTTCGTTTTCTTTTTAATCAGGCAATGAATTTATGAAGTCACTGAGCGCATTTCTTCTGGTCGCCGCGGTATCCACCTCCGCGTTCGCTGCCGCTCCGACAACCGAGACCCTGCCGTCCGGTGTCGTCGTGCAACAGCTCGTTCAAGGCACCGGCGCACAACCCAGCGCATCGGACAAAGTGACGGTGAACTACAAGGGCACCTTGTCCGATGGCACCGTTTTCGATAGCTCCGCCCAACATGGCGGCCCGGCGACGTTCGGCCTGAACCAGGTAATTCCATGCTGGACGCAGGGTGTGCAGAAAATGAAGGTCGGCGGAAAGGCAAAGCTGACGTGCCCGGCAGCCACTGCCTACGGTAGCCGGCAAGTCGGCCCGATCCCGCCGAATAGCGCATTGACGTTCGAAATCGATCTGCTGAAGGTTGGCGGCTGAATCCAAGCGAAGAGCGATGCGCACGCAGCGCTACCGCATGCCGCATGAAAGTTGAGCGTGCTACGATTTTTCATCATTCATCGGACGGGAGTGCGTCATGCCGGAAATCGTCGTTTATGCCGCTGCGGGTAAAACCCCGGAACAGAAGAAGCAACTGATGCTGGGCATCACCGAAGCGGTTGAAAAATCATTTCAGGTGCCGAAAGAGTCAGTCGTCGTTTCAATCGTAGAAACGCCGAAAGCCGATAAGATGAAAGCAGGTGTGTTGTTTAGCGAACGGTAATGCCGTGGCTGTTTGGGGGCGCACCCTCAATGGTGCCGTGCTGCCGAGGGACGCTAAATCGGCACGTCGGCAACGCATTCCGCCGCAAGTATAGCGTCCTGCAAAAACGCGCGATGCTCGACAAGCTCAGTAATCGCGCATTCGTCCGGTAAATAAAAAACCCGCGAAGCCTTGCGCTATCGCGGGTTTGACATGCTCCGAGGTAACCCTCGGACTAGTATTTGGTGCCGGCTGCCAGACTCGAACTGACCACCTGATGATTACAAATTTTCTGCTGAATCAATAAGTTATTGATAATATGGAGAAATCAAGAGAAAATTCAAAAAAGCAATACTTCTTTTAAATCAGCAATTTAGAAAAATCCAACAGAAATTACAGCAGCTGGGCAATGTACCTTCATTGTACTTCCGTTGTCCTATTTTCGAGCTTGACCGATCAGACCAATCGTGCTTTTAGGCAGACCTCACACTATGCCGTGACCTTAGGCGTTAAGATGTTCACCTATTTCAGCGCCAGGACGCCGTATGAGGGAAGCCAGCGCTCGCACGAACAACGATCCTCGTTGCTACGTCACGGAATATCGCATATGAAAAAGCTACTCATCACCGACGTTGACAATACACTATTTGACTGGGTAAACGTATGGCACCAATCTTTTCAAGCGATGCTTGATGAGCTTTGTCGCACAAGCGGTCTCAAGCAAGAAACACTGTACTCCTCAATTCGTGCGGTGCATCAGCGCCATGGAACAAGCGAGTATTCTTTTTTATTGGAAGAAATTCCAGAAATAAAAGAAATTTTTCGTGACTCCCTGCCGTCCCGCATACAACCTGCGATAGACGCATTTCGCGCTGCGCGCACGGAAAATTTGCAGCTTTATCCAGGTGTGAAAGAGAGCTTGACCCAACTGCGCGACTTAGGTATTCCAATCGTTGCGTATACGGAATCACAAGCTTTTTATACTCAGTACCGATTCCGAAAATTGGGACTCGATCACTTAATAGATTTTGTATATTCACCAGCCGACCATGCTTTACCTATTGATGACATTCAGTCGATAAGAAAATATTCAGCGGATAACTATCAGCTTGCTCATACCGAGCCAAGATTTACCCCCGATGGCGAGTTAAAACCAAATCCACACATTTTAGCCTCAATTCTTCAAGACATGAAAATCGATCCATCCGATGCGATTTATATTGGCGATAGCCTTATGAAAGACATCGCCATGGCGCAAGATGCCGGTGTGGACGATGCATGGGCCAAGTATGGACTAGCGGACATCGGTCAATACGATTTACTGAAAAAAGTATCTCATTGGTCAGAGCAAGACATTGCTAGAGAGAAGAAAATTTTCGATGGAAGATCTATTCGCCCATCGAATACATTACAAAATGGATTTCACGAAATATTGAATTTTTTCCAATGAAAATTGATGCCAAATTCAATACAAAATGACAGATAAATCGACTGACGAAAAAGACAAAGCGGGTGGAACGATCGAAATATGGAAAAAAACGATTGATGTACAGCAACATTTCAATGATTTAGAGTTGCGTATTCGCAATTTCGCGCTAGTCGTGGTTGGAGCTGTTCTAGCACTTGGAGGATACGCGATAAAAGAATCCGTTCACACCACAATATTCAATAAAGAGATAAATTCTGCCGGACTAATTATTTGGTCTGCCATCATTCCGTTGATTGCATTTTATTTTATGGACAGATGGTGGTATCACAGACTACTAAAAGGATCGGTCAACGCAGGAATAACAATAGAAAAAAAACTCAAAGAATTAGGATATGAAATCGCCCTAAGCAGTGAAATCAGCAAGGCCAGTCCATTTGAATGGCGACTCTGGGGAAGAAAAATCAACCCAAACAGCAAGTGGTGGAAGCTGCCGGTGCGCAGAATGCATTCTGAAAATAAAATGGACTTCTTTTACACTACACTTGTAATTACATTATTTGTGATTGGAGGTGTTTTAATTCTTGGCACTGATCCATCAAAATCCACTGGACCAAAAAATCCTCCAGCAACGACAAACCTTCATCAGCTGTGAAATACTTGCATCAAGGTACGTAAATAAAACCGCATCTGGCCCGTGTTTTCACGAAAATAAATATCGTCGCGGGCCGAAAGGGATATCAATGCGAAGCGAAGACTCGACACTGCGCTAAGCAAACAACGCTGGCCGTTTCCACCATTCCGCTCGACTAGTGGCTTACCTTGTAAGCAAAGCCTTCCCGATCAACTGTAAGCGGCCGGTCATCCCATCTAGCGTCCGACATTAGCGTGTAAGAGCATACGTTTCCACGATCATGGAAGCGGACACATGTACCCTATCGCAGAACAGCCCCGTAAAGGCCGAACCAAGCGTAGCTATTCTCCGGAATTTCGCGCCGATTTAGTTCGGCAGTGCCAGCAACTCGGTATGTCGTGTTCCGCACTCGCGATCTCGCACGGCATGAATCCCAATGTACTGCGTCGTTGGATCAAGGAAGCTGATCAGACACGAGCACCGAAGATGGCAACGCAGCACATTGATACGGTGCCGGCCTTCATCCACGATTGCCATTGATTGGCCTGCTGAGCGCCTGGACGACAGTGCCGCCTGGGTGCGGGAGATTTTACGGTGATCCGTATCGACGCCATCTGGCTCGCCATCGAGCCCATGGACATGCGTGCCGGCACCGAGACCGCACTGGCACGTGTGGTCAAGA
>NZ_LAQU01000063.1 GCF_000970345.1 Robbsia andropogonis | reverse complement strand
GTATCCGCAGCGCCATGGAGAGGGCTTTCCCAGATGCAAACGTCCGACCGATACAACTGGAAAGTGATTCATTTGAATAGGTTGATGCGAAGGATCGCCATGTCGTAATGACGGCGATTGCATCGCGCGCAGATGCGGTCGTGACGTTTAATGTGAGAGAATTCGCCGTGGAGGTTGTCCGCGATCCCTAGTAAGCCCGCGCGCGTCATGCTGTCGATCCCGCGCATGCCCCAGTCATCCAAAATCATTACGTCCGTCTTCGCGAGTTGCAGCAACCATTTTCCGGACGCGCTACTCGCGTGCGATATCCTTGTCGGCGAGATACGGTTTTAATAGGACGGATCGTTGATCGGGAAACGCGGAAAGCCGTCGGCTGCGGGCACACCCCATTTCTGCATCAGCGCGGCATAGCCTCCCGCCGCTTCGACTTGAAGCAGCGCCTGACGGAACGCCTCTGCCAGTTGACGGCCGTCGTCGTCCGTTCCGAAACCAATACCGTAGGCAGAGTTGTAGTAAAAAAACGCCTGTCGGTACTTGTCCGGAAAACGCTTGATATTGTAATTCGCAGCGGGCGAATCGACCCAGGCCATTTGGTTGACGCCGGTCGTCAGCGCCAGCAACGTCATATTGGTATCCGTATAGGTGGAGATAATCATTGCCTGCTTGCCTGCCGCAACACAAGCCTTGCTGATCTCGTAAGCCTTCCCGAGCTGTGCCGTTCCTCGCGGGAGGCCCGCCGACACGCCGCAGAGATCGCCTAAGTCGTGAACCACAAGCGGACTGCCCGCCGCCGTCACGATGGTCTGCCCTACCTTGAGATAGTCGATGAACGTGACCTGCCCGTGACGTGATGGAAAATCGCCTAATGAAAGCAGTATGTCGAAGCGTTTTGCACTGAGCCCAGGGACGAGCGAGTCGAACGACGCTTGAACGAATTGGAGCTTCAATCCCAGGACCTTGGCTGCGGCGGAAAGGAGCTCCGGCGCGAAGCCTGCGATATTGCCATCATCGTCGACGAATTTGATTGGCGCGATCTCCGGATTCACGGCCACCGTCAATGTGCCCGCGCTCCGATAGTGCACGGGTACGGCCGTCGTTGTGGGCCCAGCGACCGCCGCGCCGTTCACAGCGGCGCGGTCGGCCGCCTGACCCGGTTGGATCGCGAACATCGCGACCCATCCCAGCGCCGCGACTATCCGGACACAACAGTTCCGCGGTGTTTCGTTCAAAAAGAAGAAGGACATGTTTTCCCTGATCTGGTTGTAGACAAAAAACACTTCAGGTCTTGGGCACCAGCGCCGAGGAAAAGCCACGTCGATGCCACAGCAAGGGACTGCCATCCAAGGCATCGTCCAAGATCGTGTCGACGATTTCCCCGACGAGAATGCTGTGCGAATAGCCTTCGTGCAATGCGAGCAACCGGCACGCGAGCGACGCTACGCTTTCCGCCAACATCGGCACCCCACCTGGCCCCGCGCGCCACGTTGACGGATCGAAGCGCGCAGACCCACTTTCGGATATGAAACGCTCGGCGATATGACGTTGCCGATCGGACAGAAGATTCACCGCGAACACACCGCAGCGAACGATCGTGTCATGCACGCTTGCTTCCTTATTGATACATGCCAGAATGGTGGGCGGGGCTGCAGACAGGCTACACACGGAAGTTGCGAGGACACCAGCGGGCGAGGTGCCGTCCGTTGTCGTAACCGCACTGATACTAGTGGTGAAGCGCGCCATCGCGTCTCGAAACACCGCGGCCGAGATACCCATGCTATCAACGTCGGTCTGCATCCAAACCTCCTCCGTTCGTAATAATGGTAGGAATACTTATTGCTTAGCTCGATATCATGAAATCACATCCCATATTCTAGCCGGCCAAGGCCAAGATTTTCGCGCAGCGTGCGTGCCTCGTATTCAGTACGGAACAGGTCTCGCCGACGCAATTCAGGAAGAACGAATCGAACCAGATCGTCGATACCATGTGGCAACGTCGGCGGACAAATATTGAAACCGTCCGCCGCACCGCGTCTGAACCAGTCTTCCATGACATCGACAATGTCAGACGCGGTGCCAATCAAGTGGAAATTGTTGCCCGACGCGACCCGTTTGAATATCTGGCGAATCGTCAAACCGTCGCGACGTGCCAATGCGAGCAAATTCTCGGCAATGCTGCGAACTTTCTGCCCTCCCAGATCCGGCACCGGTCCGTCGAGATCATAAGCAGAAAGATCACCCAGCGTCTTGTACAGTAGAGACAGACCGCTCAACGGGTCGATCAGGTCCTGCAACTGATCGAATTTGTCTTGCGCCTCCTGCCGGGTTTCCCCGACATACAACATCAGCCCCGGCATGATCAACATCTGATCCGGTTCACGTCCGTATTTTCCTAGCCGCCTTTTCAAATCCTCGTAATAGGCTTTCGCCCCATCGAAATCGAGCGCATTGCTATAGACCAAATCGGCACTTCGCGCTGCCAGCTCGCGGCCAGCTTCAGCAGCACCCGCTTGCACGATGATCGGTCGTCCCTGTGGCGTGCGCGCGGAATTAAGCGGCCCCCGCACCTGGAAATGCACGCCTTTGTGATTCGGGACGTGCAATTTCCGTTCATCATAGAAGACACCACTTTGCTTGTCTCGAATAAATGCATCATCCTCCCAACTATCCCAGAGCTTCTTGACGACATCGACGAACTCGTCGGCCCGGTCGTACCGTTTCTCATAGCCCAGGTGTGCGTCCCGGCTGAAATTCCACGCTTCCTGTTCGGACCACGACGTCACGACATTCCACCCGGCACGTCCTCCGCTGATGTGGTCGATCGACGCATACTTTCGTGCAATATGAAAAGGTTCGTTATACGTGGTGGATGCCGTTGCCACCAGGCCAATATGCGAAGTGTGTGCACCGATTGCCGCTAATAACGTCAACGGCTCAAGCTCGGCATTTTTTGAATCACGTGCCAATGACCCTTTCGGCTCGTCGTTGGCACGGACACCGATACCATCAGCGAAAAATATCATATCCAATTTGGCATCTTCCGCTTTTTTCGCAGTACTTAGAAAATACTGAAAATCAATTGCACCGTCTGCTGGCACCTCCGGATGACGCCAGGCTGCCATATGATAGCCCTGATATCGCATTGACAAGCCGAGCCGCATTTTGCGCTTCTCACCAGCCATGATTATCTCTCCTCGCATAAATGGGATATTACCGTGTGCTTTGCCTGGAAGGCTGGTTCACGCCTATCCTCGTTGATGAGTCATAAAACGACGACAGCGTTCGGTACTGCCGCCCGCAAAAATCTGCTCGGGGCTTCCTTGATCGACGATCTTGCCTCCGTCCATCAGCACCACCCGACTCGCGACCTTACGCGCAAAGTCCATTTCATGGGTGACGACGACCATCGTCGTCCCGGCAAGCGCGAGTTCCTGGATGACGTCTAGGACTTCGCTCACCAACTCAGGATCCAGCGCGCTCGTCGGCTCGTCAAAAAGCATGATTTCGGGCTCCATCGCCAGCGCCCGCGCAATGGCCACGCGCTGTTTCTGGCCGCCCGATAACTGCGCCGGATAATGATGCATGCGATCGCTAAGGCCAACGCGTGCCAATAAACGCTCTCCTTGCGCAAGGGTCGTCGAACTGTTTTTCCGTCCTACAATGCGTGGTCCGGCCAGCACGTTATCGAGCACCGTGTAGTGCGGAAATAGATGGAAGCCCTGAAACACCATGCCAAAATGGCGGCGCTGATGATCCAATGCTTTATCCTTCAGTCGGACGCACTTCGTGCCACGCGTTTCCGCACCAAGCGCTTCCCCGTTGAAACGCATCGCACCGAAATCAATCAGCTCCAGCATATTCATACATCGCAGCAAGGTGCTTTTCCCTGACCCCGAGGGACCGATAATGGCAACCACTTCTCCTTTCGAGAGCAAGAAATCGACATCCTTCAATGCGGCAAACGAGCCAAAATGCTTACCGACGCCGGACATCTCGAACAGCGGCACGCCCAAATCCACACCCGGTATCCGATCCACCGCAGCCTTCATTTAGGTGCTCCTTTTCCGAAGTGTCGCTCCAAGATGTTCTGTACGAACATGGCCAGGCTTGTCAGAAACAGGTACCAGATGCACGCGACCGTCAGCAAGGGAATCGTCTCGAAATTGGTCGCGTAAATCAATTGAACCGTGGTCAGCAATTCGACATAACCTATGACAGTGACCAGCGATGTATTTTTAAACATCGTAATGAGCTCATTCGCCAGCGGCGGAATGATGATGCGCACGACCTGCGGGACGATGACATGCCACATCATCCTGAAGTCACTCATCCCAAGCGCTTTGCACGCTTCTTTTTGTCCTCGATCAATTGCGGCGATACCGGCTCGAAATGTCTCCGCGCTGTGACCTCCGAGGTAAATCGCCAAGCCGATCACAGCGGCACTGAAACGTGAAATCAACTGGTTCGTGTTCACGTCGAACAGCGTCACATGCAGCAAAGGGATCGATAGCGTCAAACGTGGTACTAGCGCGGACAGGAAAAAGAGAAAAAGCAGCATCGCGAGTGTCGGGGTAGCGCGAATGACCCAAATATAGAGAAATCCCAGGGCTCGGGGCACCGGATGCTGTGCCATCCGACATGCAGCGACAACCACACCGATCGCCAAACCCAACATGCTGGAAACAGCCGTCAGAATCAACGTGTTGCCAAGACCTCGCAAAACCCGCGCGCTGAACAAATAATGCGCTACGAGCGGCCATTGCCAACGCGGATTCCCCACAAAAAGCATCAATGCAAGCGCCACTGCGATAACTGCAAAGACATACCACAGCGCGTCCGACAGTTTCGCCCGGGGATGGATGGTCTGACGTTGCCGCGTCGGCGGGCGTGGCCGGTCGGCGCCATCGCGCAGGTGTAGCGTTGGCGTTTCGCCAGGCAGTGGCTCTTGAATAGGCATGTGCACTAAAATTTCCCTCGGATGGTTGTCCCGATCACCTGGGAGAAATATAGGCAGTAAAAATTACTACATCTATTCGAATTTTGTTTGATCGAAACAAACAAATGTAATGACCTAAAGAATGCGGAAAACGCCGTAACCCAACCTGGAGCAACCCTGTGGCCAAGCTGAATGCGAAGCAAATGGATGTATTCGCCGCTGTGATGACGTACGGCTCCATTACCGCGGCAGCCCAGCAGCTGAACGTATCGCAGCCGGCGGTAAGCCGGATGATCGAGCGTTTCGAAATGGAAGCGGGTTTCGTCGCTTTCGAAAGGCGGCGTGGCAGACTGATTCCCACGCCGGAGTCCGAGATATTTTTTGCCGAAGTACGACAGTTCTATCGCGGAATCGATTATCTGAACGACGTCGCCCGGGAAATCGGAAGCACTCGTCGCGGCTACCTTCGTATCGGAGTGTTTCCGGCGTTCGCGGAAGGCTGGATCACACAACGAGTGGCCCAGTATCTTGAAAATAAGGCGCAGATCTTCACGTCGGTGATGCCGATGTCGACAGACAGCGTCGTGGACGCGGTATCGCGCCAGACCATTGATCTCGGTATCACCCTTCGGGCATCGGATCGCGATGGCGTCCGAGCGGAAGAGATCTGGCGCGCCGACATTGTCTGTATCGTCCCGACCGGCCATCGGCTCTCCAGAAGAAAAATCATTGATCCGGCGGACCTTTCAGGCGAGGATTTCGTAGCGATGGCCGATCGCGGTCCAACGCGTAATTACCTCGATACTGTCTTCAATTCCCTCGGCATAGAACGGAAGATGCGCGCGGAAAGTCCATGGGCATCCACTGTCTGTCATATGGTCGCGGAACGTTTGGGCGTTGCCTTGGTATTGCGGGATGTCGCTGAAGAGTTCGCCTTTCTCGGCTTCCACGTGTTGTCCTTCCAACCCCATATGGAATACCAGGCTTTTCTGGTGAGCGGCACGACCCGGCCGCTTTCCGCCGCAGCGAAAGGCTTTCGCGAACTTCTGCTCGCGCAACACAAGCAAAACCGACCGAAACGATCACGGCGCGCCTAGCCTCTTTGGATCTCTGCACAACGTACCAAAGCCCTCGAAGAGGTAGGTAAAACGATCGCGCGGCATTGTCAGGTTGTTGTGCTTGTTGACGTAAGATGTCGTGATGAAGAAACCAAAATCGCTCTAATCGCTTTTAATGCTGCGAGGTTCGATCCGCTCTTATCGATCGTCACCGTCTCGGCGTCGCCGTCTAGCGCGACTGCCCGCTCGAAATATGCCTGCGCAGCAGCTTTGTCCCGGCGTGCTCGCAGCAGGAAATCAACCGTGTTGCCGGCTTCGTCGACGGCCCGGTAGAGATATCGCCACTGCCCCCGATTCGAACGTATGTCTCGTCCATTCTCCCGCTTCTGCCCACCGTGCGTTTGCACCGCCGGATCGCTTTTTCAAGTAGCGGCAACAGTTTGATCGCCCAGCGATGAACGGTCGAATGGTCCACAGCAATACCACGCTCTGCCATCATCTCTTCGACGTGTCGTAAGCTCAACGGATACGCAACATACCAACGCACGCATAGCAGCATCGCGTCCAGCGGACAGTGGAGCCATTTAAACACTTTCGACATCGCCGCAGTCAGGTTTTGCTTCATGGATCTGATTGTTCGCTCGCGGCCTTCAGAATAACAGACCGCCTTATTGCGACAGAACCGCCTTGACCATGTCTCGCCGGCGACGACCTCCATCTATATATCAACGGAATTGGATCGTCGCATTCGGGCGTTCGAGGAGGCGTTCTGATTGCGAAGGCACACCACGAAACCGACTAGGCGGACCTCTTAACCCGCTTTATTTTTTTCTGAGGCGATCTCCACCAGGCTCTCAACGATCTTACCTATTTGCACCAGAACCGAATGAACTAGAAGTTTTCCCATGGACTCGTGGCGGACGACAACGCCGGCTCCTTGGGGCGCACTATCTGGTTTGCCTGCTTTTTAGCCGCAAGCGGGCCGCCGATGGGGCGGGGCTGCACCACAGGGGATTTTCCAGCATCGGCTTCTCCATCAAGATTGATACGGAAAATTGCAACAGAATCGCGAAGGCTTTGTGCCTGGTCGGCCATGGCCTTTGCGGCGGCCGTAGCCTGCTCAACTAATGCCGCATTTTGTTGCGTTACTTCGTCCATTTGACTCACCGCCATATTCACCTGTTCAATGCCGGCGCTTTGTTCGCTGGACGCCGACGCAATCTCTCCCATGATGTCGGTTACGCGTTTTACCGATCGGACGACATCGTTCATCGTTTCCCCTGCACTGTGTACAAGCGCCGAGCCTGCATTCACATGCTCGACCGAGGTTCCGATCAGTCCCGTAATTTCCTTCGCGGCGGCAGCGCTGCGTTGTGCCAGTGTGCGTACTTCCCCTGCGACCACGGCGAAGCCGCGGCCTTGCTCTCCTGCCCTTGCTGCTTCCACCGCCGCATTGAGTGCCAGAATATTGGTCTGGAATGCAATGCCTTCGATCACAGAGATAATGTCGACGACCTTTGATGAACTTGCCGAAATATCCTGCATGGTCGTAACAACCCGTCCAACTACTTCGCCACCCGTCGCGGCGGTTTCTGAAGCAGAGTTGGCGAGAGTGCTGCCTTGACGCGCATTTTCAGTGTTCTGTCGAACCGTGGCGGTGATCTCTTCCATGCTGGCTGCCGTCTCTTCCAATGACGCAGCCTGTTCCTCGGTTCGCTGTGAAAGATCCACATTACCTTGCGCAATCTCGCCAGCGGCGACGGAAATGGACTCCGCGGACGTTTTAATGCCTGCGACAACCTGACTTAAATTGCCGCGCATGACTTCGAGCGAAGCCATCAGGCTCGTTTCATAATTGACGCCAACGTGCACCTTCTGCGTCAAATTGCCTTCGGCGATTTGGCGTGCCATCTCCTGTGCGTCGGTTGGTTCTCCACCCAGTTGCTTAAGAATGCTTGCCTTGATGACAAACGCCAAGAATAACCCTGCGATGGTCGCCACCGCTACGGTGCACCAAGTTGCGGTGCGAACTGTAACGTAGGCAGCATCCGCATCCGCACTTGCCTCGGCGTTTAACTGGTCCTCGAAATCGGCGAGCTCAGTAAGGTGTGTCAGCCAGATCGCCTGAGCGGGCCTGGCTTCCTTGATCAAGACGCGTATGGCTTCGGTGGGATTATTCGCCAAGGACAGCGCCAAAGCCTTTGCCATCAAAGGGGCTGCGGCAGCAGCGTCGTCTTTGATTTTGGCGAAGAGGGTGTGCTCACGATCGGTGGTACCGGCTTCGGCCGCGAACATTTTGCCCAGTGCATCCTCCGCGTCCGCATAGAGCCTTTTTTGCTTGTTCAGGCGTTCGGACTCTTGCGCCATGTCGGCTGGCTCGGTCAGCAATGCAATATTACCTATGGCAATGCCCTGGTTTGATACGGCACTCTTCATTTCCTTCGCATATTTTAATTCTGCGTTGTTAACGTGGGCGATGGCGTCAAGATTGCCGTGTAATGAAAAGATTCCATAAATGCCGATGAGCGCGACAATCAGCAAAAGTACAAGAATGCTGCCGAAGCCAATTGTTAAGCGGGTTGACACTTTTAAATTGTTCATTAGACTAAATGGTTTGTTATTTACAGTTCCGTATAACGGCATAATTATTAAAAACTTTACCAATTTCAGATCCTTAACATTTCGCACGAACAATTACTTTCCGGACCGGAGCTCGCTTCAGAAATAGCGCAATAAAGCACGTCATTTCGATGAAATTCTTGCCAGATGCGGTTCTGACGGGTATTGAGTTTCGACGCGGCAATCCGTGCTATCGCCATAACTCTTCTTATGGCAATAGTGATTTTCGGCTTTTAAACAGTCGCTTTGCGGCTCGAGCCACGCGAGAAACGCCACAGCAAGACCGACTGAAACGGCCACCGGCTCTGGCTGATCGGGGATGCATGTCGCAGCTGGAATGTTTTGTGCTCCGATGTCGGTTTCGTTGTGTCGATCGGCCATCAGCGACTGAGCGCGCCTGGCGTGCTTTATCGCCCGAATTCTGAAGCGACCCCTACATGGTGCTGGCAATGAGAAGGCCAAGTACGTCACCTAATCGCACGTCGGCTACTCGATATGTCTGTATTACCGGGCGACTCGCCAACAGTCAGTCGGGATTTCTGCTAAAGCACAATGCCTCTGAAATCTTTCGAAATACCGCACAGATCTATCGAGATAATGACCAGAAAGACATCATAAAGATAGGGTAATCCGTGTGCACAAACACACTGCTAGCATTGGAACGCCATACTCTTTAACCTTGTTTTCTCTCTCGCTATGCGCCCTTATGCTGCGATACCGTCAAATCTTTCTGCCGTCTTCTCCCACCGAGACATCACACTGCGCCAGCGCGTCATCTGCGGGAGTACCACGCTATTGAGCATTGCCATGTTGGCGGCGCCCGTTGCCGCACACGCGGATAATGTGTTTTACAACGTCAACAATCAATTGACGGCCTCGATCGGCGGGCATCATTTGAACTATAAGGAATCGACAGACCAATAAAGCTCCCTCGATAGCGAAACCGGCACGCAAGTCGCGTATCAGGTGCATGCCTCGATGCAGCAGTCGTTCTTCGGCATCAACGACATTTACCTGAGTGCGACCGTCGCCTATTCCAAAGGCAACACCGACTACAACGGCATTGTCAACTTGGCGAAACGAAGACTGTACGACAGCAGATGTGATGGCTATCAAAAGTCGAAGGACGGATTTTGGGTGAATTCGGCGAATTCACGCCATGCGAGGAAGCTGGCCGCGAGCCGGTTGCGATAAAGTGCAACTGGCTGCATATGCCGCTTGAGCGCGAAATGTTGACGGATCGGCCCGAAGTACGAAAGTAATTTCTGCGTGCGTCTCGGGCTGCGAAAACCCGCATGCGACGCTTGCGTTCGCGTGTGGGTTGATGGCTATTCTCGGCCCGATTGTTTAGTCGCGCTGCTGCCTTGACGAACACTTGCTTCACCTTCGCCAGTTCCGGGATTTCGGCTTTCGCCGCCGGATAGCTGCGTAAATTATCGGTGACGATCTTGCGCGGTACCGGGTTCGATCGCATTACGCGCTTGAAGAAACGTTTGGCAGCGGCCTTGTCACGCCGCTTTTGCAACAGAATGTCGAGTTCTGTGCCATGCTCGTCCACTGCACGCCAGAGCAGGTACGGTTCGCCGCGAAGCGAGACGAACATCTCGTCGAGGTGCCACGTGTTTCCAGGCTTGGGCCGGGCGGCTTTCGCCCTGCGAGCAAAACCCTTACCGAACTTGTCGCACCAGCACCCGATTGTCTCGTAGCTCACGACGACCCCGCGCTTGAAAAGCAATTCCTCGATGTCGCGCAGACTTAACTGGAAGCGGAAATACCAAGGCACGGCGCAACTGATGACCGCAAGCGGGAAGAGATGGCAGTGATAGAGCGATTTTGATTTCTTCATCACAACATCTTACGTCACCGACCCAACAACCTGACAATGCCGTATTTCCAATGGCGTCCATTACGGAGTCGAAAGCTTTCAAAGCATCTTCCTTTTAAGAGGCGGTTTCAGAAAGACGTGAAGGGCTCTGTTAACTTTATAGACATCCTGTTAACCTAGGCCATCGCGATGAAGAGACCAAGGGATGGACAAGCCATTCATTGACGAATTATGGCGACGACTCGAACCGTTACTGCCGCAGGCGAAAGCGCGTCGCGAGAAGTATCCTGGTCGCAAGCCGGTACCGGATCGCCATGACGTCACACAATTGTTGCCGTTCATCGACGCAATTCCAGCCATCCGTGGCATACGCGTTCGCCCTTGCAAAAGCCTCAAGTAGTTTTTGCAGATCGCGGGTACGACTGCGAAGCACACCGACAGAAATTGCGCGAT
>NZ_LAQU01000062.1 GCF_000970345.1 Robbsia andropogonis | reverse complement strand
AATTCGACCACCCGTCCGCTCATTTACCACTTGCTAGCCAACAAATGACAACGACAGAACACGCTGTTGCGCCGGTCAGCCTTTTCCCGGTCGAAAGACTGACCTCGTTCGCTGATGGCAACGCAGGAGGCAATCCCGCTGGTGTAGTGATTTGCGAGGCGCTACCAGATGCTGACACCGTGCAGGCAATTGCAGCAGAGGTAGGCTATTCCGAAACGGCATCCGCGGTGCCACTCACCGGTGCCTGGCGGGTACAGTCACCCTGCGCAGGGGGATTACTAATGCCAGGGGCAGGTCAGTCGTTTCGAGACAGGGTCAGAGCGCTTTAAAAGGACGGTTTCGCTTTTTTCTCTAATGGCGTTGAGTGGCTCGCTGCGCGAGTCGTGCGCGGTTCCGTTGGCCGTCATGGCTTGCGGGAGCTCTCGGAAAAGTAGTCAATCACAAAGTCACGACATCGAGTCGCATAGACGAAATATACGTTCTGAGTTTTCTCGGGTTGCAACTCTAACTGACACCTCGCGATACGAGCTTTACGATCAGCCAGTAACGACCAAGCCGCCGCTTCGCTTTCACAATGGCAGATGACGTCATCCGCATAGCATTCAACCGCCTATCAAATTTCAAGCTGTCAGCCAGAGCAGGCATAGCGCAACTCGTTAAGAATCGTGATGGAGCATCAAAGACGGCTAAGTCGGTTAGCCGTTCTGTTGCCCTAACCCTGCAAAAAATTACATTAATATTTTTACTATTACGTAATTATTCGTAATATGTAATGTTATGAAACATAAAACATACGAGTTATTCTCCAAACTCAGAAATCTAATAATTCGCGGTTCATCTCGGGGCTTAAGTTGAAAAAATAATATTTCTTTTTTTATGTCCTTAAATTTCTTTATGTTTTTAGCAGTTAATTTCGCTGCATGCCGGACCGAATTTAAATATAATCTGCACACTATTCCGCCCAAAGAAGCCGTCATACTGGTCGTAACTTGTTCGATCTTGATTGCTACATCGGTAGTTTTTTCCGTAATATTTTTGATGAAAGCATACGGAAAATACGACCGCATTCATAATGTGCAGATCGTATCAAAGTTTGTATTTTATGCATTTGCATCAGGAATTGCATTTTGCATTATAATTCCGTTCTTTATAAGAAGCGCGTACTGCAAGTAAAAACTATCTCTTTTAAGAAATAAGTGTGGCATCTACTCTTATAAGATGACAATTCATAATAAAGCCTTTGATTCCTCTGAAAAGTGCTAACGGGAGCTTCGCTCTTGACGAGTATTTTGCTCGATGTCGTAACCGTGTTGTATAAATTCGGCACGCGGACATTCAACAGATATCCACGGAGTGTCTGCTCAAGCGTCGACTACAAAAAGCGCCGTCTCGCTGCCTAGTGGACAACGATGGTGACCGAGATCGACCGTCATGCGGCGCCTACCACGGAAACCTGCCAGACATTTGAGCGGCGGCAACTTAAGGGCCGTTATCGAGTGTTCCAGTTGTAGTTTTGGGTTTGCCTTAGGCGAATAAGCATTCTCAGATGCTTTCTTAGGTTTCAGCGATAAGAAGGTGCGGGCTGGAAGGGGGTTGTATTTTTCGCGTTCAAGGCAGGTTGCAAATCGCTCGGACAGCCGAACGCAACGATTCGCGTAGAAGATAGCGGATTGGTTCACCGTCTCCGTCCCGTGCTTTCGACCATGGCGTTATGGCGATCGCTGCGCTGATTTCACCCTACCGCGCTGACCGCACGACGGCGCGTCACGTAATAGGAGAAGAACGGTTTGTCGAGACTTTTATGTCCACATCCCTGACTGTGTGCGAAGCCCGTGATCCTAAAGGGCTATATAGAAAAGCACGCGCGGGCGAGATCACAAATTTAACTGGTATTGGCGACCTTTATGAAGTGCCGCTCGCGCCTGATCTGACGTTCGATTCCAGCGTGTTATCGATTGAAGAATCCGTTAATCTAGCGCTCGAACTGATTGGGGCATCGAATAGGGTAGTGGCGAGCTCCCGCTAATACCGCGGCCAGTTTAGTGGCTCGCTGGCGCCACAGTGCTAGCGAGACCTTGCCCGCATAAGGATCCCATGCGATCAGCGCTAGACTGGATGGTCCTAACGGTCTCCAGCGTTTCCTAACTCGCGCAATGCACTTCGATCAAGGTGTTCTGGCCAGCGGCCTTACAGGCCCGTAGAATGTTTGGCCGCACGCGTTGTCGTACTAGTTCCGCCTAGTGCAAAACCTGGGGCGCGGGAACTAATGAGGGCATTGCTTTCTGTGCCGACGCGTTCTTCACGGCGGCGGTCACCACCGCCATGACGCGACGCAGCCTGTTGAGTTCGCTGAGCATGACCCAATCACGCCATGGTTGCGGTGTCGCGTCGACTGCATGCTGGTAAAAACGCACAGCCGTGCACCATTCGTCGGACGACAGTTCCGCCTGCCTTCCGGCAAGAAGCTTGCCGAGATTTTCGGTCTCGGCGGGCTCGCGCTGCAATGCCCGCGCAATTGACGCCGAGATGGCAAGTTCGCCCTGCAAAAGTTGACCAGGCGTGATCTGCGGCGGCGAGTCTGTTTGAGTCGACTGCTTGATCAGATCGAACATTGCTTGCAACTGTCTACGCAGTTCGTCCTCGCTTTCGTCGGCTAGCGACAGATAGTGCGACGTGACGGCCGGTAGAATCTTGAAGCCGCCGCAATCGGGCGGCGCATTATCCAATGCGCGGGTTGTCAAACTCGCCAGTTGCTCTCGATCGGCTGGGGAGATCCGCGCCATTCCGTCTAGCAACGCCAGCACACGTGTGAAGGCGGAGGCTCGGGCCTTGGCCGGATCGCCATCGGAGAGAAAAGCCTTAATGTCCGGGTCCGTGGCGATTTTTTCAGATAAGGCGGTGAACATCTTTGCCTTCGGCGAATCAGGCGCAATGCCGAACCTGCTCAGCCCTGCAGTATCGAGTGGATGGCCCAATTCGAGCGGCACAGCTACGGCCAGCAGCGACGGCATTACTGCGGTGAGGCCGCCAGTTGTGGGTGCATTGCTGGCAGCGGTTGCTATGCTCGGTTCGGCGGGCAGGTGGATGACGCGAGCTTGCGGCAGCCCGAAAACGAAATTGGTCTCGACCGCCACCAGGTTGCCGCTCGCATCGGCATAGGGCCTGCACTCGGCACGTCGCGACGCCTGAAGTGCGAGATTGTCCAACTCGGGATTGCCTGACGACTGTTCGACGACGACGCCGCTAACTTGGCCATGCACATCGACCGATGCACGAACGGCGACGTCTGGCCGACGCTCGCGTCCGGTAAACGACTGCGCCGATTTCAGATCGGCGGCGGACCAGCCGTAGATGCACGGGATGTTCTGCGCAGGTACATAAGAAGATGTCGGAGCGTTGTTAGCCCGCGCAGTGTGCGCACCAATGCAGCACGCGAGAAGCAGCAGCGTTCGAGCGATGTTGATATGCAGCGGCACATGCGGATGGCATGTTGTCGGCATGCATTGCGGCATGAGATCGATAGTGCTGTTATTGACATTTACCGTTAACGCCGATGCAATTTTGATTGTGGTTTTCATCGCTGCTTCTATCGTTCAACTTCCGCTTGTAATTTTTGGGGCAGCTTGTCCGGCTTTCTAAGATCACTAGGTAGATTGAACCGGCCGTCGCAACACTAGATTATTGAGCAGACTTTAGATATTGGTCCAGCACTTCAGCGGGTGTTTTCCAGCCAAGTGTTTTGCGTGGCCGAGTATTCAGTGCAGCAACGGCTTGAATCTCGTGTTACGAAACGGTCTTTACCGGCGTTGCGCCTCCAACTAACAAATCGTAAATCGATCGATGCGTACATCAAACTCCACTTCGGCGACCAAGATCTGGCCAAGGGCCACTCGCTGATTTCAGCGACATCGAGGTCATCCTTCGTCAGTACACGCATCAAAAAACTTCCGCGCGTTTCTGAACGTTGAGGCATTGTCAATAACCCATAACCAAAGTGGCACCATACCCACCAGTAGACCGCGACCCAAATCAGTCAACGTGTAGTCTACCCTTGGCGGTACTTCGCGGCGATCGTTCCGGACGATCAACCCATCCTTCGTCCAAAAGCAGATGATGCAACCGACTCTAAGGCAGCAACGTTGCGGGCCATGGATTTAGGCATTGTCCAAGCGGATCTAGCTGCGGAAACCGAAAAAACCTCAGTACCATTTTTTCTGCATTTTCGACCGTCATCTGTTGCACGGGCTTTGTCGGCGGGCCAGGAACGCAGCGAAAGATTACAGCTGCCGTTTTAAATGCCGGCGTTGCGCGATATGTGCCGTGGCAGTTCGGCGTCGATTATGACATCGTCGTCCGCGATAGTGGACAAGATGTCTTTGACGAACAAGCCGACGTGCGTGACATGCTTCGCGCCCAATCAAGTACTCGCTGGATCAGCGCATCAACCGGGATGTTCACCAGCTTCTTGTTTGAGCCTTCCTTTGGCGTGGTGGACTTCGAGGCCGGTAGCGTTCGCGCGCTCGGCAGTTGGGATACAGTGACGGTTCCCAAAGACATCGGCTGTATGATAGCCGCCATCCTTGCGCATCAACCCAGCCTGAATGACACGATAGTGTACGTCGCTGGGCACACCGTTTCTTACGCCGAACTCGCCGACATGGTAGATGTCCACCTGGGACGTCGCACGGACCGTGTCCTATGGGATTTCAAATCGCTGCGCGCGCAGGTGGCAGAGCGACCGGGAGATGGCATGTGCAAATATCGCTTAGCTTTTGCGCGAGATACCGGGGTTGCGTGGGACATGGCGTGCACCTTTAACGCTGCGGAAAATATCGCCGTTACAGATGTGCCGACTTGGCTCAGACAAAACAAACGATGATCGCGTGATGGCGCAATTTAAGTTAGCAAGCGGCGTTGCAAGCGCAAGATTCTTTGCTGTGGTGGAGGCAACTTAATAGGTCGGACGGCGTAAAGGACGAGTCGCGAGTAAATACCGCACTGCATAACTCTACCAAGCGCTATTAGCATTAGGCACTCGTAGCAGTTATCGATGGGGGGCCGCAAGATGAGGCGTTTGTCCACTCTCACCTATAACGAGCAGTGTATGACGTGGTGGTCAACGATCACTCAAGCCGAGGTTGCGCCGGTCGCTTAACAGCCGTCGCGTACTAGCCATGTCGGTTGATCAATGTCGATCAGCACGCTGAACTGAAATGCCAACGTTGCCAACGGTAGCCAGCAAAGGCCGCCTTGTCCAGGCGACAGAGAACATATGAACGCTAGAAAATTATGTCTTCAACAATTTTTCTCAGTCAAATTGGCTGCGGTATTTCACAAAACCGCGTTTGAAATCCGTACGAAACCCGACGCCCTCGAAGAACCGATGCGCGCTCTCGCGGGAAATCGAACTGAGCAACATAATTTTTGAGGCATTACGGGTCCGGCAAAAATTCTCTGCTTCACGGAAAAGCGTTCGACCAATTCCTCGTCCACGGCAGGCGGTATCTACGACGAAGTTCTCGACTACTGCGAACGGCTGCTGCCCATACATCACATCCAAGCATAGAGATACAAGTACCGTTCCACAGACGGTATCGTCGACCTCGCAGACAAATAATTGCGCACGACTGTCATCACCGATTTCTTGGAGTTGTTGCTCAGAAACATTCACCTTTTCGTCGTCCACCAACTGCCGATATAGTGACTGAATTGACATAGCGTCGCCGATATCCGCGGATCGAACCAGTGGATGAACATTCATAATAAAGCCTTTGATTCCTCTGAAAAGTGCTAACGGGAGCTTCGCCCTTGACGAGTATTTTGCTCGATTTCGTAATCGTTTTGTAAAAATTCGGCATGCGGACATCCAGCAGATATTCATAGATTGTCTGCTCAAGCGCCGACTAACGAACAAGCACCCTCTCACTGCCTAGCGGACAATTATGGCGCCTTAGATTGACCGTCATGCGTCGCTTACCCCGGAAACCTACCAGACATTTGAGCAGCAGTGGCAACCTAACGCCGTCATCGAGCGTTCCAGTTGTCGTTGAGTTTGCCTTCGGCAAATAGTCATTCTCGGATGCCCCTTAAGTTTCTGGGATGAGAAGGAGCTGGCCGGAAGAAGTTGTATTTTTCATATTCAACGCGGGTTCAAAATCACTCGGACAGCGGAACGCAACGATCCGCGTAAGACATAGCGGATTGGTTCAAGACCGCCGCCCTGCGTTTGGGCTTCGCATCGTCGCGCGCCGTCGATACTAAAATGCGAGAATCGCATGGAATAAGATTCGACCGTCCGTCAGACGTTCATTTACCCCTTGCTCGCCAACCAATGACCAAGACAGAACACACTGTTGCGCCATTCAGCCTTTTCCCTGTCGAAAGACTGGCCTCGTTCGCCGATGGCGATGCAGGAGGCAATCCCGCTGGTGTAGTGATTTGCGAGGCGCTGCCAGATGCCGACACCATGCTGGCAATCGCAGCGGAGGTCGGCTATTCCGAAACGGCATTCGCGGCGCCGCTCGCCGGTGCCTGGCGGGTACGCTATTTCGCTCCCGAAATCGAGGTTCCCTTCTGTGGACATGCAACCATCGCACTGGGAGCCGCACTTGCTCGGCGTGTAGGAGATGGGCTATTTCACCTACACCTCAACCAAGCGGAAATCACGGTCGAGGCGCGTTGTGACGGTGCGGCATTGTTCGCAGCTTTACAGTCTCCGCCAACCCACAGTGAGCCGGCACCGCCGGATCTCTTATGCAATGCACTGGCGCTGTTTGGCTATACGCAAGGAGAACTGGACACGCGCCTGCCGCCTGCTATTGCGTATGGTGGAGCAAAGCACCTCGTGCTTGCGCTGACCGAGCGCGCCCGTCTGTCTGAAATGCACTATGACCTTGATATTGGTCGCGAACTGATGCTTGCTCACGGACTTGCCACGATCGCGCTGGTGCACGCCGAGCACCAGCGGCTGTTTCACGCTCGCAATCCCTTTGCGGCAGGCGGTGTGTACGAAGATCCCGCGACCGGCGCGGCAGCCGCGGCCCTGGCGGGCTATCTACGGGATGCAGGATGGCTGCACGAGGGCACCGTCGATATCATCCAGGGAGAGGACATGGGGATGCGTAGCCGCCTCCATGTAGAAATCTCCCCGGAAGCAGGTGCAAGCATACGGGTGTCGGGCGCGGTTCGCGCCTTGGATTAAGGTGCGGTATTCACGAGTGTATACTTGGCCGCGCGGGTACCCAACGTCTGACATAAACAGGCAGATTAGCTTGTGAAAAGTCAAACGAGTTCCGAAATTTCAATCAGATTGAGGTCTGGGTCGCGAATGTAGACTGAGCGTATTTTTTGGGTAGCCCCAGTCCGGTCGACGGGGCCTTCCAGGATAGGCCAGCCGACCGTTTGAAGATGGGAAATGACCTCATCGAGCGGTACCTTTGCAATAAAGCACAAGTCCATCGCGCCGGGAACAGGCAAGTGCGCTTTGGGTTCAAATTCCAAGCCCTTGACGTGAATATTGATTTTTTGATTCCCAAAGCGAAACGCTATTCTCCCTTCACCAAACGTCTGAAGCTGCATCTGCATCACTTCACTGTAAAAGTGCTTTGTCGCGTTCACGTTTACGCATGTTAAGACAAGGTGGTCAAGATGGTCGATTAGTTCCACGTCACACTCCTTAGCAACTGGTAACGAGGCCGGCGTTGCCGTCACCTCGGGCAAAAAACCAAGCTCTTTACGTCAAAGTAAGGTCAGCATCTTTAAGCATCTACACACTCGGAAGCATTCCAATCGCCAGAGACGACGGCACTCCGAACGATGTTCATCACGAGTGCCATCATGGCCTCGACGGCGGTTGGAACACGGCCTTTCCGCGCGCATGCCAATCCAATCCTGCGAGTCATTCCATCTGGCAATCAGCAAGTCATTGTCGACAAGAATCAGTCGACCATCGCGAACCGTGCGCCAAAGTAGAACGATGATTTTTGGTCTAAGCAGCTCCTGCGAGAAGGCTTGTCGCAGTACCAATGGCAGGGTGCGCTGGGTTATCCGCTGCGTGCGCTGGCGGGAGCAACTCACCCACGGTTCGGCTGAACCGCACCTGAGCTTTAATCAGAAATGCCCCCGCTTGTCAAGCGTGCGGCCCGCGGAATTATCTGTGCGATAACTCGTATCGGGCCAACTCCGTGACGTTGAAAGAGGAAAGCACGCTCTCAACTAGCGTGAGGTCTCAGTCTCTAAATCTGCACTGATTATGACGGGCGCGCTAGAAAAATCAGGACGCGCAAGAGCTGACACGGAGTATGCGAAATGCACGCGAAACATCGTTTCCAGCAATCGGTATGTCGCCCTCACAATATTGAGATATCCTCGGTCTGCTCGACGGAATCTCAATACCCCGCTTCCGTCTGGGCCCAGGGGGCAACAAACAAATGCAAGTACTCCACGTATGCGTCGAGTCGGGACAGTCTAAGTCTCGCGCGCTTCCGTTTGAGGACTTTGCACGGGGTGGCCCGCATGAATTCAAAAAACAAGGCGACTTTAAAACTCGAATGCTGCAACGGTCGGTTGCCGGGTCGCCAGTTCTACGAGGTTTGTCGATGATGCATTGGTTCCTGCAACTCTGGGCTAACGTTTTAGCTTTTCTTGGCCTCGCAAGAACGAGAGAGAGCAAAGATGTTACGCGGACGCCCGAGCCCGTGCAACAGTCCCTCCCTATGAAGCCGCAGCAGCCGAAGTCAGCGCCAACTTCCGCCGTCGTGACCGTCAAGGATGTCTATGCCGGCGACGCATTCGAAATTAAAGCTAGCACGCAGAGAAATGCTCGGGAACATATGTACCGGGAAAAGGAGCCTGGTAGCAGCAAGCTCATTGGCCCAACAGACAATCAATTGAGGCTGATTTTCTCGACACGAGCTGCGTTGCCCGTACTGGCAGGCGCCGGTTCGGGCAAGTCGACGTCCCTCGTCAATCGTTTCTTATTGGCGACCAACTACCTGAACGTTCAGTTGCGTCACATCACCGTCTTCACGTTTACGCGGAAATCACGTCGCGACTTTATCGAGAAACTCATTGAAGAGTCTCAGTTTTGGCCAACGCCAATAACGTTGAAAGAGGCAGAAGCTTCCGTTCGAACCTTTCATTCGAAAGCTTTGCAGTTGTTCCGGGCAAAAAGAGGCCGCGACGTCGCTGTTTTCGAGTTTCTGAAGGACGAGATACCTGCGGCAAAAAATAGCGCGGAAGCCACCATCCCTACTTCCGATGTAGCTCCGCCCAGCGACGACCTACTCAGCGAAGAAGAGTTTCGTGCGAACGATGTTGACAGCCTTATGCCTGGCAATTTGTCACGCATCCAGTTGCGGTTGCTTCATGACGCTTATACGACTCGCTTCTCGCAGAGCAATTCGTTTCGTCTTGTTGTGAGGGAGCTATTGAAGGCATCTTTTTTATCACCGCCAATCGCGAAGGACGACAAAGATGCCTTGGAAGCTATTCGTTTTGAACGTCAAATTCTTCGCCGGGATGAACAGTGGTCTGCATATGTAGAAGCCGATTGGCGCCGGCGCGGATTGTGGCCTTTGCCGGGCGTTCGAGAGCTTAATTCACCAGACGAGCGCCGTCCTCTTATTGCTGAGAACGGCCAATATGCGGCTCACGGGTACATTGCCTCAGTTGATACCTATGTTGTACTCGGCGTGCATAGCGAGATAAGTAACAAGGTGAACGGGTTCGGAGGCACCACCCTAGTTAAAAACTTTCAAGCCTCGAAGAACAAGCAGGCTCTGCTCTTGGCGCAATGTGAGCAGAAAATCCGGTACGTCACGGACGAGAAGGACTTGACGGCACTGAAGAAGCAACTCCATTGGGCGGCATTGCCAGAGACGAACGTCGCCCCGAAATTCAAAATTCGCATTCCTGGCGAACGTAAGCTGCTCCCCGTGTTTTACGCGCTCTTCACGTTTGGGCAGTTTGCCGAAAATCTTGCCGTTGACCCGTGCACGCTCGACCAGCTTCATCTACTTGCGAAAGGCTCGGTTGAGGAGCAGTTCGGGCGCGCCTGTGCTGAATATTATTCGTCTTTCTACGAGGCGCTGGGGGCTCGAAGAGTCTGGACATTCAACCAGATTTTCAAGGCCCTCGCCGACGAGCAAGACGTGCTTGGGGAAATGGATGCCGCTGACCTCTCCCCTATACAGCATTTGCTCATCGACGAATTCCAAGATATCTCGCCAGCAATCGTCAAGTTCGTGACGGCCGCGCAGACGAGGTTATGGAAGAAGTCTGGGGACGCAATTCAGCCAACATTGATAGCAGTGGGGGACGATTGGCAATCAATCTACGGATGGCGCGGCAGCTCGCCGAAATTTTTTATGGATTTCCACAAATATTTCCGTGGCTCTCCGAGGCAAGCGTTGCAGCTCAATCAGAACTTTCGTTCGTCAGCAAACATCATTCGCGCTGCAGAGGCCGCGCTAGTAGACCTGCGGGAAAGGCTGGAGGGCAAATTGAACGGAGAGGCAGAATCGCGATACAAGAACTTGCCAATCCCCGTTTGCCAGGTGACCGAGTTCAAAAGCGACGACGTCGTGCGCGTCGTTCGCATGCTGCTGCAGGGGAAAAAGAAAGGTGAGCGCGTGTTCGTTTTGAGTCGCGCAAAGCTTGATGCAACGGCGAAGGCTGTGCGGGATGTGTTCCGCGCGGTCAGCGAACGTGATTTGCTGGTGACAACCCTGCATCAAAGTAAAGGACTCGAAGCGGACTACGTCATTTTGCTCGGGGAAATACGCTACGTTGGTCGCAACGTGCTGCGTAATAGCGTATATCTCAAAGCAGAACTTGTCGGCAGCGCTCACGGACGTGAACGGGCCTATGATTTGGCCCAACAGGACGAGGCGTTGCGCCTCGCATATGTCGGTATCACGCGCGCAAAGCAGTTTTGCATCTGGTTTGCAGAGCCCAAGAGCGAGGGGGTGTTCGAGCGTCTTCCACGTCGGTCTAATTATTCGACTCAAGTAACTGTGGCGGACGTCATCTCGCTCGCAAAACAAGTGGGGTCAATGGAGAAGGTTTAGGCAAGCCAACAGCAAGGGCTTGACATCTGGCCATGCATGCATCGGGCAGCGACATTTGACCTGAGCGCCAGCAGTGTGACCCCTAACAGTGGGCAGACTGAAGAATCCAATGAAGTACTCCGAAGAGCGCAAGGAAGCGATTCTGAAGAAGCTGTTGGCGCCACATAATCGTAGCGTTGTTGACGTTTCGCGGTAAGCGTCGACCGAAGGCATCTTGTCAGCCGCGTATTTCATGTGGCCGGGTATCGATTGGCGGCATGCCGGTAGTACCCATTTATTTATAAATGGGCACTCCAATAAGCTTTTTAAGCTCTTCGGAGGTAAGCGGCTGGT
>NZ_LAQU01000061.1 GCF_000970345.1 Robbsia andropogonis | reverse complement strand
GGTCAAGGCGAACACCATGTCGGCGACACAAATCACCGCGAGCAATACCGTCAACGCCCGCACCCCCAGACACGCGATCGGCGATCAGGCCACCGATCGGGCGGACCAGCGCGCCTATTGCCGCCAGCAGGGCCATGAACAGACCGGCGTCGACCTTCGACATCTGATACAGGTTCGTCAACAGCAACGCCACATACGACGACATGCCGACAAAACCGCCGAACGTGATGCTATAGACCAGCATAACCACCCAGGTATCACGCTCGGCCAATACGGCACGATAACGTTGCGGCAACACGGCGATGGCCAGCGCGGCCCCCATGACTGGCAATAGCAGCACGCCTGCCTTGCCCGAGCCAAACGCCCCCTCTTCCACGAGCAGCACCAGCGCGATCAACCCCACGACAGTGACCGCAAAGCCCATCAGCGCGCGCCTCGGGCTGCCGGACTTCGCGCTTCCGTCATTTGCCCAGGCGTAGAGGGCAAGCGCGGCGATGGCGAGCAATGGCAACGCACCGCCCACGGCCAATTGCCAACCATAGGCGTTGGCCAATCGCGGAAACAGGAAACCGTCCAGCACCGCACCGATATTCCCGGCGGCAGCCAGTCCCAGGACGAGACCCTGTACACGCGGCGGATAGTTGCTGCCTGCCATCGGCAGCGCGACGGCAAAGCTCGCACCACCTACGCCAAGAAAGACGCCGAGCACCATCAAGACCGGTACCGTCGCGGTGATCCCCATCGCGCCCATCATCGGCAATATCACCACCGGAATCGCCGACAACGCCACCCCCAGCAACGCCACCTGCTTGCCCGGCGCGCTCTGGTACAAATTGCCCAAGGTTACCCGCAGAATGGCTGCAGCCAACACCGGCACAGCCACCAGAAAGCCCTGCTGCGAGGGAGTCATCGTAATACTCTTGCCGATGTAAGGTGCCAGCGGCCCATACAAGACCCACACCGTGAAGCCGGTATCGAAGTACAGAAAACAGGCCAGCAACGCTCGCCAGTCACCCGAGCGCAAGGACGCCAGGACATTTTTCATCGCCGTATCTCACATTAATGTCTTAAAAACAATCGCGGAAGGTGTTGAAACACGCATCCCCACATCCCCACCCGTTCACGTCTGCCTACCTCGTTCCGCTCGACTCGCATTACCGCCCTTCCCGCCACCGTGCCCTTGCAAGCAACACGTCAACGCTCACCGCGCCCGTTCCCGGATGCCCTAGGGAAATCGCTTCCCGAGCGGGTCATCCGCCAACGGATATCAATACACGTCACGCAAATACCGCTTATCGCGCATCAGGTCACGGAGAAAGGCACCTGCTTGCGTTTCATCCATACCGCCATGCCGCATCGCCACATCGCGCAGTGCCGCCTCCACGTCCTTCGCCATTCGGCTCGCATCGCCGCAGACGTAGAACACGGCGCCGTCACAGAGCCATGACCACAGCATCGCGCCGTGCTCGCGCAAGCGATCCTGGACGTAGCACTTCTCGGCCTGGTCCCTGGAGAACGCCGTATCCAATCGCGTCAACAACCCTTCGTCCCGCCACGCCTGGAGTTCATCCCGGTAGTAGAAATCGGTCTCGGCATTCCGTTCCCCGAAGAAAAGCCAATTGCGTCCGGTATGCCCCCTTGCACGACGCTCCTGCAGGAAGCCTCGGAATGGGGCGATGCCGGTGCCCGGACCTACCATGATCATCGGCACCGACGCATCGCGCGGCGGACGGAAATGCGGCGACGACTGGACGAATACAGGCACGCCGCTGTCCGCCGCGCGGTCGGCCAGGAACGTTGACGACACCCCTTTACGCCAACGCACGCCGGAAGAGACGTTATCAATACCGCCGCCGCTCACGCGCTCGTCGGTGCCGTTGTGTCCCGCCGCTCCACTCGCATCGCGCCCTCCCTCGACGAGCGGGGCCGTGGAAATTGCGGCAGTAAAAGCGGTCGCGTGCGCGTGCCCGCCACCATCGAATATCAACTGTTCGTCGCGCACTGGCCGCATGCCGTGCGGCTGACTCAAATACCGCACCGTGCCCACTGTCAGGTGGATTTCATCGGGATGTGCGAGCGGGCTCGACGCAATCGAATACAGACGCGGCTGCAATCGTTTCAACACCGCGGCAAGCGCGGATGCCTCCAGGCGAACCGGAAACGCATCCAATACATCCGCCAGTTGCCGGCCCCACAACCAGGCCTGCAATTCAGTCTTGCAGCCCGGCTCGAGCATCTTGCGCAACACCGTACGGCCCGGCTCCGATGTGTGTTCGGCGATCACCTCCAGCAGCGCCGCATGCGGCCGCCCGATCTCGAAATAGCGCAGCAGTGCATCCGCGAAGCGCACCGACGTGGGCGCGCCATACGCGAGCATCGGCATCGGCCCCGCCACCGCGACGATTGCATCGGGATCGGCGCCGGTGAGCGCCAGGATCTCATCGACCAGGGCCGGACAATTCGTCGGCCAGATACCGAGCGCATCGCCCGCTTCGTATTGGAGGCCGGTACCGGCGATGGACAACGCGATGCGGCGTGTGTCCTTTGTCGCGCCTTCTCCGTTCAAGCGGATGTTGGCGCTCACGGGCACCGTGACCGGGCGCAGCTTGGTGGGCACGACCGATATCGGCGCTGGCGCCCGCCCCGTGGCAGGCGCCGTTTTTACGACGCAAGGTGCACCCGCTGGCACGGCGTTGATCGCCGGAGCCCCCCCGGCCGCCGCCACACCCTCCACACCCTCCGCGGCATCGGTGGCCGCGCTCGCCGGGGACGCATGATCCCGCTTGATTGCGATGATCACCTGATCCAGCCACTGGTCGGCCAGTGCAAGGTCGTCGGACTCGCATTCGATGCGGGCGTGCAGCCGTCGTGCGCCCAACGCATCGAGCCGTGCATCCAGGCGTACGCCATGACCACAAAACTGGTCATAATGCCGATCGCCAAATGCCAGCACCGAAAAACCGACATGCGCGAAACTGCCGTCGGCCATTCCGTTCAGCCCTTCCCAGAATGCCTGGCCGTTATCGGGTGCCTCGCCATCGCCAAACGTGCTGCTCATCACCAGCAGGTAACGCCCCGATTCGACCGATGTCAATCCGCCGGATCCCGCGACGTTGCCGGCAAACGAGGCGGGCATGACATCGCTCATGCAAGCGGTACGGATTTCGCAGCCCGCGCCCATCAATCGCATGGCGAAAGGCTCGACCAGGCCTTCGACGGTGCCGGTCTGCGATGCCCACAACAACGTCACTTTCGGACGTGGCCGCGCGGTGATGCCCGTGGCCTGCACCACGCCTGAGGACATCGGCGCCGACGTATCCGACGGCGTATCAGCGTCACGCGACCATGCACCGAAGCCACCGGCCAACATGCCATCCACCCACGCGCGGTGCAGTGGATCAAGCGGTGCGTTTGGCGGCAACATCGGCGGCAATCGCCGCGCGTTCTGATCAGCGGGAGCCCCCCACGCGGCATGCGCAGGTGCAGTGCCACCCCCATGCTGCAAAGCCAGTCGAGCATCCAAGCCGGCCAGAAAACCGCCCAGGTAGCGCTGCTCCATATCGCTCAATATCGGCGGGCCACTCGCCGCCAGCATCGACGTCAGGCCACAGGCCGCGGCCAGCGCCGCCACGCCTGGGCTGGGCGCATCTGTTCCGGCCAACGCACCGCCCTCCGCGATGATTTTTTCCCACGCGGACGCGCCGTCACCCGTCGCCTGCCGAGCCGCTTCCCCGCTTGCCGACGACGTCGCATTGTTTCCGGGTCCGGCTTGTGGCGTGACCACGCGCTTGATTGCCACCGCGCTGTATTTCATTTCCGGCTGCAGTGAGACAGGATCAACCGCATCGTGCGTGAGTGCGTTGATACACAATCCATCGCCGAAGACATCGTTCCAATGAATGGGGGCGAAACATTCCCCAGGAGCCACGCGATCCGTCACCACCGCGGGCAGGGTCGCGCGTCCACGCCGTGACCGGATTTCGACCAGGTCGTCGTCGACGATACCCGCCGCGATGGCGTCCTTGGGATGCACTTCGATGAACGGTGCGGCGTTCAGCTTGTTCAGCGTCGCGATCTTTCCCGTCTTCGTCATCGTGTGCCATTGATGCTGTACGCGGCCGGTATTCAAAACAAATCCGAATTCCGCATCCAGATGCTCCGCCGGCGCGCGATACGAACGCGTATGAAAACGTGCTTTTCCGGTCGGCGTCGGGAAAACCAGGGCCGGGGACGTGCCATCAGGGTCGCGCTTCAAAGGCTGGCTGACGCCATCGTTGAGATAACGGATGGGATGACGATCCGTCGATGCCGACGGTGGACAGGGCCATTGCACCGGCCCTGATTGCAGTCGCGCATGATCGGCACCGCGCAGGTCATAACCGGTGGTGGGGTTCGTGCTGCGACGGATTTCGTCGAACACATCGGCAGCGCTGGCGTACGCGAAAGCCGCGCCATATCCCATCGCTTGCGCCACGCTGGCGATAATGTGCCAATCGGGTTGCGCATCGCCGGGCGCCGGCACCGTCTTCGGTGTCAGCGTCAAGGTGCGCTCGGAGTTGATCATCACGCCATCGCCTTCCGCCCAGAGCGCCCCCGGCAGCAGGATATCGGCATAGTGGTTTGTCTCCGTATCCATGAAAGCATCTTGCGTGATCACGCATGCGGCGCGGCGCAATCCATCGATCACCGTCTGACGATTCGGTACCGACGCCACCGGATTCGTGCAGATGATCCAGACGGCCTTGATCTCGCCGGTTCCCATCCGTTCGAACAGATCGATGGTGCCGCCGGACGGTGGCATTGACGTCTCGGGCAGGGCCTGCAGCGTGCCCGGCGCAAGACCCCACAACGTTTCGACGAAGGCCCGGTCGCGACCGTCCTGCAGCGCACGTTGTCCCGGCAGGCCAGGCCCCATATAGCCCATCTCACGCCCCCCCATGGCATTGGGCTGGCCGGTCAGCGAGAACGGCCCGCTGCCACGACGACAGATCTTCCCGGTGGCGAGATGCAGGTTACACAACGCCGTGGTGTGATCGGCGCCATGCGTGCTCTGGTTCAATCCCATTGTCCAGAAACTGCTCCACTCGCCGGCCTCGCCAATCCAAAGTGCCGCCTGACGCAAATCCGCTTCGGTGATACCCGTGACGCTGGCCACATGGCGCGGCGTGTAATCCGCGAGGAAGGCCGGCATGGCGTCCCAGCCCTCCGTGTGCGCAGCAATGAACGCGCTGTCCGTATGGCCGTTGCGATGGAGCAGATGGAGCAGCCCGTTGAACAAGGCCAGATCCGTGCCGGGACGAAGCCGAAGATAAAGGTTCGCCTTCTCGGCGGTGGCCGTACGCCGTGGATCGACAACGATCAGCTTGGCACCGGCCTTTACCCGATCCATCATCCGCAGAAACAGGATCGGATGGCAATCAGCCATATTCGCACCGGTTACCAGGAACACATCGGCATGATCGATGTCGTCATACGATCCCGGCGGCCCATCGGCGCCCAGCGACTGCTTGTAACCGGTCGCCGCGCTCGCCATGCAGAGTCGGGAATTCGCCTCGACATGCGGGGTCTGGATAAAACCCTTCGCCAGCTTGGTTGCCAGATATTGCGCTTCGATCGACATCTGCCCGGAAAGGTAGAACGCCACCGCGCCCGGTCCGTCACGATCAATGATCGCGCGCAGGCGCCGCGCCGTTTCGGCCACGGCGCGCGACATGGGCAACGGCGTCGGATCCGCGCTGCGCTCGTGCCGTACATAGGCATGCGCAAGACGCCCACCGTCACCCATCACCATGTGCGCGGTCTGCCCCTTTGTGCAGAGACGTCCGCGATTGGTTGGGTGTTCGGCATCGCCTGTGATACGGACGATCTTCTCGCCCTTTACTTGCATGACGATGCCGCAGCCCACGCCGCAATACGGACAGGCACCCCGCACATGGCGCACGCTCTGCGCGTTATCTGCGGCGCCGTTCACGGACGCCATCGGCGCGTTCAATGAATCGTTCATCGGACCTGTCGGAAAAGGTGTACCTATTCGTTATCCAATAAGGACTCCGAAATCGATGTCACCGTGGCATGGTTAGCGTGCCTCGTAGTGAGGCGACAACGCGTCGGCGAAACTTACGCGGCAATCCAGATTTGACCGTCTTTCAGTGCAACGCGATATGCCGCCACCCGATGCTCGGGCGACTCGATGCATTCACCGGTGCGCAGATCGAAATGCTGTTTGTATAGCGGCGACGCCACGACGATACGCTCGCCGAGGCTTCCCACTACCCCACGTGACAACACCGACGCACCGGAGTGGGGATCCACGTTGCCGATGGCGAACAACGCCTCACCGCCGGTCTGCGCCACGGCCGACGCATCAACGGCATCGATGACGGGACACCCTGCATCGGCTGCCGCGCCACGCAACTGCACACGGAACACGGCGACTTGCTCCCGGCCGATAAGTGCGCAGACACCGGTATCCGGTACGATGGCATCGAGCGAACAAACCGGTTGCCATGCAGCGGCGGCGACTTCGGTGCCGACGGTCCCGGGCACCGCGAAGGCATTTGCGTGTTGGGCGGTTTCGTTCATCTGCATGGGCGACTCCTGTATCGACTTGCGCGTATGGCGTATCTTTCGGTAAGTGACATGCAAGGCGGCTCAAACCACGCTGCTTGCCAGATCGTCAGCGTTTTCGTCCTGTCCCTGCAAGGCGGTCGAGCGGCCGGCGCGTTCCTGCGCCGTGGCCGGACGAATCTGGCCACGCTCCTCCACGAACAGCACGCGGTCGTCGGCGACATCACTGTTGACGAAATGCCGGAAGCGTTTGCGCGTCTGCGGGTCCGTGACCGCCTTGCGCCACTCGCATTCGTATGTGTCCACGACATGGGCCATCTGCGCTTCCAGTTCCGCGCCAACACCCAACGCATCGTTGACGACGACATCCACCAGATACGGCAAGCCACCTTCCAGGTTATCGCGCCATACGCTCGTACGTTGCAGGCGATCCGCCGTTTTCACATAGAACATCAGCACACGGTCGATGTAGCGAATCAGGGTTTCCTTGTCGAGATCCGAGGCCAGCAGCTCTGCATGACGCGGTTTCATGCCGCCATTGCCGCACACGTACAGATTCCACCCGCGTTCCGTTGCGATAACGCCGATATCCTTACCTTGTGCCTCCGCGCATTCCCGGGTGCAGCCGGAAACGCCGAACTTGATCTTATGGGGCGCACGCAACCCCTTGTAGCGATTTTCCAATTCGATCGCGAGGCCCACCGAGTCGCCCACGCCATAGCGACACCATGTCGCGCCCACACATGATTTGACGGTACGCAACGATTTGCCGTAGGCATGGCCGGACTCGAATCCCGCCGCGATCAGTTCTTCCCAAATCACCGGCAATTGTTCGACACGTGCGCCGAACAGGTCGACGCGCTGCCCCCCGGTGATCTTCGTATAAAGGCCATATCGCTTGGCAACCTGCCCCACCGCGATCAGGCCGTCCGGCGTCACTTCGCCGCCCGGCATACGCGGCACGACCGAATACGTACCGTCACGCTGAATGTTCGCCAGGTAGTAGTCGTTCGAATCCTGTAGCGGCGCATGGTCAGGCTGCAGCACAAAATCGTTCCAGCACGACGCAAAGATGCTTGCCGCGGTCGGCTTGCAGATATCACAGCCCAAGCCCTTGCCATGCCGTGCCAACAAGGCGCTGAACGTCCGAATGCCCTCCACACGCACGATGTGATACAACTGCTGTCGCGAAAATGCGAAATGTTCGCAGAGGTGATTATTCACTTCCAGGCCGAGACGTTTCATCTCGGCCTTCATGACTTGCGTCGTCAGCGCCACGCAACCACCGCACGTCGTGCCCGCCTTGCACGCCGACTTCACCGCACCGATCGTCGTCGCGCCATCGCGCACCACCGCGCAGATCGCTCCCTTCGATACGTCGTTGCAAGAGCACACCTGCGCCGTGTCGGGCAGCGCGTCCACGCCAATGCCTCCTACGGGGGACGCACCATCGGCCGCCGGCAGGATCAACCATTCCGGCGCCTCCGGCAATGCAATGCGGTTCAACATCATTTGCAGCAAAGCGCCGTATTCGGCAGTGTCCCCCACCAGGATCGCGCCTTCCAGATAACGCCCGCATTCGGAGACGACGATCTTCTTGTAGATTTCGCTGCGTTCGTTACTGTATTGATAGCTGCGCACGCCCGGCATGGCGCCGTGGGCATCGCCTATGCTCGCCACATCAACGCCGAGCAGCTTGAGCTTCGTGCTCATGTCGGCACCCGCGAATGCCATCGCTGGCGACACTTCAAGGCGGGACGTGTCATCGAGATCGGCGGCCAGCGCATGCAAATGCGCGGCAGCCACACGTGCCATCTGATACCCCGGCGCGACAAGACCGTACACACGATCCTGCCACGCGGCGCATTCGCCAACGGCATAGATGTCGGCATCACTGGTACGGCACTGGTCGTCGATCGCGACACCCCCGCGCGCGCCCATTGTCAAGCCTGCGTCGCGCGCCAGCTCGTCGCGTGGCCGGATCCCGGCGGAGAACACGATCATGTCGGTGTCCAGGGACGTGCCGTCCGCGAACCTCATCCGTCGACGGGGCGTTGCCACCGACGATCCGGTTGCGTCCGCGATCTGCTCGACGTCCAATGCGTCGATCGACATCGTCTGCTTGCCGGTATGCACGGTTACGCCCAGCGCTTCGATCTTGCCGCGCAGCATCCGGGCGCCGGCATCGTCAAGTTGCGCCGCCATGAGCCGCGGTGCAAATTCAACCACATGGGTCTGCAGACCCATGTCGCGCAACGCCTTCGCACACTCCAGACCCAACAAGCCGCCACCAATGACCACACCGGTGCGGGAACGAGCACCGCACGCTTGCATCGCCTCCAAGTCATCGATCGTACGATAGACGAAGCAATCGCCTGCGTCCTTTCCGGGAATAGGCGGCACGAAAGGATAGGAGCCGGTTGCCAATACCAGCTTGTCATACTGCAACGCCGTACCATCCTCCAGAAATACCTGGCGTGATGCGGTATCGATGCGTGCAACCCGGGCATTCAAATGCAACGTCGCCGTACCGGCAGCGTGCGTCGCATCGTAATAGCCCGGCGTCACCAGCGACAATTCGTCGGCGGTCGTGCCACTGAAGAAAGACGAGAGTTGCACGCGATCGTAAGCGGCGCGCGACTCCTCGCCGAGCACTGTGACCCGCAACGGACCCTTTGCACGCGGTCCCTGGTGTTCGGCGGCCATCAATGACTCGACGAACTTGTGGCCCACCATGCCGTTCCCGATAACGATGATCCTCATGCCGGATCGCTCCTATGCCCTGTTCTCGCAACACCAAAACAAAAAGGCGTCCCCGGAACCGCGCAAGCAAGCTTGCTGTTCCGTGGGACGCCTTTGTCCGAAGACGCGTAACGCGTCTGACTGTCTTCAGTCTTTATCGATGTCAGCACGCGTCGCTGCCACCGATGAAGAAACTTTTCCGCGAGATCGCCGTTGATCCGCGATTACCCCTATGCACAGTGTGTGCCAGCGAGAACACTTTTCTCCTGTAAAGACATACAAAGTCCGGCGGGACGGGGGTTTGCCGCTGCCGTTGCAAATGATTGCCGCGCTTTGTCGCGGCGACTTCAGATGGTTTGCACCACGGCGACAGCCCCCTTTTCGATGCACGCGCGCACTGCGATAGTGCAAGCGCCTGTGCGATGCACCTTTATGTGTCGGAAGATAAGACCTGTCTTCCCGATATGACCCCGACTGGCCGTACTGATTCACATGGCCTGCCTTTTGCATAACACCGCGGGTGATACCGGCGCGCCTTATCGACATAAGGATCGATCGCGTGCGTCGGCGAAAATCATCAGGACAAGCAGGACAGGACAACGGCGTCCCCTCGCATCACCGCGAGCGGACGCCGTTTGCCTTTCTGTTTGGCATTGCCTGAGAGGCCATGCCACGCATTTCACATTCCTTATGCAACCAAAAGAGTGAGCGGCACGACCTCCGCGCTGCTTGCATGCACAATCGAACGAATACGCGGTACGGAATTTTGCCATGACCATCGATCGTACTTCCCTCACAGACGCTGGCCGTCGCGGGCGTGTCACCTTGCTCGGCACCGGACCGGGCGAGATCGACTTGCTAACGCTGCGCGCGGCACGCGTGCTGGCATCGGCCGATGTGCTGCTACTTGACGACCTTGCGAATCCGGATATCGTCACGCTGGCACCGCAGGCCCGTGTGCTTCGCGTGGGCAAACGCGGTGGCTGCCGTTCAACACCGCAAGCGTTCATCGAACGCTTGATGCGCCGCTACGCGGCGCGTGGCCAGCATGTAGTGCGCGCAAAAGGCGGCGATGCCCTCCTGTTCGGCCGGGCCGGCGAGGAGATAAGCAGTCTGCGCGCCGCGGGCATCATGGTCGATATTGTCAACGGCATCTCGTCGGGTTTTGCCGCCGCGGCGGGTCTGGGCATTTCGTTGACCCATCGCGCGCATTGTGATGGCGTGACCTTTGTCACTGCGCACAAACAAGACCACGATGAGCCTGACTGGCGCGCCTTGGCAGCGAGTAACACGACCCTCGCCATCTATATGGGCATGCACCGGATCGCGCGCATTTGCGCGACGCTTGCGGAACACCTGCCAACGGACACCCCCGCAGCGGTTGTCGAATGGGCCGGTACTGCCCGTGAACGGCATTGCGTCGGCACGCTGAGCAGGATTGCAGACCTCGCGCATGCTGCAGGACTGCAAAGTCCCGCCGTCATTCTGGTAGGTCGGGCAATCGGTATGGCCGAGGCGTTTTGTTCCGGCGATATTGCCGCATGCGCGTCAGGCGGCAACGTTGACACAGTCACGGCCGGACACGGCGACATGCTTGGGCTGACAACACACGCCGACGCAGCGTAAGCCTGCGGCCACGCCGCTCACCAAAATAAAGCGCCATTTATAAACCGCCCGGTATCACTCGGCTCAAAAGCCGATCGCATGCCATCAAGGCGCGCATGTGAGCAGCAGTCCACGGTAGAAATGCCAGCTACCGCCCGCTATGCAGGGCAGCACCCACCTAAGTATTTGGTGCATGGCAGCCGAAATTAACGCTTTTGGCTTCGCATCAGACGCCGCGCCTACCGCCAAACTTTCCGTCGTCCCATAGACCCCGGCTATCTTTGACCGCAGAATGTTTACGCGCTTTGTAGTCAATATACATAACAGCCTAAACGGCCGGGGACACCTGCATGCTGACGCTATTTGGAATGCTGATCATTTTTGTCGTGATCGGAACGTTGCTTTCTGGAAGAAGTGCACCACTGATTGGATTGGTACTGGCACCCTTTATCGGCGCTTTGCTAGCGGGATTTCCGGTTGACGAGATCGCGGGCTTTTATGCAAAAGGCGTTCTGAAGGTCGCGCCGGTGGCGACAATGTTTGTATTTGCTATTTTGTTTTTTGGCATCCTGCAACAAGCCGGACTGTTCACACCGTTGGTCGATGGTCTATTGCGATTGACGCGTGGCAATGTCATTGCCGTGTGCGTCGGGACCGCGGCGCTGGGGCTCGCAGCCCATCTCGACGGAGCGGGTGCGACGACCTTTCTGTTGACGGTTCCTGCACTGATCCCGGTCTATAAAAAACTTCGCGTCAGTCCCTACCTGATGCTGATGCTGATCGCCATCGGCGCCGGACTGATGAATATGACCCCCTGGGCAGGTCCGCTTGGACGAGCCTCCGCCGTGACCGGAATGGACGCCACGGCGCTCTGGCATCCGCTCATCCCGGTGCAAGCCATCGGAGCCTTGTTGCTTCTCAGCCTGGCCGGCTTGCTTGGATGGCGCGAGCAACGTCGCCTTGCGCGCGCGTGTGCAATGGATACCGCGCGTGTTCCCACCATATCCGCGCTAGATGACGCCGCGATATTGCCGGGCTTGCCGGGCGCCGCGTCCGAGACCGCGGGCCGAACCGCCGGTACGGTGACGGCGAACCACGGCGCCGCATCCGAGATCGCGGGGGAAGAGATCCCCCGCTGGCGCTTCATCGGCAATGCCGTTCTCGGTCTGGCGGTCTTCACGGCATTGGTTGCGGGGATATTGCCATCCGCGTTTGTCTTCATGATCGGCGTCGCGCTAGCGTTGCTATTGAATCACCGTACCCAGGCCGCGCAATTGGAATGTATCAAACAGCACGCGCCTAATGCGATGGTGATGGCAACCATCATTCTGTCGGCCGGTGCGTTCCTCGGCATCCTCGACGGCAGCGGCATGTTGCGCGCGCTGGCGCAGACAATCGTCGGCTGGCTGCCTCACGCCTTGGTCCCGCATCTGCATCTGGTGTTGGGCGTGCTGGGTCTGCCGATGGAATTACTGCTGTCGACCGACGCCTATTATTTCGCGATGCTGCCGATCGTCAGCGAAATCGTTGGCGCGCACGGCGTATCGCCCGCGTCGACTGTTTACGCGCTCGGTATTGGCAATATCGCCGGCACGTTCATCAGTCCATTCTCACCAGCGTTGTGGCTCGGACTGGGTCTTGCCGGATTGGATATGGGACGCTACATCCGTTTTGCGTTGCCAACGATGTGGGCATTTTCGTTGGCGCTGCTCGGGGTTGCCATTGCTTTGGGCGTGATTCCGCTATCGTGATACGCCACGCCGTGCATGTCTATCAAAAGCCGCACCCGATCGATTTTTTTGGGTACTACATACGTAACACCACAACGAACAACCGGTGCTTCGGGGATACCCGGTAGCAAGTCTGACGCACCGGGGTTCCGGCCGGGTC
>NZ_LAQU01000060.1 GCF_000970345.1 Robbsia andropogonis | reverse complement strand
GGTCGCGCAGTTTTATTTGGACCTGTATGCACGCGAAGGCAAACGGGGGGGGCGTGGATGGATGATGCACGCTCGCGCAAGCGCCGCGAGGACGGCACCACACAAACACCCGTTGCCTACCTGGTCTGCAATTTCTCGCCACCGGTAGGCGACAAGCCGGCGCTTCTGACACACGATGACGTGGTGACGCTTTTCCACGAATGTGGTCATGGCTTGCACCATATGCTGACCCGAATCGAGGAACCGGCTGTATCCGGCATCAACGGCGTGGAGTGGGATGCGGTGGAGCTGCCGTCCCAATTCATGGAAAACTTTTGTTGGGAATGGGACGTCCTGCAAACGCTGAGCGCCCACGTCGACAGCGGTGAAACCTTGCCGCGCACCTTGTTCGACAAGATGATCGCCGCCAAGAATTTCCAGAGCGGACTAGGTACGTTGCGCCAGATCGTATTTTCGATGTTCGATATGCATATTCATACCGACTTCGACCCGAGTGGTAGTGAGACAGTGAATGCGCTCGCACGTCGAATCAACGCGACCTATCACGTGGTCGAGCAGACACCGATCTCGCGTTGGCCAAACAGCTTCAGCCACGTTTTCGCAGGCGGCTATGCGGCGGGCTATTACAGCTATAAGTGGGCCGAGGTGTTGTCCGCCGACGCCTACTCTGCTTTTGAGGAAGCGGCCGGCGCCACCGGCTCCGTGGTTGATCCCGTGACGGGGCGTCGTTACCTGGAAGAAATCCTGTCGGTTGGTGGCAGTCGCGCGGCGATGAATTCGTTCAAGGCCTTCCGAGGCCGTGAGCCATCGATCGACGCCCTTCTACGTCATCACGGCATGGACGTGGATTTACCGGAGACGCAGCAAGCCTGATCGATTGGACCGAGCACCAGTTCCTTACACTGACTGGTGACTGGAGCGGCCATAAAATAAAAAATGCTGGGGAACAGGATAAACCTGTCACCCAGCATTTTTTCAATGAGGCGCTGTGCCTCTCGCCTGGAAAAATCGATTTACTGCCGAGAGCGCGCTATCGGTTGAACAGCCCCATCACCAGCGTCACCAGGAAGATCACAACGAAGATATAGAACAGAATCTTCGCGATTTCAGCCGCACCCGCGGCAATACCACCGAAACCAAATACTGCCGCGATGATCGCGATGATAAAGAATATGACGGCATAACGCAGCATTGCACTTCTCCTCTTTGATGTTTGACTGATCATCAGCAATAAGCGTGCCTTGCGCTATTGAATGTCCAGGAAAGATGCGTCCAGCCCGTGATACCGATGTGGCTATCGCGTTTGCTGCATCCGATTGGCGCGGCCGAAACGCGCTGACCTCGGTCAGGCCGGTAAGGAATACCTGTTCTCTTATAAAAGACGCGGCGCGAATTGCAATGCCCCCAATCCACGTCTTGGCATGTCTGGGTTGGATCACGGCAGCGGTCATCAAGCGATACGTCAGTAACGCGTGACAGTTATTGCAACAGGCTTTCTGCTTCTTTCACATAGGGTCTCAACGTCTGGCACACCGTTTGCTCAATGACAGTTCGTCAGACCTCCACCAATAAAGAACAAGGAGCGTTACCATGTCGCAATCGATTCGCCACATCTCCGCATCCAGGGCTGTCCGTACACTGGGTGCCTTGGCATGCGCCGCCACGCTGGTCGGGACCGTTTCGGTGGCCTCTGCCGCGGATGCCCAGGGCACGAACGGGCCGACCAACGCATCGCCCTACACCTCGCCGAGTGCCGTGAACTCCGCACCCGGTACACACGCCAGCGGCACCCACGCAGAACGCAAGGCTGCCCGCAAGGCCTCGCGCAAGGTACATCGCGAACAAAAGAATGCTGAACTGAAATCGTTGGAAAAGAACGGCTATAACCCGTCGCAAAACGATCCGAAGTACCCGGCAAGCCTCCAAAACGCGGAGCGTAAAGCCGCCGGCCAACCAACGCAACCGGCAGGTCAATAAGCCCGGTGCGAGAGCGGCGCACCGGCGGTGGTTTCCTCGCCGGACAGTTACATACCAGGTAGGTAAACCGTCCCCGGTTCAGCATGACCAGCGCTGTGACTCTCAGGGTTACAGCGCTTTTTCACGCCTCCCGACGGCATCTTGTTACACTGACGTCGAAATGCGGCGCCCCCGGCCGCCCCGACACCTGTTCAAAGATGCCCCGCGTCGCTTCTCTGCATATTTACCCGATCAAATCGTGTCGCGGTATCCGCCTCGACACGGCGCAGCTGCTGGCTCACGGTCTAGCGCACGATCGGGATTGGATGGTCGTCCATGCCGGCGGCCCCTTCATCGGTACCTTCATTTCGCAACGCACGCATCCTGCCCTGGCTTGCGTCATACCCCGTCTGATCGACAAGTGCTGTGAAGTGCATCTCGATGCGGATGCGCTGCGCGCCAGCCTCACGGCGCCAATATCCGGCTACCCGGAAAGCGCCGCTGGCGATAAGGCGGCGCGCATCCTCTCGGTATGCTCAACGCCATTACGGTTGCCCTTTACGGTTACCACGCCAAATACGGTTGATCTCGTAGCAGGACCACCGGCGGCGTCCGTGGCGGTACAGGTATGGCGCGATACGTTCCAGGCACTGGATGCGGGGGATGACGCGGCACAATGGTTCTCCGCGTTACTCGCTTGCCCCGTTCGTCTTGTACGATTCGATCCCACGGTGACACGCCTCGCCAGCGCGCGCTGGACCGCAGGTGTGGAAGCGCCAACGCATTTCGCCGATGGTTTCCCGCTGCTATTGACGAACCAGGCGTCCCTGGATGATTTGAATCAGAAAATGATGCGCAAAGGCGCGCCGGCCATACCAATGGACCGCTTCCGTCCCAACGTGGTCTTGACCGACATGGATGCCTATGAAGAAGACCATGTGAGTACGCTGACGTTCGCGTCGGCGTTGGAGCAGGCACCGGGACAGGAGCCCATCGAGATTCAACTGGTGAAACCCTGCGCACGCTGCCCCATTCCGACATTCGATCAAACAACGGGCCGGGCCAACGACGCCTGGCCGTACGAGCCCCTCGACACCTTGACGACGTACCGGATGAATAGCCGTGTCGATGGCGTGACGTTCGGTGTCAACGCTATCGTCATATCTGGTGTCGGCCGTCGGTTGCACTGCGGCATGGATGCCGACGCCCCTGTCGACTTCGGCAATTGACGCATGTCGAAGCGACAGCGGATTTAACGGGCGCCGCGTGCCAGGACCGGTTTCAGTGCAGCGCCCGTATGACTGCGACGCTCACGGGTCAGTGACACCGGATCGGTCGATGCGACGATCTGGCCACCCTGGCTGCCGCCCTCCGGTCCGAGATCGACAATCCAGTCACTTTCCGCTATCACATCGAGATCATGCTCGATCACGATCACGCTGTGGCCGCCGTCGACCAGTCGGTGCAGTACATGTATCAACCGCGCCACGTCCGCCATATGCAGTCCGACCGTGGGCTCATCCAGGACATATAAGGTATGCGGCGCCTTCTGCCCACGGCGGCCGATATCGTCACGCACCTTGCTCAACTCCGTCACGAGCTTGATGCGCTGTGCCTCGCCACCTGACAAGGTCGGTGAAGGTTGTCCCAATGTCAGGTAGCCCAGCCCCACATCCACCAACAACTGCAGCGGATGCGCAATGCTCGGCATCGATGAGAAGAAATCGACGGCTTCGTCGATTTCCATCGTCAGCACCTCGCCAATATGCTTGCCACGCCAGGTCACCGTCAGTGTCTCCGCATTGAAACGCTGACCGTGACACACGTCGCACGGTACCTTCACATCCGGCAAGAAACTCATGGCGATCGTTCGCACGCCCTGCCCCTCGCAGGCGGGGCAACGACCGTCACCGGTGTTGAACGAAAAGCGTGACGGCGTATAGCCGCGTGCCCTTGCTTCCAGTGTATCGGCGAACAAACGGCGGATCGTGTCCCACATGCCGATGTACGTGGCGGGACAGGAGCGTGGTGTTTTTCCGATGGGCGTCTGATCCACTTCCAGCACCCGATCGATACTGCCCCATCCGGTGATGTTCCGACAGCCGTGCCATGTGTGCGCGAGATGACTCGCCGCGGCCGCGCGCGCCTCGACGGCAGCCGCCTGCGACGCATCCCTTCCGGTGCCGGCGCCACCGGGGGTTGCCCGGGCCTTGCGTGCAACACCCTTCGCACCGCCGGCGCCCGACGCCTCGGCCTGCTTGCGCGCACGACGTTCGGCGGGAGACGACAGGACCGACCGTCCAATCACGTCGAGCATATTGGTCATCAGGACATCCCGTGCCAATGTCGATTTTCCGGAGCCGCTGACCCCGGTGATGGCCACCAATCGTGACAATGGCAAGGACACGCTGACATCACGGAGGTTATGCAACGACGCGCCCTCGATCGTCAACCAATCCGGCGGCACGGCTTGGCCGTTCACGGCGGACCGTGAGCCCGTAACCACCGGACTGACCTGGCGCCTGTCTCGGAGCGGATGTGGAATCGGATTGGCCAGAAACTGACCCGTCAGTGAACTCGGCGTCCGGGCCAGATCGTCAACCGTGCCTTGCGCAACCACGGTGCCGCCACGCTTCCCCGCGCCGGGGCCGATATCGATAATGTGGTCGGCACGTCGAATCGTGTCCTCGTCATGCTCGACCACCACCAGCGTATTGCCCTTTTCGTTCAACTGCTTCAACGCATTGAGCAGGATCTGGTTGTCGCGCGGATGTAGACCGATCGTCGGTTCATCGAGCACATAGCACACGCCCTGCAAATTGCTGCCTAACTGCGCCGCCAGACGAATGCGCTGCGCCTCGCCGCCGGACAGCGTGGGCGCGGCACGATCAAGGCTTAGATAGCCAAGACCTACCTCCTCCAGGAAACGAAGGCGACTGTCGATTTCACTGATCACGTCACGGCCGATATCCGCATCGCGGCCACGCAGCCGCAACGACCCGATCCAGGCACGCGTATCGGCAACGGTCCAGCGACCCACTTGCGTAATGGGTTGGCCACCGAATACAACCGCTCGCGCCACCGGATTGAGCCGTGTTCCCTCACAGTGCTCACACGGTTCGTCCACAACATCCTCCGGCTCCGCTTGCGCCTGCGCAATACCCTGCTCCCGGCCGCGTTGGTCATCGGCGAACAGCGTGTCGTCATACGCCGCTCGCTGCTCGCGCGTCAGCGTGACGCCGGTCCCCACGCAGGCGGTACACCAGCCGTGTTTGCTGTTATACGAAAACATCCGTGGATCCAGTTCCGGATAGCTGGTGCCACACACCGCGCAGGCTCGCTTTGTCGAAAACACCCGTGACTCACCCACCTGACGCGTACGCTTTCCCTTTGACAACGCCTCGGCGAGGCCGTCGAGCGGGGCCAGCAGATGCATGATGCCCTTCCCCAGTTCCAGTGCCTGTGTCAGCATCGCGCGCAACGTCGACTCATCGTCCGGGGTCACGACGAGATCGCCGACTGGCAGCTCGATGGTGTGCTCCTTGAACCGATCCAGCTTGGGCCAGGGCTCCACAGGCACGAACTCCTTATCCACGCGCAGATGGGTGTAGCCACGCGCCTTTGCCCACTTCGCCAAGTCGGTATAGACGCCCTTGCGATTGACGACAAGCGGCGCCAACAATCCGACATGCATGCCCTTGAAGTCACGAACGATCTGCGCCAGGATCGACTCGGGGCTTTGCGCCGTAACCGGGGTACCGTCGTGGATGCAATGCTGGATGCCAAGCTTCACATACAGCAACCGCAGAAAATGCCAGACTTCCGACGTCGTTGCCACCGTGCTCTTGCGGCCCCCGCGCGACAGGCGCTGCTCGATCGCGACCGTCGGCGGAATGCCATAAACGGCATCGACTTCCGGACGCCCCGCGGGCTGCACGATCGAGCGGGCGTAGGCATTCAACGATTCGAGGTAACGGCGCTGCCCTTCGTGGAATAGGATGTCGAACGCCAGCGTCGATTTACCGGAACCGGACACACCGGTAATGACGTTGAACTTGCCATGCGGAATATCGACATCGAGACCCTTCAGGTTGTGCTCACGCGCGTTGACGATACGCACGACGTTCTCGCCCTGCAGGGCCTTGCGGGCCGCCACCACCGCCGCGGCGTGTTGCAACGGACGCCCCCCCTCGGCGGCCGCTGTCCCATCCTCGCCGCCGGCTACCGGATTTCCGCTCGCATCGAGCGTCCCCGCGGCGACCATCGTCGCCGCGCGCGCCGCCTGCGCCACGGTAGACGTCGTCAACGCCTCCGCGTATTCGCGTAGCGCACGGCCGGTATGGGACGCGGCCACTACACTGACCCCATCCGGCGTGCCCTCACATACCACCAGGCCACCTGCATCCCCGCCTTCAGGCCCCAGATCGATGATCCAGTCGGCCGACTGGATCACGTCGAGATTGTGCTCGATGACCAGCAGCGAGTGGCCACGTTCGAGCAAGCGACGCATCGCCCGCATCAACTTCGCGATATCGTCGAAATGCAGCCCGGTCGTAGGCTCGTCGAACATAAACAACCGGTGCGGCTGGTCCGTGGTCTCGGCTTCCGCGAGGAAACCGGCCAGCTTCAAACGCTGTGCCTCACCACCCGATAGCGTCGGCACGGGTTGGCCCAGCTTCACGTAATCAAGGCCAACATCGACGATCGGCTGCAATACCCGCAGCACCGCGGTGTCATGGGCGAAACACCCCACTGCCTCATTGACCGTCAGGTCCAGTACGTCCGCGATGCTGAGCGCGCGCACGGTGCCTGCGACATCGGTTCGCTCGATCTTCACTTCGAGAATCTCGTCGCGATACCGCCGACCGTCGCAATCAGGGCAACGCAGGTACACATCGCTAAGGAACTGCATCTCGACGTGTTCGAAGCCTGAGCCGCCACATGTCGGGCAGCGCCCATCACCCGAATTGAAGCTGAACATCCCAGCGCCATAGGCCCGTTGGAGCGCGAGCGGCGCCTTGGCGAACAGCTTGCGGATTTCGTCGAAAGCCCCGACGTAACTCGCCGGATTCGAGCGGGCGGTACGACCTATCGGTGACTGATCGACGAATGTGACATCACTGAGCTGATCCGCCCCGAGCAACGCGCGGAACGCGCCTGGCGTCTCGGTTGCCTTGCCGAAATGGCGGGCCAGGGCCGGTGCCAGCACGTCCTGGATCAACGTCGATTTACCAGAGCCGGACACACCGGTCACACAGACGAGACGACGCAACGGGATAGATACAGTGACATCGCGCAGATTGTGTTCAGACGCTCCTTCGAGCACCAGCCGTGGCGTATCCGCTTCGACCGGACGACGCACCCATTGCGCCGATTCCGCCACTTGACGCCGTCCGGACAGATAGGCGGATGTCAGGGTCTCGTCTTGCGTCGACACCGCGTCGATCGTGCCCGGCGGCCCGTCGAAGACAATCTCGCCGCCGCGCTCGCCTGGCCCGGGCCCCATATCGATAAGCCGATCGGCCGCCAGCATCACCAGCGGATCGTGCTCGACGACGACCAGCGTGTTGCCGGCATCCCGCAACCGGTGCATCGCCTCGACAATACGGCCGAGGTCGCGGGGATGCAATCCGATACTCGGCTCGTCGAGAACGAACAACGTATTAACCAACGATGTACCCAGCGCCGTCGTCAGATTGATCCGTTGCACTTCACCGCCGGACAGGGTACGGCTTTGCCGGTCCAACGTCAGATAACCGATGCCGACATCGCTGAGGTAACGCAGGCGCGTGCGCACCTCGTCATGCAACAACTTCAACGCATCATCGAGCAAAACCGACGGCAGTGTCAGCGTGTCGAAAAACCGCCGGATCCGATCGATCGGCATCAGCATCAGATCATGCAGCGTCAACCCGGGTAGCGCCGTGAGTTGCGCAGGCGTCCACTCGACCCCGTTCGGCATGAACCGATTTTCCGGTGCCAGTACGGCGTCAGCCTGGGCCTTCGTGCCCAGACGCCACAACAGGGACTCGGTTTTCAAGCGCGCCCCGGCACATGTCGGACAGGTGGTGTAGCTGCGATACTTCGACAGCAACACCCGGATATGCATCTTGTATGCCTTCGACTCCAGGTAGTCGAAGAAGCGCCGCACACCGTACCACTGCGCGTTCCATTTCCCCTTCCACAACGGCGAGCCCTCCACGACCCAGTCCCGCTCCGATTGCTTGAGGTCCGCCCACGGCACGTCGACGCGAATGCCCTCGGCCTTCGCATACTTGATCAGGTCGTCCTGTCCCTCTTTCCACGCCGGGGTTTGCAGCGTTTTTACGGCACCCTCGCGCAGTGACTTACGTCCGTCGGGAATCACCAGGCCGAGATCGATACCGATCACCCGTCCAAAGCCACGGCAAGCCTCGCACGCGCCGTAGGCCGAGTTGAAAGAAAATAGCGCGGGCTGCGGCTCCGCGTAGCGGATATCACTTTGCGGACAATGCAGCCCGGTAGAGAAGCGCCAATGCGGGGCCGACTCGAATTCGTCCTTCGCCGGCACGATCCCCGCCGCTGACGACGCCGTCCCGACATCACTGGTGGTTCCACCTTCTGCGGGTGCGTCCAGCAGATAGACGTCCAGCCTGCCGCCGCCGCGCATCAAGCCGGCTTCAATCGCTTCCATGACACGAGCGCGCTCGGCCCCCTGAACCCGGAAGCGATCCGCCACCACATCGAGCAACTGCCGGGGCCCTGTATCGGTCTGTACACGGCGCCGCGCCTGGATTCGCGTGTAGCCGCTGGCGGACAACCACTGCGCCACCTCATCATCGGTGACACTGTCCGGTAGTTGCACGGGGAACGTCAATGCAATCCGCGGATCGCCGTCACGTGTGCGCGTCAGCAATTCCGAATAAATCGTCTCCGGCGTATCGTGCGCCACTTCCTCCGCCGTCTTGCGATCGAACAGCGTGGCCGCACGGGCAAAAAACAATTTCAGGTGATCGTTCAACTCGGTCATCGTGCCAACCGTGGAGCGCGAACTCCTTACCGGATTGGTCTGATCGATGGCGATCGCCGGTGGGACGCCGTCGACACGGTCCACCTGCGGGCGATCCATGCGGTCGAGGAATTGCCGCGCATAGGCACTGAACGTCTCGACGTAGCGTCGCTGACCTTCCGCATACAGCGTATCGAACACCAGGCTCGACTTGCCTGATCCCGAAGGGCCCGTCACAACCGTCATCTGCCCCGGGTGCAGGTCCACATCGAGGTTCTTCAGATTGTGCTGGCGGGCCCCTCGAATCTGAATGGGTTGACGCCCGGTAGAAGGCGAAACGGATTGACCGGAGGCGTCGGCGCGTTGGGACGATGGGCGGCGGGCACGGCGGGAAACTTCGTTCGAAGACACGGAAGACGATCCAGAGCAGTGTGGAAGCAAATGGCGAAAAACCCGGGCGCCATGCGCCGCGGATCCGCTGACAGCATACACGGGCTGCCTTGTCCGCGCCCGTGACACCCGTACCGGGCGCAGTGAATACTGTACACCCATACAGTATCCTATGTCGAGTATCAGGTCTCATGCGCGAGCAATTGGCGCGCCCGGCGATGCCCTCGTGTCCAGCACGAAGACGTGACTGATATTTTTCATTTTGACCGCCAATCGTCGCCGGCCACACCCCTGCAGGTCAGCGTCGCGATGCCTGTTTCCTCGCCCATGTGCTTTCTGGCGCGGCAAACACTGCGCCACGCTGGTGTTCCATGATGCTGTTCAACGAATATAGGAATACTGAGTGAATGTATCTTTCCTTTCCACAGGCGCCTCGACAGGCGCTGGACAGAAGACGAAACTGTGCACGCCGCGCTATCCCGCTTCACCTACCAATTACCCCTGCAGTAATGGGGTAGGATCATGGGCTCGCCATCTTCTGGTCCTGCCCTGGCTCTGCCTTGCCTCCGATATCGTGCTCGCGCAAGGCAGCGCCGCCAGTGCGACCCTGTATGGCATCCTGGACCAGAGCTTGTCCTTTACCAATGACCAGGCCGACAAGCACGTAACACGTTCAGGCACCGGCACGTTCTCTGGCAGCCGCTGGGGCTTGAAGATCAATGAGCCCTTGGGCAACGGGCTTTCCGCATTCGGCGTGATGGAGGCGGGCTTCGATGGGAATACGGGTCGCTCGATGCAAGGGGGCGCTTTGTTCGGAAGACAGGCTTTCGTCGGCCTGGGCAGCGATGAGCACGGCGCGATGACCTTTGGCCGCCAGTACGATGCCTCCATCGACACTCTGTCTCCATTGACCGCAGGCGGCAGTTGGGCAACCGGGGTCAATGGCCGCCTCTACGGCAATGACAACGCCGGACTGTCATACCGGATCGACAACACCCTCAAGTTCACCGCCACGCGGGGCGGCTTGAAGACGGTTGGCACCTATTCGTTCAGCAACACCAACGGAAGCCGTGACAACAGCGCGTTCAGCGCCGGCGCACACTACGCAAACGGCCCGTTGTCGCTCGCCGGTGCCTATGTCCAGCTGAACAACCCGAACAGCGGGAACAGCAGGGGTGCAGCAGTCGACAAAGGCAGTTTTACCGCTGAGAAACAGCGGACATGGGGCGTGGGCTTCACCTATCTATTGGGCGATATTGGATTCGGCACCAGTTACAGCCATACCCGCGTGCAAGCACCCACCCACTTTCCGGGCGGTGGCCTACTGCCTCCCGTCTCAGCGCATCAACTGCGCCTGGACAATATTGAACTGCATCTGAAATACAGGACGACCGTCGCGCTGACTACCGGCGTGGTGTATATCCATACGCGGGCCCGTGCGCAGGACCATGGCGGCACGATCAAGCGCCCGCACTGGCATCAGATCGGCGGAGTAGCTGACTATGCATTATCAAAACGCACCGACATCTATCTGGCTGCCGCCTACCAGCGTGCCGCAGGGGAGCGCACGGGCCATGCCAGCTTCGATCGGGCAAACCTGAACTGTGCTGGCGGCCTATCGGGCGGCAGCGGCCAATGGACCACGCACATCGGTCTGCGTCACAAATTCTGAGGCCATGGCGTGCGACGCGCTTAATCCCAGGTCACATGCTGGAAAGACATCGCCAGGAAGTCCACCAGACGTCGTACCTTCAGCGGTAATTGCTTGCGCGTCGGGTAGACCGCATAGATGCCGAGCGTACCCGCGCGGAAGCCGGGCAGGATCTCTACAAGGCGACCGGCGCGCAAATCCGCGTCCAACATGAAGCGAGGCTGCAGCATGATGCCAACGCCGCCGAGCGCTATCGCTCGGCAAGTGTCGCCGTTATTGGAATATACGCGCGGGCGGATGCGCACCCCGTGAGCATGCGCGTGTGCATCGGTAAAGGTCCATTCATCCCGACTGCCGCCGTTTGTATAAGCCAGCACACGATGCTCGGCCAGCTCAAGTGGCTGTTGCGGGCAACCATATCGAGATAGATAAGCAGGCGTCGCGCAGAGAATCATCCTGGTATCGGCGAGATGGCGACTGACCAGCGTCGAGTCCGGCATTGCACCAATGCGCACCGCGAGATCATAGCCTTCATCGACAAGATCGACTACGCGATCATTCAATGTGATGTCGAGATCGACTTTCGGATGCGCTTCGAGAAAACGCGGCCACAGCGGCGCGAGATGGTCGATGCCGAACGTCAGCGGAACGTTGACCCGGATAACCCCGCCCGGCTCGGCCGAGCGTGACGTCAGCGCCGCCTCCGCATCATCGAGCGCCGCCAGGACTTCCTTCGCGCGTTGATAAAACGTTCGGCCGTCGTCGGTCAGGGACAGCCGGCGCGTGGTCCGCTGCAACAGCCGCACGCCGAGCCGCTGTTCCAACGCGTCAACATGCCGTGATACGGCGGCCTTCGATATCCGCAAGCCGTCGACGGCGCCAATGAAACTGCCGGCATCCACCACGGCAATGAATACCGACATTTGCAACGTGCGGTCCACGTCGGCGTCCGATAGCGTTCTCCGCCGTTGCCTCAGGCGACCTTCTTCAACTCGGCATCGAGTGCCGCCAGCAACGTCGGATCATCCGCGGTCACGTCGGGCGCGAAACGGCCGACCACCGATCCATCGGCGGCAACCAAAAACTTTTCGAAGTTCCACAACACATCCGGTACGGCATTCGGCGTATTGCCCCGGCTCGCCAGGCGCTCGCGGAACGGACCGTCGCCGGTCGCATGCGGTACGGCATGTGTCAGCGTTTCGTATAACGGATGCTGGTCATCGCCCACCACCGAAATCTTCGAAAACAGCGGGAATTGCACGTCGTACGTCAAGCTGCAAAACGACTTGATTTCTTCGTCGGTGCCGGGCTCCTGCCCCTTGAAGTTGTTCGCCGGGAAGCCCAGAATCTCAAGGCCCTCCGCGCGGCGCGTTTCGTAGAGCTTTTCCAGCGCCTCATACTGCGGCGTCAAACCGCACTTGGAGGCCACGTTGACGATCAACAGGACTTTGCCCTTGTACTGGTCCAGCGTCTGGGTGTTGCCGTCAATCGATTTGACCGGGATGCCATAGACGGATGCGCTCATTTCGGGTCGTTCTCCAAGGGGGACATAGGTCGCGGGCGTGCGCTTTCACAGCATGCGGGAGCGCCGCCGGGCGTGCCTGCCCGCAAAATGCGACGTCCCACGGCAGCGGCCGCGAAGAAGGACATACTACTGCGGATTCGAAAACGTCGCTGCTGCCGCCGGGACTAGGCAGCCGGCGCAAGCAGCCAGCCCCGGTCGTGCGCGAAGGCAACCGTCGCTCGGGCCAGGGCAAGCGTGCTATCGATAAGTGGCACGCCAAGCCTTGCCGCGAAGCTCGACAACGGGCGCGCTGCCAAAGGTATCTCGGTACACCCCATGATGACCGCCTGGGCGCCCTGCTCCGCGAGCATACGGATTGCCGGCGAAAGGGCTTCGGCCGAAGCCGGGATATTCCCCGCCTTCACCTCCCGGATGCAGTCGCTGACATGCTGCTGGACCGCCTGGTTAGGCTCGATCGGCGTGATGCCGCGCTCGCGCAGCGAATGCTGATAAAAACCCGACATCATCGTGCCACCGGTTGCAAGGACAGCGACCTGCCGTGCGTCGGCGGGTACTTCCGCGACGCACGCCTCGGCGATGTGCAACATCGGCGCGGCGCTGTGCGCACGCATCTCGCTAATCCAGTG
>NZ_LAQU01000059.1 GCF_000970345.1 Robbsia andropogonis | reverse complement strand
AGAAGGTCGCTGTCAAGTTTCATTGTATATGCGTATCGTGTTGTGTTAAGGAACCACTTTTATAGACGATACGCATTGACACTAGCGCTCAAAATTCGTTCGTTACGCCAGCGTCGATGGGTTTAAACTGGCCTCTTTACTGGTTGTGCTCAGCAAATTTTGCACATATCCCACATCCTACGGCTGGTGTGCGCCTCCATCTCATCCAGCATATATTGAAGTACCGTGTCGGAGAGTGTTCGGCCCAGGGCAGATGCCATCAAAACAGCAAATTCTTCCGATGTGACGGTCGTGTTGCCAACGCAAACCTTCTGATCAAATCTTACTCTTTCGCTCGTGATAACATTGAAATTTTCAACAAAAGCTGTTCGCAATGCTAAATAGATTGCACTGGTAAGAGGCGTGCTTTTCGTCCAGGCTGAAGGCCCATCTCTGACACTATATTGCGCATTGATATTTGCACAGACACCAGATTTGGTTTCTCCTGACGTATTCGACACATTAAGAATTTCCTCTTGAGTCGTAATACCTGAATCACCACCGCGCGCGCAGGCGATATGTATATTGGTCTGCCGCCAGGACGCGGAGCGAGAGGGAAGCGCGTTGTCGACAGGCATCATGCCGGATTTCCTTGTGCTATCCGGCGCCTAGCAATCTGATCGGATAATTGAAAATCTACGAAAAGACCAATGTTATCTGGGTCCTCCCAACCGCTGCGTTCGGCGAAGTAAGCCATGAACTCCTGCGGTGTACGCCAGACGTTGTCATCGCACTGAATTGCCTTCGTAACATCGACACGTGGTGATGTGACCAGTACGTAAAAGTCGGATGTTTCTCCACTGCGAAGAGCGGTCACTAGCGCTTTTGTGAGCGGGGTATGTGCTGCGTAGAGTGCAGGGTCGGCGTCCATCGGCGCATTGACATCAACCCGTGGATCTTCGATGTATAGCGAGAACCTACGCGGATTCTTGGGGAATTCAGCTTTAAAAATGTATTGCGCTTCGAGATTGATATCCGGTCGAGAAAGCAGATATTCCATGACAGGGAGATCGTTGCTGTCGTGGTTGAACAACTGTTCGGACAGCGCCGTGCGACCGTTTCGTACGTCGTTGACGTCAACCCTTCCGGAGTCCAGTAAGCGTCGTACGATATCGAGATGGTTGGCCTCTGCTGCAATTACCAGAAAGCCTGGTCCGTTTTCGCCTTGCTCCGGCAAGACATAACTTCGATAACTGAGAAGGGCACTTACAGCGTTTGCATTACCGGCACGGATCGCAGCTTCAAGGGCTGTTTGCCTGTTATCCCGATTTTGTGCGCCAGCAACCGGAAGGATGTCCCCGTTGAGCGTTCCGATCAAATCGAAGAGCTGTGTGTAAGTCGACTCATCCAGGCGGTGGTTAATCGCTGTTGCCAGGATGGACGATCCGTCGATTTTCACTCCCATCGTGGCAAGAAATCGAAGGTCGTCGACCCGATTTGCCAATGCGGCTTGTGATGCAACGGATTCCTGACGTGATCCCCATTCTCGGCGAAAGACGCCAGAGACCGTGTCTCGTAGACGCGGATGCGTATTGTATAGATTTTTCAAATCTTGAAGCTCACCGCCGGCTACGATCATGTCCAGCATTTCCTGGGGCAGGTCTATGAGTTCGGGCTTAGGCCGCAATGGCCGAGCAACATTCAAAGCATGCGGGGCATCAGCGTCGACGATTGGCGGCAATTCGCGAGCGCCAGGTCTGTCAGGCGCGTCCCGGGCTTCGTCAGGCACCTGCTGCGCATCCGCTGCATGGCCTGCACCATGGTTGGCAGCGTCGGCTTGCTGGCCCAGAAGACGATCCTCCCGCGCCATTTTACGGGCCGCGTCCGGCCCGCCACGTCCGCTCAAACCATGCAGGGTGAGATCGTGCAGGCGCTGACGTACCGTTCGAGGAACCAGAGCTAACGTTCCACCCGCGTCAAGATAATATTTGCGGCCAAAGCGCTCGCCTGTACTTGGATTCACGCGGACAAATATATCCTGCATTACTCCGTCCAACATTCGCTGATCGATTTTCTCTACATCGACGTCGATATCGCCTTTTGGCACATGAAGGCGTGCTTTTCGACTTGAGAGTAACGGTTTGTCGAGCAAGTCCGACCGATGCATCAAAGCATTCGCGATCGGGCGTACGACTGGATAGACATCCCCCATTTTGTCGAAGAGTCGGGCTGCTTGACGCATGGAGGCTGAGCCCGCACTGTGTAATAAAGCTGCGCCGGGGTCCAGCGTGCGTAAGGCGGTCACGCCCAAGGTTGCGAAGGAATTGGATGTCAACGTTTTTGCACCGGCAAGTCCTGCTTGCTTGAATATCATCCCGGCAGTCTTGGCAAGTACGCCGCGCACCGCGCCACGCGCGGAGGCTTGGCGTAGGGCGGATAAGGTCGCTCGGCTGATCGCACTGCCGAAACGCTCCGTCATCGATGCCGCTTGTCCCACAAGCGGTATGAGTGAGAGTGTATCCGTCACGCAAGATAGGACTGCAGTCCGATCTCCTTGCGCCACGCCCATGCCGCAGTCATAGAATGGCAGCATGCTCCAAAGCATCTTTTTCGCCTTCTCGATTGGCGTTTCCTCAAACCCCTGAATGTGTAATGCATTGCGAAAAGCGTCTTCGTTTCTCTTACGAATAACATCGTATAAAACCGAGTTTGCTTCGTTCGTGTGCTTGAGCGGCTCCCCAAAAGGATTTATTTCGAGACGATAATCCTTGTCGCGACCCATATCCTCGCCGAAACGATCTAGGTATGTCCAGTAATAGAAATGTTCGTTGCGGTCTATCCGTTCCACGGTATAACCGAAGCTCCCCGCCTGATCTCCATCTGCTGCATCAGCTTTTCCGTTCTTCCGTGACATGGCGTAAATGCGCTCTTCTCCATTTTTGTTTGCGACAAACAGCGCGATATCGGTTGGAAAGCGTCGGATCAGCGCTTCCACAGCAAGCCGGTTACTTCCTGCCAAAGTGCCCCGTATCGTATGCGCCGCGCTAAAAGAAGCGTGAACTTGTCGTACTTCTGCGCTCGATAAAAAGCGTTGTTCGTTTTCGCCGAGGGCTTCAAATGCCAGCGGTAGCATCAGGTTATCAATTTCCCCGGCAGCCGCTGCGATTCGCCTGTTTTGCTCCGCGAAAGCGTCAGCGATGGGGGGAAGCGGAATCTCTTTGCGATCAGGGTGCGTGAACGGGGCACCTTTGGGAACGATCAGGCAATCATGTTCGTCGGCGTGAAGGTATAACGATACATATTCTTCAGGATGTGCCAGCCCTGGGCATTTCTGCTCTAGGATGGCTTGTGCAAGTTGCGGTCGAGTAAGATAACCGTCCATTTCCTTGGTAAAGCGGGCAAATGGGTTGCTGCGTTCGAATTCGGCTAATATGGCAGCCTGGAAATCAGCGAGTGCTTGCGCCAATACCTCCTCTTTTCCATTTGAGTTGGCTTCGGTAGACGAATTTTCTCTGTTGCGGATTGCATATAGCTGCGCGGGGAATGCAAAGTAGCCGACCCATCCGGCCGGGGCACCGCCTTCCTGAATGAGAGCATTTAACGCTTCTCCCACCGCGCGTGCCTGTGCCGTTTCCCAGCTCGACGTCTGCAGTCCATTGTCCGCAGCAAAGCGCAACCCTGCTTGAATGAAACCCCACTCGTCAGATGACACCGTTTTTGTCGGCGCTGGATGCAACGTCACAGCGGTATCTTCACGCGCATGTCCTTGATCAAATGCTGCCGGGACTGATGTGGATGCCCGCGGACCGGGATGAATTCGATCGGATGGAAGTTGGAACGGACGCATCTTATCGATCAGACGATGACGTATGTTTTCAACATAAGGTAGAGAAGGGCGTTCCGAGGTTCTGCTGGATAACAGGTTTGCAACAAACGCTTCCGGCGTGGTGCCGAAGCAGCGTTGCGCCAGCCATGTGTCGACGATCGCATGCTGTTGCTGCATCGTGAGCGGCTCTGTACGGCGGCAGCCGTAATCATGAGATACTCGGCAAAGATGATGGGCTACGATGCCAAGGTTCTCTGGATGCTGCAGTATATAGGAGACCATGTCGTTGATTAGCGAAGCATGATCGCCGTTGGGGCGATCGCCGCTGCTGATGTGATTGCGATGCATCAACGTGCGCATGCTCGCCATCTGCCGTTCAGACAATGCGTGCGAGTGGTGATGACGTCCTGTTGCTTGTTCCTCGTTTTCTTCATCTTCTGCGCGTATTGACTTTTCCCGTCGCGCCACGGTACCGATGTCAGCCAAAAGCAAGGTGTTATTGGTACGTTCGCTGAACGCAAATGCGTTATCAGCTGATGCAGCTAACAAGGGATAAGCAATCGACGCGTTAGACGAAATACTGTTTTCAGCTATCGCGGTGGAATGAGTTGCCTGTGGGACGTTTCCAGACGAAAAAAGAAGTCCCCTCATTAAAAGCTGTGACTTCCAGCTAGCACTAGGGCCTGAGACTTTGCTCTCGTCTGATCCCTCAGATGTTTTATGTAACGCAACTGAATTATTTAGCGTTCTCTCTATCCAGTGTGGAATGCCATCCCTTTGGTGACGCAGTAACGGACCGACTGGCGTTGTCGAATCGGCCTCACTACCAGTCGTATTATTGTTCGAGAGAAGCATATCAAGAAAAGCGGAACGGTCAAACGCAGGAATCGTTTCGAATTCGGTTAAATTTTTCATACTATATATCTCCAAACAAGAAATGCATTACTGATATATCTCTGCGATCAGAAAATAGAAAAATCGCAGTGCTATCCTACATAACATTGCTTTTTTCGATAGTCCGCCTGACATTAATTATGCTAAACATTATCGCTTTCTTAATCGATAGGCGTTACATGATATGGACATGCATTGCAAGGAGATTTTAATTTCAATTAACGTATTATTTCTTGGTTTAAGTAAAAGAGATTTATTGCGTGATTTAAAAATATCGAGAAAATTCACGGGAAATTTTAAATATCAATTTAATACGAGAATAGGAGGTTTTATATTTACTATATTAAATTATTAGAAGAAATCAGGATTTAAAGTATTACATATAATGCATGCGTTAAAAATTAATTTTGCTAAGATAGTGTCAGAGCCAAATATGTTGCTCCGGTAATAGGTAGCAGAATTTATCGTGACTCGGTGATTCGATAGCAGCGGCGCGAAGCAGTGGGAAGTCTCCCAATTTTAGATGCGGTGTCATTGCAATTCTCATTACGTTTCGTTTATACGCTTCAGATATCATGCTTGATAAATAATTCATAAGCCGCTGCTCTGTATATAAAGAAGCGATCATAGGAATATAAGTAGTAAACACTATCAAAATATTGATTTATTATAACTTTTATATTGCAAACATCTAAGCCTAATATTTTATCTATGAGATTTGCAGTGATATATATTAGGTATAGTAGATCATCTAATGACGCGAGGGAGGTATTTCTAATCTTCTCTTATATACGCTATCCGTGATAGCGATGTGAGATGCGAGAGTTGATGTCAGATAGGAGTGAGGGACTGTGGCCAGGCCCATGTGAAAGAAACGGGATTAGCCAATATTCTCGTATTTCCGAAAATTCTCGCATGCAAGACATGGGCTATATCCGCGGCGGCATTTAGGCATCCGCCTACGCTCATCTTCGCCAAGGCCCATCGGCGCGACTGGCCAATCCAATTATTATTTGGGCTCTACCGATGCGTGATCCGCTTTCTTTTTGTGGAGCATTGCATGCTTTTCTTTCTACCAGAGAAATCCGATGACTAAATTCTGTCGCACTCTTGCGGGTGTGTTGCTATGCGCTTTTTTCGCACCTGTCCATGCGGCAGTCGAGATATATCCAATGATGTCCACCATTTCTGCGCATGATAACGGTTTGGGGCAGTTGAAGATTTTATCCCGCTCCGATGCAGTTCAATACATTGAGGTTTCAGTGATGCGCGTGTCACATCCTGGCACGAGTCTGGAAAAAAATGTACCAGTATCTCCTGTTGATGAACCGACGTTGGTTGCATCGCCGCAGCGGCTTATTCTTGCGCCACGCCAGATCCATGTCATCCGCTTAATCGCGGAAGGTCCGCCGGATAAAGAGACACTTTACCGAGTTTTCATCAAGCCGGTTGCACCGCCAACGGCCGCTATCGGTCATCCGGCGAGTGGCGTCTCTACCTCAGTCAGCCTTTCAATTGTTTGGGCGCCACTTATTACAGTCGAACCTCGGGTTGCGGTTCCTGAATGGTCTCTTGATGAGAAAAATGGAATCCTAATTAATGATGGCAATGTTCACTTGGGAGTGGAACGAGTTGCCTATTGCACATCGGCGTCAGACGTAAATAGCTGCCAATGGAAGGACGTCAAACATATCGTCTATGCAGGAGAGAAACTTCCTATCAATGCAAAGCCTGCGCAGCTAGGTGAGACATTCAGAATTGAATATAAGACACCTGACGGTGAGGTGCATAACGAAGCTCGGGGCATGTTGCCCCAGCCGGCACGAGATCCCCGTGCTGTGGTCTCTAGCAGTTAAAAGGAAAATCATGAAGGTTAAAACGTTTATTGGAATTATGGCAATGGTGACTTGTTTGCCTGCGTTCGCTGCAGGGAACAAGGGTAGGGACGTTCCCGGATCATTGATAACGCAGCAGTTTAACATTACTGCAAACGTCGATTCTATGCTGCAATTAACTGCGCCTGATGGAAGTGCGCTCGACCCCAATGTATCGATGAAATACAGTCTTATAACGAACACCCTGTCACCCGCTGATGTCAACGCGATTCTCGCCACTAATGCACCAACGAACAATATTGTTGCATCGGTTCCGATGACGCCTGTACTTTTCAGCGGTACGAACCAGATCCCTTTGACGGTAAAGATGAATAATACTCCGCTGAAATCAAGTGAAACCTTATTTAAAGCAAATACGCTATTTACAAATGGAAACACTGCCGCAATCGATTTTAATTTTGCACCAGCCGCGTCAAAAGGCATAGCACAAGGTGCATACAAGGGTACGGTAATTATCGATCTGCAACAGCAGACTCCAACTGTGACTAGTTAACTTATGAATTCGGTGTCTCGCATTTTCTTGTCCGGAATATTATTGTTTGACTTCGGTTTAATTCAGCCAGTGATGGCGGCGCAGACACCGGCAACCCTGGTTCCACCAGGGTTTGAGAATCTCGCCACGATCGGTGAATCGGAAAAAATCGATGTCCGTATTGGAGGAAAGTCTTTAGGGCTATTCAACGCGCGCGTTACTACGGATCACATTACATTTTCTAACCCTGAGCAGATCTTGATGATATTGCCTTTGAAGAAAAATGTAGGGGAAAACGAGCGTGCAATGCTGTTTCAGCGACTGAAAAAACCTATGGCACTCCATAGTGATTTAGCTTGTGACATTCGTGGAGCAGGTACCCAACGTTGCGGGTATATTAATAGCAAAAGTATTGACGTCATATATGATGAACAAAATGCCGAGGCTGACATTTTTATTCGGAATTCGCTACTCGCTCCGGTTGGTCAAGAACATTCACAATGGTTTAGTCCCAGCGTGAATACGTCGCGAGCATTTATTCAGCAAACGTCACTAGCGATTGCCGGATCATCCGGGTATCGGAGCGCTACCTTAGACGCACATGCGGCACTTGGTGTAAGCGCCAGTAGCTTTCTTGCATCAGATTATATGTTCTCATATAACGGTAATGCTTGGGGACAACAAACAGAATTAGATTTTAGTAATCTTTACTATCGATATGATATTGGGCGTCGCTTGTATGTACAAGTTGGCAGAATGGATGCACGAGACTTGTCGACGCCGATGGGCGGCACGTTCGCATTTTCAATGCTTCCCCTCGATCGTGTAGATGGCGTCCGGTTTGGCACAACGCAGGCTTATGTTAGCTCCGAGGCACAAAGTCGGCGAACACCAGTGACTATCTTGCTTTCACAAGACGCGCGCGTGGATGCTTATCGCGGTGCGCAATTGCTTTCAAGTAGTTACTTTCGATCGGGCATTCACGAACTTGATACGAGTGCATTTCCTCCGGGAACATACTTGCTGACACTGCGCATCGTCGAAAATGGACACGAAGTCCGCACGGAATCCCGACCGTTTTCGCGTATAGACGGCGGTCTAGACAGTCCTGGCGGTTTTCAGTGGTTCGCCGAGGCCGGGAAATCCAGTTCCTTGAATTACGCGAACGACGGCGCGGGGAAAGCGGTACTGGGTGGCATCAAGCTTTCTCTTAGCGGTAACACTAGCGTGACCTTCGGAGTTGAGGACCAAAACGACATTATCTATGGCGAGGCCCGTCTGGATTGGCAACGTCAGTTTTCCGCTGGTGTGCTCGACGTTAGCACTTCGATCTTCGGCGGCAGTGATGGAGCGCGCGGGAATGCAGAGAGCATCAATTGGAGTGGGCCTTATTCCGCATCGTTGTCATGGGAGGATTCGCGTTCCAGTGACTGTAGTGTGTCGCGCGCATCGTCCTGTGATACCTATTTGACCGCATCGCTATCTCACCCGTTCCTTGGTTGGCAGGTGCGCGCCGGACTCTCACATTCGAGTTCCGAGTGGGTCTATGGTTATCTGGCCCCCGGTTCAAATGACATGGTTGATCCGGACGAAAATTGGCTTCGTCCGCAATATTTCACTGCAGGCTCGATGCATCAAGTGTGGATTCATAGACGCAGCCAATCGTCAAGTCTACAGTTATCAGCATCGCATGCGTTCGTCTGGCGGAATATGGATATTGATGCTGATGCAAGTGTGTACGTTCGTCGAGTCGATCGCCGCGCCGACAGAGGCGTTTACCTAGCATTGCAATTGCATCATGCGGCTGAAGTTGGAAGTGCAGGCAATAGAACGAGCATTGATAGTGCGCTAACGTACAACCTTGAAAGTACGGAAGATGGATTGCAAAGCAGAGTTGGCATGTCTGCGGATCTTACGCGACAGGAAGCAATGCACGAATCGGCAAGCGGAAGTTTGTACGCTGCGCAAAACGGCAACATAGACGTCAGTACGCATGGCAGGTTGGCAGGACAGGATGGTACCGTCGATGCTGGGGTCAGCGAACATTATGATGCTCGGATGGGCGCCTCCGTTCCTGCTTTCACTGGTGCCTATGCCGGAACGATTGGTATATCTTCGGACGGTGTTTTTGTCGGTAGCGATACGGGGGATGACCGACCCGATGCGGCCGTCGTAGTGTCCGCGAAAGGAGGAGACCCAAGTTCCTCGCAAACCGTGGCCAACGTGCGCGGCGATGGACTGTCGGAAGAGGGGGTACGCAGCGGACGGAGCGTATTTCTTCCCCAAACAGCATATCGACCTGTCGACGTTGATATCGAAGATCCTAATGCTGAGCAGGGGGGCGGCGTCGCTTATGTCAAGAATGGTCTCGGGAAGCGGACATGGTTCATGCTGCCGGGTCACATAGGGCGCCAGCCTGCCAAGGTGGAATTCACGTACACCTATGTTGGCCGGCTAACCACTGATAAAAAGCGAAGCCTTTCAGATGGCATTATTTTGGGTGGAGATTTTGTTGAGCTGAATGGCGATGGAACATTCGCAGCTGACTTCCATCAGCAACCGACGGCGCTTGATGTGCTGTCTGGTAAATCCTTGTTCGAATGTTCGATGCCATCAGTGATATCGACTCAATCATTGTTCAATGTACACACCGTGCATTGCCTGCCAGTCGATCCGTCGGCATTGCCTTCCAGCATTCAGCACAACGCACAGGTCGTCAAGCTCCTCACGGAACATCATGTTCCGATCACGCGAGATGTGGCTATGACAAAGAAGGATGCGGTACCACTAATCTCGCAGCCGGGTACCTAAGCCGAACGTTTCAATTTTTCATGTCAGCTTAATTTATTGGCGATAAACCAAAGAGATTTATCGCCATCATTGAAATGACATAGATGATATCTATATAGGATAAAAAATGATTGATAATTTTAGGAAAAAATGTTTTTCTATATTAAGAAACATTTCTATGGCAACATTGGCATTATGGAATATTAATGTTTTTGCCTATCATCACACCTTTACCTTTGATTTCGATCGATCGTCTCCACCTTCGACCGATTTCGTCATATATGGCGGAAGCGATATTGACAAAAGCAGATATACAGGTCTGGTATGTGGTAGCGAAACTGATCCCATGAATGGTGCATGTGATACAAACCCGGGGGGGAGGGTTTCACCGCCAATACCAGGGATGACTCGGATAAAACTGAAATTTACGGAGCAACGCTCTGGAGCGACGGCTATAGTCGATTTCAACGCATATCGTGAATATAAATCCGATCAATCATCTCAACAATGCACTTCGGACGGTATGAAGACAAAGTTTAATGTAATGGGTGATTGCAACACTGATCTTGGTGATACCAAATACTATCTTGAGATGGCCGATACAGTACCAGCACTTCCATACGGCGGTATTTGGAGAGCGTCATTACTATTGCATCAATACAAAGTTACCCCAAGCGGCAACAAATGGATGCAATGGGATACTTTGAATCTTGTTTTAAAAATGACGGACAATAAAAATATGCAAATGTATCTTCCTAATTTAAGCGGATCAAAACCGAGCGTTGATTTGCGATTGGTTGCGAATCCGTTTGCAAAACCAGAGGCAACTGAAAGCGGGGATGCGACAATCGAATCTTGTCTTTATGACGGTTATAATAGTAACAGCAAAAAGTTTACCTTGACAGTTACAAATCCTGACACAAGTAGTAAAGGTTTTTTTGTCACTGCTGAAAATATGTTAAATCGAACCAGCGAGTCATCAAAGATTAATTATGAAGTTTCTGCTGCAAATCCAGGTGATCCATCAAGCACAGAAATTCCGTTTTCGTCAGGTGCACCGCGAAATTTTACAATTTCACCAGGAGATCAAATTCGCCCCGTCGTTCTTCCTGGAATTAATGGTACGGTCATATGCGTGCCATGGACCTTGCATTTACATACGCCAGCTTTCAAGCAAAAAGATCAACAACCTGGACAATATAACGGGACATTGCAGGTGTCGTTCAGTCCGTCCACAGATCAGAATCCTTGATAGGCTTGAAAAGGGGGAAACGGTAGTCCAAGAAATCCGCCGCACCCCCTGCCTGGCTTTTTAGAAATGTCAGGTTGCTCGCTTTGGTTTGGCTGTGGTTTTGCCGTTCATTTTTATGATGTGGGGGTTGGGCGGCGAAGCCGCCTCCCGTTCAGCTTTAGCTCTTTGTGTGACTTTGTCTACCGCCGCGTTGAAGTCGTTCACTGTCAGGGCACGTTGTTTCTTTAAGCCGACTAGCGCCTTTTTTGCGTTGACCTGTTCGCCGATGTGCGTACGTGAAGGCGAATTCGACGCACGTCGGTCATCACGCTGGGCTTGCAGGATGCGCGCCACCGCTAATGCGCCCGATAAGCGCTTATTCTCGACTTCGGCGCCTTGATCAATACGCGTGATCCGGTCATATTCCCGATACGGTAAAGCCACGCCGTTGGCCTGCACTTCGATTGCGCCATCGGGATATTCGACCACCTCAATATATTGCCCCATGAGACGGCGATTATCTGCCGTGTCGTCCAGCAAGTACATCACGCGGTCGTATTGCACCGTCAGTGCATTCGAGACTTTGCGCGGCACGCGATACGCCAGGATTTGCCGTATATCTTCGTCTTCTCGAACCGGCCTGTGCGCATTGTGATTGCTCCTAGGCTGCTTCGCAAAGCGCCGGTTGAAGTCAGCGATAAAGGAGGGCGCATAGGCGTTCGCCGCCGCCTTCGTGTCGATGCCTCGCAAACGCATTTCCTTCACGAGACGATCCTGCAAGGTCTTGTTGGCACGCTCGACACGCCCTTTGGCCTGACTCGTATTGGCGCAAAACGTCTCGATATTGAGCTCATAAGCAGCGCGCCCGAACTGCGTCACGCCTTTGCCCGCCGTACTGAGGCGATCCTTGACGTAAAAGACACTGAATTTGTCGCTGTACAACGCCACAGGTTTGCCGTGTGCGGCCAGATATTGTTGTAGCGCTTCAAAGTAGCTGAAGGTCGATTCGGTCTCGGTAAAATGCAGCGTCATCAGCTTGCTCGTCGCGTCGTCGATAAACACCAATAACGTGCAAGATGGCACGCGGTCCTCGAACCAATAATGGTCACTGCCGTCGATCTGGATCAGCTCGCCGTAACACGCTCGGCGATTGCGCGGCTGATACACCTTCGGCGCACGCTGTTTGCGTGGTATCCACAAGCCAGCATCACACATCCATCTGCGCACGGTGTCTCTGGCCAGAATAATCCCATGCGACTCTCTGGGCTTCTCGCATGCCAGCGTCGGCCCGAAATCCGCATACCGCTCTCGCACGATGGCAATCGCACGGGTATGCAAATTCGGTGAGAGTTGACGATTGCTCGGCCGTTCACGTTTGCCGGAGATCAATCCTGCCGGTCCATACTGCTCATAGCGACGTCGTAGCCGCGTCACCTGGCGCTCACTCAAACCCAATCGTTCGGCCGCTTGTACACCGCTCAAGCGGTGCTCAATCACCGATTGGATCAACTTGACGCGCTCGAGTTCGTTCATGCTGATTGTGATCCTCGCGGAACTGTCCATCATCGGCTCCCGACGCACATTTGCAGAAAAACATGATGCGCCGCGGAGCAGGACCAGACATCTCTAATCGGCTCAAACCAGACATTGCTAAAAAGTTTCTACATCAGTGTCTAGGCTGAATTCAAATGTCGTACCTAGAAATTAATAGAAATGTCGGGCCTTAGTGCGGTTTTACCTTTCTATAGACTGCTTTTTTTCTGGGTTTTGCTGTCTGCTTTATCACAATCTGTTCAGGGCTTTGCCAGACTTTGGCAGTCTTCTCAATGGCTTCGTTGAGGTCCTCTTGCGTGATCGCACGCTGCTTTTTCAGGCCCGGTAGTGTACGTTTTGGATTGACCGCTTCGCCTCGATGCGTTCGCGACGGGGCGGTGCCGATGCGACGATTGTCGCGCTGTGCCTGCATCACTTGCGCAATGCGTAACGCGTGCCCCAGCCGCTTGTTGTCGATGATCGCCCCCTGATCGACGTTCGCGAGCCGATCGTAGCGTGTATAGGGCAGGGAGCATCCGGCCGCGCGGATCTCCACCTCGCCATCGGGAAACTCGAGCACATCGACGTAAGTGTGAATCAGCGAACGATTCAACGACGTATCATTCAACAGATACGTAAGCGGCCGGTCATCCCATCTAGCGTCCGACATTAGCGTGTAAGAGCATACGTGTCCACGATCATGGATGCGGACACGTGTACCCTAATAAAGAGCCGTCCCGTAAAGGACGAACCCATCGTACCTATTCCCCTGAATTTCGCGCCGACTTGGTCGCTCAAAGTCAGCAACTCGGCATGTCGTGCTCCGCCCTTGCGATCTCCCACGGCATGAATCCCAATGTGCTGCGTCGTTGGATCAAAGAATCTGGCCAGAAACCCGCACCGAAGATGGCAATGCAGCACATCGATACGGTGCCGGCATTCATCCCGTTGCCAATCGCGGTCACGCCACCTGCGCCCGAGAGCCC
>NZ_LAQU01000058.1 GCF_000970345.1 Robbsia andropogonis | reverse complement strand
GTCTTGCACCAAGCACGTGCGTTAAAACTCGGCATGCCTTCCGATGCAGTCATCCTTGCGCGCGGCAAGTTGGCCGTGCTACAGCCTCATCCCAGCGGTCGTTTTACCATAGGTGTCCTGCGCGGCAACCAGCCAATAATCATCGTCGACCCGGATTACCCCACGCTGACTGGCGTGATTTCCGACCAATTGCATATACTCAAACATCAGTTGGGGATCGACTGGGACATCTACTCGTTCGAAACCGGTGAAGCCTTGACAGCGGCCCTCAGCGAAGGGCGGATCGACCTCGCCGCGGGACTTCATATGCCAGGTAGCGATCCAGCGACACCCGCGGGCGCAGGTATTGGCGCTCTGTCGGCTGCCACTGGCAATGGCCGCTGCGCGCCATCTCCGACGACGCAAGGGCAGCGCATGGCGCAAAGCGACCCCTTTCATGAATCAAGTGCGGCATGGGTTTCTCGTCGGCAACTCCCCGGCCTCCATCCACTACCGGAACCCGGCGCCATGCGACGCGCCAGCATCCCTGGCCTGATCCCCCACGACATATTGCGCAAGACGCTGCCAAAATCAGTGTCCATCGACACGTGGATCTATGTCGACACCCAATACAACGGCCTGCGCGACGTTGCCCTGGGGCATATCGACGCGTTCCTGGGCGATGCCAATGCCTTGCAAGCCTACATGCCATCACCGTTGTTCAGTGAACTTCAAGCACATCGGTTGATGCCGCGAGTGCCGCTGCGCTACCGCTTCATGGCAAGAGAGGACGCGGCATCCGGGAGTGGTTTATTGGAGAGTATTGACGCGGCGCTACGCGCGCAATCGGCGGCACTGCGCGCGGATATCGCCCGTTACTGGAATCATCCCGTGGCCACGCATGGTGCGGCGCGGATCAATCTCGACGTGGCAGCCCGTGCCTGGATCGTGGCGCACCCGGAAATCCGGATTGCGGTGCCGATCAACAATGTCCCGATGGCGTATGCGAACGAATACGGACAGTTCAGTGGCTTGATCGCGTCCATTCTGGAAATGGTCGGTGCCCGGACCGGTTTGCGTTTCGTACCCGTGTATGTCGATGCGCCCGATACGGCCCGGCTGGTCGTGCAACGCGGGGAAGCCGACCTCTTTCTGACCACTCGAAGCGATCGTCCAACCGATGTACGTCGCTACCCTGAAACTGGCCACCCCACGCGGGCTCCCGTCGAAGCGAACGAACGGATCACACGCCCATTTCTGTATGCGACGGGCGCTATCGTTGCGTCATGCGGGATCGCACCTTTGTCCGATCCGAGCACTTTGCATGGCAAAAGAATCGCCTTGACGCGCGGACGTCCAATTTCGGAATACCTGGCCGCGCGCCAATTGCAGGGCGAGCACCTGGTGTATGCGAACGACGAGCGGCAAGCATTGGAACACGTGCGTGCCGGGCGCGCGGACGCGGCTATCATCTACCTCGATGCGGCCCATTACCTGCTGTCGATCCCCCCCAAGAACGGCCTATGTCTGAGTGGCACGACCGGGCCCACGACAATCCCGATTCAGTTCGGCACGCGTCAGGCCGACACAATGCTGGCAAGGATCGTGGATGAAGCGCTTGGCACGATTCCAAGCGACACATTGCATGCTTTCCGGTCTCATTGGTATGCCGGCTCGGCCACGCCGAGCGGACACCGTATCGACTCGCATGTATTAGCATGGACGATCGGCTCGGCGCTCACCATCGGTTGCGGCATCGTTGCCTGGAACTACAACCTTCGCCTGCGTATCCGGCGCAAACACCATCACGAAGCCAAGCTCAATCGTCACATCGCTTTCCTGCGCCGCCTCATCGATGCGAACCCGATCCCGAGCTACGTACGGGATGCCTCAGGCGTCATGGTTGACTGCAACCTGGCGATGCTGCAACTGACGAACAAGACGCTCGATCAAATGCGCAACAAGCTGATCCATGAAGCCGACGAACTCGATGCCGAGAGCCGCATGAAGGTACAGCGTGGCTATGCAGCGCTTGCGGCCGGTGCCGAGTCCTATTCCGAAACGCTGTCGTTACGTATCAATGGACAGCAGTACGAAGGCTGTCATTGGCTTGTCGCCTTGGGCGAATTAGGTGCTGATTTTGGCGTTGCAAACGCATCGGCACCCGGGTCGGCAATGCTGGGCGGCTGGATCGACATGACCGAGCGCAAACGGATGGAACGCGCGTTACGGCAGGCCAAAGACGACGCGGAAGCCGCGAACCGTGCGAAGGTCATGTTCATGGCGGCGATGAGTCACGAAATTCGTACGCCGATGAATGTCATCGTAGGCGTCCTGGAATTGCTCTCAGCAGACAATCGAACGACCGCGCCGCTGAAACGGCAAGCGGATGTCGCGCAGCGTTGCGCGACATCCCTGATGACGTTACTCAATGATCTATTGGAGTTCGCCCGCACGGAAGTCGATGCGCTGCGCCTTGACTGCCACCCGGCCTCACTCATCGCACAGATCAACGATGCCGTGGACTTCTTCCGGCAAAGCGCACGGAATAAAGGCCTCGACGTCATCGTGGCATGCGACACCACGATACCGAATACGTTGGTGTTCGACGCGTCCCGGCTAAGACAAGTCCTGACGAATCTGCTAAGCAACGCGATCAAGTTCACCGCGACGGGATATATCACTTTGCGTGTAAGTCGCGTAACCTCGCCGGCCTCGGCAGCGCCCTCACCGGAAAAGGCTGCCGATCCAACCACGAGCGACACGCCCCTGACGATATCGCGCTTACTGTGGTTGACGATCAGCGTTGGCGACACAGGTCCAGGGATACCGGAAGATCTTCGTCCGCTCCTGTTCCAGCCGTTCCAGCAGTTGTCACACGACACATTCCGTCGCCATGGCGGCACCGGCATGGGGCTTGCCATCTCGAAACGCATCATCGAAGCCATGCAGGGAAAAATCGATGTGGAGAGCGAGCTCGGTGTGGGAAGCACGTTTTCAATCACGCTGCCTTTTGACACGGGGGCATCGGGCCCGGACAAACTTTCCACTGCATCGCTCATGCTTCCGCCTAACGCGGACCCGCGTTCCATGATCCACTCGCACGTCGAGGCATCGCATCCGCACGCCTCGCAACCGATAGTGCCACCCCCGTCTTTTAAGGTCAGCCTGCAATCTGGCGCACACGTCTTGATCGTCGACGATCACGAAGCCAATCTATTGTTGCTAAGCACACAGCTTTTACAGCTTGGGCTTACGCCCATAACTACCTCGACCGTGGATCAAGCGCTAGCCTATCTCGACCCACCATCCCTTGAAAGGGCGGTGGCGTTCGATGCGGTGATAACCGACTGCAATATGCCAATTCAAGATGGCTATGCATTGGCACGCGCTTGCGCAGATCAATGGCCTCAATTGCCTGTCATCGGATATAGCGCCGACGATACGGAAAGTTGCCTGGAAGAATGCCTGCGCAGCGGCATGCGCGGCAGACTGACCAAACCGGTCACGTTGGCAACACTGCGCGCGCATTTTCTCATCGCAGCACCGCCCGACACGCCGCGAAAGATCGCGTCGAATGCAGACGAGACCGTCATGACGATCGCACTTGGCGATCCGGAATTCGCGCGCAAATTGATCGACATCTTCGAACAGGGCGTGATGAAATCCCTTCCGACCTTTTCCGACGCCGTGCATGCGCAGGATGCGCAGCGCATACGCGACATCGCGCACCATAACAAAGGGCCGGCCGCAATGCTGGCGCTGCATCGCTTCGTCGATGCCTGCAGCACGATCATTGCACAGTGCGCCGAAGCGGCGGAACCCGACTGGGAAGAGATGCAGGCGCTTTACGTCCGAGCCTGCACCGCGGTGGAGGCTGAGTTGCAGTCCATCCGTGCGGCGCTCGCCGACCGCCGGCCCCTTACGCTTGACTGAAGAACAACCGTAACGTTGAAAGATCGGCCACACCCACTGAAAGCGCCAACATCAACCGGATGCGCGCTTTGTACGGGTTCAGCGAACCGCTCGCGACAAAACCTGCTGCTTCGTCGTCGACTGCGGCATTCAACGTGACACGCACGTCGGCAGCACGGCTCGATCTGACCACTACCACGCCCGCTGCCGTCGCGCGTCGCAACGCCGCCATCATCGGGGCGTTGATCGTACCATTGCCTGTTCCAGCGACGACGATGCCGCGCACCCCCGCGGCAACGAGTGCCTCCACCAGCCGGGGGGATGCACCCGCATACTGCGCGACCACCTCGACCGCCGCCAGCATGGTGGGTATGAAAGTGCTCGTGCGCATCTTATCTGACAGCGCCGCCGCGCGCGCCGCGCCCGGCTCGATCTTGGTCGCAGCGTCCGCCGGATGTCCTTCTGCCGCTTCGCGCAGCCAGCCAACGCGTCCGTCTTGCACCCATCCCAACGGACCACCAGACAGCGATGCAAAGGCATCCAACGCATGACTGCTGATCTTGATCACATCGCGCGCCGCGTGGACGCGATTCTGCAGCGTGACCAAAACGCCCTTTCCCTTCGCCGTGCACGTGCCCGCCAACGTGACCGCGTCGAACAGATTCGCCGGGCCATCCGCGGATAGCGCCGTGGCCGGCCGCATGGCTGCCGTCAACACGATGGGCTTGCCATCGTCCAGAAGCAGATCCAGCCAATACGCTGTCTCTTCCAACGTGTCGGTGCCGTGGGTGATCACGATGCCATCGACGTCATCGCGCGCGCGAGTGGCGCGCACGACCGCCGTGAGTGTGCACCAGAATGCCGGGTCCGCATCCTTGCTGTCGATCGATGCCACCGCGATGGTCTCGATTGTGGCAATACGTGCCAATGCCGGCACGGCACCGACGAGTGCGTCACCACCCAGCGCACCGGCCGCGTAACGTAGCGACTCACTATCCGACGCGGCGGCGCCAGCGATGGTGCCGCCGGTCGTTAGCACCACGATCCGCGGCAGCGCGGCCCACCCGGTGCGAGGCGTCGGCGTGGCGTTCGTAATAAAGGAATGAGCTGGCAGAGCGCCATCGGTGCATGAAGAAGCGTCGGTCATTAGGAAAAGTCCTTGGATCACATCGCGGTCAAGTCGGAAACGCGGCGACGGCGCGCGCGAGCGGTGTATATCAGGGCGGCAGTGTGCCAGACAACGCGAACGATGTAACGTGGCCGTGGCCGCCTTTGCGTAGGCGCTTCCATTTGCCTCGTGCGGATTTATCGTACCGTGTCACGTACGTCGCTTTCGCGCGACGCGCAACCCTTTCCAACGGATTCCGCGAAAATAGTTGCGTCAAAAAAAATACTGTATAGAATCACAGTATCGCATACAGGAAATCGAGACATGCTCAAGCTTACCGCGCGCCAACAGCAAGTATTCGATCTGGTCGTCCAGGCAATCGAACGCAGCGGTTTTCCACCAACGCGCGCCGAAATTGCCACGGCGCTCGGCTTCAGTTCGGCCAATGCGGCGGAGGAGCATCTACGTGCGCTGGCGCGCAAAGGGGTAATCGTGTTGTCGCCGGGGGCGTCACGGGGCATTCGCATCGTTCAAAACACCGACGACAGCGCCGCGTTCACGGATGAACGCGCAGCAACTCGGCCCCGGCCGGAATCGGCGGGAGTGTTGCCAAGAGATATAGACCGTGCCTCGCCGCGAGGGGGCGTTGCACTCGCGGGCATGCTGTCTCAGGCCACCGCGTTGTCTTTGCCGCTAATTGGACGCGTTGCGGCGGGAAGTCCGATCTTGGCTCAGGAACACGTTTTGCAACAGTACCAATGTGATCCGACTTTATTCAGCAATCGTCCGGATTATTTGTTACAGGTGCGTGGCCTCAGTATGCGAGACATCGGCATCTTGGATGGTGATTTACTTGCAGTACAGCGTCAAAACGATGCCCGCGACGGCCAAATTGTCGTAGCCCGTCTCGGTGACGAAGTGACTGTGAAACGATTGAAACGCATACCGGAGGGTATTGCATTGCTTGCTGAAAATCCTGATTACCCGACGATTGTCGTTGACCGTGAACGGTCCGACTTTGCACTCGAAGGGATTGCGGTAGGACTTATTCGACCGACGCCCCTTTGAAGGAGATACATCATGTCTAGGCTCGTTCGCTTGTTTTCTGTCGATAGCACCATTCACGCCTTTGGCCGCCTGCGTGCAGACCGCGGTCGCCTGTCATGTCGCGACAAAGCGAATCTGGCGGCACGTGCCACGGCACCGGTCCTTGTAAGTCGAGATTCGGATGTCACACCCTCGCATCAGTCGATGAATGCAGGGGCTGTTGTCGCCCGTACTGCGGCACTACGTCCGACTGTGCAAGCCGTCGCGGCGGCGACTCCCCGCCCTACCGTACGCGTCTATCGCCGTACCAGTGGGATGACGATGGTGGGTAATATAGATGCAATTTGCCGGATGATTGACCGGTGCATCGCAGATGAGCGCGCGGCCTTAGCATCGAGGGGTGGTCTTGTAGCTGTCGCAACGCTTGCAGCCGGCTAAACATTGCCGAATATACCCCGACCCTCAAGCGCTATTCTGTTCGCATTCCTCATTAATGTAGAAATTAGACAATGCACTTTAAACATAGGTGCAAAGAATCCCCCTACTGGCGTGAACAACAATGGGAGCTCAGGTACGGTTTTTGCCTATCTACAAGGTAGCTTAGTCATGCGCTTGCAAAGCTAGCTCGGATCTGTTTCTGTTTGCTGATTGTTCGCCCTATCGGACGTTCTATTGGAGAGACAGAAAAGTGGCACCCAGCGTGTGTTCGAAAATACGCAATTTTGCGTTTTGAAGTACCTGAAGTGGAGGATAGTATGAGCGAAGACAAGCAATCTCCTGAGAAGCCAAACCCAACGACGCACAGCGACAACCGGGATAGCGCACTGCCTCACCGAGATGATGGAAATCGAAAAATGGCGCCAAACGACCTGCGCGATAAGAAAACAGATGAGCCACCGGTTGGCTGAGACAGTACCAGTCTGACGCATGGCAGCATGCACGATTTGTTTGCTAAAACAACACTTTGAATTAGCCCGCGGTCTGCGTTTATAGCGCTTGTCGGCAAGTCGTATCCTTGGCGCGGCGCCCCACCTCATCCAGCGATTCGCGCCTGTTAGCTTGACCGGCCATCTCGTACCGGCAGTACATTTATAGCCGGTTTTGCGGGAGGTATGAAGCCTTTTTCATAAGTCGCTCCCTTATCAAACAAGACACCACCGACGGTTACCATCATGCCTCGGTCCGCCGGCGGGATACGCTCCCAATTCCCCGCCAGCCATAGGGCCCATTCGACTGTCAGCGCTTTGACTGCGTCGCCGGAAATCGCGCCGACTTGGTCGAACGCATCAATGAGGGCTTCTTGCTTCATCCGTTTTGCTCCAGGAGGTTCCGGGATGTCCATCGTCACCCTGAACAGGCCGACATAGCTGCTTGCGTATCCAATTTAAATAGCGACATCCTGACTTCGCCACGCAGCAACTACGCCGAAGTTGCTGTCTTTACAAACCCGATGACAGCCCGCCGTAGTCTCAGGACAAGGGGAACTCCATTCAGCCTACGCGTCTTTCTTCAGAGGCGTAATTGCTACGATGTTGCTTACGATACTACGGGTTTTTACACAATTGCCACGCAGCCACACGAAAAGTGAGACGTATTTGCTCGGTTGAAAGCAGAATGAAGGTTATTTGGAGCGTTTATTTGTAGATTATTTCACTACAAGCGACACCTTTAAGGTCATCGTCATGCGTTCAACTGTCTCGTTACGCGTACTGTACGAAGATACACCGTGGTGTTGAAGCCGTGCTCTTATGCTTGTAACCACTTCTTATCGGGTATTCCCGACGTCGTAAGACGCGACATGCCATAATCGAATGGCTTTTTTTATTGAATCCGCTTGGCCGCCTTGCCAATGAACGCGGGCGCAACGCTGAGGGGTCATACGAGCACTGAAGCGAACACTGGACTGCACGAAGTCAACTGCGTGCGTTGAGACCGACGGTAATATCGCCTAGACGAGAATGCGGCACGCGTGGGTCTTTATGCAACGCGTCGCCAATGGGCAGCATTATTTAGAGACTTATGCCGACTCCACCTATTCCGGAAACGCAATATGTAACGCAGCGGGCCGCATCCCCGCTGAAAAAAGAAACAATGCCACGGTGTATGCCATTGCATAAACGCGGTAGGAACGCCGCCGTTGCGATAACGGCGGCGTTGGCGATAAGCGGATGTATCGATGTCCCGATAGGCTATCAACAGGCAGCGATGCTTGCACAACCGGGTCCTGGGCTGGCGCCAAAGGCCATTGTCGTCGTTCCCACGGATTTGCGAGGTGCCAAGACCGCCTTTCGCCCTGGCGGAAATTGCGCCGGTTATTGGTTTATGTCCAAATCGGGCGACGCAATCATTAACTCGGTACGGGCCACGTTGATGGGAGCCTATCCGGAAGTCGTCGTTGACGACGGCGTCAGTGATATCGACTCGGCAGGGCCAGCGGATCGGTACGTATTGAGCGACATTGCGTTTACCCCAGAATTGCACGTCGGATCACAATTCGTGGGGACAGCGCATGTGACAATCAATATCGCGGTGACGCCTCAAGGACAGCGCCTACCTACCGTTCGCGAAACGCTCTCCGGATTCGGCAGCGACCACGAGGATGGGGCCTGTCACGCAGCGGCATTAGCCGTGTCGCGCGCAAGCCAGCATGCACTCCATGACGCGATGGTGGTACTTGCCAAAAACATCGTCAATCCGCAAGCCGAGTCTGAAATAATTCGTAGTGGATTGCGTTAAGCTGACACGCAAATGAAAAGACCGTGCACATTTCCGCGCACGGCCCTTCTTCAAGCTGCCTTAATGGCTTACCAGACGATCACTCACAGGTGCCGACGATGTTGCCGACGTCAGCGTGATAGTTGCCGGCTTGACGATGCTGGTTTTCTTATCGTGCGTTAACGGATCTTCTCTCTCGATTGCGTGTTCCCGCAAGACAAGTAGCACTACGCGCCATACGCCGCCGGCCAAGACGCTTACCGCACTCATGGCGGCCCAACCAAACAATTTGCCCACCGTCGTTCTTCCCGTAGCACATCGTAGATGGACACATCCTTTCAATATTGGAATATGGTGTGTCCGCCCTTTGGTCTCAACGCTTTATTCACAGGAATGCTACTCCCGCCCTTCTCGCGCTGCAATCAGGACTCGCCCTTTATGATGATTAGTTGAGACTTCACTATTCTCATTGCGCCCTTGGAACAATATTACTTCGACAATCGTCGTGAAGTGCATAAATCGGCATAACGACGGCCGTTCACGTTGCTGAATTGCCACGACATTCATTGTCGAACCTGATTATTGCCTGGCTAGCATTCGCGAGAAACCCGAAGGTATGGGTACGCTATGGCAAAAAGTACCGATCGATACAGCGCACTATGGTGAATGACGGCATTGAAAATGCATGCATCGATCGAACGGGCTCGATGCTGCGGCACATCGACCGCAGCGGACACGCATCAGGATGGGAAAACCCTAGGTAAACCGAGAGCACCCATGTTTCATGCGTGCTTTTGTCAGATAGGTCGAGTCGATAGGTAAAGGATTCCGCATTTGAATCCCCAAAAATATAGTTTATCTTAATTTCTGTAATTTCATGAACATCTATTAAATAAATTAAATTCAAAAAAATTAATTCTTACCTCTTCAAAAAAATCCGACCTGAAATTTATTTAAAGCCATAAAAATACCAATAAGCCCGTAAACCAATTTTATATTTTAATTGAACAATTAATTATACTAAAATCAATCAATAAAAATTCATTGAAATAAATTTCAGATGCTGATGAAATTTGAAATTTTCTTTCAATAGGCACATCACTTAATCAAAATGGGAAAATCCAAGCCCTTGATATACAACATCCCTGCCGCATCATCCAACGTGAGATTACGAGAGATCATCGGAGCTAGCGGCGACGCGATCACCCGTCGCTGAATGAATATTTATTATATGTTTGTACCAAACATATAATTTATGAACTCGCTTGCAATAGGTCGATATTGGCGATTGCGTGGCCACGGCGCTACAAATACAAACGGTCGTTTGACGCTGTCTCCAAATATACATCTGGATACAGCGCGCAGCATATCTCCAAGTCGCTCACTCATCACGCTTCGTGCGAAAATCCGGGCTTCAATACCGATCCAAAAGAGACACGCATGGACAACGACATTAAAGAATTACGCCTGAATCAGACTGCGCAGGCGCTCATACTGCAAATTCTGCTTAACGGCCACATCAATATGCATGAGGAGCCAGACACATATCGCGAGCAGCTTTTCGAAGCAGTCAGCGGCGTAGGGAAGCAAATGCTCGAATCCGTAGGCCAAGAGGATGACGTCACCTCGTTCAACCAGACGATCGGACTGCTTTTTTCTCGGTAACGGATGCTCGCGCCGTCTTACTGGATGTTGTTTACATGATAGCGAGGCTGCAACGAAGCATCACATCAAAAAGATCCACGAGGTCGCAGGCAGACAAAAGGTGTCACATTGAAAATAAGCAACAATACCTTGATGCAGCAGGCAGGTATTCGGAATAGGCGTGCCTGGCACGTTCGGTCCGCGAGATCACGAGCACGCAATTCTTGACTACCATCGGCAGCGGTGCTTTTCCTCGGGACATTGCGGAAACACGTGACGGCACCATTCAATTGCCGATATCGCAGGAAAAGCAGGTGTCAACGAGGTGACGATATGCGTGGCGCTGGCGTGACCTCCGATCGGCGATCTACACCCACCTTTTGATGTGTGGAATAAAAAAGAAAAGGACCTAAGCGACGAATCGTTTAAGTCCTTGAATTCTTTGGGGTGGCTGATGGGACTCGAACCCACGGCAACTGGAATCACAAAACATAACTCGAAAAGCGATGGTAAAGAAATCAATAAGTTACGCCTCGTGAAAAAGAGAAAATCCGGGTAAATCCACCATATCATCGCATGACATTTAGGTGCCTCGGGACATTTACGGCACACTGTGACATGCGGGATTTGGCTACTTCGCGCACCCCGGCGCGTCCGCCTTCACTGTACAGGCCCAAGCTTGCAATTTCACAAGCTTGTCTATTTCGCGCTGGTCGTCGGCAGTGACTCCGAAAACGCGCTCTGCAACCGCTGGGTCGAGGTCTGCGTGGGCGGCGCTGTCATCGCCTCCGCTGGCGGGTTGGGGATTACCGGGCACTGTACCGCCACCGGCTGGACTGTCGGCTTGACAGGATCGGACTGCGACGCGCACGCGCTCAGTGCCAGCAGCAAGAGCGGAACGATACTTTTGATCGGCGGCATTTTTTTCTCCCTGGAGTTTGGCAATAGTTGCCTGGGCTGAATCATTTGCTTGCTGCATCGATGTTTGCTTGGCGATGGCGGCGGCGCTCGCTTGCGCCGCCGTATCGGACACAGCCTTGAGGTTGACTGCCGCTTGCTCATTATCTCGAGCGTGCGCTGCCTTCTCAGAAGCAAGCGCCTCGTGCGCACCGGCCAGTTGCGCGGCATCGATCGTGTAATGCATGCCCGCTGCACCAAGCGCGATCCCTAGAATTCCGGCACCCAGGCCGGTGATGACATAGGGGCTCATGCTGCCACCGCTTCGACTGCCGAGACGGCAGCGGAGTAATAATCGGGCCACGTGTCTGGCCGGGGTTGGCCAGGACGCCAGACGCGTTGATAAAGCGCCCACGATCCCACTTTGTCCGAAAGCGATGGAAGCGGCTTGGGATCGACAAATAACGCCAGACGGCCCAAGCCAGCGGCAAGGATGTCATCCGTTGCAAGCGTGTTATAGATCGCGACCGGGTCAAACTGGACGCCTCGATCCTGGCAGAGGCTATTGAGCCAGTACCGCGATGCAGGGTGCAGATAGATGCCCCACACGCCGCCCTTCGACGCTTGTGTGCCGAGTTCGAATTGCAGCAGTCCTCGAGCCGGACCGCCGTTATACTGCGTCCGCGTCTTGAGCCCGCTTTCTTGTTGCGCAATCGAGGCGAGCATCACTTGCGCTTCCGGCGAATTCATCTGAGACGGCAATAAGTCGAGCGCCGGAAGCACGGCGGTTTCGAGGAACGTCTGAGGGGTCATTGGTAATGGAGTCATGGCGCTGGGGGTGGTGGTGGAGGCTGGATGGGTTCTGGCGTGGCACCAATGGCTCTGGCTTGATCCAGTGCGGCGCGCGTCGTGGTGAACTTGACGACAAGACCTGCGGCGAGGATCGCTCCAGAGATGCCACCCGGAATCCAATGCGCTAGGGTGCCGCGAAGATCGTCAGGGATATGACGCCAGATATCAGGCAGGTTGTCGTACAAGAATTCTGAGATGGCTTTGGCATCCAGAAAAATAACGAGGCCAGCGGCGTGCAGCCACGTGGACCACTGCTTCGCTACTTTTCTCCACCACGGCACCACAATGACGGCCATTATTTGCTCTCCGTATCAGTCTTCAGGAACACCCGGCGCGAAGCCGCGCACTGCGGGTAAAGTGTGGCCATCTGTTCGATCCACTGATCCTTGTCTGCCTCTGTCGCCGGGTTCGGCAGCACCGGCAGATCGGGGCATTTCGTGCGCGGCGGATGATACGTGCGCTTCGGCTGTGCCATGCACGCGGAAAGACTCAAGAGCAACACAAGGGAAAAAGCACGGATCATTTCAACCTCCGGTTTGCATCTTCGATTTTTTTGTTGATGTCGCCAGTTGCTTTCTTGATGCCCGGCGTTGCATCGCTCACCTGCTCCACCTTGGTCGCCACAGAATCAAGCTTGTTCTGAATCTTGGCCGCAGCGATAACGCGTTGCTCACTTGAGCGGGCAAGACGGTCGAGAGACTTCATCAGCACGGCGTTCTGCGCTTTCAGGTCTTGGATGTCTTGTATCTGCTGCGCGTCGTCCCGGCTTGCCGAATCGACTCTCTTTTGCCACTCCTGCGCCGCCTCAAGCCGGACTTTCTCTATCTCTAAACGGTGCGCATCTTCGCGCGCCTGGGCATTCAGTACGATCGCAGACATGCGCCGCTGATCAACATACTGCGCAACGCCGAAGCCGATAGTGGCCGCGCAAAGCAGCACGCCGCATATGCATGAAATAATCACCGCGACAAGCGCGCGCGGGCTGGGTTTAAAGGGCATCATTCACCCCCGGATGGGCGTTCATTTTGCGCTCAAGCTCGGCTATCTTTCCTGCGAGTTTGATGTTTTCATTGGTTAAATGACTAAGCTGCTCTCTGACTTTGTAGAGTTCAGCGGTGGTCTCTTCTAGGACTTTGCGCGTTGCATCTGCACGGTCTCTCTCTGCCTTAAGTGCCTCATCAGCGCGCACCATCGCCGCGCGGTGCTCTTCAGCCTGCGCTTTGTTCTGCTCTTGCAGCGACTCGATAAGCTTCTCGGCAACGCCCAGCGAACTGGAATCGAGGCGCGCCTTTGCAAATGCGGGGATCGCCATCTTGACGGCGGCATACGCAAGAGTCGCAAGCACGCCGCCCCCGACCGTAGAGCCGCCGAGTAGCTTTAGGATTTCCCCGGTATCCATTCTTCGTCGCTACACTCTCGGCAACTGAGCGCGCCAAGCCATCGTGACCGTGCTGGTCGCGGCGGCAGATGCCGTGATCGTGAAAGTGGTCGCTGTCACCGCCGTGATCGCAAACCACGTTGCATTGGTGCCGGTCAGCAAAGTAAGCGTGATGTCATTTATTGATGGCGTCCCGCTTAAGCCATGCGTAACCGTCGTGGAGGCGCTGGACGTGCTTAATGTCGCCTGACCTGAGTTATAAGACGTGTAGCCATAGCAGCCTTGAATGAACCGGTTATAAGCAAGCGCTGGAGAAATCGCAGTTGCCGTCGAGTTCCCCGTCAAATCCATTCCGATCACTGAGAACGCTGGAACGCCCGTCGCGATGTTAATGCCTATGCCGTTGTTAAACGCTCTGCCCCCGGAAATGGCTGCGGAGGTAACTGCGCTGTTCGCGAGATTGATGCCGTAAGTCGTGTTGTAGTCGAACTGACACCCGGATATGTTCGCGGTAGCGCACCCGTTGATTGCTAGGCCAGTGTTCGCAGCATTGTAGAAGTGCGCGCCCGAGGCAATGAACCGAAGCGCGGGATTCGTCGGCAGAATGTTGCAGCAAGTTTGGTTGCCGCTGGGAGTGCCGTACTTGCCAGCAGATGCAAGCCACGCACCGGTCAATTGCAATATGGCGCACCCGTTGGCCTGCACTTCCAAGCAGGTATCGCTACAGGCGTCAAGAACGCACATGTCCCCAAGAAAGATTTCACGATTGATTGTCGCGCTCAATGCCTGCGAAATCACCACGTCTTTGACGCAGCTATCTACCGACACTTCGCCAAGATACATGCCGCCAAAATTGCCGCCGACCAAGACGCCGATATTGCCTACGCTAATGCGTGTGCCGCCAGTCAAGCGGAGTTCTGATTGAGCCGTTGCCGATCCATACACGGCAACGGCGTAATTGCTGAAGCCAGCAAACGTACAGCCGGTCACTAGGCAGTCATCGCACCCAGCCATATACAGCACGTTGTAAAGGCGACTGCCTTGCGCTGCCACTGTCGTTCGATCGCCCGCGAAAATGCGATTAAAAACAAACCGCGCGGGGTTCACAAGATTGAAAACGCTTCCTGCCGTCTTTGTGACGGACGACCACACATTGAAATTGTGGAACTCTACGCTGCGCAGTGCTGTCGTCGTAACGAACAAGTCCGCCGTAGCGCTGGTCATATAGAAGCCGGAAGAGATAATCCCGCTGCCCACGATCCGGATGCCGTCATATGCGATCGTCAGTGCAGCCGAAACCAAGCACGTACCTCTAATCAAGAGCGTGCCGCCACCGGTCATATCATTTAATGCATTCTGAAC
>NZ_LAQU01000057.1 GCF_000970345.1 Robbsia andropogonis | reverse complement strand
GGTCGGCACGCTGATGCTCGCGACACCAGCGTGCCAGTTGATTGGCGTTGACGCCGTTGGCCAAGGCCAGAGCTGCACGAGAAACCTCCGGCAGCATGGACTGGCGCACAAGCTCTCGCTTGAATTCCTTGGTGAAACTGCGTCGCGCAGTGCGCGGCGTCACGGGTACCACTTGCTTACCTTCCATCGTCTGCATCCGTCGAAAAATCCGACAGCATGAGCACGTTCATGTCGCGACGAAAGATGCCTTGGGTGGACGCTTACGCAATAAGTATTGCACTGGTAATAGATATCGTTAACACGATCGTGTTCCGTGAGCAATCGAGCACCGATGCCCGTTAGAACCCGCGTAACTGATTTTCCCTTGAAACGACGTACGCCATAGTCTGTTGAACCGAGGGCGAGAGTCGAGATGGGCGACAAAAACGTACCGAATTAATTGCTACACAGATGATCTTAGGAAAGCACCAACGCGTCTGGCCAGCTCTTTCCAGTCAGAACGCGGCGGCGTGCCGACTGGGTATGTTCGTTGCTGCGGTGGAAAACGGGTATCTTGAAAGCCGAGCAAATGTTACGGTGTCGGTATCAAACATTGGAGCAGGCGAGAGTGAATGCGGTCGATTGGATTGAAGGGTTTTAAAATTGCCAGCATATCCCGTCATCGATTGTGTGCCGCATGTGATGCGATTACGAGTTCATGCAAAAAACGGCGTGAGTTGTTTTACGTGGAAACGAGGCGAAGGCATATCGAGGAAGATTAATAAGATGGCAATCAGTCGTAAGGAGTTTCTCATTGTTGGGCTGGCTACGCTTGTTGGGGAAAAGGTGACGAGCGCGCTCGCCAGGATCGGCATCAACCAGCGCGATAGCGGAGGGTTGTCCGGACTGCCATCGCAAGCGAAGGTGTGGGGCTGGGTAAAGCGCCTTAACGACTTCGGCCCGCGGCTGACTGGTAGTTCTGCGCAAGCGTGTGCAGTCGATTTCCTTGCCGGGGAATTGCACGCAATGGGGCTCGATGTCCAGCGCGATCGTCTCAGGATGCGCCGCTGGACTCCGCAATCGACCCAGTTCGTCCTGTCCGATGGCGAAGGGATCGATGTGGCCGCGCCTTATCCCTATTCGGGATGCACAACGTCCGATGGTGTATCTGGCGAGATGATTTTTTTCGACGGCAAGGTCCATTCGTTCCGTAAGGCGCGCGGCAAGATAGCGGTCGTCACCGTCAAGCGCCGTGACCTGACCGCGACGATGCTCAAGATCGCGGCCAATCGGCGTAGCCACTTGCCTGAAGGCACTGATTTCCCCAAATCCATGACGACGCCGCTCCTCACCGGGTTGCTCGGCGTGCCTATCGACAAGGCGCGCGAGAGCGGCGTGCTGGGGGTCGTCTGCGTATTTGAGGGCGTCTCGGCGGAACAATTGGCGGGACAGGTGTTGCCCTTCACAACGCCTTATCGCGACATCCCCGCGATATGGGTGACGGAAGCCCAGGGTGCTCGGATCAAGGCTGCCGCTGCGCGTGGGTTGCACGGCCGCCTCGTTCTTGAGGCGACGCTGGAGGAAGTGCCGAGCGAGACGATCTACGCCGTTCTGCCCGGCAGCAACCCCGCTGAGACGATCATCGTCAACACCCACACCGACGGTCCCAATGCCTGCGAGGAGAATGGTGGTGCCGGTGTTCTGGCGCTCGCCCGCTATTTCTCAAGGCGGCCGCTGTCGGCGCGTAACCGTACCTTGGTGTTCGTGCTGGTCACGGGACATTTCCAGATTCCGCAATTTGGTCGTGACGGCCAGCAGGCGACCGCGACCTGGCTCGAGATGCATCCCGATCTATGGGACGGCAAGGACGGTCACGCGAAAGCTGTTGCCGGCGTAACGATCGAGCATCTCGGCTGCATGGAGTGGCGAGACAATCCTGCGATAGGCAGGCCAGCCCCGACCGGGCGACTGGAACTAGACATGATCTACACTGCAAACAAGGCGGTGAACGATGTCTATGTAAAGGCTGCACAAGGACGCACGAAAATCCGTGCACTCACCCTCGCGCCGCTTGCCGCGCAGGCGATGCTTGGTGAGGGGCAGCCGCTCTATGCCTCGGGCATCGCGACGATTTCAAGCTGCCCGATTCCTGATTATCTGTGTCAGATCCTGCCGGGGGGCGGCCTCGATCGACTTGATGCGGATTATGCTTACCAGCAAGTCGAGACTTTTGCGCGCGCCGTGGTTCTGCTGGACCGGATGCCGCAGCACGAGATCGGTAAGGTTCCATTCAATTTCTTTACGGCGATGAGCAAGGTTTTGTGACTGAATATTGGGGAAAGGATCTTGTGCCATGTCCAACAGAATGTCGTGTGAGCGGCTTCCGTGATGGAAATGGGGCCGTAATGCCACGCTAGCGCAAGACATCGCCACGCGAACGGCCTTCCATGTCCAGACCACTTGGTCCCCTTAACGGGCTTCTGGGCTGGATCGAGTGCCTGATCAGTGTGGCCGCCGTGCGTAACGTAAGCACTGAAGTGATAGGGGCGAGGAGCCGTACTGCAAGGGCTCACTCTTGCAAACTAGAGCGTTGCCTGCTCAGCAGTCGACCCTTCGCATTGTTTAAGCCGCGTGCGATGTTCTCCGTAAAAGCGTCTGATTGCATCGGCCGCAAGCAGCGCGGCAATATGCCGTGCACTCCGTTGTCGATTTGAAATCACTGACCGGTCACGTGCTTGGCGGTCTCGCCCAAGGTCTATCGATAATATTGGCACGTTGCTGACAAACGCATTAAGCGCTGCGACGTCATCACGGGGCATTCCTCGACCAGAAACAAATTGGTTCTATCGCAATAAGAACTGGGTGACGAAATAATATATAAGTAATGCTTATTAATATAAGTAGTTGAATTTCCGAGCGAGGGAGGGTGCCTCAGCGCAGTCGTTCAGCTGACCTTTGCGAATCATGTGCATGGTCTCGATTTCACCAAGAATAATACATGGGCAACGAAAAGTCTTAAAGCCCATCATTGCCCGCGTTCGACGTTTGATCGCGGTGATCCCGTTCGACAATGTTGTTTAGACACTTTTCCTGGCGCATCTTGATCGGCATTTCCCGCTTGGCGTTGATCGCTTTCAACGCTGCGAGGTGCGATCCGGTCTTATCGATTGTCACGGTCTCGGGTTCGCCGTTCAGCGCGATTGCCCTCTCGAAATAAGACTGCGCGGCAGCCTTGTCCCGGCGGGCTCGTAGCAGGAAATCAACCGTATTACCAGTTTTGTCGACAGTCCGGTAGAGAAATCGCTACTGACCCCTTCCAACGTTGTTAAGAGAAAAGTGGCGAGAGCATGGTCCTTACACATCCAATGTCGCTGGCGAATAGAGCGAGGCGATGAGGTTTTCGCCACAGACGATGACCTAGTGGCCTCTGATGAGGAGATTGGCCGTGTGACTGATGAAATTAGCGCGCTGATGCTAGGGCCTGTTCCCGTAACGGTGAATGATGTGCAGGTGAGTGAGTCTGACGGTATTACGCATGCACTACCCAAGGGCTTGCGTATTGTCATCACTTCAAATGGGATTACTGACCTGGAAGATTGGTGATTCTTCGCACTCGGTACCGACAGTAACCATTTCGTCGTAATGCGCGGGGTCGTCGATCCGCGATCGTTTTCCTGACCAGCTGTTGTTGTTCGTTAATGCTACTAGCAGTGTCAGCGTCCAGCGATACTGCTAACGGGAAAATAGCGCGGAAGGGCAAGCGCAGCAAGGCTGAGCACGTAATGTTGAACGGTGGAGGCGTTTCGATTACGCAACGCAGCAATTCACGTCTTGTCCGATAATTTTGCTAGGGCGTTGAAATGGTCCTTTAATTTCGCTAACGCGTTTCGTAATCCTCCGAGGGAGATATGCGAATAACGGCAACTGAGGGGGAGGTCAAGGCTTTCCGATAGCCGCGCAGTGAGCGCATCCTCGAATCAGTTACGGTGGGTGAGTGTTTTCTAACCCTGTGGGTGATTTCTTGCCCCGGTCCCTCGTGCAAACCGAGTACACGCGACAACGCGCTACGGCCGCACAGAACAACGCTTCTCGGCTGAAGAGCGGCGTCCTGAATTGCCCTTGAGCTACTGGCGAGGAAATTGCATACATCGTGTCATTTCAGACGCGGGCGCTGGGAGAAACGATGCTACCAGGATCTCGTTGTGGGGAGAGGAAAACACAGCCTGCTGGTGGCGGACGATTCAACGTCTCAGGAGGAGGGAACGCACACAGCGCCGATACAATGGTAGCGGCGCGGGGCCCTAACCGCCCGGGCAACTCGCCTCCAATCCGTTCAGAATCGCCGTTATGGCCGATGGGAACCGGGAGCAGTTCAAAGCCCATAAGTGTTCCCCAAAGCTCACGTCAGCATCTTCCGCCAGTTGGCACCGAGCCTCAAACGCACTCTGGACTCACGCCGATGGGGCACATCTCTGGCGTCACTGTTGACACTGCGACCGGTAGCAGGGCGCCGGTCAGTCCTTCATCGCCTCATCACCGATACAGCGCTTTCGCCCATGCCGCCAGCATTACCGTCGCGCATTCCTGCCGCAACCAATGGCAGCTCGGGTGAGCATATGTTAGTAGATGAAAATTGGTCGTAATAAGGCATGTGAACAAGTCACTGAAGTGTGGGCCTGCAGGCGTCGACTCTGCAAAAATGGGTCGGTCGCTGTGAGAAATTCCTTGATAAGGGCAGCCTTGTATTACACGATCTGAAATGCATAGACAAATACCTGGAGTGCATGATTATAAATAATATATTGGAAGATGCTGCGAATTATTTCTCTATTCAATGAATAGACGAATCTCAATTTTCTTGTTTGAGTGCCAGGCTCTTCCATAAATTTACTTTTCATTAACAGAATTTCAAACGATTGTTAGAGAAATTTTATGCCGTGCCTAGATAATACAATATGAAATTGAAAGCTATTTGAAATAATGGATCGCATTCTTACAATACAATGTGCCTTCGACCCGAAAAAATAGCTTTTTGCGGGTGTGCTAGGCGATCTGTTCAGCGTTGGACATGCGTTCAAGTCAGTGATGCTATAGCAAGTCGCGGTTCAGATTTCGATGCGACTTTCTTTTCCAGGGAGGGCGGCGATCCGGGCGATTTCCTCGCGGTTACGATCTGCTTAAGGATTCGATTGAAATACCCATTTATTTGTTAACTTTCCGCGAGTGCAAACATCACGAGCAGTTGACGCAGTGGCTAAAAAAGCATGCGATGCCACTCACTGGTGGTATATCACCGGCCTCCGTTGCACTTTAACTAACCAGTGCGCTAGACGACTAACCGCCAACGTCTCCAGATCTGGCGCGCACGCGGTCATTTATGAATTTTTTTGCTTTGTTTTTACAAACTTCTGATCTCATGAAATACGAACAAGATGCGGGATAGTTTTAACTCTTGACCGTCAGTTGGCGTTCGTGAGTGTGACAATGTCATTTATCGTTTATATTTGTGAGATTTATTAAAGAGAGGTCTTTTCACTTTGCTAAATCCAAATTAAGATTATGCTCGCGCATGATGCAAGGTGTCGTGTGAACGGCGACCATATCGGGGAGCATCGAAAGCGCAGCAGTCCGGCATTACATCGAAGTGCATCCGTACCAGCTGAAATAAAATAAACGACTGCTAGATGACGTTCGCTATCGCACGTCTCTGAACAGTTAATCGACCAGATTCGGAGTGCGTATGAACCAGTGTACCCACCTCAAGATGCTCGGCTCGTCCGACGCTATGGAGGCCCTCAGGCGTCAGATCGAAAAAATCGCAGGTGTTGACGTGCCGGTCACGGTGTTGGGGGAGACCGGCACTGGCAAAGAACTCGCCGTGCGGACCATCCATTATTGCAGTGAACGCCGTCAGGCGCCGTTCGTCCCTGTTAATTGCGGCGCATTACCGGAGGCGCTTGTCGAAAGCGAGCTGTTCGGCCACGAACGCGGCGCGTTCACCGACGCCAAGCTTGTCAGCGGCGGTCTGATCGGAGAAGCCGAGGGCGGCACGCTGTTCTTTGACGAAATCGACGCGCTCGGGCTAAAGGCGCAGGCTGCGTTGCTTCGGTTCCTGCAGGACGGCAGCTACCGGCGTGTGGGTGGTACCAAGATCCGCTACGCGAATGTACGTGTGGTGGTTGCGACCAACGCAGATCTCGCCGCTCTGGTGGAAGCACGGCAGTTCCGACGCGATTTGCTGTATCGCTTGGACGTGGTGACGCTGAGGATCCCGTCTGTGCGCGATCGCGCTGATGACGCGGTTGAGTTGGCCGAGGCGTTCCTCGATGGATTGCGCACGCGCTACACAAAATCTGCGATGCGCTTTCACGACACCTCGTATTCGCATCTGCGCAGCCATACTTGGCCAGGCAACGTGCGCGAACTTGAAAACAGCGTACATCGCGCTTTCCTGTTGAGCGAGGACGGTTTTGTGCGGCTCGGCAGCGTGGTCAGCACGCAAGATCTCGGCGGAGCAGAGCCAACTGCCGGACGTCCGTTCAAGGCGGAGCGCTCAGCGATGATCACCCGATTTGAAGTCGATTACTTGCGGCGACTGTTAGCTGAAGCCAACGGTAATCTGTCGTTGGCAGCGCGGCTCGCGGGTGAAGAGCGTAGCGCGTTTGGGAAGCTGGTGCGCAAGCATGGTCTCGTGCGGGATCGCTCAAACTGAGTTGGGCGTAGCGATTGAGGTAAGCTGTTGGCTTTACGAATTATCGATGGCAGGGTACGTTCCATGAATGATGCGTTGGTCCAGAACGTCGCCACCCAGATTGCGCATTATTTGCAGATGAATCCCGTTGCGGCCGACACGGTCGAAGGCATTCACCATTTCTGGGTCGGCGCGCAATCCGCGCAACACTCGCTCGACGTCACGCAGGCAGCGCTTGAGTACCTGCTTGCGCGCGGTGAGGTGGTACGCATACCGATCGGCAACCGCATACTGTGGCATGCGCCGCGCGATGGCGGCTGATAAAGCGTTGCGCCTACGCGTGATTTCCCAAGGGGTCAGCGCGTGAGGCGGCCTTGCAACGGGTGCGGCCGCTGCCAGCCCGCCTCACCGTAGCTGTCGACGAAACAGACCTTGAATTGTGCCATGCCCAGGCTCGTGAAGTACAGCCAGATGTCGGCTTCCTGCTTGTCGCGGGTGATGTACCAGCGTGCGTCTCCGTGCGCGAGCCCGTAACTATTGACGCGGTGGACAAGCAGGTCCGCGGTGCCACGGTCGGATAGGTTGACGCGAAAATGTGCCTCGCCCATGTTGCTGGTCTGATAGATGCGTGCCATTGGATGAGTTACTCCTGATCAGAAGATGGCAGTCAGAAAAGCAAGTTGTGCTAGTGCCGCGCGAGCAGCAGGAGACTGCTTCGGTTGCTCTGTGTTGCGCAGATATACCACCAATATGTTGAAACCCGATGGGCCGTCATGCGAAAAGACACATCATTTTCTCCTATTTTGCGCCTGCGTGGTGATGCCCAGCGTGTCGAGGTAATCATGCCGAATGGCACGACGCGACCGGTGCTCGGTACGCGTAGTCCTGGTGGCGACGAGGACCGGCGCGCCGCCACCATCGAGCACGCGGGCAGCGCGGGGCGCTCGCCGCGCCAACAGCCGCTCGTCGCGATTGAAGTCGAACTGTCGCGTCGTGCGCAGACCATCCTCACGCAACGGCTGCCGCGCGAGGTGCGCGAGCGCCTGGACGGCGACGGGGCGGGACGCGATGCGTCGACGCGCAATGGCGATGTTGGCGGCACGGGCGGCGAGACATTGATCGTGCCAGAACTGCGCGAGTCTGATTGAACGCCTAGCTTGTGCAATGAGTGCTGGCCAGCCACTGAGCGTACGGATTGCAGGGGCTATTCGTTGAGATGGCGGCCGCTCTTGTAGTAATCGTGTTCCGGCGTGCCCGGTATCTCGGCGGCGTGCAGATGGACGGCGATGCCACGCAGAGGCGTAGCGATGACTCCGAGCGTGGCTGCGGCCAGCCCGCGCACGTCGAGGTTCCAGGCGGCGTTGCCAGCGCTGTGCATGAATCCCGCCGTTTCTGCAAACGTTGCCGCCGTGGTGTTAGACATGCGTTTTTCCGCTATAGCATCCATTGCGCTTTTCATAGCACCGCCTGCGATTGGCGAGAGGGGCACCTTAGCCGCCAGCAGCCCGTCGTTCGCGAACTTGACGGCATCTCCATACGGCGAATCGTGGTGTGCGATTTGCTGCTTGAACTCGGTGCGCTGCACTTTTGCATCGGGATGGTTTAAGGCGGACAGGAAGAACCCACCAATCGGTGGAACCAGGGTCATTGCCTTGCGTCTGAAGCTCATGCGCTATCTCCTTGTGTACACGTGGTTGAAACATAATGGGACGGATGGTCGTAGCGTTTATACTCAATGTCTGTTTTTATGTATCTCGACTAGTCAGTGGCACTGCGGCTCGCACGTCGAGGTCGAGCCAGTCGGTCAGGGTATGCAACTCGCAAGCGATTCGCGCTTGTGTATTCGGCTGTCCGATCCGGTAGAACAGGTGGTTATCGTGCGGCGCTGCGCCGCGGACGCCTGTATCAATGAAGCCAATCTTTTCCAGTGCCCGGCGTGACGCGGTGTTGGTCTCGTAGACAGTGGCGTAGCAAGTGCGCATGCAGCGGTGCCGATGCGCAGCCTCTATTAGCAGGGCCGCGGCGCTAGAGCCGAAGCCGTGGCCCTGAAAATCGCGACCGATCCAGTAGTAAAAAAACCGATGTCGCGATACGGTGTAAGGCCGACGTTACCGATGAATCCCCATGCACGATGAATCACCGCGAACTGCTGGTCGCCCTGGGCATAGCCGGCATCGAGCCAGCGGTGCCATGCGGCGGCTTCGTGGAAATGCGGCAGGCCGCACCATTCGGCGATCGCTGGATCGTAATACTGCCAGCAGAAATCGGCGACGTGGTGATGGCCGAGCGGTTCGAGGTAGAGCATCGCATCGTCGTTCCCGATGCTGTGCATCGGTAGCAAGCTGCGGCGCCAGTTGCGCCAAGCGATCAGGTTGCGATAGGCGGCTGCGTGGCCTGGGTGGCCCGGCTCGGCGAGCTGCGCAATCACTGCCATGTCGATCGCGGCGTCAACGTCACCTGTCAGGTGGTAGGCGTGGCCTACTAGGCTAAGCACGTCAGGCTCACGTCGCTCGAACGGTGTGAGGGTGTCGCCCACGGCTAGTACGAGCGGCCAGTACGACCATGCGGCTGCCAGTGTCAGCAAGGTACGCTTGGCTACCGAGTCGAACGCGGCGTGATGGTGTTCCCAGCAGCGATTCAGGCCGATCAGCCAGCCTGCGCGGTGCGACGGCGCGAGGGCTTCGGCGTGCTTGAGTAAAGAGGGCAGGTAAACAAGCACGCTCGACGAGTGCCAGTCTGCAGCGTCCAGCGCCCGCATGGCAGCGGCGAGCGGGGCAGCGTCTGCTGGCAAGGGGGACGCCTGGCGGTGCGTGTCGGCCTTCGGCGCATGCATTAACATCCCGGTTGCTCCTGCATCGCCCAAGGACGACGCGTTCGTGATTGATCCGGATTGCTCCGATCAGGTTAAGGATTTGCCCGGCGTCGTCGTCGGCAGGCTGGGGATAGCGTATTGCTTGGCATACGCTCGCTTGACGTCTATCTCCTTCCAACTGAGGATCGGATGATGCGATTCGCCTGCTTGGTTTGAGGCCCGGCGCTGAGACTCGATGGCATTTAACTCGCCTTGGATCAGCAAGTCGTCGGTCAGCAGGCCAAGGTTGTCGTCGTGGCGATGGCGGCCTTCATGCGCGAGATCGCCCGCAGGATACGGGCTCGACATCTTGACGGTGAGTGTGTTGTTCTGAGGCTGGTAGATGTTCTGATTTCCTAATTGCACGTGAAGCTCTGGGCGTCCTGGATGCTGCCGCTCGTGGTCTTCGATGCGGGAAAATATCTCGTTGACCTCGGGAGCCCGCATGCGCTGGGCCTCCACATGCTGCTGTGCAGCCTTGGATGCGTAGCTGATGCTGCGTTTTTGCGTGTACAGCAGTGAGCTGAATTGCGATGTAGACGAAGCAAACCGTGACGACGCGAACCGAGAACCATTGCCGAGCATCGGGGCGAGCTCCATGCCGGCTTGTCTAGCGAGGAAAACCATCTATATCTCCTTTTCCGGACCCGGTCCGGAGAGCGGTTGTGTCGACCCGAAAGAGGCGACGCGGTGGTGCATTAGGACGGATTACTTGGCTGTGCGCTTTCAATGCCCACCATCTCAAAAATATTGAGCTGTCCGCCCAATCGCATGAACACCTCCTGATATAGCTCGGTCGTGTTCATGCGGCCCCAGAGGGTGGCGCGTAGTACTAGGTATGGCACTGGGCTATGCGGCTCCAGCCGGATCAGGAACTCGGCGATTTCCTTGAGTCGCGCGTAGGCGTCGGCACGATCGCGGACCGCGGTTGCTACAGCCAGCGTCTCGGGCGTGCCGCTTACGGGTGGGGGGGGCGCGGTATAAGTTTCCGCACTGTCCAGCCCAACACCCGCTGCGAGCGGTTCGTGCACCGCCGGTGGTTTGAGCGGCACGCCCTGTTTGTGCAGTTCACCGTCGACGAGTGAACGGATCGACCCTAGCAGTTCTGTTGTTTTGTGCAGGCTAGGCGCTTCGCCTTCGAAACGCTGATCGAGCACCGTGTTCATTTCGTCGATCCGGTTCAGTGCGTCAGACAGGCGTGCACGCAGCTCTAGGAAGTCGGCGGCCGAGGTGGCATCTAGTGCCTCTTGCAGTTGTGCCAGTGTGGCGCTCTCTGTGTCTACGTCAGATCTGCTGCCGCCGCGTGCGCGTTCGTGATAGTGCGCGCGCTCCCAGTCAGCCCAGCAATAAGTCTTCCCGTCCTCAAGCTGGATCAGCGGTGCAAGCCGCAGTGCCGCCAGATTCTTGTCGGAGATCGAGCGTATGAGGTTGGCGCGATGTTCGTAGTCACCCTGGCTCGGAGACGGATGGATGTGATCCCAGTATCGCGAGATCATCTCGCACAGCAACACCAGGGTTGGCGCGATGCCGGCGATGCCGTACTGCTTGAGCTGCGCTTCGTAGAGCCAGGCAAGCAACTGTATGTCCTTGCTTTCGTACATCAGCATCTCGGTTATCAACTGGCTAACCTTGAGCCAGTCGGCGCGTTTCAGGTCGCGCTGCCAGGCGCCCATCGGCAGGCTGGGGTCGTCGTGGCGCCGTTCTTGCGCGATCTGACTGTAACTCGGACTGTCTCGCGCCGGTCGCCCGCATGGCATCGCCGCTTTGATAGGTGCAAGCAGCGTGTCTAGGCTGATGTTAAGGGTGGCCTGGAAATGCCGGTCGGCGTCGGCGAGCTGAGCTAAATTCGTCGTCATGGCGTTCATTGGGGGGCGGAAATTGGGAATGCCGCCGGCAGTTTTAGCGGCGTTGCTGTCTTTGCATTCACGTTCGACACGCGAATGCTGAGGAACACATGCGCGGTGTCGGTGGCGGGACTGCCGGCTGGCTTTGACTGCAGCACTGGCACGTCGAACTGCAGCAGCGCGCGCGACGCATCACGTGGATCGGTGGCGGGTTCCGAGTCCGGGCGATGGCGCTCGATCATGCGCAGCAGCGCCCAGTTGCCGGTGGCGGCAAACGTCGCGGTGTTGCCGTCCACCTGCAGGTCAGGCGCTGTGATTGCCAGCGACGGTCGCCACAGCGACAAGCCAGCCCACGACAGGTCGAGCACCAGCGGCTGACCGAACTGCCAGTCCATGGCGCTGCCACCGTTAGGGAACGAGACGCCCTTGGTACCCGACACTAGGGTCATCTCGCTGATCTGGTTGCTGCCGTTCGCGCCGGGCTTCAGCGCGCGGAAGTTCACGTTCAGGCTGACGAGCGGGGCGTCGTCGGCGGTGGCTGCCACGTTGCCTGTGGCAGCGGTGTCGCCCGGCACCGTCGTCGACACCATGTTGCCCTGCAGAAACGCGTCCACTTGGTCGAGCTGTGCCAGGAACTGCCGCACGTTCTTCCAGTACGGCTCCTTCAGCCCCGTCACTTGCTTCTCGAGTGCGGCGCGTCGGCTTTCGTAGTCGGTAAAGAAGCGCTTCACGGCATCGAGACCCGCGTCGTCGGCGTCGAGTGCACCGAACGGATAGCGGCCAGCCAGTTCGCGGTTGAAGCGACTCGCCACCGGCTGGTAGGCGTTTTGCGCCTGCGCGTAGCGCTCGCCTTTGCACCGCATCTGAACGCTCTGCATGAGTCGGCCGCGATAGTTTGAGAACAGGTCGTTGCCGAGCGGGGGCGATGAATACGCGGTCAGTTGCTCGCTGCAGTTGTTGTTCTGCAGCGTCGACAGCACCTTCAGGAACAGGTTATCGAGCACTGCCGGCTGCGAGTTCGTGTCTTTGCCCTGGGTATAGCGTTTGATCTCGCTCGCGGTATTGTTCCAGTAGGCTGCGTTCGCGGTGTTAGCGCTGGCGCTCGAGGCCCAGGACTCCGCCTGCCCAAGATAGGTGAGGAATGGCTGGGCGTAGCCAACCAGAACCTGCACGCGGCTGACCTGACGCGCTAGCATGTCGGTCACCACCGGCGTACTGCCGAGATCGAAGAAGTACGCCTCTGGGTCCTGCGAGGCGGGAAGGTAGCTGGGTTGGTAGAGCTGGCTCTGATCGGCTAGCAGCGAGATGCGACCGAGCTGACCGTTGGCGTACTGGTGCGCGCACTGCGTGAGTTGCGTGGCACTGCCGTCCATGCCGAGCGTGCGGAACTGCTTCTCAATGTTCAGCGCCAGCGGCGAGATCGTGGCGAAGTTACCGCTGTCGGCGCTCAACTGTGCCTCAGTGCTGCTCATGGCGAGGTCAGCGGCGGCCTGCGCTTGTGCGAGGTTGTTGTTGACTGCCAGTTCGAGCTGGTAGCGGGCTAGCTGCCGATAAAGCGCGTCGGGCCGGTCTCCCTTCAGCGTCGGCTCTGCCAGGAACTTCTGGTAGTCTGCCACGTTCTGATTCGCGTCCTTCAGCGGGCTCGGACTCCAGTTGGCGAGGTTGCCCGTGCAGTTGAACTCGGTGAGAGGGGCCATGGACATGTAGCTGAGGCTGCTCAGCGCGTTGAGGCCGGTCAGCTCGCCCTGCATTGCTGGGTTCAGTGCGATCTGTCCGTTGAGGTTGACGAACAGTGCGCCGTAGCCAGGCAGCGACAGACTGTTGAGCGTCTGCATTGCCAGTGGGTATTGATGCGCGGCGTCGAACTGTGTGCCGACCTGCGACTGAAGATAGGACGGATAGCCGAAATCGGTGACGAGCGGTTTGAGACTTGCTACCAACTGGTTTTGCACGCTCAGGATTGGGTTGTTGTCAGCGCTGGAGCCGAGCCACTCTGTGCGGATCCAGTTCAACCAGCGCGTGAACTGCTGCACGTGTGGCAGGATTGGCTGCTCCTTCACTTGCAACTGCTGGAGCAGCGGCAGGCCGGCCCGCAATTCAGACTGCAGCAGCATGCTCGCTTGCGCGGCCAGTGCGGCGATGTGATCGCTGACATTCTGTTTCAACTGCGGTGGGGTGGTGATCGTGCCGGTGAAATCCTCGTCGGTGAGCGCCGCTAAGGTGAGCGGCAGCAAGCCGGGGCGGCTGCGTACGTAGGGTGGTACCGGTGTGTGGTAGGCGTATTCGAGCAGATCGAAGAAGCTTGGCAGCGGCACGCGGTCTTTCGCGTAGGGTGTCTTACCGAGCAAGCGTTGGAAGCGACTGGCGTTACGCTCGTACAGATCCACGCGTTGCACGAAGCTGTTCAAATTGCGGAGCGCCTGCGAATAGTCGAGCTCGGCCGTGATACCGCGGGTTGCCTCTGAGCCGAGTTTGTCGGCGCGCTGCGATAACTGGCACGCAAGCCCCGGCAGTATCACCTTACGGAACGCGGTGTCGATCACGCGTCGCGCGCTCTGACGGCTTAGGCGTGAATCGACCAGCGACACCGGCAGCAGCCAATTGCTCACATCAGCATTGATCTGTGCAACCTGTTCGATCAATTGGTAAGCAGGGGCCTGCGCGATGCAGCCGGCGCCGGGCGCGGGCGCCTGCAACTGTTGCATCCTTTCGAGCGCCTGTATCACGTGTCCGATCCGGGAATCGATTATCCAAACCCGAACTGCGAACGCGATCACCAACACCGAAAAGCCGAGCACGCCGAGCCACTGCACACGCCTGATTAGCAGGTTGCGCGACCAGACGCCGGCCCGTGTCGGGCGCGCAAGATGTTTCTCGGCGAGAACTTTGTCGATGATCAGGTCGCGCACGAACGCCACGTCGTGGCGTGGGCCGTCGCGATGCTCGATTTGGTCGCCGTGTCCCGCCACAGTGCCGGTGAAGTAGACGCCGCGCAGAAAAAACGTGGTTTCCCAGGCCGAGACCTGGAACACTATGGCAAGCCACTGCTCGAACGGCATTTGCAGTTGAGCGAAGCGCAGGGGGTAGAGGAACATTGGATCGGCGTCGTATTCGGGGATCCGTTCGCAGTGCGCCGCCGTTTCCACTTGCAGTGCCTGCAATTGCGCACCGATGGCCTCGAAGATGGCGGCGCCCCACTGCTCGGGCGGCGTCTCGAACAACTGGCTCGGCGCTGACCATCCGACCATCTCAGTGCGCCGCTGCGGCGACTGCGAGCGCCAGAACGCGCTGAAACCCTCAACGTGATCACAGGCGGTCACTACCACGTAGACGGGCAGCGCGAACTCGAGCCGCTCCTCGATACTGCGCAGTTGCTGGCACGCGTTCTGCGCTAGAGCCATCAATCGTGCCGGATCGCGCTGCAGGAAGGTTCCTGCCGACACTGCCAACACGATGCCGTCAAGCGCGCGCTCGGGGCGCAGCGCGTCTAGCTGATCAAGGAATTTTTGCCAGCGGCGCAAGTCTGCACCGTCGGATGTGCCGTCGCCGAGCGCCACGGCGGCGGCCGACTCTGGCCACTTGCCGTCCGGATCGAGCACTAAGCCCTGGTCGAGCGCGTACCAAGTGGCACCCTCGAGTTCCAGTTGTTTCTGGCGTTCGTCGAGCGGCTGCGTGTGCTGCGGGCCGATCGAT
>NZ_LAQU01000056.1 GCF_000970345.1 Robbsia andropogonis | reverse complement strand
AAACGGCCATGCTCACATCACCGTGACCGGTTACGAAGATGATCGGCAACTGTGGATCGAGGTCCAGCAATTTCTCCTGGAGTTCCAGACCGCTCATGCCTTGCATCCGGACATCCAGGATCAAACAGGCAACGTGCCGCGGTGCGTACGCTTCCAGGAAGCGTTCGGCACTGGCGAAGCACTGCACGCCGTATCCGTTTGCTTCCAGCAACCATCGCAACGAGTCACGGACCGCTTCGTCATCATCGACGACAAATACCGTTTCGGCTTCATTCGGCTGGCTGCTCATGATTCTCCCGTAGCGTTGTAGGATTCAAAAAAGGATACGCGTCCGCCTGATGTAAATCGCGCGCCCGTGCCGAGGCGATCGGCAGCGTGCAGTGAAATGTACAACCGGTAATCTTGCCATCGGCATTCACGTTATTCTCCACCCAAAGTCGCCCGCGGTGCGACTCGATGATGGAGCGGCAAATATTCAAGCCCATGCCCATGCCATCCGACTTGGTGCTGTAGAACGGCTCGAATAGTCGCTCGGCGCTGGCTTCGTCCACGCCCGGCCCATGGTCGATGACCGAGACACGAACCATGTCCGCATCATTGCTCGCCACGAGTTGGATGACGTTGTCGAGCGAGCCGGTCGTGGCGCGGGGTGCTTTGTCGCGCATTTCAGACATTGCCTCGGCGGCATTTTTCAGTAAATTCACCAGGACCTGTTCGATCAGCACCGGATCAACCGAGATGGCGGGCAGGTTGCCGCGCATTTCGGTCGATATCCGCACGCCGCGACGACGCGTCTCGATTTCCGCCAGACCAATGGCGTCCGCGACGATATCGCCGAGGCGAACTTCCTTGCGTTTGGGCTCGCTGCGTTTAACGAACTCACGAATGCGCTTGATGATCATCCCGGCCCGAATGGCCTGCTGCGAGGTCTTTTCCAACGCGCCAAGCAGCATTTCCGGCGTTGCGCGATTGTTTCGCACCATTGCCGATGCCCCAGAGCAGTAATTGCTGATCGCAGCCAGGGGCTGGTTCAATTCGTGGGCAAGCGACGAGGCCATTTCCCCCATCGTCGACAACCGGCTGGCAAACTGCAGTTTTTGATCTTGCTGCCGGGCATTCTCTTCGGCCAGCTTGCGCGCGGTGATGTCGGTGGCGATTTGCATCTGCGCCAGATGACCGTCCACCCACTGGATATATTGACGCCGAACATCGAACCAGCGCTCCACGCTTTGGACGAACACCTCCTGGGACACAGTCGATTCCCTACCAGGATCGTCGGCCTCGCTACCGAACGCCGCGGGCATGCCGGCGTAGGTATCGATCATGTCGATCGAGTCGGAACGGCCGACGTCGCCACTCTCGTCGTTGGCATCGGCGACCCCTTCATCGCGTTTGAGGGTGTTCGCCAGTTCAAGATGCCCTTGCGGGCGCAAACCGAAAATGTGCCGATAGTAACGATTCGCATAGAGCAATTGGGTGGCGTCCGTCGCCAGCACCGACACCGCAGCATCCAGTCCTTCCAGCACCGTCGTGAAGCGTTGCTGCGCGGCGGTGAGTTCCTCGCGGACCCGGCGTGGTTCCGAAATATCGGTCATCGACGACATCCACCCCGTTTGCCGGCCGCTCCCGTCGATCAGCGGTGATACATACATCCGGGCATGGAACGTCGAACCGTCCTTGCGCCGCACGCGCATCTCGAAACCACTCGATGGTGCCTTGCCGCGCAGCGTCATGTCGATCTGGCGCCGCATTTCGGTGAAGGCTTCGGGTGGCCAATAGGCGTAGGGCGGCGTCGTGCCCACCAGATCGGACTCATCCCATCCGGTCATCCGGCAGAAAGCCGGATTGACGTACAGTATGCGGCCTTGCAGGTCGAGAACGCGCATGCCCACGAGTACCGAATTCTCCATTGCACGGCGAAACGACGCCTCGTCATAAAGCTGTTGCTGGGCAACGAAGCGCTGCCGCGTGTGCTTCCACACGCTCCACAAGCTCCACAACACGAAACACGACATGCCGGCCACGAGCCATAGCAGGCGATTATTCAACAGTGCCGCACCGCCATGCTGGCCGTAAGCGTAAACCCGAACCGAAAGACCGTTGCCGGGCGGATCAAGCGGCAAATCCTGATAAGGGTCGCGTGCCAGGCGCGGCCGCGACGACGAACTTGCCAGCTCCCGGTCATCAGCATCGAGAATCGAAATCTTGAAGCGGGAAGACAATTCGCTCGGCAGTTCGCGGTGGAGGATGCCATCGATCGAGAAAACAACGACGATGGCGCCTACAAAGGTCCGATTGACGAAGATGGGTGTCTGCTGGGTCAAATAGGCATGACCGGTAGCATCGAAGAAGAGCGGGGAGTAACCGATACGGCGGCTTTCATGCGCTTCCGTCAATGCGTCGGCAAGCGGTTGTGACAACGGTGGCAGTACGCGCGGAGGTTGCCAGCCTTTGTTCGTTGCGTTTGCAGCTGTCCGGCCCCCGGCGATTGCGTTGACGCCGGATGCCGGCCCTGCGGGCATGGATGCCGCTGGAACGCTAGCAGGACGATCGGCGGCGTCTCGGCCACGCGCGTCGACGCTGCTCGCGGTGAACGCGCCGCTGCCGCGCATTTGGCCCAAGGGCAGGTTTGAGGTCGTCGGTTGCGAGGAAGCGTCTACCGTGGAAGGGGGCGCAACGGGGGGGCGTGGCATTGCGTCCCAGCGCACATCGCCGTTTGGACTCAGCCACCGCAAGGCGATGATCTCCGGATGGCTCGACAGGATGTCCTGGGCCGGCGCATCCAGTGCCGCCGACGTGACATGGCCGATTCCGATGTCGCGTGCCAATGCGGCTACCTGATCCTGCGTATTCGTCAGGGACAGACGAATTTGTTGCTGCGCCCAGGCCACGTTGCGATACAAGGTATCTTCCTTCTGCTGCTCCTCACGCCGCGTCAGGGTCCAGAAGATCAGTCCCATCACGAACAGGAATACGAAAATCGACAGAAGCGGCGTGTAAAGGTAGGCAGCGGCGCGCCAGGATGCGCGAACGCCGCGCGATTCCTGTGCTCCGCGCGGGAACGCGAATCCGTGCGAGCGGGAGAGAAGGCGAGCCAACAATCGTTTCGTCAACATGTACGGATTGTAGCCCAGCACGGCACGCTGGCAATGTCGCATTAGGATCAGAACGGAGGGTCTTTCACAAAAAAAACGCGAAAAATGGCCGGTTGGTCCCTTGCATGGGAAGAAGACAATCTGCTGCATTGCAAAAGTTTTTCACATTGTGAAAAACGATCTCGCAATTTGAAAATTGTCGTTGCCTTGTCCGCGGGGGCTTCGTACAATCCGCACCGTTTGTCGGCATTTCGTGCGGGCGCGCGCGTCGTGCGCATAGGCATGGCCTATGCGGTTGCGAGCGTATGCCGCGTCGCCGGCAGCGTGCTTCGTCCAGTCGGGCGGGACGCGATCTTGAGGAGACAGCCATGTCCGCAGTGCCAGAGGAAGTGATCAAATACGTTGCGGCCGAGAACGACGATGATCGTCAAGAAACCGGTGAATGGCTGGAAGCGCTGGAAGGCGTGCTGAAGGCGGCCGGTCCGGAGCGCGCGCATTACCTGATCGAAAAGCAGATCGAATTTGCACGGGTGCATGGTGAGCATCTTCCGTTCTCCGCAAACACGCCGTATATCAACACGATTCCCGTCAGCCAGCAGACGCCGATTCCGGGCGACCAGGACCTGGAACACCGTATTCGCTCCTACACCCGCTGGAACGCGCTGGCCATGGTGCTGCGCGCCGGCAAGGACACGAATGTCGGGGGGCATATCGCTTCTTTTTCGTCGGCGGCCACGCTGTATGACGTCGGCTTTAATCATTTCTGGCACGCGCCGTCCCCGGAACATGGCGGTGACCTGATTTTCTTCCAAGGTCACTCGTCGCCGGGCATGTACTCGCGGGCGTTCCTGCTCGGCCGTCTGACCGAGGAGCAACTGAACAACTTCCGTCAGGAAGTGGGTGGCAACGGTATCTCGTCGTACCCGCATCCCTGGCTGATGCCGGATTTCTGGCAGTTTCCCACCGTGTCGATGGGTCTGGGTCCGATCATGGCGATCTACCAGGCGCGCTTCATGAAGTACATGGAAGCACGCGGCATCGTCAAGACGGCCGGCCGCAAGGTCTGGGCATTCCTTGGCGATGGTGAGACCGATGAGCCCGAATCGTTGGGCGCGATCGGCATGGCCGGCCGCGAGAAGCTCGACAATCTCGTCTTCGTGATCAACTGCAATTTGCAGCGCCTAGACGGTCCGGTCCGTGGCAATGGCAAGATCATCCAGGAGCTGGAGAGCGAGTTCCGTGGCGCCGGCTGGAACGTCATCAAGGTGGTGTGGGGCAGCCGGTGGGATGCACTGTTCGCACGCGACAAGACGGGCGCACTGATGCGCCGGATGATGGAAGTCGTCGACGGCGAATACCAGACATACAAGTCCGAGAGCGGTGCTTTCGTGCGTGAGCATTTCTTCAACACGCCCGAGTTGAAAGCGTTGGTGGCGGATTGGTCTGATGACGACATCTGGAATCTGAACCGTGGCGGCCACGATCCGCACAAAATCTACGCGGCGTATGACGCGGCGACGAAGGCGAACAAGCAGCCGACGGTCATCCTGGCCAAGACCATCAAGGGCTATGGCATGGGCGAGTCCGGCCAGGCGATGAACATCACCCACCAGCAGAAGAAGATGCCGGTGGAGGCCTTGAAGCGCTTCCGTGATCAGTTCCGCTTGCCGATCAGCGATGAGGACATCGGCAATGTGCCGTACTTGAAGTTCGAGGAAGGTTCACGCGAACTGGCCTATATGCAGCAACGTCGAACCGAGCTGGGCGGCTATCTGCCAGCGCGTCGTCGTAAGGCCGAGTCGTTGCCGACGCCTGAGATATCGGTTTTCGAGCCACTGCTCAAGGGTACGGGCGCGGGTCGCGAGATCTCGACGACGATGGCGTTCGTTCGCGTGCTGAATATCCTGCTGAAGGATAAGGCAATCGGCAAGCGCATCGTGCCGATCGTACCGGATGAATCCCGGACCTTCGGCATGGAGGGGCTGTTCCGTCAGATCGGTATCTGGAATCAGGATGGCCAGAAGTACGTGCCGGAAGACAGCGATCAGTTGATGTTCTACAAGGAATCGGAAACGGGTCAGATCCTGCAGGAAGGGATCAACGAAGCGGGCGGGATGAGCGACTGGATTGCGGCGGCCACGGCGTATTCGACGCATGGCGAGCAGATGATTCCGTTCTACATCTATTACTCGATGTTCGGTTTCCAACGTATCGGTGACCTGGCGTGGGCAGCAGGCGACATGCGTGCCCGTGGCTTCCTACTGGGCGGTACCGCTGGACGTACGACACTGAACGGCGAAGGGTTGCAGCACGAGGACGGTCATTCGCACATGTTCTCCGCGCACATCCCGAATTGCGTCAGCTACGATCCGACCTTCGGCTATGAAGTGGCCGTGGTGATCCAGGACGGGCTGCGCCGGATGGTGCAAAACCAGGAAGATGTGTATTACTACCTGACGTTGATGAACGAAAACTACGAGCATCCGGAGATTCCGGAGGGCGTGGTGGATGGCATCATCAAGGGCATGTACGCCTTCCGCAAGGGTGCCGAGTCGAAGGGGCCGCGTGTGCAGTTGCTGGGTTGCGGCACGATCTTCAACGAGGTAATCGCCGCGGCCGGCTTGTTGAAGGAAGACTGGGGCGTGGAGGCCGACCTCTGGAGCGCGCCGAGCTTCACCGAACTGGCCCGTGAAGGTCAGGCTGCCGAACGTCAAAACCTGTTGAACCCGACTGCGGAGCGCCGCGTCTCGTACGTTGAACTGTTGCTGGCGCCCACGCAAGGTCCGGTGATTGCCGCGACCGACTATGTGCGCGCCTTCGCCGAGCAGATTCGGGCCTTCGTGCCGCGCCGTTATGTGGTGCTGGGGACGGATGGTTACGGTCGTTCGGATACGCGAGAAGCATTGCGCCACTTCTTCGAGGTCGATCGTTACTGGGTGACGGTTGCCGCGCTGAAGGCGTTGGCTGACGAAGGCACAATCGAGCGCGGCAAGGTCGCCGAGGCTTTGAAGAAGTACAAGCTGGACCCGGCAAAGTCGAATCCGATGACGGTCTGACGCGCCGGCGCGCCCCCGCGCCGAAGGTTGAAATGATCGAAGCGGGGTGCTGGCCTGCTAGGCAGGCCATCGCCCCTTTTTACCGCATGCCGCAGACCGTTGCGCAACACGGGTACTGGGAGTAACGCCAGAAATGAGTCAAGCGATCGAAGTCAAGGTGCCGGATATCGGCGATTACAAAGACGTGCCGGTTATCGAGGTGCTGGTGAAGCCGGGTGATGTCGTCGAACCGGAGCAGTCCCTGCTGACGCTCGAATCCGATAAGGCTACGATGGACGTGCCGAGCCCTGCTGGTGGCACCGTGAAGGCGGTCCATGTCAAGCAAGGCGACTCGGTGTCTGAAGGCTTGTTGATCGTAACGCTGGAAAGCAGCGCGGCCGCCGCGCCGAAGGGCGCGGAAAAGGCGGCCGAACCGGCGGCGCAGAAGCCGGTGGAGAAGGCGAGTGCTCCATCCGCGGCAAAGCCCGCGGATGCAGGGCAACCGGCTGGCGGTGCGAAGGACATCGAAGTCAAGGTACCGGATATTGGCGACTACAAAGGTGTCCCGGTCATCGAGATCGGTGTCAAGGTAGGCGACCGCGTCGAGGCCGAGCAGTCCCTGGTGACGCTGGAGTCGGATAAAGCGACGATGGATGTGCCGAGCCCCGCTGCGGGAACGGTCAAGGCGATTCACGTCAAGGTGGGGGACGAAGTGGCCGAAGGCACGCTGATCGTCGTGCTGGCGGGTGACGCCCCCGCCGCGCCGGCGGCCAGGGCGGAATCGCCTGCGCCGGCCGCTACGGCGTCCGCGCCGGCACCGGCAGCCGCGTCGCCAGCACGAACATCGGACGACAAACCGTCCGCGTTGGCAGAGGCTCCGGCCATCCCGCCGGTGGGCTCCTCGCGCCTCAGTCATGCAAGTCCTTCGGTGCGGAAGTTTGCGCGTGAGTTGGGCGTTGACATCGGTCGCGTCAATGGCACGGGGCCGAAGGGCCGGATCACGCAGGACGATGTGCGCGGTTATGTAAAGGGTGTCATGTCCGGGGCGTCCGCCGCACCGGCCGCCGTCACTGCATCGGCCGGCGCCGGCAATTTCGACGTACTCGCCTGGCCGAAGGTCGACTTCTCGAAGTTCGGCCCGATCGATCCGAAGCCGTTGTCGCGAATCAAGAAGATTTCGGGTGCGAACCTGCACCGCAACTGGGTGCGCATTCCGCACGTGACGAACAACGAGGATGCGGACATCACCGACCTCGAAGCACTGCGTGTCGCGCTGAACAAGGAAAACGAGAAGTCGGGCGTCAAGGTCACGATGCTGGCTTTCCTGATCAAGGGGGTGGTTGCGGCCCTGAAGAAGTTCCCGACGTTCAACGCCAGCCTGGACGGCGACAACCTGGTCTACAAGCAGTACTTCCATATCGGGTTTGCAGCCGATACGCCCAATGGTCTCGTCGTGCCGGTGGTCCGGGATGCCGACAAGAAAGGGGTCCTCGAAATCGCCAAGGAAACGTCGGATCTGGCAAAGCTCGCCCGAGACGGCAAGTTGAAGGGCGACCAGATGCAAGGCGGCTGTTTCTCGATCTCGTCGCTCGGTGGAATTGGCGGGACATCGTTCACGCCGATCATCAATGCACCGGAAGTCGCGATTCTCGGTGTCAGCCGCGGCGCGATGAAGCCGGTGTGGGATGGTAAGCAATTCGTGCCACGCCTGACGTTGCCGATGTCGCTGTCCTATGACCATCGTGTGATCGATGGCGCGGAGGCCGCGCGCTTCAATGCCTATCTGGCGCAGGTGCTGGCCGATTTCCGTCGCGTGATTCTGTAAGGGGACGAATATGAGTCAGGTAGAAATCAAAGTCCCGGACATCGGCGATTTTAAGGACGTGCCCATCATCGAAGTCTCGGTGAAGGTTGGCGATTCGGTGACGTTGGAGCAGTCCTTGATCACGCTCGAATCCGACAAGGCGACGATCGACGTACCGGCTGACGCCGCAGGCGTCATCACGGCATTGCGCGTCAAGGTGGGTGATACCGTTTCACAAGGCACCGTGATCGCCGTGCTCGACGCTGCGGCCACGGGTGGTAAAGCCGGTGACGGCGGTGCGTTGGAATCGAAGACCGCAGCCTCACCACCAACGAAGGCGGCCTCTGCTCCAGCAAAGCCAGCGTCGCCGGCGTTGGTGCCGAGCGCGGGCAGTTTTAGCGGAGCGGCCGACGTGGAAGCGGATATGCTGGTGATCGGCGCGGGTCCCGGCGGCTATTCGGCCGCGTTCCGGGCTGCCGATCTCGGCATGTCGACGGTGATGATCGAGCGTTACGACACGCTTGGCGGCGTCTGCCTGAACGTGGGATGTATCCCGTCGAAGGCGCTGCTGCACGCGGCGCAATTGACAGAAGAGGTCAAGTCGCTGGCATCGCATGGCATCAGCTTCGGCGAGCCGACGATCGATCTGGATAAATTGCGTGGCTTCAAGTCGTCTGTGGTCGCCAAGTTGACAAGTGGTTTGGCGGGCATGGCGAAGGCGCGAAAGGTCAAGGTGTTGACGGGCGTGGGGCGCTTCCTCGATCCGAACCACGTGGAAGTGGCGGGCAAGGACGGCAAGCAGGTTGTCAAGTTCAAGCAGGCGATCATCGCAGCCGGTTCGCAAGCGGTGAAGTTGCCGTTCATGCCGGATGATCCACGCGTGGTGGATTCCACCGGGGCGTTGGAACTGCGCCAGATTCCGAAGCGGATGCTGGTCATCGGTGGTGGCATCATCGGCTTGGAAATGGCGACAGTCTATTCGACGCTGGGCGCGCAGATCGATATTGTCGAAATGCTCGACGGCCTGATGGCCGGCGCGGACCGCGACCTGGTCAAGGTCTGGCAGAAGCACAATGCGAAGCGTTTCGCGAACGTGATGCTGAAGACGAAGACGGTGTCGGCCGAAGCGCGCGATGACGGCATTTACGTCAAATTCGAAGGCGAAGGCGCACCGACCGAGGCGCAGGCCTATGATCTGGTGCTGGTGGCGGTGGGGCGTTCTCCAAACGGCAAGCGCATCGATGCCGACAAGGCCGGTGTGGCAGTCACTGATCGCGGCTTCATCGACGTGGACAAGCAATTGCGCACCAACGTCCCGCATATCTTCGCCATCGGCGATATTGTCGGCCAGCCGATGCTTGCGCACAAAGCCGTGCACGAAGGTCACGTGGCCGCCGAAGCGGCACATGGCGAAAAGGCCTACTTCGACGCGTTGCAGATTCCAGGCGTCGCTTACACGGACCCGGAAGTGGCATGGGCCGGCAAGACCGAGGACCAATTAAAAGCCGAGGGCGTGAAGTACGGCCGCGCGGTGTTCCCTTGGGCGGCTTCTGGACGTGCGATTGCGAACGGTCGCGATGAGGGCTTTACCAAGCTGCTGTTCGACGAGGAAACGCACCGGGTCATCGGGGGAGGCATCGTTGGCGTGAATGCAGGCGATCTCATCAGCGAAGTGTGCCTGGCCATCGAGATGGGCGCGGATGCCGCGGACATCGGCAAGACGATCCATCCACACCCGACGCTGGGTGAATCGGTCGGAATGGCCGCAGAACTGTTCGAGGGCGTCTGCACCGACTTGCCGCCAAGCAAGCCTAAGCGCTGAACTTCAGGTTGTCGTAAAAAAAGCGACCCGCCGTGAACGGCCGACATTCTCCCCCAAGGCGGGCGTGAAGTCGGAATGTGTTCTCGGCGGGTCGCTTATTTGTTTCTTGCGATGGCAGTGCCAGGGCGCCGCGTGAAAGCGGCGCGTCGCGCTATCAGGCTGCTTTCGATGCCTTGGCGGTGCGATGCGTCGCGGCCGCGGCCTGTTGGCTGGTGTGCACGGCCGCCGCGGTCACGGCGTCGATGTTCGACTGGGCCAGATCGACTACCTGCTTGGCCGCCTTGCGGGCGCTTTCGTAAGCAGCATTCTGTGCGTTCAGCGCGGACTTCACAGCGGCAACCGCCGTCTCGGAGCCTGCGGGCGCGTTGCGCGAGAAGCTATCGAGAATTTGCTCGGTGCGGGCTTGCTGCGCTTCCGCTTGCGTCTCGATGGCACGTGCAAACTCGGCGTTGGTCGCCGTCAGGATCTGGTACACCTGTTGTGCGTACGACGTCGCCTTCTCGGTCAACGGCTGCACCGCCGCACCCTGAATCGCCAACCATTCACGCGGGTCCTGGACGTCCAGCGATTGCTTCGCATGCGTATGCCCGTCTTCGAGCAAGGCCTTCGCGGCCGCCGTGTTCAACTGCAGCAGCTTATCGGCGCCAGCGTAGGCTTGTGCGGCCAGACCAAACCAGACATCGACTTGGTGCTTATGAGCATTCGCCAGCTGTTCCGGAAAAATCGTCATCGTCTTGTCTCCACTTCACACCACCCATTGAAACGGGCCTCATGCTGCGCCGGGTGGCCGCCCGTCATCTGCCTGTTGCACCCGCTACGCCTCATCCAGTAGGGCTTGCGGGTATCTGGCCGACATTCGATGCGTGGTGTGTAGCCCCATTTATCGATGCCGGCGGTAAAATGTCGCAGCGCAGCAATTGCAGTCTAGTAGAGTTACAGAAAAGTGCAAGAAAAAAATGAGTACTTAAAAAATAGGGTAAAACGATCGAACGGATGACTCAAACGAGCGCTGTTCAAAATGATGCGGCTTACTGGCAGGCCGTAATTGAGGGGTGTTGTGCGGCAACCAACGCGAATTCGCCGCAGGTGGTACTTTAACGAAGGGGCCTAAGTATCTAATTGCGTTAATTTACTATCGCTCGTACACTTATTGACAATCGTGAAAAGCCCTTTTCGCGGTGTCCAATCTTCTCCTTCTTTACTGCATGAAGATCCCGAATGTTTTCTTGGAAGCCCGTCACGGCATTGCGCGCCATCTCGCTGCAACCGTACGCGCTTCCTTTTCGGCGTCGTTGGCCGTTTCGTTGACGTACGCCGCGGTAGTGGGAACGGGGCTTTTTGCCACCCGCTACGCGCATGCGGCCGGTACCACGAACGCCGCCGCCTCTGTCCAGCATCCTGTCCACCATGTCGGCAATACCGGGCGTTCGCGCGGTGGTGCGAAGATCGTCAAGGCCTCCGTGCGGGCGACGTCGACGCGCGCCAAGACGGCCTCACGCGTCACGCGTCGCCGCGTGCACGGGGTGGCGTTCGCGCCTTCGCACGCCGCCACCGCGCATGCATTCCGCATGCACGACAGTCTTCAGGATGGCCCGTTCCTGCGCTCGTCGATTGCTTATGTAGTCGATGAGAGCACGTCGGCGCCGCTGTTGGACCGCAATTCCACATCGGTGGTTCCAATCGCGTCAATCAGCAAATTGATGACGGCGATGGTGGTGCTGGATGCCAAGCAGCCATTGACCGATACGCTGATGGTCACCGACGAGGACCGGGACTATGAAAAGGGGTCTGGCTCGCGCCTGTCGGTGGGTTCGCGGCTGTCCCGCGAGGACATGCTGCATATCGCATTGATGTCGTCCGAGAATCGTGCGGCGGCGGCGCTGAGTCGTTATTACCCTGGCGGCCGCCCGGCGTTTATCGAGGCGATGAACCGCAAGGCGCAATCGCTGGGAATGACGAATACGAAATTCGAAGACCCGACCGGGTTGAATTTCCACAACGTCTCCACCGCGCAGGATCTGGTCAAGATGGTGGAAGCGGCGACAAAGTATCCGATGATTCGCCAGTTCTCGACGTGGCCGTCATACGACGTGAACACCGGCCGCACCCGGTTGCATTACGCCAACACGAATGCCTTGGTGCATAACGCCACCTGGGATATCGGTTTGCAAAAAACGGGTTTCATCAATGAGGCAGGTGAATGCATCGTCATGCAGACGACGATCCACCAGCGTCCGGTCGTGATGGTATTGCTCGACTCCGTTGGCAAGTATTCGCGCGTGGCGGATGCGCAACGGGTGCGGGACTGGTTGATTCAAACCGGTGCGATCCAGCGCGTGACCAGCGCCGATACGAATCATCCGGGGACCTGAGGGAGGCGCGGCAGCGTGTTTCCCTGAAACGGCCTAAGAGCGATCGCCAACATAGCCCAGCGCATGGGAGATTCTGCCGGCGGTCTCTCCCAGTTGGGCAATCCATGATTCCTGCAGGCGATCTGCAGGTGCGGAAAGCGACAATCCGGCCACCAGTCGCGAGGTGTCGTCGAAGACACCTGCGGCGATGCAGCGCACCCCGACTTCCAGCTCTTCGTTGTCGCGTGCGCAGGCGTGCTCGCGTACCCACTGCAGCTCTCGTTCGAGTTTGCTCAGGTCGGTGATGCTGTTCGCCGTGTGCCCTGCCAGGCCGGTGCGGGTTGCATACGCTCGTACGCGCGTGATGTCGTCGTTTGCGAGAAAAAGCTTGCCCACCGAGGTCAAGTGCAACGGCGCGCGTCCGCCAATCGCCCGCACTACCTGCATGCCGGAACGCTCACTGAACGCACGTTCGACATAGACGATCTCGTCGCCTTGTCGTACGGAAAGATTGACTGTCTGACCGGTTGCTCGGTGCAGTTCGCGCATGGGACCAATTGCCGCCTCCCGCACCGAGAGACGGGCTTTCACCAAGTTGCCCAGCTCCAGCAGGCGCATGCCGAGTCGATATGCGCCTGGCTCCGCGCGATCCACCAGCCGTCCGACGAGCATGTCGTTGAGGATGCGATGTGTCGTGGACGGATGCAGGCCGGTCATCGCCGACAAATCCTTCAAACTGACCGAATCGCTTTCTGACGCCAACGCGTCAAGCAAGCGCAGCATTCGATCGATGACCTGGATCGACGTACGCGCGCCGCCATCCCCCGCCGATCCACCCTGCGCGCGTCCGACCAGTCCTGGCGCGTCGTGATGCTCGGGCAGTGCGCCGGTATTGACGGCACCACCGAGTGGACGGTCGGGATCGGAAGATGCGCCAGGAAGCGGCACATTGGGAGCGGGCGGAAAACCGTTCATCGAAACTCGCATCAGGACGATAGGCATATCATATCGTGGAATGCACTGTCCGAAACGCTTACCGCAAGCCGGAAAAATAGCGACTTATCTCAAATCGCCACGATGCGGTCATTAGCCGCGTGCCGCGATGGCCGCCGCGCATTCGCGCACCAGCGACGGGCCGCGATAGATCAAGCCGGAATACAACTGCACCAACGACGCCCCCGCGTTGCATTTTTCCAAGGCATCCTGTGCACTGAAAATACCGCCGACACCGATGATCGGCACGGCACCCTGCAACCGCGCGTGCAGCGACGCGATAATGCGGGTGGACGCTTCGCGCACCGGACGCCCGGACAGTCCTCCCGCTTCCTCGGCATGTGGCAAACCTTGGACGGCGTCACGCGACAGCGTCGTATTGCCTGCGATCACGGCATCGATGCCGTGCTGGACGAGCTTGTCCGCGATTTGCTGAATGCCTTCCTCGTCGAGGTCGGGCGCGATTTTCAGGGCCAGCGGGACGTGCTTGCCGTGCATGTCGGACAGCGCGCGACGACGTTCCGTCAGGGCGCGGAGCAGTGCGTCGAGTGCTTCGGCATCTTGGAGTTGGCGGAGGTTCTTCGTGTTGGGTGATGAAATGTTGATCGTCACATAACTGGCGAACGGATAGACCTGGTCCAGGCAGAACAGATAATCGTCGACCGCTCGTTCGATTGGCGTGGCGGCGTTCTTGCCGATATTCAATCCCAGAACGCCTTTCCAGCGCGCTGCCTGTACGTTGGCGATAAAACGGTCGACCCCGGCATTGTTGAAACCCATCCGGTTGATCAGCGCTTCGGCTTCCGGGATGCGGAACATCCGCGGCTTGGGATTGCCCGGCTGTGCTCGGGGTGTGACCGTGCCCACTTCGATGAAACCAAAACCGAGGCCCGACAAGCCGTCGATAGCCGCGCCGTCCTTGTCCAATCCGGCCGCCAGACCTACCGCATTGCTGAATGTCAGCCCCATCACCTTGACCGGGGCACGAACCGGGGCCCCTCCCAGGCAGCCGGCAATGCCGGTGCGTCCTGCCGCGCCCAATGCGGCGAGGGTCAGGTGGTGGGCCGTCTCGGCGTCCATACGGAACAGAGCTTGACGGGCAAACGGATAGAGGGAACTGAGCACGATGCGAAGGAGAGGGACGGAAACGCGCTATTCTAGGCCCACTGAACACCGCTGCGTATAAAAAAGCAAGGCGGCTCGCCGTTGCCTGTCGCTTCGATACGCCGTCTATGCTCGCGGCTAACGCGCCGTTGCATCTTGATCTGTTTGGCCGTGGATCGACGGGTATGCGTCCGTCGTCGGATCGAAGGGGCGCCATGCTCCATCGATAAACGCTTCCAGCGGGTGGAACGCAGCCTTGTATGCCATTTTCTTGCTTTCGCCGATCCAATATCCCAGATAGACGTAGGGCAGGTTCAACCGCCGCGCCTGTTCGATTTGCCAGATCACGTTGTAGGTTCCGAAACTGGTGCCAGGCATGTCGCAATCGTAAAATGTGTACACCGCCGACAGTCCATCGCCAAGAATGTCGATGATGCTCACCATGCGGAGCGGCGCGCCTTCGATACCCGGATCATGAAAAGTAACGAGGCGTGAATTCACACGGCTTTGCAACAGGAATTGATCGTACTGTTCGCGGCTGTCGCGATCCATGCCGCCGCCGGCATGTCGCAGCGATTGATAGCGCGTGTAAAGCGCGTAATGATGTTCATCGAAATGCAGCGGATCGGCTTTCGCGTGGAGGTTGCCGTGCTGTTTCCATACACGCCGCTGGGTGCGGTTCGGTGTGAAGCCATCCACCACCACGCGCACCGGGACGCAGGCTCTGCATCCTTCGCAGTATGGTCTGTAGGTGAACACGCCCGAGCGCCGGAATCCCGCTCCCACCAGCTCCGTGTAGACATCTGAATTGATCAGATGTCCTGGCGTGGCAACTTGCGAGCGCGCGGTGCGTTCCGGCAGATAACTGCAGGGATAGGGCGCCGTCGCATAAAACTGCAATGCCGACAGCGGCGACAGCGGGAATGCTTTCGGGTGGGTCACGCGAAACTCCACGATGCGCGTAGGCCTTCAGTCTAGCATCATGATTCCGCTGCTTGAAGAGGGGCAGCGTTTGTCCAGTACGCTAAAACTTGTTTATCAAAGCGCCAGTCCGGTGGCGCGGCACGGCTTGCGCGCAGCAAA
>NZ_LAQU01000055.1 GCF_000970345.1 Robbsia andropogonis | reverse complement strand
TACGCATCGCTCGGTGACTACTCCTACATCGGCGAGCGTTGCATCGTCTCCGATGCCGAAATCGGCCGTTTCTGTGCGATAGCGGCGAACGTGCGTATAGGCGCGCCGAACCACCCTACAGACCGGGTATCGCAGCATCGTTTCACCTACTGTCCCGAATACTATTTCGATGACGCAGTACGCGACGCCGATTTTTTTCAGCTCACGCCATCGCGATCGGGTCGTGATCGGCAATGACGTCTGGATCGGCCATGGTGTCATCGTGCTACCCGGCGTTACCGTCAGTGACGGTGCGGTGCTTGCCGCCGGCGCGGTTGTGAGTCGTGACGTCGCGCCATATACGATCGTAGGAGGTATTCCAGCCCGAAAGATCCGGGAGCGCTTCCCTCCCGATATTGCGCGCCAGTTGCAAGCACTTGCCTGGTGGAACTGGACAGATGACATGATAAGGGAGCGGCTTGCCGATTTTCAGCATATGGATATCGAGACTTTCTGCGCGGCGTGGCGCTAACTGTCACCTGACCACCTGCTACGGAACATCGTTGCCAACGAACCTCAGCGCACCTCTGCCTTATTTGCACGTTGCTGATGCAGCTTCGCCAACGCGCTCATCGCAATCAACAGCAGCGTGCCCACGATCAGTACTGAAGCCGCCGCGGTGATGATTGGCGTAACGTTTTCGCGCAGGCTTTGAAACATCTGCAGCGCCAGTGTCCACTGATTGGGGCCGGCGACAAACAACGTGACCACAACTTCATCCAGCGACGTCGCAAAAGCAAATACGGCACCGGAAGCGATCCCGGGCATCGCTAATGGTAGCAATACATACCAAAATGTCTTGAATCGCCCCGCGCCGAGACTGCCCGCAGCACGCTCCATTGATCGGTCGATTGCGGAAAGCGCGCCGAGCACATTCACCAGCACGAACGGCAGTGCGAGCACGGTATGCGCCACCACCACGCCCGCATAAGTACTTGCGATGCCCAGCCTGCCGAACACAATCTGCATACCGACACCAAGCACCACCGCGGGCACGACCATCGGCAGAAGAAACAGCGTCTTTGCCGTTCCGGCAAACGGCAAGTGCTTCGCACGCAGACCCAGCGCAGCCAATGTACCAAGCACCGTTGCAAGCAAGGTCGAACCCGCTCCTACTGTCAGACTATTGACGATTGATCGCGCCCAGGCATCGCTTTCCCACAAAGCCTCGAACCAACGGAACGAAAACGCATGGATCGGATAGGTTAAAAAAGTATTCGACGTAAACGCAAGGGGTAAGATCGCCAGCATCGGCCCGATAAGGAAGACCATAACCACCATCGCGAACGCCGTTGCAAGCACCTTTTTCATATCCGTTTCACTCCCCCATCAACGCGTTCGCCTTCGAGACCTTTACGTAGCCCGCGTAGAACACCATCGTTACCGCCAGCAGTATCACGCTGAGCGCGGCTGCCCGCCCCCAATCGGCCGTGCCGGTCGCATAAAATGCGATTACCGAACTGATCATCTGGTCGCTCGCGCTCCCTACCAAGGTCGGCGTGATGTAATAACCGATCGCGGACATGAACACAAGCAGAGCGCCTGACACGATCCCGGACAGGATCAACGGCAGCAAAACCCGCACGAACGCCGACACCGGGCGCGCGCCAAGCGAGGACGCCGCACGCATCAGGTTCGGGGGCACAGCACGCGCGGCGCTGAATACCGGTAGCACCATGAAAGGCAGTAATACCTGGGACATCGCCAAAAGCACGCCGGTCCGGTTATAGATGAGTTGCAGCGGTTTCGTGATGGCGCCCATCGTGATCAGGAAGTCATTCACCACACCATGCTGCTGCAGGATCACGACCCATGCGGCGGAACGAACAAGCAACGAAGTCCACAACGGAATCAGTACCATCGTCAACATCAGACGACGACGCCATCCTGTCGTCGCCGCGGCGATGATGCCGTAAGGCACGCCTAGCACAACGCAGACCAGCGTGACGACGAACGACACCAGGAAAGTCCGCCAGATAATCGCGCGATTCGCCGATATGCCTTCTGGCAACGACACAATATGCCCATCGGCATCCCGATGCATATCGATTGCTGCAAGCAGATTCGCGTCCGTCAGCACATGCGCATCCCGCTTGATCGTGCGCCAGTAGGTCAGGTCCGCCCAACGCGCGTCTATATCGTCCAGGGCGGGCGCCGATGCCCCACTGCCCGACATCCGCTGCGTCTTCGACATCAGACTACGAAAACCGGGGTGATCGGCATTCAACTGCCGTACCGCACCACCGAACTGCTCGCGGTTGTCTTCACCCCATGCCGTATCGGCAAGTAACGCGCGACGGACTGCATCCGGCACCGCGGACTTTCCGTCCCATGCGGCGATCGCCGCGCTGGTCCGGGGCATGCCCACTTTCACGGCATCGTTATAGACGGCCGTCTTCAATACGTGATACAGCGGCAAGACAAAGAAAACGCACAGAAATACGGCAAGCGGCAGCATCAAGGCAAGCGAACGCAAGGATGCAGGCCCGTTAATCCATCGGAAACGGTGACGCGTGCCTTTCTCTCCGGGCGCACCAGACGGTCCTTTCTGGCGCACGCGATCGTGATCGTCTCGCGGCTCCGGTGCGGCAATCTGTCCGGAATAGCTGCGGGTCTGCCTCATCGCGGCACCAATGCGCAAGCATGCGGCGCGAAGCTGAACTGGGTTGACTGTCCAATTTCCAATACGGCGGTATCATTCGCCAACCGCGCCGCCAGGCGGCTCTCGCCACGGCGTAGATGTACGCGCGTGTGGTCGCCCTGGAACACAATGTCCTCGACGATCGCATCCAGCGCGTTCCCGCCCGCCCCGCCGCCGAGCACGATCGATTCCGGGCGCACCGACAGCACAATGTCGACGCCGTTACGGAATGTCCGATCGGCGGTACCCTGAACCGATGTCCCGTCGTCAAGTGTAATGGTCGTATAGTGGTCGTCACTCCCGGTGACGGTGCCGTGCATCAGATTCGTCTCGCCGATAAACTGCGCGACAAAACGCGTCTTGGGACGCGCGTAGATGCGCTCCGGGGAGTCGATCTGCTCGATCTTCCCGGCGTTGAACACCGCAATACGATCCGACATCGTGATGGCTTCATTCTGGTCATGGGTGACAAAGACCGCCGTCAATCCAAGCGATCTGTGCAACTCGCGCAGTTCGAGCTGCATATGCTCGCGTAACTGTTTATCCAAGGCACCGAGCGGCTCATCCATCAGCACGACTTCCGGCTCGAAGACCAGGGCCCGCGCCAGCGCGATACGTTGCTGCTGACCGCCTGACAGCTGCGCCGGCTTGCGTGCACTCGCGGTGGACAACTTCACCATATCCAACGCACGCGCAACGCGAACCTTGACCTCCGACCGGGGTAAGCCACGCATCTTCAGCGGAAACGCGATATTGTCGGCCACGCTCATGTGCGGAAACAACGCGTAATTCTGAAATACCACCCCCATGTTTCGCGCATGCGCCGGCAAATGATCGACACGCTTGCCATCCACCAGGATTCGACCACCGCTGGGCATCTCGAAACCCGCCAGCATCATCAGCATCGTCGTTTTTCCCGAGCCCGAAGGGCCGAGCAGACTGACGAACTCGCCCCGCTCGATCTCGAGGTTCAGACCGTTGATGACGTCGACGTCTCCATAGCGCTTGGAGACCGAATCGAAGGTAATAAAAGCACTCATGCCACATCTCCTGCATCCCGTGTTCTGGGTCGGCCCGGTATATACAGCACGTCGGGCCCCTTACATCCACCAGCTTTCGTGGGCGACCACGTCGTCGTACCGGAGGCTTACCGGGCAAGCCAGGCGTTGAAGCGCTGCGTCAGCGGCCCTACATTGTCGGTCCAGAAATCCGCATCAAGTGAAATCGATCCAGCCTGGTTCTCCGGTGCAGTTGGCAATTCCGCCGCGTACTTTGCTGGAACCAGTGCCTGTGCCTTCACATTCGTCATACCGTAGGCAATATACTGTGGCAATTTCGCCTGCACTTCGGGACGGCTCGCATAGGCGATAAACTTCATTGCGTCGGCCTTGTTCGGCGAACCCTTCAGGATCACCCAGGAATCCACCGCGGAGATGCTTCCCGGAAACACAAATTTGAAGTTGCGATTGTCGCTACGATTGATACCGGTGATACGCCCGTTATAAGCCGCGGTCATTACCACCTGCCCCGACGCCAGCAGTTGCAGCGGCACCGCGCCCGCATCCCACCAGATGATGTTCGATTTCAACTGGTCGAGCTTCTTGAATGCCCGATCGACGCCTGCCGGCGTTGCAAGCACCTTGTAGACATCCTTCGGCGCCACGCCATCCGCCATCAAAGCAAACTCGAGCGTGTATTTAGGACCTTTGCGCAGTGCACGTTTGCCAGGGAATTTTTTTGTATCCCAAAAATCGGCCCAGCTCTTCGGCCCATTTTTCAGGACATTGCCATCGTAAGACAAACCGGTCGACCACACCATCGTGCCCACACCGCATTCACTGACTGCCGCCGGGATGAAATTCTCTTTGCCGCCTAATTGCGTCCAGTCGAGTTTTTCGAACAGGCCGTCATCGCAACCTTGTCCGAGATCTTCCGATTCGACTTCTACTACATCCCAATTCGGCACGCCGGCTTTGAGCTTGGCCTGGATGACGCCAATGCCGCCGTCCCAACTTTGATCAAGCACCGGCTTACCGAGTATTTTCTCGAAAGGCTTGAAATCGATCTCGCGCTGCGCATCCTGAAAATTGCCGCCCCACGACACTACCGTGAGATCCCGTGCGTGCGCTGCCGAGAATCCCCCCATGGCCATACCGACAAGCAAAAGACTTACGAGACGTTTCAATTTAAACTCCGCGATCAAGGGTATGTGGATTTGTCTATGCAATTTCATTTCGCACTCCTGTCCTTACGATCTTGAAATTCGATCGTGTGACCAGGATGCGATCACCTGACAGCACTACGCTGGATGGGGAATATTTGTCACCAAAACACCAATGTCAAGTTTTTTTGCACACATGGATGTTAAACAATCCACCTCGCTCGAACCGGACACTAGGATGTCCCTGACATGCCAGGTACTGCAATAGGAACTAGCTGCGCGCGGATATCAACCGCGGTACGGCGCGTTTGAATGCCATCAATATCTGGTCGACAACGTCCTCGTCGTGGGCAAAAGACAGATAAAGACGGCCATAGGGTGAAGGCATCAGTAACAGCCCTTCTCGACGTAACTGGTGATGCAACGCCAGCGACACGACCGGATCGGCCATGACGTGCGCCTCCTCGTAAGTCATTGGCGCATGGTCGCCGAACCATATCCCGAAAACATTGCCATAACCACTGGTGATGGCCTTCATGCCATGATGCGCGAAACAACCTACGATGCTCTCTCGCAATGCGTCCCCGCGTGCACGCAGCGCTGCATAGTCGCATTGGGCCAGCAACGGCAAGGTTGCCTGAACGGCAGCACACGCTACCGGATTGCCACTGTAGGTGCCACCGCGCAGCGCCCGGCCCTGCTCCGCCACCCGCATGACGTCTGCCTTGCCTGCGACGGCAGCCACCGCGATGCCGCTACCGATGGCCTTGCCGAGACTTGCCAGATCCGGCTCAAGGCCATACCAATGCGACGCCAATCCCGCATGCAGGCGGAAGCCCATCAACACCTCATCGCTAATCAACAAAGCACCGTGCCGATGAGCGACGTCTTGCAGATGCGCAAGATAGCCGGGACGTGCCACGATACAACCGGCGTTCGCCAGCATTGGTTCCACAATCACAGCGGCAATATCGTCGTACTCGGCAAAAACCGTATCGATATCGTCGGGATCGTTGAAGCGTGTCAGAATAGCGTGCTCGGTTGCCGGACGCGATCTATCGGTGAAAAGGGCCTCCGCCGCCCCCACATTTCCAAGAACAACACCGTCCAGCCAACCATCGAATCCGGCCGCCATCTTGATAATCCGTTTTTTGCCTGTCGCGGCGCGGGCGATACGGATCGCAAGATGGACGGCTTCACTGCCGGAATTCGTGAAGATAATCTTGTCCAGCGCCCCCGTATGCCGAGCGATCACAGAGGCGGCCGCCTCCTCGGCGGGGTGATTGACCGAGGGCATCGGATTGACAGTCAAGGCTGCGCGGACCGGTTCCATGACAGCCTGTGGGGCGTGCCCGAGCATGGTTGCGCCAAAGCCCAGCACCGTATCGACGAATCGCCGTCCGGTGCCATCCCACATATGTGCGCCCTGACTGCGAACGATGTCCAGGGGCTTACCGTCCTCGGAGGGAAAACCCCGGGCGGAACTCGATACGTCGCCTACGAGATGTCCCACGCGCATGTCCCTTTAGAACGTCGGCGGCGAGGCGGCACTGACGACCTCGCATACTTCATCGAACGGGTTGTACATCCGATGAGGAAGGCGGCTGTCGAAATAATACGCTTCGCCTGCTCCCACGCATTGCTCCTCGCTTCCCACGACCACCATCAGTCGTCCTTTTACCACCATCCCGCACTCTTCCGCCTCATGCGAATAGGCTTCGCCCGTATCGGCACCCGGCGCATAGCGCTCATGCAGCATCATGATGGCCTTGCCTTTCAGGTCATATCCCACCTGCCGATAGGAAAGCTTCTGGCCGTCGGCCAACTCCACCAGATCTGTCGCCGCGAAAAAGATCTGCTCCTCGCTCTTTCCCTCGGCCTGCGCAAAAAAAGCGCTCAAGGGCATGTTCATGACGTCCAATATCCGCTTCATCGAACCAATCGACGGACTGACCTTGTTCGATTCGATTTGCGCAATCGTGCTATGTGTCAATCCCGCCGCCTCGGCAAGGCCGCGGATACTCAGCTTCATCTGGAGCCGCAGTTCCTTCAACCGCTGACCAATATCCAATTGGCGAAGCGCCGGATCGGGCAAGGCGGCAATGCGATCGGATGCTTCCGTGTTTTTGGCATTCTTCTTTTGCTGCTTTACGATAACCTGACCTGGCATGCTCTTGCTCCGCAGCGGCCGTCGACGGCACGGCAACTGGCGCGTCCTCTTTCATCATCCAAAGTGGATAGTTTAACAGCCGCTCTGGATGAAAAATAATATCAACGGACAGTTTTCTTTCCACGCTTGCAATACTGGTCGAGGACAGATGCCAGCGTGTCGAATGCAGGGCGAACCTGCTCGTCGGGTACGCAAGCATAGCCGAGCAGCCATCCGGACTGGGCACGGGAGGGCTCGGAGAAATAACGGGAAAGCGGCCGCACGAGGATGCCACGCGCCAAAGCCGCGGCCGTTACGGCAGTGTCGTCGATGTCGGCTGACCATTGCGCGACCAGGTGCAGACCGGCGTCGCTGCCTGTCAGCGTCATGTCATGACCGTAGCGGTTTGTGATCGCGTCGAGCAGGATTTGCCGGCGATGACCGTAAAGCGCACGCATCTTTCGAATATGCGAGGCGAAATGTCCTTCCGCGATGAATTCCGCAAGCACCGCCTGCTGCATCAGTTGCCCTTCACGATACAGCTCGGAACTGGCCACGGCGAAGGCATCCGCATAAGCCTGGGGCACTACGACATAACCGATCCGCAATCCCGGAAATAGCGTCTTGCCAAAGCTTCCTACGTAGATCACCCGCCCCGCGTTGTCCAGGCCTTGCAACGACGCGAGCGGGCGGCTGCCATAGCGGAATTCGCTATCGTAGTCGTCCTCGATCACCCAGCATTGATGCTGCCGTGCATATTCGAGCAGCATCCGCCGGCGCGCCAGGCTCATGACGCTGCCCATCGGATACTGATGCGACGGCGTCACCAGAATCAATTTCGGCGGCACGGACAGATCGGTGGGAGAAGGCGCCATGCCCTCGCCATCTACCGGGATGGCGTGCGTATCCAGGCCGCAGGCGTGCATTACGCTGCGGACGCCCCAATATCCCGGTTCCTCTGTCCAGACGACATCGCCGGGATCCGATAGCAGCCGCGCCGTCAGATCAACCGATTGGTGGATGCCCGTCGTGATGATGATCTGTTCTGGCCTGCATTGCACCATACGCGCAGCCCCCAGATAGTCGGCCAACGCGCGCCGTAGCGCGGGCAAGCCGCCGCCCGATGCATACGTCAGCAAATCGGGCGACATCTTGCGCCAGTACTTGTTTTGCAAGCGGGTCCACACATGCCCCGGAAACCGCGACACGTCGGGCACGCCCGGCATGAACGCACCCCATTGACGATTCGATGCGCCCGCCTCGTCGATCAAGCGTCTACCGCGGCACGACAGATCCGAAGGCGCCGCGCCATGATCGACTGCATCCGCGGCATTTGCCGTCACACCATCGATCTGGTCCGGAGAGGTATCAGCGACATAAGTGCCTCGCCCAGTTGCCGCACTGACGTAGCCCTCGAGCGTCAATTGCTCGTACACCTGGGTGACCGTATTACGTCCAAGACCGATCTCCGCCGCCAGCACGCGTGACGACGGCAACCGCGTCCCCGCTTTCAAGGTTTGCGTCAGGATGGCCTGCTGCAACAGGCGGTGCAACTGCCGATACAGCGGCGATCCTTCACGACGGTCGAGACGTTGCACCAGCCACTCGGTCAGCAGTGCCGCCTTCATTCATTGGCTCCTATTTTTATTTTAAAATGGCTCTTTTTAAAAGAGCCATTGCTGATTATATTGCCCATCAATCCGTGCCGACATGCTTTTTTGTCATGCGCCGCCCTTTGCCCAGTTCAGCTTCGACAAGATCATGACTATCAGCAATGCCTCCTTGCACGCCCGTAAAGATGCCGCCACGCCACGTGGCGTTGGCGTGATGTGCGATTTCTACGCCGATCGGGCGTGCAACGCGGAATTATGGGACGTTGAGGGCCGCCGCTTTATCGATTTTGCGGCGGGCATTGCCGTGCTGAACACCGGCCATCGCCATCCGAAGATCGTCGCAGCCATGCGCGCGCAATTGGACCGTTTTACGCATACCGCCTACCAGATCGTGCCCTATGCGTCATACGTGGAATTGGCGGAGCGCATCAACGCGCGCGCGCCAGGCAAGGCTGCGAAGAAAACCGCCTTCTTCACAACAGGCGCCGAAGCGGTGGAGAACGCCGTCAAGATCGCCCGCGTGGCAACCGGGCGGACAGCCGTGATCGCATTCGGAGGCGGTTTTCACGGACGCACCATGATGGGCATGGCGCTCACTGGAAAAGTGGCCCCGTACAAGATCGGTTTCGGCCCCTTCCCAGGCGATGTGTATCACGTGCCGTTTCCGAATGCGACGGCCGGCATCGACACCGAGGCATCACTTAAGGCATTGCGCTACCTGTTCAAGGCCGATGTCGATCCGCAGCGCGTAGCGGCCATCATTTTCGAGCCTGTGCAAGGCGAAGGCGGTTTCAATCCGGCACCTCCCGAATTCGTGCGCGGCTTGCGCGAAATCTGCGACGCGTACGGCATCTTGCTGATTGCCGATGAGGTGCAAACCGGTTTCGCGCGAACCGGGAAATTGTTCGCGATGCAGCACCATGAGGTCGTACCGGATTTGATCACCATTGCCAAGAGCCTTGCCGGTGGCATGCCACTGTCAGGGGTGGTCGGAAGCGCGGCCATCATGGATGCAGCGGCGCCAGGTGGCCTGGGCGGGACGTATGCCGGTAATCCGCTCGCGGTGGCCGCCGCGCACGCGGTGCTAGACATCATAGATGAAGAGCATCTATGCGCGCGTGCAACCGAGCTCGGAAATCTCTTGAAACAAAAGCTGACGATGCTGAAGGACTGCGTCCCGCACATCGCCGACATTCGCGGCCCGGGCGCAATGATCGCCGTCGAGTTCTGCACCCCTGGCGACGAATACACGCCCGACGCCGCATTTGCAAAACGCGTTCAAGCCGCGGCTTTATCCCAGGGCCTTTTGCTGCTTATCTGCGGCGAACACGCGAACGTGATCCGGTTCCTTTTTCCCTTGACCATCGAAAAGGCTGTGTTTGACGAAGCGATGCGCATTCTCGAACGCGTGCTTCCGGACTGTGCTGCCCGATAAGACCCAACAGTGCAAGCTGTCGCGGTCGACAGACAGATCTCAGGTCCTAGATCACGGAGATGGTGTGACGCGCGCTCGCGCATCACGCCTAGCTGCTCTCTTTGCGGCACGGCCTTGCATATTGGCTCGCATGGGACGGCCTGGTCCCAAATGTCGACCATGAACCCGTTCACACCCTTTCGCGCTATCAGCTACCCGCGCGGGGTTGGACCCGCTTACCGCTCAACCCATGGCCAGCGACGACAAGAGCGACCGACAAACACAACAGTACATTTGCCCGCGCCTCTCGTGTCCTCACTGGAACGTCATACGCAGACGCTAATATTTCATGTACCTTTTCGTGCTGGTAAGCGATTTCATCTAAGCTAGAGGGCTGCGCCAGGCGACGCGCACCCGTAGCGCACCGCCTGTCCATACATCAATATGCAACCAGTACTGTCCGAAGGTAAAAAAATGGAAACCCTGTCGCTAGATATCGCACAAAAGATTGCTGCCGAGGCGCTCGTCAGTGCACGCAACAATAAGTTTCGGCCGATGGCGGTTGTCGTGCTTGACGAGGCTGGCCTCGTCAAGCTGACTTATCGCGAGGACGGCGCGACCGCCTTACGTATCGACATCGCTCATGGAAAAGCCGCCGCCGCATGGGGCATGGGCGTTGCCTCTCGCACGTTGCTGGAGCGCGCGAAAGAAAACCCGGCGTTTTTCAACGCACTCGCGGCAACGTCCGGCGGGAAGTTCGTGCCGCAGACCGGCGCGATCGTAATCACCTCAGCGAATGGCACGGTGCTCGGCGCAATGGGTGCGAGCGGCGGCACGGGCGACGAAGATGAGCAGATTTGTATCGACGGCGTGCTCGCTGCAGGACTATCGCACCGCTAATCTGCCATTACCAAAAAGGGACTTGGCAACCACATAAGCGCTTATGCGATGCGAGCGCCCCGGCGAGAGGCGATTGCACGGGTACAAGCACACCAAGCATTCAATCGCCTTTACCGCGCTACACACGAACCATTCCATGCGCGGAAGTGAAATGATCGCCATCACGGGTCAGAGCGCACCCGATGCCGTTATGGGCAATCGCCGCTACTGACTCAGCCGCACGAACGCTGGCAATGCGCATAACAAAACTTTAACGCAGCCCTGCAATCGATAGTCAGGCACTATCAATCGATAGCGAGATTCACATTCAATTTGCCATCACTCTCCGATATATTGTCCAGCAGAAGCGATGCGCGTGGTATTTCACTGATACGAAACAGGGTATTCGGGCGGAAGCCTCGCACTCAAGCACGCCCGATGGGGACGCGTGAAATTTAACGTAAAACGCGTTGCCGGCTTGCCCTTCCAGCGTCGAAGTCTCACGCTCGAGGGCAGGTAATCGGAACCCATAAATGGTTAACCCGCAAGGAGATGGCAGATGTCAAGCGAAGCGAAATGCCCTTTCAACCATGCCGCTGGCGGCGGCACCACCAACCGCGACTGGTGGCCGAAGCAACTGCGCGTAGACCTGCTCAGCCAGCACTCAGGCAAGGCCAACCCGTTGGACAGCAGCTTCCGCTACGCCGAGGCATTCAAGAGCCTTGACTTGGCGGCTGTGAAGAAGGACCTCGCGGCCCTTATGACAGATTCAAAGGAATGGTGGCCGGCAGACTTCGGCCACTATGGTCCGCTATTTATCCGCATGGCATGGCATAGCGCGGGCACTTATCGCATCGGCGACGGACGCGGTGGCGCCGGGCGCGGCCAGCAACGGTTCGCGCCCCTCAACAGCTGGCCTGACAACGTGAGCCTGGACAAGGCCCGCCGCCTACTCTGGCCGATCAAGCAGAAGTACGGCCAGAAGATATCATGGGCGGATCTGTTGATCCTCACTGGCAACGTTGCGCTGGAGACCATGGGTTTCAAGACCTTTGGCTTCGCGGGCGGGCGCGAGGACACGTGGGAACCGGATCAAGACGTCTACTGGGGTAATGAGAAAACCTGGCTGGGCGGTGATGTGCGCTATGGTAAAGGAGCGACCGGCGAGTACGGCGACGGCGGCGTGATTGTCGCCGATGAAGAAAAGCATGGCGAAGAGGTCAGCCGCGACAACAACGGGCGAATCCTGGAGAATCCGTTGGGTGCCGTGCAGATGGGCCTGATCTACGTCAACCCGGAAGGGCCCGATGGCAACCCGGATCCGCTTGCCGCGGCGCATGACATTCGCGAAACGTTCGCCCGTATGGCCATGAACGACGAAGAGACGGTCGCGCTGATCGCCGGCGGTCATACGTTCGGCAAAACACACGGCGCGGGCCCCGCGGACAACGTCGGCCCCGAACCCGAGGCGGCAGATCTGGAGAACCAGGGGCTGGGCTGGAAGAACAGTTTTGGCACCGGCAAGGGCGGCGACACGATCACCAGCGGCCTGGAAGTCACCTGGACCACCACGCCGACGAAGTGGAGCAACGGTTTCTTCGAGAACCTGTTCAAGTACGAATGGGAACTGACGAAAAGTCCCGCCGGGGCGCATCAATGGGTTGCCAAGGGTGCCGGCGAAATAATCCCGCATGCGCATGATTCGTCGAAGAAACTGCGACCGACGATGCTCACTACCGACCTCGCGTTGCGCTTCGATCCGGCCTACGAGAAAATTTCGAGACGTTTTCTCGACAACCCGGATCAGCTCGCCGATGCCTTCGCACGTGCCTGGTTCAAGCTGACGCACCGCGATATGGGACCACGGGCCCGCTATCTCGGGCCGGAAATCCCCGCTGAAGAATTGATCTGGCAGGACCCGATTCCGTCGGTCGATCACCCGCTGGTGAACGAGCAGGACATTGCCGCGCTTAAGCAGAAGGTCCTCGCGTCGGGACTGTCGGTTTCGCAACTCGTATCGGCCGCATGGGCATCTGCATCCACTTTCCGCGGATCGGACAAACGGGGCGGCGCCAATGGCGCACGTATTCGCCTCGCGCCGCAGAAAGATTGGCCGGTGAATCAGCCGGAGCAGCTGGCGAAGGTGCTGACGGTCCTCGAAGACGTCAAGAGCGCGTTCAATAGCGCCCAGGCCGACGGCAAGAAGATTTCGCTGGCGGACCTCATCGTGTTGGGCGGCAGCGCCGCCGTCGAGCAGGCCGCAAAGAACGCCGGTCACCCGGTCAGCGTACCTTTCACCCCAGGTCGCACGGATGCGACCCAGGACCAGACTGATGTCCAATCCGTCGCGGCGCTGGAACCGATTGCCGACGGCTTCCGTAATTACCTAAAGGGCAAATACCGCGCTTCTGCCGAAGCATTGCTGATCGACAGGGCGCAGTTGCTGACATTGACGGCACCGGAGCTAACGGTGTTGATCGGCGGCTTGCGCGTCTTGAACGTTAAAGCAGGCCCGGAATCGCATGGCGTGCTGACCGACCGGCCGGAGACACTGACCAATGACTTCTTCTGTAACTTGCTCGACATGGGTACGGAATGGAAGCCACTCTCATCGGCGCGGGACGTTTTCGAAGGGCGTGATCGTAACACCGGGGAGCGAAAATGGACCGGTACGCGCGTCGACCTGATCTTTGGAGCACATGCCCAACTTCGGGCGATATCGGAAGTCTATGCAAGCGCGGACGCACAGGAAAAATTCATCCGTGACTTCGTTGCGGCATGGACGAAGGTGATGAATCTCGATCGATTCGATCTTGCGTAAGCAGTTTAATTGCTGACAGTGACCATACCGGCTTAAACCATCCCTGCAGGCGCCGGTCACTGCAGCGCCCGGATCATGGATGTCATGTGATCCGGGATGCGGTCACGGTCAACCTGTCTGGCTGAGTACGGATACCCCACCGTCGTAGCGCTTCATGTTGCGCGGCAATAACCGTTTGCATCCGTCACGGCCTATCTCGGGATAGGGTTATTGAGACGACGGAAACGCGACCCAACGGTCATCGCAGCGCGCATGATCTCTTTCATCCAGCATCGATGCGCCCCCTGATGGTGGGGGCCATACACCACCCGCGCCTATCGAAAGTTGTGCATTGGCGATCTCCCAGCGCGCATCCGACGCAAAGTGAACGCCGTCCAGCATGACGCTCATGGGATGGGCCGCGTCGTAGCCACGCATCACCAACGTGCCCGCGTCCCCGATAACGTCATGCAGGACGATATCGCGATAGACCGGTATGGCCCCACCCTGCGCCCCGACATCGTAACGCGTGTCGAAATCGATCGGACGGCGGTTGTCGCGCATGCACACGTGCTCGTACAGCACATCACTCACCTGCCCCCCGCGACTGCCGTCGCTCTTGATTCGCAGGCCCGAGGTGGTTCCATCGAGCGTCAGATCGCGAATCAGAATGCTACTGACGCCGCCGACCGTCTCGCTGCCTATCGACATCCCATGCCCCCAGTAAAAGTGATTGTCGAGCAGCGAGACATGGCGCGTCGCACCGCCACGGCCAGCCTTGATCGCCACGTTGTCGTCGCCGGTGCGAATGAAGTCATGTGCAATGGTGATGTCCTCGGAAGCGCCGGGATCGATGCCGTCCGTGTTGCGCGCATTGGCAGGCGTGTCGATGCGAATGCCCCAAAACGTCGCGCCCTTGACATCGTTCATGGCCACATGAAAATTTGCCGCGTTGCGCAGGGTCACGCGATAGAAAGTGATATCGCGGGCGTGATCGACCTGGATAAGGCGTGGTGCGTTTTGTTTGCCGCCTTCTCTTTGCGCTCGGCGGGCGAGTTGCCACCACGTTTCGACTTGACCGGTCAGCGGCACTCCTCCCTGCCCATCGATCGTGCCGTCACCGACGATACCGCCCCCTCGTGTACGGTCGAACAGGATAAAAGGACGACAACCGTCTCCTCGCGCGTCAATAGTGCCACACCGCCCATCCCGATCGTAATTACGCGGATCGCTACTGGCGGTGAGCACCACGCCTCGGTCAAGCCAGAGTGTCACGCCGGACTTCATGGTGAGTGGGCGACTGAAAAACCGGTTACCTTTGGCATCGGCCAGCAGTCGAACAGCATCACCGTCGGGACAATTGTCGATAGCGGACTGAAGACGGGATGTATCGTCCTTTGGTTCAGCAGCGGGGCCCGCGGTAAGCGCGGCGCAAACGTGTGAGGGAAACATCGGTTCAAGCACGGTCCTGCGGTCTTGCGCATGGAGCGAGCGAACGAACGGCACCGAAAATAGAAATAAGGACGCCAAGCCGGCCATCAGGGGGCTGCGCATAACAGACATAGACTTTTCCAACAGGATGAAAAACTTCGTTGTCTGCCCACGATAACGGCGTAAGTGCACTCACGGACAAGTATTGTCATGCTGGCACAACGGAAGTCCGTTCTTCGATCATAGGCCAGAATTGGCTGCGTTACCGGCGTAGGTTCCGGGCAAACGCGCGGTCACCGCATGAGGACGGTCACCATCAGGCCTGAAGCTGAACCGGTGCAATCAGATCGCGTGCGGAATACACGACATTTCTACCATTGCGTTTGGCCGCGTACAACGCCAGATCTGCCGCATTAGTCAATTCAGCAAGCGATGATGGACTTACACGTCGCCCTGTTGCAACGCCGATACTGACGGTGAAATGTGCAATCGCCTCCGTGGGTCCGGCCGATGCACCATGCTCGACTTCGTGACGTATTGCCTCGGCAATCTGCAGCGCTCCCGCTTCATCGGTGTCGGGCAGTACGACGACAAACTCTTCTCCACCGTAACGGGCCACGAAATCGCCGCGGCGACGCACGTGTCGATTGATACACGCGGAGAGGTGCTTCAGAGCGACATCGCCCTGACCGTGACCGTATC
>NZ_LAQU01000054.1 GCF_000970345.1 Robbsia andropogonis | reverse complement strand
AGTGCCGCTGTTCGCTGATCCGTAAGAGGCGGACCCGGCAGGGCCATTCTGTTGCCAGATCGAAGCGTCGGTCGGCATCGCCGCGTGCCAGCGTCATCGCGGCGTTTTCGGTCATGGTCGCGATGGGGAGCGTGAAGGCTGACGCATCGATGCGAGCGTCAGGCTCGCCGCCCTGCTCCACGATGCGGGTACGCAAGGTCTCGTGACGGCGGAATACGTCCGCGAATGCACACGTCAATGCGTCGGTGTCGAGCGGCCCATCGATCGCGAACAGGGCCGGCATGTGGTAGCTGGCATGGTGGGGCAGTGCGTTCGCCAGGCACATCTGGCGCTGTCCGTCCGAGAGGCGCGTCACCGCGTGCGCGTCGCTGTCGAAGGCGTTCCCGTCGTTGCGTGCGGTGTCGTGTCTGTCCTCGCACGCTGCTGCGCCGGTGGGATCCGCGTCGTCAAGCGAGGCCGCATGCGCATCGAGCCCATGCAGGAGGTCGAGGATTTCCGTCTTGCGGCTGCGAATCTGGTCGATCAGCGGCGCCGTCAGCACACCGGGCGCGGCATCCGCGGCCAGTTTGCCGGCCTTTGCATAAAGGCGGATACCGCGTTGCTGTAGGTTGGCTACGAAGCTTACCGTGCTCAAAACAAAATCTCCTCCCGGTCCGTGCCGGGCGCGTCAGCGGCGCCGGAACGCGCCGCTAGCAGGGTGAGATAGGCGGCGAGATCCGCGACCGTCGCGCGCTCGAGAACCTCCCGCATCGGAATTTCCACACCGAATGCCTCCTTGCAGCGTGCGAGGATGCGGATGACCTGCAACGAATGGCCACCGATCTCGAAGAGGTTGGCGTGGATACCAAAACCGCTGAAGCCGAGCACCTCTTCCCAGATGGCCAGGATGGCGCGCTGCGTCTCGTTGACCGGCGCCGCTGCCGATTGCGCGAAGTCCGGATCGAAGGGCGGCAGCGCGGCGCGGTCCACCTTGCCGCTCGCGTTGCGTGGCAGCGCGTCGAGGAAGACGTATCCAGAGGGCTGCATGTATGACGGCAGCATCGACGCCGCGAATTCGCGGACCGCATCCACCGTCAGGCCGGCGTCGCCGGAACCGGCAAGGTAGGCAACGAGCCGCGGCTCGGCGCCGTCCTGCCGCGCGAACACGACGACTGTGTCTCGTATCGCGGGATGCCGCAGCAGCGCGGTCTCGATCTCGCCAAGTTCGACACGATGTCCGCGGATCTTTACCTGGTGATCTCGCCTGCCGGACAAGACAATCCGGCCGTCTGGCAGGAAACGCCCGATATCGCCGGTGCGGTAGACGCGCGTCTCGAAGCCGTCGAGCGCGGGCATCGCGACAAAGGCGCGGTCGGTCAGATCGGGGCGGTTACGATAGCCGCGCGCCTGACCGTCGCCCGCCAGGAACAACTCGCCCGCCACGCCAACGGGTGCCGGGTGCCCATTGGCGTCGAGGATGTACACGCGCTTGCCAGGCAGCGGCTTGCCGATGCTGTCGAAGCCGCCGGGTTCACGCAACGTCATGGTCGAATACACGGTGTCTTCGGTTGGTCCGTACAGGTCGTAGACGCGTTCGACCGAACCCGTCGCATAGAGCGCGTCCACCAGCGACTGACGCAGCGGTTCCCCCGCCAGGTTGATCGTTCGCACGCCGGATGGCAGGGCCCCCGTTTCAAGCAACCCGGCTGCCGCCGAGGGCACCGTGTTGATCAGCGTCACCGGTGTGGCAGGCATTGCCATCGGGCTCTCGCCGATGACGACGCAGCCACCATGCGCGAGCGGGCCGAACAACTCGAATGTCGAGATGTCGAAGGCGATCGACGTGCCGGCAAAAACGGCGCGGAGTTCGTCTGACGAATATTGTTCACCGATCCAGGACAGCAGCGAGAGGACGTTGCGATGGCTGATCTCGACCCCTTTAGGACGACCGGTCGACCCAGATGTAAAGAGCACGTATGCAAGACCATCGGCATCGGCAGGCGGGGAAACGGTGCGTGCCGGGGACGCCATATCGTTTGCGGTGAGCGATTCGGGCGCGATACAGGCATAGGGCGCATCGGCGAGTGCATCGCGCAGCGTGGCAGGTGCGACAACCAGGGCCACGCCCGCGTCGTCAAGCATCTGGCTGACGCGCGCGGCCGGTGTGTTCAGATCGATCGGTAGATAGGCGGCGCCCGCTTTCCAGATACCCAGCAAGTGTGCTGGCAGCATCACGTCGCGTGGCACGCCGATGCCGACGACATCGCCGTGGCGTATGCCGAGCGCTTGCAGATTGGCGGCAATCCGATCCGAGGCCGTTTGCAATTGCGCGTAGGTCCATTGCGCGGCGTCGGTCCTTACTGCCGCCCGTTCGGGAAAGCGCCGGGCCGTTGCGTCGATCATGGCGTGTGCCGTGGCGTGAGGCGGTTGTGGAATCGTCCGCCGGTTCCAGTCGATAAGCTGGCGGTCACGCTCCGCCGGAGTAAGCAGCCCGAGGTGTCCGATAGCCTCGTCGGGCCGGGCGATGAGCGCATCGAGCAACGTAGTGAAATGTCCCGCCATTCGCTCGACCGTCGCGTGGTCCAGTTTTGCGATGTCATATTCGAAGCGCAGCACGAGTCGCTCGCCGGTTTGAATCGCGATAAGCGCCAGGTCGGTCTGCGCGGCGGCGGTCGGGACCGGGATGCTCTCCATCGTAAGTCCACCGACCTGCAATGACTTGCCCGCCGCACCCGCGAGGAGATCAGCTGCTTGTGGCAACTGGCTCAGGTTGTGATACGCGAACATCACGCGGGAGAACGGATGCCGGGCGTCCGCGCTGCGTTGCCCGAAGCGTCTGACAAGATCGATGAAGGGCGTTTCACTATGCGCGAGCGCGCCTGTCACGGACTGTTTTGTCGTGGCGAGGACATCCGCGTATGACTGGCCGGCTTCAATGGCGATACGCATGACAAGCAGATTGACCCCATAGCCGACCCATTCGTCGAACGCGCCGTCCGGCCGCACTGCCACGGGCGTCACGATGGCGAGGTCCTGCTGGGCGGAGTATCTATGCAGCAGGGCAAAGAATGCCGCCATCAACGCCATGTTTCGGGTGACGCGCTGGTGGCCGCAGAGCGCATCGAGCGCCGCCACGCGCGCATCGTCTAGTTCCACGTCGAGGCTCATGCCCGAAGCGGGATTCGCATGGACGTTCATCGAAGCGTCGCCGGGCAAGGCGAGCGGCAGTTCGACGGACTCGATCGGCGTGGCGAGGCGTTCCGCCCAATACCGGGTGCCGGCTTCCGCGCGCGGGCTTTTCAGCAGCGTCGCGATGCGGGATCGATAATCTTTCTCGACCGGCGCCATCGACAAGGCCTTGCCTTCTGCAAGCTGCGTATATGCCGCGCCGAGTGTCGCCAGCACCGTTTGCAGCGATCGTAAATCGGCTACGAGATGATGCGCGATGAGCACGATCACGACGTCGTCCGGTGATATGCGCAGCACTTCCGCGCGGAACACGGGGCCGACGGCGAGATCGATCGGCTGGCGCACCAACGCGACGATGCGCGCCGTCAACGCGGTATCCGACACTTCCGTGACGTCATGCACCGATAACAGGCGGTCCGAAGGCGCAATCCAGCACTGTTCGATGTTGCCGTCCGCATCCTGCGTGAAACGGCTCGATAAGCCGCGATGGACACTGACAAGCGTCCGTAGCGCCTCGTCGAGTAGCGGGAGGGAGACGCTGTTCCTCAAGCGGAAAGGAAGCGCGAGGTTGAAGCAGGGAGACGCGTGGTCCCACAGTTGCGCCATCCAGATTGCTTCCTGGTAGGGCGTGAGTTCCGAGCGCTGGGTGCCTGGCGTCGTGCCGGGCCGCGCATGCGGCGCGGCATTGGCGAGTGCCTGTGGCGCGTCCGGCGTTTTTTCATGCAGTGTGCGGCGCGCAATATCAGCGGCCAGGACCGCAACGGGCCGGTCGTCCATCATGTCGGCCAGCTCGACGACGACGCCTGCATGCTGGGCGAGCCGCACTTGAAGATCGACGAGGGCCAGCGAGTCGAAGCCCAGGCCCAGTAGCGGCGTGGCGCGCGCCTTTGCGTGCCGGGCATCGTCCGCTTGGACTGCGCCAAGGATTGTCGCAAGCAGGCGCTCGGTCAGTGCGTCGACGGTATCCACTGGGCTGAGCGCCACGGGCTGCGGGATGTCAGCATGCGGTGCGGTCCCCGATTCCGGCCTCGCGCGGGCAAGAATCGGCAGGGTGCCGTCCAGATAGGATTGCCTGACGAGCATGCGCTGGTTCTTGCCACTGGACGTTTTTGGCACGACGCCGGCCTGCACCAGTACCAGCTCTGCCAGCGGGATGCCATGCGTTGCGGCAACGGCGCCGGCGGCTTGTCGCGCGGCCGCATCGGCGTCCAGGGCGTGGCGCGCGGTACGTTGTACTTCCTGCACCACCACCAGTTTTTCATGGACGCCGTCGTCGATGCTGAACGCCGCGCCGCAGCCCGCCCGGAACGCGGGATTGCTTTGTTCGACCGTCTGTTCGATATCGGTCGGGTAGTGGTTGCGGCCGCGGATGATGATCAGTTCCTTGAGCCGGCCGGTCACATAGAGTTCCTCGCCATCGAGCAGCCCGACGTCGCCCGTTCGAAGATAGGGCGGCGAGTCCTCTTCGACGATGCGTGCGTCGAACTGCGCGCGCGAGTCGGCCTCTCGATTCCAATAGCCGTCGGCGACACTGCCGCCTCTTACCCAGATCTCGCCAATCCGACCGTCGGCGCAGGCACGCAGCGTGACCGGATCGACAATACGGACATGCTGATCGCCCCCCACCCGACCGGAGCTGACGAGCGTTACTGCTGCCTGGTCCGGTTTGGGCGCGCTGCCGCGTCCTGCCTGCAAATCCTGCGCGTCCAAGCGCCGGGTGACCGCGCCGCCGCCGGGCTTGGCACCCGATACGAACAGCGTCGTCTCGGCCATCCCGTAACAGGGAAACATCGCGTTGCCATTGAATCCATGGTCGGCGAATGCCGATGTGAATTTCTCTAGCGTCGACGCCCGGACCGGTTCCGCGCCGTTGAACGCGACGCGCCAGGATGACAGGTCGAGACCGGCCTTGTCGGCTTCGCTGATCCGCGTCGCGCAAAACTCATACGCGAAATTGGGGCCGCCGCTCGTGGTCGCGCGATAGGTCGAAATCGCGCGTAACCATTTCACGGGCTGCTGCAGAAACTCGAATGGCGACATCAGCGTCGACGGGATGCCGAGGTAGACCGGTTGCAGCACGTTCCCGATCAGTCCCATATCGTGATAAAGGGGACACCAGCCGACGAAGACCGTGTCTGGGCCGTGCTGAAAACCGTCGCGAATCGCTTTCTCGTTTGCCAGCAAGTTACGGTGCGTGACGCGTACGCCCTTGGGCTTGCCTGTCGAGCCCGAGGTGTATTGGAGGAAGGCCAGCGGGCTCGCCGGCAGTGTGGCAATGGCCGATTTACCGTACGTGGTCGTCAATGTGTCGGTGCCGATGACCGTTGGTATGCTCTTCGCGTTTGTTGGCGCGATCTCTTCCCGGATCGCATCGATCAGGTCGTCGCTCGTCAGGATCGCGGCCGCCTGGCAATCGTCGATGATGGCGGCAAGGCGGTTCTGTCGCGCCGCGCGACCCGACGGCGGATAGGCGGGAACGGCCGGGCAGCCGGCGTACAGGCAGCCAAAAAGGCGGCGATGAAATCGAGCCCGGGGCGATAGAGCAGGAGCACCGGCTCTCCGTTCGGGCATGCGCGTCGGAGCCGCTCGGCGATAGCATCGGCTCGTCGGTCCAATTCCGCAAAGGTAAGCAGGGCTTCGGCGCCGTCGGTCAGGAAACGGAAAGCGATGTCGTCCGGTTTCACGGCGGACCAGTGACGCAGGCACTCGCCGAAGTTGTGCAGCTCGTCGAACCGACGCATCGTGGATTCAAAGACAGTCATTATCATGCTCCGGTACTACGCAAAGGCAGTCGCATGGAAGAAAGGGCAGGGCGCGTTGCACGTGGTTGCCGTATATGAGGACGTCGTACCGTTCATGCCGCACCGTCCGATTGCCTGGCGAATGCCAGTCGCCTGCGCAGGATGGTGCCGGCAAGTACGAGGCATGCCGCGCTGGCGATCATCGAGAAGCCGACCCAGTACGACGATTTGCTGGCGATCTGTGCATACAGTGCGCCGCCCAGTGTGCCGCCCAGCAAGGAACCGACGAGCGCGGTCAGGCCCAACATGCCGAACACGGTACCGGCGTAGGTGCGTGCGATCGAACGGTTAGCGGCCGTGTCGATCGTCGGATCGATGACCATCTCGCCGATCGTGTACACGGCGATCATGAGGCCGAACGACGCAAAGCCGGGCAACGTGGCGAATCCCGCGAAACTCGCCGCCACGAGCGCAAAGCCCATCGCCAGCATCGCGCTGTCGGAGTAGCGCCGACTGAGCCACTGGGTGAGCGGCAATTGCAGGGCGATGATCACCGCCGCGTTAATCGTGAAGATAAGCCCGGACGCGGCGACTCCGAATGTCTGGTTCGCGTGCAGTGGCAGCGTCAATTCGAGCTGAATGTAGATGGCGTAGAAAACGACGTTCACTGCCGACATCGCGAGAAAGGTCTTGCTCGAAAGAATCTCGCGCAGTGCGGTGGAAAACGCATAAGCGGGTGTCTGGCGTGATGGCTGCGGCCGGTCGCCTTTCGACCGATCTACTTTGCGACTCGATATCACGAAGAACAGCAGTACGGCAGCCTGAATCCCGGCGGCGACGAGAAAGATGACTTCGGGAGACATCCGGATCAGTACGCCGCCCAGGACGCCGCCCACTGCGACGCCGAGGTTGTTGAATACATTGCGCGTCGCATAGGCGAAGTGCAACTGGTCGTCGTGGACGACCTTCGCCAGCACCGATTTCGAAGCGGGGATGAATAGTGCCGCGCTGCCTCCAAGCATTGCCGCGCTGACGAGGAGCGCGCTGTCTTGCCGAAACAGCGCGAGTCCGACATAGGAGGCGATACGAAAGAGATTCCCGAACACGATCGCCACGAACTCCCCGTGCCGATCGGCGACATAGCCACCATAGAGAATCAATCCACGTTGACAGGCGGACTTGACGGTGAGCAAGACGCCGGCAAAGGCAACGGACAGTCCGATGTCCTTGACGACATAGACGGCAAGATAGGGAATCACCATGAAGCTGCCGGCATTGATGAGCAGCTGGAAAATCAGAATCAGCCGCGCCACGGGGGGCAGCGCGATGATACGGGACAGCATGGACATGGTGCGCTCCGAAGAGGTCTCGCGGATTCAAGCGGCCGAATCCACGGACCGCAGTGTCAGTTGGTGAACCTGTCCGTACACGTGAAATACTTCTGGCCCACGTTGCAACGACAGATTCCTCGCAGCGCGATCAATCAACGTATCGTCGACGCGAGAGGGCGCGGGCCAATGCAGCGACAAGCGGTTGACGCCGGGCTTCAATGCATGCGCCGGAATCGTGGTGTTCCCGCGTGTCCACGTGCTGGCTACATCGATCGTGGCTGTCTCGCTGCCGTTGACATTCACCGTACAACGCCCCGGACCGGCAAGGCCGCGTGGTGTGCGGACCACGGATCGCAGAACGCCATCGCGGCCTCCATCCGCGACGAAGAAGAACTCGGTTGTTGCTGAAACGGACTGCAAGTAGGCCGGGTTTTCGTGGAATGGGCGGAGCGCTGCGTGATGCCGTGCGGCGTGTTGCGGCTGTAACAGATTCTGCGCGCTGCCTGGTTGCAGGTAGACGTCGAACAACAGTGCATGCCATGTATCGAGGGCGTCCGTGTCCCCATGACGCCGAAGCGCATCGACCATCGCGCGTTTTAATTCGTGGTCCGCCAGATGGGGATTCAGCTTGAATCCCATATATCGCTCGATTTGTGCGATATCCAATTCGTCAAATGCGGAATGCGTCCAGCGCGGTTGCAGGCTCGTTTCGAATTTCAGGAAACATTGAAACCAGCGACGGGCGTCGTCCGGTGCCGTGTCGATTGCAAGGTCGACCCAATGCCGGACGATGTTGCCGGATTGTCCCCAATTGGCGTTATGAATCGCGGCAAGGAACATCGCACTTGCACGGGCGCGCGCCGATAGCGCATGGACTGGCTTCCAGGTGGCTGTCGGCGTCGAGGTCGATTTCCCATCATGCCAGGCATCTGCCACGGCGCGTGCCGCATGATGCGCCAACGTATCGATGCCCTGTTCGGTCAGGTGGCAGTAGTCGAGAAAGTACTTCCGGTCCGGCAAGGAACTGCCGTCGGCTTCAGCAAAGCACTGTGGCAGATCCACGATGCCGATGCCAACGTCGTAGGCCAGGCGACGCATCGCGGTGATCGCGCGAGAGTGTACGCCGGGTGCTTGAGGCACCGGCAGGATGGCGGCCATGTCCCGCGCTTTCTCAAGCCAGATGCGCGCTTTTGCGGCACCGGAGGCGTGGAGCACCCCTTGTCCTTTGAGCCATAGGCTGTGCGGCGCGAAGCCATTGTCCAAGGCGATCATCTCATCCGCCAGTGCCACGACGCGGTTGTGGTCTTCGGCATCCAAAGCCGCTTCCGCCTGGATCCGGCGCGCTTCCCATGCCGCGAGATTTTCTCCGGAAAGGAATGGGGGCGCATTCTCGAAACCGGGTTTCCAATCGCGTAAATTGAATTCAGGGATGATCAGCACGACCTTCGTCCCGGACGACGTGCGAATCTCCGAGAGCGTGGCGACAAGGCGCGACGCCAGCGTATCGAGTGCACTTTCCAGCTGGGCCACGAACGCCGCGAAACCGTCGATACGCAAGGCCGAGGAAAGCGCAACCAGATCGACGTACTGGAAGATATCGCCGGCCGACAACCAATTGTTTCCGACGAAAAGTACCAGCGCATCTGGCTGGAACAGCGCCGCGGCCTGACGCGACACGGCGACGCTTTCGGTGAAGCTCATGTTCGTCCGCGCAAGATCCACGACCTGCACGGGCGTGTTCGTAGCGGTATCGAAATGCTTCTGTAGCAAGCCCGCCGGTGTCAGATAAGGATCGTACAAGAAACCGCGCCCGGCGGATTCACCAACAAATATGACACGCCGTGCCGATGGGTCGGGTTCGATGCGATCAACATCGGCCCACGTGCGCCAGACGCCGTGCGGGTCCTTGACGCGCTCGAATCGCTGCGGGTTGTTCGGCACGCGTTGCCAGCAGCCAATCGCGTCCGGCGTTGCATCCTCAACGGTTGCAGGGCGCCGCGTTGCGCTTGCCGTCCCGGCCAATACAAGCGATTTCACGAGATCGATGATCTCGGTTGCATCGCTGTTATCTTTGATTAGTTTAGCTAATCGAATCAATGTTGGAGAACTCGTCATCACTGTACTCGACTCTTAGATGAAACTGTAGACGTTATGCGCGATTCCTGACGATACGATTGGCGCCGTATTGTCAAATCGTCTCAGCCAGGTTTCCGGCACACCGTCTCGATCAATCAACCTATCCTCGATCACGAGGCAGTCGATGGCGGAGCGCAGGAAGCAAATCAGCGCGTCTTCGATGGTTCGCACAATGGGTTCGTCTTTCAGGTTGAAGGACGTGTTCAACAACAAAGGGCACCCGGTTTTCCGATAAAAGCACTCTATCAACCTGGCGTAGCGTGGACTGATCGATTCATCGACGGTCTGGACACGGGCCGATCCGTCGACGTGCGTGATGGACGGCAAATCAAGCTCGGAACGCGTCTGGCACGTTTCGAGCATGAACGGCGACGGGTAATCGATATCGAAATGGCGTGACGCATGTGCCGCCAGCACAGACGGTGCGAACGGACGAAATCCCTCCCGCTTCTTGACGGCCTTGTTGATCCGTTCGCGCATGTCCGGGACGCGTGGATCGGCGAGAATCGAACGGGCACCTAGTGCACGTGGGCCGAACTCCATGGATCCTTGGACCCAGCCAATGACTTTGCCGTCGGCGAGCCGGGATGCGACTGCTTCGAGAAGGGCATTTTCCTTGCCGGTAAACGATTGCCAGTGGGCCGGCGAATTTTCCAGAAGGCGTGCGACGTCGCTTCCCGAATTGGCACTGCCGAGGTAGACATGGTTGAGCTTTCCCAAGTCCGGTGCTTCGCCTGTCAGCAGGACGTGGCCAAGGGCCGCGGCGCCAAATGCGCAACCTGAGTCGTTTGACGCAGGTTGCACGAAGACGTTCTTGAATGGACCTTCACGATGGATCCGTCCGTTTGCCACGCAATTAAGCGCCACGCCGCCTGCGAGACACAGGTTATCGGAAGGGGTCAGTGCATGCAGATAGCGGACCTTCTCGAGCAGCAAACTTTCGAGAACATGCTGCAAGCTGCGTGCAACGTCATAATGAAAGGGGTCCAGCGCCGCGCCTCGTTGCCTGGCGGGCCGTCCGAACAGCGACACCAGCGCGCCGCTGAACATCACGTCTTCGCCGACGAAGGAGAAGTACCGGAGATCCAGCTCGAAATGCCCGCCATCGCTGCGCCGAACCAATTGGGACATGGGTTCGACCAGCGTCGGTTTGCCGTAGGGCGCCAGCCCCATGACCTTGTATTCACCCTCGTTGACCTCGAAACCGAGATAAGCGGTGATCGTGCTGTAAAGCAAGCCGATCGAATGCGGAAAATCAACCGTGCCAAGCAAGTTCAGGTCGCTGCCCTGACCCCGGGCGAACGACATCGTGTTCCACTCCCCCACGCCATCCACTGTCAATACCGCGGCATTGTCGAATCCTGAATAATAATAGGCCGACGCGGCATGGGAGCGGTGATGCTCGAAGTATTCGATGCGACCCTCGAAACCCAGAACGTCACGGATATCCCGGGTCACGTTTGCCGGATCTGCCTGCTTGCGGAACGACAGGCCAGGTCGGACGCTCAGATGTGGCAGTGTCATCCAGAGCTGGCGTTCGAGTTTCTTTACTGGATCTTCGTAATACGCGACACAATCGATATCCGTGATATCGAGTCCCGCCGCATCAAGGCAGTAACGAAAAGCATGCTGCGGAATGGACGGATCGTGCTTGAGACGCGTGAACCGTTCTTCTTCCGCTGCCGCAACAAGCTTGCCGTTCACGAGAATGCAGCATGCCGCGTCGTGATAGTGAGCCGATATGCCGACGATGTTCATGCAGGGTTCCTTATTCGGTCTTGCAATGTGTTGTCGCAGTTATTCGCTACGCGGCCTAGCGTCGATTACACCGAGCTTGATGAAGAGTTCACGTACGGTATAGATCGAACTGATCGCGTAAGGAAAGCCCGCGAACAGCGAGTTCTGTTCGAGCGCGGCAAAGATTTCGTCAGGCTGCCACCCGACCTCGAGCGCTGCCTTCGCGTGGAATTCGATCAGTCCGGGATAGGCGTTGATCGCGGCAAGCGTCGTCAGCGTAATCAAGGTACGCGTCTTGATCGATAGTCGATCATCGCCGAAGAAATCACCGTACATCTCTACATTGATATCGTGATAACCCGGTGAGACCTCTCGCAGCTTGTTCAGGACGAGGTCGCCGTTGTCCGGCTCTAGCGCCTTGATCGCGGCCAGTCCTTTTTTGTATCGTTCGCTCCACGTCGATCTATCGATCATGGGACACTCCTTCGGTTGGTCAAGATTCACGATTGCATTCACGAGTATCCGGACTCGAGATGAGGAACGTTCGTTCCATAGGTCGCCATCGTTCGCGCGACCTCCTTGCGTAATACGTTGAGCAGCGTGAGTTTTGATATCTGTATGGCGAGCCAGATAATGATCACCCCCATCAGATAACTGAGCGGTATCGAGAGCAACGGGTTCGGGAAATGCTCGTGCACGACGCCTGATGAGATCGAAATCAGCGGCGTGGAAAGCAGCACGATTAACAGTAATTGATAAAATAGAATCTTGCCATGCATGGCTTTTTTCATCGAATAATGCCAAACGCGATGCTTTTCCTCGGCGTTGCATTTGCCGAATTCGGGTATGGATCGATAGTTGAAATAAAGCATTGGGTTGTCCAATAAAAAGCACTTTCAACAACAAAGATGTGCGACATACAATTTCTTTACATCTTTCCCAGCAAATACATTCCAATTTTCATTCTTGAACCTCGGGGCGTGAAAATTGCCCTGTCGTTCTACAGACCGGTAACAAGACGCAGCAACGCAATATGTGACAAACAAGATAGTGGATACGATTATCATGTTCGAATTTCGCAGATATCCGGCCGAAACCGCAGCCTAAGCTGTAGATGATGCAATGATCTGCGTAGTCATTGTTGGATCACAAGCGCCGTGCATGGATGACGATTTGATTTAAGGCATACGCTATGCAGCTTGACCAAGCATCGTGGCTTTGTATCCCGGGCGCATCTTTGCCCGATAGCACAGAGCTTAATCCACCTCTTCAGAGAAGGGTGGAAAGGTTAGCCAATATTATTTAACGCAATATTACAATTCAAACGAATGATCACTACACATGAAATGGATCGCTTGATAACTCTAAAGATTGCGAATGTAGATTGATAGGGCCCTTAACTTTCTATCAATTAATTACTGACTCATGCAATTAGTCTAGCACACACGTTTTGCTTAAGTAAATACGTAAATTAATGTCATTGGTCGTGCGTGAATTTGTATGGTTAAATAGGTTTTATGATGAATGTTCATATTCGTTTCATTGATTGATGTTGATCTGGGGTGCGAAGGCAACATTGCACAAAACGATGCCGAGGGAATAATACATGTCAGTCCTTTCGGTTGGCGTAATACGCATGCCCGGATACCAAATGGATGCGGGCTGAATCGTTACGTGCTGAACGAGCATGCGGTCCGGCATCGGGATTGTGAAGTCAATCGGTGACAGGTGGGTGAAGCATCGACACATTGCCGGCCAGCGCGGCAACGTGCATGCGGGCAGCGCGCCGATGGATGCGGGCTTGGGGGGCGTGGACCTAGGTCGTGCCAAGGTCAAGGTGGAAGAATTGGTTGAATCCTGTTTGCGCATAGCTTCCAAAGCGTTCGCCCTTGACGAAACCATGTCGAGAATAGAGCATGATTGCCGGCTCGAACGCGTCGCCCGAACCGGTTTCAAGGCTCACGCGCGTATAGTTGCGTGTCCGTGCGATTGAAAGCAGATGATCCAGCATGTACGATGCGACACCTTTTCGAACATGGGCCGGAAGCGTTCTCATCGATTTGATTTCGCCATGCGACGATGTGAGTTCGCGCAATGCGCCGCAACCGAGTAACGCAGCTTCTTCCCATGCTGTGAAGAAGCTGATGTCAGGTCGTGTCAGGCCCGATAGGTCGAGGGCTGAGACGCTATCGGGAGGAGAGTTTGCATACATGCCTTGCAAGTGTAAGCGAAGTATCCCCAATACTTGGGGGTCGTTGAAATCACCTTGCTTGATGTACATGACGATGTTTTCCTCTGATCGATCACTGAAGCTGCCTGACCCGTACGCTTGATCGGATGATACGGGGGCGTCATTCGGGCAATAAAGAGATGATGTCGAAGACGCTATTTACACGGCCCGATTTTGCCTTGTTCATTCTCGGACATGCAACACGTTTTGATAAAATCGGGAGAAGAGGCTCTGCTCCGATGGCATGCCCGTAATCTTGATGTCTGACACAGAATGTGGGAAACATCGCGTTGATGCTTGAGCCGTACTTCCGTTTGCTGTTTCAGTGGGCCTTGATTGTGCATGCGCGCTGCGCAGACGATGGTGTGTCACGTGTCGACGTTCTTCGATGTGAGTCATTCGAACTTTTTGCCAGTCACCAATATGGATAATAAGTGGATCAAGTATTTTCGCAATAACGGATCAGGGTTGACGTTGTTCTGTTTCCCTTATTCCGGGGCGGGACCATCGGCTTTTCGAGACTGGGAGAAAGCACTCTCACCAAGCGTCGATATCGCGGCCATACAGTTGCCAGGCCGGGAGGGCAGGATAACCGAGCCGCCCTTTACGAGATTCGCGCAATTGATTCCCGCACTTGGCGAAGCGATTCGACCGCAATTGAACGGGTCCTTCATGTTTTTGGTCATAGCCTGGGAGGCTTGGTGTGCTATGAGTTGTCATGCTGGTTAATCGCCCAGGGTTTGCCGGTACCTCGCCATCTTTTCATCTCCGCAATTCGTGCGCCGCATTGTTCTCGACGGGCGCGTACGTTGCATGATCTCCCTGATGCGGAGTTGGTTGACGAATTGCGGCGGCTTAACGGCACCCCGAAGGCAATCCTGGACAATCCCGCGTTGCTGGGATTCTTCTTGCCGGCGCTCAGAGCCGATCTGGCGCTTTCGGAAACGTACGTTCACCACGCCACAGCGCCGCTCGATATACCGATCACGGTTTTTTCGGGGCAACGCGATCCTTATGTCGATGCCGACGAGATATCCGCTTGGCACGGCCATACGGAACACGCGTTCTCGTGGCACAGAATGGATGGAGACCATTTTTATATCAATACGCCTGCTCGGACGACGGTCTTGTTCGAAACGTTGCAGCGCACTATTGCTGCCATGCTTTCAATCGAGCGCACCGAAGCGTAGCCGTTGTTGCATTAGAAGGGTGTCTGCCGCGCCGCACTGGTAAAAGATGTGGCTGGCTTGCCCGTTTTCAATGGCAATCGGTTTTTTTACTCATTGCCCTCTTTTGCGCATACGAATATGCGCGGATTTTTAAAAACATAAAATAGGAATAGAAAATATAATATTAGTACAACGGAATATGAAATTGAAATTTCAGTTAACTATTTTGATTCCTGGGGCCTGCCCGCTCTTTGCTGTTCGGGCGTTCAGTGTGCCGGTCATCGCTTCAGTGCGGTAGCGCATGTCAGCATGAAGGCGCAAATGTGACGGTTCAGTATCGTGTTTTGGTTGTTTGATGTGACTGGACGCTTGATGTGAGGGCGCCGCGATCAGCTTTTGCGAGGGAGGCAATGCATCTGGTCCCCGCGAGCCGTGTCTTTTTCCTGTAGGCGGCCTGGCCGCATATGGATCGATGCGATAAGCCGCGCAGCGACGCCCCTGCCACGGCAGGAATGCATGCAAGTAACCCGCAATGCGCCGTCGGTTCCCCGCGTGTTCCACCGCACCACAATAAACGCGCCTGCGATCTCCCTTCCTACCGTGACGATAAAGTATCCGATGAGCAGCGTGAGCCTATATTTTTCCCCGCTTATGTCGTAAACCGTCTTATCGGATATCCATGACACTCGGGCATCCCTGTTTCGCGCTACTCCGTAGGGGAATTGGCGGTCTCGCCAGACTGCGGCACGACGATGGTTGGACCGAGTGTATTTAGTGCAAATGCTATCGTGTTTGATTCTTTTACTAATAAGAAACTAGCGGTTCTCGCAGGCCGACATCCGTTTATCGTTGGTGGATTAGGGAGTTTTCTGGCAGTAGTTGGGTTGGCAATTAGCCTGATGACACTGCTTGCCTCTCGCGATACTGTGGTCAAGCATGCTCATGAAACGTCGAAAAACGTTACCGCGGTTCTGGTCAGCAATATTGCCCGGACGATTGAAACGTCGGATAACGCACTTCGTGGTTTGATCGTCGCACTGAACAAGCCGGCTATTCAATCCATGGACCCGGCGTTGCGTCACGAACTGTTGTTCGACCGGACGGCTGCCGAGTACGTCACCGGCATGGGCGTGACGGACGATAAAGGTCGTTTGATCGACGGTTGCTGTTCCAGCACCCACACATGGGATTTCAGTGACCGGGACTATTTCACGGTTCATCGTCAGTCGCCGAATGTTGGGCTCTATGCGTCACCGGTCTATCAGGCGCGGACGCGACAAGGTGCACGATCCATTGCTATCACGAGAAGGGTGAATCACCCCGATGGGTCATTCGGCGGGGTGGCGATCGAGGCTATTGATGTCGACTATTTCAACCAACTGCTTTCAAAACTGGATGTAGGACCTCATGGCATTACAGCGGTCGTACGGACCGATGGGACGCTGGTGGCTAGAAATCCGCCAGTCCCCATGGATCGGATAGCAGAGCCGAGGAAGTCAGCGGTGTTTCCGCGCATGCTGAATCGTGACTCGGGATTCTATGCGTCAAAGTCTGCCATCGACGGCGTGTTTCGCCTCTATACGTTCCAGCGCGTTCCGGGGACGCCACTGATAGCAGTGGTGGCGCCGGCCGAAGACGACGTCTTGGCCGCCTGGAGGCGGTTGTCGTGGGTTGTCGGGATCTCCGCATCGGCCGTCAGCGTGGCGTTTTGTGCCGCGGTCTGGCTACTCGCGTTTGCAATGCGGGACCAGGTAAAGGCGCAATTGCTGCTCACCGAGCTGACCCAGACCGATGCGCTGACCGGACTTAAGAATCGCCGTGCCCTGGATGAGGTGCTCGAAAACGAGTGGAGCCGACTTCAGCGAAGCGATGGATGCTTGTCGCTACTGTTCGTAGATGCCGACAATTTCAAGCAGTACAATGACC
>NZ_LAQU01000053.1 GCF_000970345.1 Robbsia andropogonis | reverse complement strand
CAAGACGGATGCGCCGGGGATTCGATCGCTTCTACGATTGGCATTGGTAATGCTGCGTACCGAGTAGTCCGGCTGGTTCTTTCCCGGCGCGCTTGCTGATTTGGACGACGCGCGCTCCGACACAGGTCGTGCTCGAAGCATGTTATCGGCATGCGCGTCGCCTACAGGGAAAGCGTTGATGATCCACCCGACGAAACAGGCAATAGCGGTGGAGCGCATCAATCGCAAAAATATAAATAGTACATCGAATTAATGTCCCGAAAGAATGACAACGTGAAATCGTCTGTCGCATCGGTCCCGGGGCCTCGCCACCGTGCGAGGGCAAACAGTATTCCATGCGCGATCGAAAATGACAGTGGTGACATGGCTTATTTTTGCCCTAATAGGCCCCATGATGCCGGCGTCCATTCGGGCTATCGATCAATTCAGCGGGCATCAGTCGCATACATCTTTATTTGCAACTAACAGGCATTCATCTAGAAATGACACTTTAAAACACAGAGATCAAAGCCCAAACAAGCATTCAGGTCACTAGTGGAACGACAAGATAGGGAATGGGCAGGAGACTCACCACACCGAACCGATGACAGTTGACGTGGCGTTCAAACCTTCAGACAATCGACATCCGTCGAAAGCAGACTGAAAGTGGCATGCCAGCCACGATCCGCCTTGGGAGGCTACTCGCTGCTCGTCCTGAGCACGCGATCTTCCCTGGTTCAACGCATCTCATGGAGATTTTGCATGCGCGACAGGAAGGTATCGATAGCGTGGGCTGTAAGGCGCATAACGGAGACTGGACAACGGCGATTCTATAGCGCCACTTTCTCAATCACACTTGCCTTGATCGGCGTAACCGGTACGGCTCGTGCGGAAACCAACTTGCTCAATGTGTCCTACGACGTGACACGCGAGCTGTATCAAGAGATCGATCCGGCGTTCACCGCTTACTGGCAAAAAACGACGGGAGAAACCGTGACTGTCAAGCAGTCGCATGGCGGGTCCAGCCCACAGGCATTGTCGGTGCTGCAAGGCTTGCAAGCAGATGTTGTAACAATGAATCAGTCAAGCGATATTGACGTCTTGGTGCAGAAGGGCGGCCTTGTTGACAAGAACTGGCGCAAGGCGTTCCCGAACAACGCGAGTCCTTATACGACGACAATGATCTTCCTGGTCCGCAAGGGTAATCCAAAACAGATCAAGGACTGGGACGATCTCGCGAAACCAGGCGTGCAAGTCATCTTGCCGAATCCGAAGACGTCGGGTAATGGCCGTTATAGTTATCTGGCCGCCTGGGGATGGAGGGTCCAGCATGGTGGGTCCGATGCTCAAGCGCAGCAATTCGTACAGGCTATCCTGCATAACGTACCGGTGCTCGATACCGGTGGCCGCGGGGCGACAACGAGTTTTGCACAGCGAAACCTTGGGGACGTGTTAGTGACCTTTGAAAATGAGGTTGCACTGATTCAACAAGAGTTCGGGCCAGATAAATTTGAGACTGTCTATCCGAGTGAAAGCCTGTTGGCGGAACCGCCGGTGGCCGTTGTTGACAAGAACGTTGATCGGCACAAGACGCGGCGGGAAGCCACGGCGTTTCTACATTTCCTGTGGTCCCCGGAAGGGCAGACAATTATCGCCAAGCATCATCTGCGTCCCCGTGACCTGAAAGTGCTGAAGGAATATGCGTCCACCTTCCATCCGATCAAGACTTTTACGATTGATCAGGTATTTGGCAGTTGGGATAAAGCGCAAGACGTTCATTTCAAGGATGGTGGGACGTTCGACAAGGCGATCATGGCCGCTAAACATTGACACTGACAATCGATGTCTGCTATTCGGCATCATTCTCCAAGGCATGTCGCAGAGCTTGACGAGTAGACGCTTTTTAATACCCTTGCTGTCGATTTACTACCGGCGGTATGGTGCCATTAGCACGAAACAAGGCAATGTTCTTGGCCACGATCGCCGATGCACTCACACGATCGGTAGGCGCGGAAATATGAGGGAGGACCGTTACCCTAGGGTGCTGCCAATGCCAACTTTCAGGCGGTAACGGCTCCTGTGCGAATACGTCCAGCACTGCATGTCCGATCCGACCGGTATCAAGCGCGGCATGCAAAGCAGCGTCGTCCACGATCGGTCCGCGCGCAAAGTTGATGAGTCCCGCGCCCGGCTTCATTGCCGCCAGGGCAGCGCTATTGACAACATGCCGGGTGTCTGGCGTCAACGGTAACAGGCAGACCACGATATCGGTCTGTGCCAGCATTGTCGGCAATTCGCTGTCACCGGCGAAACACCGCACGCCAGCGATCGACCTGCGCCGCCGACTCCATCCGCTAACCTGAAACCCCGACGCATGCAGCCGCCGCGCTGCCACTTCGCCCAACGCGCCAAGCCCGAGCAAACCGACCATTTTCGCCGCAGGGCGTATATAGTCGTGTTCCCGCCACTGTGATGCACGCTGTTGCAACGCATAACGGGGCATGTCACGGTGCAGATAAAGCGTCCAGGCGAGGACTGCTTCAGCCATCGTTTCGGCGAGTGCCGGATCGATCAGCCGTACGATCTGTATAGACGCACCTGTCCCGCCGGGTTCAGCGTCGAGTTCGGCGACCAAGCGTTCCACACCCGCCCAGACGCTATGCACCCATTGCAACCCGCTCAACGCGCGCACCTCGTCCGGATCTGGATTCGCTACGATCGCCACTGAGCATGTCGCTTTTTCGAAATCAGTCAATGCCGCGAACGGCACGATGCGCTCGTTCGGCATCACTGCCTGCAACGCTGCGATCCACGCCATTGCAAAAGGGTAATGCGGGCTGCACAAGAACGGCAGTGGCGGCGAAGTTACAGAAGCAGGTGCGGATGACGACATCAGGTAGATCCAGCCAAAAGGGACGTCCGATCCTAGCAATAAACGTGAGTTTTGCAAAACCCCACCAGAGCATGGCAACCGTGTTGCAGGAAATGCACGAAGATTCGTCGCGCACACTCCGAGATTTGGCGCATACCGCACCAACCCGACTGACTTGCTTACCGATGATTGTTGTAATAGAAATGTCATTATTTCGTCATAGTGTGCTTACCAAGATCGAGTTGATCGACCTTCCTTTTTTCTTGGATCACGCCATGCGTATTGCTGTGCTTCGTCAATTTTCTTTCTTTCTGCGCATCGTGATGTTGGCATCGGCATCCGTTGGCATTGCGGCTTGTGGTATCGATCATTCCGTAACGCCCTACGGCGTCAGGTCTGGCATATTGTCGAGCGGTTCGACGCCTGCGCACCCGCTGATCGTTGCCCATCGCGGCGGCACAGGCGAGATGCCGGAAAACACGGTAGAGGCCTTTCGCAGTGCCTTGGAGAATGGGGCCGACGCGCTCTGGATGACGGTTCAAGTGACTCGAGACGGCGTACCCGTCATGTATCGGCCGGCAGACCTTTCAGCACTGACAGAAGGGAGCGGCCCGATAGCCGACGTCCCGTACGGGCAAATCGCGCGGTTGAATGCCGGATATCGCTTCAAGGGACGGTCGGATGGTGTCGGTTATCCCTATCGGGCTCATCCGGTCCGCATTCCGACATTGCACGAGGCATTGGCCAAGGTGCCAGCGGATGTGCCGATCATGTTGGATATGAAACAGACACCCGTACAGCCATTAGTCGATGCCGTGGCAGCGGTGCTCGAACAAGATCATGCATGGCAGCGGGTCCGACTGTATTCAACCGATGCTGACGCAACCCGCGCGATGCGGCGCTATCCGCAGGCACAGTTGTTCGAGGCACGGGATGATACCCGCGCACGTCTTGTACGGCTGGCCCTGAATGGCCAATGTGACGCACCGCCGGCTGGGACGTGGTCCGGCATTGAACTTCACCGCAACGTGGAGGTCATAGAACGATATACCCTTGGTGAGGGCGTGACAAAAGTGGACGCCCATTGGTGGACACCTGCCGCGGTGCAATGCTTCAGGTCACAGGGCCGAGTTCATCTGATGGTGTTCGGCGTAGAAAGCGCCGACAATTATGCGCAGGCGCGCGCGCTCGGTCTGGATGCCGTCATGACCGATTCCCCAGGGGCACTGCGAACCGCCTTGGCCGACCCTGATCCATCACGGAAATAAGCAACACGGCCCCCAACGGCTTTTTTTCCGGTACAGTAGCGCAGGCCGGGCGCCGGGCACGGTCTAGCATGGGATATAAGGGGAAGGGTGGGTATGACCAAGCGTTTGATCGCGCTGTTGCTAATGAGCGGCGCATTGTTGTCCTTGAGCGGTTGCAACACAATCGCCGGTGTGGGCGAAGACATCTCGGGCTCTGCCCGAACGGTGCAGCGCGCATTGTGATGTACGGATCGGCTCGAATCAGTTAACGCATCTGGCTGACGTGTGCGGCGACCACACGCCATCCTGCTTCAGTACGGACCCAGGTTTGCGTCTGGCGTCCGACGCCGACCACGCCTTGTCGAGCAAATTCCAGGCAGCTCGTTGCATAGTCTCTGCCGAAGGTCGTGATCTCGTGCCGTAAGACTGTTCGGTCGAGCCCGTTGCTCGGCCGAGCGGCACGAAACGCCTGTATGGCGTTATAGCCATATAAGTTCTCAGTGGCGCCATACCGAATCGTCATCGAAGAATTCCAGAAAAGCCTGTCGAGCACCGACACGTCGTTCGCGACGAGCGCTGTTTCGTATTGCTCGCACATAGCACTGACTTCGGCGACCACATCCGGCAGATTGATGTCCATCATCGGCAAATTTCCTTTTTGTGAAAGTCACCCGGGTGTCGCATCCGTGACGACCATGGATCTTGCTAACCGACCGGGTTGGTTTTTAAAGGATATCCAGTGCGGTCTTATGCGATGGCGGGGGAAAGGCCACATCGATCGCTGCCACGTCTTCTTCATCGAGTTGCAATGTCAACGCAGCCGCATTCTCCCGGATATGCACCGCATTGCCGGATTCAGGGATCGCTATGATGTTGCGATTGCGAATCGACCAGGCGAGAGCAATTGTGGCAGGTGTGACACCGTACTTCCGTGAGATTTCAGCCAACATGGGATGATGCAATAAGTCACCGCCGCTCCCCAATGGCGCGTATGCCATGACAGGCATTGCCTGCCGCGTACACCATTTCAATAAGTCAAATTCAATACCGCGACTTCCGGCGTTGTAAAGAACCTGATCGGTCAGGCAGGCAGCACCGTCCCGCACCCCCTGTAGTTTTTCATGGCGTCGGCGTCGAAATTCGAGACGCCCCATGCGCGAATCTTGCCTTGCCGCTGTAATCCATCGAACGCTACGACAACTTCTGCCAGTGGTGTACCGGTCTGCCAATGCAATAGGTAAAGATCGATCGACTCCGTATTCAACCGTTCCAGCGACGAGTCGCACGCCGCCGTCATTTTCTGTTTCGTGGCATTCCACGGATAGACCTTCGATACCAGGAACACGTCTTCGCGGCGCCCTTTGATGGCGCGACCTATCAAGATTTCGGAACGACCGTCACCATACATTTCAGCCGTGTCGATCACTTGCATTCCGAGGTCGATCCCAAGCTGTAAGGCAGATTCCTCCTCTTTTGCTGGTCGCCGATCTTGCCCGAGACGCCAACTGCCCATGCCGATTGGCGCGACTGACTGGCCATTAGGGAAAGTAACGTTATGCGAGGCATGGGTCATGGACACGGGTCCTCAGTGAAGTGAGTGGGAGGATCATAGCCTGAAATATCAAAAATGCCGTGCTTGATCGTCGCCTGGGTTACCGTGCTTCCGTGGGTGCTTTCTGTGTAATGCAACGCACTTTTCGGATTTTCCCCACTTCGAGTGCATAACGCGGTTAATATCCTGGATGATGCGATAGAAATAAAATTCTGTGTGATGCAACAATCGGTACGTCATTTTAAGACACGCGGTTCGACAAGGCTTTTCGGTCCCTTCTCGGGACGGCGAAATGCGCGCCTGTCTTGGCTAGGCGGCATCGGCCTAGCCATGGCGTGTGTCGCAGGCAATGCCATTGCCCATCCACACGTCTGGGTCAGCTATGCAGCGGATATCCAGATGCAAGACCGGGCGGTTGCATCCATTGCAGAGACATGGCGGTTTACAAATGGCTTTCCGGTACAGATCATCGGGTTGGACGCCCAACCTAAGGACGGTCCGGCAACCGCTGCGCAAACAGCGGTTTTCAAGGAACAAGCGTTCGATTCTCTGGGGCGCGTAGGGTATTACACGCATCTCTATGTCAACGGAGTCCCTCAGCGCCTGGACGGTCCGATCGATTTTCGCGTTGCTATAGAGGGTGGCGATGTCGTTTATCGTTTCACACTCCGCTTGCCGAGTCCGGTCATGGTCACAGGTCATACCGTGACGCTGGGCATCTGGGACCCATCGTTCTTTGTCGATTATGAAGCCGAGGGCAACGCGCCTGACAAAGCCATACGATTGCGTGATGCAAGTGGTAAAGTCGTCGGCGGCAGCGAGAAAGCCGGATGCACGGTCAAGTCATTCGCAGATACCGCGCATCCGATTTTTACAGGCCTTGTTATTCCAAAAGCGGTGACTCTATCGTGTGCGTAGTGAACCCCAGCATACGCGCGAACTTGCTAAACGGCACCCCGTCTATCGGATGTGTAGTACGCCGACGAACGCTGACCTTCGTATTTTGTTACTCACGACGGTTGCCTTGACTTGCACCGACGATGTTTTCGCGGCGCCAGCGATTGATGTGTTCGGTCTCCCGGTTGAAACGTCGAAAGACGCGACACATCCAAACGAGGATGCCTTGTCGGCTTCTGCCGCATCAGATGCGTCCGACCGGGATAAGCGAGGTTCCGTCGGTGCCATTACGCCAGCGCGTAAATTCGATAACAGCAAAGGAGATATGCGTTCGGCATTCGTCTCGGTAACGCCGAGTCCCCCGATGACATTGCCTGAACCTATCCGACGCGCCGTGGCATTCAGTATCGTCTGGCAAGGGCGCTTGAACGCGGAAATCGAATCGGCCGCGGCACGCTTACGAACCGGTGCATCGCCCGCGCTCTGGTGGACGTTGGTACTGATGTCGTTTGGCTATGGGATTTTGCATGCGCTCGGACCAGGGCACGGCAAGTTCATGGTTGGTGCATATATTGGCTCTCGCCAGGCCCGGTTGAAGCACGCGCTGCTATTAAGTACATGGACCGCTACCGTGCAGGCATTGTCCGCGATTGGTATCGTTTTCGGCACCGTTGCATTCTCCGCGCACGGTATGATGCAAGTGCTCTCGCGGGCAGCGGCGTTGGAAACGGTCGGCTACGGATTGCTAATGCTGTCGGGCGCATGGACCTTATGGACTACGCTGACACGGCGCGGCTGCTGCACGACGCGGTTGCCGGTGCACTTCCCCCGCGTCGCCGACGATCGCCCTACAAACAATGCCATCACGAGTGCGCGCTACCTTGGCATGGCAGTGCAAACCCGCTCGCGCAACTTGGCTTTGCCTGCCAATGTTTCGTGGCAGGTGTGGGCGAATACGTTTCCAAAGGTATCCCATATCGGTGCATTGGGGCTCGCGGCAGGTATCAGGCCTTGCGTCGGTGCCATCTTCGTGCTGATCGCAACGATTGCGACGGGTGTTCCGAAAGTAGGCGTTGCTGCAACCGTTGCCATGTCCGCTGGCGTCGCAGTCACCGTCTCGGCCGTTGCCGCTGGCAGCGTCAGTATCAACCGCATTCTCGTGACACGGCATCTGAGATACCGTTTGCAATGGAATCGCGCTCAACGCATCGTTGCCGTCAGCGGCGCGCTATTTATTACGCTTTACGGAGCCGTGCAGTTATTTTTACTCGTCTCCGGGTATGCAATTCCGTCCGTAACCTGATTTACGATGGGTTGCGTCACAAAAACCTTGCGCGACAGCACCGTCACGCACGATCCACTTGCGCCATGCCTGCATGGCTTGCCTCTGCTACCCCGGCCATCTCACGTAACAGCCTGAGGAAAGTTCGCAACTGCGGACTGGGCGTTTCATTTCTTCGTAAGACGACCCCGAAAGGCGGAAGCGTCGCCCCCGTTTCCACCGATAGTAGTCCTAATACGCCAGACTTCACATGATCCCGCACCACCGTTTCCGATAGCAACATAATCGCATCGGTCAATTGCACCATCTGTAACATCGCGAAAACCGAGCTGCATTCGACAATGTCTTTTGGAAACGCGATATGCGATTTGGCCAACGCGAGATCGAAGGCGATTCTTGTGGGTGTCGTTGCCGACTGCAGCAACCATGGCCACTTGCCACACAACCCTTTTAGCGATCTTTCATTCTGCCGGGTTTGTAATAGCGTGTGGCCACGGCGCACGGCAAGGCACAATTGCTCGTTCCCAATCGCCTCGAAACTAAAGCTGTCGTGTCGATCCGCCGTGACATCGCGCGCGATGGCCACATCGATCTGGCCTCGCTCTAGGAGATCGATTAACTGGTCCGTTGTATCCCCCATGATGCGAATACGCAACCGCGGGTGAAACGTCTTGATCTCGACCAACGCATTTACAACCAGATCAGGAGCAGCCCCCATCACAGCGCCCACGGCGAGGTGACCATATCCGCCTTCGCGAAACTCCGTGAAGTCACTGGCGAATCGTTCGACCGTTGCCAACGTGTTCCTTGCAAAACGCAAAACCTGTTCGCCCAATTCATTTGGTGCCATACCACGCGACCGACGTTCGAACAGCGCGCAGCCAAGCATCTCCTCCACTTCTTGCAGCATTCGGGTTATCCCTGGCTGAGACACATGCAAGGCTTCAGCGGTGCGATGCAGGTTGTTCGTTACCCCGAGGGCGACGAGCATCTGCAAGTGCTTGAATCTAAGTCGATTCAACAAAATCTGCGAGACCGAAGCGTTCATGTCGGGTCCTTTATCGATCAGCAAATCGTATCAGTTTTAGTACTTTTGTGATTAGCGTGTAATTGCAGCAACTAGGTAAAGTGCAGCTACTCGAGAAAACGACCTATTTGGCTTACCTAATCAACAATCGAGCGGAGACCACCATGAACCAGCGAGCAGTAGCAGGTGACCCCGATTTGCACAGCGCCATCAGACAAGCAACCCGACGGCTGCTGCCTTTCCTGCTGCTGATGTATGTCATGGCATTTCTTGACCGTGCGAATATTGGTTTTGCAAAAGCACAATTCCAGGCAGACGTTGGTATTTCGGACGCGGCATACGCATTCGGTGCAGGGGTCTTTTTTATCGGTTACGCACTGGTGGAAGTGCCCAGTAACCTGATCATGCAAAAGGTGGGGGCACGCATCTGGATGTGCCGGATCATGGTCACCTGGGGCCTGATCTCCGCCGCCATGGCATTTGTGAAAGGCGAAACCTCGTTTTACGTGTTGCGCTTCTTGCTGGGCATCGCCGAAGCGGGCTTCTTTCCCGGTGTGATCCTGTATCTAACCTATTGGTTCCCGCAGCAATCGCGTGGCAAAGCGCTCGGATTGTTTTATTTCGGAGCGCCCATTGCCTTTATATTCGGCAGCCCGCTATCCGGCATGTTGCTTGAGCTACACGGCCATGGCGGCTTGGTAGGGTGGCAATGGATGTTCCTTGTGGAGGGACTGCTTGCCACCGCCGTCGGCGTTGCCGCGCTTTTTTATCTGGTGGACCACCCGAGTGATGCTCGCTGGCTCAGTGCCGCCCAACGTTCAGCCTTGATCGCCGCGCTGGAAAACGAAGAGCAAGCGAAGCGCGGGCATAGTCCAGGAACGGTCGTACAAGCATTATTGAACAGGCGCGTGCTGTACTTGTGCATCATCTATCTTCTGATACAAGCCAGTGTGTACGGCGTCGTGTTCTATTTGCCGAGCCAGGTCGCCGGACTGATGGGGCGAAAGATCGGATTCACCGTGGGTCTGGTCGCGGCCATTCCGTGGGTCTGCTCTGCATTGGCGGCCTATCTGGTACCGCCTTTCGCAGATCGGCATCAAAATCATCGTTCTGTAGCCGCCGTCACGTTATTCATCAGTGCGGCCGGCATCGCGGCATCCGTCGCCATTGGCCAGCCGGTGATCGCCCTTATTGCATTGTGTCTAGCGGCGGCCGGTTTTATTTCAGTGCAACCGGTTTTCTGGACCTTTCCCGCATCATTTGTTAGCGGCGCCGCTGCCGCGGCCAGTTTCGGCCTGATCAATTCGTTCGGTGCGATAGGGGGATTTATTGCACCGAACTTGAAGCACGCCGCTGAAGTGGCTTTTCGTTCACCGGCTGCAGGCCTTTACACGCTGGCAGTCACAACGGTATTGGCAGGGGTCATGATCGCGCTGATCAATATTCGCAAACCCCAGATCGCCGTACCAATTTCTCCGCCATTGCGTACACAACACTGATCGAAGAATCCGGACGACGAATTCGCGCGATACGCAATGACGTTCAAGAACGGCCCTCATGTCGAGTTACAAATTGTATTTACCAGACGTATTTGCTTTGTTCTTATCGTTTCACGGAGCTACCGATGATTGCCTCAATTCCGACCATCAAACATATCCGCGCTTTTACACTCCGTGGTGGCGGTGCCGACTATCACGACCAGGGTGATGATCATTGGATAGACGATCATATCGCCACACCGATGAGTCGTTATCCAGAATACCGGCAGAGTCGAAAAAGCTTCGGCATCAACGTATTGGGGACGTTGGTTGTTGAAATAGAGGCGAGTGATGGCACCGTTGGCTTTGCGGTAACCACTGGAGGCGAACCCGCAGCTTATATCGTCGAAAAGCATCTCTCGCGTTTCGTGGAAGGTGCAAAAGTCACCGATATTGAAAAGATCTGGGACCAGATGTTCTTCGGTTCCGTTTATTACGGCCGAAAGGGCCTGGTCGTCAACGCAATTTCTGGCGTGGACTTGGCACTATGGGATCTACTTGGCAAGATTCGCGGTGAACCCGTACATCAACTGCTAGGCGGGGCGGTACGTGACGAACTTCAGTTCTATGCGACTGGTGCTCGACCCGATCTGGCGAAAGAGATGGGATTTATCGGCGGTAAGATGCCACTGCACCACGCGCCTGCAGAAGGTGACGAGGGGTTGAGAAAGAACCTCGCGGAACTGGCCGATATGCGCGAGCGGGTCGGCCCTGATTTCTGGTTGATGTGGGATTGCTGGATGTCACTCGATCTGGATTATGCAACGCGTCTTGCACAGCAAGCGCAACACCACGGTCTGAAATGGATTGAGGAAGCACTGCCACCTGACGACTATTGGGGATATGCCGCGTTGCGCAAGCAAGTGCCTCCCGGCATGCTAGTAAACACAGGTGAACACGAAGCCACGCGCTGGGGGTTTCGGATGCTGCTGGAGATGGGGTGCTGCGATGTAATTCAGCCCGATGTCGGTTGGTGCGGTGGCGTCACGGAATTAATAAAGATATCGGCTCTGGCCGATGCATATGGTGCGATGGTTGTACCGCACGGTTCGTCCGTGTATAGCTATCACTTTGTCATCACTCGGCATAACAGTCCATTCGCCGAGTTTCTGATGATGGCGCCGAAGGCCGATAAGGTCGTTCCCATGTTTCACCCGCAACTGCTAGACGAGCCCGTTCCGCAAAACGGCCGAATGCGCTTATCGATGCTCGACAAACCTGGATTTGGCGTTCGCTTGAATCCCGACTGCACATTGCATCGCCCGTACGATCATTGAGAATTTCAACCAAGCGCCTTATAGAGCACTCGCCCGTCAACTGGGGCGTGGAGGAGAAAATCGATGGATCTGTTGCTGAATAACTTTAAACAGGCACTCGCTGCACACGTGCCGCAATATGGCACATGGAACAGTTTTGCGAGCAATTACGCAACCGAGATCATAGCGCAATGCGGGTACGACTGGATGCTGATTGATGGTGAGCACGCGCCGAATTCGATACAAACCGTTCTATCTCAGTTGCAGGCAGTTGCACCCTATTCAACGCACCCGATCGTGCGGACGGTGAATCATGACCCAGCACTGATCAAACAGCTACTTGATATCGGTGTGAAGACATTGATGGTGCCAATGGTAGAAACAGCGGAACAAGCGTATGCACTAGTCAGGGCTATGCGCTATCCACCTCATGGATTCCGGGGGATCGGTGGTGGACTGACACGCGCGACGCGTTGGGATGGCATTCCAGATTACCTGGCACGCGCTGACGACTCGTTATGCCTGATCGTGCAGATTGAATCACGTGGTGGACTAGAACACGTGGAAGCCATTGCACTCACGGAAGGCGTGCACGGTTTGTTCGTCGGGCCCGCGGATTTGTCCGCGGCGCTCGGCCATCCTGGCAATGCAAATCATGCCGATGTCCAGATCGCGATCAAACGCATCATTGACATGGCGCGTCGCGCCGGAAAGGGGGCGGGAATTCTCGCGCCGGTTTATGACGACGCCATCCGATATCAAGAATGGGGAGCCAGCTTCATCGCCGTTGCCATCGACATCCCGCAATTAAGGCAGGGGCTGACGCAAACGCTATCTCGGTACAAAAAACCAAGAAAAACCGGCAATGGCGCTGACACGCCCCCTGGCACGAATGCGGGAACCTATTGAAGACCGATGTTCATCAGGAGACAAGCATGTCTAAATCAATTACAAGCTATCAGCACTTTATTGATGGAGAATTTGTCGAATCGCCAACGTGCTTCGATGTCATGAACCCCGCCACGGGTGCATTGCTCTCGTACGCACCGACGGCCAGCGCTGACCAGATCGACCGGGCCATCAGCGCAGCCCGTAAGGCGCAACGCGGATGGGCCAAGAAAACCGCGATCGAACGGGCGGGTTACTTGCGGCGTATAGCGGTAGCTTTGAGGAAAGATGTCTACCGGCTTGCTGATGTCATCGTCCATGAGCAAGGAAAAATTCGCAGTCTCGCAGAAGTGGAAGTGAACTTCACGGCAGACTACCTCGACTACATGGCGGAGTGGGCGCGACGAATCGAAGGAGAAATCATTCCCAGCGACCGCGCCAATGAAACAATGTTTCTGTTTCGTAAGCCGCTAGGAGTAGTGGCTGGCATCCTGCCATGGAATTTCCCGTTTTTTTTGATTGCCCGGAAAATGGCGCCGGCGCTGATTACCGGAAATACGATTGTCATCAAGCCTAGCGAGGAAACGCCGAATAACTGCTTCGAATTTGCAAAGATTGTCGCGCGCACAGATTTACCTGCCGGAGTATTCAATGTAGTGGGAGGCAAGGGCGATGTCGGCGGGCAGTTGAGCGCACACGTGGGGGTCGATATGATCAGCTTTACCGGGAGTGTGGGCACCGGTCAGCGAATCATGGCCGCCGCGTCCCAAAATTTGACCAAGCTCAATCTTGAATTGGGCGGTAAGGCACCGGCAATCGTACTCGCCGATGCGAATCTGGATCTTGCCGTCAATGCAATCCGTGGCTCAAGAATCATCAACACCGGGCAGGTTTGTAACTGTGCCGAACGTGTTTATGTGGAGCGAAATATCGCCGATGCCTTCATCGAAAAAATCACTGCGGCAATGAAGGCGACACGCTACGGCGATCCAGTCGCGGATCCGCATGTTGAAATGGGTCCGCTTATCAATCAGGCAGGCCTCGACAAGGTGCGGGATAAGGTCGTCATTGCCCAGGAGCAGGGCGGTACGATTTTACTCGGTGGCAAGGTGGCAGATCTCGGAAAAGGATTTCATTTTGAACCTACCGTCATCGTTGATTGCCGAGAAGACATGGCGATCATGCGCGAGGAAATCTTTGGCCCGGTATTGCCGATTCAGATTGTAGATGATCTGGATCATGCCATCATCCTGGCAAATGATTCAGACTACGGTTTGACGTCATCGGTGTACACTGAAAATATCTCAAAAGCAATGCACGCCATCCAGGGACTCGACTTTGGCGAAACGTATATTAATCGCGAAAACTTCGAGGCCATGCAAGGCTTTCACGCCGGCGTTCGCAAAAGCGGCATTGGCGGGGCGGATGGCAAGCATGGCGTACTGGAATATACGCACACGCAAGTCGTTTATCTACAAACCTGAAAACGGTTGTTAAAATTCCAATGAAAGTGGCTTTATTCGTCCCTTGTTTCATTGATGCGTTCTATCCGGAAGTCGGCATCGCCACGCTCGAATTATTGGAGCGCCTAGGTATGCACGTCGACTATCCGCTTCGACAGACTTGCTGCGGTCAGCCGATGGCAAATAGCGGAGCACAGACTGACGCCGCTGGTACCGAACGGATTTTCGTGGATAACTTTCGCGACTACGACTACATCGTCGCACCCTCGGCGAGTTGTATCCACCACGTTCGGGCCCATTTGGATGCTATAGCGCAAGAGGATGACGTCATTCGCGTTCGGCGGAACGCTTATGAATTAACCGAGTTTCTGCATGACGTGCTAAAAGTTACGGAATTTCCTTGGGCACGTTTTCCTCACCGAGTTGGTTTGCACATCAGTTGTAGTGCCCAACGTCATCTAAACAGTGCCAGTGGCAGCGAGATCGGCGGCCCGGCGTTCTCCAAAGCGCGTACTTTACTAGAAGGTGTCGCCGATATCCGTTTTGCCCAGCCGCAACGCGTGGACGAATGCTGCGGCTTCGGCGGTACATTTTCCGTCGGTGAAGAAGCGGTATCGGTACGTATGGGGCAAGAAAAGGTCGCCCGGCATCTTGAGGCTGGCGCGGAGTATATCGTTTCCGGTGACATGTCCTGCTTGATGCATCAGCAAGGTTGTGCCGAGCGTCAACAAAAATCGATACGATTTCTGCATATTGCACAGATACTAAACGGCTATGCGGGGGATCATTTCTCTTCTGAAGTAGATGAAGCTGTGATCACGCCGGAGTTGGGCATTACGATGAATACGGACCATCGGGATATTGGTGCCACAGCCAGTGAAGAAAATCGTGTGGGCGTGCGGAGCAAGAAGCGATGAAAAAACGCAAGGGGCAACGCGTCGATCATGCATCGGCGGCAAAACGCTTTATTGAAAAAGAGGCACATCTGGTATTTCATGACAAGCGGCTCTGGGAACTGCGTAGCAAGCGTGATGCGCAAGCGCATGGTCTGCCAGAATGGGAAACGTTACGCGAACTTGCTTCTGATATTAAGGCGCATACGCTATCGCATCTCGCCGACTACTTGGCGCAATTTGCCGATCGCGCTGAAGCGAACGGCGTTACCGTTCACTGGGCAGCGGATGCTGACGAGCACAATGCCATCGTCAGCCGATTGATGCAAGAGCGGGGCCTGCGTGTGTTGGTCAAGAGTAAGTCGATGCTGACTGATGAATGCGCGATGCGAGATCACCTCACCAGTGTCGGTATCGATGTCATGGAAACCGATCTTGGCGAACGCATCCAACAACTGGATCGACAAGATCCAAGTCATATGGTCGTGCCGGCGGTGCATAAGCTGCGAGGTGATGTTGCGGCACTGTTTGCGCGCGAAATTGGTACGGATGCAAATAATGAGGATATTCATTATCTTGCGGAAAGCCAGCGTAACGACACCCGCCCCTGGTTTTTGCGTACTGATGCGGCGGGCATGACGGGCTGCAATTTTGCCATCGCGGAGACGGGTAGCGTGGTCGTCTGCACAAATGAAGGAAACGCGGATTTGTCCGCGAATGTGCCGGGGATGCATATCGCGTCAATCGGTATCGAAAAAATCATCCCGCGCATGTCGGATCTTGGCGTGTTCATTCGCATGTTGTCGCGTAGCGCGCTCGGCTCGCCGATCACGCAATACACGTCGCATTTCCAACGTCCACGGGACGGCAGCGAAATGCACTTCATCCTTGTTGATAATGGCCGCAGCGAACGCTTGGCAATGCCGGACTTTTGGCCGTCGTTGAAATGTATTCGGTGCGGTGCCTGCATGAATACCTGCCCGGTGTATCGGCGCAGCGGCGGATTGTCCTATGGCAGCACGTATTCCGGGCCGATTGGTGCAATCATCAATCCGGCGCATGATTTACGTAAATACAGTGCGCTGCCGTTTGCATCGACGTTGAACGGTAGTTGCACGGCGGTATGTCCGGTCAAGATCAATATTCACGAACAGATCTATCGTTGGCGGCAGGTGCTCTCACGTGAAGGGGAGGTGCCGTTCATCAAGACCGAGATGCAAAAGATGGCCGGAAGAATGCTGGCAAGTCCAACAGTTTATCGCGGCACGTTGCGGGCCATGCAGGGGTCAATGCGACGACTGCCGCATTTCATGCTGTATAACCCGCTCAATATTTGGGGCCGTCAACGTGAGCTTCCCGAGGTACCAAGGGAGACGTTCCATGACTGGTATCAACGTACAAGAGGCAAACGCAATGGCGACTGAAATAAACCATGAAAAGGATTTGCCATATGTTTCGTCGGGTGCGGTCGCGCGTGCCAATATGCTCGAGAGGGTGCGGCGTGCACAACCCGCAAGCCAGCCTTATCCTTCAATCCCGGTGTTTCCTATACAGCAGGATGGGCGTAACAAGCACGAACGCTTCGAGGATGCGCTTGCCAAAATGGGCGGGGGTACGCTGTCACTGGACGCGCTCGGCGGCTTACAAGGATTGACGCATTGGCTCTCGGAGCGCTTCGGGCAGGAAGCAAGTATCGCATCAGCGGTTCCAGAGATTGAAGGGAATATGGTACTCGGCAAGACAATCCCTCCAACGCAATTCGCAGACTTGGATGTTGGCATCGTACGTGCGCGTTTTGGCATATGCGAGACCGGCTCGGTCTGGCTGAGCGAGGCGGAATATGTCGTCAACGCTATTGGTTATCTGGCGCAGCATTTGGTCGTATTGCTTGATCCCGACTGCCTGGAAGATGGCGTCCAGCACGCTTATTTGCGCGAAGACTTCACAATGGCGAAATACTGCGTGCTAGTAACCGGACCGTCGGCAACAGCCGATATTGAAGGTGTGATGATTCGCGGCGCGCAGGGCGTACGATCATTGACCGTGATATGGGCGGCATCTCCCGAACGTTGAGTCGAAATGAGGCCTTCGCCGTCTTAGGCAACGTTCGATGCGCAATGGCTTTTGTTGTTAGACAGATGATCGTTTTCATAGACACGACGTGAAAACGAAATATCACATAAATTTAACATAACACAAATTATCAACCAAACTGA
>NZ_LAQU01000052.1 GCF_000970345.1 Robbsia andropogonis | reverse complement strand
AGTTTCATAAGTATTCCTATACATATAGGCATTCTTACACCACCCAATTCTTATTGCGACAGAACCAATCGCAATGCTGACAGATGTTGCCCACAATTTGAGCTCACAATTAAACGATGTTGCTGTTGACTTGGTTCATCTCGACTATGAATTCGAGTATTGGCTTCGACGTCACCATCACATGCGCAGTATGGTGAGTTCGCAAGATGTGGAGATTAATGCAGCGCTCGCGTCGAAATAAATTTTTCATATGGCGACGATATATTAATTTATTGGCGCAATGCTTGCCGATTGAGAGTCGAGAAGGCATTAAAGGCACGACGGCTGATTAGTTTTTTATAAATAAACAATAAATTTCCGGGGGTGGATGAAATGTCGTGTCCTGATTTCATTGAAATCGACCGTGATCTGGAGTCGGAAATCGCCGATGCGTTCGGGACACCTGTTTTCGTTTACGACGCGGCGCGAATCGAATCGAACTACAACGCGCTCGATACGTTATGCGGCGGCCAGGCTGAGATTTTTTTCTCGCTCAAGGCCAACCCCAACGTGTCGGTCGCGGCTCAATTGCGCCTGTTGGGATCGGGAGCGGAGGTCAGCTCGTTAACCGAGCTAAGTACGGCACTGGCAGCGGGTTTCGCGCCGCGCGATATCATTTTCGTCGGGCCATTTAAAACCGATGCCGAACTGCGGGCGGCCATGGACGCCCAAATCGCCGCGATCATCGTCGATTCGCTCGAGGAGATGTCGCGCCTGAGCGTGTTGTCTCGGGAGCTGGATCAACGCGTGCCGGTACTGCTGCGGATCAATCCAAATTTCAAGATGGACGAGGCGCCGATCAAGATGAGCGGCGTGGCGACGCAGTTCGGCTTCTCCGAGGACGTCGTCCTCGAACGCAGCGACGAGCTCGAGCTGCCCGGAATCGACATTCTGGGCATCCATGTCTACAACGGCTCGCGTGTGCTGTCCGCCACGGCACTCGCGTCGAACATCGAGCGCATCGTCGCGCTGTCCGAACGGATTTCGGACGCGCTCGACCTCGAACTGCGCATCGTCGATGTCGGCGGCGGTTGGGGCGTACCGTATTTCTCGTCCGAGGCTTCGCTCGATCACGGGGTGCTCGCTGGCCTGCTGAAACCGATCCTCGAAGCGTTCAGGCGGCGGCATCCGCACTGCCGCGTAATCACTGAAAGCGGTCGCTTTCTCGTCGCAACGTCCGGAACGCTGCTTGCACGCGTGCACGCGCTCAAGGAGTCGCACGGCGAGCGTTTCGCGGTGATCGACGCGGGCTACAACTGTTTCATGGCCGCCGCCGGCATGGGCTCCGTCATCCAGCGCAATTTTCCGGTGCGCGCGATCGACGCCGGAACGCCGCCGCCATCGGGTTCCGGCGCGAAGCCGGTGCACCTCGCGGGGCCGCTGTGCACGCCCGGCGATGTCCTCGCGCGCCGCTTGAGCCTGGACGCGGTGCACGATGGCGCGCTGATCGCAATCGACTGCGCGGGGGCATACGGCCCTTCCGCATCCCCGGTCGGATTCATCGGGCACGGCCATCCTGCTGAGGTGATGATCGTCGGACAGCGCGCGCATTTGGTGCGCGAACGCGATACGCCGACTGATCTGACACGGCTGCAGCGCAACGTGTTCGCGCGCTGAACACCGGGTAACAGACTGCAGTGGGCGGCCCGATTTTATTAATTTCGGATACCTAAAAAAGGAGAATTACCTATGTCGCAATCTCAAGCAAGCTTGTCGCTCGATCACCTCGTCAATCGCGTCAAGGCGGCGCTGACGGAAGTCACACGCCGCTCCGACATCGCTCAGTTGCCTGCCGAAGCTAGCCTCGTCGACGACGTCGGGCTGGACTCGATGAGCGTGCTGGCGTTTTTCATGGCGCTCGAGGAGCGCATCGGCAACTTCCGCATTCAGATCGACGAACTCGAACACGACGATTTGCAAACGATTGCTTCGGTCGCCCGTTTCGTCCATGCGCGCGTGTCCGTAGCATGAGCGCGATCCACGCCTGCATCAAAGATGTGCTGTTTCGCGTCTATCCGCGCAACACATCCACGTCGGGCGCGCGACAGCGGGCGCTCGAATTCGAGGAAGACCTGTTCGAGCACGCAGGCAAGCGTCTTGACTGGCGCACGGTTGCGGACGGAGGCGGTTACTCGTACACCGAGCTGGGCTCGCCGGTGCTCGACGATCTGAAGCACAACGAGATGCTCGACAACGTCGGCAGCATCGTGCTCGCCTACTGGACGCCCGAATACAACCCCGAGCATTCCGCGTTCGGCATGTATTTCCTCAACACCTACGTGCCCGACGGCACGATCGCCGATGTGTGCGATCGCGGCAGCGTCGGCGCGTTCGCGGCGCTGAAGCTCGCTCACGCGCAGCTCGTGACGGAGAAGGCGACGCGGCCGGCCGACCGCGTGCGCGACATCGTGGTGCTCGGCTTCGAGCAGACCACGATCGCCCGCGACGCGCGTGACCATCTGCCGGTGCCGTCGCGCTCGTCCGCCGGCGCGATTGTCCTGTCCGCGCGCGCGACCGATCGCGCTGGAAAGCTGCTCGACGCAGGCGTCGAACCCGAGAGCGATCTGCAGGAAGGCCGCTTCCGTCTCACCGGATTCGTCAATGAGATATGCGAGCGGCTGGACGTCGATCCGGCCGGGCTTACCGTGCTGATGCCGTTCGACAGCTTCGTCGGCAAGCACTACCGCTACCACGAGCGCGCCGCCGGCATGCGCGCGCCGTTCGCAGTGCGATGGGTGTCGCCCGGCGTGACCAGCATGGGGTTGTTCGAGCAATTGTATGCGGGCCTGAGGGGGGATCTCACCCGCGGGCAGGGGCACACACTGCTGATCGATGAGGATGTCGAAACGCTGGCGCTCGGCTGGGCGATGTTCGAAGGGCCGCGCGCGTGGCGCAACGGGGACTGACATGAGCAACAACCACATCGATTTCGCGACGCCGGCCGACGACACCGAGCGGCTGGATCGGTATCGCCGCTTTGGCGGCTGCATCTCCGCCGTTCCGTTACCCGGCTTCGCCGGCGCGCTGGAGGCGGGGTCCATGCGGACGATCGTCGTGCGTGGCGGCTGGGCCGTCACGAGCGCCGGCTGCCTGCCGTCAGTCGGCTCCCGCATCGCCGACGCCGCCGGCGCGGACGCACGCGCCGTGCTGCGGGCCGACGACGGCTTCGAGCTTGCGCAACGCTTCTCGCTGCACGTGCTGCGCGTCGATGCATCGGTTCACGACCGCATCGAATCGTCGTCGGCGGCGGCTCGCCGCGTCGGCACCGCGCTCGTGTCGGCGCAGCTTGCGTGGTGCGAGCAGGTGCTCGACCTGCTTCAGGACTACTTCAGCGCGCGACAGGTGGGCGGCGCTTCGCTGGCGAAGGTCGCCACGCTGCGCCATCAGCTCGGCGATGCGCAGCGTCAGCTGCGGCTGCTCCAGGAGTGGCTGCACGCGGCCGGTGACGCATCGTGCCGGCTGGCAACGGAGATCGCGGTGTTCAGCGCGTCGCTCTCCCGTTTGGGCGGCGGCCGCAGCTACCTGTCGGGCAACCTTTGCGACGCAGCCGCAATGTACGCGCTCCTCGTCAATCTCTACCCCGGTCTCCAACATGAATGACATTTCCCACGCGAGCTGGATGCGTCTTTATCCGGTGGAACTGTACGAGTACGCGAATTGGCTGCGCCACGTCGGGCCGGCGATCGACCGCGACCCGCAAGCGATGCTGGCGCACCTGGATCATCCGCTGATCCGCCTGTTGTGCGACCGGCGCCCGATCTCGGCCGCGCAACGGGTGACGATGTTCGAGGCGCTGTCCTACGGTGATGCGAGCGCGTTGTTGAGCGCGCCCGGCACTGGCCTGCCCGGCGTAATCGTGCGCGAACTCGGCTCGCCGGCCCAGCAGGACATCTTTTTCGACCATGTCGAGCACGGCCGGTCCCGCACGTTTCTTGCCGTCACAGAGCCGGATAAAGGTTCCGACGCTGGCGCGATGACGACGAACCTCGACCGCGACAACCGGCTGCACGGAGAAAAATGGCTGGTCGGTCATGCCGCGACCGGTTCGGTCGGCGTGGTGATGGTCAGGACCGGACCCGGCCCGCTGAGCCTCGGAGCGGTGCTGCTGACTCCGGATGATCTGCACGAAGGGGCGACGCTGCGGCGGCAAAGCCTGCGCACTGTGGGCTTGCGCGGGACGGTGCTCGGCTACATGGCATTCGATGGCCATCCGTTAAACGAAGCGGCGCTGCTCGGCGCGCATCTGCACCCGCTGCAGCGCGGGATGATGGCGCTGATGCGGACCTTCAGCCGGTTCCGCCCGACCGTTGCCGCGCTCGCGCTCGGACATGCTCAGGCAATGGTCGATTTCGCCCGCGAACACATCGCGCCGGCAAGCCATGCGGCGATGCAGCTCGACGACTGGTGCGCGCGGCTCGCGGGCACCCGCCGGCTCGTTCACCTCGCCGCAGACGAGGTCGATCGCGACTCGGATGCCGCATGGCACGTGCCGCTGTGCAAGGTGAGCGCGACGCAGCTCTGCGAACGCATCGCCGACGAGCTTCCGGCGCTGCTGGGCACCGCCGCGCTGCTCGATCATCCGTGGCTGGAGAAGGCCGTGCGCGACGCCAGAGCGTTCGAGTTCATGGAGGGTATGGCTAACATCCATCTCGACAATGCCGGTGCGCATCTCGCGCGCCGCCGAAAGCTCGCGGCCGCGCAAGCCGCCGCGATGGCATAAGGCCCGGCCGCCATGACTCCACGTCGTTCGTCTGAATCCCACACCACCGTCGTGCAGCCGTTCCGGCAGGACGTCCGGACACTGCTGGGCCTGATGACGCCGCTACTGGCCGGCTCGCTGCTGTCGAGCCTGACGATCCTCGCTAATACTGTGATCGTCGGGCGCTCAGAGGCCAGCGGTCTGCTGTTGTCGGGGCTCTTCCTGCCGTTTAGCATGCTGGTCGTCGCGGTCACCGAAAGCCTGCGCGCGCCGTTGAACGTGTACGTCACGCAAGCCGCGCTGGCGGCCGGGCTGCGCTTGATGGTCGGCAACTTCGCCGCGCTCGGCGCGGTGCTGATGCTCTTCGTCGCCGCAGTGGTCGTCATGGTCGGCGATCGCTTCTTCATGCACCTCGACGCGCCGCGCGAAACGCTGCATCACGCGGCGCGCTTCGTCGCATGCATGCAGCTGTCGAGCGCGGTGCTGACGGCCGGTGTGCTCGCGAACGCGGCGTTGTTCGCGAGCGGAGCAGGGTGCCGCGCGCTCGCGATTTCGATCGCGGCCAACCTGCTCAACCTCGCGGTCACCGCCGGCTGTGCGTTCCTGCTCCGGCAAGGGGCGCTCGGCGGCGCGTGGGGGACCGGCGCGGCCGGTACCGTGATGCTCGCGTCGTCGTTCGCCAGCCTGCCTCGCCCGGACGGCGCCAGGCCGCACTGGCGATCCGCCGTCGCCCGCACGCTTGCGATGACGCGCGGCATCGCGCTCCCGGTGTTCGGCAGCTACCTGGTATTGAGCGTTTATGCTGCGGCGCTCAACGGCGTTCTTATGTGGATCGGGCCGCACGCGGTCGCCGGGTTCGGCGTCGCCAATCGACTGCAGAGCTTCCTGATGATGCCGGCAGTCGCGCTAGGGACCGCCCTCGCGATCCGCGCGGGCGGGATGCACCGTGCCGGTGCCCCGTCCAGCGACATCGGCGTCGCCCGTCTCGCCGGCCGGGGCCTCGTCGTCGGCATCGCGCTGTATGCGCTCGTGTCGGCCATTGCGGTCGCCGCGCAGCCGCTGATCACGCCGCTGATGGCCGGACAAGGCGCGCCGGCCGCGGTCCTGCGCGACTACCTGCTGATCGTCGGTCCGTCGTTCGTTTTCTTCGGCCCGATGCTGGCGCTGCTGATTTACCTGGATCAGACCGGCCAAGGCCGGCTCGCGCTTTCGTTCAACGTGGCATCGCTCGGCATCACGTTCGCCGCGGCTTACACCGTCGCGGCGTGCGGCCATCCGCTCAGCGATGTCTTCATCGCGATTGCGGCATGCAATGCGCTCACCGCGCTCGCGCTCTTCGTCATCGTCCGCCGACCCGCGGTCCATCGTCCACCCCGCACGCTTGCTCATGGAGGTTCCCTATGATTCGCACGCTCGCCGAATACTTCGGCCAAACAGTTGAAAAGGTTCCCGAGAAGGTCGCGCTGCATTTCGGCAAACGCTCGTACACTTATCGCGATTTCGATCATGTCACCCGCGCCCTCATCCAGTCGCTACAAGATGCCGGCGTGCAGCGTCAGGACCGTATCGTGGTCTGCCTCGGCAACGTGCCCGAGACGCTGATGGTGTTCTGGGCGGCGCTGCGCATGGGCGTGTGCGTGTCGGTGATCGCTCCGGATCAGGGCACGGACAAGATCCGCTTCATCGTCGCCGACGCGGAACCGAAGGCGCTTGTGTGTACGGCCGAGCTGGCGAACCAGCTCGGCGCGGACGACGCGTTCGCGAGCAGCGGCGTGCGGCTCGTCGCGCACTGCCGCGACGACGCGCAACGCGCGTTCGTTCCGAGCACCGCTGACTGCCTGCAGGACTGGCTCACCCGACCGGCGGATCCCGCCGCGCACTGGACGTCGCCGCTGTCCGTCGATCTCGCGTCGATCATCTTCACGTCGGGATCGACCGGCGAGCCGAAGGGCGTCGTCATGGGCCACGACAACATGGTCGCCGCGTGCGACTCGATCACGCGCTACCTCGGTCTGAACGCAAACGACGTGATCCTGGTCGTGCTGCCGCTGTCGTTCGATTATGGCCTCTATCAGGCCATCATGGCCGTCGCGGTGGGCGCGACGCTCGTCCTCGAACAAGGCCTGCTCAACCCCGCCGCTGTCTTTAAACGCATCGACGAGCATCGCTGCACCGTGATGCCGATCGTGCCGTCGCTGGCGACCCTGCTCGGCGAATTCCGTTCCCGCGTGACGACATCGCTCGCATCGGTGCGCATGGTGACCAACACCGGCGCGGCGCTGACGTCGAAGCACATGGACGTCGTGCGCGACGTGTTCCCCGATGCGCGCCTCTTCTCGATGTACGGGCTGACCGAGTGCAAGCGCTGCACGTATCTACCGCCGGAGGACCTCGAGCGCAAGCCCAAAAGCGTCGGCATGGCGATGCCGAACACCGAGATCATCATCGTCGACGACGATCACCGCCAATGCGCGCCCGGCGTCGTCGGCCAGCTCGTCGTGCGCGGCGCGACGGTGATGCGCGGCTACTGGCGGCGCACGGAACTGACCGCTCGGCGCATCGGCGTGCATCCGGTCTACGGCGACCGGGCTCTGTACACGGGCGACTTCGGCTATCTGGACCAAGATGGCTATTTCTTCTTTGTTGGGCGTGCCGACGAGACGATGAAGATCCGCGGCCGCAAGGTGTCGCCGCTGGAGGTCGAGGCGGCGATCCGCGTGTTTCCCGGCGTAGCCGACGTCGCGATCGCGCCGGTCCCGCAGCCCGCCACAGTTGACGACGCGTTCGTCGCGTTCGTGCGCGGCCCGTTCGGCGACGATTTCGAAGAGCTGATGGAAGCCGAGGCGCACAGCCGCCTCGCCGCCTATCACCGGCCGCTGCGCTTCTTCCATGTGCGCAACCTGCCGACCTCGACGAACGGCAAGGTCGATCGCAAGCGCCTCGTGCAGATGGCGCAGGAGCAGCTCGCGGCCGCGGCACCGGCGGTGGGCACCACGCACGCGGCGGGCGTGGCGGCCGGCACCTGACGATTTAGTGAAAAGGATGCATCCATGTTGATGGTCGAAGACATTTGCTACGTGATCCCAGAGCAGCGAGAGGACATCGCGCCGATGCGCGAGAAGATCGGGCTCAGCGACGCCGAGATGAAGGTTTATACCCGCATTTACGGGCTCGGGCGCGTGCCGGTGCATCGTGGCCCGATCGAGCAGATGATGACGCCGATGGTACGCGCGCTGATCGAGCGCAACGACGTCGATCCTGCACGCGTGAAGTACCTCGTGCACTGCCATACAGCGCAGATGACGTGGCCGTACATGCGCAGCCTGCCGGCGGAAATCTGCGGCGACGCGGGACTCACGCGGGCGGTCGGGTTCGGCATGACCGCGTCGAACTGCGCATCGACGATGGTGGCGCTGCGCAGCCTCGACGTGCTGCTGGCCGCTGAGCCCGACGACGACGCGCTCGCGATCGTCGTGACAGCGGACCAGGCGTTTTCCCGGACGCTGCGCTGGATTCCAAACACGACGTTCTGCGGCGACGCCGCCGCCGCGCTACTGCTCGGCAAGCGCGACAAGGGTGCCCGGCTGGCCGCGCTGCGCACGAACACCTTCGGCCAGCACTCGCGTGGCATCTGGCAGCGTCGCGAGGAGGCCGGCGAATTCGATCGGACCTACCCCGAGCGGCTCGCGCAGGTTATGAAGCAGACACTCGACGACGCGGGCCTCGCGTGGAGCGACATCAAGGTCGTCTTTCCGCACAACGTCAATCTGTTCTCGTGGCAACGCGTGTCGAAGATCCTGCAGCTGCCGCTCGAGCGGATCTTTCTGGATCTGCTGCCCGAAACGGGCCACTGCTTTGGCGCAGACATGCTGTTTAACTGGGCGGTGGGCCGGGAGCGCCAGCGGGTCGAACGCGGCGACGCTGTGATGATCGCGACGGCCGGGATCGGTGCGGTGTTCGCCGCCGCGATCTTCTTGGAGGGCTGAGCGATGTATGACAACGACTTGTCCCGCCGCACGAGGCCCGCCGGCGCAAGCCGCGCGAACTTAGTCGGCCACTTTCACCGGCAAGCGCTCGCGGCGCCGGGCCGAACCGCGCTGGTGATCGATGGCGAGCGCTGGTCATACGGCGATCTGCTCGACGCCGCGACCCGGCTGAGCGACGTCGCGATGCGCTCGGCCGGACGCTCGCCCGCCGCCGGACCAGACGCCGCACCGCCGCTGATGGCCGCGCTCGGCAGCCGTCAGGCCGCTCAGTACATCGCGAGCATCGCGGCTCCGCTGGGCGGGTGGACCTATATGCCGCTGTTCGCCGGAGATCCCGTCGCGCGCATCGTCCAAACGCTCGAACGAGAAAGGCCTGCCGTCCTTGTCGTCGATGCGTCCGGCGTCGCGTTACTGCCGGAGCTCCTGCCGCGTGTCGATTTCGCGCTGCGGATCATCGCCCCAGACAGCGACGATCTCGCGGTGCACGCGCCGCATTGCTTCCACGGCAAGCGAACGCTCGACGAGCTGCCGGGCCGCCACGCCGAACCGGCCGCATGTGACGCGAGCGCGGTTGCGTACCTGTTGTTCACGTCGGGTAGCACCGGCGTGCCGAAGGGCGTGGCGCTCACGCACGGCAACCTGCTGGCATTTATCGACAGCGCGGCGCTGCGCGTCGCGCCGACTGCCGAGGACCGCTTCGGGCAAATCTCGAACCTGAGCTGGGATGTCGGCATCTTCGAGAGCCACGTTGCGTGGGCGACCGGCGGCAGCGTGCACCGCCTGCCGGATCAGTTGATCCGGATTCCCGCCTATATCCGCGCGCAGAGCGTGACGCACTGGTTCTCGACGCCATCGGTCGCGAACATGCTGCAGGATCTGCACGCGCTGCAGCCGAACGCGCTCGCGAGCCTGAAGTGCAGCGTGTTCGCCGGGGAGGCGCTGCCGACCAACCTCGTGAGGCAGTGGCGCGAGGCCGCTCCGGACAGCGTGATCGAAAATTTCTATGGGCCGACGGAGGCCTCCGTCGCGATTGCCTGCCACCGCTGGCATCCGGGCGACGACGGCCAATTCGTTCCGTTCGGCGAGCCGCTGCCGGGCCAGACGCTCGTCGCGCGTAACGCGCACGGCGAACTGGTGACGGATGGCGCGACTGGCGAAGTGTATTTGTCGGGAAGCCAGATCGCGTCAGGCTATCGGAACAATCCCGACGAATCCGCGCGGCGCTTCCTGCGCGATCCCGACGGACGCCTTTGGTACCGTACCGGCGATTTGGCGATGCACACGTCGCGCGGCTGGCGATTCGTCGGCAGGGCGGATGACCAGTTGAAGATCCAGGGCTACCGGCTCGAACGCCTCGAAGTCGAGGCGATGCTGCGCGAAGCAGCCGGGACGCAGAACGCGGTGATCGTGATGCTCCCGCTCAACGATCAGAGCAGCATCCTGACGATCCATGGCGTCGTCGCGAACGCGTCGCTCGACAGCACGGCGATCCTGCGCCGCTGCCGCGAGCGGATGCCCGCGCACATGGTGCCGACCGCCATTCATCTGCGCGACATCCCCCGCACCTCAAGCGGCAAGGCGGATTACGCCTGCCTGAGGGCGCTTTTGCTCGACTCGTCGCCGGTGCTGGACGCGGCGCAGAGGGTGATCCGATGAACGCGGTCGTTACCCGCGACTGGGCGGCGTTTTCCCGCCAGACGATCATCAGCGATCTCGGCGCGCACGCGGCGCGCGTGCGCGTGACCAGCATCGCGACGTCCGACCTCGTCGAATTTATAGGGGGCACCGTCCTCAACTTCGTGACGGACCGGACGCTCGTCGACGGCGCGCTGTTCGCATCGCGCCTCTGGCAAGTCGACCTGCGGACCACCGCGGCCATGCTCGACGCGTTGTTCGCGCTGTCGGAAACACCGCTGTCGGCGCCGCGCCGCCCGGACGAGCGGATCGTCGGCAACTGCCGGGATACCGCGCTGCTGTGCGCATCGGTGTTGCGGGCGCACGAGATTCCCGCGCGCGTGCGCTACGGTTTTGCGCACCGCCTTTACCGGCCGCACGAACCGATGCACGAGCACGCGATCACCGAGTACTTCGACGGGCAACGTTGGCGAACCATTGACTGCCGGATGCATCGCGAAATCATCGCGCTTCACGACATCGACCTCGTGCCGGGCCAACTGCTGCCCGACGGACTGTTCGTGCCGGCCCTGACGCTGTGGCGCCAGTGCCGCGCCGGCGAGCGCGATTTCGCCGCGTTCGGCGGCCCGCACGGCGAGCGCGGCCGAGGCATGAGCGCGGTCGCGAAGTACGCGTATCAGGACATAGCGTCGCTGAACGGCTTCGAGCCGCTGATGTGGGACGTCTGGGGGCCGGCGCTGTTCCGTCACCCGGAAGCTGTTATCGATGACGACGACGAACTCGACGCGCTCGACCGGTGCGCGCGCCTGAACCCCGATGCGCCCGACGAATGGGCGCGGCTGTGCGCCCTCTACGAAGCTAGCGATCTGCTCCGCGTGCCGGACGTCGTCACGTCATTCAGCCCGCACGCCGGCCTGCGGCGCTGGCCGCTGCCAGCGCGCATCGTGAACCCACTCTTCCAAGCGAGTCAGATATGAGATCCATTAACCGTTGCGCCGCGCGTCTCGTCGATGTCGACAAGCAATACCAGGCCGGAAACCAGCGGATCCACGCCGTTCGTCGCGCGTCGCTGGACATTCCGTCCGGAACCTTCTGGATGGTGACCGGGCCGTCGGGCTGCGGGAAATCGACGCTGCTCAATATGCTCGGCTGCGTCGACCTTCCCGATACCGGCGACATTGAAATCGCCGGCCAGAGCATCGCGCGCCTGAGCGAGCGTGAATTGACGCGCTTTCGCCGCGAGAAGATCGGCTTCATCTTCCAGAGCTTCAATCTGGTGCCGGTGCTGAGCGCGCAGGAGAACGTCGAATATCCATTGCGGCTGCTCGGCGTCGATCGCGGCGAACGCGTGCGGCGCGCGCAGGTGGCGCTCGACATGGTTGGCCTCGCGCGTGAGCGCGACCGGCGACCCGGCGAACTCAGCGGCGGGCAGCAGCAACGCGTCGCGATCGCCCGCGCGCTCGTCAAGGCGCCGTCGCTGGTGCTCGCGGACGAGCCGACCGCCAACCTGGATTCCGCGACCAGCGCGGAAATCGTCGCGTTGATGCGGGCGATGCAGCGCTCGTCGCACACCACGTTCGTCTTTTCGACGCACGACAGCGCGCTGCTCGGCGAGGCGGACATCGTCGCGCACATGAAGGACGGCCGCTTCGACGCCGCGAGCGGCGTCCGCTCGCCCTGCCAGCCGGGTGTCGGCGTTCGCGCCGCCGCACATTCCTAACCCACTCCATCCTGGCTCCCATGCTCGACATCGCACTGCGAAACCTGATACGCAACCGCCGACGCTCGATCGTCACCGCGGCCTCGATCGCGATTGGCAGCGTCGCCGTCACGCTGTTCAGCGCGTTCGCCGCCAACGTCACGAACGGGCTGCAGACGGAAACCGTGATCCGCCTCGGCCATCTAAACCTCTTCCGCAAGGGCTACTTCGCATCGGGCGGCGGCAATCCCGGCTCGTTCGGCATTCCCGACTACGAGACGCTGATCGGCAAGCTCCGCTCCGATCCCGTGCTCAAGCCGATGCTCACGGTCGTTACGCCGACCGTCAGCGTCGGCGGCATCGTCAGCGGCGCCGTGTCGGATGCGTCCAGCACGTTCTTCGCGCAGGGCGTCGTGCCTGCAGACCGCCGGACTATGGCGCAATGGAACGCATACGGCTTGCCGGGTGCCGCCGATGCGCTGACCTCGGGCGTGCCCGAAGGCTCGACCGATCGGGGCATCGTCGGCGCCGGGCTCGCCCGCATCCTGAACCTGTGTGCGCCCCCGCCCCCGCTGCGGGAACGCTGCGGCGATCGCGCCGGCGACGCCGCCGGCCGAGGGCACGCAGGCCGGACGCTTCGCCGATCTGGCGAAAGATATAGCAAGCGCCGATGTCCCGGGCGCTGACGGACGGCCGCCCGAAGCCATCGTCGACCTGCTCGCGGCTACCTCCGGCGGCGCGCCGAACGTGGTCAGCATGCGCGTCGTGCGTCAAGTGCGGCTCGGCATCAAGGAGCTCGACGACCGCTACGTCGGCATGCCGATTGCGCTCGCGCAAAAGCTGCTGTTCGGACGCGGCGAGCGGCAGGCGACCGCGATCGTGGTGCAGCTCAGGAGCACCGCCGACCTGCCGCGCGCGCGCGAGCGCATCGCGCAGCTCACGCGCAACAGCGCCGTGCCGCTCGAAATCATCGACTTCATGACCCTTTCGCCTGCGTACCGGCAGATCAGCGAGTTCTACGGCACCCTGTCGAGCTTCCTGATGGCGCTAATCTGCACCGTCGCGTTGTTCATGACCGTCAATACGATGAGCGCGAGCATCTTCGAGCGGACCCGCGAGATCGGCACGCTACGCGCGCTGGGGATGGACCGCGGGCCGCTGCGCCGGCTGTTCGTCGCCGAAGGGCTGCTGCTCGGCACGGCGGGCGCGACGCTCGGCGTCGGGTTGGCAGCCGCGCTCGTGTTCGCTCTGAACCACGCTGGCCTGACGTGGATGCCGCCCGGCAGCCTGCGACCGGTGCCGATGCGCTTCAGCTTCGGCGGCGCGCTGCCCACTACCGCCGTGCTGTGGGTGCTGCTCGTGTTCAGCGCGGGGCTGGCCGCGCGGCTGGCCGCGGGCCGCGCTGCGCGCCTGAACGTCGTCACGGCATTGCGTCACGCCTGAGTCATCAACCGGCCGCCCGCGGGCGGCCACACTCGACCTCGACCCCCATGCGAAGAAGATCCTTCATGTTCGGCACCCTTGCCATGCCCGGACTGCTTGCGCTGCAGCGCAGCGCCTACGCCGCCCCCGCGAACGCCGCCGACATCGTCGCCACCGTCGAGCGCTTGCTCGATCCGGTGCCGGCGTATCGAATGTTCAACGCGATCGTCCAGTACGAGAACGGCGCCGAAATCAGCCGCATCAAGGTCGCCGTGTTTACGAAGCGGCAGCAGGCGTCGGGCAAATGGCTGGACATCGTGCAGTACGTCGATCCGCCGCGCGATGCCGGCAAGACCCTGCTCAACGACGGCGACGCACTGTGGTTCTACGATCCTGCGTCGGGCGCCAGCCTGCGCATCTCGATGCAGCAGCGGCTGCTCGGCCAGGCCTCGAACGGTGACGTGCTAACGATCAACTACAGCCGCGACTACCACGCGCGGCTTACCGGCGAGGCCACCGTCGACGATGCCGACAAGAATCGGCACGACTGCAACATCGTCGAGTTCAGCGCCGCGTCCAATTCGGCCGTCTATGGCCGCCTCGAATACTGGATCGACAAGAGCACGAACGCGATCGTCAAGGGCAAGTGCTATGCGGACAGCGGACAGCTTCTAAAACTCGTGTATTACCGCGAGTACAAGCCGGCGCTCGGCGGGGTGCGTCCGATGCAAGCCGTGCTCATTGATGCAGTGAACACGCGCCTTGTTACCACAATGAACTTCAGCGACTTCCGCGCCGTCGACATTCCCGATGCCTGGTTCCAACGTTCGTATTTGCCGCGCATCGATGCGTCGTGACTGGCGCGTCGTGCGGCCGCTGGCGTTCGCGTGCGCGAGCGTGGCGCTGCTGATTGGCGGCGGGCCGTGCTTCGGCGCCGGTGGCGGTGCCGCAGCGCCCGTCGCCGGCGACGATGCCGCGCTCGACGGGCTGGTCGACTCGGCGATGGACATCGTGCGGCGTCACGACGACACCGCGAGCGATGCCGACGACGGCGGCGGCGCCTCGTATTCCGGCCGGTGCTATGCCGAGGCCGCGCTGACGCTTTACAACTACCGGCAAGCGCTCGCGGTGCCGATGCCGCCCGGCACCGCGACGCCGAGCTGGCGCGCACACATGGACGTCGACTGGCAAGGGCGCTTCAAGGGCTTCGGCCCGTGGTCGTTGACTGTGAGCGACCGCTTCAGCCTCCAGCACGGCGAGTCCGACGATTGGACCGCGAGCTCGCTCAGCCGCAACGATCTGCGCGAGCTGTACGCGACCTATTCGCGGGGGACGAGCCTCGTGGACGTCGGGCGCATCAACGTCCGCGGCGGGGTGGCGGCCGGCTACAACCCGACCGACTATTTCCGGCCGCGCTCCGTCGTGGAGCGTGTGTCACAGGACCCGACAGTGCTGCGAGAGAACCGGCTCGGGGTGGTCGCAGCACGCGTACAGCAGGTGTATGCGCGTGGCGCGTGGTCCGCGACCCTGGCGCCGCGCCTCGCGCCGACGCCGGCGGTCGATCTCCAGGGGCAGACCGGCTTGAAGCCGCAGTTCGGACGCACGAACAACAGTGCTCGGCTCAAGCTCGACGCGAATTACGCGATCGCGCCGAACTTCGCACCGGAAGCGTCGATGCTGATCGAACGAGACCGCGATCTGTTCGGGCTGAACCTGACGCGCGCGCTCGGCGATCGCGTGACGGGAGTGCTCGAATGGAGCGGCGGATGGCAAAGGAATCTGCTCGCGCGCGCGTATGCGGCGGGCGTGGCTGAGGGGCGCTTCCCGGCGAACTTCCGGCCGCTGCTGCCATACGATGATTCGCTGAAGTTTCGGCAGGATCTGGCGGTCGGCATCAGCATGCCGATTACCGGCAACCTCGACGTGTCGGTCGAGTACGACTTCCATCAGGGCGCGATGTCGTCGGGGGACTGGGACCGCTGGTTTGCCGCCGGCGCGGCCGCACAGCGCTCGGGCAAGGTCGCGCAGCTCGGGCAATTGCAATACCTGCGGCAGTTCTCGCTTGACGAGCAGGAACCGATGAGCCGCCAGAACCTGTTCTGGCGAGCCGAATGGCGCAACTCGCTCGCGCCGAACGTGACGCTCGTCTATCTCGGCATCCTGAATCTGAGCGACCGCTCGTCGTTGCAGCAACTGACGGCGCGCTGGGACTATTCCAAGCAGTGGTCGTTCTCGGCGATCCTCAACCGCTATGTCGGCGGGGCCACCACCGAGTACGGAAGCTATCAGACGAACATGAGCGTGCTCGCGAGCGCGATCTTCTATTTCTAATCTTCATGCGCCTTATTCCAATCCTCCCTCGTCTCCGCTCCGCCAGCTGGGCGCGGCTGCCGTCCCGGATCGCCGCGTGCCTGTTCGCGGCCTGTTGCACGGCCGGTGCGCATGCGGTCGACGCTTGCGCACCGGCCGCGAATGCCGGCGTGAGCCAGCTGGTCGGCCCGGCAACGCCCGAAGTCCAGGGCCTGCCGTGGCTCGTCTGGTTTCCGACGGCCGCGCCCGAGCAACCGATGAGCGAAGGCCGAACCCGGTTCAACGCCGCACGCGACGCCGCGCCGCTTTCCGGCCGGCATCCGTTGATCGTGTTGTCGCACGGCTCTGGCGGCACGTCGATGACGCACTGGCGGACCGCTCGCTACCTCGCGCGCCGCGGCTACTTGGTGCTGGCGATCGTGCATCAGGACGACAACGCGGCCGTTTCGTCTGGCAGTTCGACGCTGGCCGTCTGGCGCGCTCGTCCGAAGGAATGGTCGGCGGCGCTGGATAAGCTGCTCGCGTCACGCTATGCGCCGTTCATCGACCGGCAGCGGATCGCCGCCGTGGGATTCTCGGCCGGCGCATATACGGCGCTCGCGGTAGGCGGCGCGCGGCCGTCGTCACTCGCGCTCGACGACTATTGCCTCGCCCATTCGCAAAGCGACGTGCTCTGCATTCGCTACGGCGCGTTGCGCCGCGTCGGCGTGCGCATCGAACGCCGGTTCGGCGTGCAAGACGAATCGCTCGACGCGTCGAAGGACACCCGCGTGCGCGCGGTCGTCGCGATGGCGCCGCCGGGCGCGGCGCTGTTCACGCCGCAAGGACTGCGCGGGCTCGACGTACCGACGCTGTTGATGCAAGGCGACCACGACGAGGTGCTCGAGTATCCCAACGACGCACGGTATCTTGCATCCGTACTGGGCGAGCGTGCCGAATACCGCACGGTGCCCGGCGGCCACTTAACGTTCGTGTCGATCGATCCAGCGTTGCTACGAAACGCGCGGCCGGATGCCGGTGCCGAAAACGAAACGGCGGCTCTGCGTACCGCGAACGAAATCGCCGCGGCCTTCCTCGCGCGTGCGCTGGCCATCCCTCAACAACCGGACAGTCGCCTACGCAAGTGCTCCTGACTGCCGCATCGCACAACTGACAACGCATATGAACGCAACCCTGACCGCACGCGACACCACCGATGCCCTTCATGAAGCCGATGCGCTGGCACCGATCGCCGACGCCTGTCCGGTCGGCTTTCGTCAGCGCACGCTGAAGTTCGGGCGCACGCCCTTGCCCGTCGGGCTCTGGTATCCCACCGACGAGCCAGAGCGCACGCAGTTTTTCGGGCCGTTTTCGATGCGTGTCGCACTCGGCGCCACGCCTCGGCAAGGCAACAGGCATCTCGTCGTGATCTCGCACGGATCGAAGGGCAACCATCTCGGCCATCGCGGCACCGCTCACGAGCTTGCCGCCGCCGGCTACGTCGTCGCGGCACCGCTGCACCCTCACGACAACTATCTCGACGACAGCCAGAGCGGCACGCCGACGCTGTGGCGTGACCGCCCCGCGCATCTGTGCGCGGTGGCCGATGCGGTGATGACCGACCCCGCACTCGGTCCGCTGTTACTACCGGACGCATGCGGCGTGATGGGGTTCTCGCTCGGCGGTTACACGGCGCTGAGCGTGCTTGGCGCCCGCGCGAGCGTGCACGCGCTGGCCGAACACCGCCGGCGCCATCCGGACGATCTGTTGCCGGTCGCTCCTGACGACGTCGGCCTGTCTCCCGACGAACTGGATGCGATGCTCGCCGCGCATCCCGACACATTCGCGCCGGCGCATGACGAGCGATTCAAAGCGGCAGTGCTGTTGGCGCCGATGTGTGCGCTGTTTGCGGACGCCAATCTGCGCGCGATCAATGTGCCGGTATCGTTGTATTGCGCCGAGCGCGACGACGTTCTGCGCGAACCGTATCACGCGCATCGGCTCGCCGCGTTGCTACCGCGCCTGACACGTTTCGAGCGCGTGCCGTCGGCCGGGCATTTCTCGTTCCTGACGCCGTTTCCGGGCGCACTTCACGACGAGCTGCCGGCGCTAGCGCTCGACGCGCCCGATTTTGATCGGGGCGCATTCCACGCGCGGCTGAACCGGGAGGTGGTGTCGTTCTTCGACTACGCGCTTCGGGGAGCGCATTCGTGACGACGAACCCGGTGATCGAAAGCGCAACCGACGACGAAGCGTGGCGCGCCGAGCTGCTCGACGGTATTCCGTTTCTGCGACATCTCGGCGCGCGGCTCCTTTGATGCAGCGGCGGCGAGGCGGTGCTGCACCTCGACGTGCAGGTGCATCGCCTCAATAGCTGGGGCGTCGCGCACGGTGGCCTCGTGATGACGCTGCTGGATTCGGCAATGGCGCTGGCCGCGCAGCGGGTTCTGTTGCAATAAGACGGTCTATTATTCTGAATACCCCGAGCGAACAATCAGATCCATGAAGCAAAAGCTGACTCAAGCAATGTCGAAAGTGTTTAAACGGCTCCACTATCCACTGGACGTGATGCTCCTATGCGTGCGTTGTTATGTTGCGTATCCGTTGAGCTTACGGCAACTCGAAGAGATGATGGCAGAGCGTGGTATTGCTGTGGACC
>NZ_LAQU01000051.1 GCF_000970345.1 Robbsia andropogonis | reverse complement strand
ATACTTACCGTGTTGTCTCTCGACCCAACCCTTTATTTCATCGGTCATATCATTCCTTCGGAGTTCGAATATGTCCTTCGCACCCGACTGCAACCGATCGATCTTAGTGTGGCGGATCGTTCCTGGCTCCGTTCCGTTCGCGTGCATATGGATTTCAGTTAAACTACCTGACCTGTGGCGAACATTAACAGATGACAGATGCTTCCCTGGCGTGTAATTTATTGACTCAGCCTCTAGCAAACCATTTCGTGTTCCGTGCTTCGAAAATATCTCTTTAAATAGCGTGCTGTTTATCCGCGTAAAGCTATCTACGGTAGGCTGGCTCCAGTGATTTACCGTTTCTGCACGCACCTTCGGTTTATCCTCGCTTATCTCTGGCTGCGAGTAATCACGCCCTTTTCTTCTGCGGTCCATCCGTTTCTCCTTAAATAGTCGGAATCGGTGATTGAATGCCTATAATGCGCGGTCTTTAAAACTACAATTACTGATCGACGCAGACATGGCGCGTTTTGCAATTTCCGGGCCATCGTCCATTTCAGCACGTCGCAATATCGATATGAGCAAGCAAGGTAGGTACACGTCTCAGGCCGGCAATCGGTAACACCATAAATTTGCGGTGACGATTACTTCGCTAATACCGACAAATCACGGCAAGCGGAATCACTTTCTAGGCGCAGCATAGCCAATACACTGGTCGATCCGACACCCTGCGAATTTAAGCGCACACACCATGAGGTCGGGAACCTCTAACACGAGACGCTCGCCTATTCGGGCGGAATCACAGGCACACCACGCGTCGTCACGGCTTCGCTAGCGTGACGGGGCTCTTTTCTGGGGCATCCAGTGCTTTCATGTTCTCTGTCACTTGTTTGAACATAGATGGAGCTACCTGTATATCACCACGGAAGGCCAATCAAGTACAACAATGAGTACCAGCACGAGCATCGTGGCGACAGTCACACCGCTCGCCATCACCATGTGCATATGCAAGCTCGGCATGCCAAACAAAAACGTGAACCCGATCGTCAGCACCATACCGAGAAGGACAATAATCCATACCACCGGTTCGAGGCCATTTTCCGACGCGTTAAGGCGCTGACGGCGGATGTCGTAGAGCGTGTTCAGTTCGTCGAGAATTTCGCGCATGTATACAGTTCGTCCGCTGTCACTCGGCTCATACTCTGAAAGCATTCTCTGGATACGCTCCAGGGGCCGCCATCCTGCGACAGGTTCTTCACCGCGAGACATCGCTGGCCATTCGTCTTCGATGACCGTGCGCACGTAGGACCTGAGGTTCGAACGCAACTCCTGTTCCACGCCTGGCCCCAGTCCCGGGGCATCTCGATACATATTGCCTGCTAGTTCTGCTTCCTTGCTGGCGACAGCCGTGGCGTTGTCGTATGCGCCCCAAACGGCAACTGCGACGAACGCGAGCAATACGGCGTAGTTGATGCCGATAATCGCGACGACATAGCCTGTGTACTCGTTGTGTGCTCGACGCGTCTCCAATGGAAAGAAACGATGAAACACCCGTAAGGCGAAACACACCACGATCACTGGCACGAAGATAAGTACGATTCCAACTAACCATGTCGGATGGTCGTAAAGTGCATTTAGAATGCATTTCCGTCCTGGATTAGGTTCATTATTGAGAAACTACGGTTTACTTACCATTTATTTACATCCATCCACACCACACAATAAAAGCAGTTTTCGTACCATGAAAAAATCCCGATGAAATGACGATGAACATAAGAGACCGCCAATTTATTTGGGTATAAACTCACCAAGGGCCGGGCGAAAATATGCCTCAATATGATCAGAAGATCACGCATTGCACGCGACATCTGCATTGCTATTCGGCACACGTCCAGGGTGATCGCTCACCCATGTGTTCCGCATCGGCCCAGTCTACCGCCACGGGCATCGCGTTCAAGCATCACAAGCTTCGAGGCTCCATACACTTGCGTTGCTGGCTGGGTAGCGACCTGCCCACTGACTCTTACGCGCCAAGAGCCAATTACCGGAATAATCAACCGCTTTCGAACATGGCACAGTCATTGCGTTATACAAGGCGCGAAACGGTTAGCCATCGCCCGGATTAGATCCACGGGAAAGCGGGATTGCCGCTAAAAATCGAAATGGTCTACATCTCCGACGCTGCGCGACATTACCCAGTGCTCCGGGCTAGTGTCGTGCAGGCATCGGGCGTTTAGAACGCGTATCACGCGGACCGCGAGAACGTTTCGTAAGCGACTATTTTGTGTTTGAGAAGTGTGCCGTCGATGTCCGTCGGTCGTCTTCGATGATTGGCCTACCTATCTCATGGCCCTGGGTCGTTCCGAGGCCAGAGGTCAACAGTTCGCCGTGAAAGTTACGTTCACGGAGCGTTTTTTAAACCGCATTTAAGAGTCGACAACTCGAGGTCAAATCATGAGTGAAAGCGTGCAGAAGAAGCTCCTGCGTATCCGCCCTCCCCGGGTCAAGATCACGTATGACGTGGAAACCGGCGGCGCTATGGAGAAGAAGGAGCTGCCTTTCATCGTCGGCATTCTCGCCGACCTGCAGGGCGAGCGCGCGAACGCTGAGAACTATCCGGCACTCAAGGAGCGCGCCATGATCGAGATCGATCGCGACAACTTCAATGACGTGATGTCGAAAATAGCACCGCGTGCGACTTTCGACAATCTGAAGAAGGTTGATACTGCGATCGCCACTCTGCTCAAAGCAGACGGTAACAACGAGCTGACATTCTCCAAACTAGAAGCATTCGAGCCGCTACAGGTAATCAAGGCGCTGCCAGCACTGAAAGCCATCTACGACAAGCGCGGCAAAATCCGCGACCTGCAGGCGCGCGCGGAAGCGTCGGGGGCGATCAGCGATCCGCTCACCTTGGTCATCTCAGGCGCCGACGTTAAGCCGGGCACGGCGGCAATAGCCGCAGTCGACGATAAGCCGGGCCAAGACGCGGCACCTTCGCTTAAGGCTGACGCGGAAAACATCGTCAAGGCCAGAGCTGCCCTTGTCGCGCTCGATCCTAAAGACGACAAGACCTCAACCGTGACGAAGCCGTCAAACGGAGAGATGTTTGACGTGTTCGTAGAGCAGTTCAACCTTTATTACGTCGGTGCCCTCACCCAGACCACCACCGTGCCCGGCACGCCACCCTCCTCGCTCGTACGACAAGGCCCCCGTTCCTCCGCGGACCAGATCGAGAGCGTGCGCGCACGCGGTGCAATCGCAGTGATCGACACGCTTGTCTCGTTGATCGACGAGCAACTGAGCAGTGCGCTATCAAGCATCATGCACTGCGATGCGTTCACGAAGATGGAGGCGACCTGGCGCGGCCTGAACCATCTCGTGATGAACACCGAGACCAGCACGATGTTGAAGCTGCGTGTGTTCAATGCGACCAAGAAAGAACTCTGCGACGACATGATGAAAGCGGTCGAGTTCGACCAGAGCGCCCTCTTCAAGATGATCTACGAAGCCGAGTACGGCACTTTCGGCGGCAATCCGTACAGCCTGTTAGTGGGCGACTACGCAATCGGCAACGTGGATGCCGACATCGACTTTCTGACGAAGATGGCCGAAGTCGCCGCTGCCGCGCATGCGCCATTCCTTGCACAGGCTTCGGCCAATCTTTTCGGCCTGAGTGGCTTCGACCGGCTCGACAAGCCGCGCGATCTGAAGAAGATCTTCGAGGGCGTGACCGCTGAAAAATGGCGCGAGTTCCGCGAACTCGAGGACTCGCGTTACGTCACGCTAGCCCTGCCGCGCGCACTGCTTCGACTGCCCTACGGCACACCCACCAAGCGCAACACGACGCCCTGTGAAGGCCTCAACTTCGATGAGCATGTAGGTCCAAGCGGCATTGACGAGACGTTCTACGTCAAGAAAACGAACGAGATTCAGAGCTACCCCGAGCCAGAACAGAACCACTTCCTGTGGGGCAACCCGGCCTACTTGCTGGCCGAGCGCATCACCAACGCGTTCGCACTCTATAGCTGGACCGCAGCAATCCGCGGCGTGGAAGGTGGTGGCCTGGTAGAGAACCTACCAATCTACACATTCACTTCAGAACACGGCAGTGTTGAACTGCTCTGCCCGACCGAAGTGTCGATCACCGACCGCCGCGAGAAAGAACTGAACGATCTCGGCTTCATCACGCTCTGCCACTGCAAGGGCACCGGCAAGGCGGCATTCTTCGGTGGCCAGACCACTAACCAGCCAAAGAAATACTTCTCTGACTCGGCCAACGCCAACGCCCGCATCTCCGCACTATTGCCGTATATGCTGGCTGCGTCGCGATTCGCGCACTACATCAAAGTGATCATGCGCGAAAAAATCGGTAGTTTCATGACGCGCGGCAACGTTGAAGATTTCCTCAACTCATGGATCTCCAACTACGTTCTGCTCGACGACAACGCCTCGCAAGACGCCAAGGCCGCCTATCCACTGCGCGAAGCGAAGGTGATCGTCACGGAAGTCCCCGGCGAGCCTGGCTCATACCGCGCGACCGTACTGCTCAAGCCGCACTTCCAGCTTGAAGAACTGACCACTTCGATCCGTCTTGTGGCCAACCTGCCAAAATAATTTTTCTCATCTTTCCATTTCTAGGAGTTGGTTATGGATCTGATTCTCTTCCAGCCGGGTGATCAATCGATCATGAATAATGAGGGTAGCGAGATTGACAATGCGGGGTGGATGGCCGACGGCCCAAGCGGGCTGTGTATCGAAATCGTATCACTGCATCAGGGAATGAAGCAGCAAGTCACCACGGACGTCAGCAACAATGCACGAACCTCCGGCCGGCCCATCATTACCGAGTTCACGCTGGTCAAGTACGTCGACCAAACCTCAGTGAAGCTCTACGACTACTGCCTCGGTGCCAAGCTACTCGGCGACGGAGCGGGCGCGCCGAGTACCATCTACATCGGGCGGGAATCGGGCGGCAAGACGATGAACATCATCAAGATCCAGTTGAAGGACGCAATCATCAGCGAGATCCAGTTGCAGACGCACCCGAACGACATGCCTACCGAGCAGTTCAAGCTTAACTTCACCGAAGTGATCTGGACGTACACGCAGCAGCTCAACAACATGAAACCGAAGGGCGTGAAGACTACCGGGTGGAGTCTCGCTAAAAACGCACCGATAGGAGGCACGTTCTCGCAGCTCGTTTAACGCAGTACGGCTCAGTTACTCATCCGGCGACGCACCGCCTAACCACAAGGAGAAGGCATGCAATTCCTGTTCGAGCGCTTGGCGGATCCTCCGTCGTTCGACGGCTCGCAGACATTTGATTTGCGCGCCGCCGTCGCAGCGCAAATCCAGCGTCTCGTCAGTGCACGCACTACACGCGTGGGCAGCGACCTGGACCTGCTCGACTTCGGCTCGCAGAGCGTGGTCGAGATCGCACTAGAAAGCAAGCCTCAACTTGAGTTGTACGCGCAACGCCTTGCCCGCCTCGTCTGCCGCTACGAACCACGCCTGAAGTCGCCGAAGGTGCAGATCGAAGCGTGCAGCGAGACGCTCCGGCCGTATCGCCTCGCAATCTACGGAACGCTTGATCAAACCAACGGAGTGGACGTCTTCCACTTCGAACTACCCTCCCACTGAGGTCCTGATGCAACCTGCCGCCGCCGTCACGCTGAGCGACTGCTTCCGCGAGGAACTGGCCGCACTGCGCACCGAGTCGTTACAGTTTAGCGATAAGCATCGCGAACTGGCCCGCACGCTTGGGCTCAACGCGCGCGAGGCGAGTGACCCCCAGGTCGAGTTGCTATTGCAGTCGTTTGCGTTTCTCACCGGGCGCCTGCGTCATCAGGTCGAACAGGACAAGATGCGCCTGCCCGACACGATGCTCGCGTTCCTGTATCCGCACCTGGAAGCACCGATCCCGTCGATGTTAGTTGCCCGCATCGACGTCAAACCGAACGGCACTGATTTCTCAAAGGAGCAGTTGCTGCCGCGCGGCCGCACAGTCACAGCGCTGACCACCAACCACCTCGGACAGAGTACCGAATGTCGTTTCCAGACCTGCTACGACACGCCGCTGCTGCCGCTGAGGCTCGACACGGTCGCGCTTGAATCGGCGCGCGAGTACCCATTTCTCGGCGGCACCTCGTCGTCGCGTTCGGTGCTGCGCATCCGCGTGCGTCCCGACGGCATAGGCACGCTGCAGGCCAAGGGCCGGGGCCCGTCACGCCTGCGCTTCTACATCAGCGACGCTCAGCCCGACGCCGTAGCGCTCTATGAAATGATCGCGCTGCACCTGGAAGGGATTTACGTGCTGCCACACGCCGCTGCGCGGCAACCGCGCCGACTGCCGCCCGAGGCACTACGCTGGCTGGGCATGGCACCTGACGAGGCGGTACTTAGCGCCAACCCGCATACGCATCCGGGTTACCGGCTGCTGCAGGAATATTTCGCATTCCCGGAGAAGTTCTGCTTCTTCGAAGTAGGTCGGCTCGACGAGCTCGACTTTGCAGAGGTCGGCGACTATTTCGACCTATTGCTATTGCTCGACATGCCACTACAGCTACATCTGAATTTTTCTGCCGACTCGTTGCTGATGAACTGCGTGCCGCTTGTTAACCTGTTCTCGCAGCGCATCGAGCCGATCGCACTAAGCCACAGTGAATACGAATATCACGTGCAGGGTGACCTTAAGAACCACCGATACTGCGAGATTCATTCGATTCGCGACCTCGAATCGATCTCAAGCGAAGGCAAGCCGCGGAAGATCGCGCCGTACTTCGCGATGGACAACTTCAGCCAGCTCGACGGGCAGGATTATTTCTATTTGTGCCGGCGTCTACCAGCCACCGCCCCAAACGTGACGGGCAGCGAAACCTACGTGTCGTTTCTCGACGAACAGTTCAACTTAGGTCACCCTAACGACGAGGTGGTGGGCGGCACTGCGCTCTGCACTAACCGGCGCTTACCCGAACGGTTGATGTCAGGCAGCGCGCTGCATCTGGAGGGCGGTGGACCGGTAAAGCGGATTGTCGCGCTGACCAAACCGACGCCGCATCATACCCCTGCGCAGATCGGCCATCGTCCGTGGTCGCTGATCTCACAGCTCTCGCTTAACCATCTCTCGCTAGACGGTGGAACGGTCGCGCTTGCGGCGCTGAAGGACATCTTACGACTACACGTAGGCCCTCACCGGGAAGGTGGTTGGAAACAGATCGATGCGATCACCGAGCTGCGCAGCCGCAGCATCATGCGCCACGTCGGGCGCGACGGCTGGCGCGGCTTCGTCCGCGGTTCGGAGTTGACCGTGGTGATGGAGCCGATCGACATCGGTGCTGGCAGCGTGGTGCTGTTCTGCTCCGTGTTGCGCCAGTTCCTGCGCGGCTACGCAAGTGTCAATCATTTAATCGAAGTCGCGCTCGAAACGCGTAACCTCAAAGGGAGCCCGAAGCAATGGCTAGCATTGGCCGGCACCGCTATCGCACTGTAAGGGAGTACATGCTCCAGCAGCACGAGGACTTCAACGTGTTCCAGTTGATGCGCCTAATGGTGCGCGATACCGACAAGCGCCTGCCGATTGGGCGGCGCCTACGGTTTCACGCTGACCTGTCGGCTGCCTTCCCGGCTAGGGAGTTCGCGAGCGTCAAACTGCTCCCTTATGGCACGGACGACGACTTCGTTGCCGACACGCCCGAGCAACGCTTCGAGATCAGTACCGCGAACTTCTGCGTGGCGAGCGTCACGGGGCCACTACCCGAGCCTTTCACGGAGTGGGCACGAGAGCTATCCGCGCTACGCGCCACGGCGATGGCCGATTTTTTCGACATCTTTAACCAGCGCGCCAATGTGCTGCGCTACCAGCTCAAGCAGGAGTTGACGCCCAGCCTCGACGACCAGCCACCGGCCCAGACCGAGATGGCGCAACGCCTTGCGGCATTGGTCGGTCTGGGAGATGTGAAGCTGGCCAATCAAGTGCCGCTACCCAAGCGCGCCTGGCTCGGCATTGCCGGGCTGCTCGCTAATCAACGTAAACAAGCGTCCACGCTGGAGCACGTACTTGGGATCGCGCTCGGCGCGTCCGCCAGACTGACCGAGAACGTCGGTGCATGGCACGAACTGGACGGGCGCGACCGCTGCGCGCTTGGCCGTCGTAACCACAGCCTCGGCCAGACCTGCGTCGTCGGCCGCCGCGTATGGGATCAGCAGGCGCGCGTGCGTCTTGAGATCGGCGTACTCGATTACAAGACGATGTGTCAGTTGCTTCCCCCGGCACGCGGCATCAGAGCGGCTGCCATGCCGCAGGACTCGATCGGCACGCCCCAGCCCGGCTACGCTATGTTGCGCGGCCTTGTAAAGTTGCTCGTCAATTGCCTCGCCGACGTCGAAATCGTGCTGCACGTAGCGGACTCAAGCGTGCCGCCCACGCCGCTGCCTCAGCCCGCTCACTACACCGACAGCGGCGCGATGCGGCTCGGCCAGAGCGCCTGGCTTGCAGGCACGCCCGTACATCGCCATGCCACACGCCCTGTCAGTTTCCTTATCAAGACGCGCCATCCCGGAGAGTTTGCATGAACGACATCATCGGTGTCAGCTCGGCTAGCGCGTTTTCCGTCAATCAGCTTGGCGCACCGGAGCCCGACGTCTACCTGCATTGCGCAGTGTTCGTGACGCGCAATCAGATCCTTGGTGCAGAGACGTTCCGCCTCGAAAAATTCCAAGGGCAAGAGAAAGTGTCGGAGCTGTTTGAGTTTCAGCTCGAACTGGTCGCCAACTCAGATGGCCCTGACTTCATCGCGCTACGCTTCGACGATCTGATAGGCCGTCCGATCACGGTGGGCATCGGCAAACGCCGCGAGCCTGGCGCAAGCGCCGTGGAATTCCGCGCGGCGCTCCAAGGCAACCCCGTGCCAGGTGCGCAACTCTCACTGTTCAGCGGCATCGTGACCAGCGTGGCGGTGAAGAACCGTGGCACCTATACGATTACAATGAAACCAACGCTGCATCGGTTGAGTCTGACCAACAACTATCGCGTGTTCCACCGCCGCACTGTGTGGGAAATGATCGAGCAGTTGCTCGACGCGCATCACATCGCTTATCAGCCGTTCCAGCACACGTCGCGTAACCTGGCCGTGATCCGGCGCCAGGACTGGATGCAGGCCGGCGAGAGCGACCTGGAATTCCTCAAGCGGTTGATGAGCAAGGCGTTACTATATTTCTACTTCGTCCACACCGGTGACGACCACGCGCTGGTCTTCTCGAATCTGGCGCAATATCCGCCGGCGGTGCCGGACGACCGGCCGCTGCGCTATACCTACACCGATGTGACAGCACTCGGTATGGAACAGGAGGATGTTATCTCCGAGTTCAGCATGAAGCGCTCGATGGGCAGCACCGGCGTGCAGGGCGTACTCACACAACAGGATGGCGCCTGGTTGACCAATCCGGTGGTGGAGTTCAATTCGTACTATGCCAATGATCGGCAAGATGCAAACCCGCTGCCGTTCAACCTCTATAAAAGCTACCAGTACGGCGGCAGCACCGAGGAGGCGCAGCATCTGTCGAGCGCGACGCGCAGCACCCTCGACAGCAGCCGCAACGAACTGTCGGGCACCAGCAATTGCGCCGCGTTCCGTGTCGGGCATCGCTTCACGTTGAAAAGTAGCGCGGTGCCGACCAATCCGCGTGAACCATTCCTCGAAAACGGCACATTCGTGCTGACGTCAATCGAGCACCAAGCGAGCGCCGACGGCACGTATCGCAACGAGTTCCAGGCGGCCGACGCGTCCTACCTCATCACGCCCTACTCGATCCAGTCGACTCAGCAGGGCAGCGTGCTGGCCAAGGTCGTATCAAGCGGCACCACCGAGGCAATCAATGCAGTCGATTTCGGCGCGCCGGGCTCGTTTGAAGTCGGCAACAGCAGTTTCGGTGACGCACAGAACGGCGCCACCTATCCGCAGATCGGCGTCTACGTGCGCTTCTCTACGGCGGCACGCGACGCTCTACCAGTATGGGTTAAGCTGTCGCCATCGATGCAGACCGCACCGACTGTCGGCTCAGTGGTGGTGGTCGGGCGCGCCCAGGACGAATCGGAACTGCCCGAGATCCAGAACGTGATCCAATCCAATGGCAACGCACTGGTCGTGCCAGGTGGTTGGCTGTCGAACACGCACGTAGGTAACAACTACTCGACCAATTACGGCGACAACAAGAGCGTCAGCTACGGCGCAAACTCGTCCGCCGACCTTGGCCAAGCCACGCAGATCGTCACGAACGCCTACGGCACATCACGCTTTAACAACGCCAATTTCTCGCAGGGATCCAGCTACAGCTTCTCCACCGCTAATTCGCGTGCGGACGGTGCAAGCTCGAACACCGTCGAACTGTACGGCGGCGTGGTGGCGGACGATCTCCTCAGCGCCTCGGAATCGCTCGGCTCGACCTACAGCCGCCAGGTCGGCAGCATCAGTCACAACTACTCGCAGATCGACAACGCCACTGCGGTCAACATCAACGTGACCAATACCTCGACCACAACGATCGGCGCATCGACTACAAATTCCAACATCGGTACCTCTACCACCAATTCGAATATCGGCGTCTCGACCAATGTCTCGTTCACCGGACAGGTGATTACAACCAGTGTAACCGGCGATTCGCGGGAAAACATTACGAGCGGCAACACCACCCGCACCTCCGAAAGTGGCAATCTGAATGAGACCAGCGTATCAGGCAACATCACGCGTACTTCGACCTCCGGCGATATCAACGAAAAAGTATTCACCGGCAACACCACACGCTTCACGGTGACCGGAAACGTCTTTGAGAACAACGAGGTCGGTAACACAAACCGCACGTCGATCTCGGGCGATATAGAAGAAAGAATCGTGGTGGGCAACACGATCCGAGACTCGTTGGCTGCCAACATCACCGAGACTTCCGTGCAGGGCGACATCACACGCGACACTGTCTGCGGTGCCTTGACAGAAAACGGTGTGCTTATCTCCTACAACGGCGTAAAGACGGCAGGCACCGCCGAAGAAGTGGAGGTGAAGGGCTCCGCTACGGTCACGTCAACGACTGGCGACGCCACTCGCATCGAAACATCGGGGGCCACCTCGAACATCATCACCAATGCCGAGCTCACCGAGGTGGCAACGGCTGGCCCCGGCGCACGCGTATCGAACAATGACGAGACGCCGCACGTCGACAACATCGTCACGCGCGTCTACATGATTGAAGCCACTGTCATCTTCATGTGAGCCGCGATGAAAATCATCAAACCCCAATCGCTCGGCGTACTCCAAAAGCCCTACACCTATCTCGGTCGGCATCGGCTATCGGTGGCGGTGCTCGGTTTCTTCCGGCTTGGCGCGCCAAACGAACGCTTTCTCGCCGAAAGCACCCAATGGCCACGTGTGCTCGCAAGCTTGCCCGCCGGCCAGGTGCTCGACGAGGTAATGCCACGTCAAGGCGCCGAGGTGCTGCTACTGGGCTCGGCCTATGCACCTGGCAAGCAGGCAGTCACCGGCGTTGACGTACTGCTGCGCGTGGACACCGTTGACGGCCAGCCCGCCATTGGCAAGTGTCTTTCCGTCTGCGGCGAGCGTGAATGGCGCGGCGCGCTTAGCAAACGCCGCACTGGTCGCGCCAAGCCGTTCCTTGCAATGCCGATTACGTACGCGCGCGCGTTCGGCGGAGCGCGTAACCCCATCAACCCGGTCGGTTGCGGCAGCCGCGAATCGTGGTTCGGTAAAAGCGGTGGCGCAATGCCGAACGTGGCCTACGCAGCCGGCACAGTTGACGCCCGCTGGCGCACCAGCGTGCCAGCCGGCTTCGGACCGATCCCTGTCATCAACCAGGCGCGGCGTGACAAGTTCGGCAGCTACGGTCGCACTTGGCGCCGCTATGACGCTCCCGGTTTCGCACGCGACATGGACTGGAGCATCTTCAACATGGCGCCACCCGACCAGTGGCTGCCGGCCCCCCTTCAGGGGGGAGAACGCTATTTACTGCGCAACCTGCATCCGCAACACGCTGAACTGACGGGGATGCTACCGGACCTGGCCGCGCGCGCGTTCGTGACAAAGCTCAACGAGACGCCTGAGGCAATGCGCGAGGTCCTACTTGTAATGGACACGATCTGGTTCGTGCCTGACCACAATCTCGGCATCGCGATCTACCATGGCACGATCGAGATCGACGACAGCGACGCGCTCGACATTGGTACGCTAATGGTTGGCTACGAATACCGCGACAGCCCGAAAAGCATCGGACACTACCGTGACGTAATGCAGCTGCGCCTCGATCCAGAAGTCGGACGCATGCACGTATTCAACGAAAGCCAGCTCGCGCCAGAGCGCTCGGCGGCCGAGCAGGCACGTCGCGCTGCCGAGCAGGAACGCGCCGAACAGGCGGTGCTCGCCCGCGGTCAGCGTCGCCTAGATCTGCTCGACGCACAACACTGGGCACGGCGCGGCACGGTGCCCCCGGCCGACCATCAGGTCGCCCGCGCGACACTGCCAGCGCTTGGCATCATGACCTCGCAAACCGTAGCCGAAGGTGACTTCGACCTGACAGAGATCGTGACTCGCGCCAAGGCGCTAGCGGCCGACGCTGAGCAACGCGGCAAGGAAGCGCTAGCGCGCCTGCCAGCCCGCACGCTGGCGCCGGTCGACGCCGCGAAGCTACTGATCGACGCGCTTGAGCGTGCGGCCATACCAGCGTACGACCTGCTACCGCCGGAGCTGACAGGCCGCGATCCGCAGGTCGAAGGCATGCTGGCGCGGTTGCCGGTGCCGCCAGAGGGTGCCGATCCGAAGCAGCAGGCGCACTATGACAAGTCACGCGCCGCAATTATGAAGATTCCGTCGCTGCACCGGCAGGCGCGGCGCGCGGCGCCGAAGGTCACGGTCGCAGCGCTGCCCTATCCACCCGAGACCGCGCGCGGGCTCGGTGATCGGGTCCGGAAGTGGCGCGCGGCGGGCGTGCCGCTCGCCGGGCGCGACCTAGCCGGCGCAGACCTAGTAGGGATTGATTTCTCCGGTGCCGACTTACGCGAGACGATGTTCGATGGCGCCGACCTGAGCGGCGCGAAGTTCGTCGGTGCCAACCTGCAGGGCGCCGTGCTGGTGGGCACGCGCCTTGATCGCGCCGATTTCTCAGGCGCCGATCTCACGCGCGCGAATCTCTGCGCGAGCAATGGTCGAGCCATTTTGTTCGAGGGCGCGGAGCTCGCCTACGCGCAGGCGCTCGATGCACAGTGGCCGCAGGCCAACCTGCGTCGTACCCGACTGTACCGCCTGTTGGGCCTGCGGCTCGCTTGCCCTGGCGCGACGTTCGATGGCGCCGACGCAAGCAAGGCCACACTGTTCGATATAGAGGCCGACGACAGCAACTGGGAAGGTGCGACGCTCGAGAAAGCAGTGTTCATGCGCGCCCACCTGCAGCGCGCGAGCTTCGCGCACGCAACGCTGAAGAAAGCCGTCTTCAACCTAAGCAACCTGCAGGCGAGCCGCTGGGAGCGTGCCATACTCGACAGCGTGCAGGGGGGTGGCAAGACAAATTGGCGCGACGCCACACTGACCGGCGCGATGGCGCGCAACTGCGGCTTTCACGGCGCCGATCTGTCGCACGTCGACATGGAGGCGGCCCGCTTCCTGCGCTGCGACTTCGGGCAAGCCAACCTACGCGCCGCACGTCTTGTGGCGAGCCTATTCTCACGCTGCGGCTTCCACGCCAGCCAACTGCGCATGATTGCGGCGGCGCAAGCCGAATTTTTTCAATGCCAGTGCCGCAAGGCCGACTTTACTGGCGCGCGGCTCGCCGACGCCACGTTCGTGCAGTGCGAACGCACCGGCGTAGTTCCACCAGAAGGCGTGGCCAGCGGGAGCCCCACATGACGACGATCTGGGACGACATCGCGCTCGCGATCGAACTGAGTCAACCTGTCGCGCGACGCGACCTGCACGGATTCGATGCGCGCCGCCGCGACCTGGGGCGCGCGATTTTCAGCGAGGTTGATTTCTCGGGCACCTCATTCGTCGACGCCGAACTCGCACGCGCAAAGTTCGTGAATTGCAACCTAAGCGGCGCCGATTTCGGCAACGCCGGCCTCGACCACGTGAACTTCATCCAATGCGACCTGTCGCAGGCCCGCATGAATGGCCGCAACATGGAGCACGCGTGCTGGGTGGACTGCAACCTCACCGATAGCGATTGGTCACATGTTCAGCTACAGGTCAGCTCGCTCGTGAACTGCACGCTGCACGGCGCACGCTTTGACGCCGGCTCGCTCACGCGCTGCACACTGATCAACGACCGTTTCGACGGTGTCAGCGTGGCCAATGCAAAGTTCGAACAGTGCGTAATCAGCCCCGCTGACTGGCGCGCTGTGACGTTGCGCGGTCTAGACGCAGACGGCGTAACGTTTTCGAACGCGAACTTCACGGGCCAGGTGATGACAGGACTGCGACTGCGGCGCTGCACGCTGAGCGCAGCCGAGCTGGTGCAAGTCGATCTGGCTGGCGCCGACCTCACGCGGTCGAGCTTTTATCAGGCGCATCTTGCCGAGGCCAACCTTAGCAACGTCGAGGCAACGCACGCAATGCTTTACCAAGCGCGGCTCGAAACAGTGGATATGTCCGACGCGAAGCTAGAAGGCGCGATCTTTCAGCAAGCGCAGCTCTCGGATTGCCGGCTGGACGGTGCAAAACTGAAAACCAGTATCTGGAACAAGAGTCGTCACCAGAACGTGTCGTTCCAGAGCGCCGATCTCTCCTACGCACGCCTCGAACACATCATAGGCGGCGAGGTAGATTTCTCGGGCGCTAATCTCGATCACGCCCAATTGCATAACGCGACGCTCACCGACGCGCGGTTCCGCGGCACCAGCCTGCGCCAAGTAGGTCGTACGAATCCCGCGCGCCTCGCAATCGAAGCCCGTACCCTTACCCTGGAGAATGAATGATGGGCGCCTCCCAGACCACCAACAAACTTCCGCAACCGCTTCCGCTACATCTACTCGAGGCCAGGGTGATCGTGGCGCTGGAGCAGCATGCCTATTTACTCGACGACGGACGCGTCGCCTATCAGGCGCTCAGTTGCCTGATCCGCCCGGAGGTGGGAGACCACGTACTCGTGGCCACCTGCCAAAACGATGCGAGCTACATCCTGCACGTGTTGCATCGCACCGACGCGAAACAGGTGCAGCTAAGTGTGCCAGGTGCAGAAATGCTGCGCATCGAGCAGGCCCGCATCCAACTGACAGCCATCGAGTCGATTGCGCTCGACGCATTGAGTGACGTTGAGATCCGCGCCGCCACCGGCACGTTGAACCTCGCCGCACGCAACCTGTTCACCAGCGCACAGGACACCCTCGTCGAGAACGTGGGGCAGTTCGTCGGTCGCGCCGATCGCTATCTGTTGGAGGTGAACGAATTGCTGTGCCTGCATGGGCAGCACGCGATCATCACTGCCGATGAAGACGTCAAGGTGGACGGCGAACGCATCAGTATGGGCTGACGCACCTCGTACGCCACCTTTATTCAGGAGCCTTCATGTTCGCCACCAATAGCCTTGACGCAATGTCGATGTCGACGATCCCTGACGTCTGTAAGACGCCAGCGCTCGTGCCAGTCCCCATTCCCTACGTCAACATCACGTACTCATCGATGCATATCCCTTCGGTGTTCAATGTGATGATTTGCGGCGGTTTCGCGGAGAACCTGCTGACCGAAGGCACTACCAGCATTGGCGACGAGCCCGGCGTACTAGGTGGCATCGTCTCGAACGTATTCATGGGCCCCGACACCTACCTGACCGGCAGTCTCAAAGTAATGTTCGGTCCCGCCTTCGCGGCGCGCATGACCTCACTGGTCGGCATGAACGGCATGCCATTTAACACCGTCGGCATCTCAATCGTGCCAGCGCAATTTCGTGTACTTCTGCTGGCCTGACCATGACTCGTCCATTCCGCTTCTTCCGTCCGTCCGGCACCAGCGCGCTCCCGCAACTCGCCGTACTTGGCGCCAGTATCCTGTTGGCTGCATGTAGTTGGCTCGGCCTTTCGAAGTCCACCGCAGTCTCGCAGATCAAGATCGTGGCCGAAGTCAATGCTAACCAGAACGCCGCCACTCAGCTCGACGTGGTGTTCGTGTACGACAGCAACGTCACAGCGATGCTGCCCGCCACTGGCTCCGACTGGTTTCAAAAGAAGGGCGCGCTGATGGCCGGGCTCGCCACTGCAATCGACGTAGTGAGCCTGCAGGTGCCGCCCGCGACGTTGAGTACGGCAAAGCTGCCCAAGCGCCACGGCAAGGCGATCGGCGTCTACGTCTATGCCAACTACCTGAGCGCAGCCGGACAACCTAAGGGCAACATCACACCCTACAAGAACGTAACGATCTGGCTCACGCCAACGACGGTGACCTACCAGTCGCAGTGATGCCAGCTAGCCCAGGAGCGATCAGGCCATGACACAAACCACTCACCTCCCAGACGCGGTCCAATGGTCGGAAGGTATGATGCTATCGCCGCAGCATCTGCAGCAAAACGACCGTTACTGGCACGCGCACCTGCGCCATCGCGTGCAGGCCGTTGCGCCACATTTCTGGGGCTTGTTGACGCTGCGCTTCGAGATGGTCAAAGGGATTCTCAGCATCGGCGAACTCGAATGCATCCTGCCTGATGGACTACTCGTAGCGTTCCCCGGTGGCCTGCCACGCAATCCGCCTGGCAACGTCGAGATCGACGTCGGCGCCGCTTGCAAGAGCGGCCAATCCCCCGTAAAAGTTTGGTGCTGGGTTAATCCACGCGGCCCGTACGCGGCCGTGCAGGACAGTCAGGAGCGGCGCTACAACTCGGTACTCGACGAACCGAGCGTGGATGAGAACACGGGCGACAGCGCACTCGCGCTGCCACGCATGCAAGTGCGCTTCCAGCTTTACCTCGGCGCGAACTCGCCCGCGCCGGCCAGCGCGGTGCCACTACTCGAATTCGTGCGCGGCGAAAATCAGTCGCTGCAGATGACCACCTATCATCCGCCGATGCTGCACATCGATGCAGCAGACTGTCTTGGCACCTCGAACCTATGGCGCAGCCTGCACGACCTCCACGACCGTCTGTGGGAGAAGCTTGCGCAGCTCGCCGAGTCAGGCAAAGGCGGCGACACCGATGACAGCATCGGCAACGAACGGCGCCAGCACCTGTTGGCCGCGCGTGCAATCGGTATCTGCCTGCCACCGTTCTCGACACTGCTAGATGGCCGCACTCACCCAGCAGCGTTGTACGAGGCGCTCGCTTGCATCGTCGGCGCGGTGTCCGCTATCGGCACCAATCCGCTCCCGCTCCTGATGAAGCCGTACCAGCACGATGACTGCCTCCCACAATTCCAGCAAGCGATAGACTTCGTGCAAACGCGCGTCGATACCGTCGACACTCGCTACGAGACGCTGCAATTCCTTCGCACCGACCAACACGACCCGGGTCTGCTCGACGCCTGCTTCGAGCGCCGAATACCGAGCGGCATGGGCGATGAGCTGATCATCGAAGTCGAACCGCGTGAGGGTCAGACGGCAGCGCAGTTGCTGGCGTGGCTCAACGAAGCGCTGATCGCCGACGCCTCGGTGATACCGCTGTTGCGCCGCGCACGCGTGGCTGGTGCCTCGGTGCGGACGCTGCAGCCGCACGAGATCGAGCGCGAAAAACTGCGTTCGCAGGTCGGTCTGTTCGTCCTAAAGAACCAATCGCTCGATCTCGACGACCAGGGCACGCAGCACGTGTTCGGGGACGGCGTACTACTTCAAATCGTAGGCCGCAAGAATGACGCTCTGCCAGCCTCGATTGTGCTTTATCGGGACAAGCAGAATCACGGCGCGGTGACCGCGTCCGCTCAGCCTCAACCGACCACCGAGGCGCCCATAGAATCGGTCACGCCCCCAACCAGGTTGGGAGAGGGCCATGCGTGACGCCCCAACCTGGCCACAGCAGCGCCACAATCATTCCAACCTGGTGGCGCGCTTTGCTGATTTCTATCAGGAACTGGCCGCAATCAAAACGGCCCAAACGGGCGGCTGGCTAGCAGCCTATCTGGCCAGTGGTGACCTGCCTCAACCCGTCACTGACATCGAGTTCGCCAAGCGGGTAAATGCACGGCTGCTCGCACGGCTGCAGCGCCAAGCGCGGCGCCACGCTGACGACACAGGCACCCCGGCCGGCCACGCCGCACGACAGGCCCGCTACTTGATGGCAGCGCTGGCCGACGAGGTGTTGATCTTCGAGCTCGATTGGCCGGGGCGCGACGCTTGGCTGTCGGTGCTGCTTGAGCATACGATGTTCGACTCCAGCAACGCCGGCTCGCGTTTCTTCGTGATGGCCGAGCAGCTAGTCGGCGAAACACCGCGCACGCCGCTGCAAGCCGAACTTGCCTCGGTGTTCCTCCTCGCGATGGAACTCGGCTTCAAGGGCCGCTATCGCTCGCGCCAGGCGCAGCCTCACTTGGAGAAGATCCGAGGCCAGCTCTACGAGGTCGTGTTCGTCGCAGGCGGCAGACTGAACGACGAGCAGCCTGCTTTCGCCAACGCCTACGCCTATCCGCTCACGGGTCGTTACGACGAGCGACTCGCGCCGCTTTCACCGTGGCGCAATCTAGCGCTCTACGGGCTGATCGGCTACCTGGTGTTGTCACTGGTAGCGTGGTTCGTTCTGATGCACCCATTCGAACATTACTTGAATAGCTAGCAGCGTCAGGCAGGAGCGCAATTCGTGGACGCATTACAGAAACCGATCGCTTGGCTGAAGGCACAGACCGGCTGGGCTCCCAACGCTGGAACGCTGAAGCTCGTGCTGATGTCGGCCGCCGCCGCGCTCGCCTTGCTTGTCCTGCTAAAGCTGGCGGGGAAGCTGTGGGCCAAGCTCAAGCCACTCGTCATGGCACCAGCCGTACCGCCGCTGTGTGGCTGCGAACCGACCGCCAAGCCCTATGTAAAAGGGTGGATCGAGCGCGCCACGCTCGCCCTCGACTACCTGCGCACTTCCCGTGAGTGGCGCTACGGTAC
>NZ_LAQU01000050.1 GCF_000970345.1 Robbsia andropogonis | reverse complement strand
CTAGCAGGCTGTTGAAATATCCCTTTGTGAACGCGCACTCGATTATTCGGAAGCGCTATCGCGATGCAGTGTTCCAAATGAATCGACGCCGACTTTTCCTTGATTCAGGTGCTGCCGATGCCGCGTTCCTTCTCGCTTACTCTTTCAAGCTGCCCGAGCAGCGAGAGTTCGCATCCGGGTCAAGTTGTATGCTGCCTGAGTCAGCACGAACAGCTGGTCGACTCGCTTCAGACCTCGATACATCGCCTGCCGAATCCTGCCGACAGTCTTGCCCCATCCAAATACCTGCTCGATGCGTTTGCGTTTGCACTGACTGATTGCATAGCCGGGCCATCGTGTGGTTCGAGCGTCAATCGCGGAACCGCCCGCGCGTGCATCATTTTGCGCCACGTGCGGTGTCACGTTGTTCTCCCGGCACGTCGCCACGAATCCGGCCGTATCGTAGTTCTTGTCGGCGCCGACCGTTATGGTCTTACCCGCAAATCGCGCAGCATCCCCAAGCATCTGCGCGGCCGCGTCCCGTTCGGCCGTGCCGTTGGCCTGCGTGACTTGTGCGTTCACCACCAGACCATGCCGGTTGTCGGTCAGCACGTGCCCCATGTAGCAAAGCAGCGCGCCCGTGCCACGACTCTTGCGAAACAGTCGCGCCTGAGTGTCCGTGCTGGATTCATGGGTGTCGTTGCTGCGTTTCTCACCGCGCCAGTTCTCCTGCGAGCCGCCTCCGCCCTCAGGCGGCGAATCGTCATCCGACTTTGTCTTGGGCACGAAACTCTTGTGTCCCGCCCACGCCTGAATGAGTGTGCCGTCGACGCTAAAGTGCTCGCCCGACAGATGACCTCGCACGCGAGCCGTCTCGACAGTCTCGTTGAACAAGCTGACCATGACATCATGGACCATCAGCCGGTCGCGGTTCTTGCTAAAGGTGGAGTGGTCCCAGACCACATCGTCCATCGCCAGTCCGACGAACCATCGAAACAGCATGTTGTAGGAGATTTGCTCCATCAGCATGCGTTCGCTGCGAATCGAATACAGCACCTGCAACAACAGCGCGCGTATCAGCTTCTCCGGCGCGATGCTCGGGCGACCGCCCTTGGCCTCGCTCCCGTACATGCGCGAAAACACCTCGTCCATGCGAGCAAGTGCCTCGTTCAGCCACAGGCGAATCGGTCGCAGCGCATGATTGGCCGGAACGAAATCATCCAGTCTGGACATCGTGAACATCGATTCAGTGTAGCTGTCGGGGCCGCGCATCGCTTCCGTCTCTGTGTCGTTCGATTCTTTAAATCAACGTTTCTCCCTTGCGCACGGATGACCCGCGCAGAGGGTATTTCAACAGCCTGCTAGATGCACAATCACCCCATGACAGGGACGAGCTTTACATCATCGCGTCGGGAACCGGAACTTTCCGGCGAGCCGACGAAGTATGTGAATTTCATGTGGGTGATTTATTATTCGTTCCTGCGCATATGGAACATCGTTTTGAACGTTTCAGCAACGATTTTAGGACGTGGGTGATTTTCTTCGGTCCAAATGGCGGCGTTCACCCGTGACCAATACTCTCCTTTTCGGAAAGGGTTCTGGTGAAAATAGGTAAGATTGTTGTGAATGTTTTAATATGCAGGATATCTTATCAAGCAGACAGAGGGTAGTCCAGACCAGCATTCCATACGGCAGGCAGAGCGGCATCCTCGAGACCAAGTTTAGTCAGATCGAACTGGCCCTTGCGAATGCGATGCATCAATTCGAGGCCCAAGATCATTACCGCGGCATTTCTGGACTTCAAGCAGCAGGCCATCGGCCTTCATCTCCCGCACCGCACGGTGCGATGCGGCGTAACCATCGAACGTGATAGTCTCTGGTGGCTGGCCCTGGTGCATGATCGCCTTGGGAAAAAAGGCTTTGGCTGCTGCTACATTGCGTTTGGCCCTGAGTAAGAAGTCCACTGCCTGGTCGTCTCGATCGACCGCCCGGTACAGGTAGACCCATCTGCCACGAATCCTTATAGGTCTCATCGACCCGCCATGAGCCGCTCGCATGGATCGCGGTGCGGTTCCAGCGTTTAACGAACTTAGGGGCAAAGCGTTTTACCCAGCGCATGATGGTGGTGTGAGCCAGCGATAAACCGCGCTCAGCCATCATTTCCACCAGATCGCGCAGGCTGAGCTTGTAGCGAAGGTAGCAGCGCACGCACAGAACGATGATTTCTTGATCAAAATGTCCACCATCAAAAAGCCCATTCCGGACTTTTTGCTTGCTCGTCCCTGATCACTTCATTTTTGAGACGAATAATGTAACAGATTCGCTACGCCTATTTGCGCCAGAGCCCCGCCGAGCACTTTGTCATGCGCATGACATGAAGTCCTGATGGAATCTGTGCATCGATTCTCAAGCGAATCACAGATTTTGCTACTTCCCGCTGCTATTTCCATGCGCCTTCATTCGCACTTTCCCACGTTATCCCGCCCCAACGATGAAAGCGTCGTTGTTCGGTTTCTCACACTGCGCGATCTGTCGTCGCTGCGCGAATTGGAACACGAGAAGTGGGACGCTACGCAGGCTGCGTCGCAGTCGGCGCTAATCGAGCGTATCGAGGCGCATCCTAAACTGGCGATGGGCGCATTTTGCTCGCGTACTGGGTATCTTCTCTCGTCGCTCTTTTTAAAACCGGTGGCCGACGATTTCCATCGGCACGTGCACACCTGGGAAGATTGCACGCGCCTGAGTGCGGCGCAGCAAAGCCGCTCCCTGTTCGGCATCAGCCTCAGCAGCCGTCATCAGAAAGGCGTCGATGCGCTTATCCGATTTTTCTTGCCGCATGCACTTAAGAGCGGCTGGCGCCACGTCTATCTGGGCTCGCCGGTACCCGGGTTGCGCGACTGGCGCAGACACCATCCTGAAGGCCGTGTCGAGGATTACGTGCTCGCACGCCGTTCCGGGATGCCGCTCGACCCACAGCTGCGCTATTACAGCAAGCGAGGCTTCACGCGGATCATTGCTGTAAAGCCGGGCTATTTCCCGCACGAACGCTCGCTCGACTATGGTGTGCTATTGCGCAGCACGATCCTTCTTTCGCATTTAGCGCCGCTCTGGACAGCGTTGCCGCTTCCAGGAGTCAAGCGCGTCACGCGGCCGCTCGCCGCCTTGCTGTGAATGTGCTCATGCCTTCGAAAAGCGCGCAGAAAGATAACCGATATGCGGCGCGGTGTGGCGATTTGCCAAGCGTGCTGTTCCTCTTCGTCATCGCAGCTAACACCTTCCTGATTGCTTTGACGCCGCATGCGTGGCGGCTGTATATGCTGTTGGCGCTACCGCAGGCGCTGCTTCTGGCCGGCTGCCAGGAGGCCAAGCACATGGCGGTTCACGGCACTTTCCTGTCGCTTCGTCGTGCGAACGACATCGTTGGTGTAATATGCGCAGCGTTGTTCGGCGTGAACTTCGTCGCCTACCGCTATTTTCATCTGCAACATCACCGCGCCACCTGCACCGACATAGATCCCGAGGGACGCCTTTACTCACTGAGCTGGCGGACACGCTGGATCTGGGCTTTGGCACCCCTCGAGCTGCCATGGGTCGCGTGGCATCAGAACCGGGTTGGATGGCCAATGGTGCCGGAAGATCGACGGAACGGGCGCAACGCCGCGCTTTTTTGGATGGTCGTATGTGGTGCACTGATCGGAGCGGGTGTATGGCACGGCGGCACCGCCAGGCACGTCATCATCTGGGCTTATGCCATTCCGCTTGCACTGCTCGCTTGGTTTGACTTCCTGTTGACCCAGGCTGAGCATTACGGCGTGGCGATTGTTCCTGCATCGCCCGGAAAGGTGCGTCGCGACCCACAGTCGATCACGATGGATATCGTGCTGCCGTTTGGGCTCGGCTGGCTGATGCTGAACCGCTCGCTTCACAGCGTTCACCATCGTTATCCGGCACTTCGCTGGTACGACGCGCCCCGCATCCTGCGCGCTGATCCGACAGCGGCCCCGACCACCTATTGGGCCTTTGCGCGCCGCTGGCTAATTGCCGGACCGCGGCTATGGCAGCACGACGAGTACCTGCAGGCCGAGCCGGTGATCGTCCCAGGCAATGGTCGGGCGGCACTGGAACAATTTCTGGAATGGGTGAAATGCAGGAAGTTGCCCGATAGCCGATGAGCCGCTACACATTCTCGCTCGCATGTACCGAGGACGATGCCCAGTTGCGTGAGCGCATGGCCGCCGACTGGATCGAGGGAGACATCGCGATCAGCCTGCGCCGCGAACCGTCGTACTTCGCGGCAAGCCGCCTGCAAGGCAGCGAGGCCCAGGTCGTGGTCGGCCGGGACACGGCGACCGGCCGGATCGTTGCGGCGATAAGCCGTAGCATCACGACCGTCTTTCTCGATGGGCAACCGCGCCGCGTCGGGTTTCTCTCGGATCTGCGGATTCACCGCGAACATCGCAATGGGCTGCTACTAGCACGCATATTCCATTTGCTGCGTGTGCTCGATCAAAATGAGCCGCTGCCTAGCTTCGCGCTGATATACGACGACAACGAAAGAGCGCTCGCGAGCCTTACCGGCGCACGTGCTGGACTACCGCTGTTTCGCCCGTGCGGTCGCCAGATCGCGTCGGCAATACATGTGCGCCGGCGGCGACCTGCGCTTCCGTCTACCGCAGAACTACGGCGTGCTCGCGCCGCCGAACTGCCGGCACTGGTTCAGTTTTTGAATCGCCATCGCGTCGGCTATCGATGGGCACCGGTACTCGCCGTCGATGATTTTCTGCCGGGCGGCCGTTGCGACACGCTTCGCGCGGAAGATTTCTTTGTGGCCGCGAGGGCAGGGCAGTTGTGTGCGGTCATGGCTGCGTGGGATCAATCGACACTGCGGCAGGTCCATGTCGAGCGCTATGCGCGTCAAATCGCATGGATGCGGCCCGCGTATAATGCTTTCGCGGCGTTGCGCGGATTGCCGATGTTGCCCGCGTGCGGGAATGAGCTGTCTTATCTCTACCTCTCATTCATCGCGATCGAGAACGACGATCTGACGCTGTGCGCTGCGCTGCTGCGCCACGTCTACAACGCGCTCTGCGGCGGGCGATGGCTCTATGCGCTCGCTGCCCTGGCGGAAAACGATCCATTGCTGCCCGTGTTTTCTGGCTACTCCGCTACCACGTCTACCGTGGGCGTGTTCGAGGTCGATTTCAGGCACCACGGTAGCACGCAGACGCCACCGTCCGTAACCCCGCACGCGCGTATCGAATTTGCGCTCACCTGAACAGGCGGCGCGTGCCCATCGCTTCACGCGCCGGTTGGATTTCCTTACCTCTTAGTTCCTTTTTTTCGGGGTTTGTTTCGTTTTACGACCTATCGTTACGCAACCTCGCCGGTATTGTCAATGCATTGAACATACTATGGAATCTCTTGGCAAGTTGCAGCGGTCTTGAACAATCATCGTCAGCAGCGCGGCCGGATCACAAAGCGCCGTCAGGTCGCCGGTCATGTAGGGCGAGGCAGACGGGATATGCGTTGCATTGCACTTAATCACCGATATATCGATCATGTTCAATCGATTCCGGTTGGGATCGCCCGGGTCCAGCAAGTCGGCGACCGGGGGCATCGAAACCGCTGGCGAGCCCGACCGTACGACCGGCAAGACACCCTCCACTCATAGCCGCCGCTTGCCGGGGGAAATTCGTTCCCAGCTGCCGCAGCGATCGGAAGCCGGCGTGGGACGCGCTTCGCCCGTATCAGTTGCGCCGCGGCAAGCGGCACCACTATTGCCTGCTCAACGTCAAACTTTTCCGCCTGAGTATCACGGCGATACGATCGACTCTCTGCAAAGCCAATACGGCACGGACTCGGTGCCGCTGTCCGCATCGTCCGGCGCTGCGATGCCGTCCTCTGCGCAGGCGAAGCAGGAAGCACCCGTGCACGAAACATCGCTTTTCGAGCTGACTCCGGAACAAAGCGGCGGGTGGGGCGTCACGTTCCTCAAAAATAAGGGTCATCTCAGGGAAGGGGTCACTCAGTCGGCAGCGGAGGTCCACGAAGATGAACCGGCCGTCATGCCTGATAACGGCGGCGCAACCTCCGAAATCCTTCCGGATGATACCGGCGGCCCGATCCGGAGCTGGTCTGCCTCACAAGAGTCGGGTCGGCGGAGTACGTCGGCGCATAGGTCGGGAGGCATGCTGCCGCCGGCGACAGCGGATGCCGCGTCCGCCAGACGCGGCACGGTGAAGAGCCGTCTTGCGCAACTGATCGACATCCGGCGCGTGCCACAGGCCCCGGCTGTGCGGGTCGATGACTGGTCCGACCGCTCGGCCCTGGAAATCTGCGAAGGATGGCGCGAAAGCTTGGTAGAGACAGTATCGATTCCGTCAATGTCGCGCCTTGTGGCTCTGAACTTCGAACGTGTTCATGCCGCAGCGATCCCTGCGGATTTGAGAGATCAGTGTCTGTTGCCGGAAGGAGCGGGCGGACAGGCCTATTACGACGAGATGGTGAGGACTTTCCTAAACGCGGTGGGATGTAAGGATCCTGACGATATCGACAAGGTGCTTGACAGCTTTAAGCAGACGGGGACGGGGGGGCTGCACCGTCAGCGTGTGATGACTGCGTCGCTCCTCAACAGCGGCATAAGCATAGCGCAACTCGCTGCCTCCTCGCATGTGGCAGCGAAGACAGCGATGTCGACCGCGCAGATGCTGCTCACGGTTGCTTCGTCCCGGCTCGCTTTCACATCGGCCAAGCTGCGCTTTCGCAATGCCGGCACCGAGGAGATCATGCCGCTCGGCAAGGCGGACGCCACGCCCAGCGCGAAAAGCGGAGCGAGCGTCGCGGGCGCGTCGCTCGCCGTCATGCGGCACCTCGGCAAAATCGAGAAAGACGTTAAGCGGATGAACATTGCGCTGGCGGCGCTCGAACGGGCCGGAACTCCCGACGAAAAGCGTGTCGCTGCAGACGCGCTGTCGATTGCGTTCGCCCGATTCTGCGTGCGAAGCGAAATGAAGCTCGACTACAAGACGGCCTCGGAGAGCGCCAAGATCGAATTCTTCGGCAATGAGCTGAATCTTTACGCGAACTACGTCAGCGGCACGGCCGGCCTGGTGACGACGATCATGAGCATTGTCACGCCGGCCCTCATATCGGCCCACGCGACGCTCGGCGCCAGCGCTGCCACTCTGGGTCTCACGGCCCTGCTGTACGTGGGCTACCAGCTAAGCTCTGGACCGAGCAGGGACGGCGAAGCGAAAGCGAAGCGGGCTATCGTCGCGCTCAGCAAGTCCCTCGACCTGCTGGGAGGCAACGCTCGCAAGCAGCAGATGCGTCGCGCACAAGCCTATCGTGGCTACGTTGACGAAAGAGCAAAGACGAAGGAGCCCGGTGCGCGCGCCGAGGCCAAGACTAAGCTGCTCGACGAATTGCGTCAGATTGCACGCGAAGACAGCACGCAGGACGACTTGAATCCGCTGCAGAACTGGACCGATTACACACACTTCCAGCAACGCGTGGCCTTGATTAAGGCTGTAGTAGCGAGCCCGGAAGCACTACAGGTTGCCGAAGGGAACGAGCATGCCGTCAAGGCGGCGGTGGCGGAAGCCGTGAGCGAACTCGAACTCGCTTTCACGGCTACGCATCAGCACAAGTTCAAGACATCCACCATCGTCGATGCATGGAAGACCCCATATCGGATACGTTTCGACAGCATGGGCCGCTTGCTGCTCGGCAAGGTATCCCAATCGAGCCGTACGGTGCTGGATCTAGACGCGAAGCGCGTGAAGGTCCAGGCGAGCCGCGAGCGGCAGGCAGGATCATCCGTGCGGTCGCACCCCGGAACGTTGGCGCAAGACGCTCGACTTAAAGGTCAACGCCAGGATCTGAAGGCGACCCTGACGAACTGGATCAACTTCGAATTCGCGCAGTCGCGGCTGCATGCGTTTGCCGCTTTGTCGGCCGACGACGCGGTACGCCTGCCGACTACGCTGCGCGAGGCCACGCAAGCGCTCGCCGCCGTGAACGATCCTGACGCGCAGGCGCTCTTTGTCGGCGACGGACGCGCGCAGGTCGAGGCGACCCGGCTGGCGAAGAAACTGACCGCCGGCGAAGAGGAGCGATATACGGTGACGGGGGGCGGCTCGGCTATTTTGAGCACCGTCGCCAATACGGCTGGGGGTGCCTACGGCCTCGGCGTGAACATCGCGAAGACCGCAGCCACTAGCCACGGCGCGCACCTTACCACCCACTATGGCGATCAGCGGGATGGGCAGTTGCTCACGCAAGGTAGTGCGCCCTTTACGGCGCACTATTCGTCGGGCGAACGCGCGCGGTTCCAGAAGAACGACATGGCCCGACTGCTAGCCACGCTCAAGCGTAGCGGCGACCCCGTCAAACTGAAGCTCGAACTCGGGCCCGCACAGGAAGGAAAGTTTGCGCTCGACGACCCACAGTTTGACAGCGCACTGGACAAGTTGATCCAGCAGATGGAAACGCAGAGGGATATGCCCGATGAAATCGATGTGTCGATTGACGGCGCCAAGGCCTTTACCGGCAAGCTGAACGGCACGACTGATTATCACAAATGGCGTTACGACCATGCCACTCTCCGCAAGAAGCTTGATTTTCATCGTACGCAGGCGAACGTACTTGCCAAAGGCATCGGCGTATCGGTGTTCTCGCCGGTACTGCAAGGCATGGCGCAGATTTCGCTGAAGAACACACGCCGCGCCGCATACCGTGGCGACGAGATGAGTCCCGACGTGCGCGACAAGCTGCGCGAATTGGCCACCCCCCCGGCCGACGAGGACAGGGCAATGGACGATAGCACGTGAATAGCGGAGTTCTGGTGTAAATAGGTAAGAACATTCTCAACACTCTTACCTATTTACACCAGAACCTATTGGAGACATTTATGCAACAGCCGATTCTATCGGCCGGCGTCACGCACGCCGCTACCAAGAAAAACAGCGCCGCGCGGGTTATTTTCGCGAGTTTTATCGGCACGGCCATCGAATTTTACGACTTCTACGTCTATGCAACAGCGGCCGCGCTCGTCATCGGGCCGGTCTTTTTCCCGCATGGATCCACTACGGCGCAGGCCTTGTCGTCGTTCGTGACGTTCGGCATCGCGTTCATCGCACGCCCCATCGGCGCTTTTTTCTTCGGTCACTTCGGTGACCGGATCGGGCGGAAATCGACGCTGGTGGCATCGCTGCTGCTCATGGGGCTGTCCACGACCTTGATCGGCTTCTTACCCGGATACGACGCATTGGGCACTTTGGCACCCATTCTCTTATGTCTGCTGCGCTTCGGGCAGGGCCTGGGTTTGGGCGGCGAATGGGGCGGCGCAGCATTGCTTGCCACGGAAAACGCCCCTGCGGGCAAACGCGGGTGGTTCGGCATGTTCCCGCAACTGGGGCCGTCGATTGGCTTTCTCGCTTCCAATGGACTGTTTTTCATACTCGCGCTATTGCTCTCGGATGCGCAATTCAAGAGTTGGGGTTGGCGTATCCCGTTTATCGTCAGTGCGGCATTGGTAGGGCTCGGGCTGTATGTACGTCTTAAAATTGCTGAAACGCCAGCATTTGCGGCAGCCCTCGAACGTCAGCAGCGCGTGCGTCTGCCGTTGTTCACGCTGCTTGGGCGTCACCTTGGTCCGGTGGTGCTTGGCTCCCTGACAATGGTGGTGTGCTATACGCTGTTTTATCTGTCGACCGTGTTCGCCTTGTCGTATGGCGTGGGCACCTTGCACTTGTCGCGGCGGACCTTTTTAGGGATGTTGTGTATCGCTGTGGTCTTCATGGCCATCGCCACGCCAATCTCGGGTTGGGCAAGCGATAAATATGGGCGCAAGCCGGTGCTGGTGGTGTGTACTCTCGTAGCGTTCCTGGCAGGTTTCGCGATGGCACCCATGCTGGGCAGCGGGCAGTTGCTTTCGATCCAGTTGTTCCTGGTGATGGCACTTTTCATCATGGGTGCGACCTTTGCCCCGATGGGCGCATTGCTGCCGGAGTTGTTTCCTACGCATGTCCGTTACACTGGTGCGGGTGTCGCCTATAATCTGGGCGGCATTTTAGGTGGGTCACTCGCACCGTATATCGCGCAGGTATTGGCAGCGCGTGGTGGCTTGCACTGGGTCGGCGGGTATTTGAGCGCCGCGGCGGTGGTCAGTCTGCTGGCAGTGCTGTGCATGCGCGAGACGCATCACGCCGACCTGTGAATGAACTCTGACGATCTCAATTTATTTGCCCGTGTGGCCTGTCTGAACGGTATTTCATGTGCAGCCCTGGAAACGGAGACCAGCCAATCGACGGTTAGCCGTCGCATCGCGACCTTGGAAGCGTCTTTAGGCGGGCGCTTGTTTCGCCGTAGCGGTCGTGGCGTGGCCCTGACGAAACGCGACGAGCTGGTGCTGGGCTATGCCGTGGCGATGGCGCAAAGTCTCGAGGAAGCGGCGCGCGTGGTCAGAGATCGGTCTGAGACAGGGCCTGCCCGTATTTGCATCGGGGCGCAGCCGACGACTGCACGATTGATGTTGGGGTCAGGGTAGCAACGGAACAGCCAACGCACTAATGCGGTCATGTGTGAGTTGGCTGTTCCGTTGCTCTTTGGACCCCATATTGAACGATGAGTGGATGGTCCGTGCGTCATGCTCAGGGAATTCATGAACCGGGTGAATAAACACAACGGCCGCTAACCCAGGTCTCACTCACGGTGATATCTCGCATACCTTCGGCATTCTCTGCCGTCCACTGCAACGGATCATCCTCAAGAATAACGAGGTCGGCCTGCTTCCCCGGTCGCAGCGACCCGATGTGTTCATCGAGATGACATTGCCAAGCCGCGTCAATCGTAACGGCTCGTAGCGCTTGCGAAGCAGTTAAACGTTCTGCCGGGTTTAACACATCTTCCGTTCCGGCTATCTCGGCGCTGTCTTCTGGCATCACTATCGCAGAGGTTCGACCAGCTTTCTCAGATGCGCCGAGTATGCTTCTTGGCCCCTCCATTACGCGTCCAATCGCTTGCTCCATACAGCGTAATGGACCAAGCGGTGAGACAAAGTGATCGCTATGCAAGCTAATTTTCAGGCCCGCCGCCAATGCCGATGCACACCGATCAAGCAACTGGGCCCGCTCCGGACCGAGAATGGTTCTCTGAAGCGTCCTACCCCAATAGCCCACATGACCGATAAGGAAGCTCGGCGATACACCGAGCCGTTTCATTGTAACAATCGCATCATCATGGAGCAGTGATGCATGCTCTATCCGATGACGCAAGTCGAGCGTCCCAGAATGTAATTCAGAATCTACAGGATTGGGCAGCAATGGCCCCGCCTTATCCAGTGCCAACTGGAAGGCGGCCAGCACATTGGCGATTCCTTCGTCCCCGTTTGCATGAACAAGGATCGGCCATCCTGCATCGGCCACTGTTCGCATGATTTGCGCCAATCCCCAAGGCGGGCTGAAATTGAATAGCCCCCGCGGACCAACACCCGGCACCGTGTGATCGAGGCAGCAAAGATAATTCTGACTCTGGAACCCAGTCAATCCCTGATTCGAACCGTCCGCCATCAATTTGACAGCACGCAAACCAAACAAAGCATTGGCATCGTCGTTCTGTTCGGGGTGGAATTGCTTGACCCAGTCGGGCAAAGATGAATCGCTGCCAACGTATAACGCAGCGCCTACGCGGACGGTCATACCGGCCGTCGTCGCTAAGAACCGCATCAAATCAACCTCAGCTTCCTTATTCAGCATGCCAAGGCCTGCGTCAAATATTGTCGTAATACCGCGCCGATTTGCATCGGCGAATACGCGCAGCAGACCCAGAACCGTTTCCTCTTTGGTCGGCGGCGGTATTTTTGAGGTCACCTTGGTAGACTCGCTTTCGGTCAAAACACCATTGTTATAATTTTTGTCTAAGCCGGCCTCGGATAAAGCCGCCCCATTGACATAGCTGATATGACCGGAAGCATTAAGCAGAAAAATACATACATCTGGGCTTATCTTATTTAGCCATTCAGCATTGATCTCTCCCCATACATCCATGAGCGACGGGTCGACTCCAAAACCGCAGACCCATTTTGGTACGTCGTTCGCGCCAGCGTCTTTCGTTATTGAGTCCACCGCGCTGGCGAGCTGTTCGTAGATGAAATTCATTCCGTACGAGCTGCGCAGTTTCTGATCGTCGCCGAACGGACTAAGGTTCGTCCATGAGCCAACGATTGCGCTTGTCAGTAAATGAGCGTGTGGCTCGATTAATCCAGGAAGCAAGGTCTGATTGTCGGTGAGCATCTGCAAGCGAAAGTCGCCGTTTCGCTTAAGCATTTCCTCGCGTACATGTTCGAGGGTACCGGTTGCCACCACTTGGTGGTCAGCTATGCCGATCGCTTCTACTTGAAAGTCCGTCTGCGTGGGGTCGGGATAGATGTTTCCTCCGTGAAATATTACGGATTCGACCGTTTCGGCAGGTTTCGGCAACGCCAATATTTTGATCAGTTCAGGCCATTCACGCGCGTCATCAGTGAATGTAGGTATTAGATTGGGACTGCAACAGGCACAGCCAAAGTTGTTAACGTGCTCCGACATAAATAAGCTCCGCAGAGACTGGTTTTACCCTGAAAAGTCGTAGCAGCCTGCCAATCGGTAACATCGTATTCCGAACGCATCTGAATTCCAATCGGCATAATACTATGCAAAATTCATTTATCCATCTTTATTTAAATGCATAAATGAATAGTCTTTTAATTTCCGCCATTAATGTTATGGTGTTTTGCCGTAATAAAGCACTTCGGAGTCTTGAGGGTCGCGAACGAACGATACAATCCATGAAGCAAAATCTGACGCCAGCGATGGCGCCTTTGTTTATAGTGGCTATGCGTAGGTGCAAGCCTCAGCATAAATTCTGCTTTCGCCTCGTTTCATAGCGGGTTTTGCATTCTTGCTTATTCTTTCGGTTGTGGGAATTCAAAAAATCATAATTGGTGGCAACTCAAGTTATCAGATGTGCGTGTTCAGGTTTTTGTACCTTAGCATTGATGCCTAAGAAACGAGTAAAGTGCGTACTATCCGTCAACAAATCGTGCACAAAAAAGCGGAGACGTCGCTGCCGACCCGTAGTTCGCGTTTTCTCTATCAATGGAAGGCCGAGTCGGAGGGCGATTATTGTAAAGCCGCATAAGCCCAAAATTACCGCGCCAAACGCAAACAACTTGCACATGAGCCGACTACACCAGGCCGGTCGTTAATTCAACTTTCGGGTCACTCACAATCGTTTCCTAGGCGATGAGTACCTCGGCGGGGATCTTCAATTCGTGGCGCAAACGGCGAATCATGGCTAAGCTCAGGTCACGCTTCCGATTCAGAACCTCGTAGACGCGATTCAAGTTACCGACATACGGTTGCATGTCGCGGGCCGTGAGGCCAGCCTGCTCCGTACGAAACTTGATCGCCTCGATAGGATCGGGCAGGTCGAGCGGGAAATGCTCCGCTTCGTATTTTTCAAGCAGCGTAGCGAGAATTTCAAGTTGATCTCCGGCCGGTGTACCTAGTGCTGGGTCGGCATCGACCAAGCTTGAAACAATCTGCAATGCCTCATGGTAGTCGTGAGTGTTATGGATTGGGCGGATTTCCATTATCGTTACGCCACTTAAACGGTTTCAGCATTGATCTTGTCGTACTCGCCGTGCGTACCAATAAATGTTATGTATACGACGCCGATGCGGTAAGCGATCGCGACGATCAGCTGGTAGTCGTTTCCCTTGATGTTGAATACAACACGATTTCGACCGACAAAAATTGCGCTCGCGTATCTGGCCTTGATGTACTGAGGGGTTATCCATACCGCTTTAACGGCTTCTTCATACAATGCAAGCACAGACTGCGGCGTGGCCGGGTGCTTGTCACAGAACGCCAACAGGCTTTTCCTCGCAATGACTCTCATTGCCAAAGTGCAGTCCCGTATTGTGACTAACGTAAGTACCTTGTTATAGCGGTGCCATCAAGGAAGGGATTTTTTCGTGTGCCAACCACTCGAACGATGCTTTCGGATGTCTCTGCGCGCCCCCAGTTGTCGCCGTATAAGTTTCGGGCCACGCTTTTTGGGAGCCAAATCCTCGAGTCCGGCGCTCTCCCGTTGGCGACGCCATGTCCTCAAGGACGATGAATAGACGCCCTCGCTACGCAGCAACGCGCCGATTTCAACGGGCATCGAGCAACGATCCGCCGCTTCCAGGATGCGCTACTTATCGGCTGGCGAGAAGCGGCGGCGCTGCGCTCGCGGGACGACCTCCGAATGGAGGCTGTTCGGGTCATCACTGGAAAACGTCGGTCCTTTGGAACCAGACGACTTGAGGGCGTCGGCCACGACGCGCTCGTGGGTAGGATTGACAGGCGTAAGGTACCTCGTTGCTCACTAATCTAATAGCAAGAGGTGACGCAAGTCGCATTGGTACCTAGGGGTTCGAGGAAGTTTCGGTACCGGGGCACTAATTTCGGGTTTGCCGAAAAGGACTTTTCCGCAGAGGCCGACACTTAGAGGCTATTTAGAAATTAGTTAAACCAAGGCTTTATACGCGTCCAGCAAATCAAGGTGCAAGCTAACGAGAGGAAAGCCTCGTGGATATAAGCGTAGCGTTCGTAGCGAATCTTCAGACGTCGAAACGAGTGAAGCCAGGCAATCGAGCGCTCGACTTGCCAACGCGTTTTGCCAAGTCCGCTGCCATGAGGCGAGCCAGTTTTTTCGAGCAAGGGCGTGATACCACGTTCACGCAAGCGCTGCCGATGTGGCTCGGAACGGTAGCCCCGGTCGCCCTGAACGATTTGCGGCTTGTGCAGGGGACGCCCCCGTTTGCCCCGGATGCGTGGAATGCCCTGGACCAGTGCGTCGTGCTGCGTAATGTCGTGACGGTTTGCGCCGGTCAGGATGACCGCGAGCGGGATGCCTTGCGCATCGACGATGAGGTGGTGCTTGCTGCCGAGCTTACGCCGGACCATGGGATTCGGGCCGGTTTTTTCCCAGCCAGCATGGCGCGAATTGACGCGCTGTCGACGATGGCACGCGTTAAATCGATTTCGCCACGGCGGCGCAGTTCGGCTAGCAACGTTTCGTGGATAGGTTGCCAGACACCGGCCTTCTGCCATGCGACAAGCCGTCGCCAGCAGGCCGCGCCTGAGCCGCAACCCATTTTCTGCGGCAGCAGGTTCCATGCAATGCCCGAGCGCAGCACGAACACGATGCCAGTCAGCACGGCTCGGTCTGGTGTCGGTTTGCGGCTCGCATACTGGCGATTGCGCGGTGCTCGCGCGGGCAGAAGCGGTTCGATGAGTGGCCACAATTCGTCGTCTATGAATTCTTTAGGCATTGCTTCCTGTCAGGCAAAACAAGACAAGAAGTTAACGCCAAGTCGAAAAATTTAACAGACCTAAAAATTTATTTCGCAACAGCGCTCTTAGCGCCGCACCGGCTTTACACCGGTGCTCTCATGAGGTCTGCCTTAAGTCTTAAGGCAGTAGGCGCCAAGCGTCATCAAGTAAAGGATGGAAATGGACAGAATTCATGGCACCGCGGATATTCAATCAAACATCCCGACCTCCGACACCGCACCGGCCATTCCCGCGCCAGCCACATCGGCCAAGCCGCCCCGTGTCACCGGTGCGTTGGCCGACCTGCAAACGCTCCGCGACAATCGGCCTGTAAGCCAGGCTCATATCGGCGGACGGTCGTACAAGGTAGGGCCTAACACGACCCCAGCCGTGAAACAGTTTCTCTCGCGCACTCTATCAAACAACCGATATGAATCGCCCGCGCACCTGCAAACTCGTGCCGAAAACTATCTCCGGCATCGCGACGCGGAGCAGAATATCCTGCGCGCGACTACCGAGGGACTGGAGCAACCGGAATCGGCTGTCTTCAAGCAAACCGCGTGGATGGGGCATCTAGAGCGCGGGTTATGGCATGGCGAGACACGTTTCGGCGGCAATGACCGTGAGCAACTCGGCCAGGAAGCGCTTGGCAACGTGACACCGCAGCCGGGCTCGCCATTTCACGGGCCGCGCGGATTAAAGCTGTCCGATAGAGCACGTTCGGCGTTTGCGATGACGCTGCAAGGCGTCTCTGGACCGTTCACCAAAGACCAGGCACGAGCAGGCTTTGAGGTGGCGCAGACCGGCCAAGTGCTCGCCGGGCGATTGAAGATTGACGAGCGCGTAATATTCCGCCGAGAAAACCGCGTCGATGCCCAGCGCAACGGCACACATTCGACTCGCACACACGGCGGCATGGATTTGTCTCAGGATCTTGGCACTGCAATGCGCGACGAGGTCGGTCTGCCAGTAATGAGCGGAACCTCCGGCTCTTCGTCAGACGCGGCCATTGCGACGCGTTTCGCCGCCGAGCGTGCAGAAAAGTCTCCAGCAGCGCCCGACCTCAGCGAGGCCGAAGGCCGCAAGGCGATTACCGACCTGTCGCACCACTACTTCAGAGCCAGCGGGTCCAGTCCGCCGGAATCGATGGCGAACGGCATCAACAAAATTCGTGCCGAAGCCGACTTGGAGGAAATGGAGGTGGACACGTTGGACATATTTACGCATAGCTATCCTGAAATCCATGCTGGAGTGGCGTTAACACTAGCCAAAGCACCGGGCACCGACATCACTGCCATGCGAGAGGCAACGCAGTAGGCAGCGCTTATCTTGCGCAATGCAAAAGATGAATGACTCGACCGCGGTGGACAACCTCAATCGTCGCCATAGGTAAAGGTTATTTCCAAAGTTGTGGCGAAAATATCTCCGTCTGACGGGGAGCGCGAATTTCACCGCAACTAGCGTTTGATTTGAAGTGAGATCACTATTGCGTCCGCTAGCTGAACTTGCGGACGCAATCTGAAAGACATGCAATTGGACTTTCTGAACGGACTCTACCGCATTCGCGTACCAATGGCGGGGAGCAGCTCATCCCCTGCCAGGACTTCGGTGAGCCAACGCGAATGAGGAAACTACTCGCTAAACTTGACTTTACAGTCACTGCAGGAGATCAACATGGGGCTATGTATTTCGAAACAGAGCGAGGCAAAGGCACCCGAGCATTATGCAACCCGTGCCACAGAGCAGACCACGCGCTCTACGCCTTCATCTCCCAAGGCGTCCCTGTCACCCAGCCTGCATGGCTTGGCGGCACTCGGCTCTCCCCGAGAGAGGCGGGCCCGCTCGGCGACATCCGCCGGTCCCTCCGGCACCAGCGCCATGGCAGGGCGAGTGTCCCTTCCTTCGTCGTCGTCCCCACGTACGCTCGCGGCACAATTGCAGGACTTCATTCAAGCGCTGAAGCACGCTGAACGTCAAGGAAAGCAATATCCCGCGGCCGAACTCGATCAGAAGTTCCAGCCACAGATGGTGGCGGCCCAGAATCACATCCACCCCAAGCTCGATGTGAAGGTCTTCGAGGCGTCTACATCCGAGCCGGATGCTTTGCGGCAAGCTATCGTCAATACCGGGCGGGGTGAGCGGTGGCGGGCCGTCGTTAACGTGGAGCGCATCCATGGAAAGCTAGCGCCAAGCCATGGCATCGCGCTGGACGTGTCGGGAGGTCGTGGCAAGGTGTCCGTCCTGGCGATCGACAGCGTGTGGGGATGCACCGACACGCTGGCCGTCATGACAGCCGCGTTGAAGGGCGTGAAGAACGCGGCGCTGACCATCCTCAATACGGGCACGCAGAAGGATGTCGTCAACTGCAAGATCTTCGCCCTGGCGAATGCGAAGGCGATGGCGGATGCCGGTGACTTGATGGTGGATCTCCACAAGAAGAATTTTCGAGGGAAGATCGTCGGCACGGGCGATACCATCAATGACGTAGACGTCACGATCGCGCGCGGCTCCGACGTGCTCGATGCGCGCTTTTTCAAGCACACGACGTCGAAGGACGTCTTCGACGATCTTCCCGTGCATATCCGGGAACCACTGGAGGAGAGCTTTGCTCAGAATTTCCGGGAGATCGAGGCGGCAGGCAAGCGCAGGGCGTACAACACCTCCATCGAGCAGGAGAGGCTCAAGTACTTGCGGGATGCGCTAGAGTGGGGCCCTGGCCCGTCGCGTTGAGCGACGCTTTTTCAGAGACAGCCCGGTCAGCCGATTTAGAGGGGACATTGATGCTTAGGTCGCGCTTTTCGCCGACTCGCGTTATTGAAGCCAAGCGCAAAGACCAGCCGGGGCTGTTTGATAGTCGACATTTTGATCGAGAAATCATTGTTCGGTGCTTGCGCTGGTACCTTCGTTAGGTAAGGTGGTTCTGGTGCAAATAGGTAAGAGTGTTGGGAATATTCTTACCTGTAGGATATCTTATCAAGCAAACAGAATGGCATTCCATACGGCAGGCAGAGCGGCATCCTTGACGTCTAGTTTGGTCAGATCGAACTGCCCCTTGCGAGTGAGATGCATTAATTTGATTCCTGAGGTCGTTACCACGGCATTTCTGAACCGTTTGAAGCCGAGCATCACATGCGTTATGGAATTGATGTTTCGATGGTCCTGCTCAACCATGTTGTTCAGATACTTCGAGGATCGGACTTTCGGGTCCGCAGGCAGCAGGCCATCGGCTTTCATCTCGCACACCGCACGTTGCGAGGCAACGTGACCATCGAGCGTGATAGTCTCTGGTGGCTGGCCCTGATACTTGATCGCCTTGCAAAAAAATGCTTTGGCTGCGGCTACATCGCATTTGGCCCGGAGTAAGAAGCCCACTGTATGGCCATCTCGATTAACCGCGCGGTACAGGTAGACCCATCTGCCACGAATCCTCATATAGATCTCATCGACCCGCCACGAACCACCCGAAGTGATCGCGATGCGGTTCCAGCTTTTAACGAACCCTGGGGTGAAGCGTTTCATCCAGCGCATAATGGTGGTGTGAGGCAGCGGTAAAGCATGCTCTGCCATCATTTCAACCAGATCGCGCAAGCTGAGCTCGTAGCGAAGGTACCAGCGAACACACAGAATGATGATTTCGCGATCAAAATGTCGGCCGTCAAACACCCGGGCTGGTCTTTGCGCTTGCTGCCCATCATCGATCACCCGATTTTTGGGCTCAATAATTTAACCGATTCGCGCCGGCTATTTGCACCAGAGCCCTTCACGCAGCCGTTTCTTGATCCATTGCCGGAGCATCTTGCAGTTCATGCCGTGCGCGATGGCTACGGTCGGCACGAATCTTCGATTCGACGTCGCACCACTCAGTTCGGTGTGAAAAGGTGAACAGGAGGTCGGCTCTGCTCGACAACAATAACTCTCAGAAATAAGGTGCGGCACGGATCTTTGAAAAGCCTCGGTAGTACCTTTGCGTCCTCGCTCTGCGTCTCGCTTAAGGAATTTGCACCTGTTGAAGCTTTTGTCGGTCCTACGTTACGTTAAAAGAAACGCGCGCGTGTGTTTGTCTTTCGCGATTTGCCAGATCGTGGGTATTTCAATCTTGTTTTCTGCCTGGAGAGAGGTGCAAGCAGGTGTAATGTACTTACGACGAAGCGTGATTCTTCGAGCTAAGCAGCCCGATGCGTTTCATCGAGAACTTCTAATTGACGTATTTTTTGGTCTATTACTGGTCGCACTCAGTCTAGTGGCGTTATGGAAGGGTAGTCCCCCAGAGAATAACGGACGTTCGGGGTAGAATTTTCTCGCAGCAGCACTTACAGGAAATTCTGCATGAAGACGTTCCGATTCACAGAAAGCCAAATTATCGCGATATTGAAACAGGTGGAGGCCGGAGCGCCCGTGCTGGAGCTATGCCGCGAGCACGGAATGAGCAGCGCAAGCTTCTACAAATGGCGCTCGAAATACGGTGGTATAGACGCCGCGTTGATGACCCGAATGAAAGAGCGAGAGGCCGAGAACGCGCGGCCAAAGAAGATGTATGCCGAGGAACGTCTGAAGGGTAAGCGTCCACCCAAGGCATCTTTCGTCGCGACATGGACGTCATCATGCTGTCGGATTTTCGACGGATGCAGACGATGGAAGGTAAGCAAGTGGTACCCGTGACGCCGCGCACTGCGCGACGCAGTTTCACCAAGGAATTCAAGCGAGAGCTGGTGCGCCAGTCCATGCTGCCGGAGGTTTCTCGTGCAGCTCTGGCCTTGGCCAACGGCGTCAACGCCAATCAACTGGCACGCTGGTGTCGCGAGCATCAGCGTGCCGACCACGTCACTTTCGTGCCCGTCGTCAGCGCCGCATCCACTGCTTCAGAATACGCTCGTGCTCCGCTAGCCACAGTTCCCCCGACTGAGCTCGAGTGGCTGCATGGCCATACCAGGATCGTCATTCGGGGGAACGTCGAGGTCGAGATTCTGCGCACGATCATCTCGCAAACCTTAGCATCCTCACGTGCAG
>NZ_LAQU01000049.1 GCF_000970345.1 Robbsia andropogonis | reverse complement strand
GAGGGCGCTGCCGAAGTCGTGCGCAAAGCCTGCAACGTGGCCTCTCGATCGGACTTCGACAAGGACGACTCAGCGGCAGAGCGCTTCATGCGCGAGATACGGAATCCGTTTAATGCGTGGCGTCAAGCGCGCAGCAATCCAGTTTCACCCACCAGCAACAGGAGCTTCAAATGACTGACGCAACGACAACGACCGAAGATACGACGGACGCAACCGCGACCGACACGACGGCATCTACCACGGATACCACGGCGTCGGAGGTCGCTGCTTCATCGGGGGAGGCCTCGTCCGCGTCCGGCTCATCGGACAGCGCTGCATCGGATACGAGCGCCTCGAGCACGGGTGCCACGACTGCCGATACCGATACGGCAACGTCTGCTGCCTCCGCAGATGATTCGACCACGGCAACATCCGATTCGGCCGGCTCCACGGGGGAGTCCACCGATACGGTCCAGGCTACGTCGGATACCGATTCCGCATCCACGTCCACAACCGATTCGACGGATACCGCGACTTCAGCGTCAACGGCTGCATCGAGCACCGACGCGACGGACACTGCTTCGTCAGACTCCACTGATTCGGCCAGCACGCTCCCTGCCGACACCACGCCCGGCGAGGTCCACATGTACTTTGAGCGTATCAAGCAGGAGATTGAGCGCTTCGGGCGAAAGCTTGAGGATGAAGAGCATGAGTTCTTCGAGCGGCTCAAGGCGAAAATCCTTGGCTAAGTAGCAACAAAAACTGTAATTACCGAATTATTTAGCATAGATTGCTAATAATTCGGTAATATTCAGAAATCTGTAATAGACAAACGTAGAATCTTTCTATATGGAAGAGCGCAAAAAGCCCGGGAAGAAGCCAGGATCGCCCAAGACGGGCGGTCGGAAGGCTGGTACGCCCAACAAGGTCACTGCTGACATCAAGGCGCTGGCGCAGTCATATGGGCCGGATGCGATCGCGAAGCTGGTTTTTCTGATGACGTTCGCTGAGAACGAGGCCGTTCAGAAAAGTGCGGCTGATTCCATTCTCGATCGCGGATACGGGAAAGCGCGTCAGGCTGTTGATGTTGCGGGCCAAGATGGTTCGCCGCATGTTCTGATTAAGATCGTCAAATCTCAAGGGGTGTCCGATGTTGATAGCAGTGTTCAAGCCGAAGAGTGAAGCGAACGGTGAAGGCGCTCTGGTGTGGGGGAAGATCCACCAGAAGGAGATTTCGCGTGACGAACTGGACCAACATGTGAGCGATGGGTGGGTGACTTCCGCGCATGAGGCGTTGCTCGCGGCTGACATTCGGAAGGCGGAAGACGATAACGCCGATTTGAAGGCGCAGATTGCCGATGCAGACCAGAAGATCGATCTACGCACGAAGGAAGGGCGGGCGCTGAAGGCCCAGCAAGACGCGGCGAAGGTGGCGGAATGACGACGATTCCTAAGATTGCCTATCCCCCGTCCCTAGACCCGAACTCCCCCGAGGCTTGGCACTTGATGTCGGACGCCGAGAAGCGCGATCATGAGCAATGCGAGATCAGGGAGCGCATGATTTGCTACGAATATGCTGTCAGGGCCGCATATGACGCTCTACATCGCGCGGGCGAAATAGACCCTCAGCAGGCCGCTCTTGCGATTGCCAGTGCTGCGACCAAGGCTCGGCTGCAAATCTGGAAGTCAAAATGAAAGCGCCCAAGTCCTGGTTCGTCGCGGAAGGGATAGCTGAACTCGGCTTGGCCGGGGCTGCTGTCGATATGGACCCGGAGATGATTGAGCGCGTTTCTCTGCGGCTGGACGCGAATCTGGCCGAATTAGAGACGAAGGGCGCACGCGTAAGCGGGTGGGTTTTCTCGTCTGAGCCGGCAGTTAATAACGGCGGCGTGGTCGTCAATATCCCGAACGGCTTGGTCAACCTCGTTATTCTCTCGGCTGCCATCGTCGCCGCGCCGAGTATCGGAAAGAATCTCTCCAGCGTGACTGTCGCTCAGTTGAAACTTGCGCGCGACAACCTGATGAATTTCCAGTCATCGAACATCCCGAGCATGCGCCGCAATACGAACATGCCGTTCGGATCGGGCAATCAACAGATGGCAGACGGTCCGCAGTTCTACCGCCGTCTTCCGCCTCAGCTTGGAGTTGGACCAGATTCCAACTTTGACAATCCCGACATCGAGCTATGGGGCTCAAGTTCTAATGGTGGCCAGCGATGAGCACGATCAATCAGCTTGCATTCAACGACACGCCTCAATTGAGTGACCAGATTCCACATTGGAGCCAGAGTGCTGGCGTCACTGAACGCACCTCGATCAATCAGATTTTGCAGGTTTTGAATCAGTTGCCCACTGTGCAGCCGGTCACTGGATCGGGGCAATTGTGGCTTAACAATGGTGTCGTAACGGTGGCATGAAATGAATCTTACAGCAATCAGTTCGGTAACAAGGCAGTCTGAGCCAGTTTATTCGACCGGGCAGGCTCTAAACGTCAATGCTGCTATTGGTGGGCAAGCGACGACTGCTGGAGCGGCTGCCGCCGTGCCAATGCAAACCGTCAGTGGCAATCTGATACCGCTCGGCTATCAGCAAATCACCGGACCGACGACATCAACCGCACTGACTGTTCCGACTGGTGCGCGCATCGCGTTGCTTCAGGCCGAGAGCCAGTCTGTGCGCTGGCGCGACGATGGAACTGCGCCCACCGCTGCTATCGGCATGCAATTGCTTGTAGGGCCGGTGCTTGAATACGATGGCAACCTCTCCGCGTTTCGCGTGATTCAAACGGCTGCTACGGCCATCCTCAACGTTTCGTACTACAAGTGAGGTGGATATATGCCCCGCAGCAGACAAGGGATGCAGGGTCTAACGCCATCGACGGCGACGGTGCAGACGGTCAGCTATAGCACGAGCCCCTACACTTACGCGAATTCGACGCAGGGAATTCAGTCGGTTCAGGTGACCGGTGGCGCTGTTTCGTTGATTGAATTGCTGGATAAGAGCGGTACGGCTACTACGATCGGCTCATCGTCGCTCGGGTTGCTCTCCGGCACTTTCATCTTGCAGCCAGGGTATTCGATTCGCGTCACATGGGCCGTAACGAAGCCCACAATCATCGTCTACTGATATCGTCTACTGATATGGCAACTGTTCCACTCGCGCAGACGCAAAGTTTTCCGATGCCGCTTATGACTGGCGGCACGCTCGTCACTGACGCGGGTACGGTTGAGGGTGAGTTCGCTGTAAATCTGAAGTTTCGGCAGGTGGCCACGAACAATAAGACTGGCACCTGCACTTCCCACGGCGGCCTAACCGAATGGATGGCGTCTACGGTCAGAGGAGAATCTGATCGAGGCGGCATTCTCTGGAACGGCTACATGTACCGGGTTCAGGGCGCGTCGGTCTATCAGTATTCGACTGCGGGCGTGAGAACGCTTATCGGCACAGTGGCGAATGATGGCCTTAAGTGTCGCCTCGATTACAGCTTTGACTTTCTCATGATTGTCAGCGCTGGAAAGCTCTATTACTACTGCCCATCGGGGTTTAGCACGGCGTCATCTGTTGCCGTCTCGGGGGGCGGCCTGTCGTATGCGGTGGGCGACACGATCACACTCGGCGCGCTGGGCTTATATGCGACCGTAACTGTTACAGCAATCAACAGCGGCACACAGGCCAGCGCAACGGCTCAGTTGACAGGAAGCGTCGTAAGTGGGTTCATCGTTACGAATGGTGGTACAGGTTACAGCAATCCGACTGTGACGATTGGCGCTCCACCTTCTGGCGGCACGACAGCGACTGCGCGTGCAATCGTAGATGACGGCGTGATAACTGAAATTCTGGTTGTGGATGGCGGATCGGGATACGGCACCGTCGTTCCAACTGTGACGATTTCCGCCCCTGACGGAGGTGGTGTCGTCTCGACAGCGAGCGTAACGAATGCGCCGCAGGTGTTGACCGAGTATCTGCCAACGAATCCCGTGGCACAGGTTCTGAGTAGCGGCGGTGGCACCGGCGCATCGTTCACTGTCACATGGGCAAGCAAGGGCAATTTCATCCAGGTAGACATGGATTTGTCTGCTGGCATCACGACTGTCACCGATGCCTGCTACATGGCAGGCTACATCATGGTCACGGACGGCGTGGACGTGTGGTGTAGCTCGCTTGTGAATCTGGCTTTCTTCCCTGGGTATTACGGAAGCGCGGAATATGATCCGGACGGTATTGTCGCGATCTACAAGCTGAACAATCAGCTATATGTCCTCGGCAAGAACACTACGCAGACAATGGCGAACACGGGTGGCAATAACTTCCCGTTCACCGCTCAGTCGTCATACACGTTTGATATTGGCTGCGTTTCGCGCCAGACGATGTGCTACACGAACCATTCGCTTGCCTGGATTGGTGGCGGCAGGAATATGCCCAATGGCGTCTGGTTCCTTAATGGCAACTCTCCGAACAAGATCAGTTCGGCGGCTGTCGATTATGAATTGGCGAAATTGACGGCTGATCAGGTTGCAGTCGTAACGATGGAATCCATGTCGTTTGAGGATTCGGAGTTTATCTACGTTCACCTGCCGCACAAGACTCTCGTGTTTGATTTCACGGCGACAACCGCGCTTGGAGTGAAATTCTGGACGCAATTAAACAGCGGCCCGACGAGCGCGAGCTATTACCGCGCACGCAATTTTGTGCAGTTCAATGGGATGTGGGCGGCAGGAGACGTTGCAGATAACCGGATTGGGTATCTCGACTCCACGACTGGTGGCCACTATGGCGAGCCTGTCATGAATAGGTCCACTGGGCCACTCACTATGCTGCCGCTTGCGTCTGCTGCGCTCCGATCGGTCGAATTGAAGTGCATTACCGGCCAATCCGGTGACACATCGCGAGTAGGAATGTCGTATTCAGCAGACGGAATCAGGTGGTCACAGGTGCGTTTTGCGCCTGCCGCGCCACGTGGAGCCTATGCTAATAGAATTATTTGGCGTCCAGGCGCCCTAACTATTGGTAAAATGCAGATGCGAATTGAACACATCACAACGCAACATGTGACGTGGTTTAGTTGTGATCTCGAATTAGAGGCGCTGAACGCATAATGGCAAATTTGACGCGCGTCGATCAGAAGTCTTTGCAGTCCGCATTAAATGGGGACTCGGCTGTGGCTGACGCGATCGGCAATGCCATCAATGGCAGTTCGATGAATTCGTTTTCCCCTGACCCGACGAATGGATCGGGCTCGGGAATGTACGCACAGATTGGAACGCTGAATTACGTGGAAATGACCATCACGCTTTCGAGCGCTGGCAATCCCACGGTATCACTACCCTTTACGCATCAGAGCCTGAGCAGCCAGTACGGCGTCATTCCGGGTGTCTCCGCGTCGGGTGTAGCAGTCAATGCACTGGTCCCTCCTGGGTCCGCGCAGGCAAAGCTATACCGGTACGACGGTACTTCCTTGGACGCAGGTACTTACTATTTGGGCGGTTGCTATGAGTCAGAAGTCGGGTGAAAAATCATGGTAGTGGCGGCGATTGGCGCTACCGCCGTTGCCGGGGTTGCCAGTAGCGCCATTTCATCGAGCGCGGCAAGTGACGCGGCAGATGCGCAGTCGTCCGCTGCGGCCAGTAACCTCGCACTTGCCACTGAGCAATATAATAATCAGCAATCGCAAATCTCCCCGTATTTGCAGGCCGGTCAAACTGGCCTAAACGGCTATACCGATCTTTTAGGCGCAAACGGCACTGCCGCGCAAAATGCCTCGATCAATGGCATCAAGACCGGCGCGCAATACCAAGGAGATATGCAGACTGCCAATGAAAATATATTGGCGAATGCATCTGCCACTGGTGGATTGCGTGGCAGCAACACGAGCAACACGCTTGCAAATACCTCGATATCGACGCTGAACAATCTGATCACGAACAAGCTTTCGGGATACAGCACGCTAATGTCGAATGGATTGAGCGCAATTAATGGATCGCAGGCTGCGAGCAATTCCTATACGAATGCTGCCACATCCGCGAACAATCAGTCGGCTAATGCTGCGACCTCATATGACACGTCGCTGGCGAATTCAACGAATTCTGCGCTGAATAGCATTACGAGCGGCCTGAATCGTTACTCGACCGCTTACGGCTCCAATTCTTCTTCATGGGTGTGACGTGGCCAATCTAATCGATTTCTCGAATATCGGATCTGGCATCGACGCGCAGATGAACAATGCGGCGCTGTCAGGGCAGCAGCTTGGGTACAACGACGCGACGATGCAGGGAAAGATTGCCGCGTCGAATGCTGGCAATCAAGCGGCAGTATCGACCTCGCAATTGCAGGTGAACAATAACCAGCGGCAGCAGCAATTCCAGATGGAATCTTCTGCGCTTGCTGCCAATCCGAATGCTACTTCGGCGGACTATCAAGCGCTCGCGAACAAGTACCCGGAGTTTGCGTCGCAGGTCAACGCTAACCAGGCCCAAACGCAAGTGAACTGGCAAAACATCCGTCAGCGCATGTCGTCTGATGCTGTTGCGACGGTGGCCGGGATGCAGGCGCGGTTGCAGGCGGGCGACACACAAGGCGCGCTTGATTTGCTTGAGCAGCGTGCAGTGCGCCAGGAAAACAGCGGCGATGCGGCAGGCGCTGCTTCGACGCGAGCATATGAAAACCTGATCACTAAGAGCCCGCAGCAGGCAATGCAGATTGCCTCTGGAATCTTGAATGCAGGCAGTGCAAATACTGCCAGCCAGCTTTATGCAAACCAGGGCGATCAGGCCAACGCAGTCGTTGCGCAAGGCTCAGTGCCAGCGGTTATCGCCCAGCGTCAGGCGCAGGCATCCCAAGCTGGTACGGCGGCGCAGTACGCACCGGCAGAGCGGCAGGCTGGCATCAACGCTACCAACGCAGGCGTTGGGCTGACCACGGCGCAAACGGGCGTCGTGAACCAGCAACTGGCCGGGGGCAGTCCGACTGCGATTGCCAGCGCTCAGCCTGACTATCAGGCCGCTCAGTCGAATCAGCAGCTATCCGATCAGTCGGGCGAACTGGCTCAGGCATTCTCTCAAGTCGGTAATGGCGCAACGTCTGGTGTCCTGGGTGCCACGTGGGACAACGCAGCCCGAAAATGGACTGGCGATACTTCGCAGCTTCAGCAGTTGCGTCAGGAAGCTTCGAGTCTGGTCACTCAGGCTGAGACGGCAAGCATGGTGAACGGGAATTTCACCGATGCATCCACGGCGCGTGCCGTACAGAACGTCCCATCCATTACGGACAGCCCGCAGGCATGGACCAAATACTTGCAGGCTCGGCAAAAGTTCCTCGCCTCGAAGGCGGCATGGTCGAATGCGCGCGGAGATTGGCAGCGCAACAATAACGCATCCCTTGGTCCCGCATATCGGGACATGACCATTCAAGGGCCAAACGGGACATCCATGTTTGTCAAGCAGGGAGATAGCTTCACGACATTCAGCAAGAAGGCCGCGCCGTCGTATTACAGCGCGCCGTCTCAATCCTCGTTCGACCCGACGCAATGACGAACTCCACATTCCCGACAAGCTACAAAGACCCGGTGTATGCGGCGGCGGACACGGCTGCTTCTGACGCTGCTGGCATCCCTCAGGGTCTATTGCAGAGCGTGCGCACGGCGGGTGAGAAGTCGAACGCAAATCAGGTGAGCAGCGCAGGGGCGACGACGCCTTATCAGTTCACCGCTGACACACGCGCACGCCTGAAGCAGAAGTATGGGATCGATGTCACTGCGTCACCGCAAGCCGCCGCGCTAGGGGCCGCATATCTGCTGAAAGAGGGCATACAGCGCACTGGCAGTGCGGCAGGAGCAGTCACCCAATACATCGGCGGGACTGACCCGGCGAATTGGGGAGGACAGACGCGCGCGTACACAAATCGGGTCATGTCGGCATTCACCGGCCAGGGTGGCCAGGATACTCCCCAAGCATCCCCGCAGCCGCAAGCGCCTGCCCAATTGCCGAGTGCCGCATCGTATGGCCTTGATCCATCTGTTGTCGGGCTCGGTGGCGCGCCTACGCAGACGCCGGTCGCGCCGGTGGCATCCCAAACGCCGGTCGCGCCGGGTGCCGGTGTGAATGCACAGATAGTCGCCGACTACAACGCCGGTCGCCTATCGCCATCAGACATGGACGCCGTTGACGCACGCGTGAAGTCGGGCAACATCCAGATTGACCCGTCGCAGTTGCAGCGCCCGCAAGCGTCTCAGGCCGCGCCGCAACCAAAGACAATTGGACCCAAAACGTTGGCAGCGATCCAGGCCGGTACCCTCGCGCCCCAGGACCTAAAGACCGTGCAGGATGGCATTGCCAACGGCACCCTTGTTATGCCGCAGGCGCAATCGAACGGCCCGCAGTCGGGGTCTCAGCCGCAGCAACCCGACAACCCCCCAGGGGGTCTGCAAGGATCGACCGCCACCGATGCCAACGGCGTGCCGCTCAATCAAAACCCGGTGACGGCTGCGCAAAACGGATCAACGCTTTCAGACGTGGCGGAGCGGGGCGCGGGCGGCGTTCTCGGCAGCCTGCTTGACATTGCCAGCGCGGGCGGTCGGCTGGTTGGCGCAACGGACTTTGCGAACCAAGCGCATTCTGCCCGTCAGCAGCTTGACGCGAAGATGGCCGCAGACACGAACGGAAGCATGGCCGGGAAAGTGGCGGGAGTCGTCGGCGGTGCGTTGCCGTATGTCGCGTCTGGCGGCGCAACCATTCCGGGCGCTGTAGCAGGCGGCGCTGTAGCGGGTGCAGTGCCGTCGATCGCTGCCGACAAGTCAACTGGCACCGTTGCGCGCGATGCGGCTTTTGGTGCTGGCGCTGGATTCGCCGGTGGCGTCGCAGGGAAATATGCAGGTCAGGCAATATCCGCGCTTGCCGAGAACCCGACAATTGCGGCGGGGATCAACAAAGCGCGTCAGATGTTTGGCGGTGCGCCCGCAAAGGCCGATTCTATTGCTGCTGCCGGTGGCGTGGCCGATGCGGATACCGCCGCCGCCATCGCAGCGCAAAGCGGCAACACTCCTGGCGGCCTTGCCTCGAAGCTTGAATCTGCGCCCGCGCCGAATACGCCGGGATACACGCCCAGCGCTGCCGAATTGGCGGGTGATTCGAGTGTGACGGCGCTACAGAAGGCCAGCACAGACATGCATCCGCAGGTTGCGGCGAACGCCTCTGCGGACCAGGATGCAGCTATTTCTGCGGCATTGAAGAAGGGTGACGCGCCGGACGCGGGGATGCCCGCCAATCCGCAGGCAACAGAGCAAGCGGCTCAGGCCGTCGCGAATCGCGCGGATGAATTAAAGGCGCAAGGCCAGCAGGAATTGCCGCCAGTGAGTGCGCAAACCGCGCAGGCTCTGCAAACGCCGCAATTCGATGCACCGATCAAGCTTGCCCGAAAAATGGCGGCGGATGAAGGATCGGATGTTTTTGCAATCCATGACGCCGCAAAACAGCAGGCGGCAGCCGATACGCTCAAACAGATCATTGGAACGCCTGAAGATTTGGAGGCAATGAAGAGTGCGCGCGGAGCGCAGGCGGCGGACGATTTCCTGTCTGCAAATCAGGGTTTGCCAGTAAGCACGCCCGGACTTGCATCGATTCTCAAGCGCCCGAGCATCGTGGATGCCATTGGATCGGCCAATCGCGCAGCGCTCGACGAAGGCGCTCAGCCTATTATCTCTGGTGGCAACATATCAGGGGCTGGACTGCAGCGTATTAAGTCACTCATCGACCAGGATCTATCGCAAGCCGCGATGTCAGGGGCAAGCAGTGATGTCAGAACCCTAACGAAGCTCAAGCAGGATTACCTGGGCGTATTGGACAATGCAATCCCCGACTATGCCGCCGCCCGAGACGCATATGCGAAAGCATCCGGGCCGATCGACGCCATGCAGGCCGTGCAGTCGCGCCTGTACAGCGCAGTCGATCCAGCGAGCGGGGAGGTTTCTCCGGCCAAGCTGATCAACGCGATCAACAGCATCAAGGGCGAGCAGATGAAGCCGGGTATTCGCCCTGCTGACAAGGTGCCGCAACCTACGCTTGATGCCCTGGCTCAGCTTGCCTCGCATTTGCAGAACAAGAATGATTTGACGGGATTGCCTGCCGAAGGGCAGGAATATCTGCGCCGCGCGCTGGCATCGAGCGACAATCACGCCGCCGCGCATGACCAGTTTAAGCAGGTATTGAATAGCGGGTCACCCTCATATTCGGAATTGCATGGATCACACGCGCAGGTCGCATCCGCCGTCGATTCTGCCGTTAAGAGTCAGTACGGGCTCAAGCAGGCTGAGGATTTGATTGATGAGGCCAGGACGCCCGCCGAACTCCGCAGCCTAAATAAGTTGCTGCCGACTATGGAGGCGGCGGATCAGGCAAAAGCAATCGGATTGCGGCAGCAGAAAGCCCGCGATCTGGCAATGGCCCATGTTATCGATACGAATAAAAACTCCCGTGGAGGCACCTCATTCGACCGGAAGAATTTTTCGGTTGCCGTGAAAAACTACGGGAAATACATGAATCCCGACGATGCTTCGCAATTCCAAGCTGTTTCATCTGACTTGGATCGCCAGACGACTGCATATGCAAAAACGGGAAAGATTGGCGGGAGCGATACCACGCAGCGCATTGGCTCCGTTCGACGCTTTGCAAATAATCTAGGAAGCGCATTCAAAGACGCTGCTGTACAGCAGATGCTTTACGGCGCATCAGGTATGGCGCTAGGAGGGCCGATAGGTGCTGCCGGGGGTATGGCTGTGGGCGCAATAAGCACCGCCTTGCAACGGACCATCAGCCAAAAAGTAAGCGCGATCAGCACAGAGAACGCGGCAAAGCTTCTGAGCAACGGCAAGATGCTTGCCGCCGCGCTTCGCAACTATGAGTCGATTGCCGCGCGGCGCGAGTTCATCCAGGGATTGAGCAAGAAGGTGGGCCTGACCGGCGGCATCGCGGCGGGTAACGCATTCACGAGCCGGAGCACCCCATGATGCCCGTTTTTGCTGTTGAACGTTTCCACGATGTTTATGACGAGCTATTCCCGCTTTTGGTCAAGCATTACGAGGAAATCAGCCTGCACAAATTGAAGGGATACCCTTTGAACCCGAATGTGGCGATGTATCGCGCGGCGGAAGATGCGGGGCAGCTTGTGATGATGATTGGTCGATCAGAGGGCAAGATCGTCGCGTATTTCGTCTTTTTCGTGCGCCCGAGCATTCATTACATCGACTGTATGGAGGCTGTTGGCGACATCTTTTATTGCGACCCATCGCGGCGCGGGGCAATGATTGGAAATGCTTTGTTCGAGGCGGCAGAGGCCGAGTTGCGGCGGCGCGGCGTCAAGTGCTTGATGGCCGGAGAGAAGATCGCATTTCCTGCAACCGCGCTATTCACCCGTCGCGGCTATAAACCAATAGAGACGAAGTACGCAAAATGGCTCTAAAAATAAAGTGGCCTAAATTGTTTGAGCGTGAAATCCCTATTTATGGAGGAAGAGTTGTTTTTGTTCCATCTATTGATAAGTGGAAAGAGTGCGCATCGTTTCTGATCGGGGGAGAAAACTTTGAAATTCCTAATGGCTCAGGCGCTCATCAGCAATTTTTATCGGAAAAAGAATCGGTTTACTTAGTTGGAGTTTTTGATAAAAGCAGACGAACCCTGGTACATGAGATAGCGCATTGTTCCTTTAGAGTTCTTTGGCATGCAGGGGTAGAAGTATCGCCCGATGGAAGGAATGAAGCCTATTGTTATTTGTTGGATACGTTGTACGAAATTCTTGAACCTGGGTTGAGGGCAAAACGATAATGGCTCTGACAAAACAAGAACGCCTCGGGAAGGTATGGGATCGCGCATCTGCCCGGTTTGATCGCGCCTACGCGCCGCAAATGCAAATCCGGCTTGCGTCCCTTGAGGATCGCCGTTTTGCCTTTGTCGATGGCGCGCAGTGGGAGGGCGGTCTAGGAGATCAATTCGAGAATCGCCCGCGCTTCGTCGTCAACAAAGTGCAAAAGGCAGTGCGCCGGATCGTGTCTGAATACCGCGCGAACGCCATGACGGTGAATTTCCGCTCAAGCGACGATGCGAGTCGCCAAGCGGACATCGACTCTCTGCGGATTGTTTATCGGTCGGACGAGCAATACAGCGGCGCTCAGGACATCTATGTTGCAGGGTTCGAGGAGGCTGTCTCTGGCGGGATGGGCGCATGGCGTCTCACGCACGACTATGACGCGCGCGCAGAGACCGATATTGACGACGATACGCCGCAGCGGATTATCTTTGAGCCGCTACCGGATGCAGACAGCAGCGTTTTCTTTGACCCGGATAGCAAAAAGCTCGACAAGTCGGATGCGAAATGGTGCGTGGTTCTAAACCCGATTAGCTGGGACACGTATAACGATGAATACCTCGGCGGCGCGGTCGATATCGAAGAGCGGCCCACCAGTTTCAAGGAGGTGCGCAAGCTCAAGCAATTCGATTGGTTCGTGAACGAGCAAGTCTACATCGGGGAGTATTACGAGGTAGAAAAGCGTATTGAGGAATACACGGTCTGGAAAGAGCCGCACTCCGGAACCGAGAAAAAAGTGTATGCGGGCGTAGACGCCGATTCGCGAGAGGATGCAGCAGACCAGGAAGCGGAATTGCAGGCCAACGGCTTTATTCCCGCGCGCAAGGGAAAGCGCAACCGTAAGCGCGTGCGCAAATATTTCATGGACGGCGTTGGCATCCTGAAGGACTGTGGCTACATCGCTGGAACAGAGATACCGATAGTTGTTGTCTATGGATTGCGGCAAATAATTGATGGAATCGAACGATTCCAGGGCGCGGTGCGTCTGGCAAAAGACAGCCAGCGCCTCTACAACATGCAGGTCTCGACGCTTGCAGACATCACTGCGTTCACGCCTCGTGAGGTGCCGATCTTCACGCCTGAGCAGATGCAAGGTCATGCTGTTTCATGGGCAGAGGCAAATGTTAAAAACCTCCCGTTCCTGCTGATCAATCCTGTAACGGGCGCGGATGGATCGCAAACCATCGCGCCTCCTGTTGGATACCTGAAGAACCCGGATGTGCCGCCTTCGCTTGCGGCGCTCATGCAGGCTTCTGGCCAAGACATGCTGGATGTGACGGGCGGCGATTTGGCGGCGGACCAAGTCAATTCCAATACGTCAGACGCGCTTGTCAGCCGCGTGCAGGCGCATCAGGACATGCAGGTCTATGTATTCATCGACAACATGGCCCGGGCCATGGAGCGCTGCGGGAAGATTTACTGCTCGATGGCATCCGAAATCTACGTTGAGGAAAACCGCAAATTCACGGCTGATGCCGAGGATGGATCGGCGGAATCGGCCACGATCAATCAGCCTTCCCTCGATGCCGATGGCAACCCGATCATTGCTCGCTCGTTCTCGCTTGGCCTGGATGTGTTCGTTGATGTGGGTCCAGCGTTTAACTCGCGCAAGGATGCAACGATCAATACGCTGGTCAAGCTACTGCCCGCAATCGCAGATCAGCAAATGCAGCAGATCGTCGTCCAGACCCTGGTGCGCAATCTTGACGGTGAAGGGCTTGACGACCTTGCAACGTTCGCGAGAAAGCAACTCGTTCAAGCGGGTGTCGTTGAGCCAAACGACGAAGAGAAGCAGGAAATGGCAGCGGCACAACAAGCCGCGCAGAATGCCCCGCCAGACGCCGCTAATGTCGCCTTGATTGCACAGGCTCGAAAAGACAACGCGAGTGCAACGCAAAGCGAAGCGGCTGCTGTGGCAAGTCTTTCGACGGCAGAACTGAACCACGCCAAGGCCGCAGAGTCTGTTTCTAAGACTAACGCATCGCAACTGTCCACTATCATGGCGATGCTTCAAAACCTGCAAGATAAAGTTAATGGTCAGGTATCGCAAATTGGCGCCCAGCAACCGCAAACGCCAGAAGATGGCAAGGTGAACGCGGCCCTTGCAACCGGATTAGCAACGCCTACACCGGGCATCAATCCGCTACACGGCGTGCAAGTGATCCAATCGGCCCCGCAGGCTCAGGCAGCGCCTAGTGCGCCAGTCCAACAGCAGGCAGCGCCGGTGCATGTAAGCAACCATCCTGCGGTCGGAAGATGAAGCGAGAAGAATTCTTCTTCCCCCCTGGCGAAGTAGGATTGCCCGATTGGGCGGAGTGCCTTCTCACGCAAGGACCTCGGTACACCGTCTATCACGGTGGGCGCGGCTCTGCCAAGTCGATGTCGATCGCTACCGCACTTGTCATCCGGGCAACGAAAGAACCGCTGAAGATTCTGTGCTTCCGGGAAATTCAAGGGTCGATTGATGAGTCGGTAAAGGCGATCATCGAGACGCGGATCAAGGATTGCGGCCTAGAAAGCTTCTTTCATATTACGAATCGAGAGATTGTAGGGATAAACGGAAGCAAGTTTATTTTTCGCGGCTTGAGCGACCAGACGAAGACCACCATCAAATCATTGGATGGGATTGACATTGCCTGGGGAGAAGAGGCGCAAGCTTTGTCAAAAGAATCGCTCCAGATGTTCTTGCCGACCATCCGTAAGCCGACCTCAGAAATATGGTTCAGCATGAACCCTGAGATGGACACTGACCCGCTCTATACGATGTTCATCGTAAAGCCGCCGCCAGATGCGCGTGTATTTCAGGTCAACTGGAACCAGAATCCTTTCTGGAATAGTGCGCTCGAAGCCGAGCGCCTGCGATCCATGGCGGACGAGCCGGACGACTATGACCATATTTGGGAGGGCGTACCCAAGTCGGCAGTTTCGGGCGCAATCTATCGGCGTGAAATGCATGTGATTGCGACACAGAACCGGATCAGGCCACTTCTTCCTGACCCGGTTCTTAGCACGCACGCGGTATTTGACCTTGGCATCAATGACGAAATGTCAGTGACGCTCGCCCAGGCAGATATCAGCGGCCTGCGTGTCGTCGGCTTCCACGAAGATAGCAACTATGGAATCGAGCATTACTCAGACTGGCTGAAAGATAACGGATGGAAAGATGCGATCGTGTGGTTCCCGCACGACGGGAATGCGCGCTCTGTTCAGACTGGATTGACGACAAAGCAGGCCATGCAGCGCCTCGGGTGGCAGGTGGAGTCAGTGCCCGATATCGGCGTGGAGCCGGGCATTAAGCTTGCCCGCAGCGCACTGAAGAATGCGTTCTTTTCAGACTCGGAGGAAGTGGGAGAGTTACTTGAGCACATGCGCCGTTACTCGCGCGCCAAGTCGGGGCACCCAAAGCATGACGAGCACTCCCATGCGGCGGACAGTTTCCGCTACGTGGCCGTGGCCATGGCCCAATTTAAGACGGTCGCTGAGAGAAAGCAGAAGGCCAAAGACTTGGCAACGCGCGTCAACATCATTCCGACTGTGACACGGTGGAATAGGTGATCACTCTTTCCGCAGATCAATGACCATGCTGATTCGATCCACCGCAGACTCATTGCGAACCTCATGATGCAGGTCATTGCGGAACCAGAATAAGCGACCCGTGAGCATTTGAAGAGCTTCATCGCCTTTCCCGTCCTCGCCTTCCCCGCAATACAGAACCGCCCCCGGCTGCCCCTGTATCACAAGATGGAAACGCTTCCAGTAACGGACATGTTCCGGCGTGTCTGCGTGCCGGAAGATTCTGCCTCCTGGCCGCACTCGGTTGATCATCACGCGACCGATGCGTGTTGCCTCAATGAATCTGGCAAGGTCCAGAACAAACGGCTGCGCCTGGGTCAGAACTGCCCATGCAGGCCACGCCTTGCATTCGTGCTGGTCAACCCCTGGCAGCGTGTTCGCTTTGTAGCGCTCGATGTCCTCGTCGCTCATCCCGGATTGAATTTCCGGGAATCTCAGCATGATCGTGTCGGTGTCACCAAATGGGCCCTGCGGATACTTCCGCAAGAATGTGTCGGCTTCCCACAATTCAGGGCGCGTCGCGATCGCTGTGGCGAGCGCGGACACATCCATCCCCTCTTTGATGACCTTAAAGTTCCTCATTCCTTGCTTACCACCACAAGGATTTGCCCGATCGACCACAGTACAACAAGCCCGCAAAAGGCATAAAAAACTCCCGTCATGTCATTTCTCCGTAAAAAATGTCACATTTTTGATAAATGGTAGTTGTAAATGCTAAAAAATACAAATACGCAATGTATACTTTTTGCTGTATCTCAATCCGCCACAAAGGTGAGTTAAATGACGACCGAGACAGAAGTTTTACATGATGCGGAAGCGCCCGCTGAAGAATCGAATGCACCAGTGTTGTTTGAAGACGATGATGCCGAAGATGCTCAGCCTGAGCAGGACGTAAGCGCGGAAGAATCGGCGGAGGATGCCGAGGCGACTAGCGATGCCGAACCTCCCGAGGAAGATCTTCAGACAAAGGAAACCAAGCGATTTTCCGAAATGCGGAAGACGCTCAACGGTACGCTGAAAGACAAAAAGCGTCTTGAGCGCGAGCTTGAAGAAATGCGGACGCGCTACGCGCCGCCCAAGCCGACTCTCGGCCCAAAGCCCACACTAGATCAGTTCGACTACGACGAAAACCAATTCTCGGCAGCATATGATGAATGGGCCGAGCAAAAGCGCGCCGTAGAAGCGGAAGAACGGAATAAGCAAGAGGCCGAACGCAAAGAACAGGAAGCGCTAGAAGCGCATAAGCGGGCATATTCCGAGCGCGCCCGGTCCCTGGGCGTTTCAGATTTTTCTGAAGCGGAGCAGGAGATTCGAGACGTACTTAATCCAGTTCAAATCGGTCTCTTGATGAAAGGCGCGGACGATCCGGCTTCCCTGGTATATGCGCTCGGGAAATCCTCGTCTCGCTTGTTCGAGGCATCAAAGATCACTGACCCCGTTAAATTCACCGTGCATATCGCACGCCTGGAGACTGCATTGGCTGCGAAGCGAACGACAAAGCCAGCGCCTGAGCCGCGCGTTACCTCTGAGCGCGCTGCAACAGGCTTTAGCGCATCCTCGAATACTTTGGATCGCCTTCGCGAGGAAGCAGCGAGGACTGGCGACTATACGAAAGTGACGGCATATAAGCGCCAGAACAACGTTCGTTAATACAAACTATTGATTTTGTATTGCAATAGTCATAGAGTACCGAAATCGAGCGGCAGCAATCGAGCAAAAATCCTTTTGCTGCCGACTCCAAGCTTCACGTAATTCAGCTTATCGGCGTGGCATGTGCCCGTTAGTCCTGCTGGATGCGAAATCAGCGGAAGAAATTCCGTCGTTCTCTCATTCGATAAGGATTCACGACCATGGCATCGCCACCCGCAGTAGCACAATTGTCCACGACCAATGCTTTCTCGAAAGAAGAGCGGATTGCGTGGGAACAAATTCTTGAAGGCTTCCATGACCAGTTGGTCATGTCGAAGGCTGTCACAGTTTTTCAAAACGATCAAACGGCAATGGCCCGCCAGGGTGACGTAATTCGTCGCCCGATGCCGTACATCGCGCGCTCGTTCTCTGGCCTTGATCAAACTGCCAATTTCGTTGGCAAAACGCAGCTTACCGTTCCCGCTGTCATTGATACCATCCGCAGTTCGCCGTGGACGATGGATGCAACGGAATTGCGCGACGCCCTCCAAGAGGGACGCCTGGGTGCCGCCGCGAAGCAAAAGATTGCATCGGATATCAATCTCGCCGTTGTGAATGCCGTCTCGCAACTCGGCTCGCTCGTAGTTAAGCGCACCGTTACGGCAACTGGCTTCGATGACCTTGCGCAGGCAGATTCCCTGATGAATGAGCAGGGCATCGATTATGACGACCGTTACGCAGTCTTTGGCTCGCGCGACTACAACGCAATGGCCGGCAACTTGGCTGCCCGTTCGTATGTGGTCGAGGGGCAAAAAGCTGCTGATGCCTATGAAATGGCAACGGTCGGTCGTCGTGTAGCTGGTTTCGAGCGTGTGTTGAAGGCGGACTACATCCAACGATTGACGGCTGCGGCTGGCGTGACGGTGACCGTGAATGGCGCGAACCAATACACGGTGCCGAAGGCCATCACGACCACGCCGGGCGGCGCGCTTCAAACCAACGTGGACAACCGTATTCAAGCGCTGGCTATTACGGTTACGTCCGGTACTGTCAAGGTCGGCGATGCATTCACGATTGTGGGCGTCAACAATGTGCACCCCATCACGAAGGTAGATACGGGTCAGTTGAAGACGTTCCGGGTAGTCGGCATTGTGTCCGGCGCGGGCGGCACAGGAACGATCCAAATCACTCCCTCGATCATCAGCGGCACCGGTGGTACGGATGCGGAATTGGCATATCAGAACTGCACGGCAGCGCCTGCAACGGGCGCGGCAATCACGTGGCTGAACACCGCGAATGCAGCCGTCAATTGCTTCTGGAAGAAAGAGGCTGTTGAAATCTTGCCGGGACGCCTTGCCGTTCCTTCCGACCAAGGTCTTGCTGTTATGCGGGGCACGACGGACCAAGGTATCGAGCTTGTCATGACCAAGCAAGCGCACATCGAAACGTACAAGTCGCTATATCGGATCGATGCGTTTTTCGGGGTGTCTGTCACGAACCCGGAAATGACGGGGATCATGCTGTTCAATCAGGTGTAATTCTTCTGCGGGCGCTCTGTAAAGGGTGCCCGCGCGCCTGGGAGGGCACATGTCCAACAGTGAAGCGCGCTCGCTTGCTTACTTTACGGACACTTTCGGGCGTCCGTTAGAGTCGGGGAAAATCTATATAGGCGTAGCTGGCCTTGATCCCATAGCAAATCCGCAAACAGTCTATTCAGACGCAGAAAACACGGTTGTTTTATCTCAGCCGATTCGCACGGTGCACGGTCATGCCGCATCGGGCGGTCAGTATGTGCATCTTTTCTGCACTACGCCGTATTCGATCACGATCATGGATTCTTCCGGGCGAGTGAATTACACATCGCTCAATGAATCCGATCCGTCTCTGACCAATATTGGTAAAAGCGTTCCGAAGTCGGCTAGTACGCTTGCCGAGTTGCGCGCCATGGAGAGCGACTCAACGAATCAAGTGTTCGTGACTGGATATGGCATGTATTACTACGATGCCTCAGACACGACGTCTCCTGAAAGTATTCCGCGAGTGATCGTCGCTGACGATGGATCGCGATACAAGCGTAGCACTGAATATGTCATCGGCGGATGGGTTCAAGCATCGGCAGCGGCGGATGCGACCGTAACAGGCGCACATTTTAGCTACAACGACGAAAGCACAGGCTATGCGCATATCACATCAAACCCAGGGGGCGCGACTGGCGGCGGATTGATAGTCAGGACGGTGAGCGCTGATGGAGAGACGGAAGCGGGCAGAGTCACAATAGGCCGAACTGGCAGCGTTGATGCGCAAGGGCAGATCGTAAGCAGAACCACGTTCTTGACGTCTGGCGGGGTTGTTTATCTGACTGCGGATGGTACGCGCTATCTGTCGTATGACGGCACGCAATACAACCTTCCTGGCGCTGCGCTCTATCTCAACAATTCGCCTGTACTCAATCTCTCCAACTATCTAACGCTTAACGAAACTCAAGCCGTTGGGTGCATGACGCTTGGTACTAGCACGCCGACTGTAGGTTCGTGGTTCGCTATCGGTCAGGCAAGCGGTATCTACCTATTCATAAGGACAGCATGAGCGCTTATTCGTCAGTGGCAGACCCCGTATGGGCAGATAGCGCGCATACAGCGATATTCGTGAATGTCGTGTTTGCGCATTTGGGTGAGACGCCCGTCAAATTCGGCGCGTCCCCGAAAGACTGCATGGATTACGGAAGAGAGATTTACGCCGACATCATTGCCGGAAAGTACGGCGAAATCGCAGAATATCAGGAGGCATCCACATCATGACCACAATAGATCAGCTTCCTGTAGATGATTCTGTGGATTCCGCAGACCAGATTCCAATCTGGTCTAGCGCTGACGGGGTAGCGCGGCGTGCAGCGGTATCGCTATTCGACGCAAGATATCAATTGCCTGACGACGTGCGCGCCGGGCTTTATAAATTCATTGGCATATCCGCAACGCCTCCCACCACCCGATCGAACGGCGATGGATTGCAACTAGGCGATGTCTACACTGACACTCAATCATTCCCTGTCACCTGGATTTACACATCGCAGGGGTGGGAAGAAATGTATGGCGCTGACATCCTGTCCCGCGCATCCGGCTATGCGACTGCGGCACAAGCCAGCGCGGCCGAAGCAGGGCAAGACGCATCTGCCGCCGCGACATCTGCTACAAATGCAGCGGCGAGCGCATCCCAAGCGGCCACGACGATCGCAAACGCACTGGTAAAGACGAACAATCTGTCGGACGTTGCAAACGTGGCAACGGCGCGGGCAAACTTGGTCGCGGCGAAGTCGGGGGCCAATTCTGACATTACCTCTATCACGGGCCTCACGACTGCGCTATCGGCAGCGCAGGGGGGTACAGGCGGGAATATCAGTCTTGCGACGGGCGCGGCGCTGGTCGGATATAAAAACGCGGCGCTGGCGAATGCAGCTACCACGAACGTGTCAAATAAGCTTCAGGTATTCATTGATCTGAAGGCCGATTACGGCGCGGCGTGCGATGGCGTCACAGACGACACGACCAAAGTTCAG
>NZ_LAQU01000048.1 GCF_000970345.1 Robbsia andropogonis | reverse complement strand
TGTCAGTATGCTTTCAAAAATGGTTCGATATTCAGGATCTGCGCCACCGGCCCGCCGGCATTCAGCCCGGTCCGGCGACACGTCCGCGCACGCGTACACACGAATGCGCGGTGAGTCGTTTTCGCTTACTTGCCCTTCGCGGCGACAATCGCCTCGACGACGTTCTTCGGTGCTTCCGCGTAATGCTTGAACTCCATCGTGTACGTCGCACGACCTTGGGTCGCCGAACGCAACGACGTGGAGTAGCCGAACATTTCCGACAGCGGCACTTCAGCCTTGATTTGCTTGCCGCCACCAACCATGTCGTCCATGCCTTGCAGCATACCGCGACGCGACGACAAGTCGCCCATCACGTTACCGGCATAGTCTTCCGGCGTTTCCACTTCCACCGCCATCATCGGCTCGAGCAGCACAGGGCTTGCCTTGCGCATCGCTTCCTTGAAAGCCATTGAACCAGCCATCCGGAACGCGTTTTCGTTCGAGTCCACATCGTGGTACGAACCGAACACGAGGCGTACCTTCACGTCTTCCACCGGGTAGCCTGCAACCACACCCGCCTTCAACGTGTCCTGGATACCCTTGTCGACTGCCGGGATGAATTCACGCGGCACCACACCGCCCTTGATTTCGTCCAGGAACTCGTAGCCCTTGCCTTGTTCGTTCGGCTCAAGCGTGATGACAACGTGCCCGTACTGACCACGACCGCCCGACTGCTTGACGAACTTGCCGTCGACGTCCGCAGCGATCTTGCGGATCGTTTCGCGGTACGCCACCTGCGGCTTACCGACCGTCGCTTCGACGTTGAACTCACGCTTCATCCGGTCGACCAGAATTTCCAGGTGCAGTTCGCCCATACCCGAAATGATGGTTTGACCCGATTCTTCGTCGGTCTTCACGCGGAACGACGGATCTTCCTGTGCCAGACGGTTCAGCGCCAGGCCCATCTTTTCCTGGTCGGCCTTCGTCTTCGGCTCGACAGCCTGCGAAATCACCGGCTCCGGGAAAATCATGCGTTCGAGCACGATCACCGCCGACGGATCACACAGCGTATCACCCGTCGTCACTTCCTTCAGGCCCACCGCCGCGGCGATGTCACCGGCGCGCACTTCCTTGATTTCCTCGCGCTGATTCGCATGCATCTGCAGAATCCGGCCCAGGCGTTCCTTCTTCTCCTTGACGGAGTTATAGACGGTATCGCCTGCATTGACCAAGCCCGAGTACACGCGGAAGAACGCCAACTGACCGACGAACGGGTCCGTCATGATCTTGAAGGCCAGCGCCGAGAACTTCTCTTCATCCGATGCCTGACGCGTGGTCGGCTCATCGTTCTCAAGCAGGCCCTTGACCGGCGGAATATCGATGGGCGACGGCATGTAGTCGATGACCGCATCCAACATCGCCTGCACGCCCTTGTTCTTGAACGCCGTACCGCACATCATCGGCACGATTTCGCCGGCGATGGTACGCGTGCGCAGCGAGAGCATGATCTCGGCTTCTGACAGCGTGCCTTCTTCCAGGTACTTGTTCATCAGGTCTTCCGACGCTTCAGCCGCGGCTTCGACCATCTTTTCGCGCCATTCATCGGCAACGCCCTGCAGCTCGGCGGGAATATCCCTGTACTCGAACTTCGTACCTTGTGCGGCGTCATCCCACACGATGGCCTTCATCTTGACCAGATCGATCACGCCTTGGAAGTTTTCTTCCGCGCCGATAGGTACCTGGATAGGAATCGGGTTCGCCTTCAGGCGTGTACGCATCTGCTCGTACACCTTGAAGAAGTTCGCGCCAGTACGGTCCATCTTGTTGACGAACGCGAGACGCGGCACGTTGTACTTGTTTGCCTGACGCCATACGGTTTCCGACTGCGGCTGCACACCGCCCACTGCGCAGTAAACCATGCAGGCGCCATCGAGCACGCGCATCGAACGTTCCACTTCGATCGTGAAGTCAACGTGACCCGGGGTGTCGATGATGTTGATCCGATGCTCCGGATAGTTGCCGCCCATGCCCTTCCAGAAGGCGGTGGTCGCAGCGGACGTGATCGTGATGCCGCGCTCCTGCTCCTGCGCCATCCAGTCCATCGTCGCGGCGCCGTCATGCACTTCGCCAATCTTGTGATTGACACCGGTGTAGAACAGAATCCGTTCGGTGGTCGTCGTCTTGCCAGCATCAATGTGAGCGCTGATGCCGATGTTGCGGTAGCGCTCGATGGGTGTCTTGCGTGCCACGGTTATCCTCTATCTCTCTGGTAACGCGGGAAAAGGGGGCCAACACGGAGTGTCATCCGACGGACATTTTCCCGCGCGCCCTAACACAAACGGGCGAGGCGCATTCGCGCTCCCGCCCGGAGTACGCCGACATACCGGCGGACGGCTCCGAGGCGTTGCCAACCGCCCGGTCGACCGCCGCGGAACAGTCCCGGCATCAGAAGCGGAAGTGCGAGAACGCCTTGTTCGCTTCCGCCATGCGGTGCACTTCGTCGCGCTTCTTCATTGCAGCGCCACGGCCTTCCGCGGCTTCTTGCAACTCGCCTGCCAAACGCAGCGCCATCGACTTCTCGCTGCGCTTCTTTGCCGCTTCACGCAGCCAGCGCATCGCCAACGCCATACGACGCGACGGACGCACTTCCACCGGCACCTGGTAGTTTGCACCACCCACGCGACGGCTCTTCACCTCAACCACCGGCTTCACGTTGTTCATGGCAGTCGTGAAGACTTCCAGAGGGTCCTTGCCGCCCTTGGTCTGGATTTGCTCGAACGCGCCGTACACGATGCGCTCTGCAACTGCCTTTTTACCGTCCAGCATCAGGACGTTCATGAATTTGGTGACATCGACATTGCCGAACTTCGGATCCGGCAACACTTCCCGCTTGGGGACTTCACGACGACGTGGCATTTCTTTCCTCTTACCTTTTCAGTTCGGGCTGTCAAAACGACTTACCCGGGTTGCACCAACGGAGGATCTCGACGCTTGAGACCACATGCCCGGGGCAACACTTACTCAACAGTTGGCGACCTGCGCATTTTGCTCAGCGCTTAGGACCGTCACTGCAGCGGACGCGCCGCAGACACTGACACCTACAATCGCTTACCGGGACATTCCGGCGCGCGCGACGGCGATCAGGCCTTACTTGTTCTTCGGACGCTTTGCGCCGTACTTCGAGCGCGATTGCTTCCGATCCTTGACGCCCTGGGTATCCAGCGAGCCGCGGACCATGTGGTAACGCACACCCGGCAAGTCCTTGACCCGGCCGCCGCGAATCAGCACGACCGAGTGTTCCTGCAGGTTGTGGCCTTCACCACCGATATACGAAATAACTTCGAAACCGTTCGTCAGACGAACCTTCGCCACCTTACGCAGTGCGGAGTTCGGCTTCTTCGGCGTGGTCGTGTACACACGGGTGCACACGCCGCGACGTTGGGGGCAGTCCTGCAAGGCCGGGCTCTTGCTCTTCACGACTTCTGAAGTACGGGCCTTGCGAACCAATTGATTAATGGTTGGCATTTTTTTCCTGCGGAAAAGTGTTTCTGTCGATGTCTGTAACCGGGCAAGCGGCTACATTCCATTTTTAGCAAACGGAACCCTGGATTCTATACCGAGTTAACAGAAAAGCGCAAGTTTGGCAATCACTTGCATACGGTGACCGCGGTTGCTGCGCGACGAAATCGGCATACCTGCAGGTAACTCGGGGCTACACGCTGCATTTTCGCGCGTCGCAGCGCCTGCTCCAGCGAATACGCAAGATCAATCAGCGTCGACTCACTGTACGCTTTTGCCGCGAACACGACAGCTGAAGGCATCGTCAGACCGTCCTAGGCCATTGTGGAAACGGAAGGATGCCGGCTGCAGTCGCAAAGCGGATCGCGGACACCGTGCGTCATTCCCAGCCATATCCGGAGATAACCTGGTATAAGCAAGCGAATGCGGTCAGCCTGCGACAACCTCGATCAGTTCCGGACCAAACCGTTCGAGTTTTCGCGCGCCAATGCCGGGGATATCCTTCAGCGCATCGACGGAGTCCGGCGCGCGCGTCGCGATTTCCGCCAGCGTCGCGTCATGAAAGATCAAATAGGCAGGCACCCCATCGGCTTTTGCCGTCTCGGTGCGCCATGCACGCAGCCTTTCCCAGCGCCCCAGTTCCGCCAGATCCATATTGGCGGTCCGGTCCGCAGCAGCGGTGGCACGACCTTCGGCGATTCGCTGCCGGGCGCGCTTCACATAGCGCCGCAAGGTCACCTTCGTTTCACCCTTCAGCACGGAACGACTGCTTTCCGTCAGCATCAGCGCGCCGTGCCCGTCGTGATCGACGGTCAGCAGCCCGGCGGCCACCAGTTGGCGAAAAATGGCACGCCACTCCGGCTCGGACAACGCGCTGCCGATACCGAACGTCGACAATAACTGATGCCCTCGTCCTTGCACCCGCTCGGTGGACACGCCCCGGAGGATATCGATGAGATGTCCGGCACCGTAGCGGATACCTCCCGCCTCCGCGGCGCGGAAGACGCAGGACAACGCCATCTGTGCCTCGCGCGAGCCATCCCACGTTGCCGGCGGCTCCAGACAGGTGTCGCAGTTACCGCACGGCGCGCTCTCCTCGCCAAAGTACGACAGCAGCCGTTGACGACGGCAGTGCGCCGTTTCACAAAGGCCCAGCAGCGCATCCAGTTTGGCGGACATCGAGCGCTTGTGACTGTCGTCCGCCGGCGATTCGTCGATCATCCGCTTTTGCTGGACAACGTCTGCCAGCCCATAGGCCATCCAGGCATTGGCGGGCAAGCCGTCACGGCCGGCGCGGCCGGTTTCCTGGTAATAACCTTCCACGCTCTTCGGCAAATCAAGATGCGCGACAAAACGCACATCCGGTTTGTCGATACCCATGCCGAAGGCGATGGTCGCCACCATGACAATGCCTTCCTCCTGCTTGAACATGGCCTGGTGGCGTTGTCGGACATCCGCATTCATGCCTGCGTGGTAAGCCAAGGCGCGGATGCCCTTGCTGACAAGCCATTCCGCCGTCTCCTCGACCTTTCGTCGGGACAGGCAATAAATGACGCCCGCATCGCAACTACCGTCCTTGCGCCGATGCTCCGCCTGGATGAAATCGAGCAATTGCGTGCGTGCATTGTCTTTCTCGACGATGCGGTAGCGGATATTCGGTCGGTCGAAACTCGAAATGAAGATGCGTGCGTCCGTCAATGCCAAGCGACGCACGATCTCTTCTCGCGTCACCTGATCCGCGGTGGCGGTCAAGGCGATGCGCGGAACGTCCGGAAAACGCTCGTGCAGCACCGACAACTGGATGTATTCAGGGCGGAAGTCGTGCCCCCATTGCGACACGCAGTGCGCTTCGTCGATTGCGAACAATCCAACACGGGAACGACGCAACAACTCCTGAAAGCGGGGTGTCATCAGCCTTTCCGGGGCGACATACAGCAGATCGATATCACCGTTCTCGAACGCCCGCTCGGTTGCAAATGCTGCGCGCCCATCCATCGCCGAATTCAGGCACGCCGCCCGCACCCCGACCTCATGCATCGCCGCCACTTGATCTTGCATCAGGGCGATCAACGGCGATACGACGATGCCGGCGCCAAGCCCGGCCTGCGCGCGTACGAGCGAGGGAATCTGGTAGCACAGGGACTTGCCGCCGCCGGTAGGCATCAGGACGAGCGCGTCACCGCCGGCCGCCACATGCTCGACGATCTCCGCCTGAGGCCCACGGAAGGCGGGATAGCCAAAGGTTTCCTGGAGAATCGCAAGACTACGGGACATGGGAGCTCAAACTTCGGACCGCGCGACAGCGCCAACGTCCGCAGTTTACCGCTTGCATGGGCGCGGAACCATGTACCAGCATAAAACTATCCATTCGGCGAGGGGGCGGCTGCATCGCCTGCCGGTCACGCCCATGACGGTTGCCCGGTAAATGACACGGAGAGCCATGCATCCAGGCGCGCCTCCGGCTCCAGCGTCGCCGCGATTTCTCGGCGCAACGCGTCGTGTGTTTCAATGCTGTGGCACCATCCCGCAGGAACGATGATATGGATATCGATCCGATAAAGCCGGCCGGTCTTGGCCGCATAGCTGTTGTAGCCTAGCAGACCGTGCCGCGCGATGACGGGATCGACGGCCTCGCGCACTCGCCGATGCAGCGCCTCCGGCGCAATCAGAAAAATCTCGCGGAGCGCATGATGCAGGATGCGCATCGGCAAAGGCAACAGGCCGAGCGCCAGTATCAGCAAAACGCCTGCGTCGGCGTTTCGGGCAACGATTTCCCACCCGGCATGGCCCGCCAGCGACGCCAATCCGAACCCGGCGAACACCCCCGCCGAAATGACCGCGGACATCAGGAACCCATCGGCATCGATGCGGACGAGCGTCGACTGCAATCGCCGATTGGCCCGTCGCTCGTACATCCACAACGCCAGTGAAACGCCGCACGAAATGCCGGAGTAAAGAGCGGTGACGTCCCAAGAGATCACCTGCGACGTGTTCGTCAGCAGTATTTGGAGCGCGTTGATCGTCGCGTAAAGACACAGCAGCATCAGAATCGCGCCATTGAATGCCGCAACAAGCGGTTCGATGTGCCAATAGCCGTACTGGAAGCGGCGGCTCCCCTCTCGGGACACGAGCAACGCCGTCGCCATGGCTAATCCCGACATCGCCGCATCGATCGACTCGAATACCCCGTCGAACACAATGGCGCGTGAGTTGACCACCAAGCCATAGATGACACCAAACAAAGCCAGTAGGGCGGTCAGCCCTGCCGACAATGCCAGCACGTCCGCCTCCGAGGGCAATGTCCACCGGCGCCAGAAACGCGCCAGGCGGTGAATAGGAATGTGCGGCAACATGCACCAATGCGTTGTTCGAGGAGATCAGGCCAGTGTGTCACACCGATACGGGCGCGCCTATCAGCCAAAGCCGGCGATCCCGCCAAACCGGAATTTTGCTTAACGCCTTGCGGGCATGGTGGCGCGGCAAAGCACGGTGTGCGCCGACAATCAAATCCATTCCCGTCGCGCGGTAAAAGCGATGGAAAGCCATTGATGGAGATTGAACGACGGGCCCAGCGCGTCGGCGATCTCCGCGCGGATCAAGTCGTAGCCCTCCACCGGCACCTGGTGATGATGCGGCACGAGAATATGGATTTCGACCAGATACATTCGGCCACTTTTGGCAACGTAACTGGCGAAGTCCAGCATGCCATGACGATGCACCACCGTGGAGACGACTTCTCTGACGTGGTCATTCACCGATGGCGGCGCGACAAGGAACACTTCACGCATGGCATCACGAACGATGCGCGCGGGAATCGGCAACAGCCCGAGCGCAAGCAGCAGCAGGACCAGTGGATCGGCGTATCGGCCCATTTCCGGATACCCGCCATGTTCGATCAATGTCGCCAACCCGAAGCCGCCAAACAAGGCAACGGTGATGCAGCCCGACATCAGGAAGCTTTGCATGTCAACGGCGATGAGGGCGGATCGCAGGGTACGATTCGCTCGGAACTGGAACAGGTACAACGCAACGCAAATCAGGCAGACGACCACCGAATACACTGCTGTCACGTCCAGCGCCACCTGCTGCCCGCCACCCGCGAACAGGCTCCGGATCGCATCGACGATAGCATACAGACAGAGCAGCAGCAGGATCGAGCCGTTGAAAGCCGCGACAAGCGGTTCGAAATGCCAGAATCCGTATTGAAAGCGACGACTGCCATCGTGTTGCAGCAATCGTGCGACAAAGAAAGAAAGGATCGTCATCGATGCATCGATCACCGCAAAGACGCCATCGAAGATGATGGCCTGCGAGTTAGCGATGATGCCAAGCAGAATACCCAGGAACGCCATCGCGAACGTCGCCGCAATCGATATCGCAAGGACCTGCGGCTCTGACGGACTACGCAGTATCGCCAAGAGCGGTTGGGACAACTGCGGCGGCGAACCAGCCATGACAACACTCCGGAAAGGATCGCGACCCTCCAGTGTTGATCGCCTGCTGCATGAGTGGCGCGCAGCGCGCCACCGTTCCGTGCCCCTCCGCGCGATCACTTGCCACCGCCGTCACCGCGTAGGAATAAAAAAACCGCCCGAAGGCGGTTTTTTGTGTCCGTGAGATTGGCGGAGAGGACGAACACCGGTGGATCTCCCACCAGTGCGCGCACGCTCAGCGCATCAACCTTCGGACGGTTGCGTCGTCGATGATTCGACCGGCGCCGCATCGTCCAGCGGGTAGTCGTACGCGTCCGCGGCCGCGATCTGGTCGTGACGCTCGCGATCGGCGGCTTCCTTCGCCTTGCGGGCCTTGTGGAAGGCCAGCCCCGTACCCGCCGGGATCAGACGACCAACGATCACGTTTTCCTTCAGACCGCGCAGATCGTCGCGCTTGCCCATGATCGCGGCTTCCGTCAGCACGCGCGTCGTTTCCTGGAACGATGCCGCCGAGATGAACGAGTCTGTCGACAGCGATGCCTTCGTAATGCCCAGCAGCACGTTGTCGTAGACGCAAGGACGCTTGTCCTCTGCGATCATCTTGTCGTTCTCGTCCAGCATGTCGGAACGCTCTACCTGCTCGCCCGGGATGAAACGGGTGTCGCCGGCATCGACGATCTGCACACGACGCAGCATCTGGCGAACGATCACTTCAATGTGCTTGTCATTGATCTTCACGCCCTGCAGACGATACACGTCCTGCACTTCGTCGACGATGTAACGCGACAACGCCTCGATACCTTGCAAACGCAGGATATCGTGCGGGTCGGCCGGACCGTCGACCACCATTTCACCCTTGTTCAGGACCTGGCCGTCGTGCACCAGTACCTGCTTTTCCTTCGCGATCAGGAACTCATGCGGATTGCCATCGAGATCCGTGATCACCAGACGCTGTTTGCCCTTCGTGTCCTTACCGAACGACACGGTACCGGTCACTTCGGCCAGGATGCCTGCATCCTTCGGCGATCGCGCTTCGAACAACTCGGCCACCCGCGGCAAACCGCCGGTAATGTCACGCGTCTTCTGCGCTTCGGTCGGGATACGCGCCAGCACTTCACCCACATGTACTTGCTGGCCATCCTTCACGGTGATCAGCGCGCCAACCTGGAAGCTCACGGTCACCGAGTGATCGGTGCCCGGGATCTTCACTTCGGCGCCCTTCTCGTCGAGCAGCTTGACCTGCGGACGTAACGTCTTGCCCGCTTGGGCGCTGCGACGCTTCGAGTCGATCGCCACCAGCGTCGAGAGACCCGTTACATCGTCGATCTGCTTCGCGACCGTCACGCCTTCCTCGACATTCTCGAACTTCACCGTACCGCCATGCTCGGTGATGATCGGGCGCGTCATCGGGTCCCACGTAGCCAACTGCGTCCCGGCCTTGATCTGCGCGCCGTCCAGTTGCAACAGCGTCGCGCCGTACGGCACCTTGTGGCGCTCACGCTCACGGCCCAGATCGTCCGTGATCATGACTTCGCCCGAACGGGAGATGACGATCTGCTCGCCCTTTCCGTTCGTCACGTAGCGCATCGTCGCGGTAAAGCGCACCGTACCGTTCGACTTTGCCTCGATGCTCGATGCGACTGCCGCACGCGATGCCGCACCGCCGATGTGGAAGGTCCGCATCGTCAACTGCGTACCGGGCTCACCGATCGACTGTGCCGCGATCACACCCACCGCCTCGCCGACGTTCACGCGATAGCCACGGCCCAGGTCACGGCCGTAGCACAGTGCGCAGAGACCGAAACGCGTTTCGCAGCTCAACGGGGTACGCACGCGCACCTCGTCGATCCCCAGGCGCTCGATTTCCTCGACAGCGTCTTCGTCCAGCAAGTCGCCAACGTGGTACAGCGTTTCCTGCGTTTCCGGGTTCACGACTTCCGACACGACCACGCGGCCGAGGATACGGTCACGCAGTGCTTCCACCACCTCACCGCCCTCGACGAGTGCTTTCATCGCCACGCCGTTGGACGTACCGCAATCGTCCTCGACCACCACCAGATCCTGCGTCACGTCGACCAGACGACGCGTCAGGTAACCGGAGTTTGCCGTCTTCAACGCCGTATCCGCCAGACCCTTACGGGCACCGTGGGTGGAGATGAAGTACTGCAGCACGTTCAAGCCTTCGCGGAAGTTCGCGGTAATCGGCGTCTCGATGATCGAGCCATCCGGCTTGGCCATCAGGCCGCGCATACCTGCCAACTGACGAATCTGCACCGCCGACCCACGGGCACCCGAGTCGGCCATCATGTAGATCGAGTTGAACGATTCCTGCTGCACGGTGTTGCCGTCACGGTCGACAACCGGCTCGGTTGCCAACTGCTCCATCATCGCCTTGCCGACCGCTTCCGACGTTGCCGACCAGATGTCGACCACGTTGTTGTAGCGTTCCTGCGCGGTCACCAGACCCGACATGTACTGGCGATCGTATTCCTTCACCTTCTTCGCGGCATCGCCGACGATCGTCTCTTTCTGCGGCGGCACGAGCATGTCGTCCACGCAGATCGAAATACCGGCGCGCGTTGCCAGACGGAACCCGGACTGCATCAGCGCGTCGGCGAAGATCACCGTCTCACGCAGGCCGCAACGGCGGAAAGCCGTATTGATCAGGCGCGAGATTTCCTTCTTCTTCAGCGGCTTGTTCAGCACGGAGAACGGCAAGCCCGGCGGCAGAATTTCCGACAGGATCGAACGGCCGACAGTCGTCGCGTACAGCGAGATCTTCGGCACGAACGCCGGCTGACCGTCGCTCTTGTCCGGATTCGCAACCTGCTCGGTGATCCGGACATTGACGCGCGAAGCCAGTTCGACTTCCTTGTTCTCGTACGCGCGGATCACTTCGGAGACGCCCGTGAAAGTCAGGCCTTCGCCCTTACCGTTCACGGCTTCACGCGTCGCGTAGTACAGACCCAGCACGATATCCTGCGACGGCACGATCGACGGATCGCCGTTCGCCGGGAACAAGACGTTGTTCGATGCCAGCATCAACGTCCGTGCTTCCAACTGCGCTTCCAGCGACAGCGGGACGTGCACGGCCATCTGGTCACCGTCGAAGTCGGCGTTGAACGCCGCGCAGACCAGCGGGTGCAGCTGGATGGCCTTCCCTTCGATCAGCACCGGCTCGAACGCCTGGATGCCCAGACGGTGCAGCGTCGGCGCGCGGTTCAGCATCACCGGGTGCTCGCGAATCACCTCTTCGAGGATGTCCCACACCACCGGCGTCTGGCTTTCGACTTCCTTCTTCGCGGCCTTGATCGTGGTCGCGACGCCCATCAGTTCGAGCTTGTTGAAGATGAAGGGCTTGAACAACTCAAGCGCCATCAGCTTCGGCAGGCCGCACTGGTGCAACTTCAACGTCGGACCCACCACGATGACCGAACGGCCCGAATAGTCGACGCGCTTACCCAACAAGTTCTGACGGAAACGCCCGCCCTTACCCTTGATGCTTTCGGTCAACGACTTCAGCACGCGCTTGTTCGGGCCTTGCATGGCCTTGCCGCGGCGGCCGTTATCGAGCAACGAGTCGACAGCTTCCTGCAGCATCCGCTTTTCGTTGCGGACGATGATTTCAGGCGCCTTCAGCTCGAGCAGACGCTTCAACCGGTTGTTCCGGTTGATGACGCGGCGATACAGGTCGTTCAGGTCCGAGGTCGCGAAACGGCCACCGTCCAGCGGGACGAGCGGACGCAGCTCCGGCGGCAGCACCGGCAGCACTTCCATGACCATCCAGTCCGGCTTGATGCCCGAGCGCTGGAATGCCTCCAGCACCTTCAGACGACGCGCGAACTTCTTGATCTTGGCTTCGGAACCCGTTGCCTTCAACTCGGCACGCAGCATTTCCGCCTGCGCATCGATGTCGATCGAACGCAGCAGTTCACGCACGCCTTCCGCACCCATTTCGGCACGGAATTCGTCGCCATATTCCTCGACCTTCGCGTAGTAATCTTCCTCGGTCATGATCTGGCCGCGCTTCAGCGGCGTCATGCCCGGTTCGATGACGACAAAGGCCTCGAAGTACAACACGCGTTCGATGTCGCGCAGCGTCATGTCCAGGACCATGCCCAGACGCGACGGCAGCGACTTCAGGAACCAGATATGCGCGACCGGCGAAGCCAGTTCGATATGGCCCATGCGTTCGCGACGCACTTTCGCCAGCGTGACTTCAACGCCGCATTTTTCGCAGATCACGCCACGGTGCTTCAGGCGCTTGTACTTGCCGCACAGGCACTCGTAGTCCTTGATCGGCCCAAAGATCTTCGCGCAGAACAGGCCATCCCGTTCCGGCTTGAACGTACGGTAGTTGATCGTTTCCGGCTTTTTGACTTCGCCGAAAGACCAGGACCGGATCTTCTCGGGCGACGCGAGGCCAATCTTGATCGCGTCGAATACTTCGTCTTGCTGGACTTGCTTGAATAGATCGAGCAGCGCTTTCATTGCTTCTCTCCGTAGTCCGATTAGTTCCGATCCAGATCGATGTCGATACCCAACGAGCGGATTTCCTTCACCAGCACGTTGAACGACTCGGGCATGCCCGCATCGATCACGTGGTCACCCTTGACCAGGTTTTCATAGACCTTGGTCCGGCCTGCCACGTCGTCCGACTTCACGGTCAACATTTCCTGCAGTACGTACGAGGCGCCATATGCTTCCAGCGCCCACACTTCCATTTCCCCGAAGCGCTGACCACCGAACTGCGCCTTACCACCCAGCGGTTGCTGCGTGACCAGCGAGTACGGGCCGGTCGAACGGGCGTGCATCTTGTCGTCGACCAAGTGGTGCAGCTTCAGGTAGTGCATATAGCCCACCGTCACGGTCCGTTCGAACTCTTCGCCCGTACGGCCATCGCGCAGACGCACCTGGTTCTTCGACGCCGTCATGCCGAGGTTCGCGGCGATGTCGTCCGGGAAAGCCAGATCCAACGCGCGGGACATTTCTTCCTCGGTTGCACCGTCGAATACCGGCGTTGCGTACGGCACGCCTTCCTTCAGGTTCGATGCAAGATGCAGGACTTCGTCGTCGCTGAGGTTGGCGATGTCTTCCTTGTGACCGTGCTCGTTGTAAATCTTTTCGAGGAAACCACGGACTTCGGTCGCTTTCGCCTGCGCACGTAACATCTCGTTGATCCGATGACCCAGACCCTTTGCCGCCCATCCCAGATGAACTTCCAGAATCTGTCCCACGTTCATCCGCGACGGCACACCCAGCGGGTTCAGCACGATGTCGCACGGCGTACCGTCAGCCATGTACGGCATGTCTTCAATCGGCACGATGCGCGAGACCACACCCTTGTTGCCGTGACGACCAGCCATCTTGTCACCCGGCTGCAGGCGACGCTTCACGGCCAGGTACACCTTCACCATCTTCAGCACGCCCGGCGGCAGTTCGTCGCCTTGCGTCAACTTCTTGCGCTTCTCTTCGAAAGCCAGATCGAACTGGTGACGCTTTTGCTCGATCGATTCCTTGATGGCAACCAGTTGGTTCGCCGCGGCTTCGTCGGCCAGGCGGATATCGAACCAGTGATAGTGATCCAGGTCGGCCAGGTATTCCTTCGTCAGCTCGGCACCCTTCGCCAGCTTCTTCGGGCCACCATTGACGGCCTTGCCGATCAGCATCCGTTCCAGACGCTGGAACGCATCGCCTTCCACGATCCGCAACTGGTCGTTCAGGTCAAGCCGATAGCGCTTCAGTTCATCGTCGATGATCTGTTGCGCGCGCTTGTCACGCTGGATGCCTTCACGCGTGAAGACCTGGACGTCGATCACGGTGCCGCTCATCCCTGACGGCACGCGCAGCGACGTGTCCTTCACGTCAGACGCTTTTTCACCGAAGATCGCGCGCAGCAGCTTTTCTTCCGGCGTCAATTGCGTCTCACCCTTCGGCGTGACCTTACCCACCATCACGTCACCGGCTTCCACTTCCGCGCCGATGTAGACGATGCCCGACTCATCCAGACGACCCAGTTGCACTTCCGCCAGGTTCGAGATGTCGCGCGTGATTTCTTCCGGGCCGAGCTTCGTGTCGCGGGCGACCACGTTCAGCTCTTCGATATGGATCGACGTGTAACGGTCGTCCGCCACCACCTTCTCGGAGATCAGGATCGAATCTTCGAAGTTGTAGCCATTCCACGGCATGAACGCGACCAGCATGTTCTGGCCGAGCGCGAGTTCGCCGAGGTCCGTCGACGCACCGTCGGCGATCACGTCACCACGTGCGACACGGTCACCCACCTTGACGATAGGACGCTGGTTGATGTTCGTGTTCTGGTTCGAACGCGTGTACTTGATCAGGTTGTAGATGTCGACACCCACTTCCCCGGCCACGGCTTCGTCATCGTTCACGCGAATCACGACACGGCCCGCATCGACGTAGTCGACGTGGCCACCGCGCGATGCCTGCACCGTCGTGCCCGAGTCGACCGCCACCGTGCGCTCGACACCGGTGCCGACCAGCGGCTTTTCCGGACGCAGGCAGGGCACCGCCTGACGCTGCATGTTCGAGCCCATCAAGGCGCGGTTTGCGTCATCGTGTTCCAGGAACGGGATCAGCGATGCCGCAACCGACACGATCTGCGATGGCGCCACGTCCATGTACTGGACACGGTCCGGCGTCGCCATCAACGTTTCGCCCATTTCACGTGCGGAGACCAGTTCGTCGGTCAGCGTGCCGTCTTCAGACACAGCCGCGTTCGCCTGAGCAATCAGGTAACGGCCTTCCTCGATCGCCGACAGGTAATCGATCTGATCCGTCACCTTGCCGTCGACGACCTTGCGGTACGGCGTTTCCAGGAAGCCGTACTCGTTCAGGTGCGCGAACAGGGCGAGCGAGTTGATCAGGCCGATGTTCGGACCTTCCGGCGTTTCAATCGGGCACACGCGACCATAGTGCGTCGGATGCACGTCACGCACTTCGAAGCCTGCGCGTTCACGGGTCAAACCGCCCGGTCCCAACGCCGAGACACGCCGCTTGTGCGTGATTTCCGACAGCGGGTTGGTCTGGTCCATGAACTGCGACAACTGCGATGAGCCGAAGAACTCACGAATCGCGGACGAGATCGGCTTGCTGTTGATCAAGTCGTGCGGCATCAGGTTTTCGCTTTCGGCCTGACCCAGACGCTCCTTCACCGCGCGCTCGACACGCACCAGACCAGCACGGAACTGGTTTTCCGCCAGTTCGCCGACGCAACGCACGCGACGGTTACCCAAGTGGTCGATGTCATCGACCTCGCCCTTACCGTTACGCAGCTCGACCAGGATCTTGATGGTTGCCAGGATGTCGTCATCCTGCAACGTCATAGGTCCGACGATTTCCTCGCGACCCACGCGGCGGTTGAACTTCATGCGGCCGACCTTCGACAGGTCATACGCGTCTTCGCTGTAGAACAAGCGATTGAACAGCGCTTCAACCGCTTCTTCCGTCGGCGGTTCGCCCGGACGCATCATCCGGTAGATCGCGATACGTGCAGCGGTCTTATCCGCTGTCTCGTCGATCCGTAGCGTTTGCGAGATGTATGGGCCTTGGTCCAGATCGTTCGTGTAAAGCGTCTGGATTTCCTTGACCTCCGCCGCGCGCAGCTTTTCGAGTACGCCCTCGGTCAGTTCGTCGTTTGCGGACGCAATCACTTCTCCGGTATCCGGATCGATGACGTTCTTTGCCAGCACACGGCCCAGCAGGTAGTCCTCCGGTACCGAGATGAACTTGGTCTTCGCATTTTCGAGGTCGCGGATATGCTTCGCATTGATCCGCTTTTCCTTGGCTACGACGACATTGCCATCACGATCCGAAATGTCGAAACGCGCGACTTCACCGCGCAGGCGTTCCGGCACGAACTCGACCTGCGCCCCTTCGCCCATCAACGTGAAGTTGTCGAACACGAAGAAGTTTGCAAGGATCTGTTCCGGCGTCAGGCCAATGGCCTTCAACAGGATCGTGACCGGCATCTTCCGGCGACGGTCGACGCGGAAGTACAGGACATCCTTGGGGTCGAACTCGAAGTCCAGCCACGAACCGCGATAAGGAATAACACGTGCCGAGAACAGCAACTTGCCCGAGCTGTGTGTTTTGCCCTTGTCGTGTTCGAAGAAGACCCCTGGCGAACGGTGGAGCTGCGAAACGATGACACGTTCGGTACCATTGATCACGAACGAGCCGTTTTCAGTCATCAAGGGCATTTCGCCCATGTAGACTTCCTGCTCCTTCACTTCCTTGACGACCGGCTTATTCGGCGATTCCTTGTCCAGAATCACCAATTGCACGACCGCGCGGAGTTGCGAGCAGAAAGTCAATCCCCGCTGCTGGCACTCGGTAACGTCGAACGCCGGAGGCGACAACATGTAACGCACGAATTCCAGACGTGCGAAACCGTTGTGTGACACGATCGGGAAAACCGATGTAAATGCGGCCTGCAAGCCTTCGGGCTTGCGACCATCAGGTGTTGCATCTTGCTGCAGGAATTGGCTGAACGACTCAAGCTGAGTCGCCAATAGGTAGGGAACCGGGTGAACGTTGGTGCGCTTCGCAAAACTCTTGCGGATGCGCTTTTTCTCGGTGAAGGAATATTGCATACTATCTCCAGATCACTGCCGGTCGGCATAGTGCGCGTATCGCTTTGCCGACATCCGGGTGTTCACCGACTGAGGCCCGAAATCCGCTCCCGGCGGTTCCCTCACGGAAACGCCCCGGTCACGGATATAGAAGCTTGGTGGTTGGCCGCTACCAACCATGGCTGACAGTAAAGCACGCCGCACGGACCAACGCTGTCCATACGCCATCCCCTACCCGACCAAACTTGCCTTCTGCAGTCGCTTCAGAAGACAAAAAAAGGCTGTCGCACGGCGAGCATACTCGCAACAGCTTTTCTTTGTGTTCTTACACCGCACAAATCACCGGACTTAGTCAAGTCGGCATTTGACAACTTACCGCAAATTACAAAAACTTCCGACAACAGTCGCCATTCACAGCCAAATACTTACAACGCACACTCATGTAAAACAATTTTGCGACGCCAGCGATTTTCTTTGCTTGTAAGCGCAAAAAGGCTGACGGGGAATCCCCGCCAGCCCACACCCCTACCGCAGTCTCTTACTTGACTTCGGCGTCGGCGCCAGCGGCCTTCAGCTTTTCCAGCGCTGCATCGGCGTCGGCCTTTGCAATGCCTTCCTTAACCGGCTTCGGTGCGCCATCAACCAGGTCCTTCGCTTCCTTCAGGCCCAAGCCCGTGATTTCACGGACAGCCTTAATGACGCCAACCTTGTTCGCGCCTGCACCCTTCAGGATGACGTCGAATTCGGTCTTTTCTTCAGCGGCCGGAGCAGCTGCACCGCCTGCCGGACCAGCCACTGCCATTGCAGCTGCCGATACGCCAAACTTCTCTTCGAACGCCTTGACCAGGTCGTTCAGTTCCATAACCGTCAAGTTACCAACGGCTTCCAGGATGTCGTCTTTCGTGATTGCCATGATACGTAAAACCTTTTGAATGGATTGCGCGATACACGGTGCGGGCTAGAACCACACTGCGATCACTGCGGTTACGCCACCGCTCCACTGGAACGGGGCGCGACTGAACAATGTCGATCCGATGCCTTATTCGGCAGCCGGAGCTTCGGCCGGCGCCTCGGCTGCCGCTTCCGCAGCCGCCGGTTCGCCTTCGCCCTTCTTCGCGGCCAGTGCTGCCAGGCCACGTGCAAACGCCGCAACCGGCGCTTGCATGACACCCAGCAATTGAGCCAGCAGAACTTCGCGGCTCGGGATAGCTGCCAGCGCTTGCACGCCAGCCTTATCCAACACTTGACCCTCGTAGGCGCCCGAACGGATCACCAACTTGTCATTGCCCTTCGCGAAGTCATTGATGACCTTCGCCGCGGAGGTGGCATCCTCGGATACGCCGTAAATCAGCGGACCCGTCATCTGCTCAGCCAGCGGAGCGAACGGCGTACCTTCAACGGCGCGGCGCGCCAACGTGTTCTTCAACACGCGAAGGTAAACCTTTTGCTCCCGCGCTACCGCGCGCAGCTTCGTCAGATCGCCAACCGCAATGCCGCGATATTCAGCCAGCACGATGGACTGAGCCTTCGCAACTTGCGCGACGACTTCAGCCACAACGGCCTGCTTATCTTCCCTATTGAGTGGCACGGTTAAAACTCCTGATTCGATACACCACCGGCAACCGGGTTTCCCCGGCCTTGGAGGCATTCAACAACGGCGTCCGGCGGTTAGGAGCACTTCAAACGGGCCGCTCAACAACGCGACTTCCCGCAATCCATCCTGCAAAACGTTTCGGGTTCGCCATCTGCGTTGGGGATTAAGGCCTATTTCCCCACCGGAAATAGGGCCACCAACGGTCTTTGACAACCGGACATCAAGCTTTCCTTCCTCTCGACATCCGCCCCAAAGCTCTAAAACCATGGCCGCACCCAACATGCAACCACGGAAATCCTATTTTACTGCGCAGTCAAAGTCGACTGGTCAACGCGGATACCGCCGCCTTGGGTGCTCGACAGCGCAACCTTACGCACGTAGATACCCTTGCTTGTTGCCGGCTTCAGCTTTTGCAGGCCATCCAGCAGTGCCAGCAAGTTTTGCTTCAGCGCATCCGGCTCGAACGACGCGCGGCCGATCGTACCGTGGATAATGCCCGCCTTGTCGACACGGAATTGCACCTGACCTGCCTTGGCATTCTTGACCGCGGTCACGACGTCCGGCGTCACCGTACCCACCTTCGGGTTCGGCATCAATCCGCGAGGGCCCAGGATCTGACCCAGGGTACCGACGATACGCATCATGTCCGGCGAGGCGATAACCACGTCAAAATTCATGACGCCGCCCTTGATTTGTTCCGCCAGGTCGTCCGCACCCACGATGTCGGCACCGGCGGCCTTCGCTTGCTCGGCTTTATCGCCTTGAGCGAACACGGCAACGCGCACCGACTTACCGGTACCTGCCGGCAGGACCACGGAGCCGCGGACCACTTGATCGGACTTCTTCGCATCCACGCCCAATTGCACAGCGACGTCAACCGATTCGTCGAATTTCGACGTTGCGGTCTTCTTTACCAGATCCAGCGCTTCACCGATCGGGTAGGCCTTCGTACGGTCGATCAGCTTTGCGAGAGCCTGTTGACGCTTCGAGATCTTAGCCATTTACAGACCCTCCACCGTGATGCCCATCGAACGGGCGCTGCCAGCAACCGTACGGACCGCTGCTTCCAAATCAGCAGCGGTCAGATCGGGGGACTTGGTCTTTGCAATTTCTTCCGCTTGTGCGCGGGTGATCGAGCCAACCTTGTCGGTATGCGGCTTCGGCGAACCCTTTTGCACGCCGGCCGCCTTCTTGATCAGCACCGTCGCCGGCGGCGTCTTCAGAACGAACGTGAAGCTCTTGTCCGCGAAAGCCGTAATGACGACCGGCGTCGGCAGACCCGGCTCCAAACCCTGCGTGGCGGCATTGAACGCCTTGCAGAATTCCATGATGTTCAAGCCGCGTTGACCCAATGCCGGACCGACCGGCGGCGACGGGTTGGCCTTGCCTGCAGGGATCTGCAGCTTGATAAAGCCAATGATCTTTTTTGCCATTTCTTACCTCATAAGGGCGGCAACGCCACCCGTGAGTGATAACGCGTCGTGTACGGGCGGGGCGGCACGTCAGGGTTTTCCCTTTCGTTCCCGCACACCGTCGACACGACGCTCCTCGATGAAGCGGCAAACACACCGCTCCGACTATTCACACCCCCGGCACACGCCGCGTGGTGCTTGGCACAGATCGCCAGCCTGATTCAGACTTTTTCGACCTGACCGAATTCCAACTCGACCGGCGTAGCCCGGCCGAAAATAGTGACCGACACGCGTACGCGTGCTTTTTCACCATTCACATCCTCGACGGTGCCATTGAAGTCCGTGAAAGGACCATCCTTGACTCGCACTGTCTCGCCAATCTCGAACAACACCTTCGGACGGGTGTGCTCGGAGCCTTCTTGCGCCAGCGACAACAACTTGTCGACTTCGCGCTGCGGCAGCGGCATCGGCTTGTTGCCCGTGCCGCCAATAAAACCGGTGACTTTTTGCGTGTTCTTCACCAGATGCCACGTTTCGTCGTCCATTTCCATCTCGACGAAAATATAGCTAGGGAACAAACGACGCTGGACGACAATTTTCTTGCCATCCTTCGTTTCCGACACATTTTCGGTCGGCACTAATGTGCGCCCGAATTTCTCGCTCATGCCTTGTTGCTCGATCCGCTCCTGCAGCGCCCGCTGCACCGTCTTTTCCATGCTGGAATAGACTTGCACGGTGTACCAGCGCTTCTTGGAGCTGGCCGAGGCGGCACCCGCTTCTGGCGTAGTCGTATCGCTCATCTCATCTCCACCCAAGAATCACTGAAAAAATCAGCCATTCGATCGTTTTATCGGTACACCATAGGTAAATCGCCATAACGACGACAAAACCGAAAACGATCAGCGTGGTCTGCCCTGCTTCCTTGCGCGACGGCCACACGACCTTGCGCACTTCGCGATAGGCATCTTTCGAGAAACCGACAAACGTCTTGCCGAGACCAGAAAAGGATGCGGCAACCGCTCCACCGGCAATCAGCACCAGCAAAACGATTGTGCGGATAGCGAGATTCTGGCCGCTCAACAAATAGAACGCTGCAACACCGACGAGGACCAACACGACGCCAAGCGCCAGCATCAGCTTGTCGCTGGTCGTATTGACCGTTTCCACTGGAGGATTCGCCATAAGACCTTGGTGGCACCCGCCAGAAAAGCGAATGCACGAATGTGGCAGGGGCAGAGGGAATCGAACCCCCAACCTTCGGTTTTGGAGACCGACGCTCTGCCAGTTGAGCTATACCCCTAGAAACCATATAGGGCAGACTTGATAGCCCGCCCCTGAAACAACACGTTACCGCCTCAACAACCACTTATCTCGACAGGGCGGCGTTACCGCCCCTCTGGCAATCCCGCTTGCGCGGGAATCGAGT
>NZ_LAQU01000047.1 GCF_000970345.1 Robbsia andropogonis | reverse complement strand
GGTCGAGGCAATGAAAGGCATTAGTAGGGTGGCGGTGGCGCGGAGCAACAGCGCCTGCCGCATTGTTACATTTCTGGGCCAGCGCTCCGCTGCGGCGAGACATGATCGATCGGGACCACACTTCTCCAGGCCTGCCAATATCAAGGCGTGTGCCTTGTCTATCGTCTGCTGAACGTGTAATCAATGTCCAGTACTGTATAAGTCAACGATGACATCCATATGTCTAGATAGCGCGGTCTGGATGCACTATTCAAAGAGAGTGGTCGTACCACGCCTAGGGTGTTCCATGCCTTGCAACCTGTCAGTGGTCACCATTAAGATGTCGTGCACGCCGCATATACCGGAGTCGCCAGAGACCTTCTCTCATAGCGTGTAGTTCTGCATATTCTGTATTTTCACGCACGGGATGGCATGTGAGCCGTCCGGCAATACACCTCGTTTCAAGCACGCCGCGTTGTAGCGCAGCAAACTTCCGCTATTCAATCATTCTCGACTATCGATGTTTCGGTGCAATGACATCTGGATGGTGAAAAAAAGTTAGTCATACGCAGCTTCAGTATGTTCACGATTTTGCGCTTTTGCATTTTTTATCTTTATCGCGTCATTGTGATTCGACGCTGATTAGTAGGCGTATTTTGGCATCCTGTAGATCGACGGTGTGCTTGTTTCAACGAGGTAATGTAATGTCCGGTAGAAACCCGTTCGTCACATTCTTGCAGGCGGCAATGCCATGTTTGTTCGTCTGTTGGTCCGGCACCGTTTTTTCTGCCGATTCCAACGGGGCTGCGATGTCTTTCTGGACATCGCAGCCAGTGCAACCGAACGAAACGGTGGTAGTCAGCGGTGGCAATATCGGTCCTGCTGCTACGGCACGTCTCACTCGGATCAACGATACCGCGGTGGCCGGCCCGTTGGATGGGAGCAGCAACGCCAATAGCGGATGGGTGGATATCACGCCGACCCAGGCCACCGAGAATTCGCTAAAGTTTCAACTTCCGAATGGTGCACGCGGTGTCTATGCGTACCAGATTGTTAACAGCAGTGAGAGCGCTACAACCACGCATTGTGAATGCTCCCGACTCGAGGTAGGGGGAAGGCCGCGCAACCAATGCGACATTGAACCGTAATCTTTCGAGATGTCCCGCCTCATTTTGAAAAGCTAGACTGTTATCTTGCCGGGTACAGAGGATGGTACATATCTCAGAATAGAAGGTCAAAATGGGCTTCCATACGTACTTACTGTTTCTAATCGCTAGCCTGATCTTATGCCTCGTCCCAGGCCCTGACATGCTGCTACTTTTGGGACGTACCATCGCGCAGGGGCGCAAGGCCGGTTTGTACACCGCCGTAGGCATCAACCTTGGCGCATATGTTCACCTTTTCTGCGCTGCCACCGGGCTCTCCGCGATTGTCCTGGCCTCGGCCACGGCCTTCACGGTTGTGAAATGGGTTGGTGCGGGATATCTCTTTTACATTGGTTTTGGTGTGTTGCGCGCGAAAGGGCGAATCACACTTTTCGATGTTCAACCGGAAAAGCAAAGTTTACGGCGATCGTTTCTTCAGGGTTTTTTGAGCGATGTGTTGAATCCCAAGGTAGCGCTCTTTTTTCTCGCTTTTCTGCCTCAGTTTATTGAGCCGCATGATCCGAAAGCCGTGCTGCACATAATTGCGCTTGGCATCTCCGGCAATATGGTGGGTATTCTCACGAGCGTGACGTACGTATTCTTGGCGGCAAGACTGACGGTAACGTTGCGCAGAAGTCCGACGATTTCAGTATGGCTTACCAAAGCACTGGGCGTTTTGTTTATTGGTTTGGGCGTGAAAGTGGCGGCAGAAAAAATGTAGTGGCAAAGCATGTGCCGTAACGCTGAAACTTGCGATCAAGCGTCGGGCAGGGCCTCTGGGCCTGACGTTTCACGACGAGATATGTATGCGGGACGCGTGCCGATGTTCCGCATGTCGTAATCAAATTTGAAAAGACCTAAACATAAGCACTTATATTGCAACTAACAGACAAACTTAAGCATACATCAAAACATACCTCCACAAATTTCACCACCGCCAGCATCACATTGCTCAAGCCATCTGTGACAAACCAACCATGGATTGCCTCCAACTGGCGCAACGGTGGTGTTCCTGAATGCTTGCGGCTTTCTCACAAGACACCATGTCTGCTGGGAAAACGATCAAGCGAATGGATAGGGTCCTTCGAAACGACCGATGTAGCTCAAATGAGAAATGGCGGGCTTTCCCTTCACCCATCTGTGCAACATGTAGCCTGCTGGTTCCAGATAAGACGCTGGCTCCGCATCCGGTTCGGTACGCAGGGCGATTTGCGTAACGGTACTTGGACAGGTGATGACCGGCACACCGCCGAGTCGCGTTTGCATCAGGCGATGAACGTGACCCGCGATCACGCGGTCGACGTGCGGATGCATGGCGATCACGTGTTCGAATCGCTCGGCGTCATGTAGTCCGTACAGATCAAGATAGGGAATGCCGGTCGCGAATGGCGGATGATGCATCGCGACAAGTGCGGGTCGATCGCTGCAGAGATCAAGTTCACGACCAAGCCAGGCAAGATCGCTGTGATCCAGTTCGCCGTGATGTAACTCCGGCACGGATGTGTCAAGGGCGAGCAAGCGCACGTCACCGATATCGAGCGCAAAATGCAGTGGCCCCTCTACAGGCAGATATGTGTGATCGGCAAAAGCGCGACGTAGATTATCACGATCGTCGTGATTTCCCGGCATTACGGCAAAAGGATGTTTGAGCGGGGCCAGCAATTCCCGCAACATCTCGTATTCTTCGTGGGTGCCTTCATCGGTCAGATCACCGGTGATCAGGACAAAGTCCGGCGCTGGCGTAAGGCGATTAAGTCTATCAATGGCCTCGGCTAACATGGCATTGGAATCGACGACATTTTGGTACAACACTCCTTTGGGGCGAACGTGAACATCGGAAATCTGGGCGATGGTGGTCATTGCAGGATGCTCCTGAAAGGGTGCGACGCCATGTTCGTCAAACGGCGGCCAGACTCGCCAGCCAACCGGGCAAATCGGCGAAACTGTCGATCACGCTATCTACTTGCGCGCGATGCCGCGCCAATAGCGCCTCCTGGAACTTACCGGTTTTCACCAGCAATGCATGCGCTCCCACAGCCCGCGCGCCCGCCATATCGGTCAGCACGTCATCTCCGACTATCAGCGTACGTTCCGCCCGCGAGTTGAGTTGCCGCAGTGCGTTCTCGAAAAATACCGGTGATGGCTTGCCGGTAACCAGTGCCGTAACGCTGGCCGCGGCTTCGAGTCCAACGATGAATGCGCCACAATCCAGTCGCGCGCCGTCTCGATCAAACCAGAATAGATTTTTCTGTAATGCGACGAGCCGCGCCCCATCGCGCAGCATCCGGAACGCGCGGTTGAGCGTCGCATAGTCGAACGCATCACCGATATCGCCGATCACGACGATATCCGGCCGTTCGTCGTTTATCATTACGCCGTCGAACAAGGGCCGAATGTCGGGCGGTACGATCAAATGGCAACGCTGGCCGGTTTGCTGTTGCAGATAGGTGACGCATGCGGTAGTGGCTGTTTCGATTTCCGCCGCCGAGGCTTCTATGCCCAGGCTGCACAATTCCGCCGCGAGCACTGCGGGTGCCTTGGCTGTGGTGTTGGTGAGGAGGCGAACCTTCATACCCGTATCGCGTATCCGCTTAAATGCTTCGGCGGCGCCAGGCAGCGCCTTGCCTTTGTGTAGAAGGGTGCCGTCGATGTCGGACAGCAAGGTGTCGAAACGCATCATATCTTCTCCTGCCAGCGAACAGGATGGCGCTCGCTCAGATGGTTGATAAACGGCTGCGACACGAGGGCGGCGATGTCGGGCAAGGCCAGCGCTGCCTGATCGGGCAAGCTGACTGAATCGCTGCCCACGTCTACGAGAATACCTTGCAACCACGCATTATTCGACCACACTGCGTGGTCGCCGCCTTTACGGCTTGGCTGAAGCAGGTGCGCCGAGCGCGCGGTTCGCAGGCGTGTGCCAGGCGGGGCTTGCCAGTAGTGCCTAGCGCTCCAGCCATGCGCCGGAGGCGTGGTATCGATACCGTCGAACATGTTCCAGCCATCGCGCAGCCTTGGCGGTAACGCGGCACGCCAGCGTGCGGTAACGATGTCTGGATCAATGCCTTGCTTTGATAAACGTGATTCGTTGAAGAGCACGAGGCCGTTTTCAGCGGGATGGAAGAGCGCTGCCGAGGCCGCAAGATCGGGCCGTCCATTCTCGTCGTAAGTCAGCCAGCCCGACTGTTCGAAGAAGCTATTCGGGAAGAGGTCGTCGTGCACTGGCGTCATGCCGTGATCCGAGTGTGCGATGCAGCGCACCGATTGTGGCGCGGCGGCGACGCAGTGATCGATCAGTTCGTCAACCCAGTCGAGCGCCATGTCGAATAGTACTTCGCAGATACCTGACGCGGGAAGTTCGGCGCGACAGGGATCGAGGTATTTGAGTAGATGATGCGACAATAGATCAATCACCGGGTAATAGCCAATCACGCATTCAGCATCGTCGGCACGTACGGCGGCGATAATGTCGGCCGCAAAGCTGTTGTGGACCTCACGCATCAGTGTGAGCAGCAGACGTTCTGCATTTCCGTCGCCGCCATCATCCAGCCGTCGGCCCAACCGGTTGTCTTTATAGAGCTGCGCCGGATCGCCTATGATGTACGCGCGGGGGGCCGTTGCGCTCGTGCCGATTTCGTCCGGCAGGCCTCGTGCGTCGACAGTGCAATACCCGAAACTGATCAGCTTGATCTCGCCTTCGATGCGCACCGCACGCACCGCGACCGCAGGGAAGGCGTTGCCATGTCGCACGTGCGCTGATATCGGCAGGTGCTCGGTGCGATCGAGTGCGATCCACTGCGAGATCGCCCCATCTGGTGAGACGCCCTGTAGCATTACCCCATCTTGTCTTGCCTCGACGAGGAAATCCAGGCCGAGCGGCAGCATGAACAGACGCTCCCCGTTGCTGATAACTTCGGGCGAGACGGTGAGTCCCTCATAAACACGTGTCTGCCCCAACAGTGCCTCTCCGAGTCGGTCTGGTTGGGTGAACGGTATCGCACAAAGGCGGAAGCGGGTTTGCGCCTCGGCCCAGCGGTCCCAGATCATGGGGATATCGCGGGGCCAGACAGCAAAAGTATTCACGACCCGCAATGGATCGCCAGGCAAGGGTGCAGGTAACAGATATCCCGTGAGACCGTGCCGTTGGGCATTGACGCCGCTGAATATCGAGAATAGCGAAGGCGGTGTCTGACAGTTTGGTGCCAACGGTGCCAACGGGATCGCACGTCGCGGTGCGTGCGCTCGAAGGCTGCGTGTCAGCGTCGAGTGCGTACGCTTGCCAGCGCGCAGTTCGACCAACCGCCACGATAAGCCATCGACCAAAAGCCAGATGAGTCGCGTGGCGTGGGTCATGCTGCAGCCCGGTTGGTGAGGCCGAGCACCCAGTCTGCGAACGCGTTGACGTGCGCCGTCAGTGCTTCGATTGATCCATTGTTGGGCAAGGCGTAGTCCGCACGAATGCGTTGCATTTGCAAATCGAGTGGACTTTTCTCGACCACGGACAGGTCCGCCCGTCCGGTCAGTCGTGCCGACCGGATAGCGGGATCAGCCACGATCTTGACGACATCGAAACCATGTTGGCGCAAATACGGCCAGTCAGTCGCGTCATCTCGCAGATCGTCATTGATCACCACGTCTGCGTCCGACTGCATGAGACGTCTCGCAAAGTTTTTCACCAGTGACAGTCGATCGAGCGCCCGCAGTTCCGTGGCGATGTGCTCAAGCAGATACTGGTCCTGCGCACCATCGGGCAGGTTCCGGCACGCTTCTTCGTAGAACATGCGCTGTATAGCGTAGAGCGGTGCGGCCAGCTTGAGTATCTCGACGCGTTTGCCCGCACGCTCGAAATGCAGCTTCAACAGCTGGGCCGTGGTGCTTTTTCCGGACCCGCTTGGCGCGACCAGGGCAAGTCGGAGTCGTGACGTGGATGGCATCGATTTCTCCTCGTCAAGCAGTGACGGATTGCCGTGGGATGCCCGTCCGGCTCAGCCACTCGACCTGTTCTAGCGCAGCCACGAGCGCTGGAGGCACGGTATCGGTGAGTGCGCCGTAAGCGGGGTCGAGTAGTCGATGCCAGGTGGAGGTGATGAAGCGATGTGGCCATTCGAACAGGCCCGGCGCCTGCAATGCCTGTTCTATGGTCGCGGCGTCGAGCGACTGCGTACGTAGCGTGCCGGGCGCGGACACATCCGGCAGGATCACCGTCGATAGCAAACCGCTGCCGCTAGGCCAGGCGTCCAGCGCCGCACGCATGGTTTCCGGTACGCATAGCCGCTTCGCCGTGTCGGCGATTGTGTGGTCGGCAGCCACCGCACCGAGACCCAATCGTTCAGCCAAACGTGGATGCGAGCGCAAGGTGCCGATGCCAATATGTGGATAGTCTGGCCATCCACGCGCGCGAATCCGCCCATCGACCATGTCGAGCAGCAGCTTGTCGCCGGAAAAGTAGAGGTAGTCACCGGACTGCACGAGGTCGAGCATCGTCGTGGTCTTGCCTGCGCCCTTGACACCCCCAATCGCGATCACGTTACCGCCATGACGCTCGACGACGGCGGATGCATGCATGATCGCACTGCCTTTGGCCTGCTCCACCAATAGCCCATAATAGCGAACTAGTTCGATCAGGTGAATGAAAGCGTTCTGTTCGCCATAAAAATCAACGCTGCGTCGCGACTTATCGATCCTGTAGCCGACGCGCAGATTGGCATCCCAGGCGTATTGCAGTGGCGCGCCCTGATTGGTCAGCACGCGCAGCGTGAATCCGGGCGCATCGGTTTCGCGGATTGTCACCTGGCTGACGCAGGCATCGATCCAGCGCTGTTCGAACGCGGATGCATCATGCAGCGACAGCCGTAGGTCGATTTCAGGAATAGCGCCATCGACGTCGCTGAAATAAGGTGTAAGGAAGTGACGCAACCGCGTCGCCAACGCGGGGTCGGTGCCGTAAAGGGATAACGCAATGGTGTAACGCCCGTTAGACAACGTGGCAGTCGGCATGGCTGACCTCATGGAGTGGAATGACGTGGGGCGGCTTGCAGGAAAGCAAACGCCGGGCGGGCGGGCAGACAGTCAAGTTGCTGCGCATGGAGGAACGTCCGCACGTGTCGCGCAAGTGTGAGAAGTTCGGCATTGATTGCGGTGTCGCACTTGCCGCGTGTTTTCACAAAGCTGACATGACCCCGTGTCGTGCGAGCGCCGACGCCATCTCGCGGCACGCACGTCTCGAACATGACCGTAAAAATATGACCTGTTTCGACTGATTCACATGCTGTCGAGAACGCAATCCGTCGGTACTCTCCAAGCGTCTGAAGCGGCACGTCCACTGTCGCGGCGATAGCATCGATTACAGGGGGCACGATATGAGCTTCGAACGTCGTTGGCAATGTGGTGCCGGGCACACCGATACAGCGTAGCTGTGCAAGAGGCTCGTTGACGGTGTTTTTGCGCTTGCGGCTCCAGTGCTCGGCGTGGACATAGCCGGTCGGGATTGCGCGGCACACCGTGACGTCATGGTCCCATAGCTGGAATTCGTCTCCGCTTTGCGTGACAAACGAAGCGAATTGGCGACAGTCCACCGCATCGTACCAAGCTTCTCCAACCGTGCGCGCATCGATGGCCGCATCGAGCTCGAAGTGCTCGATGAACGTATCGTTGCTGTATGCATAGCGGCATTCCCAATTGTTTATTTCGAGATAGTTCACCTCGAAGGCAAGCACAAGTGCCTGCGCCAGAGAAGCGGTGGCAGGCAGCAGCGCTATCGGCCGCGTTGGCTGCACGAACACCACGCGATGCAGGTCGATCCGTGTTACGAGATGCGTAATCTGAACGTTGTCCGCGCATAGCATTGCGATGGCGAGCGGAACCTGTTGTGCCGTGAAATTGGCGCATGCCATCGACGCGGCGGCGGTTGACGTTTCCCGAGTGTCACCGTTCCAACTGGCGCGCAGCCGGCGCATGCCGCGCAGATCGGCAGTGACGGTCATGGCGCCGCGGGGCAGGTCACTGGCGTCGACAGCATGCAGGATATGATCCGCAGGTCCAAGCGGTTCCTGATGCCGGATTTTCCAATCGCCGAATAAAACTACGGGTATTGCAACAGAATTGGGTGTCATCGACATTCCTTGGCGTTCACGCCGGTCAAGCGGCGAGCTGACTTGCCTCGCGGGCGAAATCCAGCTTGGAATAGAGATCGTGTTGGAACCGGTGTCCGCGTTCGATAAGGAATTGGTGTACGGCCGTGGCGATACGTTCGAAATCGCTTTCGACATCACGCAACGCCTTCAGCGTGCGGCTACGGCAATATTCCACTTCGATTTGTGCGAATGAGGCGCTTCCATCGACCATGCGACAAATGTCGAGATAGATGCCGAAGCCGTTGCCTGTGTCGAGCGATTCGCAGTTCACGTCGAAACGCGTGCGCCGGAACGGTTTCAGACGTTGCAGACGTGCGGAGGTCAGCGAGCGCGCATGCTGCTCGATCGCATCGAATGCGATTGCGTGATCGGTATTGAAATCCTCGCGACGCAATTCCTCGTTCTTGACAAACCATTTGCGCTTGACGGCCATCAGTCCATTTGCCTGGGGAATGAATGCGATATAGCCGGCTTCGCGTGGGTCGCCAGTGACTTCAAAGATGTGAGATTCGTAGTCGTAGCACTGGAAATCCCGATCTAGCTCGAGGATTACGGCGTCGATGTGACCCGCACCGATGGCTGCATGCAGTTCGGTAGCGAGTTGCCACATGTCGGGAATATGCTGCGACGTGAACTTGCGTTCCAACTCCATATCGGGACGCCAGCGTGAATACCAACAATCGTCGTTAAGCAGGGCACGCGACTTCGCCGCGCAGGCGAGGGCGGATTGGGCAACATCGCACCATGCGGTCCACGCGTCGCGCGCGAAGGGTTCAATATCCAGCAGATGCAGAAACAGCGCACCGGTCTCGCCTTCGTGAGCATAGTGATAAACGCTGACCCGGTCTGCATGATGCACCAGTGCGAGCGTCACCACCAGCGTTGCCGATGCGAGCGTCGGATCCAGCGCGCTTATTCTTGCCCGGGCGGTGCGTGTTTGTTGGCGTTGCACTGCATTGAATATCTGGAAATTGAATGGGGTCGACTCTATGGAAAGCGTGTCTTGCGTGCCGGTGATCAATTCGCGCCAACGCATCGTTTCAGTGTGCACGAACAGGCCGTTGTCACCACAGCGGCTGCTCGGCGCTTCAATGTTGACTACCGTTGCCAACGGCGACTCTGCGTTGTCATCGGGTATGCGCGAATCAAATAGCAGCAGTGATAGATCAAGGGCCATGGAGATACTCGCTGATGAGGATTAGCGGGACTGCCCCGCACCGGCAGTGCTGGAGAACGTGACACGTTCTCCAGACAGGCCGAGACGATAGAGTTCGGGGGATTCGACTGCCGGAATGCCATGTTCGCGCAGTAGGATCGACAGATGACAGAGCATCGACGCCTGTTCGAATACGAAACCACGTGCATAAGGCAACAAGGCGGCCAGCGCCGCGTACGGTCGCGGCGAGACGACGATCGCCTGGCCGCGATGCTCACGCAGTTGCCGTTCAAGTCGTTCAAGCGCGGGGCCGAGCGATTCCGCACTGGGGATGGCGTTTATGGATACCGTTGCAGAGATGCTCAGTTCTTCCAGGTTACGGTCGCTTCCGACCACGACCGGTAAGCCGTCGGCAAATCCTGGCGATATCGCTCGCAGGTTGTCGTCGTCGCCGACCGTGATCGATGTTGCGAGTGGCGAGAAGTCAATCAGGTGCAAGCGGCCGCCAGCGCGCACCCATTCGAGCTGAATCGGACCGAATGTGCGCACCGCTTCATGCGTCACGCGATGTAACAGCGCGGCGTCTGGCGGGCCGCCTTCGGCATCATCGGTGAGGCGCGCCCGCTCGGTACGGGCAATGCCGCGATTGATCGCGAGCAGGCCATCTTCCGACCACTCGCAGGTTGTCGAGCCGTCGGTACAGGCTTGCGTGATCAGCCCCGCCTCTCCAGTGACAAACTCACGCACAACGAAGCGGCTTGTCTGGGCGCCGATCAATTCGTTCAGGCGATCGAGCAAGGCGGCTCGTGGCAGAATCTGCTGGCGCACGCGATCCGAGAAGTCGACCACTACATGCGGCGTTTCAAAATGCGCCAGCAGTGCCGCACACGTCGAGGTGTTGGCAAGTCCCTCGCGATTGGCGCGAATCAACAGTGCCGCGCCGGCGGGGACGTTGTGCAGGGTCGCGAAGTTGGCAAGCGGTTTGCGTTTTGAGCGAAAGTATTGGGCAAAGTCCGGCAAGGGGCGATAGGCGAGCAGTGCATCGTCATCCGATGCGTACAGGGCTACCCAGTCGAGCATTGGCCCATGTTCTTCTACCCGGCGCACCGTGGTGATCGGCCGAGCTTGCAGCAGCCAGAGTTGCTGATCGTCCATTGCCCATTCGATATCTGCTGGCGCACCGATCTCGTTGGCTGCGCTACGCGCCAATGCAGCGACGGCATGCAGCATCGTGCGATGCTTTTCAAGTTCGGGCGCACAGACCAGGGCATTGCCTGTCAGCCTGGCCGACGCCCCTTTTTCCACGCCGGACACCATCGCCTCACCCAACGATTCCACGGTTTCAATCACGATCGTTTCCGCGCCGGTCAGCGGGTCATGGCTGAAGGCTACGCCGGCAAGCCGGGCATCGACCATCCGTTGCACGATGACAGTCATGCCGATGCGCATCCCCGCATTGCCGGCGCGCACGCGTTCCAGCACCGCCGCGCGTGAGACGCCCGAGCGCCACACGTCAAGAATTGCCGCTTTCAGTGCTCCAAGTCCCTTTACGCCGAGCCGGGTGGTGAATATCCCGGCGAAGCTATGCGTTGCGCCGTCTTCGACGCTTGCCGAGGAACGCACCGCTAGCGGCGCATCGTCGGCAAAACCGGACTCGCGCAATCGCATCAACAGATGGGCATCCGCCGCTACGCTCCATTCGAGTTCGGCAAGCGTGCTGATGCGCCCGATGTGATCATCGAGAAAAGCACCGGCCGTCAGTTGCACGGTGTGCAGAATGCCGGCGATGTCGGTGGCGCGCCGCGCGTAGTCCCGCCAGAGAATCGCGAAGTCGGCGTCGAACAAAGCGGTCAGGGCAGGCACTGGCAGACGACTGCTGAGTGCATGCAGAGTGTGATATTTGCTAGTCAAGGCAATTCCTTGGATCGTTGTCGACGTGGCTGCAAGTTCAGCCTGCGAGTGAGTCCGTGCTTAAAGGCTGGGACGTCAGCAGGTTAGTGGAATCGCTCGTGCTGTCGACAGCCATTGACGTATTGACGAGATGCAACGGACGCTTTTTCTGATAGTCGAGGAAGATGCGCGATGCGAACGCTTCCGTGGCACCCTGGTACTTGCCGGTATAAAGCTCGATTTCCCCTTGCACGCGCCAGAACATCATCTGCCCGATATTCATGCCTGCGTAGACGCGGATCCGATTTAGCGCAAACAGTTGGATGGTCCAGCGTCCCACGAAACCGATGTCGCCGAGCGGCGCCGACAGGTTGATGAACATGCCCAGGCGTGCGATCGACGAGCGGGCGGCGTAGGTGGGTACAAAGCGCGTGCTGCCCATCGTTTCGATGGTTGCAGCAAGATATAACTTCATCGGTTCGAGTTCATAGCCTTCCGGCCCGATCACGATCTCCTGGGTGGCCGCCTCTTCGCGCACATCGATGACACCGTCCTCGTAGACCTTCATGCGTTCGTACAAACGGAAGTTGTAGCTGTTCGGATTCACGTTATCGTGCAGAAACGGCGTGATGACGATATCACCCGCATGGACGCGTTGTTCGATTTCACGACCGGTCAGTATCATGTTCAATCCAGAATGATTTTTGACGGCACGACGCTCTCGGAGCCCTGATAGCGTCCCGCATAAGGCGTTGGAACGCCCAAGTTTGACCAGAAACACACCTTTGCAACTTTGGTTCCGGCATACACGCGAACCTGTTGCGTCACCACGATTTCCAGCGTCCAACGAATCACTGCGCCGGTGTGCCCGAGTGGCGCGCTGGTTTGAACGAACACGCCACACAGCGCGGTTGACAGATTTGCGTACAACTCGCTTGCAAAGTCGATGCCACCGATCGACTCGGCTGTAAATCCCAGGTAGAAACGTTTTGGAAGGAGAACGAAGCCTTCTTCAGGGATGACATGCTCGATCACGTCGAGCGCGCCATGAGGGTCGATCTGTTCGCTGCGGTATTCGAGAAGTGTCGAGCCAAGATGACAGCCATACGAATTGACTTCGACATTGCGCTGGTCGAACGGCTCGATGACGAGTCGCTTCGCGTCGCGCATTTTGCAGATTTCGGAACCGGTCAGAATCATGGGTGAGAGCGTTATCCGCGTTGCGTGGAAGAATGAGCGTCACGAGGCGCATGGTAGAGTTCGGCGAGCATCGATGCCGAACCAATCAGATAACCGCGCGTCGGTTGACCAGCGGCCACTTCTGGCAAGCGCTCCGCTAGTCGTCGCGATAATTCATGCAGGCGATAGCTGGGTACCTGAGGAAACAGATGATGTTCCCAATGACGATTGATGTTGCAAGGTGCGAACAGCGCGCGTTCGAACCATCCTGGCGAGACACTGCGTGCGTCACGGCTGACGGGCTCATTTGCAAGGCCAGCATGTTCGGAGAGACTACGAATGCGCAGGATCGGTGGCAAGAAGAAGACCATTGGCGCAATCCAGTAGAGCAACACATCGAACCACAGATGGCAGCACGTTGCAACAACGCAGACCGTGGCGATAAATACGATGAACCAGCTTCGCTCGGCGCGATTGGATGCATCGCGTTGCTGGAACAGTCCGAACACGCCAAAGCTGTCGATACTACGTAGCGACTGCAGTGTCGACAGACCGGTCACGTCACGCAGCAGGGCAAGCCATAACTGTCCACGGGTCGCTGGCGCGAAAGCGTCTGCATAGTCGGGGTCCGCCGCCGTATTTAGATTACGATGATGCGCAAGGTGGTGAGCGCGATAGCGCGATGTGCTGATGGTCAGGGGGAATGTCAGCAGAAAACTGGCGCACAAATCGTTTCCGCGCTTGTGACGACTTATAAGATAGTGCGCGGCGTCGTGCATCAGAACCAGCAGCGCATGTTGGCGTGTGGCGATTACCACCAAAGCGATGATGGTAAGTGCCGTCGAATCAGCTGCGCTGGCTATCACTATTGCAATGACGATCACCAGCCATTGCACGCTTATCTGCCATGCACAGCGTAACTGTATTGGCATCTTGAGGTCGTCTACGAGGTCTGCGTGTTGTGATGCCAATCGCGCGCGTTCGGCCTGTCTGCTCAGGCCAGTGGCCGATGTTGCATCCACCGCAGAAAGGTGTTTCATCATTCTGTCTCCGCTCGGGCGCGTTGCACCCCGTCAGGTTGGTTCGGTAATGTGTGTGATCAGACCGTGCTCGCCGTGCTGACCACATTGGCCATGGCGCGGCGCCTTAGACAGGAACGCGCATCGGGGGAATGAGATAGCCAGTAGTCGACGGCGCGAGGCAGGAAGAGTTCAGCACCGGGTGCGTCCTGCGTGACGTTCAGCGGTGCACGGACCGTCTCGCTTTCAGCATAGACACCGTAGATTTGCAAGAGACGCTCGAAATAACGGAAGTCGTTTGCTGACACCCCGTCAGGGCGCCAAGCCGCTAATGAGCGTTTCAAAAATGCCCATTGCCGACCGCGCAGAATCGGTACGGGCGTGAGTGCCGGCAATCCTGCTGCTTCGCGAGCAAGATCGATGCGAGATTCGACGATCCTGATCACCCGCTCGTATGGCAGCCGTGCATCGCCAGCGGCGGCGACGACTTCGGCGGCGGCGGCACCAGCGGCGCAACGCTCGACGAGTTGCATCAACTCGTCGACTACCCAATCAATTGGAACGAGATCGAAGCGGCCCGCACGGTTCCCAACGAGAAACGGCGGAGACAGTGCGGCGATGAAGCGGATCAAGGGATATAACCCGTGAAAACGTCCGATCGCGCCGTTGGTGCTGTCCCCCACGACAAGGCTGCAACTGAATACCGAGACCGGCATGATCGACGCGAAACGCGTGTGCAGCGCGCGTTCGCCAGCCGCCTTGCTTTCTTCGTAGCCGTTGCGATAGATCCAGTCGTAGGTGCGGGTGAAGGCGGTCGACACGTAGATGAAATGCGGTTGCCGTGCTACCTGGGCAACAAAGTCGCCGAAATGAAGTGAGCCGTCTACATTCAATGCGCGCATCTCGTCGAACGTCTTGTCCCAAGCGACATCGGCCGCAAGATGCACCGCTACGGCACGATCGATTTTGGGTAGCGTCTTGGCCGCCGTACGCAGCGACGCGGGATCGTTCAGATCCGCGATCAGGGTCGTCAGGGCGCTGTGCATCGCGGCCGGCAGCGCATGCAGGCAAGCCTCAGCCGCCTCCCGCGAACGGAACACCGCAACGATGCGCCAATCGGCATGGGTGCGCAACCAGTCGCGGACGAAGCGCATGCCAAGCGCGCCACTGGCGCCCGTCACGATGAGCGTTAACATTTCAGCGCTCCGTGATAGACACTTGCACGTCTCGCCCGGCGAGTATCCGGTCGCGGATACCGTCTAACATCTGGCGGCTGTTCGCGCGTATCGCCCGCTCTCCAATTGGATGCAGTACGTCGGCCAGGGATGGAATGCCGATATCGAAGGTCACGTTAAGATCGACGTACAGGCCGTCTTCCCGTTCCACCAGCACCCATTCACCAAACCAGACTTCCAGGTCACCATCGGTCTGCTCGAACGTGATGCGTTCGTTCGGCACGAGCCGATCAAGTTCGGTCCAGGTCAGTTCGCTGCCGTTTAGCAGAACGCGCCATGTGCTGTGAATAGCTCCGTTGCCGTGCGGTGGTACGCTTACCTCCAGCACGTCGGCCATGAAGTCCGGATAGCGGGCGAAGTCTGACAGGATGGGCCATACGTCGGCGCACTTGACGTTACCGAGAAATACGCTGCTAGACACTTGAGGCATGAGCTGCTCCGTTAATGAGTCAGGCGGGAGGCGGCCAGCACCGCATCGCAGAACCTGTGCAGACCGTCTTCGAGATCCTGACGATCGATGGTGGCGCTTGGATACACGCGGAGCACGTTGGTGGCGCTTAGACAGAACGCGACCAGTACATTGCGGTGCGCAGCTTCGATCAACGCTTGCCCCACATGACGGTTCGACACGAACTCCACGCCGAGCATCAGTCCGCGTCCGCGAATTTCGGCTACCGCGGGACAATCCGACAAACGCTCGCGAAGAATGTGTTGCGCAAATTCGCCGAGCGTTGTGGTACGCGCACAAAATGAGGCCTCGCCGACGACCGATAGCACCGCTTGTGCAACCGCACCAGCCAAGGCGCTTCCTGCGTATGACGACGCATGAACGACAGGATCCCGCGCGGGTGCGCCGAACTTCGTGGCGTCGTAGAGGGCTGCCGCCACGGGAAACAGTCCGCCGCCAAGGGTCTTGCCGAACACCACGATGTCGGCAGGTGAGCCACATATCAAGGTGCCGGCGCGACCGAGCCCGGACTGGATCTCATCATGGATCATGAACGCGTCGTGCTGGTGGCAGAGCGTTGCCAGTGCTTCGAGAAAATCCGGAGGCACTGGGCGGATGCCACCTTCGCCCTGGATAGGCTCGACGATCGCGGCGGCGATATCACCCTGCGCGAACGCCTCGCGCGCACCATCGAGATCACCTGCATCGATGAAAATCACGTCCTCGCCGTGTTGCAGCGCTTGATGCCCGCGATAGCCGTAGCTGATGGCGAGTGCGCCCGCAGTGCGTCCGTGGAATGCGAACTTCAACGCAAGAATCTTACGTTTCCCGGTCTGCATCCTAACGAGTTTCAATGCAGCCTCGACGACCTCCGAGCCGCTGTTGCCGAACAGCACGCCATTTCCCGCTCGACCGACGCAGCCTACCAGTTCCTCTGCCGCTCGAATGGCCGGTTCGTTCGCGAGAATCCGGCTGGACAGGCCGAGTTGGTCTAGCTGGCCACGCAACGCCGCGACCACCACGGGGTGCCGATGGCCGAGAAGATGCAAGCCGAACGAGCCAAAGTCGAGCCAACGGCGACCGGCGTCGTCGGTGATCCAGGCGCCATCCGCGAGCCGTTCAGCGGCGGTGAGTCCGGCCATTCGCAGCATCAAGCCTTGTTCACGGCCGAAGATTGCACCGTAACGTTCGGTGAACGAGGTCTTGCGGGCGTCAGTGTCGGCGAAGCCTTGACGTGTATTCATAAGGACCTCATCAGCGGAGCGAGGAAGGCAGCGTCGCGGCCCGCGAGTCGGCACAATTTGTCCCAATTGCGCAAGGTACGCAGGACTTGGCCTTGGGTGTCAGGCAGCAGCGGGTTGAACAATTCACCAGGAAAAGCGGCAAGCAGCCCATTAAACAGATCGATCAGCGCCGCTGCATCAATGTGTTGTGCCAATTCGCCGGATTGCTGGCCGATGCCTATCCAGCGCGCAGGGTTATCGCACGCTGATGTCGTGACCTCCGCCACACCATATTCGGCGAACAATGGAAACTGATGCAGTTCGTCAGGTGGTGCGGCACCAGCTAAGCGGCAGTCGATATCGACCAGAAGTTCAGCGAGCTTGATGCGAAGCACGTTCACCACCTCGAGGGAATTCGCGGCGCCTTCGAGATCCTCAATATACGACTGCAGTTCAGTCATCAGCATCCATGAAACCGACGCAAGGGTTTCGGCATGCATGGCACCATCATGGACGTGTCCGGTGGATAGCCGCGGAAACCAGCGACATGGCGGGGTAGCGTTGAGTGCCGAGATCATCGATGATTGCATTTTTTTCAAGATGTCGAATCGGTGAGCGAAAAGCCAATTACGCCAACGCGTGCCCCTATAAGCAGGTGCCGCGCGACATCGGGCGTCGTTGCGCGCAGATCACGCGGATGCGTGGTAAGTGCGTCGGAAATATCGACCGTGGGTAACAACGCGGCCCGACCATCCGATCGGAGTGTGAAAACACTTCCCGGCAAGAAAGGGGCGTTGCTCGTTGCGCGCAAGGCAGGACGTAATCTCGCATAGTCCACCTCATAGCCGAAATGGCTTTCCGCGAGATCGACTAGCTCGACTAACCGCTCTGCCAGTTGCTCGGTCAGGCCGGTCGTGCATGACGGGTAGATGGAGTCCCATAATGAATCGATCACGTCGACCAGGCGTACATTGCTCCAGATGCGCAGCGAATCCGTTGCCTGATGCCAGCGCAGTAATGTCCACTTCTTGTTTGACACTGTCCAGCCCGATTTGGATAACATCGCGTTCATCAGATACAGCAACGCGTTTGTCGCATATCCTGCTGCGGCCCTTGTTTCCTTGCAACGCAGTGCAAGTAACGCAAAGCCGGCACTTTGGCGAAATGCATCAAAACTCGCAATCGACCATGTGGCGCCGAGCGTGCCTTGCCATTCCAGATACGGCACACTGCCGTCTGTCGCAACGCCTGCAATGATTCGTTCGAGGTACTTGCGCGAGATCCGCTGTTTTTTGTCCCATTGGCGATAGACGCGCAGCATGTCGATTGGCAATTTTCCTTGTTGAACGGTGAGTTCATGGCACGCGGCCAGGACCTCGTCGCTCGCGAAGGCAACAACCTCCATATGGTGACCGTTGTGATAGACCTGCGAGGCCATCGCATCACTCGATTGCATCGCATCGGTGATGCAGATCAGATCGATATCACTCGCGGCGTTGGCCACGCCATGCACGGGTGAGCTGGTGATTAACGTTAATTCGGCATCATCGTACTGACGCCGCACGACCGTGTCTAAATCGTCGAATGACAGATTTCGGGCCGCAAGAAACGCCTTGGCATTGCCCGAGTAAAACGCTGAATAGTTCATCGTGTTATCAATCGAAGAGCCAAATGATCAAAAGCCAGTGCGTTTAAAAACGCGCGTTGTGGACAGGAATGCGATGAAATCAGAGTTCAACGTTAAGGTATTCGTAAGTTATGCTGATATGAATATGTATCGAATAAAGCAGTGATCCAAGGGAAAACATAGACACGACGCATTCAATCTCTCCATTAAATCGGCACCGGTCTCGGCATTGCAATCTGACCCATTGACCACGTTTTGCACATGGCCTGGAATGTTGGCGCATTGGGAATGCATGTCATGAAGCCGAATTCCTGGTGACGAGCTTTTCTCGCAAACACCATGCCAACCTCAAGGTGATTGGGTAGTGAATACTGTATGAGCGATTTCATTTCTTGAGTATTTCCGCCTAGCCTTCCACTGGAAGGCCATGTTGATAAAGGAAAATGAGGGAATATTAAGGATTGCGGATTCCTTGAAAATTACATCGGATAACGAAATATATATATTAAGAATGAATAATTATACGTGCTGCATGATTGACTAGTTCGACTTTCAAAGCAGGCATTATCTTTTGCTTCAGTCGCACCGCATGAGTGCTGCCATGCACAATCGGATGACACGCAGATGTCGCTTGCACCAATTTGGGAATCTAATAATGGGTCTTGTATTACCGGATAGACCAGCGTTGCTGGATCGTTTGCGCGGAACGAAAAATGGCATGGAGCTTGCTGATCAGAAGCTTTCGAAAACGACGGGAAACGGTGATGAGTCTTGACAGACATTTCAGTAGCGAAGCATCTGATACGTTCTATACGCTGGATAGCGCTTGGATCACCAGCAACGCAAGGCGCTTCGCCGAATCTTTTCCAGGCACGGTGCTGTATGCCGTCAAGGCCAATCCAATACCTCAGGTGCTCGCCGCTTTGGCGCGCGGCGGCATTTCTCATTTCGACGTAGCGTCCATGGGGGAGATCGTCGACGTTGCTCATCACGTGCCGGGCGCAACCCAATATCTGATGAATCCCGTCAAGTCACGAGCAGCAATTGATGTTGCCTATCGTACCTATGGACTACGATCGTTTGTGGTCGACAGCGAAGCAGAGTTACGCAAGGTGCGTGATGTTTTGCCTTCATCCGATAGCGATATAACCCTATACGTACGCTACGCCCCGTCTGAATCAGGTGCGGTATTCGACCTGCGGGGAAAGTTCGGCGCTACTACTGACGACGCCTCTGCGTTAGTTGATCTGGTGGAGTCGTCAACGCGCTGGGGGGTGGGGTTGTCGTTCCACGTGGGATCTCAGGCAATCCAGGATGCGCCATATATTACAGCACTCGAGGACGCCGAGCGTATTATTGCTCGGGGCCGGTCGCGCATTCGAAGTCTGGATATCGGCGGCGGCTTTCCTGGTGTGTATTTGAATAGCCGAAGTGACACCACAGACATACTCGCGAGCATTAGCCAGAGAATCGAAGCATCGTCCGCACTACGTTCACTTGATCTCCTATGTGAAGTGGGGCGAGGACTGGTTTACGGTGGCATGTCTTTGTTCGCACGGATACTGCTTAGGCGCGGGCAGGATATTTTTTGTGGCGCAGGTATTTTTGGTGGATTGTTATCTGCGCAGCAGTGGCTGCAGTTTCCAGTGCGTACCTGGCGTCACGGTGATATCTATGACACTGGCGGCAAGGCACAATTTCAAGTGTTTGGCCCCACATGCGACAGCATGGATCGCCTTGCGTTTCCTTATGGATTGCCGGACGATATCGAGGAGGGCGATTGGCTTGAGTTTCAGTCCGCTGGCGCTTATTCCGTATCCTTGCGAGCGCCATTCAACGGGTTTTATACCAACGATATCGTTCACGTCGGCCAATAGTTCGCCTGGCTTTACACCGGTCAGGAGATCAAGATCCATGTTTGCATATATCGCGTTATTGTTGGGCATTATTGCTGAGTCGACGGCTACCCTCGCGCTAAAAGAAAGTCAGGGATTTACGCGCTTGGGACCACTTCTCGTAGTGGTATGCGGGTACGGTTTTGCGATCGCGTGCTTAGGTAGCGCGCAGAAGGGATTGCCGATGTCATTGATTTCATCGGTGTGGTCCGGACTTGGGATTACCGTTGTGACTGCCGTAGCCGCGTTCCGATATCAGCAGTTGCCGAGCTTGGCGGCGTTGGGTGGAATCGCGCTGATCATCGTCGGAATTGTTATCGTCAATGTGTTCCCAGCATCTCACGGAACCTGAATGGCCCCAATATGATTGGAATGACCTTGATCCGTCCCAGTTCACGCATGCTGATTGTGATCCTCGCGGAACTGTCCATCATCGGCTCCCGACGCACATTTGCAGAAAAACATGATGCGCCGCGGAGCAGGACCAGACATTCCTAATCGGCTCAAACCAGATATTACTTATATGGTCGCCTCCCATTTGCAAAGCGATTTCGTTCTAGGCGAGGAGGGTAGTTGCGGACTTATATCCGGACTCTAACAAGCATTTTGCTTGTGGCCCCGATGGAATGCGCCGCAAAGGTCCTAATCTAAATAACGAGCTCGAAGCTCATGTAATGTCCCAGGTTTGCCTTTGCGCGGTCAAACCTATCTTGCCATCGATCGATAACGCCTCTGCAACTATGTAGAAGGTACGAAGAAAAGAATTGTGCGATGCGGTCAAGCTGCGATTGGCTCGTAACGTCGGTCATGGGCCAATAGGGCCCAGATAATCCGAGCCGCTTTATTAGCAAGTGCGACAGCCACGACATTCGTAGGGCGTCGCGCCAGAAGCTTTTGGGTCTGATCTGGCAGACGCTTCGCACAGGCAATCACGGATCGAGGGCCGTGAATCAACAGCGTGCGGAGATAGACGTCCCCACGTTTGCTAATGCCCCCAAGCCGGACTTTACCTCCCGTTCCGGTTTGTCGCGGGACGAGTCCCAAATAGGCCGCGAACTCCCTACCGGAGCGGAAGGTTTTTGCATCGCCAATCACCGCCACGGCTGCCGTCGCTGTCAATAGCCCGACCCCAGGGATTTCGGAAATGCGGCGACACGCTTCGTCGTTGCGTCGCCATTCGGTGATTCGCATTTCGATGCGGGCAACCTGTTCGTCAAGTAATGCTAATCGCCCAAGTTGTTCCTCGACGCTATCGAGCAACATTCTGGGGACATCAGCTTCCATTTCCGGAGG
>NZ_LAQU01000046.1 GCF_000970345.1 Robbsia andropogonis | reverse complement strand
GCTGCGCCCGCTCCATTGACTCGCGGATATCCTTGACACCACCAAGCACCGCCGACAATGCGATGAATTCGCAGTCGAATGCCTGGGCGGTCAACCGCGCCAGTGTCGTCTTACCGACACCGGGTGGTCCCCACAGGATCATCGAATGCGGCTTGCCCGCCGCGAAGGCAAGCTGCAACGGCTTGCCTTCCCCGAGCAGATGCCGCTGGCCCACCACATCGCTCAGTTGCCCCGGTCGCAATGCTTCCGCCAGCGGGCGGCGCGGCGTGGCGGAGAACAGGTCCGGCGTGGCCATTCGGATCAGCCCTTGATCACGTCGGCACCCTTTGGCACCACGAAGGAAAACGCATCGGCCTTCAGCGGCGGATTCTCTTTCAGGTTCTGGAACGACAACAGCGTCACGTTGCCAAAGACGTCATACAGCTCCATCGCGTTCAGGCGTCCTTTTTGAAAGCCGATACCGATGCGCTTGAATTGCGTGTCCTTGGTCTTCGGGACGAGTTCGACCCAGTCCATCCCGCCCTTCGAGCCGCCGTCGTTAACGGTGAAGTTCTTGTCGAGGTCATTGCTACCAAAAAGGATAGCCGCCGGGCTGGCGCCGAGCGCACTGCCGAGCGTGCGCTCGGTCACCTGCGCCAGATCCTTGTCATAGACATACAACGTCTTTCCGTCCGCCTGCAGCAATTGCTGGTACGGTTGCTGGTATTCCCAGATGAACTTGCCTGGACGGGCAAACGTAAACGTGCCGCTCGACGACCCCGCCGGTTCCAACACGTCACCGCCAGCCTGTACCGTACCTTGACCGGTCGACTGCGCCGCCGCGGTCTTCGCGCCACTGCCCTTGACAGGCTTCAACTGGCGTTGCGTGAATTCGCCGCTGGCCGATTTGACCTGCGAGACGAAGGTATGGAGTTCGTCGACACCGTTCGCCCTGGCGACCGTGGCGAGGCCAGGTGCCAGGCCCATCAATGCGCCGCTGAACAGCAGCGCGGCAGTAGTGCGCACGGCACCGCGGAAAACCCGTCGTTTGTTCGCCATCGTCATGTGCTCCTCTATTGTCTCTGTCTTTCCCGGAGCGAATGCCCGCTTTCCATCCCGCCTTAATCCGCCTCCCGGTGCGGGACCAGGATTTCCCGGTTGCCGTTCGAGCCCATGGCCGACACCATGCCGGATTGTTCCATCTGCTCCAGCAAGCGGGCAGCCCGGTTATAGCCGATGCGCAAGTGGCGCTGCACCAGCGAAATCGACGCGCGGCGATTCTTCAGCACGATTTCGACCGCCTGGTCGTACAGCGGATCGGCTTCGGCATCGCCTCCTTCACCGCCCTCCCCGCCTTCGCCGCCACCGGCCACACCGCCTTCGAGGATGCCTTCGATATAGTTCGGCTCGCCGCCCCGCGCCTTCAAATCATCGACCACGCGATGCACTTCCTCATCGGAAACAAATGCGCCATGCACGCGCACCGGCAAGCCCGATCCGGGTGGCAGATACAGCATATCGCCCATTCCGAGCAGCGTGTCGGCGCCCTGCTGGTCCAGGATCGTACGGGAGTCGATCTTCGACGACACCTGGAACGCAATGCGGGTAGGCACGTTCGCCTTGATCAAACCCGTGATGACATCGACGGACGGCCGCTGCGTCGCCAGGATCAAGTGAATGCCGGCCGCCCGCGCCTTCTGCGCGATCCGGGCGATCAACTCTTCCACCTTCTTGCCAACGACCATCATCAGGTCAGCGAGTTCGTCGATAACGACGACGATCGACGGCAACTTCGACAACGGTTCGGGTGCATCGGGCGTCAGCGAGAACGGATTCCCGATCTTCTCGCCCTTCTTGTCCGCTTCGTCGATCTTGTTGTTGTAGCCGGCGAGATTACGCACGCCGAGCTTGCTCATCAGCTTGTAGCGGCGCTCCATCTCCGCCACCGTCCAGTTCAGCGCATGACCGGCCTGGCTCATATCGGTGACCACCGGACAAAGCAAATGGGGAATGCCTTCGTAGATGCTCATTTCCAGCATCTTCGGATCGATCAGGATCATTCGCACCTGATCGGCACTGGCTTTGTAGAGCAGCGACAGGATCATCGCATTGATCCCGACCGACTTCCCTGAGCCAGTCGTGCCGGCCACCAGCAAGTGAGGCATTTTCGCCAGATCGGCGACCACCGGCTTGCCACCGATATCCTTGCCCAGGCCCATCGTCAACATTGATCCGGCGGCATTGTAGACGTCGGAGCCCAGGATTTCGGACAGACGCACGGTCTGCCGACGCGAGTTCGGCAACTCAAGGGCCATGAAATTCTTGCCCGGGATCGTCTCGACCACGCGAATCGATGTCAGCGAGAGCGAGCGCGCCAGATCCTTCGCCAAATTGACGATCTGGCTGCCCTTGACGCCCGTGGCCGGTTCGATTTCATAACGCGTCACCACCGGACCGGGATAGGCCGCCATCACCGCGGCCTCGATACCGAAGTCCTTCAACTTCTTTTCAATCAACCGGGACGTGTATTCGAGCGTGTCATCCGACACAGTCTCTTGCGCGGCCTGTGGTGCGTCCAGCAACGCCAGGGCGGGCAACGTGCCGTCGCCCGGCAGATCGGTGAACAGAGGCACCTGTTTTTCCCGCTCCGCCCGCTCCGAGCGCGGCGCGGGTGCCGGCGGCACGATCTGAATCGGCTCGTGCTCCTCCACCTTCGCCCGGCTGCGTACGACCTTGTCCTCGCGACGCGTCGCGGCAACCTCGCCCGCCTTGCGGTCGCGCCCGGCCTCGTGGCGCAAGCGCGCCAACGTGACGCCGGAGATAATGGCACCGCCCACGCGCTCGCAAACGCTCAGCCAGGAAAACTGAAAGAACAGCGACAAACCGATGGCCAGCATCAGCAATAGCGCCAGCGTGCCGCCGGTAAAACCCAGCGCGCCCTGCACCGCGTGCGCAACGACGTCGCCAAGCACGCCACCCGGTGCACGTGGCAACTGGATTGTCAGCGACCACATCCGCATGGCTTCCAGCCCGACGCTGGACAGCACGACCAGCGCAAACGCCAGCACCTCGGCAATCGGGCCGATCCGGCCATGCTCGTGTGCCGCCGGATCATCGGCGGTGGACGCGGACGCGATCAGCGGATGGCCACTGATACGTCGGTAGTTCAACGCCACGCGGCGTGCAACATACAGCAGTAGCCAGTAGGCGGACACACCAAACAACAAGAGCAACATGTCGGCAGTCCACGCGCCCACGCGGCCGCCCCAATTTGCAATGTGGTCGACATGGGCCGCATGCGTCCATGCCGGATCGCGCCGGTCATAGCTGAGCAAAGACAGCAGCAGGAAAATCGAGACGGCGACCTGAATCAGCCAGCGGATCTCGGTGATGAGCCGCGACATCCGATGCGGTAACGCAGGCGCGCCGGGTGTAAAGGTGGTTTTCGCCATTTATCCAATCAATCTGTCGGGGGTGCGCGGTGGCATGCCGGCGGCCATGAGGCCCGCGCCATCCTTCCGGCGTAGTCATTTTATCCTGCCCGGTCCGGCGATGGACGCAAAGCGTACGGCAAACCACGCACACCGCGTGGCAAACGGCGCGGGACGGTACCTCGGATGGTCGCGTCAGGATACGAAAAAAGAGCGTTACACTTTGTTTTTCCTGACCTTTTTCAATAACAGTCCCTACGTGAGCGCGCGCCGAAGCATGTAATGGCAAGACACCACCGTTTTGTAACACTTTGTCGGCGAATCGTCTTTGTCCTAGCGTCGGACGGGTTGGCCGTGTCCGCGAGGTCTCAGACCGCACCGTTACTGCTGTCCCACCGTCACCGCACGGTGAAACGGCGCGGCGAGGTGGAAACCGCCACATAAGGCCAGGGATTGAAAACGGATCGCACGGCCCCAGGTATCATACCGATATCTGTGGCAACGGCACTCAATAGGAATCACTGTCATGTCCGACAAGAAACACGCAAAAGTCCTGATTCTCGGCTCCGGACCGGCTGGCTATACCGCGGCGGTGTACGCTGCGCGAGCCAACTTGTCACCGCTGCTGATCACCGGCATGGCTCAGGGCGGTCAATTGATGACGACCACCGACGTGGAAAACTGGCCGGCCGACCCCAGCGGCGTCCAAGGCCCGGAACTGATGCAACGGTTCCTTGAACACGCCGAGCGCTTCAACACGGAAATCGTCTTTGACCACATTCACACCGCGAAGCTCAATGAGCGACCTTTCCGCCTGTTGGGTGACTCGGGCGAATACACGGCGGATGCGTTGATCCTGGCGACCGGCGCATCGGCGCAATACCTGGGTCTCGAGTCCGAAACGGCGTTCATGGGCAAGGGTGTCTCGGCCTGCGCGACCTGTGACGGATTTTTCTACAAAGGCAAGCCCTGCGCGGTGATCGGCGGCGGCAATACGGCGGTGGAAGAGGCGCTGTACCTGAGCGGCATCGCCAGCAAGGTCACCGTCATTCATCGCCGTGACAAATTCCGCGCGGAGCCGATCCTGGTGGACCGTTTGATGCAGAAGGTCGCAGAAGGCAAGGTCGAGATCCTGTTCGACCATACGCTGGAGGAAGTCGTGGGAGACCCGTCCGGCGTGACGGGCCTGAAAGTCAGGCATAACGGCGGTGCGGTCAAGGCGCTGACCGTAGATGGCCTGTTTGTCGCAATCGGCCACAAGCCCAACACGGACCTGTTCGCCGGCCAGGTTGAAATGGAGCATGGCGGCTACATCATCACCGGCAAGAACACGCGCAACTACGCCACGGCCACCAGCGTCCCAGGCGTGTTCGCGGCGGGCGACGTGCAAGACCACGTCTACCGTCAGGCAATCACCAGCGCCGCCACGGGGTGCATGGCGGCACTCGACGCTCAGCGCTTCCTGGAAGATCCGGAAGCGACGGAAAGCCTGCAGGCCTGGTAAGTGCGGCATCATGGCACGCAAGCCTGCCCAGGCGGATGCTTCCGCCAGTTTTGCCGAATGGGCTGAACTGGCAGGACTGCGGCGGGCGCTCGCCGATGCCGCGATCGCCCGCGAGCGTGCGCGCCTTGAGGCCGCCGAGCGCGCGGCGCAGGCAATGGCCGATGCCGACCTCTTCCGGCGCACGGTTGGTAAGGTGGCGCCGATGACGGCTCCCGAACGCGTCATGCCGTTTGCACCGCGACCGTTGCCGCTACCGCTGAAGACGCGGGAAAACGAGCGGGAGGTCATGCGCGAGGCATTGTCCGATGCCTACGACCCGGACGTGCTTGTCGATATCGACGACAGCCTGTCGTTCAAGCGCCACGGCGTAGGTCAGGAAGTCGTCCGGAAACTGCGGCGGGGGCACTGGGTGGTCCAAGCCCAGATTGATCTACATGGCTATCGCACCGACGAGGCACGCGATGCGATGGCGCTGTTTCTTCGCGACGCCGCAAAACGTGGTCTGCGCTGCGTGCGCGTGATCCATGGCAAGGGCTTGGGATCGGTCAATCGGGAGCCCGTCTTGAAAGGACGGGTGAGGAGCTGGTTGACGCAGAAAAACGAAGTGATGGCTTTTGTTGAAGCGCGCGAGCGCGATGGGGGCGCCGGCGCCCTGCTGGTGTTGCTACAAACGCAGCGCCAGTGCCTGTGATCAGACGGCGTCTTCGTCCTCTTCGCCAGTCCGGATCCGGATTGCGCGGTCAACCGGGCTGACAAAAATCTTGCCGTCACCGATCTTGCCCGTGCGCGCCGCGGCGACTACCGCATCCAGCACCGCATCCACCTGCGCATCCGACACGACCACTTCGACCTTGTTCTTCGGCAGGAAATCCACGACATACTCGGCACCACGATAGAGTTCCGTGTGCCCCTTCTGACGGCCAAAGCCCTTCACTTCCGTCACGGTCAGCCCGGTTACACCTACGGCAGCCAGTGCTTCGCGGACTTCATCGAGCTTGAACGGTTTGATGATTGCAGTGATTTGTTTCATAACGCCTCCTTGATCGCTCTCTGTCTAATAGGGTTTTGTGGCGTGACGTGTTTTCACACGGGCACGCGATCTACGTAACGCGACGTCACCGGATAACGCCAATCGCGGCCAAATGCGCGTGGCGTCACGCGCACACCGATGGGCGCCTGCCGGCGTTTGTATTCGTTGATCTTGATCAAGCGCACGATGCGGTTCACGTCTTCGGCCGCGTACCCGGCAGCGACGATATCCTCCGGTGCGCGATCTTCTTCCATATACATCCGCATGATCGCATCCAGCGTCTCGTACGGCGGAAGGCTGTCCTGGTCCGTCTGATTCTCGCGCAACTCAGCCGATGGCGCGCGGGTCAGGATACGCTCCGGGATGATGTCGCGGGTGCGGAATACGTCTGTGCCATTACGCCACTGGCACAAACGGTAAACCAATGTCTTTGCAATATCCTTGATCACGGCGAAACCGCCGGCCATGTCGCCGTAGAGCGTGCAGTAGCCCACTGCCATTTCACTTTTGTTGCCGGTGGTCAGGACAATCGAACCGAACTTGTTCGACAACGCCATCAATAGCGTACCGCGGATACGTGCCTGGATATTCTCCTCGGTCGCGTCAAGCGGCAACCCGGCAAATTCGCTTGCCAGCGCCCCTTCGAAGGCCTGGAACATCGGCGCGATCTCGACGATGTCATAACGCACGCCCACCCGCGCCGCCATGTCTTTCGCATCCACCAGCGAGATATCCGCGGTATAGCGCGACGGCATCATCACCGCGCGTACCCGATCCGCACCCAGCGCATCGCAGGCCACCGCCAGCACCAGCGCCGAGTCGACGCCGCCGGACAAGCCAATGATCGCGCCGGGGAAGCCATTCTTGCCAATATAGTCGCGCACGCCCAATACGAGCGCACGATAGACCTGCGCCTCGATCGATTCGGCACGTGCCAACGTGGCACCCGGCGCGGCCACCGGCACGCCCTCGCCGACCTCGAAGTCGACCAGGCCGAGCTTTTCCTCGAATTGCGGCAACTGTGCGACGCGCTCCCCGCTGCCGTCCAGTACGAAGGAACCGCCGTCGAAGACCAACTCGTCCTGTCCACCTACCGCGTTCACGTAGACAACCGGCAAACCGCTTTCCCGAATGCGTTCCCGGACGATCTGCACGCGCGTATCACCCTTGTCGAGATGATAAGGCGACGCGTTCGGCACCAGCAGTACCTGCGCTCCCTGCGCCTGCGCCAGCAGCGCGGCGCTACGGTGCCAGGCATCTTCGCAGATGATCACGCCAAATCGCACACGATCGACCTCGAAGACGAACGGCGTGGGGTCAGAAGCAAAATAACGCTTTTCATCGAACACCTCGCCGTTCGGCAATTCCTGCTTCAAATACGTACCGATAATCTCGCCGTCGACGATCAGGGAGGCCGCATTGAAGGTATCGCGTGGCGGCAGGCTGCGGTCGATCGGCGCCAGATTCGGCGGGGCGTCGTGCGTGGCGCGATTCAGGTTGTCGTGGCGGTCATAGTTTGCCGCCCCGTCCGGTGCCCGCGCCGCGGCCGGCACGCCGGCCGCATTTGCGTTAGCATTTCTGCGGAACGGGTGCCCGACAACCACGTAGAGTCCCGTCAACGGCCGCAACGCCTGGCACAACGCCGTCAGCGCTTTCTGGCTGGCAGCGAAAAATGCCGGACGTAGCAGCAAATCTTCCGGCGGATAGCCAGCCAACGCGAGTTCCGGCGTCACGAAGACGCGCGCACCCTGGGCGTGCGCGTCGCGGGCAGCGGCAACGATTTTCTCGGTATTGCCGGAAAAATCACCGACAGTCGTATTGATTTGCGCAAGCGCGATTCGGATGGGCATGGGTTCGGCCGTTTTGACAGTGCACCGTGCGGTATCGTGTTCTCTCCGCGGCGTCCTGCGAAGACGAGCATCGTCTCGCACGCCGCACGGTCTGGATCGTCCTGTGATCATGAACGGATTTCGATGAATTATCGCATGCGCATTGCGGCCCTGCCCGCCGAAATCAACGCCGCCGCCTGGGACGCGCTATTGGCGCGCCAGCCGCGGCCCACACCCTTCCTGAAACACGCCTTCCTGTCGGCATTGACGGCCGCCGGCTGCGCAACCGACGAGACGGGCTGGGCGCCGCGTTTTGTCACCTTGTGGCGTGACGATGCCGTCGTGACAACGGCAACCCCGCCCCTAGAAAACGAGGCGGCCGACGGCAGCGATGCCGACACCGAACATACGGTCAGTTCCTCGGAAGCCCCGCCAGGCCCCGGTGAACGGCTTGTCGCGGCTGCGCCGTTGTACCTCAAATCGCATTCCTATGGCGAATATGTGTTCGATTGGGCCTGGGCAAATGCCTACGAGCAGCATGGTCAGGCATATTATCCAAAGCTGCTGTGCGCGGTGCCGTTCACGCCGGTGAGCGGCACACGCCTGCTGGCCGAGGACGATACCGCGCGCTTCGCGCTGGCACAGGTGCTGGTTGCGTTTGCAAAGCAATCCGGCCTGTCGTCGTTGCATGTGCTCTACCCGACCGAACACGAAGCCAACCTGCTAGACAATGCCGGGATGATGGCGCGGACCGCGGTGCAGTTTCATTGGCTGAACGCCGGCTATACCTCATTTGACGATTTCCTTGCCACGCTAAACCAGAAAAAACGCAAGAACATCCGCGCCGAGCGACGGCGCGTCGAAGAGGCCGGGGTGACGTTCCGACGCGTTCGCGGCGAGGATGCAACACCGGAAGACTGGCGATTTTTCAATCGATGCTATCGGCACACCTACCGCGAACATCACTCGACACCCTATCTGAACCTGGCATTCTTCGAGTCGATCGCGGAAACGATGCCAGAAAATTTGCTGCTGGTGATTGCCGAGAAGGAAGGAAGGCCGGTGGCCAGCTCTCTGCTGGTGTACGACCGATCGATCGGCGGGACAAGTGACGTTGCCGATACGGATACCGGCGCCGCGTCCACACGCACCGCGGACACCCCGGCAACGACAGGCACGACGAAGACAACCGCACCGCGCGGCACGCTATATGGACGCTATTGGGGCGCAATCGAACATATCGACTGCCTGCATTTTGAGACCGCGTATTACCAGCCATTGTCGTTCTGCATCGATGAAGGGATCGCGGTATTCGAAGGGGGTGCCCAGGGAGAGCACAAGATGGCACGCGGCTTCCTGCCGACCGTGACACGCTCGGCGCACTGGCTGGCGCACCCTTCGTTTTCCGATGCCGTGGCCCACTTCCTCGCGCGTGAGACGGCAGGCATCGGTAACTACGTCGACGAGCTGCGCGAACATGATCCCTTCAAACAGCGGACATAGCACGAAACGGCACCACGATCTTTTTCCCTCGCTGGCGACGTACATTGTCGCGCCTGCGCTGCGTCAGCGTCGTGTTTTAAAGAGGGGCCGCCATATCGTGACGGGGCACGCCGAAAGCGCGTGACGTGCAACGCATGTCTTTTTGGAGGTGGTTTGGTACGACTCCTACTATCGAAAGCGGATTGATCCTGCCAATTTCAGCGTGCCATTGCGACTGATGAGACGCGCAACCTTGCGAATCCGATATCGAAAGGAGTCAGACATGCTTGCACCGGTAGACGCATACGTAACGAACATCGAGACGGACGGCGTGCAAGGCACGCATCCAGCGCCGCCTGTGTATCTCGATGACCAGGAAGCGGCATTGCTCGCGGCGATACAGCAGCGCGGCCGCCGTTGCATTCCCGCGTTCGCACTCTACGATGGGCTCGGATCCACGCTCCACCATGCCCTCACGCTGATTCCCGAAAATCATCAATTCCGCGCGGAAAATGCCATCCTTCAAGCGCACGTCGCGCATATCGTTGCATGGGCACAAAGCCGACAGTGCTTGCCCCTCAGTCAAAGCATTTCCCGCGCACCGATCTTGCAATGCCATATCGCGGATCTCAGGTGTGGCTCGGGACAGAAGACACGCGTCATCGTCGAAGCCATCGCGACAAAGATGTCCACGACATTGTTCGCCGTCGATATTTCGGAGGAGGCGTTGCGTCAATGCACCGTGACGATGGCTAACCTGCACGCCGTGGAGGTGATTCCATTCGAAACCACTTATCTCCCCGCGTTGCGCATGATCAGCGAAATCAGGCCCGACGACGCGCCACTGCTATCTCTATTCCTGAACAGTGCGATTTCAGAATTCGATGCCGATGCGATCGTTCCGTTCCTGGCAGAAGTCCGCGAGCAGATGCGTCCGGGCGATGCGCTATTGATCGGCACGGAGGGTATCCATTCTCATACCGAGACAACGCACCAGTACAACGACGCGCTCGGGATTGAAGCCGCGTTTGGCAAGAATGCGCTGAATTTCGTCAATCGCGCCTTGGACGGTGATTTTGATGTGACCTCATTCGACTATACGGTGAGCGCTAAATCGCTTGCGGGCCCGCTCCCATACAACCTTGCCATCGTGGAACCCGCACTGGTCGCGCGTTCCACGCAGTACGTGTCGCTCCGTAAAGCTGGCGCGACGCTAGTCATCGAGGAAGGCGAGCGCTTGAACATGGCGCATAGCGTGAAGTTCGGAGCAGGCAGTATCGCCGCCATGGGACGTGAGGCAGGTTTTGGCGTGCTTGCCGAGTGGCGTGATCCCGAGACCGGATTCACGGACACCTTTTTTTACGTGCCTCCTCCGGGGCAAGCGCCAGACTGATCGCCACCGTTGAACGTCAAAAAAAACACCGCAAACCGGCATTGATATGCGCCTTTGCGGTTTCGGTGTCGGTCGTGGGTAAGCGGCGCAGGCTGACGAACGCGCTCGCCTGGTGGCGAGGGCCTATTTACTTCTTGTACGCGGCCAGCCCTTCGGTTATTTCCTTCTGGGCCTTGTCCTGCCCTTCCCACCCTTCCACCTTGACCCACTTGCCCTTTTCCAGCGCCTTGTAGTTTTCGAAGAAGTGCTTGATCTGGTCCTTCAAATACGCCGGCACATCGTCAATCGTCTTGATATCCGACGTCGCCGGGCAGATCTTGTCATGCGCGACCGCGACCAGCTTCGCATCCACGCCGGACTCATCCGTCATATTCAGCATGCCGACCGCGCGCGCGCGCACGACCGAACCGGCCAGCAGCGGAAACGGCGTAATCACCAGCACGTCCACCGGGTCGCCGTCGCCAGCCAGCGTCTGCGGGATGTAGCCGTAGTTCGCCGGGTAGCGCATGCCGGTGCCGATAAAACGATCGACGAACAGCAGGCCCGTCTCCTTGTCGGCTTCATACTTGACCGGATCGCTTTGCGCCGGGATTTCGATGATCACGTTGAAATCATTGTTCTGCGGGTCCTTGCCCGCCGGGACGTCATTGAAACTCATAGCGCACTCTCAGTGTTGATCAGGTTGATTCGAAATAAAGGGGCTGGCGCGGCGTGCAACCCACGACGCAGCGCCACGCCAACGGCCATTAGTGTAAATCAAACGCCCGGGCGCTTTCCCGGTAATGCCTCGCGGCATTGTCGGCATCACCGAGCGATTCATACATGTCGCCAAGCAAGCGATGCGTTCGAACCGTCGTTGCCGGATGATCGGCATGTTTCAGCGCGCTTTCCAGGAACGATTGCGCCTTGCCCCACAAACGCTGCTGGATACACAAGGCACCCAGCGCAACACTCAGGTCCGGGTCGTTGGGATGCGCACTTTGCCACGTCTCCGCCCGCTGGATCGCCGGCAGCGGATCTGAGCCACCGCAGCTGCCGTAGCGGCGCACCAGCTTGCCATCCCAATGCTCGGCCAATGCCTGCTCGACAATCCGCCGTGCATCGTCGGCCCGATCGAGTTCGAGCAATAGCTCGGCGGCCAGGTCCGCCACACGCGGCGCAAGGCGCGTGTTCGAAGGCAGGCTCTTCCAGCCCTCCAGCAGCTTGCCGGCATCATGCTTGCGTTCACGCAGCACGTGTTCCGCCGCTTGCCGTCTGAGCTGCGATGCGCTGGCTTCATCGATGGCCTCGCGCTTTTCCAGCAATTTGACGATGCGCAACACGTCATCCCAATGATGCAGATCGCGATGCGCGCGAAGCGCCAGCTGTTGTGCCCGCAAGCGACGCGCACCCTGCACTTCCAATGCATTCAGCGAGACCAGCGCGGCTTGCGGGTCATGCGCGTCCTCCTGCATCTCGGCCAGTGCCAGCAGCTTGGCGTCCCACCATGCGTTACCCTTGATGCTGTCCAGCCATGCATCTCGCCGTACCGTTTCGCGCATCCTGTGGGCCGCCAACGCACCGATCAGTCCGGCGCTGTCGGTGTTCTCGCGAATGGCAGCCGCGCTGCGAGCCGATTTCTCGGCACGCGAGAATCGTCCCGAGTGGAAATGCGCAATCGCCTCACGCAACGCCGCATTCGCCTTTGAGGTGCGTGAACGCGACCGGAAACCGGCGAAACGCTCTGGCATTTTCCAGACACTGCGGAACAGGCGGATGACGACATACAGCGCGACAAACAATGCGAATACGGCGCCGATCAATACATGCAGCGTCATGTCGAGCCGATAGGGCGGATACAGCAGAATCACATGCCCCTGCTGGGCATGCCCCGCCAACGCCACCCCGACGGCAATGACAAACAACGCCGCGATCCAGATCAATCCCTTGAGCGTCATCGTGGTCAGCCCCGCGACATGTTCTGACGCAAGGCCTGCAGGCTGCCGTCCAGGGTGGGGATATCCACGTGCCGTGCCGCGCCGCGCACGCTCGCGATCGTTTCCCGGACCTGTCCGACGCTCGGCGACGACGGATCGAAATACCTGGCAAGCGCGTCATCCGCGGCCGCAAGATCGGACTGCATCGATGCCTCGTTGCGCGACAGTAATGACAGGCGCGCGGACAGCAGCCGCAGCGTGACGTTCTGCCGCAGATAGGCGTCCTGATCAGGGGCGATCAACATCGCGTCGGCGTTCGACCGATCGATACGGCGGACCGTCACCATCCGCGATGCGGAGTCGCTGGCGCGATGCGTCAGCGTCGCCCATGCCGCGCGCCAGTAAGCGGCAGTGAACACGCCGCCTTTATACCAAGGCGCTATCCCGGTGTCCGATGCGCTTGATGCCGCGGCGGCCGTGACACCCGATGCCGCGACGGCCGCGGTTGCCGATGCGTCCGCACGGGGCGACACATCCCCTGACAACGGCAAGTCGTCGACTTTCGCGATAGCCTGATCCAATCGCAGCGCGAGACCGGGTACATCCACCACCTGCACGGCCTTCAACTTGTCGATGTCGGCAGCAATTGCACGGCGCACGTCGAGCACTTGCGGCGCACTGCTGGTCGACAATTCCGTGTCCGCGTTCTGCAATGCGTACAACGCCATATGCACGTCGCCGGTCAATTGCAGTTGCTGGTTGGCACTGGACAACGTCTGCGCTGCCTGCGTCATCACCCAGTCGTCACGGTTACGCGCCAGGTCCTGATACATCTGCCGCAACGCCTGCTGCTGCGTCTGGGTGTCATTTATCCTGCCCGATAATGCCGCGAACGCGTTGTCCAATTGGTGGGCCGCGAGGAGCGACTGCGCACTTTTTTCGCGCGCGTCGGCAAGCGCCTGGTCACCGGAGGTCTGACGTATCCGCAACGCGTCCAGCTCATGGTTGAAACGTGCGTTCAGCCACCAGCCGCCCGCCGCTCCCGCGGAAACCGCCAGGATGACCACCAGCCATAGCGAACCGATCATGCCGGCATGGCGGGAATGCGGGATGGCCGGGCTGGCACCAGCCACGTAGGGCGCGCTTGGCCGCTGGGCCGAGGTCGTACCCGCCGGGGACGCCGTGCCTGGGGAGTGGGCCGCAGGAGCGGCCGTATTACCTGTGTTCTCTTCTGTCATGCCGTCGGTGTTCTGCTTTTTTGTCAGTCGTTCGGAGGCCGCGAAAATCGCGCGGGCCAGGTTCAGATCGCCCGCATCGGAATGCCATATCGTATCAAAACCCGCGCGTTCGGCTGCGTGGGCGATTCGAGGATGCGGCGCCAGCACCGGCATATGCAGCAATGCGCGCAGGCGCTCGCCCTCGCCAAACCGCGCTTCCGCCAGTGCGCGCAGGTTACGTACCGCCTCCGAGCTGCCCATGACCCAGGCAGCGGGCGCATCGCCATCCACCAATGTTTCGATCGGCCGCCACGCCGCGGCATCCGGCGCCGGGAGCATCCGGCGATACGCGCACACGACATCCACTTGTGCACCGGCCTCGCGTAACAGGTCGGCAAACCACTCCCGGCCACCATCGCCTCGCAGAATCAGGACGCGCTCGCCCCGCCAAGCGGTGCGCGGCACGACAGCGTCGAGGGCGGCGACAAGGGCCTCGGAATCAAAACGCACCGCATCAGTCACCTGCGCCGGGTCGCCCTCGCGCATCGCGCGCATGACGCCTTCCGCGCCATCTGGGGACACCAGTCGATGGCTGCTCGCGTGAATACCGTGATGAGCCAATGCCATGAGCGTGCCAGGGCCGACAGCGGCTATCCACGGCGCTCCGGTGAACGCAGGGTGGCGTACGGCCGATGACACGGATGCTGGCGCGACGCCCCGTTCGGTGGCGGGAGACGTCAGGGAAGTATTGGCATTGGCGTGCTGGACACCCTGCATCGGATCGTCGCCATCGCCATCGTCATTGGCTAAGGATGGTGATGCCGAGGCCGCCTGCAATGCCCATATCCGCGCCAGATCGACCCCTTGCGAGGCAGCATAGGCAAACGCGTGCGTGACGGCATTCGGTGATACAAAGAAGATCAGCCGATACGCAATCGGCGACGCTTCAACCGCGGCCAGCACCGCCTGTAACGGCGCGGTATCCTCGGCCGGCAATATCCCGATCAACGGAAAATCGATCGAGGGCACACCACCGTCGGTCAATCGCTTCGCCAGCGGAGCCGATTGACCCGCTGGCCGCGTCAGGATTGCCGTGAAAATCGGCGATGCGGCGTTCACGGCACGGTTATCGGCGACAGGCCCTTCCGGCACGGCGGATGCCGCGGGCTCGGTCACGGGGAGATCGCGCGGCGTACTCACACGCCGGGATCCGTTTTGCCGTCCGTATCGGCGTCCTTGACGTCGCCACCGACGGCACGGTGTCCGGCGGCGGGCGGCGCGGACGGATTCCGATCACCACCCGCGGATACCAGCGCATTGACGATTTCCAGCGCGCCCTGCTGGATCAGCGATTCCGCGACATGTCGGCCAATCGATTCGGCCGCGTCCGGCGTCGTCGCCGCACCCTCGCCCTGCGCGTGCAAGGCGCGCGACCCGTCGGGCATGGCAACACGCGCCCGTAGTTGCAAGCTACCCTGCCCCCCTCCGGAACCGGTTTCGGCGTCCGTGGCATCGGACCAGCGCGCAAAGGCCGCGATCGGCACTTCGCAACTGCCACCGAGCATCCGCGAGACGATCCGTTCGGCTTGCACGGCCGACGCCGTCGGCGCGTGATGCAACGGCGCCAGCCAACGCGACAGGTCCGGGCGGGCCGCTGCAATCTCGATACATAGCGCACCTTGCCCGACGGCCGGCAAACTCGTGTCCGTGTCGAGCAGCGCACTGATCCGATGCGCCATGCCCAGCCGCTTCAGACCGGCCGCGGCCAGGATGATTGCCGCGTAATCGCCGCGATCGAGTTTGGCCAGGCGGGTGTCGAGGTTACCGCGCAGGCTCGCCACGCAAAGATGGGGATAACGGGCGCGGATCATCGACTCCCGGCGCAAGCTGGACGTGCCGACCACCGCACCCGGCGGCAGATCGCCCAGTGCGGTCAACATCGTCCCCTGGCGCGCCACCAACGCATCGCGCGGATCCTCGCGCGCCATGACCGCCGTCATCAGAAAACCGTCCGGCAATTGCATGGGCACATCCTTGACGCAATGGACGGCGAGATCGGCGCGGCCCGCGTACAGCGCGGCCTCCAGCTCCTTGACGAACAGGCCCTTGCCGCCCACCTTGGACAGGGTACGATCCAGAATCTGGTCGCCGCGCGTGGTCATCCCGAGGATACGGACATCGCATGCCGGATAGAGCGCGCGCAACGCGGCTTGGACATATTCGGCCTGCCACATCGCCAGTCGGCTTTCGCGCGACGCGATGGTCAGGCTGGCGGGTGGTTGCGCGGACGCACCATCGAACAAGGAAGAAGAGACATTCATCAACTTGGCGCCACGGCAGGAGGACATGTCCGGACAATACCGCCGGGTCAACGCAGGGGCCAATTTGCCGATGCGATGCGTTGCGCCCCCACGCCGAACGGGCGATCTGACTACACGATTGACAACATAAAAGTCGCAGAAGGCCCGCCGAATGGGCGTGGACGACCTGCGCGCTACGTCCCGCATGGTAGCACGGGCACACGCGCCGCCCGGCAACTTGCGCGCGGCACGTATAACGAACGAACCGCTACCAGGATTGGCGCACGTCGAGCGCGTCGGTTCGTTCGCAAAAGCAAGGTTTTCAGTTCATTGACCCGAAGTGCGTTAGGGAATGCCACTGCCTCCCCTTATCACCCTCTCTTTTCACAACAAAATGCGATTTTCGCCATCTGCCTTGCTTGCTATAATGGCCGGCTTTATCGTGGACGGTTTTTGCTTGCTTCCGCAATGAAATGATCCGGCTCGAACCCGCCCGATCTCCCCGTATTTCCGCTTATCGTAACCGCGGTCGCCGCGCCTCGCCGCGCCCCCGCTAGAACAAACCTGCCGCCGCCATGACCACCTCCCAATTTGCCAAGAAAGCCGAAGCGTGGTCCGCGCGCTTCAACGAACCGATGTCCGATCTGGTCAAGCGCTACACGTCATCGGTCTTTTTCGACAAGCGCTTGGCCCTGGTCGACATCGCCGGTTCGATCGCACACGCGACCATGCTCGCCAGGCAGCAGATCATCGGCCAGGAAGACTTGGCAGCCATCGAGCGCGGTATGGCCCAGATTCGCGGCGAGATCGAGCGTGACGAATTCACGTGGGAGCTGGATCTCGAAGACGTGCATTTGAACATCGAGGCGCGCCTGGTGGCGTTGATCGGCGATGCAGGTAAGCGCCTGCACACCGGTCGTTCACGCAATGACCAGGTCGCCACCGACATCCGCCTGTGGCTGCGCGGGGAGATCGACACGATCATCGACCTGCTCGGCGCGCTGCGCGCCGCATTGATCGATCTCGCGACGCAACACGCCGACACGATCATGCCCGGCTTCACCCACTTGCAGGTCGCTCAGCCGGTCACGTTCGGCCATCACCTGCTGGCCTATGTCGAGATGTTCACCCGCGATACCGAGCGGATGCGCGACTGCCGCAAGCGCGTCAATCGTCTGCCCCTGGGCGCGGCGGCTCTGGCCGGCACGACTTACCCGATCGATCGCGACTTCGTGGCCGCGCAACTCGGTTTCGACGGCATCTGCGCCAACTCACTCGACGCCGTCTCGGACCGTGACTTCGCCATCGAATTCACCGCCGCCTCGGCATTGGTGATGACGCACGTCTCGCGCTTCTCGGAAGAGCTGGTGCTGTGGATCAGTCCGCGTATCGGCTTTATCGATATTGCCGACCGCTTCTGCACCGGGTCGTCGATCATGCCGCAGAAGAAGAACCCGGACGTGCCGGAATTGGCGCGCGGCAAGACCGGTCGCGTCACCGGCCACCTGATGGGTTTGCTGACGCTGATGAAAGGGCAGCCCTTGGCGTACAACAAGGACAATCAAGAAGACAAGGAACCCCTGTTCGACACCGTCGACACCGTTGTCGACACGTTGCGGATCTTCGCTGAAATGGCTGCCGGCATCACCGTCAAGGCCGACGCCATGCGTCACGCCGCCGCACAAGGTTTCTCGACGGCAACCGATCTAGCCGATTACCTGGTCAAGCGTGGCCTGCCGTTCCGCGATGCACACGAAGCCGTGGCGCACGCGGTGCGAATCTGTGTCGACCGGGGCTGTGATCTGGGCGACTTGTCCGTGGCCGAATGGCGTACCGAACTGCCCGCCGTCGCCCATTTGCTCGGCGACGACGTGCCACAGTATTTGACGCTGGAAGGCTCGGTCTCCGCGCGGAATCATCCCGGCGGGACCGCGCCAGAACAGGTCAGGGCAGCAGCGGCCCAGGCGCGCGCGGCGCTGAACGCGAAAGACTGAGCACGCGCTGCGCTCGCCGGCCATATTCTCGCAGCACATGGCGCCCAGGCCGCGCGATGCGGCAGGCGCAACACGCAACGCACGCTTGATCCCCTGGAAATCTTTTGATGGCGGACGCCCATCCGCTTTCAGCAACGGACAGGCCCTCTCACCTCGCCACGGAATCAGACCCGTACCCGCCTTTTGACACCATTTTTATTTCGTAATCCTATTTATAATTCTTCCGATGTTCGATTCGACCCGCGCTTGAGAAGTCCGTGCCTCAAATGCAAGGACGGTGCAAGAGCGCGCCAATGAACGTGGGCCAATGCCGGCCAAATCGGCACCAGGCCGATGCTCCCACATTAGCGTGGTGCATGCACAAGGAGAGACATAGATGGAAAAAATCCCGGTTTATTTGGGTAGCAAAGACGAAGGCTGCTTATATCTGGAAAAAAGCAACACGCTGCTGATCGTGGGATGCGCGCCAGCCCAAAATGCCGCCTTGCTTTTGCGCATCGACTCTGGTCCATGGCCTTTCCGAATGCGTGATGCGGATGAGGATCGTACGGGTATGCCGAATACATTTCTGGTCGAACTCGCGCCAGGCTCGGCATCCAGCCTGACCCAGGCCAAGCAAATCATCGCTGACTGGCCTGAGGTGGCATTTGTCGCTCGGGCGCTGGTGGACTCACAGAGCGGGCAACCGCCGCGTTACTCCGGCGCGATCTTCGTCAAATTCAGAACGGCGCGGGCCGAAGAGGCCGCGACGGCCTATCTTCGTGAAGCGGGACTGAGCGACATACGCACGGAGGCATTTAGCCCGAATGGTTTCTCCGGCCGTGCCATCGGCTCGCCCAAAGCGGTTTTCGATATCGCGCTTACATTACTGAACGACGAGGAAATCGAGTACGCGACCCCTGATTTGCTTTGGCCTCTATCGCGAATGGAAAGTGGTCGTAAAGTCCACGCCGAAACCCCTGCCACCCCGCACACCCTCGAAGAATGGCCGCCGTCACAAGGCGAACGCATCATCGACCGCCGACAGTGGCACCTCAGAAAAACCCAATACGCGGCTGACATTACGATTGATAACAGCGCGAACGTCGTCGATGCACACCTCATAGCGACGGGGAAGGGAATCACCATCGCCGTCATTGATGACGGCTTCGACATCGACCACCCGGAATTCGCCGGCAGTTGGGAAAAACTCGTCGCGCCGCAAACTTTCGCGGAGTACGATGAGCATGCGGAGGTCAGGCCAACTTCGCCAGGCCACTCACATGGCACACAAGTAGCAGGGGTTGCATGTGCATCGGGCGTGCATGGTGCGTGCGGCGTCGCACCCGATGCGAAGCTGATGCCATTGAAATGGGGCTTTGAATCCGATCTCGGCGGCGCACGTGCGTTCGCCTGGGCGGCGGATCACGGCGCAGACGTCATTGTTTGCTCCTGGGGAATACCTGCAGGTTATTGGTCGAACCCACACGACCCAGATCACTATGTGCGCTTGCCGCCATTGGCATCCTACTTCCGCGAGGCTATCCACCACGCCACGACCAAGGGCCGCCGCGGACTCGGGTGCGCCATTTTTTTTGCGTCGGGCAACTCGAACAGCTGCATTGACAAAAACGCAATGGACAACCATCCCGCGGTGTTCTCAATCGGAGCCTGCAACGAGCACGGGCAGCGATCGCAATACAGTAATTTCGGTCCGCGTCTGCTGGCCGTCTTCCCGAGTGACGACGAGCAACCAACACTACCGGAGCGGCGGCAGAGTGGACAAGCGCTGCGTACCTACGGCATTTGGGCACCGACAATCACCCGCAGCGAATTCCCTGGCGCCGCGCAACGGCATAATGGTGCCAGGAGTCAACCCGTAACACTGGGTACGCGAAACGGCATAACTGCGGCGTACAGCAGCGACTTCGGCGGTACATCGAGCGCCGCACCCGGCGCAGCGGGCGTGGCGGCGTTGGTTCTATCCATCGCAAATGAACTGACGCTAAAGGACTTACGCCGTATTCTTGCTGCTGCATGCGACCGTATTGACGCGCCCGGTAACGCAACCGACGGCGTGACGTACAATGCGACCGGCCACAGTCCTTATTACGGATACGGTCGCATCAATGCGCGCCGCGCGGTCGAACTTGCGCAAACATGGCAGTCACGGACCTGAGGGCGGGACTGAGATATCCGTCGCGGTGACGGGCCGTTAAAACGCTGAAGGCGGGCGGACAGGCACGACGTGCCCGCCATCGCATCGTCACTTCGTGCTGAACTGCGCCTTCCAGCGGTTCAGGATCGTCAACGCCAAATCATCGTAGCTGCCCCCGAAATGGTGGCCGCCTTCCATCTTGACCACGTTAACACCTCGCTTGGCCAGCTCCGGGCAGGCGGTGTCGTCTTCCTCAACACCGTAGAAACACTGCAGCAACGGTGTGGGGATCTTCGCGGCCTCGGGAAGCGTCGGCAACGCCTTGCTGCTGGCCTGCATGCCCAGCCAGCCTGTTACGCGGATCTGGAAATCCGCCCTGGGCGAGAAACCCATCAACGCGATCAGCGACACCTGCACCTTGTCTTCCAACGGCAAGCGGTTATACAGAAACGGCATCACGTCCGCGCCGAAAGAGTAACCTATCAACGCCACATGCTGGGTGTGCCAACGCCTGCCATACACCTCGATGATCCGGGCAATATCATGCGCCGTCTGCTCCGGGGTATGCTCGCTCCAGAAGTAGCGCAGCGCATCCACACCCACCACGTTCACGCCCCGTTTCTGCATCGCCTCGGCCACCGATTTATCGAGGTCACGCCAGCCGCCGTCACCCGAGATCACAATCGCCAACAGGTCGCTCGGCTGCGACGAGGGCATGGCCACCAGCGGCAGATCGGATACGTCATCGTTCGATGGCGTGCCGGTCTGTGCCAGATGCGGGATCACCAACGTGCTCATCACATCGGCATCGGACGTTCCCTTCGGAAAATACTTGGTGACCAACGGCCGGCCCCCGGTGGAAATTGCCGGCATGACGCTTTCACCGCTGGTGGACGCCGCGCTCAGGAAGCCGCTGGGACCATTGCCCTCTTTCATCTGATCGTTCGGGCAGGGGGCGAAGCGCGCGTCCAAGGTCCCATCCGGATCCACCACGATCGCACCTGCCAAGGTGTTCGACGGGGCACGGCCCAAGGCACGCTCGGCTACTAGCGCGCCCTGCCCGCTACCGGCAAGAATTGGCAAAAATAACGCGACGAGTGCGCCTCGCGTTGCAATTGATGGCTGACGGCCTCGGCATCGCCGACCAGGTAGTGGCAACCGCTTGCGTCCTCTTTTTCGTGAGAGAGACGCGCGGCGTAGCGCTGTGTGTCCACCCCCACCACCATCGCGCCGTTTTTGGCGAGCGCTTGCGCCGCATCACGATCCGACGCTTGCCAGCCGCTCTTGCCGGAGTAGAGCACGACGAACCCGCGTAGTGAACCGGCAGGCGCGTAGTACGTGACGTCGCCGAACAAGCCGCCTGAAATGGTTTTTTCTCCTGTCGCAGTGGGTTGGGGCACTACCGGAGCGGAGGCGCTGTTCGGCGGCGTCGTGGTTTTCGCCGCACGCATGCCAACCGGACCGCCACCGTGGCCGCCACCGCCGTGGCCGCCGGCCGCCATCGCCGCCGGCCCAGCAAACACGATCCACCCGAGCAGCGCACCACGCAGCGCCGACAACCACGTCGCGCGCACCACCCTCATGGGATGGCGTGTGCGATGCACGGCGTGCCTAGACATACCATCCTGCGCGTGGATGACGCAGTTGGCAGCCCATTCCGCTGTCAGGCCCACCCTACCATTCCTTGCCACAGGTACTGCATATTCT
>NZ_LAQU01000045.1 GCF_000970345.1 Robbsia andropogonis | reverse complement strand
CTGCCCTTCGAACATACCAACCCGTCACCCCTACTCAACACTCCTACCCCTGACTCACACTGCTGCTGCGGCGGCGCAGTGTCCGGGTTGGTCAGGCTTGTCTATCGTGGCAATCGCTACGGCTTGCTGCCTGTTTATCGTTGAACAGATTTCCCTATGCTCGCCGACAGCAGCTTTAACGCACGTCAGTAGTGATACCGGCACGATACGATATTGATCTGCGTGTCGGCAATCTCGTAGACGAGCCTGTTGGTGTCATCGATGCGACGCGACCAGAAACCGGCCAAGTTGGCCTTTAGGGGTTCCGGCTTGCCGATGCCCTGAAAGGGCGTACGCTGGATATCCTTGACGAGTTGGTTGATGCGTTTGAGGGTCTTCTTGTCTTGCCCCTGCCAATAGACGTAGTCGTCCCACGACTCGGCAGTCCACATTATGTTCAGAACACTCATTCACTGCCTTCTTCCAGCTTTTGTGTCTTGACCTTGCCCGCCCGGAGTTGCGCAATGGACCGATCCAAATGCGCGACGTTTGCCGGCGAGCGAAGCAAATGCACTGTCTCCATCAGGCTGTCGTAATGTTCTTGCGACATGACAACCGCATTGGGTGCGTCCCGTCGCGTAATGAGCGTGACGTCCACGTCATCCACCACTTGGTCAATGACATGCTTGAGATTGGCGCGTGCATCAGTAAACGGAATCGTCCGCATATACCCTCCCTTAACGTGCAACCGGTGTCTCTACCTGTACAGTTTAGCGTTTTTTTCTAACATGTACAGATAAAAGTACATGTTTCGGGGTGGACCGAATGCGTCGGGATGCAAGCGTTACTTTCCTGCACTGATGCGCTCGACAGCCACGTGGGCGTAGCCGTAGGCAAGGGAGACGACTCAGTCAAGCTCTGCCGAAGCAGGTCGGCCAGCAGCATGATTGCAGGTCAATGCCTTTGCCGGTGATCGGCACGTCCTTGGGAAGTCCAATTGTCTCCGCGGCTGCGTCGTCACGCTTTGGCTTTTTCCACTCGCTCTCGAAAACACGTCCGCTTGCATGCAAGCGTTCGAACTCGGTTGCGTAGATACGTGCTAATGGGCCGGCGTTTGAGAATACGTTCCAGTTTTCCGCGTTACGTGTCTCGCCTGAGTCGGTCGCATTCATCGAGCCAAAGGCGACCTTTTCGTCAACGACGACAAACTTGTGATGCATGATCGCATACGCATGATGAGAGCGGACATCGACGCCAGCGTCCCGCAATTGCATGCCTTTCGAGTACCGCGAGTGGACATTGCTCTTGTCGATGACGACCTGGACTTTCACCCCGCGCTGGTGCGCCGCGATCAGTGCCTGGGCGATTGCGTCGGAGGTAAAACCATATCCCGCCATCAAGACACGTGTTTTGGCGGCGTCGATAAGATCGACCCGAGCCTGTACCGCACCGCCATTCGGGGAGAAATACGTTGTCACGCTCGCGTCCTGGAGCAGCGCGACGTTTCTGGCCTGTGCCGTTCCGATTCCGGCCACTGACAGTATTGCGCAAGCGAGTACTGTAGCCGAGCGCCATCCAAGCCGCCGCGCCAAGCCATCATCGGCCGGTGCCAAGCGTTTCACTACGACGTTCGCGAAATCACTGTGACGTATTTGGGGCCGCCACTGCCATTGCGATGCATCCGCGCCAGGTACACCTTGCTGTTTAAGCTGATCAGCAGGTGCATCAGATTTTCGTCTCATAGTCACTCTCCCAATGTTACCAACACTACGAATACTGTCGTGTTGTCTAATTGGTTCGGAATGCTATATAAGAAATCGACTCATAGAAAGTCAGTCGAACGACAGACTAATCGTATAGTTACTGCAGGGCGTTTTTCATTGTCTATGAGCAGGTGCAAAAGCGTGTTGTTCCCCCGACCGCATGGGGGCGCGGATGCTCATTGAGACGAGGTACGGCCAAGCGCGTACGCCATGACGATTACAACTACCGTGCCACTCGCGTGGGAAATGACGGTGCCGGTCCGCATGACGTACTCGTCGATTCGCGATAGTGAAGTGAGCCGGCGCTTATCACGCCGCGATACTGTCCCGACGCGAGCGGCTTTGTCTTATACCAACGGACTGGCCGATGCGGCCAGGCAAGTGCTTAACCACGTTCCGCTCTTCGTTGCTGATAAGGGAAGAAGCGACGTTCCCGCAGGGCATGCTCGATTTCTTCAAGCGTCTTGCCGCGCGTTTCAGGCACGAGGAAGACGATGAACACCAGCGCACCCACCGAGATCAGTGCATACAACCAGAACGTATGCGCCGGGCCGAGGGCGTGAACAAGCGACAACGTGCTCAGGGTGACCGCCAGGTCGAAGATCCAGTGGCTGAACGCGCCCAATGATGCCCCTTTGCCTCGGACAAACAACGGATAGACTTCCGAGTTGATGGTCCAGATACACACCCCAAAGCCGCCGCAGTTCAGCATCAGGTAGATACCTAGGCATAGCACTGCGAGCCAGCGGCTGACGGTATCGGTGGGGCCGGCACCCTGGAACAGATAGCCCATCAAGATCAATGCGACGATCGACCCGGGAATGGTCCAGAGGAGGTAGCGTCGGCGTCCGATCTTGTCGATCAGGAAGCTGCCGATGATCGTCATGATCACGACCAGCAACGTGCTGAACCCCGCACCGAGTACTGCAGCCGTGTCGCTGAAGCCGGCCTGCGTCAGAATGGTCGGCGCGTAGTAGATCAATGCATTGTTGCCGGTGATTTGCGAGAACATCGCGATTGCGGTCCCGACGATCACCGCGGGGCGAATCCACGGACTGGCGAGGTCACGCCATGTGCCCTGCTTCTGTTCCGCCACGCCGCGGATATCTTCCAGTTCCTGTTGTGCCAGTGAGGCGTGACCGCGAATTTTCTGCAAGACCGCGAATGCATCCTGTTCTCGTCCGGACATCCAGAGCCAGCGCGGGCTTTCCGGCAGGAACACCATGCCAATCAGCAGAATCACGGCAGGTACGACCCCCAATGCAAACATCACGCGCCAATGCTCGCCTAGGATAAAGCCAGTGCAATAGGCAACAGTGATGCCGGACACCACCATCAATTGGAATAGCGTCACCATCTTGCCGCGATGCTGCGGCGGCGCGACTTCGGCGATGTAGATCGGCACGATCTGCGTCGCGCTCCCCGCTGAAAGGCCTAGCAGAAAGCGGGAGCCAATCAGCATCGCCACGCTCGGCGACATTGCGGATAATATCGAGCCAACGGCGAAGATAATACCCACCAGCATCACCGCCCGTCGACGTCCCACGCGATCGGAAATAGGGCCGGTCCCGAGACATCCCACCAGGGCACCGAAAATCAATGCGGCGGTGACAAACTGCTTCAGCGTGTCGTCGAGCGCGAATTGCCGGCCGAGCCCCAATAACGCGACACCGATAATGCCGGTGTCATAGCCGAAAAGCAGCCCGCCAAGGGCCGCGATCAGCGCAATCCAGCCGACAAGCCGGCCCGTATGTGGTGCGGCGCGTTGACCGGCGTAGGGTAGGTCAGTGGACGTATGCATCAACATTCTCCATCGTTTCTAAAGTCGGAACCGATCCCAGTTCGTGGTTCAACGAGGACCGGTTGAAATCACGCGGTCTTATGTCGAGATGAAAGCGGTTGCAGGCGGGCGCGGTGCCGGATTGCGCACCGCGCCCGCATCGTGACGCGGGCTTGATGCCTATGCGGCCGCTACTGGCAGCACGAAGAGATCGATGCCCGCCGTCTGTGCCGCTTGGACACTGGCTGCAATGCGCCGCGCATTGGGTTCGTCGGTGTGCGCGATCCAATCGAGCGCCGCTTCCCGGGTACGTCCGTGCGCCATGTGTCGCGCCAGCAACTGCGCATGCCGTTGCGGCTGAGGTGTTGCGATAAACCAGATGTCGTCGAGCATTGCGCGGACCTCGCGCCAGTTCGGCTCATCGAGCAGCAGATAGTTGCCTTCGGTGATGATGAGTTGCGTTTCAGGTGGCACCGCGATCTCTCCCGCGACCGCCTCCTCGATCTCCCGATGGAACGCCGGTGCGTAGATGATGGGTGCCGCTGTGCCGGCGTCGGGCTCTGGGGTCCTCTTAAGTCGATGCAATAAGGCGAGGTAGCCCGCTGCATCGAACGTATCCGGTGCGCCTTTCCGTTCGGCTCTACCCAGACGCGCCAGCTCGGCATTGGCCAGATGGAAGCCATCCATCGGCACCACCGCCAGTGCCACGGTGTCTTGCAATGCAACCGAGAGCGCCGCGGCGACAGTCGATTTGCCGGCGCCAGGCTCGCCGACCAAGCCGATCAGCGTGCGCTGTCCTGCCTTGCGGCGTGCGAGGACGTCACGCACCCGGGCCAGTGCTTCGGGTGCAAGCGTCAGCGTAGGAGCGGCATGACCATCTGGCGCCGCTGCTGCCACGTTGACATCGCCGCGGGCTTCCGAGGCAGGCGGCAATGCCGCTGCCATAGCGGGTAATTTCGGAGACGATGGCTGCAAAGGCACGGAAAAGGCTCTAAAAGTTTTCGTAAATGGCAATTACAGGTGTTGGCAACGCCCGCCGGGATAGAAGGTGCGCGTGCAAACGGCTGTTCCAGCCATTTCAATTTACCTGAGCTTCAAAATTTATGCCCGAGCCGGTCACATGCAGTGGTGTCATCGAAAGGTACGACAGCCAAGCCAGCGCGTGCCGGACACCGGGCCCTGCGATGGTCAGGAACTCGGATCCAGTGCCCTGATGGCGGAGCGGCCCAGCATTGTTCCCGCGCGGCGAGCGCGTGGACAGCCGCGGGCAACCTATTGCGCTGGAAAGTGTGGGTGCGGCGACGTTGGTGACGCGGCGAAAAAGCGCCACGGCACCGGTCTTACTGCTGGGCCTTGCAGTTGGTTAGCAGATCGGTGCCGTTATCGCCTGCGAAATCGTCGCGTAGCGTGCCCTGCGGCCCTTTGGTCCACCAACTGTACTGGCCCGCGACATATTTGCTGCCCGATGCGGCCGACACATTGACGAACAGCATGTCGCGGTCTTTCACATTGAGCAACGCGAAGCTCTGTTCATTCTTGGCATTCGAATAGTGAACGGTAAGCGATTTCCGGCCATCGCACTGATAGCGGATCGTATTTTGGGTCCACACCTGGATTTGCGGAACGGTCAGTGACTTTGCTGCCGCATGGTGGTCCCGGGCGTTGCTGCCGTGCCGCATGGCCGCGTCGGCGCCGGGTGCCGCCATCGCGGCCGTCGCGCCTGCGCCGGCCAAGGCCAGCAGCAATGCGCCTGTCCGGCGCGCGCGGGTCAATCGTGCTGACACAGTGTGTTCTCCCTTCAGATCCCGTCGATAAGTCGTTCAGCGCCAGTACAACAACGGTGGGCCGGCGCGAAGGGCACTAATTTAACAAATCCTCGTCGCCTGTGCCTGATTGATCCATGCAAAATCCCAATAGTTGCGCCTGCGTGGCAATCATCGATGACTACACCGCGGCGCGATCGGTGGCGAGATGTCGACCACGTGTTTCCGGCAACATAAGGATCGCCAGCACGACGATGGCATAGGCAAGGGCAGCATTCACTCCAATGGCGAAACCCAATGAACAGGCGCCGCTCAGATGACCGACCATAACGGGAAACCCAGCGGAGACGAGGCGCCCGACGTTGTAGCAGAAGCCGACACCCGCGCCGCGCGAGCCTTGTGGATATAACTCACTGAACAAGGCACCCATGCTTGCGGGAATGCCTGCCGCGAAGAAGCCGAGCGGAAACCCCAGGACCAGCGTGGCCTGATTCGACAGTGGCGGGAACATGTAGGCCATCACGGTGATAATGCAGCCGACGGCAAATAGCAGGATGGTGCCGCGTCGACCAATGCGGTCCAGCATGACCGAGGCGGCGAGGCAGCCAAAGAAAAAGGCGACGATGATGACGGCAAGATAGCTACCGGTTCCCATTACCGTCAGGTGCCGCTCCGTCTCGAGATAAGTCGGCAACCACGTCGTCAGTGCGGCATATCCCCCATGAGCACCGATGCCCAGCAAGCCGCCGACCAATGTCATGCGAAGCATGTCCGGCGAGAAGATGGCAAGCAGTGGCGTTACGCCGAGTTGTACGCGTGCACGACATCCGGACGGGGCGCATATCGGCAACGCGGCGGGTGCTTGTCGGCGCGGTTCCCGGACGCTGCGCCGGATATAGAGGATCAGCAACGCCGGTGCGATACCCAGACCAAACATGAAGCGCCAGCCGATGTGGGGCACCATGCACGAAAAGACCACCGTATAAACGAGGACCGCGGCTGCCCAGCCGACTGCCCACGCGCCTTGTACGGCTCCCATCGCTTTGCCCCGATGCTGGTCTCGAATCGCTTCGGCCATCAAAACCGCGCCGGCAGCCCATTCTCCGCCGAAGCCAAAGCCCTGCAAGGCTTTGAAGATGAGGAGTTGGGTGTAGTTTTGAGCGAAGGCCGAGAAAAGGGTGAACAGGGAAAACCAGATAACGGTCCATTGCAGCACGCGTACGCGGCCATAGCGGTCTGCCGCCGCGCCGCAGATCCATCCCCCCAGTGCGGACGCGATCAAGGTCACGCTGCTGATCGCACCGGCCTGAATCTTGGTGACCGCCCATTCGGTGATGATGGCCGGAATGACCAGACTGAACATCTGCAGATCGAGGGCGTCCAATGCCCAGCCACCGAAACACGCCCAGAATGTGCGTCTTTCCGCGTAGGATATCTTCCGATACCAAGCCAATATAGTGAACTCCGTACATGCGTCGGACCGTGCTGCAGAGGCAGCATTGCGATCCCCTCGCGGGCGGTGTCCATTCTATTAGCGAATCTCTATCTCATAACTGAAATGCGCGGCGGCGCCACGCGACACGCGCCATTCGAGGACGCGGTTATCATGCGCGAACGCGGTGCGTTCGATCACGACGATCGCCTCTCCCGGGGCGAGTGCCAGCATCTCGGCGTCGTTTTCGTCGGCGATGCCGATCGTGAGCCGTTCGCTTGCACGGGCGACAACCTGACCACACCGTGCTTCGTACATCGGGTACAGCAATTCGGCAAACTCGGGCAGCGGCAAAGTAGCCAGCACCGCAAATCGTGCATGAGGCAGCCAGATTTGCTCGTGCACCAACGGGACATCACCCATGGTACGCAATCGCGACAGCCTGATCGTCAGCTCGCTGGCCGCAATCTGGTCGATCGTCATCCGCAATGACTTGGCCACCGCACTGGGTGGGGGCAACACGTCACGCGCGAGGATGCGGCTTTGCGGAGGGCACCGTTGTCCGTCCGCACGCTGGAATCGAAAAAAACGGAACAACGATTGGTCGAAACTGGCGCGTCGGATAAAGGTGCCACGTCCTTGGAATCGCTCGAGATGTCCCTCCTGCTCCAGTACATCGATCGCCTTTCGCACCGTGCCAATTGCCACGCCGTATGCGTAGGACAGTTCCATCTCCGTGGGCAATGCCTGATCCGGCTGCCACTCCAACGCCGCGATGCGCGCGGCAATCTCGTCCCGCAGTTTCAGGTAACGAGGCAACCGGTCATCCATCACGTCCGATCTCCATTCATTTATATGATCAGGTAAATTAAATATGCCGAGGACCGACGCTGTCTCCCGCGCGTCTCGTGGGTCATGCGTTTCTCAAAATGTCGGTCAAGGCCTCGTGGATCGGCGCGGCGGTAGTAGGGCGGACCAGTCGCGACACTTCTTTGCCATCCCGTAGAAAGATGAAGGTCGGCCATAGCGTCACCCGAAAGCTGCGTCCGAGCGCGCGGCCTTTGCCGTCCTCGACCTTCCAATGCCGCAGCGGCATTTCGGCATGCGCCGCGAATGCTGTTGCGAGCGGCACTTGCGCGGCTTGACAATGCGGACACCATGGCGCGCCGAATTCCAGCAAGGCAGGGCCCGCTTGCGCGTCAATTTCGGCGCGCTGCGGTTCGAGCGCGGCGTAGACAGGCGTCAATGTCATCGCAATCTCCATTTGGTCGATACCTGATCGTGACCCTTTTACCGACTGTCATCCATCGGTGCTGCATAAGACGGCACGAAAGGACCAGTCATACTACAGACGTACGTTACCGCGTTTTATTGTCAGATGACGAGGTAAAGTAGTCAAATTCGTTACGGTCACAGGGCAAGAAAGCCACGCCGATCGCTCCGTACGAGGGTGCGGACACGTCAACGGGACGGAAAGGAGCAACGTTGAGAAGCGGGCGGTGCAATCGGGGCGCGAGGGAAGGTACCCTTTACGGGCCTGACAAAGGTGGGCTGGACAGGAAGGGCGGCCTAGCGGCCCATACGTGGGAACGCGCGGCGCAAATCGCGGGACCGAGGCGGAGGCCATTGCGTGAAAAGCGGGACGGCGCGCGCCGCCGCCGACAGGCCTGCCAATGCCGATATCGGGGCTGGTGTGATGGACCATCCATTCATCACACCGTGGGATACGCTACGCACGGGCTATTGCGCCATTACCACCCCATCGGGGCACCGGGGCCGTAGTAGTAAACCGGTGCGGGGGGCGGGGCGTAATAATATGCCGGGCGGGGCGCCTCGTAATACACCGGTGCCGGTTGTTGCTGGATCGTGTTGCCTTTCGCTGTCATGCATTGCGCATACGCTGCGTCATACCGCGCCTGGAGGCCATTGGCGTCGTTTTGCGCGTTGCCCGCGCCCACGGCGCTGCCCAGCAGCAGCCCGGAGCCTGCGCCGATTGCCGCACCGGCGCCGGCATTGCCACTGGCGGCGCCGATAAGCGCGCCGGCGGCGGCACCCCCGAGCGTACCGAGCGCGGCGCCGTTCACCGTACTATTGTTGGCATTCTGTTGCGCCCCGTTCGGATTGATGATGCCGTAGGCATAGTTCCGGCAGGCATAATCGTCCTTCTGGAACGTCGCGAGTGACTCGCCGCGTTCCGGCAACGCCACGACGCTGGGGCCGGTGGGCGTCACTACCGCGCATCCAGACAGCATGACGGCGGCGAGGGCACCGGCTGTCGCGGCGAGTGCCGCCCAGCGGGTCTTACCCGCGCGGGGCACCTTGTCATCACCCCGGTGCGGGTAAGCGACACCTGGTTGCCGTGTATCGTGGAGCGTCAGGCTCCTGGAACGGATGGATAGCGTCTTCATCATGCATCTCGAAAAAGAAGAGTCGACTTCATGAGGCCGCCGGTCCACGGTGGGCGTGAATTCGATACGGCGACCATGCAGGGCGACAAACCTTGAAATTACCAAAGCAATATACCGGCCTGCCCAGCGTGAGCCGATTACATTATTTTTACCTGTCGTTACCGTGTCATCCGGTTGGTATTTTCCCGGTGTGTCACTTGGAACAGACGATGTCCTTGCGCAGGGTAGGCCGTCCTCGACGATGGTAAAGCCTGACTGGCATCCTATCGATTACGCCACGGCATCGGGTACCAGCGGTCGCGTCAGCCGGGCACGCCACCATTTCAATGCTTCACCCCCTTGTCCGGCACGCCAGGCCAGCCAGAAGTGCTCACCCGGGCGGCCTTCTTCGGTAGGCAATTCGCAGAGTGCGCCACGGCGCAGCAGATCGTCGACGTTTGCACGAGGCACGAATCCATGCCCGAGTCCAGCCCGCATACAGCATAGCTTGTCGGCCAGCGACGCCACCGTGATGCGCTTTTGTCCGTTTAATAGGCCCGCAGTGCGACCGCCGACATCCCGGGCGCTATCCGCGATGACGATGGCGGTGTGATCCAGCAGATCATCGCGCGTCAGCGGCCGAGGCGCGCCATCGGGCTGCCGTTCCTTTGCACGATCGACGAGTGGATGCCCTGGCGCGACGCAGAATACAAAATCCGTGGAGCCTACCGGTACAGTACGGAAGCCATTGCCGGCGGGATTGTCGCCGCTTGCGACCACCAAGTCGGCCCGCCCTTCCCGCAGTGCTTCCCACACGCCGCTCATCACGCCCGTTCCCAGGCGCAATTGCGTACCGCACTGCAATGCCTCGAACTGGCGAACGTCGTCCAGCAGGATGTCGATCGGAATCAGTGAGTCGATCACGAGGCGTAACTCGGCCTCGAACCCGGTAGCTACCTGGCGCATCCGAGACTCCAGATCCGCCGCGGCGCGTAGCAGCCAGCGCCCGTCATCGATCAGTTGCCGTCCGGCGGGCGTCAGGGTGACGCGCGGCCCTTTGCGGATGAACAAGGCAATTCCCATCTCTTGCTCCAGTTTCCCGACCGCATAGGAGACCGTGGACGGAACGCGATACAACCGTTCCGCGGCGGCCGCGAACGATCCGTGACGGTCGATCGCCTCGACCAGCTCGATTGCTTCCAACGTGATGCGTCGCTGGCCTCCCGTCTGCAGGCGTGGTGCGCCTCCTGGACCCAGGTGCTCGGAATCGCCCACCTCGAACCTCCATCATCGAAATTTTCGAATATTGACCCGTGATCAATTCATGATGCGCCAATGCGCCGCGGCGCATACTGCTTATTAAGGAAACGGCGCATCGAAGCAGTATTTAACAGGGCTTTGGGCAATGCGGTGTGCAGGCAGCGCCGTCCGTGTACCGCGTTTCCGGCCGAACCGCCGACGTCGACCGCGCCGGTACGTCGCGCCAGTAACGGGTCTGAACGTGAATATTATCGAAAAAGGAGGGCATCATGCTCGAACGTCGTGCGGCAAATGATCGAGGTGTGGCGAATCTGGGCTGGCTGCAGTCGCGCCACACGTTTTCTTTCGGGCATTACCATGACCCGGCACAGCAGGGATTCTCCGATCTGCTCGTGATCAACGACGATCGTGTCCTGCCGCGTCAGGGCTTCGGCACGCATCCACATCGCGACATGGAAATCTTCTCGTATGTGTTGGAAGGCGCGCTGGAGCACAAGGACTCGATGGGCACGGGGTCCGTGATTCGCCCCGGCGATGTGCAGATGATGAGCGCCGGGACCGGAGTGCGGCACAGCGAATTCAACCACTCCTCCGAGGAGAGCGTGCATTTCCTGCAGATATGGATCGTGCCGGGACAAAAGGGCGTGCCGCCGCGCTATCAGCAGATTCATGTCAGCGACGCTGAAAAACGCGGGCGTTTCCGCTTGATCATCTCGCCCGATGGTGCGCAGGACTCGTTGTCTGTCCATCAGGATGCGCGGGTCTACGCCGGCCTGCTGGACGGTGGTGAAGCCGCCTCGGTGGAACTGCCGCCAAATCGCTACGCCTATGTCCACGTGGCGCGCGGCAGTGTCACGCTGAACGGCATGGCGCTGGGTGAGGGGGATGGTGTCCGGGTACGCGACGAAGACCTTCTGGCGTTCTCCGGAGGCAATCAGGCGGAAGTGCTGGTGTTTGACCTGCGTCCCAACGCCCTGCCGGACTTCTGATCGGCGTATTGGCTCGGCTGCGGCGTGCATGCGCCGCAGTCGGAGCGTAACGTCGCGCCGCCAAACCCATAAGCGATTGCCGGACGATCCGGCGCGCATTTCCCCGCGAGGGGCTTGAATCAATCGGTCAAACCACGCATATTGAGGGCATGGTTGCTCCCGATACCGGCGCTGATCCGGTCGCCCCGCCCGTCCTGTTACCCGATGCCGACAAGGCGAACGCCGCCGCGATGGCGTCGGCCGGCTTGCCGCCAGCCGGCGACGATTCCCTGCATGACTTCCATCCAGCGGTTCAGGACTGGTTTCGCGCGACATTTGTCGCGCCGACGCCAGCCCAGGCTGCCGCCTGGCCGTTGTTGCGCGCGGGCCGAACCACGCTGGTCGCGGCACCAACGGGCTCCGGGAAGACGTTGACCGCCTTTCTCGCTGCGTTGAACGACCTGATCGTGCGAGGTACTGACTGTCTGGAATCGGGAACGACGCTGCCGGATGAAACCGCGGTGCTGTACGTGTCGCCGCTGAAAGCGCTGTCGAATGATATCCAGAAGAACCTCCGTGCGCCGCTGGCGGGTATCGGCGCGGCACTGTCCGACCGTGGCTTGCGCATGCCGGAGATCCGAACCGCCGTGCGTACCGGCGATACGCCCCAGGCCGAACGCGCGGCCATGGCGCGGCGCCCACCACATATCGTCGTCACCACGCCCGAGTCGCTCTACGTGCTGCTCGGTTCGGATTCGGGTCGTCGCATGCTGTCGACCGTGCGCACGGTCATCATCGACGAAATTCATGCGGTTGCGCCGAGCAAGCGTGGCGCCCATCTGGCGCTGAGTCTGGCACGGCTCGATGCGCTTTGTGAGCGGTACCATGGCCGCCAGGCGTATCCCATGCGGGTGGGATTGTCCGCCACGCAAAAGCCGATCGAGCGCATGGCGGCGTTTCTCGCTGGCGTGCGCCCCAACGACGGTGATACCTCGCCGCCGCATGCCGCTGCGGCGCATATCGTCGACATCGGCCACTATCGCGAACGCGATCTTTCCTTGGCACTCCCGCCTATGCCACTGGACGCGGTCATGTCGAACGACACCTGGAATACCGTCTATGACCGGATCGGTGTGCTGGCATCGGAACAACGGACCACGCTGGTATTCGTCAACACGCGGCGCATGGCCGAACGTGCCGCGCGACATCTCGCGGACCGCCTCGGCAACGACGCAGTCGCGGCGCATCATGGCAGCATGTCGCGGGCACATCGACTGGATGCCGAACACCGATTGAAGTCCGGGTCATTGCGGGTGCTGATTGCTACTGCCTCGCTGGAACTGGGCATCGACATCGGCGACGTCGACCTCGTGTGTCAAATCGGTTCACCGCGCGGCATCGGTGCATTCCTGCAGCGTGTGGGCCGTGCGGGGCACCACGTGGGGGGCGTGCCAAAGGGACGGCTGTTTCCGACGTCGCGCGATGATCTGATTGAATGCGCCGCATTGCTGGATTGCGTCGGGCGAGGCGAACTGGACACGTTGCAGATCCCGTCGGCGCCATTGGATGTCCTGGCACAGCAACTCGTGGCTGAAGTGGCGCAACAGGCCTGGGACGAAACCGCGCTGTACACCATGACCCGTCGTGCCACCCCCTTCGCCACGTTGTCGCGCGACCGATTTGATGCGGTGTTGCATATGTTGGCGGAGGGTTATGCGACGCGCCAGGGGCCGCGAGCCGCCTATCTGCATCGCGACAGCATCGACCATACGGTACGTGCCCGGCGTAACGCGCGATTGACCGCGGTCAGCGCCGGGGGGACCATCCCCGATAACGCGGATTACACGGTGGTGCTGGAGCCGCAAGCGGTGCCGATTGGTACCGTACACGAAGACTTCGCGGTCGAAAGCCTCGCGGGCGACGTGTTCCAGTTGGGCAATACGTCGTATCGGATCATGAAAATCGAGGCGGGCAAAGTACGTGTCAGCGACGCACGGGGCCAGCCGCCGAATATCCCGTTCTGGCTGGGGGAGGCGCCGGGACGTACCGATGCCCTGTCCAACGGCGTTGCCCGCCTGCGCGCCGATGTGGCACAGGCGATTGCCGGGCATCAAGGCCGGGTCGGTGCGCGCCGCGATCTATCCGTATCCGCCGATGTGCCATCGGATATCGCATCCAACGTCTCCAACGAGCGGGACGCTGATGCGTTTGCGCGCGCGGCGGTTCACGCGTCGTCGAGGGCCCTGACCACTGCGGGTGTCGTTGATGCGGTGATGCCGGTCTTGCAGCGGATTCGCGGTGTCGGCGATGACGCAGCGCGACAGATCGCCGATTATCTTGTGCGGACCCACGCCACATTGTCTGCATTACCGACGCACGATACGCTGATCATGGAGCGGTTCTTCGACGCGTCCGGTGGCATGCAACTGGTGCTGCATGCGCCCTACGGCAGCCGCGTCAATCGTGCGTGGGGCCTGGCGTTGCGCAAGCGCTTCTGCCGCAACTTCAATTTTGAATTGCAGGCGGCGGCAACGGAGGACGCGATCGTACTGTCGCTGTCGACCAGCCACAGCTTTCCGCTCGACGAAGTATGGCGTTACCTGCACAGCGCCAGTGCCGAGCACGTGCTGGTGCAGGCGCTGCTGGACGCACCGTTGTTCGGCGTACGCTGGCGGTGGAACGCGACCACCGCGCTGGCGCTGCCCCGTCAGGTGGGTGGGCGAAAGGTCGCGCCGCAACTGCAGCGGATGAAGAGTGAAGACTTGCTTGCCGCCGTGTTCCCGGACCAGGTCGCCTGTCTCGAAAATATTGTCGGTGAGCGTGAATTGCCGGATCATCCGCTGGTTGCGCAGACGCTGGATGATTGCCTGCACGAGGCAATGGATTGCGACGGGTGGCTGACCCTGTTGCGGCGCCTGGAGTCCGGCGCGGTTCGCTTGATCGCACGCGACTTGCCCGCGCCATCGCCCATGGCAGCGGAAATCTTGCAGGCACGGCCGTATGCGTTCCTTGATGATGCACCGTTGGAAGAGCGCCGTACCCAGGCGGTGATGCGCAGACAATGGACCGATCCCGAGTCGCCCGATGACTTGGGCGCATTGGACCCGGACGCCATCGCCGCCGTGCGTGCGGAGGCCTGGCCGCGCGTGCGCGATGTCGATGAGATGCAGGAAGCGCTGATGCGTCTGGGCTGCATTACTGACGACGAAGCCCGTCTCGCCGATATGGAAAGCGCCCAGACCGACGCTCGCTCCGAGCCGGTGATCCGTGTCGCGTGGACAGCCCTGTTGCGACAGCTCGGGCGTTCAGGCCATGCATTCCGTCTTGTAGTGGCGCGGGATCAGGGGCGCGAGGAAGGACTCTGGCTGGCGCGCGAACGGGTGCCATTGATGCATGCTGTCTACCCCGACATGCGTTGGCCCAAGGCGGCGCTGACGGTGGTGGGCGCGACGCCGGCCGCACGTATGCCGGCGGATGCCGACGCGGCGTTGATCGAATTGATCCAGTTGCGCATCAGCGGGTTTGGCCCGTTGACCGTCGCGGATCTCGCCCACCCGCTTGTGCTGCCGGTGTCGGCCGTCGCCGCGGCACTCGTGGCCCTGGAGCGACAGGGGAGCGTGGTGCGCGGACATTTTTCGTCTTCCGCGACCGAAAAGCGCCCAGCCGATATGCCCATCACGACGCAAGAGGAGTGGTGCGACCGCAGTTTGCTCGCCCGCATTCATCGCTATACGGTGCAACGTTTGCGGCGTGAAATCGAACCCGTGTCGGCACGCGATTTCATGCGCTTCCTGTTCGATTGGCAGCGCGTCGCGGAAAGCACGCGCGGACGCGGGCCGGTCGCGCTCGAAGATGTAGTGACGCAACTGGAGGGATACGCCGCATCGGCACCCGCATGGGAGGAGCAACTGCTACCCGCTCGGTGTGCCGATTATGAGCGCGGCTGGCTTGATACGCTGAGCCGCTCGGGGCGGGTCACATGGGCACGCCTTGCCGGCGTGAGCAGCCGCGGCAATGCGGGCGGACCGACGACCTTGGTGCGTGCAAGCGGGGTTGTGCTGGTGCCGCGACAGGACCTTGACATGTGGCGTCGGGCCGCGGCACGAGACGCCGCGCCACGGGGAAAGGCACGTGCCGCGAAGACCATCGATGCGGTGGTCGACAACGCCCGCGCCGTCCCAGTGTCAGTCCGTGTGTCCACGGCGCATCCGATCGATACGACGACCATGGCCGAATCGGCGTCTGATACATGGGCGATGGACCCTGCGCTCGCGTTGCTATCGTCGCGCGCGCAAGCGGTGTACAGGCATCTGGCCACGCGAGGTCCGTCATTCTTTGATGGGCTGTCCGATGCATTGCGTCTGTTGCCCGCCGAGTTGGAGGCCGCGTTAAGCGAACTCGTTGCGCTAGGGCGGGTACACGCGGACAGCTTTGCCGGTTTGCGCGCCTTGCTGTCACCGGTGGCGCGGCGCAATCTGTGGGGCGGACACGGTGCCGGGCCGCGTGGTCGCCGTCAGCATGTCCGGGTCAGCGGCGGCATGGACGATGCCGGGCGGTGGGCGCTATTGCCGGACGACTTGTCATCCGTTGACGATGATGCCGCGCGCGAGCATGTGGCGTGGGTACTGCTGCGCCGCTATGGCGTGATTTCCTGGCGGTTGCTCGAACGCGAAGCCGATGGGGTGCCGCCGTGGCGGGACTTGCTGATGGTTTATCGGCGTCTGGAAGCGCGCGGCGAGATTCGCGGCGGACGATTCGTCGAAGGGTTGAGTGGCGAGCAGTTCGCGTTGCCTGAAGCGGTGCCGTTGCTGCGCGACGTCCGACGACGGCCCCACGATGGAAGCTGGACGGTGCTCTCTGCGGCGGACCCGTTGAATCTGGTCGGCATTGTTATCGCAGGCACCCGGGTTGCGTCGACGCTGGCGAATCGCATCGCGTTTTGCGATGGCATACCGATGGGATGGCTTGAAGCCGGCGCGTTCCATTTCGACCCGGCAACCTTGCCAGAGGCAAGGGAACGCGCGCGGGCATTACTTGTGCAGACGCGGCCGTTCTGAGGTGAGCGGACCGCGTGATGCAAAGGCGTCCGGTTATAAAAAGCGACCGACGCCGGCTTCCCTGTATTGACCGGATCCGCCCTGCGTCTCGCCGCAGGCGGCAAGGCCAACGACGTCCGATGGGGCAAGCATCATTGACTGCCTTCTAACAAGAAGAGGCCATGGCCACTTTCCGGCACGAGACCGATCAAGCCTTGGGTGGCGTGGGTCGCGACGACGCCTTGTAGGTAACGTGCGTCCATCATTGGCCTCCCTCGAAAAGGAAATAGCCGGTGCTGCTTTCCGGCACGAGACCGATTAAGCCTTGGGTAGCGTGCGTCGCGACGACGCCTTGTAGTTCCATAGCCATGCTCACACTCCTTTGGGTGGTTGAGATAATCCCGCTTTCGTCTCCTATCAGACACTGAAGCGGCCCTGCGTGCCTTCGAGTACGACACCGTTCATGCCGTGCGTCGCCTCGGTGGCGTTAATGCCTGTCAGGCAGGTTTGCGCGGTCGATGGGGCCCATCTCATCGTGCGTTCTCCGTTGGAAGTGGCTCGCGAAAGTGTCTTCAAACAGCACGTGGCCAGCGTCGTCCGCACGCCGGTCGTCTATCCTGCCCTTGTACACCTGGTCATTCATGACGCCTCCCATTGCCGCGAAAATCGATGGTTGCCTCGCTGTCCTTCAGCGTTTGCTCACGCGCATGCCCTTATGACCAGGCCCATATTACGAACCTCATCGGAAAGCGCAAACGTCGCAGGGAGAACAAAATGCTGATGTGCGACCGCGGTCCAGCGTGATGTCCTTCGCATTTCCAAACGGCGCTTTTTTCATCGCCGCGCGCATGCCATTTCGAGATGAAATAGCGCTTTTTAATACGGCAATGTATTTTGCGGCTACCGGGTAGCCGTGCCTTGCCATGCCTGGATGAACATCTCGCAGGCATAGATGCGGTCCAGTGATAGATCCGGCGGCCGAAAGCCGCTGATGGCCAGACGCGTGGCGCGATCGCATGCATCGCGATCGACGAGGCCGGCCTGGGCACACCGCCCCTCCATCACGACGGTGCGAATATGGTCGGCATTCTCGCGCCAGCCCCGCGTGAACGGTCCCGAGGTCTCGCCTTTGTCCCTGCGCCATAGATGGGGCAGGCCGGACGCCGCGTAGGCAGCACGCCGCATCGGGACGCGATTATGAAAGCGGCTGTAGAGCGCATAGCTTGGGTAATTCAGCACATACTCCACCATGGGCTGTGTCAGATAAGGAAAAAAGCTGCGCGTGAATCCCAGGTCGGGATACATCTCGATCTCGGCCAGATTACCGATCACCCCCAGTAACTGCATATGCTTGCCCGGTTGCCGGCGTAGTTGTGCATGCAGCCTCGGCAGGTACTCAAAGCGGTCAGGCGCGGGAACGGGCTGAGCCATGCGGAGGGTTGTCGGCGGCGTCGCACTGATCAGCGAATCCAGGTTACGCGAGCGACTCTCTTTCCAGCCCTGGCGGATGACTTGCCAGTACGGCGTGCGACGCAGCAGGGCCATGTCGTGAATAGCGCCCATCGCGCGGCGCCATGCGCCGTCATGAACCGCGTCGAGCCATGTACTGAAATACGGGGGTGCTAGAAAACCCGCATCGCCGCCATAGCCGTTGAGATGGGTCGCGCTACTGAGATCCGACGTTCGCTCACGCAGTTGCGTGGACCAGTTCAACGTGATGCTGCCTTGCGATGGGCGCGGCTGTTGTGGCATGGTGGCGGTCGACATAGGCGGCGCATAGGGCGTCATGTCCATTGGTAACGTACGGAGCGGGAAACCGCAGTGATCGCTGATTGCTTGCGCGTAGACGATCTCGTTGGATGCGGGGGAGTCCCGGTCGAAGTGATTGATGCCTGTCAGGCCGTCCGTCCGTCCCGCTTCGTGCAATGCCAGCGCCAAGGCGCTCGATTCCAGTCCGCCCGACAGTTCCAGGACGATATTACCGTCCGGCAACGTCGACAGATACCGATCCGTCACTGTTTGCAACAGGCGGAACGCATCAATCGGCAAGCCTTTGTGACGCGCGGCAAGCCGATCCGTCGGGTCCGCGCGCTGTGCGCTATCAATCCTGGGGGGCAACGTGGTCGCGGCCACGGTATCAATCCGCCGTAATGGCGCATAAGGGCTGTTGCCGCGCAGTGGCCGCCAGACCTCACGCAGTTGCGGCGCTAGACCATGACGCACTTCGAGCATGCAACCAATGGGCACGCTGTCCACGCCCAGCAATCCCGTCCGACTTTCGCGGCCATTGCCGTGCAACAGCGTGCCGTGCAGAAAATGCATGTCCGGTGTCGCTGCAACCTGAGGCGCCAACCCGATCAGCGTGCGCATGTCCGATGCGATGTGGAGCGGGCCGAATTCATCCGTGCGTGTGCTGTCCGAATGTTTGCCGCCACTGCTGGCTCGCCGGAAGTACACCGGACGTTGACCGCACGGATCGATGTAAAGACGCAGCATGGCGTCGCGTCGACGGAAGACCGCGAATCGGTAGAGCCCCCAGCAATGGGCCGCCAGCCATTCCACGTCGGCGATCACCGATGCAATGATGGCATCGGGTCGCACGCGGGCGTGCGTGACGGCATCGAACAGCGCGCCGCAGCATAACCAGTCGTGCCCCTCGTATTTGCCTTGCGCGACGTTTTCCGGGGCGGCGTCGTCCGCATCGACGTGCAGCGATAAGGCGATCTGCTTGTGGTCACCCATCCATTCAAGCGTACGCGTGGACGAGAAGCGGGATGCGGCGGCGTCTGGCGCACGCTGGTCAGGCTTCATGCGTTCATCCGATATGTGGCCATTGCCGGACGGGAAAGCCGCGGCGGTATCGTTGCGGGATGTCGGGTAACCTAAACGAATCGCAAGCATCAGAATCTCCTGTGTCGGGCGTACATGTCGAGAGCGTCACGGCGTAGGGCGAGCGGATCACCGCGTCCGCCGCTTAAGCGCCGGCGGGGGATGCATCTCTCGTACGGTCTCGTGGCGTGTCGCCCCTGCGTGCGGTATCCATGGCGCCCGCTCCAGGTGGATTTCGTCGCGCGATGGCGGTGTCGCCGGGGCGGGGCGTGATGTTGCGCCACATTCGGCCGTCGACGATAACGGCGAATTGTCGGCGTCGTTCCGCGTCGTCCCCCATCACCATGCCGTCGTGTTCAACCCACGCATGGGCTGAGAACGGGCCGCCGGAAACGCCGATGACCAGATCGACATCGACCCCGCGACGCTGGCATAGGTGTACGAGCGCGGCGGACCATTCAAGGCATTTCGTCCGCCTTGGATACAGCAGGCAGGCGCGATTCAAGGCGCAGACCGATTGCGCGATGCGCGCACGTGTGATGGCGTGAAGGCTGACATCCGGGGCTGATTTGCGCGCGGACGCACCAAACAGTTCCTGCGATGCTGATGCCGGGGCCGATCCGTCGTCTGTCAGCGCGGTGGGCGTGGCGCGCGCATGGATGTCCGAGCCGGCGAAGGCCGCGGCTGCGTCGGCACGCCTGTTGGACTGGATGCGATAAGACAGGTTCGTGTGCGGTGCCCCATATAGCCAGCGCATCAGTCCTGGCATGCGGGTGCGTGCGGTAATGCGATGCGATTGCCGAACGGCCCACCACGCTCGGGCAATCAGCCAGAGCGGCAGTCCGGGGCCGATGTCGTCCGGGTCCAGTCGCCATCCGGTAAAACCAGCCAATGGCGCGACTTTGCGCGCGGCGGCCTCGGCGGCAACGGCGTCGGGCGCGTCGAATGTCCCCGCACGTAACAGGCCCTGTCTTTCAAAGGCACCCGTCCATTGCGAGACGGTCGCCGCGTCGACGTTCATTTCCGTGCCAACACCCAGCAAATGCAGGAGTGCCCGCGCTTGCGCCTCATTCAACAGAAAGTACTGGTCGTCGTGCATGGTCAGGATAGCCATCCCTTCGCACAAAGGGGCGATGTAAATGCCTGCCTGCAAATGTCGATACATGATTCACCTCATCAGTGATTAAGTGTGCGAATCATCTTAGCGACTGTGCGTCTTTCGTCAAATCGTGGCTTTATTTAAACAGGAAGCACATATTGAACGCGGTATCATCATCGTATGCGCGATGGCATGGCGCACGATCGGTTCATTTACTGTTTACGGGGTATAAACGCATCATGCGTCTGGGTGTCGTTACCACTGGGCAGGGTCCGCGCCACGAATATGCGGCCTATCATCGCGGGCTTGCCGCCGCATTGGGAATGCGGATCGACGTCATCGACGATCATATCTTGGATGGATTGTCGTGGGACGAGATCAAGCCTCACCTTGGCGGTGATGCGGAAGATCGCCTGGGAGCGCACGTGCATGTGCCGGGTGCCACCGGCAATCGCCTGGGGGACGGTTGGGATCACGTTTATGTGTCTTTGCCGTGGGCGTTGCCTTATTTCCAGGCCGCGATCGATCGTTTGGTCACGCGGGGCGCGGACATGGTGTTGTTCTGTTGCGCAACGCGGTTTCCGGACGATGCCTTTATCTGTCCGGTCCCGTTGATCAAACCGGCCACGCTGATGCTGGCGGCGGTGACCGAGCGTGTCAATACGGCTGGCCCAGCCACGCGCAGTGGCGCGCAACCGGTGCGCTTTGGGCTGATGAGTTCGGCGGGCCATGGCCGACAAGATGTGCAATTGTGGCGCGAACAACCGTTTGCCGCGCAATTGGCCATCGACTATGAGCCATTCGAAGGCGACATCCTGCCTGCGGCGGAAAAGCTGGCTTCGCGTTCCCATGACATCGTGGTGGTCTGGAGCTATGGTCTAGGGATGGTGGCGAGCGATGGCTTGGCGTTATCCGCGCGCCTTGAGCAGATGGTGAAGTGCCCCGTGCTGATGCCTCATCGCGTGGCGGCCTTGCATGCGCTGGCTTTGATGGCGGCGGGTTTTGACGATCGCGCATTCCTCGCCGCCGGATCGAGGTGACGTTCGACGCGGCGCTGTAACCCGATTAGCGCCGAATTCAGGATCAGGTAGATCACTGCCGCCGCGACCAGGAATTCGACCGGGCGGTAGGTATCGGAAAGCAGCGCCTGTGCATTGCTGCTGAGTTCCGCCACCGATACCAGGCTCGCCAGCGCGGTGCCTTTCAAGTTCAGCGTCAGGTTGGAGAAGAGCGACGGGGTGGCCACGCGCAATGCTTGCGGGAAAATCACTCGCTGCAGCATTCGCCAACGCGACATGCCCAATGCGCGTGCCGCTTCATACTGCCCTGCGGGCACGGCACGGAAACCGGCGCGGAAGAATTCGACGTTATAGCCGAGCGCCGAGAAGATCAGGGCCGCGAGTGCCGAGGGCACCGGGTTCAGGTAGATGCCGAATACCGGCAGTCCGTAGTACGCGAAAAACAGCAATACCAGCGTTGGCACGGCGCGCGTGAACCAACTGAGAACGGCGACTGGCCAGGACAGCCAGCGCTTGCGACTGAGGCGAGCCAATGCCAGTGGGATCGACAGCAAAGGGGCGACCGTGCCCACGACCAGCATCAGGCCGATGGTGGTCAGCGTGCCTGTCAGCAGCAGATGCCAATGCTGGAAGACGATCGCGAAGTTCATTGCGGCGCTCCGTGACCCGGGACCGGCTCCGTGGCCGAATCGACATCCTTGCGCGGCGCCACGGCGTGACCGGGGTGTAGTCGTCGTTCGACGAGCCATTCGGCGCACATCAGCAGGCTGGAGAGTGCGACATAGAAGATCATCGCCACCAGCATCAACTCGAATGGCTTCTGGAACGCCTCATTGAAACGCTCGGATAACCCCATGATCTCGGGAACCGCAATGGCCGACGCGATCGACGTGCGTTTCAATGCACTACACGCAAAGGTGATATATGGGGCAATGGCGATACGGAACACCTGGGGCAGCACGATACGCTGCGCCATGCGGGCGCGGCCCATGCCCAAGGCACGCGCTGCTTCGAATTGCCCCTGCGGTACCGCTTCCAGCGCGCCACGGAAGATTTCATATTCGTATGCCATGCCGATCAGCGACAGACCGAGTACCGCCGCCCAGAACGAGGGTAAGGGCATTCCCATGCGCGGTAACGCGAGATAGGCGAATAACAGCACGATCAGTTCCGGCAAGCCGCGGAACAACCAGGAGAAGGTTCCCAGGCCAAACCGGATAACGCGGCTTCCGGCCCGCGACAGCAACGCGAGCAGCATCGCACCAGTGGACGAGACCAGAAGCGTGGTGGCGAACAGTTCGAGCGTTACCGCAACGGCACTGCCAAATTTCGGCAAGACGCGGAAAATGAAAGACCAATCGAAAGCGTATTGCATGTCATGCCTGCCAA
>NZ_LAQU01000044.1 GCF_000970345.1 Robbsia andropogonis | reverse complement strand
CGGTAATCGACAGCGCTAAGCCTCGCATTTCTCTTAGGCGGTGCATCACTTGTTTAACGCGGATTCCTGGCAGCGACGTATCGCCTTCTATAGCCAAGCATTCACGCGTGTAGCCATCGACAACATTCAGGCAACGGAAACGTCTCCCGTATGCAAGTCCATCAGAAACAAAGTCCGTCGACCGGCTTTGATTCGGCCCGCTCGGCAATGGCCGAGCAGCAAGTTCGACCGCCGCTATCCTTTTGCGCTTGCGCCGCCGAACGCTTAATCCGGCCAACTGTACAGCCGCCATGTCTTTTTATGGTTCGCCATCCAGCCTTCACGGCGCAGCAGCACGTGAATACGGCGGTAGCCGTATCGTCGCTTGCTAGCTGCGATGGCGCCATGCGCTCCGTCAACTCGGTATCGCTGGCTCGCGTCGACTCGTGATAAAAGAAGAGCGAGCGCCAGATTTCTACAAGCCCGCAGGCACGGGTAACTCCCATAGCGCGTTCGCTCATCAACTTGCGGACCGCCTCACGCTTGGCCTGCAGGCGTACTACTTTTGGCGAACGTGGTCCTTCAGTGCGGCATTGTCGAGCATCGACTCAGCCGGCAATCGTTTTGACTGGAATGGGACAGAGCCTGAGGTTTTCATCATGCACGAGAACTGTTTTGCGGGAAGATTGAATCTCGTATCTCGGTGAAGAGAGCGAGTTGCCGTTGATGATGGCGATTCGATATCACTGGCGAGACCTCATTCGGTCCAAGAGGGCGGATATGCATTGCTGGAATTTCTTGGATCTGCTCGGCATGATGTCGGATTTTAACGTCGAGGAACTCGCCGACTATGGCTTGGTTATCCACGGGAAGCGAACGAATCAAAACGCCCAGCACTTCTTCGAGTGCACGGATTTTATCTGTTGGATCTTGGATAATCATGGCGTTATCTTGTTAGCGCCTTACTTGGGTTTTAACAGCTTACACCTTTTGCTTCTGAAGCCAATCCCAATTCCGCAGCGCGCCTTTCATGCGCCGACCCTGAATGTTTAGAGGATGCCTCTGTCAAAGTGCCTGCTGACCACTTGGTTCGTTAGCGTTTTCTGTCGGCCGCGCGCGCCGGATCGCCGCTTGAAACTCGGCAGGCATCGGATCTAGCTTCTTGGCGGCCTTGAACTGCACTTCGCCCCGCTCGAAGTTCTCGAGCAGATCAAAGACATGCCGCGTTTTGGCAGTGCGCGCGCCGCAATAAAAATTTTCCAGGGCAGGGCCTGTGTGCTGGTTGTTGCTTGCGGAAAATCACGACTGCCGGTAGTCGGCAATCCTTGTTAAGAGCGCAAAGCGTGGCGAACGACCTTATATGACCGTTTGTTCACCGTTCAATCCTTGTCGCGACCGCGTTACTGTTTTACGCGCACGGGCCTGCGTCGAACGTGTGAGTGCCAATATTGCCTCGAAGGAAGCCGCTTTAGCCCGCCATTCCTCTTTTCGAGTTTGCCGCCTTTCACAAAATGGAACGCGCAGCGCGATCATATCGAGATCAGCACATTCCTGATGGATGACGCGGTTGCCAGCATTGCCATGCGTCTTAAGCTTGCTGAACGGGCGAATGTTTGTTTGCATACCCGTCGTAACGAGTGGCAAGTTGAATAACGGGGCATTTGCAGGCGTCGTGTCACGCCTGTCTAATGGATTGCGGCGAAACGCATCATCGTGGAGAGCACTCCACGCGCGAATTTTCGTTGAAACCGTTCGCGTGATGGTGGTTGACTCAACGGCACGGATAACATTCCAGGATTCTTCCAAGCTCCTAGATACGAGTTGAGCGCCAATCCGGATCAAAAATGTAAAATCGCTGGCGCTCATTGCGTCGCGGCGTTTTTCAAGATACTCGGCAAAGTCAGCGGTGACGCTATCCTCGTCGTCAGGCTCAGAGAGGTATCGCTCTGTGAAAAGTACTAGCATCTTGTCGCGGCTTACTCGCATAGCAAAGCCTTGTCAGGTAGATTTCCAAAGTTGGCCAGTCTGCTTCGCGAACGGCCGGAACGTTTCCTGTCATCCTATCGCGTCGTTGAAAACTGCGAAACCTTGACTTTTACTTAGGCCGATTTAGCGCCCGCGCGTCGTGGGCACTCTACGTCCGGGTTCGCAAACGTATCTGCCTCCGTAACAAAGCCTTTGAAGCACCGCGATAGGGGCGCGATGGCGTGTATTGCCTGCGTTCGATGCGCCGGTACCGTGCGAAAAGTGTAGTAGGCGCTTGCTCAGTGCATTATGACCACGCCTTAAAACGACGTACAGCAAAGGCGGGGTTTTGATAGCACGAAGAACGTATCGAATCGTCGCTACGCGGACGAATTCAAAGAGTAGCGGCAAGTCTGGCGCTAATCCGGCTGGTCATGAGACGCCGCGCCGCCTGAACGTGTCCGTGTTGTAACGATTGGCAATTGTGGGGCTCTACTGAGCGTTAAAATTTCTCGACCAGAGCGCGATATTACAGCGGTCCCTTACCACTGCATCATCCATGCCAGTCTGCATTTTCAGTGTCGCACACTCCATCGCGTTTTTTGTATAAGTCGTGTCGCTGATCGGTTCGGTCGGCATCCGGCAGTGATTCGCTGCCAAAAGAATCAGATTCGACTGGATTAGCGACGCGGCGATCGTATGCGCCAACAGCCGGTTGTTTTCCCGAATCGGGCTGTTTTCGCCGATTGGTGCCGAGACGCTTAAGATCTTCTGGTTGCGGTCGATCTCAACGTTAATCTTGTCGCATGACACCGTCTGTGCTCCGGCACTGACCGAGAATACGAACAAAACCGTAGCCGCGATTTTTATCTGCTTCATGCGCGTTGTCATCGCCTTCGCCTGCCGTGTTAAAAATGACAGAATACTGCCTTATCGATCGTGCCGGCTAGACACAGCCGTCTGCTATCAAGACGACGGCACTCGCCCGTTCCTTACCTTTCCACTAGTGGGTGAGTGGCGCAGGGTCACTGTTAATGGCGGTTAATACCCGTTGTTACGGTGCTTTTCGGGGTCACGCATTGACTCCTTGATATGTTTCCACTTTTCTGCGGTTCCAGGTGCGGGTTTGGCCGCTGAGCGTGTTGGCCTGGCCTTTTGGGTGGCGCGTTGATCCAGTATGGGGGGCTGCGTGGTATCTTGGCTCATGGCAGCTTCCTGCAACGATAATCCTGTTATCCAGCATGATCCGCGCCGCCCTCCTGTGGCGCTTGATAATATATTCTGCACGGCGGCTGAGTCGTATGTTGTGAACTGTTAGAAAGAAATGGACGTGGGCCTATCGACGCCTACATTGTATTAATTAAATGCCTTTTATTTTATCAATTGATCTCAATAATGTCGGTACATACACCAAAGTTATATATTTAGTCATCTCTGCATCTACTGGGGGCGTATTTTAGAGAAAAAGTCCACTTAGGTATTTGCGTTGTGTATAAGCGTCGCTCTTGGTCGCCGAAAATCAGCGACACAATACTGAAAAGAAGTGTCTGCATACTCGATCCGCTGTTAACTAATAGCGATATGTTTTTAAACCACAGAAAATCGAGATGAAGAACAAAGTTATTGCATTGGCGTTAGTAAGCGCAGGTTTGATCGGGGCATCGGCTGCGCAGGCACAAAGCAGCGTTGTGCTATACGGCGTTATCGACGCCGGCGTGAGCTACGTGAATCACGCGGCGGTTACCGGTGGTTCCAAAAGCCTGTTCAAGTATGACGACGGCGTTGCACAAGGCAGTCGTTGGGGCTTGAAGGGCAATGAAGACCTCGGTGGTGGTTTGAGCGCGATTTTTGTTTTGGAAAACGGCTTTAATTCGGGTACCGGCACGCTGGGCCAAGGTAGCCGGATGTTCGGTCGCCAAGCTTTCGTCGGCCTCACGCAGAGGGGTGCCGGTACGTTGTCGTTGGGTCGTCAGTACACATTTTCGACGGACTTCCTGGCACCGTTTTCAGGCGGCAATACAACCGCTGCGGGTAACTACGGCTTCCATATCAACGATATCGACCAACTGACGTCGAGCCGCGCCAACAACGCGATCAAGTACACGTCGGACGTTTTTGCCGGCCTGAAGTTAGGTGCGATGTATGCTTTCTCGAATACAGCAGGTGCGTTTAGCGGCTCGCTGACGTCTGCTTCACGCATATATAGCTTTGGCGCGTCATATGCGATGGGCCCGCTGTCGGCTGGCGCAGCCTACACGGACATTCACTTCCCGGGTGCTGATGGCTTCAGCACGTCACTGGCAAACGTGAACACGCAAGGCCTGCATGACCTGCGTACGTTCGGACTGGGCGCGAAGTACCGTTTCGGCCCGGCACAAGTCTGGGGCCTCTGGACCAATACGCATTTCACGCCAGTGAACACACCTAGCTCCACGGTCAATATCGGTGAAATAGGCGTCTTGTACGCATTGACGCCGGCACTTTCGTTGAGCGGGGCATACACATTCACTGACCTGACTGGCAATTACGAGGGTAAGTGGCACCAAGTCAACCTGACAATGGATTACGCGTTGACCAAGCGCACCGATGTCTATGTGCTAGGTGTCTACCAAAAGGCTGTGGGCAGCAATAACGGCGTGACGAATCAGGCTGAAATCGGTTCGAGCACGAGTTACTTTGGTAACTCCGGTTCGGGTTCGACGAACCAGATCGCTGCTCGCGTCGGTATCCGTCATAAATTCTAAGTAAGCTTGATCTGCTGATCTCGCATAACCGGCCGAGGCGATTCGCCTCGGCTTTTTTTATTTGCATATTTTTGAGAAACCATTCATGCATTTAAAATGCAGTCGATATATTATTAATGATAAAGAGCCAGTTATCTGTTAATCTCAAAAAGTTGCCCTGACTTCCGTGAGAATTAAGCGTAAAGTAGTGTTCGCCGTAGATGTAGACATCCGGTAGTACGCGAGATGCGACTGAGACGAATAAACTTTTGTTGTTACACATCGAGGTGACTCCTCGGAGGAGGCCTCGTCGAGGCTTCCATAACAATCTAGCCCGGCTGCCTGATATTTGGGATGGTAAATACTGTCTGGACCGTATCTTTGTGTGCGGCATCCGTGTGTCTGGCTGTTTGGTTTCTCCCAAGTAGTGCCAAGGCGAGCGGCGCATCCCATAGTCCGATCGATATATCGGCCATGGGGTCCACACAGTCTAAGATGACTGATGTTATGGCATTACTTGCTAAGGACGCAGGTGATGACGAAGACGGCAGCCAACCACGTACCGCTCCTGTGGCACACAGCGAGCTTTCTGACGATACCACGCAAAAGATCGTCAAAGTAGAGGCGGTGCGCGGCGACGAGAAAGATAACGTCCCACCTGTCAATGGTTGGCAACCCGTTGCATTGCCGGATGTATGGACGGAGCGCTGGCCGAATTACACTGGTGTCGTCTGGTATCGCTTTACTTGGCGGCTCGATGCGTCACCGATGCCGGGCCCCGACGCGACCACCGGCCTTTCGCCGGCGGGATTCGATGCCCGGCCGCCGGACGCAGTTCACGCTATCCTCGTTTCATACTGGAGCATGGCGGGTACGTTGTATCTCAATGGTGCCTTGCTTGAGCGCGATGTCAGCTTGGTTGAGCCGCTGAGCCGATCCTGGAATACACCACGATTGGTGATACTCCCCGATGCCTTGTTGCGCCAAGGTGACAATACGATATTGGTGCGTATTTCCGGTTTGGCACTTGAGGATCCCGGTTTGGGCTCGATTACAACCGGTCGTTTAGGTGAGTTGCGCTGGCTCTATGGCCACGATATGTTTTTCCGGCACGATTGGCAGTTGTTCAGCGTTGCAGTCAGTTTTGCCGTCGGCATGTTTGTTTTGGCCCTATGGGTGATGCGCCGACAGCAACCTATATATGGCTGGTTTTGCCTGACTACCATCGCTTGGATGATTGTTGGCTACAGTCAGGTTGCGAGATCACCGTGGCCGTTCAACAGTACGACTCAGTGGCAAACTTTGATCATGCTCGCCGTGGTAGTTCACGCATGGTCGTATGCGATGGGTATGATTCGGTTCGCGGACAAGCGCCTTCCGCGAGCGGAGCGATGGCTGCGACGAATCGTCTATCTCGACATTGGAATCATTTTGGCCCTTATTGCGCTCCCTGAAAGCGTGCTGAGAAGCGGGCAAATCATTTCAATGCAACTTGCCGCCGCGATCTTTCTCGGAGCCTCGCTTTGCTTTGTCTATTTCGCTTTTCGGTATGGCCTGACAAAGCATCGTATCGTAGCGATTGCCACGCTTGTGCTTGTGGTCGCGGGTGCCCACGATTTGTTAACGTGGATGAATATTCTCTCAGACAATCTGTACATCAATGCACTGACATCCCAGGTACAGATTGTTTGTATCGGTTTTGCGCTGGCCAATGACTTCGTCGCAAACATTCGTCGTGTTGAACGATTCAATGAAGATCTTCAACTAAAGGTAGAGGAAGTGCGTCAGGGGCTCGAAAGCACGTTGAAGCGTCAATACGAACTACAACTGGCGAATGCACGGTTGAACGAGCGGTTGAACCTGGCACACGATCTGCATGATGGGCTGGGCGGCACGCTAGTAAGCAGCATCGCGCTTCTAGAGCAAAAGGGCGAGCTGCCTGCGGAACGCTTCCTGCCGATTCTGAAGGAGTTGCGCGATGATCTTCGTATCATCATCGATACGTCGTCGCAAGCGACCGCGAGTGACCATGGGCTTCAAGCCGTGCTGATCCCGATGCGGCACCGGTGGACGCGTTTGCTCGAAGCGCAAAATATCGATTGTCATTGGAATATTACCGGTCTCGCATCTTGTCGGTTGCCAGCGGGAAGTAATCTGGAGTTGATGCGTATCCTGCAAGAATCGTTGACGAACGTCATGAAGCATAGTGGCGCGTCGCGTGTCGACGTTACGTGGTGCGCGGTTCCTCACCAATTGATTTTGATTGTCCAGGATAACGGCATCGGCTTTCCGCGAAACGATGACTCGCCGAGCTTTGGGGCCGGACTGCTGAGTATTGCCAAGCGCGTGCGGCGTTGTGAGGGTACGGTACGGTTTGATAACAGGGACGGCGCTTGCGTGACCGTGATTGTTCCTTGTGAAGCCGAAGGACTAGTGCCTGGTTTGTGATGTCGCGCTGACCACCGGATTCCCGGTAGAGCCCGGACGGATAATCTCCGGTCGCTAATCCCAACACGGCGATTACTTGCAATTCCTTTTTTATTCAAGAGAATGTCCCGCGTTTACGCGTCGAACCGTAATGTATTGGTAGGCCTATGGAAATATTCGATGTTCGGTTTAATCAGCGTTAGACATCAAAAGCCCGTGTGATATTCGAGCAGTCGTTATTCCCTGGGGCACATAGGGGAACGAGAAGAGAGTATTTGCAAGAAAGTGTCTCTCAAAATGACGAATTATTACCAAAATAATTGCTTAAGTCATTGATAAATATGATTTTTATCAATAAATGTTAGTGCCCCGTTACCATATCATCAAAAAAGACAATAAAGTTTTACCCTTGATAGGGAGGACGACTGGCAAACAGAGTCCTAGAATGTACTCAAGAAACCAAAAACAACGCGTCAAAGCATTAGCGCTTGTCCTTAACGACATCAGCTCTCTGGTGCCCACGGTTTCCAACCTGATACCTATTGGAGCGTCCAACATGAACACCAAATTCTTGCCGATCGTTACTATCGCTGCAGCCCTCGCCGTACCGGTTTTCGCGCATGCACAATCTGCAAACGGTCCAGTGACCCGTGCGGAAGTGAAGAGCGAACTGTCGCAGTTGGAAAGCGCAGGCTACAACCCGGGGGCTGACCGTGCCAATTACCCGGTGGACTTGCAACGTGCGGAACGCCGTATCAATTTTGGCGGTTCGAATGTGTCCAACTCGTCGGGCAGTTCGGTGTCGGGTTCGTCGGATTCGGCTCCTGGTCGTAATAACAGCAACAGCCAAGGCTGGAATCCTAACCCGGTGGACAACCACCCGGGTGCCTGATCAATGCGTGGACGGTATATGCGCAATATGACATGTGTTAACGAGAATTGTTCCTAGCGTACGCCGCGCCGACTGCCATGCCCCCGGCCAGACGACGCGGCGAGACACGATGGTTTTATTCTCCACTTAGAAAGCGCCGCATCATGCGGCGCTTTTTATTTTTTTAGGTGCAAAGAGTGCTGTTTATAGGCATTTCGATCGTTTTGCGTAAGAATCTTTTGCCTGGTACAGGGTTTTTGCTGATATCGCATGGACATAAACTGTAGTCAAGAAACCAAAATCAATTGCGTCACAACAATTGCGTGAGACATCGAAACAAAGAGATGCCCAGGTTTCCAAGCGAATAACATAACTGGAGTCATCACCATGAACACCAAGATTCTGCCCATTATCGCCATTGCAGCAAGCATGAGCGCCCCGCTGTTTGCGCATGCGCAATCCAACGTACCTGCTACGCGTGCCAGTGTCCGAGCGGAACTGATCCAGCTTGAAAACGCCGGCTACCGCCCGGAAACAGACCGTCTGAATTATCCGGTTAATTTGCAAAACGCCGAGCGGCGCCTTCAAAATACGCAAGCGCAGTCGTCAGGTTCGTCGACGTCGGGTAGCACCGCTTCGGGTGTACGCCAATCGGATAAGTCAGGGGACTGGAACCCGAACCCGGTCGATTACAGCCACTCATAATAGGCTCTTGTAGGTGCCAGATAAGCACCATGGGGGCTGACGCAGTATCCATGCCAACATCTGTCTCGACATTGCATCCCGGGAAAGCCGCTCATCAGAGCGGCTTTTTTGCATTCGCAATCCGGTATAGTGCTGCAAAGTTGGATGCGGCTGCGCCGTAGGCGGTCGAATGGCGGCGTTGTAAATGCGTGTGCCCGGCGGGAGCGCTGATTGACGTCATGAACCGCGACAAGGCGTGAGACTTCATCGCCGGTCATTTAAGGCATCGCCCAGCCGTTGCCGCATCTTGCCAGTTCTATAAGTCTTTGGGAGAAAAGCATGACCGCAGGTACAAAACGCGTACTGGTGCTCCATGGCATCAATCTGAATATGTTTGGTAAACGCGATCCGAAGCAGTACGGCACTGCAACGTTGGACGAGATCAATCACCAGGTAACGGTGCTCGGAAAAGAGCTTGGCGCAGAGGTGGAAGCGTTTCAAAGCAACTTCGAAGGCGAGATGGCGGAACGGATTCACAAGGCATTCGCCGACAAAGTGGATGCGGTCGTCATCAATGCGGGTGCGTGGACGCACTATAGTTATGGTATTCGCGATGCACTTGCCATTCTGACAGTGCCGATCATCGAAGTACACATGTCGAATGTACACGCCCGCGAAGCGTTCCGTCACGTGTCTGTTTTTTCGGAAGTCGTGAAAGGCCAGATATCGGGATTTGGTGTAGAGAGCTATTTACTGGGCTTGCGTGCAGCTATGGCCGCATTGCGTTGATCGGTCGATAAGCAAAGAAAAGTCGACCTCCGGATGAAGGTCGATTTTCGTGGCAAGCGGTATTAATACGGATTTGTTGATGCAGGTAGCGAGCCGCGTTGCACCAGGCGTCAATTGTTATCGTTCAGGCGGTATGAACCGCGTCCAGCGGTTGCACCGTTTTCGCTTCCACTGAAAAGTCTTCCGCGTCGACATCGTAATTCGATGGCTCCCATCGCAGTACCAACAGCGTTGTCAAGCCGATCAACGGCGCCACGGAAATCACCCAGAACACTTGCGTACCTAGCGCGTGAGCCAGAATCGGGAACAGGAATAACGATAGTGTGGATGCGATACGGACGGTGGTTTGATGCAGTCCGACGCCCATCCCGCGTAGCGACGTAGGGTAGCTCAGCGACGCGTAGGTCATCGTATGCGAGCCTGGTCCCATGCCTTGGCCAAACAGGAATAGCGCCAACATCGCTAAAGAGATCACCACCTCCATACTGGTGCCGGGGCGGCCGATCACTGCCAATACTAGTAACGCAGTGAATTGAAAGGCATAGCCGGCAACGGTCATCGGCCATGCGCCCCATTTTGGTACGTATTTAACGGCCAGCATCCCACCTACGAAGGCAAAGCACAGATTGAGGACCAGTGAAGCGAGGATTGTATTCAGGACGTTCTGCGCGAGGAAGCTGGCAATAATGACGGGCAAGCCAAAAGCGACGGCATTGTAGGCAAATGATGAGGCGAAACCCATTACCGTATGCAGGATCGTTCGGCGCCGATAGATGCCTTGAAACAACGTCCCATAACTGCGCCAGCGTACACGTTTCGGCCGATCCGTTGCGGGATTGTGTCCGCTGTCGGTGTTCGGCGCGACAACCGCGTCGATCCCGTAGGACTTTTTTAATATACGCGCCGCGCCTTCCAGGTCGCCCTGGTTTGCCGCCCATACCGGGGACTCGCTCATATAGCGGCTACGCACCGCGATGATTACCAGCGCCGGTACTGCGCCAAAGCCAAGCGTCAGGCGCCATAGCAGGTTCGAATGGCTTTCGGGTAGGAAAGTGAAGCCGGCAAGTACCAGTAGATAACTGACGCTGATTGCGGCATACCAGACCGGGCACCACATTGCCACGCGTGACGCTTTGTTGCCGGGTCCCCGCAGGCGCGAGAACTCCGCCAGGAAGGCCATGGCGACAGGAAGATCGATACCCACGCCCAATCCCATGACGAAACGGGCGCCGCCCAATACCCAGGCATTCGGCGCGAGCGCGCATACGATCGCAGCCACGACAAAAAACAGCATATCGGCCATGAAGACGCGATAGCGACCGATACGGTCGGTGAGATAACCGCCGATAAATGCACCGATCACCGCACCGAAGGTGATAGCGGAGGTTACCGCGCCAAGGCCTGATGGCGTCAGTGCGAATTCCTTGGTGATATCCTTTACGCCGAACGCCAGTGCACCCAGGTCATAAGCATCGAGGAAGACGCCGCCCAAGGCAATCGCAACGACGACACGCGCATCAGCACCGTGGACTGCGCCAGTGTTAATGAGATGTGAGACATCGCTCGCGCGCCGAATGATCGGGCGGAGCGGCAACGACGGAGAAGCGGTGGAACGCATGGAACTTGATTAAATATCGCGAACGTGTAAAAAGCTGCTAGAGGCGCGTTGAGGCGCGCGCAGGGCAACGTGCGCGAATTCTAAGATGACGGAAAGGATCTTTTAAATCTTTTCTGGTTATGTGCTTAGATCGACGGTCAGCAGGAGATGCAGTGGAAAAGGGCCTGACTTTGTTGACCGCCTGCTCCCGTCACGCGGCCAGCGCCAGGCTGCTGCGGGAGCGCTGTTGGCGCAGCGCTTCGATAACACCTTGCTGGACGTGGTTCACCGCGTCTGCGAGGTTGTGAATGTAGGCGTCTTCGATCGCGTGAGCGGAAAGCGCGCTCTGTAGACGCCATAAGTACTCGGCGTTGCTACCCCAGGGCCCTTGCGCTTGGGCAATGGCGGCCGCGACGCTAGGTAGATCGCCTTCGTCGTCAAAGTGCGGATGCGTGCTGTTGGCCACAAACGCGAGAGCCTTGACTTGGGATCCGTCTTCCAATGTCACTTCAACCCATGTGGGAACATAGGCACCCATTGCCATTTCCCTAATCCAGACCAGACGCAACTCATTCAACAGGTCGGCAGCAGCAATGCGATAGATCAAGCCACGGGTTTCACCGCCGGGGCACAAGGCCAGCATCCGCCCTGGTAATTGTGGCGAGCCACGACCAGCAATCAATTTTTGGCAGAAGCGGCGATGCCACCCGGACAGGGTCGCAATATGTTGCGCGCCGTGCCGTAACTGCGGATTCCATATCAGTGAGCCGTAAGCGAACAGCCAGACGTCACCGGTCCGTGAGGCATCCGCCGCAGCCGGTCTCGCGCAGGCTAGCTGCGCCAGCGTGTCATGCATCGATGCTTCAATGGCGGCGGTCGACCAACGCAAGTGCGCCGGCACGCCGGCCAGGCTGGACAGGAATGCACCGGTAGTAAGGCAGCCACGCGTCACCATGAGAGCGGATCATTGACAACTGGAATGGTTGTCACGATACCGAACGCACCAGCGCAGGGGAAATAACCGTTTGCGATAACGATATGCAGAGAACCACTTGGCCAGGCATCGGCGGTGTGCGTGCCACCGCCATGCGTGGCGGTGGCAATTTGGCAGAGGGGTTACTCCGCCTTCTCTATTTCTATCGCACGATGCAGCGAGCGCCCTTGCCACAACAGGGCATGGGCTTCCAGCGATGCGTGCTGCTCGATTGCCCGCACTGTGCCGACGATGATCGAATGGGAAAAGCCATCATGTACGTTGGCCACCTCACAATCAAACGCGAGATGTGCGCCCGCGAGCAAAGGCGCGCCGGTGACGCCGGCGGTCCACGTCAGCCCGTCAAAGCGCTCGGCGCCACGGCGGGTGCTGAATTGCTCGAGCACATTGGACAGTTCACCGCTCAGCACGTTGACGGCGAAAAAGCCGCTACGCAGAATGATGTCGTGTGTGGAAGAACTGCGGTTCACGCAGGCGATCAACGACGGCGGTTCCGCGGACAAGCTACAGACCGCGGTGGCAATCAGGCCCACGGGCGCGTCGCCATCGAGCGTCGTGATGGCGGTGACGGCACCCGGAAAGCGTGACATGGCGTCACGAAAATCTTTAACGAGGTCAGCAGATTCCACGAAAACAATCCTGTTTCTGAAAAGAGAGCGAACCTGCGCATGGTAACACCAGCCAGAGATGCAACAACGGTGCTCCAAATATTCCGAAGATGGGAATGGATATACGAAATGCTTCGTAGGGACCCATCAACGGCTTCTTATACTACCTGTTGGTTGTAATCAACGGTTAATAATAACCTCGCGACGCCAGAGGTGTTCTTCAGGGCGGCGTTGATGCAAGAACAAATCGATCCGACAGGATCGGAAAGGATGACGGAACGTGCATAAGCAAAAGCGAACTTTCTTGAAGCAAGGCGTGGCATTGAGTGGTTTGGCGCTGGCGGGAGCGGCTGGTGGCCTGGCTGCGCTGGCTGGTGTCAGTACCCGCGCGCAGGCGGCGGGGAAGGCAGTCGAACTGTTGAACGTCTCGTACGATCCCACGCGTGAGCTATATCAGGCCTACAACGCCGTGTTCGCGGCGCATTGGAAGCAAACAACCGGGCAGGACGTGACGATCCGGCAGTCGCATGGCGGTTCCGGCTCACAAGCGCGATCGGTGATCGATGGCGTTCCGGCCGACGTCGTGACGCTCGGGCTGGCGCCGGACGTCGACGCGTTGGTCAAGCATGGCGGTCTGATACAGGCCGATTGGCAGAAGCGTCTGCCAAACAACTCGGCGCCCTATACATCGACGATCGTGCTGGTGGTGCGCAAGGGTAATCCAAAGGGCATCAAGGATTGGGGTGACCTGGCAAAGCCGGGTGTAGCGGTAATCACACCGAATCCGAAAACATCCGCCGGTGCGCGCTGGAATTATCTGGCTGCATGGGAGTACGGGCGTCGGCATTTCGGCGGGGATGCGGGTGCGAAGGACTTTATCCAGAAGGTGTTCAAGAACACACCGGTGCTGGATTCCGGCGCTCGAGGATCGACGATTACGTTCGCGCAACGCGGCGTGGGCGATGTGCTCGTCTCCTGGGAGAACGACGCGCATCTTGCCGAAAAAGAATTTGGCCAGGGGCAGTTCGAAATCATCGCACCGAGCGTGAGTATCTTGTGTGAACCGACAGTGGCTGTCGTGGATAAGAACGTCGATCGCAAGGGTACGAGAGCGGTCGCGGAAGCGTACTTGAAATATCTATATTCGGACCCGGCGCAGGATATTATCGGCCAGAATTTTTACCGGCCTATTGGTGCCGTGGCGAAAGCGAAATATGCAAGCCAGTTTCCGAATCTAACGCTGGTGACAATCGATGGTGCATTCGGCGGCTGGTCGACGGCGGACAAAACGCACTTTGCCGATGGCGGTACCTTTGATCAGATCTATACCAAGCGGAGTTGATCGCTAATTCAGTAGGGTGATGTAAGATCAGTCGGCCTGCGGGTCGACTTTTTACTTGTGGCCCATGTGATGTTTATCCTGAAGTGGTGTTAGGGCCTTGAATCGTTCTAAATGATACATACTCAGCCATGCTTGCATCGGCAATACCGTCCGGTCGGAAGGCGACGGTGACACGATGGACATCACGGACGAGCAAACTACCAGGTCATGATCCCTTTAACCCGACGTCAGTTCGTGCACCGCGCATTCTGCGGCTTGGCAACGATGCCATTCTTACGCATTCGCATGGCGGGTGCGGCGGAACGCTTTGTACCATTGCGTGAAGTTGCCGCGGCGAGGGGATTGACGTTTGGTTTTGCACTGGACGCTGCAAAGCTGGCTCAGGATGAGGTGTACCGCGCGTTGGTCATGCGTGAGGCCAGTATTGTCGTACCCGAGAATGCGTTGAAGTGGGCGACGGTTCATCCGGAACCGCAAAGATACCATTTTGCGCCGGCAGACAGCATCGCAACGTTCGCGAAGGCGCACGACCAGCGTATGCGGGGGCACGCCTTTTGCTGGCATCGGGCGTTGCCGGACTGGCTGCTGCATGCGGTGACGCCAGCCAATGCCGAAGCGGTCCTTACAATGCATATCAATACGGTCGCACGTCATTACCGGGGCCAGATCGTTTCGTGGGATGTCGTCAACGAAGCAATTCAGGTGGAAGATGGTTTGCCAGGAGGCATGCGGCACGCATTCTGGTATCAAATGTTGGGCGAACGCTATGTCGACCTGGCGTTTCACGCCGCGCACGAAGCCGATCCGGACGCGGTGCTTTGTTATAACGATTACGGCCTCGAGAATGACGGCCATTATGGCGACACAAAGCGGTCGGCCGTACTGGCGATGTTGCAGGGGCTGCGGCAGCGTGGTGTACCGGTTCACGCGCTGGGCATTCAATCGCATTTGCGTGCTGGTGAAGTCAGAGGATTTGGCGCGGGGTTGTCACGCTTTATTCTCGCGGTGCGCGATCTTGGATTGTCGGTTCTCGTAACCGAGCTGGATGTGGATGACAGCCGTCTTACAGGATCTATGGATGAACGCGATGATATCGTCGCGGCAACGTATAAGCGGTATCTCGAAGTCGTGCTTGCAACACGCGCCGTATCAACCGTCATCACGTGGGGCGTGTGGGACACGCCACATCGCACGGGCGCCACGCCAGGCAATGGACCATTGGCGCAACGACCGTTGGCCTTTGGCCCAGAGGGCCAGATCAAACCTGCAAGCTGGGCTATCGCGCACTGTTTGGCGCGCTGATACCTGATGGTGGCCGAGCACACTGCCTACTCGCTATGACTGATTAATCCGCCGGGAAAAAGCCCGGACGCACCGGCTCGATACCACCCCTATCTTCCGCGACGGCGGTGACGGCTGCAGCACATACATTCACTGTCTTTCCCGCGGGCGTATCGCCCATAGTGGTGACGTTTGTACGTGTAAAGAACGCGGAGCCCGGAATCAACGCCGTAGCGAACGCGCATAAACATCCGGCGACGACTTCCAGCAAGCGCACTTCCAACAGCGGTGTCATGGCAAAACCGAGCGAGGCATAGACCAGCGCGACGAGAATCGTGATGAAGAAAACCCCGCGCGCATAGGCGTGGAGGATGTGATACGCCCAGCCGCCAACACAGAGCGCCATCAACAGGCAATCGAACCATAGCGAATGGCCGATCCACGTTACCAGTAGGGCGCTTGCCAGCACGCCGGCGACTGTGCCGCCCAGACGCTGAAGACCGCGGCGCAGCGCGTCGGTCCGGGAGCGCGTGCCCATGAATACGACGAAGACACTGATCACGGCCCAGCACCACCGTTCCGGCGACAAAGAATGGCCTACGGCAATCGCGAGCACGGCAGCGCCCATTCCACGTACCGCTGGCGACCAACAGAGGGAAGCGTGCATCTCACGCCATGACGTCACGGGGATTGATGAATTGTCGGGAGCGCCGGCGTCGCCAATGGATCGCGCGCTTGGCGCACGAATCGGCCATATCCAACGACAGGTCATCATGACAACGGCAAGTCCTACCAATGACACCGCCAACGCTAACGCGGTGTGGTCCGCATCAGGGTGTAAATAAATGCCGAGGTAGTAGGCGACCAGGGCGTTCAATGCTGCGCCAATCGCACGTGGCCCCCAGTTCTGCAATAGCAGTCCGACAAAGAAAATAGCCAGAAAGCCGATGCCTGCAGTCACGACCGAGTAGTTCATTAGCGCACCCGCCAACCAGGCGATACATGTCGTGCCGTACAGGATGAACAGCGTGTGCCACCAACGCGTTCGATGATCATGCTCTGCGCCATTGTGTTGCGTGCTGTCGCGCAGGAACAGCGGACATACCATCCCGAACAGTACGCCCACGCCCGCCATGGGAATCGGCAATCCAAGGTAATGTAAGGTGGGAACGGTCAGGGCCGCGGTGGTCGCGGCAGCAGTGACGCTGACGAGGCCGTAGCGCAAATGGGCCAGGGCAGGCGTGCTGTTCAGTTCGTCGACGCGTACGTGGCGTAGCGTGCCGAGTGCGGCGGCGTTGATCATGATCGATGAGTCCAGACCGAGGCAGGAAGTCGCTTGTGGCAACCACCTGTCTTTAGGGAATGCTCCCTGAATGTCAAAGTGCCGCGCGGTGCGCGGTGTCGGGATCACCAACAAAGCGCAATTGCACGGCCTGTCTGTATTTCTGCTCGCACCTTCAATGGCGCGGCGGCGAGTCAACCGTCGGCGGTGGCGAGTAGGCCAAGCATGACAAATCGACGAGCTGCGGCCGGCATTGTACGGTAGCGAGCCGCTCGTGCGCTATCTCCCAATGAAATTTCGGCAATCACGATCCTGACGTGACCAAAATAGTCTAGCGCGCCGCATTCATCCGCGGCGTTTCAAGATACTGAGGCGAGGGGGAAAAGCAACGGACATGGATCGTGTCGGCATCGTCAACGGCGTCAGGCGATTCTCCGTGAACGTCAGGCCTATTCCTGGGAAGAGGCGGACCACACCACGCTAGCGGAAGCCAATGCGCTTTTGCGCCTCGTCGAGGAGGGGCGCTCTGCCATGGCAAAAAGCGATTTTCGAGGCCTGGTCCGATCCCCGTCCGCTATCGGCCGACGTTATTGAATTCTTCGACTATTACATGCACGACAGCCAGGCCGCCTGGGCGCATTACAGAGACAAGGCGGCGGTAGCTCTTATACAGAATGGCGCATCGCAGACGTGCGCCATCGCTTTCATGAAGCAGGCCAGCGAGTACTGCGCCAAAGCACAAGGGGAAAGTGACGCCGGCACTATCGCATTCTTACGGCCGAGGACGCTTTTCTTTGGCGAAAAGGAAGATGTGTTCGCGGTGACTGACACAGGATACTGATCGTGGCCCAGATAGAAAGTGAGAGGGATGGCGGTGGGTACCACGGCTATTTTTTGCGTGCGACCAGCCAATCCGGGAAATAGTCCAGGACTCAGCCAAAGGCGGATCACTGACAGTCAAACGCAAAAGCGCAGCCCGACCGACAACCGTCAGGCGTACCTATCCATGCACGTCAAACCCCTCACTCAAAATCAGGAATGCGCAGCTACGGGAACGGTGGCCGAGTCGATGCTCACCGGAGAGACGGCCGATGCCGCGGACACGGCGTTGACCGATGCCGCCATTGCGCCGGTGGCGGCTTCCGTTGCGGCAACGATCGTTTCGGTCACGCTGGCGGTAGCGGCTGCCAAACTGTCGGACACTGCCCCGGCAGCCGTGCTTAGCGTATCCGACACCTGTGCAAACTGGCCGCGTGCCGACACGTCGGGACCTGCGGGTCGGGCGCTGTCACCATACAGTGCGTCCATTTGTGCATATTGTTGCGCGAACAGTTTGCCACGCAGCCACACATAGAGTCGTTGTCTGAGCATCGTCAATCCCCGGGCGATAGATAGGGTGTGAGTCGGGGCAGGGGGTCCGCTTTTTATCGGATCGGCTGCTGGTTTTATGTCGACAACGGAGTAAACGGCGCACGCGGGAAGAACTTTAGGATTTTTTTGAGAATTTATTTTTTAACCGTTACTGCACCATGAGCCCGACATCTTGATCATTGAATGTTGATAAATCGGTAAATTCGATCAATAGGAGCCACTAAACGCATTGATTCAGGTAATTTCTGCAGATAAAAACGGCCGAAGCGGACGATGGTCAAGCGCGTAGGTGTGGCCTCCGTCCACGGTGGGACGGAATCAGGATTGCGCGGAACGAGAACCCTAGTCTATCGCGCTAACACGGGCCATCGCCGGCGCGCCAACCCCAATTGGGAAGGCAGGCACTGAATGACCGCGCGATACCGTGCGGGTCGGCTTACGAGGGCGCGTCGGCGGTTTGCTGTGCAAATCGTCGTCGTTCGCGCCGAGCGCCATGGCATGACTCTGGCCTGCTTCCAAGACGAAGAACGCCACCGCGTCGGTTAGTTCCCGACCTTGTTGGCGCAGCGATTCGGAGGCCGCCGCCGCTTCTTCGACCAGCGCTGCGTTCTGTTGGGTGACTTTGTCCATCGTGGATACGGCTTCGTTGACCTGTCCGATGCCATGTCCCTGCTCGTTCGATGCGCTGGCGATGTCCGCCATCAACATGCTGACCCGGGTAATCGCCTGTTGGACTTCATGCATCGTGCCCCCCGCTTCGCCGACCAGCGTGGAGCCTTGCTGGACCTGAACGACCGACGTCGATATCAGTTCCTTGATCTCCTTCGCGGCAGAAGCGGACCGCTGTGCCAGGTTCCGGACTTCCCCGGCCACCACCGCAAAGCCGCGCCCTTCTTCCCCTGCCCGCGCCGCTTCCACCGCGGCGTTCAACGCCAGAATGTTGGTCTGGAACGCGATGCCTTCGATCAAACCCGTGATGTCGGCAATCTTTGATGAACTGCGTTCGATGTCATGCATCGTGTTCACCATGCGATCGACGAGATCGCCACCCTTTGTTGCAATTTCCGATGCGTTGGTCGCAAGCGCCGTTGCTTGATGCGCGTTTTCGGCGTTTTGATGCACCACTTGCGTCAATTCATCCATGCTGGCTGCCGTTTCTTCGAGGGATGCGGCTTGTTCCTCGGTACGTTGGCTCAGATCCATATTGCCGGCAGCGATCTCACGCGTTGCGGTACCAATTGAATTTGCGCTATTTCGTACGCGTCCGACAGTCTCCCGTAGATGCGCGTTCATTTCCGCCAGGGCACGCAGCAGGGTGCCGGTCTCATCGTTCGATGTTGCGACGATTTTGCTGGTCAAGTCACCCTTGGCGACGGTTTGCGCCACCCGGACCGCACGGTCGATAGGGCGGGTGATAGAGCGGGTAATGAACCAGCAGGCTAGGGTCGCCAACGCCACGGCGCCCACGCACAGGGCAATCTGGAGATTACGTTGAATCACGAATTGCGCGTCATATTCGGCGACGCGTTCGCGTTGCACTTCGCGGGTGTACGTCGCGTACGCATCGGTCGCGGCGATCAATGCGGTCAGCAAAGGGCGGCAGTCTTCGTCCAGCATGACAACGGCCTGCTGGTGATCGCCGCTCAAGGCCAGGGAGACGATCTTCAACGCGACCGGGCTATATAGCGCTTCGATACGATTCATTTCGGCAACCAGGGACCTGGCCTTGTCACTGGCATCACGCGCATTGTTTATCATGTCGTTCAACTGCTTGAGGCGATTGACGACATCGCCTTGCGCCTGTTCAACGGCGGCGCGTTCCAATGTGACATCGGCCGGCTTCGTGACCAGGACCAAGTTCCGCGCGGCGATGGCACGGCGATCAACTGCCGTGCGGAACTGGCTGGCGACGTCGGCGCGTGCGCTAACGCCGTCGACGAAATGCGAGAAGCCATCCGTCGCCCAACCCAGCGCGCGAAGCGACATCGCGGATACGATCATCACGAGCAACGCCAATACGCCAAAGCCGGCGATTAGCTTGTTTTTTATGGTCATGTTGGCAAGATTCATTGCGCGTCTCGGTGGAAAGTCGGCCTTGTCAGCCGCATTGGATCGCTGCGCTTAAATATGCAAAAAGGCGGTGGTCCAATGCGGTTTTGGTGCATAAAAAGAAAGAAGCACTTTTTCCGGCTATGCGTTGATGATGCGCTCGCTAAACCGAAAATAAAAATGAGGCTGGCCGAAGTAGCGCAATGTGCTTTGAATGACAAAACTACTTGCCGTGGCGGTAACCCTCGCCATTGCGTTGACGTCGCGCGCTTCTGCCGGTCGCATCGCGATTAACGACTCGGAATTACACTAGTGAAGGGGGACGATCAAATATAGTGCAGCATTAGTGGATTACTTCGATTTATTCAAACGAGTGTTTTTAAATCAGTCAAGATAAAGTTTTCGATAGCCAGAGAAACATAAGTCCCTGAACTTTTGGAATACCAAAGCGCGGCTGTCCATAGGGGAACGGTCCGGTTTCGCCGGTGGGCACATAGCCTCGACGCCGATAGAACGCAATCAGTTCCTCACGGGTATGTAAAACGCACAGTCGCATCGTGTCCACTCCCCAGGCTTGACGCGCATGCTTTTCGGCTTGCTCTAACATACGCTTTCCGAGTCCGCGTGCCTGCAAGTCCGGCGCGACGGCAAACGCGCCGAAATAGGCTGCCGAAGCAACCGCGTCGCGGGCGGTGTTACAGGTTGCCACCAAACGGGGCCCCGTCGGTGTCGATGCAAATGCGACGATGACGACGCTGTCGGCATTGGTGATGGTTTCGAGGACTTCGGCCGCGTCGGTTCGCTGACCATCCAGTAGATCAGACTCCGTCGTCCAACCTTGTTTTCCGGATTCACCTCGATACGCCGATTGCATCAAGGCCACGATGGCATCGGTATCGTCAGGTTTCGCCAAACGAAAAGTCCATTCAGTCGACATGCGGCCATCTCGATAAAGTTTCGGAAAAGCATTGTACGGTGAGGGGATCGGTCTGACCAGCATGGCAGGTAGTGGGCGCGCGGCTGGTAACATGACGACCGGCGCCGTCGCCGTTTTGTCTTTTGCCTTTTGTCATTTCTTTCGCGTTTTGCCTGGACCCCATGCCGATGTTCGATACGCCCGATACTGTGGGCCCCACCGATTGGTTTGACGCAGCTGCCATGGCGCCGGATGCCGCGCCACCCGCCGCGACGACGCGGGCCGGCACGCCAACCTCGCCGGAACCCGCTGCGGATCAGGTCGCCGTCACTGACAGTCGACGCGGGTTGCGCCTTCTGCATACGGCGGATTGGCAAATCGGCAAGCCATACAACAACTTCCCGACTGAAGACGGCGTTATGTTGGTCGAGGCCCGTTTTCAGGTAGTGGAGCGTATTGCGCGGCATGCGCAGGCGGAAGAAGTGGACGCCGTGCTGGTCGCGGGCGACGTGTTCGATGCGCAAGGACTCAGTGATCGCACGATCCATCGCTTGTTCCATAGCCTCGCGGCATTTTCCGGCCCCTGGTTGATGTTGCCGGGTAACCATGATGCGGCGCTGTCCGAATCCATCTGGTCGCGTGCGCAACGCTTAGGCTGTGTTCCCGACAACGTGCATCTTTGTCTGACGCCACGCGTTCATTTGTTCGAACCGTTGCGCATGGCGATTCTGCCGGCACCGCTGACGCAACGCCATACGCATCATGACCTGACTGAGTGGTTCGCCCAGGCCGACACACCGCCAGGGTGGTGGCGCATCGGGCTGGCACACGGTAGCGTGCAGGGCATCCTTGCCGATGATATCGATTCGAGTAACCCGATCGCACCGGATCGCGCTGACCAGGCGGCGTTGGACTACCTGGCATTGGGGGATTGGCACGGTACGCGCCGTATCGATGCCCGCACTTGGTATAGCGGCACACCGGAAACGGATCGCTTCCGCGCCAACGACTCTGGACAAATATTATTGGTGTCCTGGGCCGCGGCGCCGGCCGACAACCATGTGCCGCGTGCCGGCACGGCGCGTCGCGAGCTGCCGACGGTCGTACCGTTGCCGTTCACGCAATATCGCTGGCGCGCCCATGCCGCTTCCTTACAGGTCGACAGTGATCTCGATGCGTTGCTGCAAGATGTCGCCGCGTTGCAGGCCAATGATGTCGTGCAATACCAGGTGGCGGGGCAGGTTGACCTGGCCGGGCAGCAACGACTGCAGCGTGCACTGGATCGCGCGCAAGGGCGCGCCCGCAGCGTGACCGCCGATATGCGCGCTCTGCGCTTGCAGCCCACGGCGGAGGACATCGCCGCTCTTCATGCGGATGGCTATCTGGGCGACGTGATCGCGACGTTACGCGATGTGCAAGAACAGCCCGATGTAGAGAAAGCCGAATGCGCGCACGATGCCCTCGTGCTGCTGGCCGGAATGCTGCAGCCTGGCGAGGATCGTCAATGAAACTGCAACGCATTCGCCTCGAACAGGTTCGGCAGTTCCGGCAGCCTTTGGAACTGCGAGACCTGGACAATGGTATCAATCTGTTTAGTGGCCCAAACGAAGCAGGTAAGAGTACGGTGGTCGCCGCTATCCGCGCGGCCTTTTTGGAACGGCATCGATCAAATGGGGTTGAAGACCTACGACCGTGGGGTGACAGTGCCGCCGCGCCGGAAATCGATATCGACTTCGAGATCGACGGTCGATCCTATGCATTGTCGAAGCGGTTTTTGCAACGTAAGCGCTGCATGCTACGTATTGGCGAGACATCGATCGCCCACGTTGGCACTCGGCTTGCTGCAACAACGCTCGATGGTGCGTCCGCGGAAGATAAACTGGCCGAATTGCTTGGGTTTCATTATGCTTCGCGCGGCGCGAGTGATGCGCCGCAGTGGGGGGTGCCTGGCTTGCTCTGGATTCAGCAAGGTAGCGGGCAAGCCTTTCGGGAGGCCATCACTTATGCGACCGATCATCTGCGAAGCGTGTTGCAGGGCAACCTGGACGCGCTATCGAGTACGGGCGCTGACGCGGTGACGGCGCAGGTGGAAGCGGAGCGTAATATATTGCTGACACCAACTACCGGGGCGCCCCGCGGTGCGTATGCGGAAGCCATCGCGCGGTATCAGGTCCTATCCGAACAACGCGAGACCCTGGCGCGGCAGATCGCGACGTATCGCCAGCAAGTCGATGCGCTAAGCGCATTGCGTCGTGCCCATGCCGAAGACAGCGCGGCGCAGCCTTGGCAAGCGTTGCGTGCGCGGCAGCGGGATGCGGAACAGCAGCTCGCCGGGGTGGATGCGTTGACGCAGGCATTGCAGGAGTCGCGTCGACATTGGGAGCAATGTAATGCGCGGATCGACTTGCTGCGCGAACAGCGCGAAGCATTTGACGCGCAACGCAGCGCGTTTGAACTGCGGCAGACCACGGAAGCGATGGCAGCAGAAAAGCGCGCCGAGGCCGATGCCGTATTGAAGCAATGCGCCGCTCGCCGTGAGCAAGCTGAAGCAACGCTGGACCAGGCGGATCGACAGGTCACCCGCTTGCAGGGCCGGCTGCGCGCGCTGCAATGGTGGCGTCAACGTGACGATGCCATTGCGTCGGCGGAGAAGGCCAAACATCAGTTGGAGCAGGCGGAGGATGCCCAAACATGGGTACGCGCATGCCAGACCGCCGCATCGGCGCTTGCCATCGACGACGGGGTGCTGGCGACGCTTCAGCAACAACGTGACGCTTTGCGAGATCTTCGGGTGCGACGCGAAGTGGCGGCCACGCGTGTGCGGCATGCGTTGCTTCCCGGCGCCACGCTGCAAATAGGCGACCTCGCGCTCAGCGGAGATGGTGAGCAGTTGTTGCTGTCCGCGAAGACAATCGTTATCCCGGATATCGGTCGTCTTGAAATTGTTCCTGGGGGAGCCGACCTGACAACAATGGCGCGAGACGAAGCGGCATTGCAGGGCGTACACGATGCGTTATTGGCCGTACACGGGTTGACTGATCTGGACGCGGCACGTGAACGCCGTGAGGCGTCGCGTATTGCCCAGGCGGATCTGCAGGCAGCGAAAGCGGCGCTCCACGCCCTGGCGCCGCAAGGCGTGGAGGCGTTGCGTGATGCCCATCACGCCTTGCGCGACAGCGCTGATCGTTTGCGGACACCGCCCTCTGGTATCGAGGCGTATGTTGATGTGACGCAAGATATCGCCGTCACCATGAACGCCAACGCCAACGCCAACGCCAACGCCAACGCCAACGCCAACGCCAACGCCAACGCCAACGCCAACGCCAACGCCAACGCCGATCTCATGGCGGACGTCGCTACGCTTGAAGCGGAGGCAGCGATGCAAGTTGCCGCGCAGTCGGATGCGCGGCTGCAGATGGAGCGGATCACGCGGCAGTGGCATGATGCGCGACTGCTGGCTGCGCAGGCTCAGTCAGGGGCCGAGGCCGCGCAGCGCGAGCGGCAGCAGGCGCAGTCGGCGCTAGAGGCCCCAGACCGTGAAGCGCGGGTCACGGCCATCGCCCGGCAATTGACTGACGCATTGGCGCAGGCCCGCACACTGCAGGATGGCATTGCCCAACAGGAGCGTGAAATCGCGCAGGCGCGGCCGGACATTC
>NZ_LAQU01000043.1 GCF_000970345.1 Robbsia andropogonis | reverse complement strand
CGATCTCGATCAGCGTCTCGCTGTCATGGATCTCCTTGGCAACGGCCTGCATCGCCGGGATCGCGGCGCGCATCAGGTGATTCGCCCAGATGATCAGGTTGATGTTGGCGCGACGGAAAACGTCGGTCGGCGTGCTGTAGTACTTCGTGGGCACGATGACCAGCGGGCAACGTCCGGCCCATTCCTTGGCGAACGTCACGATCTCGTCCGCCTTCGCACGTTTACTGTGAATGAGAATGGCGTCGGCGCCAGCACGGTGATAGGCCTCGGCGCGACGCAGTGCTTCATCCATGCCCCAGCCGGAAATCAACGCTTCGACGCGGGCGACGATGCTGAAGTCCGGATCGTTTTGCGAGTCCTTGCCCGCCTTGATCTTGCCGCAGAATTCATCGACGTCGGCGAGCGGCTGACGGTCCCCGTCGATGAAGCTGTTCGTTTTCGGGAACAGCTTGTCTTCGATGCAGACACCCGCGATGCTGCGCTGTTCCAGCTTGTGGATCAGGCGACGGAAGTTGTTGAAGTTGCCGTAACCGGTGTCGCCGTCTAGCAGTATCGGCAACGTGCTGGCATCGGACATGAATTCGAGCATGTCGACTACCTGTGTCCAGCTCGCCTCGTTGTTGTCCCGCACGCCGAATTGCGCCGACATCGTCAGGCCCGATGCCCAGATGCCTTTGAAACCCGCTTCTTCGACAATCTTGGCGCTGACACCGTTATGCGCCTCCATGATGAATTCGAGCTGCGCACTGGTCAGCATCTGGCGCAGTTGCGCGGCGCGGGACAGCGGCGCCGATGTGGTGCCCGCTGCGGCGACGGTGGAGGACGGAGTGGTCGGTGCGTTCATGATCGGCTTTCAGAGTACGGGTTGAAGAAGCGGCAGGATCGCGTCGCGCGCGCGCGCCACATCCACCGGAAAATCGATTTCGAGCCAGGGCAGTCCCGTGGCGTCGGCCGCGGTAAAGTGTTCGCCTTGTTCGAGCAGCAGGTCGCGCACGGCCTCTTCATGCGGCGCGGTGCCACGACCCTCATCGACATAGGCGCGACAAAGGGCCGCCAGCCTGGCTGCGCGAATCGGCGAGAGGCGGAAAAACCCCACTGATTCGCCAACCGTGTCATAGACCAGGCCCTCGGCCACCTTTTTGCGCAATTCGACCGGACGGCCATCACGCAAGCACAGCTTGACCGGTTCATCGCCTGGTTCGAAGCCACGATCAATCAACAAGCGGTCCGCGTGTCGTGGTGGTGTGGCGACGGCGTCTGTACCGACGAGGGCGTCGAGCATGCGATGGTCATAAAGCACATCGGCGTCCATGACCAACACGTCGACCGATGAATCAGTCATGACGTCCGCCACCGTCGCCAGACTGACGACGCTGCCCAAGGTGTATTGCGGGTTCAGGACCAAGGCGGGAGCTGGCTGCCAGTTCAGACGTTCCAATTCCGCCGCGATTTGCTGATGTTGATAGCCAACGACGATCGTGACGTCGTTTATGCCCGCCTTGCGTAATAAATGGAGATGCCGTTCAAGCAACGTCATCGACCGTGCGCCGTCTGTATCGGTCGGCGAGGGTGCGCTAAAGCGCAGCAGGCATTTCGGTGGCGCAGCCGTCGGGGTGCTTGCGGTGGAGTGGGATTCCGTACCCGCCAAACCAAGGCGTTGTCCGATTCCGGCGGCGAGAATAATGGCACGCATGCGTATGAAAACTACCAGGAACAGTAAGAAATCACCGAGGACGTTCTGTGTATTACGAGATGTATACGAACGCTTCGGACGTTAACTGGGAAAACCGCCCGGTCGGGCAATTCGGGATGATACTGCCAGGCTTCGGATCGTGCTGGAAAGTGCGGCAGACCAACCATTTGCCGTCCCCTTAGTGCGCGGTAAGCAGGAAGCGTCGGCGCAGTGTTCGTTCACGCCAGTGCCAGTAGAGCAAACCGGGAAGCCCCAGCAGCAACTCCCTGGCACGTTTGCACAGCGATAACGCGATTGCAGCCTCGGGGGAAATACCCAGCAATGGCGCCAATACAAGCAGTCCACCCTCCTGTACACCGAGCGCGCCAGGAATCGCGAACGCCGCCCCCCGGATCGCTTGCCCAAGACTTTCCAAGATAAAGGCTTCGGTCCAAGTGACAGGATGGCCAATGAAGTGCATGGCGAGCCATACCTCGCCCGTGCCCACGATCCAGCCGACCAGATGCAACAGGAAGCTGGCGCGCACAGTTCGCGTATTGGTATAGACAGAGCCGATCCGTTGATCGAGTTTCGCGGCGGCCGCGACCAGGGTGGGGCGATTGCGACCAATACGGGTACGCGCGAGCCAACCCGCGAACCAGGAGAACAAGCCGCGTCGTTGCGCTTTATAGAACAGCATGCCGGCGGCAGTGAATAGCGCGATGGCGATGACCAACGGCCAGATCAGCGCATGGGTACCCACATGCAACGTCAACGCGAGGATGCCAAGCATTGCAAACACACCCTGCGAAAACATCTGCTGCGTCGTTGCCACGGTGACGATCGCACCCGCGTCCACCGCGTCATAGCGATGTGATGCTCCAGGCAGGGGCGCCGTATCGTCGATGGTGCGCGATGGGATGGGGTCGGGAATCGGGGAGCGATCCGGAGCATGCCGTTGCGCCGCGGTGGTCGACCGAGTGGCCAGCAGACGCGCCATGACGACGGGGCCCCCCATCTGGCCTGCGGGCATCAGGCTATTGACGGACTCACAAGCCCATCGGGCACCGGTAACGCGCCAGAACGAACTTGCCGATGGTCGTCGTGTACTGCGATCACGTGGCAGCAATACCGCTGCCGCGGCACTGTCGAGGAACAATGGCAGTATATGGAAGAGTGCCACGACCACGATGCCCCATCCCGCCGTCAGGAAGGTTTGGGCAATCAAACCGACGCCGCGCCAGGCGAGCAGCGCGACGAACAGAAGCAGCCCGACCGTCAACGCGATAAAGGCGGAGCGTTTCATAATCTGATGGTTGTCAGGCGTGGCAGGGTAGCGCGCGTTCGAACCGCCGCGCGGCTTTTACCGGCTGCGCTTCTTCGAACGAAACACCTGCTTGAAGCCGAAGTAGGCAATCGCATCTTTCATATTCGAGATAAAGCGCTTCCACTGGCCCATGCGCTGGTCGGTGACATATTCAAACGTCAGGGAGACGCGTTCCTCGCCGATACCCAACGGGGTGATTCGATGAGACAACATGTCACCATCGAAAAATACCAATGCACCCGGGTCCAAGCCGATCGCGCCGTCGAGGTCCGGCGTCCTCGCACGGGTAGGATCTTTTGTATGGAGCTTGTATTCGAGCTTGCTCGATGACTGGTCCAGCACACCCAACAATAGGGTATAGCGACGTCCTTTGTAATAGGATGTGTCGTAATGCCAGCCGATATGGTCACCGGGCTCAGTATAAAAATACAGTGCATACGCGTGCGGATCGCTGTCCGGGGATGGCATCAACGGCTCCCCGGCGAGCTTCTCGAGCCAGTGGATGAGAGCGGGGGAGCGATACAGTTCCGCGATGACCGGAGCCCGTTTGTCGATGGTATGGCGACTGACACTACCGCCTTTCTTATGCCCCGGCAGGTAGTTCCGGTTCATCTCCACGCGCGCTGCCTGCATCCCGTCGACGACGGCTTGCGTTAACGTCGGCGGCAAGAAATCTCGCAAGAACAGGAATTTACCCTGATCGACGAAATCGCCGCGAAGTGCGTCATCATCCAGCAGGCGCAACCGATCGGGCAGCAATGCGACCGGAGACGCATGCGGCATCGTGCCGCCAATCCGCATACCGGGCGCGCTGTAGGCCGCATCGCGTGGGGGCGCTGTTTTGGAGGAGCGGGGTGAGGGAGAGACAGAGGACATGAGAGTCGCCCTTGATCGGAAGACGGGAAATGCGATTAGGATGAAACATCACCACGGCTTGCCCGCGACATTTTCAAGATAGCTCCTGTTCATGTCGGCCATCCCTGACCGCGGAAGGGCGCGGGTTTGCTCGAGCGCTATTATCGATGCTACGCGCAATCATCCCAAAAAAATGCAGAACATGGCTGGCGGCATGCCATGCGGGGATTACCTCAGGCAGCAGGTTCGGAGCTAGCTGTTTGGCGCGTGCGTCGGCTAACCCGTACATAGTCCATCGCAACCCAGATCGCAAACGCGGGCGCGCCGACGCTGGCCAGCATCAGGAATGTTGGCAAGCCGTCAAACAAGGTTACAAGCGGCATCAGGTACAAAATATCTTCGAGTTCGAATCCGCCCCAGGCAGGTTGCGCCGTGCCGGCCTTGCCGGCCATTTCCTCGATACGCATCCGCAGGAAGAAGATCACGGCCACCCCGATGCCGGCCGCCGTGCCACCGATCGCGCCATAGTTGGCCCATGCGCTGCTGTTGCTTGCTTGGACGCCCAGCCCGATGCCGGAGAACAACAACACCGTCACCAATGCATCCGCCGCCAGGTCGTAGAAATGGCCGATGCGACTGGTCTTGCCACTGAGGCGTGCCAATTCGCCATCGGCGTGATCGATGACGTTCGAGCAAACCAATAACAATGCGCCGATATTGGTCCACGCGTAACCGCCATGAGCGAATGCCGCCGCGCAGAACAAGCCGACAATCAGCCGGACGGTGGTCAAATGATTGGGTGTGACGGGCGTGGTCACCAGGGGAAGGATCATCCGGCGTGCCAGACGAGCATCCCAGGTGCGAGGTTTCGGCGGCATAGCAACCTGCACATGCATTGGGAAAGCCGCAAATATAAACGAGATTTCATCTTGCTGCAGTAATCGCCCGGTATGGCGGGTGCAGACGGTGTGGGTTGTGTACAACCGTAATGGCAAGTAATAAGACACGTCTCAGTCGCGGTCGGCCTGAGACCTGCGGGCATCGCCTTGTGCCGAAGGCCGGTGTTACGCGCCGCTACCTTGTGCGTTATGGGCCTTCAGGTATTTGATCAGTGCGTCCACGCCGCCAGCCTGTAACTGGGCGGCAAATTGCTGCTTGTAGACCTGCACCATCCAGATTCCCATCAGGTCGATATCGTAGATCCGATAGCCTTCTTTCGTTTTTTCCAGGCGATATCGCGTGCTGAGGTCATCGGACGGGGTATGCACCTTACTGCCGATCACCACGTCGGTCGACTTCGGTACTGGCGTCGGTGCATCGAATTGGAAGCTGACTTTCTGTCCCTGGATCTGCGTCAATTGCGCCGCGTAGACCCGGGTCAGCAACGTCTGAAAAGCCTGGAAGATCTGCTCCTGTTGTGCGGGACTGGCCGTATTCCATGCGTCCCCCGTCGCCAGACGTGCCGTACGGCGGAAATCGGTGTAGGGCAGGAAGTGGGACTGCACCACCGTCGCCGTTGCCGCCGGATCGCCTCCGCGCGCCGTGGGGTTGCTCTGAATCGCGTTGATCGTACCCTCGACCGCGGTCTGCAGCGTTGCGGCGGCGCTCGCACCAGCGGCCGGATGCACCGCGGCCGCTGTCTCCTGCGCCGCGGATGCGCCGACGGCAAATGTTGCTCCCATCAGGCCGGTCAGCATCAGCGCGACGGCGTGTGCCATGACCGCGGTGGACCGCACGCTCATGGCCGACCGACCATCCGCGCCTGCGACGCTGGCAAAAGACAACGAAAAGCGACGGCGGGTGGCAGGCGCGCGCAGCATGGTGGTGACAGGTGCGGAGGAGAAAGGCGTGCTCATGGGGACAAAAGACCTTTGATCAGAACATAAGAATGACACTTTTAGTATATACCCGGCCAAGCCCGCGTCCGCTGGGCGTTCGTGAAATGAATGCCTGGCTGCGCATCACAAGCGAGCAGGTATACTAGGCGGTTGGTTCAGCATGCGGGGACGGACGCGCTTCGTCCATCAGACCGTGCCCTGATTGCCACCAGTCCTCCTGCCGTTGGCGCGCCGCCGGTGATACGGGGCCGTTGTTGAATTTCACCTTGTAGGAGCCAGCCAGCAGATGCTGACGTCGTGGATTGCACGTGTTGTCAATGGGTCGGTTCGCCGGCCATGGACCGTAGTGGGCGTGGCGTTGGTGCTGGTGCTCGTCAGTGCCTGGTATGCCGCCACGCATTTCGCCATCAACACGGATATCAATGGGCTGATCGATAGCAAGAAGCCGTGGGCGCAACGTGATCGGCAACTGGACGCCGCATTTCCCGGGCGTTCGCAGACTACCCTGGTGGTCATCGACGCGCCTGCTCCAGAGCTCGCGGACCAGGCGGCCAACGAACTCGCCGCGCATCTCGCCGGCATGCCGGCCAGATTCCACGACGTCACACGGCCGGATGGCGGTGCATTCTTCGAAAAGAATGGATTGCTTTATCTATCGCCAACCGCGCTGCGGACTTTGTCGACACAGCTTGGTGAGGGTAAGTCGTTATTAAATTCGTTGGCCCGTGATCCGAGTCTACGCGGTTTGGCGAATTTGCTGTCGGTGACACTGCTGGTACCGGTGCAGACCGGAAAAATCACATTGCCGCAGATGGCTACGCTGCTGTCCCGCAGCGCCGATGCCGTGGATGGCGCGCTTGCCAATACCCCGGCGGCGCTGTCTTGGCGCGATCTGGCGCAAGGCACGGGTGAGCGGGGCGCTACCGCGGGGGAGGGGTGCAAGCCGCTGCACCCGGTGCGGCATCCGGCGGCGCCGTCGCGTCGACACAAGATACGGATGCCCGCACATCGTCAGCAGTGCGCGACGATGGCGCGACGTTCGCGGTCCCGTCCGGCGTAAAGGGCCAGCAGCCCGGGCGAGCATTTATCTCGGCCCACCCGGTGCTCGACTATAGTGCGCTTGAACCTAGCGCCGCGGCATCCGATGCCATTCGTCAGGCCGCCGTCGACCTGCACCTGGCACAGCGGTATCACGCGCGCGTCCGACTGACCGGCGCGCGGCCACTGTCCGACGAGGAATTCTCTTCCGTAGCGGAAGGGGCGGTGCCGAACGCGATTGTGACGTTACTGCTGGTCGTAGCGATTCTTTGGTACGCGCTGCGATCGGTACGCCTGGTGCTCGCCGTGTTCGTCGTGTTGATCGGCGGCCTGGCCGTCACCGCCGCGCTCGGTTTGTTGATGGTGGGTGCGCTGAACCTCATATCGGTGGCGTTTGCCGTATTGTTCATCGGCATTGGTGTGGATTTCAGTATCCAGTTCGGCGTGCGCTATCGCGAGGAGCGATTTCTCGCCCAGGATTTGACCGCCGCGATGCGTGCCTGCGCGGCCGCCATCGCCTTGCCGTTGTCATTGGCCGCCGTGGCCACTGCCGTCGCCTTCTTTTCCTTCCTGCCCACGGCTTACCGTGGCATCTCGGAATTGGGACTGATAGCCGGCGTCGGCATCCTCTTTGTCGCGTTCCCGTCCAGCATTACCGTGTTGCCGGCGCTGATCGCATTACTGAAGCCGACCGGTGAACGTGCGCCCCCCGGGTTCCGTTTCCTCGAACCCGTGGACCGATTGTTTGAGCGCAAGCGAAAGCCGATTTTGATCGTTACCCTGGCCTTGGTCATTGCGGGTCTTCCACTATTGGCGTTTCTGCGCTTCGATTTCAATCCGCTCAGTTTGAAAGATCCTCATTCGGAATCGATGACGACGCTGAGCGCGCTGGGTGCGCAGACAGCCGGCATCAACGATATCTCGGTCCTGACGGACTCTCCCACGGCCGCCCGTGCGCTTGCGCAGCGGCTTGCCGCCTTGCCGGAGGTAGCGCGGGCGCTGTCGCTTGATAGTTTCCTGCCGGATGACCAAGCCGAAAAATTGGCGATCATTGCACAACTGCGAACCACACTTGAGCCGATTCTGTCGCAGACGCCGTTGGCGCCCGCGACCGATGCGGCACGGGTTTCGGCGTTGCGCAACGCGGCGATGCAGCTCGATAGCGCGGTTCTCGATCATCCGGGCCCCGGTGCCGCGCAAGCCAAGCGCCTGGCGGAAAGTTTACGTAAACTGGCTTCTGCCGATGCCGCCGCCCGGGACCGTGCCGAGGATGCGCTCGCCTTGCCGTTGCGTATCTCGCTGGCGCGCCTGTCCCAGATGTTGCAGCCGACGACGGTCGACGTGCAGACGCTGCCAGCGGCGTTGCGGGAGAATTGGCTGAACGCAAAAGGACAGGCCCTGGTACAAGTGTCTCCACGTGTGCCGGCGCATACGGCCTCGAGCGATGACGCAATGCTGAAGCGATTCACCGATGCGGTCCAGCGGGTGGCGCCCCAGGCGGTGGGTGGTCCGATCTCGATCATCGCGTCGGCAGATGCGATCATTACCGCTTTCATTCAAGCAACGGCCATTGCATTGGTGGCCGTTACCTTGCTGTTGTGGTTGGCGTTGCGTCGTTTCAGCGACGTATTGCGTACCTTGGTACCACTGATCGTGTCCGGAGCCGTGACGCTGGAGTTATGCGTGATCATCGGTTTGCCGTTGAATTTCGCAAACATTATCGCGCTACCGTTGCTGCTGGGTATTGGCGTTGCGTTCAAGATCTACTACGTGCTTGCCTGGCGTAGGGGACAGACACGCTTGCTCAGCGCCGGCCTGACCCAGGCGGTCATTCTGAGCGCGGCTACCACCGCGACGGCATTTGGCAGTTTATGGTTATCGCACCATCCGGGGACGTCCAGCATGGGGCGGCTGCTGACCTTGTCACTGGTGTGCACGCTGATTGGTGCGGTGTTTTTCCAGCCCATCCTGATGGGAAAACCGCGCGCATCAACCGCCGACCGTACGCCAGATCCGCGATGATCGCGCTATATTCTGACGCCTTATCGACATCAGGCATGGCACTGCTTCGCTATGACGTGCGGATGTAGGGTGATTGCACGGGCGCACTTTTGTCCGTCGTGGCGTCGAATGCGAAGCCGCCGGGTATCACGCGTACGCTGATGCCACCGCGATAGCCCTTTCACTATCATGTCGATTGCAAATAATAATGAGTCGCATTACGATGATTGCGACGGATCCACCTTGTGGTGGGCGAAACCCATCGAGAGGCGCTCATGGCGGTAATGATAGGGATGATGGCGGCAACACTTGGCTTGGCGTGGTGGTTGTTCGGTCAGGATGCGCGCGCACGGAGAATCGCAGAGCGCGCATCGGAGGCAATGTTCAGTGCTGACCACGTTGCGCGAGGGGCGAGTGGGGTAACGGCTACAGATCGACGATCAGCTTTACCCAAGCGAGCCGGCCGGGATTGTTGAACGGCATATCACCCAGGAAGCCGAAGCCCGCTGCTCCTTGGCGATTCAGGTGTTCGGCATAGGTCTTGTTGAACACATTGTCGATGCCAACATGAAGCGATGCGATGGGGCTGACCGCATATGACGCATTGAGCGAGAGCAACCCATATCCACCGGACGCACGGAAATCCTGCCCCGCAACGGTTCCTTGGTATTTCGCCCACCTGTGTTGCGAGGTGACGACTCGCCACAGCAAGCCTGTGGACCAAGGCCCGTCGCGATACTGGAGGCCGATTCGGGTATCGAGCGGTGGCATTTGCGCGAGCGGTCGCCGGTCGCTGCGATTGTCGCCCATTGCCAAGGCCGTCGAGACATCGACGCGCCAGCGTAAAGACAGCGGCCAACTGAATCCTGCCTCACCACCATAGAGTCGGGCATCGACATTCCGGATTCGCTGGGTGTCCGGCGCGTAATCGAAAAGAATGAAATCCTTCACCGAAGCGACGTACGCGGTAAGCCATGCATGACGACCGTATCCGCCATGCGGTGCGATGGGGCCCTGATCCGTGCCGCCGATCTCCCCGGGGTGGCCGTGCGCAGTGTATGCTTTCACACTGCGGTCCACCACGTTGCTGTCGTCGTAGCGCAGTCCTACATCGATTTGTGTCGCTTTTTCGGGCTGGATGCCGTTGAAGGCATTGATGCCACCGCTCGGCCCGTTCAGCGAAGAGAATAGTTCCCAATAATCCGGAAAGCGACGGGTGTGGCCAAGACTGGCGAACACGGTGATCGGCGTCGCGGCGAGATCATGCTCCCATCGGACAAAGCCACCTGGCAACCAGGCGTGCCGACGGTTCGGCAGGCCTTGTTTGAGCGTCGTCTGGCGCAGATCCAGCGCGTGCGCGCGATCGATCCGGGCGCCTGCGGCCACGGTGTCCAGAGAGGTCGCTCGCCATTCGGTTTGCGCGAATACGCCGACACGGGATTGCACTGCGTTCCGATAGCGCGGCAACGTGCTCGGGTCGGGTGCGTATGCACGAGCGTCGTCCGCACTCGGCGCCAATGGCATACTGCCTGCGGCGCGGACGGTATGACGGTCAAGCAGCCCGTCGATACCGGTATGAAGTTGCCATTGTGGTGCCAGCGACCACGTTAACTCGCCGCGCCCACCGATCAATGTTCTTCCTGGATTCGAGGCATTCAATTGATATCGTTGCCAGCCGGGGGCGTGCGCCGGGCCACCGGTTTGCGTACGAGGGTCCCGCAACGAGAAGTTGTCCATGACATGGTCGATTTGGGTCAGCGAGACCTGAGCGCTTGCGGAGCGCAGTCGCTCGCCGATTTGATCGATGGTGACGCTCAGCGCGACGTTGTCGCGCTGGAATTTCCTGCCGTCCATCCCCCTGGAGGCGTACCGAACCGCACCGTCTCCCGTGCCGGCCTCTAGCGTCCAGCGCGTCGTGTGCGTCGGATACCAATTGAACATGCTGTCAACCTGCCATTTCGTCCATCGCGAGGGTATCGTGCGATGGTCGCCATCACGGTAATTATCCGCATGGGTCTGGAACGCGATCAGGCGTGCATCACCGCGTTGATCGCCCATTGCTAGATCAATCAAGCCATCATGACGGCCGTACATACCACCAAGAATGGCGCCGTGGAAGCGTAATCCTGGCGTGGCGAAGCGGACGGTCTTACGCTCGAAGCGCACCGTGCCCGCCAACGCAGCCGGCCCCCACCGCACGGTGCCTGGACCTTTGATGACATGTACGTAGTCGAACGTTTCCGGCGAGAGATAGGCGGTAGGGGCATCCATGCGGCCACCGCAGGCCCCGTGAATCGCCGTGCCGTTTGACAGCACGGACAAACGCCCACCGCCCAGGCCTCGTAATACCGGGTCACCATTGGTGCCGCCGTTGCCGACGGCAGCGAAACCCGGCACGGTGGAGAGATAGTCGGCGCCGTCGCTGGCCGGCACGGGTTGCCGAGCGAGCCGAGGGTCCAGCGTGGTCTGTCCATCGCGTCTCGGTGGCGATGTCGTCACGAGGACTGGCGTGCGCGCCGGTGCATGATGCATCAGTGCCGGATGATCAGTGGATGCAGTGGTGCCGTCGTGCAATGCGCGATCGTCTTCCGCGAAAACAAGGTCGGCGCTGCAGCCTGTCGCCACGGCGAATCCCAGATGCACCGTGTGATGGCGCATCGATTGGATGGCGCGTTGAAGATGCTGTCGGGGGAGGATGTGTGCCGTGGCGCTTATTGAAGCGTCACGCAGCAATGAAACGCGTCGTTTGGAAGAGGGAAAGTAGGCAAGCGGAACTGCGAGCGGCATGATGGACATCTTGAGCGGGTCGTAACGGCCCCCATCATAAGAGTCCAGCAGTGCTAATCAATACGCCCACTCCGAAAATACGACGTGCCATGCGATGCACGGGTTAAAACCAGCATGTGGCACGACGTTTCCCCCTGCGGAACAGGGTTGCCCGTATCAGGCAATGCGCGTCGCCTGGACGCGCAATCTGTCAGGATCGACCCGCCAGAAAGCCGATCAGCAACGCCACGCCGGCAGCGGCGCCGACAATGTGCCAGGGATTCTTCTTTGCGTATGCGTCGGCATTGCCTACCGCTTGCTGCAGATCCTTGGACAGGTCCTGTCCGCGCGCATTCAAGCGGGCGATCACCTTATCGGTGCGCTGGCGCACGACGGGCAGTGCCGCTTCCACTTTCGGCGTCACCAATGATTCGAGTTCCGACAATAATTGCTTCAGGCGGTTGCCTCCGCTGTCGATCGCCGCTTGACCCCGGGCCGCTGCCTGGGTGGCCTGAGCCGCTGCTTGCGCGCTCAATTCACGTGCTTGTTCCAATGCCGCGTCCGCGGCTTGGGCACTCTTGCTTTTGAACAGTCCCATATCGTTCCTCCCATGACATTGTGCGTACCGGGCGGGTCTGCCCCGATACGTTTCTTTTCAGTCTACCGGAGGTTGGGGCGTTTTGCCGGAGCGGCTTGCGAGTCCGACACGTAAGCCAGTTGCTACTGGACGCCCCGATGGTGCCATCAGTGCGTCCGGACGTCGGCTTCCGTGTCGTGCATCGCCTCCTGCAGCACGGCATTGACATTGTGGAGGCGCACGTTACGCGCATGACGCAACATCATCCAGGCCATCAACAGGCAGATGACAACGCCAAAAAAACTGATGATCCATGGGATCGGTATGTCCTGCTGGAGCATGACTGCGTACAGGCCAAGCATCAGGAGCACCGCAATATTCTGATTGAAATTCTGCACCGCGATCGAATGGCCGGCGCTTAGCAGCATATGACCACGATGCTGGAGGACGGCGTTCATGGGGACGACAAAGAAGCCCGACAGCGCACCGATGATCGCCATCATTGGATAAGCGGCGAGCATATAGAAAGGAATCGCATAGTCGCCGATATACCAACTGCCATTGGTCGGTAAGGTATGACGGTTGAAAAAGGCCAGACCGATAATGGCGAACCCGGTGACGATGCCTACCGGTAGCGCCGCCATCGACCGGCGCAGCGGAAGGCGGGTGGCGGCCAGCGCCGCGCCCGCGGCCAGGCCGATGCCAATCACGCTTTGCAGCACCGCACCGCCGGACAACGTCGTGCCCAGCGACACCTGCGCCCATTTCAACACCAGTAATTGCAGCGTCACGGCAGCACCCCACAGCATCGTCGTGACGGCGAGTACGATTTGCGCTAGCCGGTCATGCCATAGCACGCGGAAGGCATGCGCGAAATCGTGTGCCAGGACCATGGGCTGCGACAATGCGCGTGCGGGATACCGCGCCCCGGTATCTGGAATGCCGATATTGATCAGCGCGGCGGCGGCGTAACACACCATCACCACGAACATGGCGCCTCGTGCCGCCGTGTCGAGCAGGGGCACATGCCATGCGCCAAGCAGGTGACCGACGGCGGGTGCCACGAGCGCGCCGCCGAGAACGGTCCCGATGATGGTGGAACCCACCGTGGCGGCTTCGATCCACCCATTCGCCTTCACAAGGTCACGTGCCGGCAACAATTCCGTGAGGATGCCGTATTTGGCGGGGGAATAGGCGGCTGCGCCAACGCCGACGATGCCGTAAGCCAGGATCGGATGGAGTCCAAACAGCATCAGGAGGCAGCCGACCGCTTTCAGGGTGTTGGCCAGCAGCATCACGCGGCCTTTCGGCATCGAATCCGAAAAGGCCCCGACAAAGGGGGCCAGCAACACATAGGAGATCGAGAAGAACAATTGGAGCAGCGGGGTCAGCCAGGGGACCGCGTGGCGGTCCGATAGCAGTGCGATCGCTGCGATCAGCAGCGCATTGTCCGCGAGTGAGGACGTGAATTGCGCCGCGATGATCGTGTAAAAACCCTTTTTCAATCGCCCGCGCCTGTCTTGACGGCATCAGTGCCGCCTATCGCAGCGCCAGTGGCCGGGCGAAGTGTGGAGTAAGACCCGAGCACGCGGACCATATTGGCGAAAATCTTCGGGTTGGCGGCCATCACTTCACCACTGTCGATGAAATCGCCGTTGCCCAGGTAGTTGCCGACGAGGCCGCCGGCCTCCGTGATCAGCAGGCTACCCGCGGCCACGTCCCATGGCGACAGGCCTTGTTCGAAGAATCCGTCGAGGCGACCGGCGGCGACATTGGCCAGATCGAGCGCCGCGGCGCCCGGGCGACGGAGGCCGGCACACGACTTCGTCATTTCGACGAACAATTGCATATAGTGCTTCAGTCCGGCCAGATCCTTGAACGGAAAGCCCGTTGCGATCAATCCGTCTGCGAGCCGGTCACGACGACCGACGCGGATGCGCTTCTCGTTCAGGAATGCGCCCGAGCCCCGGGTGGCGGTGTAGAGGTCGTTGCGATTCGGATCGTAGACCACCGCTTCCGTGACCACGCCCCGATGCAACAGCGCGATCGACACGCAATAATAGGGAAAGCCGTGAATGAAATTCGACGTGCCGTCTAGCGGATCAATGACCCATTGATACTCGGACCGATTATCCGTCGTACCCGACTCTTCCGCCAGAACCGAGTGCGACGGGTAAGCGCCAAGCAGAATGTCGATAATGGCCCTCTCGGCGGACTTGTCGACTTCGGTCACGAAATCGTTCGTCTGTTTCTGCTCGACCTTGATCTGGTCGAGATTCAGCGACGCCCTGTTGATGATACTGCCGGCTGCGCGAGCCGCCTTGACGGCCATGTTGAGCATGGGGGAACGCTGATGCATAGGATATCCTGTTCGTGCCGACCGGTTTTTGCGCCGCCGGGAGATGCGCCGTGCTCGCGGTCGCCGCCCACGACCGATTTTGTCGATAGGGTGGTCGCGCACGCGTCCCGGACGGAAAACCGTCGCTAAACCGATATTTTATCCGACTCGGGCGTTGCGTTCGCGACAAAATGTACGCTGTGGCGTGTATCCTGCCACGCGGGCAGGTGACGGCCCGCCGCCAGCAGTGTCGAACCACCGCATTACGCGCCGTTTCGTTCTCTTTTTACGCGTTTCATATCCACGCTCATGTCTGCGACCGCTTCCGGGATTCCTGTCGACCCCCACACCGGGCTTTCCGCCGTGTCAACTGATCAATCCCCTCCAAACCGGCCGCGAGAGGTGGCGGAGGGCTCAGATGGCGGCAATGACCCATTCTCGAGGGTCCGGTTCGTGCTCGTGTCGCCCAGTCATCCGGGCAACGTCGGTGCGGCCGCGCGGGCCATCAAGACGATGGGCTTTTCCGAGTTGGTATTGGTTTCGCCCCGTTTGCCCGATGTCCAGTCTGATCCTGAGGCTCAGGCGATGGCCAGTGGGGCCGATGACGTGCTGGCGGGGGCCCGGGTCGTGTCCACGCTCGACGATGCGCTGTGGGGCGTGCACTGGTCGGTCGCCTTGTCCGCGCGCCCGCGTGAATATGGCCCGCCACTGACCGCACCGCGCGCTGCCGCCGAACAAGCAATGAATGCCCTCGTGACGGGGTACCGTGTCGCGTTTGTCTTCGGCAATGAGCGCACGGGGTTGTCGAACGAGGATGTCGCGCGATGCAGCGCGATAGCCCATATTCCGGCGAATCCGGCCTACAGTTCCTTGAATTTGGCGCAGGCGATCCAGGTCTTGGCGTACGAGATGCGCCTGGCGGTTGCCACTCCAGCCATGGCAAGCGATGCATCGTTTGCCGAGCGCGCGCGCGCCGACGATATCGAGGGCATGTACGGTCATCTCGAGCAAGCATTGATCGCGCTGCGGTTTCTTGATCCTGCTCATCCAAAGAAGCTGATGGCGAGAATACGACAGATGTTCGGCCGTAGTGGCCTGGAGCGGGAGGAGGTCAATATCCTGCGCGGGATTGCGAAGCACATCCTGCTGGAGGTAAAGCCGGATGCCGCGCGCGGGACGAAGCGCGACTGATCGCCGCGGCGGGCATGTTGCTAACGGAGCGTGACAATCGCTTCCCCGGTCGCGTCCACACGCAGGAAGGCGGCGCGGGGACTTGCCCCGTCAAGCTCCCAATCCGTCAATACCCAGCGGATGAGGCGATTCCCAGCAATATCGGTCACCGTATCGGTGCTCATCGGTGCGGGGGCATCGTGATGCGGCGCTGCCGCGGGACCATCGTCATGACGGGCCGGGCGATGCGTATGGCCCTGGATCATGCGGTCGGCTGCGAAACGCCGGTAGAGGTGTTGGACCGCCTCGCGATTGACATCGGTATAGACCATTCGCGTACCCCCCTGTCGCGCACTGTTGGCGCGAATACGGGCGGCGAGGGCCATGCGCCAGCGTAAGGGCCAGCGTAAAAAGAGCCATTGCAGCGATCGCCAGCGCACCACGCGACGAAACCGTTGATAAGGAATGTCATCGGTGCAAAGCAGGTCGCCGTGCGTCAGCACGTAGCGGCGCGCGAAGCGATCGATCGCCATTGGATCGTTGATCAATGTCGCCCCTGCAGCGTGCGCAAAGCGGCGTCCCATCAGGAAATCACGGTTGCCGTGCATGACGTACAGCGCGATGCCGCGTTGACGCAGCGTGGCTAACCGCGCGGCGACATCCGACTCGAAAGCGGCTTCCAGCATATCGTCCCCTATCCAGAACTCGAATAGGTCACCGAGAATATAGACCTCGGCGACGTCCGCCGGGTCCACCGCGTCGATAAACCGCGTGAACGCGTTAGTCGTACGCGGGAGCGTCGGACTCAGATGCAGGTCGGAGAGAAATAGCGATGCGCGCTGGGCGGCAAGGGGCATCAAAGAATCCGCGTGCGACGTGTGGCCAAATCGTCTCAGTCGACGATGACGGCTTTCTCGATGATCACGTCTTCCACCGGTACGTCCTGATGAAAGCCCTTGCTGCCGGTCTTGACCTGGCGGATCACGTCCACGACATCCGTGCCTTCGATGACCTTGCCGAACACGGCGTAGCCCCAACCCTGCGGAGTGGGCGACGAGAAGTTCAGGAAGTCATTGTCCGTGACGTTGATGAAGAACTGCGCGGTGGCGGAATGCGGGTCGTTCGTCCGCGCCATTGCGACTGTGTACTTGTCGTTCTTCAAGCCGTTGTTCGCTTCGTTTTCGATCGGTGCCTGTGTCGGCTTTTGCGTCATGCCAGGCTCGAAACCACCGCCTTGCACCATGAAGCCGCTGATGACGCGATGGAACACGGTATTGTCGTAGTGTCCGGCTTTTACGTATGCGATAAAGTTCGCTGCCGACTTCGGTGCTTTTTCCGTTTCGAGTGCAATCTTGATGATGCCCTTGTTCGTATGCAGTTCCACAGCCATGTTGGCCTCCTTCGTTAATAATACGCAATGCGTTGGTGGAAACGTTTGCGCGCGGCAGGCAGGCCGCCGCGCCTGATGCGTGCTCGATCGGGCCGCCCCGGGGCTCGTGCCCGGTGTCGTGCGATCCGGACTTATTCGATCCTGGCCGATTCGATGATGACCGGCGTCTGCGGTACGTCCTGCATCGCGCCGGTCGAGGTGGTGGGCGTCGCCTCGATTCTCTTCACGACGTCCATGCCGGCCGTCACGCGGCCGAACACGGCATATCCGTTGCCGTCCGGGCGCGGATAGTCCAGGTTCGAATTGTCCGCCGTGTTGATGAAGAACTGCGACGTCGCCGAATTCGGATCGCTGGTCCGTGCCATGGCAACCGTGCCCACCTGGTTATGCAAGCCGCCGCGTGCCTCAAGCGGGATCGGCGCATGCGTCGCGCGTTCCTTCATTTTCACATCATACCCACCGCCCTGAATCATGAAACCGGGAATGACGCGGTGGAAGATCAAGCCGTTGTAATGGCCTTCCTTCACATAGCCGAGGAAATTCGCTACCGTCTTCGGCGCGTTTTCCGGAAACAGTTCCAACTGGATATCACCGTCACTTGTATGCAGTAGCACGTGCGGATGCACGGTCCCGGAAGGGGATTGCGCGTGGCTGGCAGAAGTCATCGTGACGCCGGATATCACCAACGCCATCATGGCGCAGAGGGACATCGAGAAAATGCGTCGCAAGGCCCAGAGAGGGCTGGCGCGATGGCGGCTGCGGTGCGTGGAAAACATCGAGGCTCCTTCGAGCATGGCGTAGGCGGGTGTCCCACGCCACGGCGTTAATAACCGGTGTTGCCGTTATTGGTGGTCGAACCGTTTGACTGGTTTTCGGGCAGGATGGTGGGTGGCTGGCCACCCATGCTGGGTACGAATTCACGCGCATTCGGCGGTTGCGCCGTCGTATGGCGTTGTGGCGGGGCCCGATCCGGGCGTGGCTGTGCGAGCGCCTCCGAATTCGCCGGGGTACGGGTAATGATCGCGCGTACCTCGTTCAACCGGGCATCGGCCAGCCGGTCCGAGGGGTTTTGCTGCACCGCACGCGCATACGCGTCCGCGGCAAGGCGCAAATAGATATCGCCAAGATTGCGGCGTGCCAACGAGAAGTTCGGGTTGGCCGCCAGGGCGGTTTCCAGTGTTGCGCGGGCTTCCTGGAAGCGGCCGTGTTTCGCGTACAACGCGGCGAGATTGTTGTAAGGTTCCGGCAATTCCGGATAGGTCTGCGTGATTTGCGTCAATGCCTTGATTGCGTCGTCGTCACGTCCCAGTTCGGCAAGCAGCGTGGCCCGCTTGAAGCGGGCCTGCACATCGCGCGGATGCGAGGCGATGCGCTTGTCCAAGTCAGTGATCGCTTTTTGCAGCTTGCCGGATGCAATGGCGGCGTCGGCGTCGGGCGTTTCGTCCCGGTAAACATTGTCGGGCGGGCGAACCACCTGTGCTTGCACTACGTAGGGCGCGAGCATGCAGCCCGCGGCCAGCAGCAGCGAGGCCCCCGCCCGTCTGGCGACGCCGCGCGGTCCGCGTGCGGGTATCGCGAGGGGGCGTCCGCTGCGGACTGCGGTCGTGCCTTCACATGCCATGTCAGACCCGGGACCGTTGCCGATGGGGTCTGCAGGGACTGCAGGTACGATATTGCCGAAGTGCGCGGCAATGCGCGAAAGGTCGCCCTGGCTGACCCTGAATTGTTTCATGAGCACGGTGTCGAATACGGTGTGGAGTATTGGCTGCCGTGCATTCTAGCAAAATGCCCGGACATTTCCCGGAGAACGCGCATCGCGGCGTCGCGATCGGCCACTCCGCATGGTAGCGCCAGCGGGTCCGCTGTGGGCAAGGTGGGGAGCCAATGCTATACTTCCCAGCTCTGGCAAAACGTCGGGCCGTTCCGGGGAACCGCCCGACGTTTTGCGCTTCAGGCTTTGACCCCGGCTCCCGCATCGTCTATGGATTCGCTTCGCATCTACAATACGCTCGCGCGCGACAAACAAACTTTCGTGCCAATGAAGCCGGGCGAAGTAAAGATGTACGTGTGCGGCATGACCGTCTACGACTATTGTCACGTGGGGCACGCCCGTGTCATGGTGGTATTTGACCTGGTGCAACGCTGGTTGCGCGCACTCGGCTACCAGGTTACTTACGTTCGCAACATCACCGATATCGACGACAAGATCATTCGCCGTGCGGTTGAGAACGGCGAGACCATTGCCGCACTGACCGACCGTTTCATCCGTTACATGCACGAGGATGCCGCCGCGCTGGGGGTGGCACGCCCGGATATCGAGCCGCGTGCGACGGCGTTCGTGCCGCAGATGCTAGGCATGATCGAGGCGCTCGAACGGCACGGCTATGCGTATCAGGCCGTTGACGGCGACGTCAATTATGCGGTGCGCAAGTTTGGCGGTTATGGCCGTCTGTCGGGAAAGTCGCTGGAAGATTTGCGTGCCGGTGAGCGCGTGGCATCGAACGACGCCAAACAGGACCCGCTCGACTTCGTGCTGTGGAAGCGCTCGAAGGACGACGAACCGGCTGATACGCGATGGCCGTCGCGCTGGGGCGAAGGGCGGCCAGGCTGGCATATCGAATGCTCGGCCATGAGTTGCGCGCTGTTGGGGGAGCAGTTCGATATCCACGGCGGCGGCCAGGATCTGCAGTTCCCGCATCATGAAAATGAGATCGCGCAAAGTGAAGGGGCAAATGGCAAGCCGTTCGTGAATGTCTGGATGCATAACGGCCATGTGCAGATAGACAACGAGAAAATGTCGAAGTCGTTGAATAATTTTTTCACGATCCGCGATGTACTCTCTCGCTTTGATGCCGAAGTCGTACGCTTCTTCATCGCGCGCGCGCATTATCGCAGTCCGCTGAATTACAGTGACGCGCATCTGAACGATGCCCGGCAAGGCCTGACGCGGCTATATACCGCGCTGCGCGATACCGATGACGTGCGGGACGGCGTCAGCGCGCAACCGGTTGGCGACGCGACAACGGGTGCTGCCGCACTGGACTGGTCGACGCCGTACGCGGCGCGTTTTCGCGCGGCAATGAACGACGACTTCAATACGCCGATGGCGATCTCGGTCTTATTTGAGATGGCCGCCGAATTGAACCGAACCAAATCCGCAGCGTTGGCGGATGCCTTACGTGCGCTGGCGGGCATTCTCGGTTTGCTGGTCCGCACGCCGCGTGCCTTTTTGCAGGCGGCACAGCCCGCGGGTGCGGGCGATGGCGGCGGTGCCGAGGAAAAAGCCATCGATGGCGCGCTGGACGTGCCTGCCATCGAGGCGCGGATCGCCGCGCGCAAGGCAGCCAAGCAAGCGAAGGATTTTGCCCAGGCGGATGCGATTCGTCAGGCCTTGCTCGAAGCGGGAGTGGCATTGGAAGATCGTCCCGGTGGGATCACCGACTGGCGGCGCATGTGACGCAGCGTAGGCAGACCCTGCTGCCGGGCGAATTGTCGGAAGCGTTCGCCAGCCCCGACTATTGGGAGCGCGCGTGCGTGGACCTCGTCAAACGCGACCGGATCATGAAGAAGCTGATTCCGCGCAGTGCACCCGTGCATCTGCGCGTACGAGGTGATGCGTTTACCACGCTGGCACGCTCGATTGTTGGTCAGCAGATTTCAGTGAAAGCCGCGCAGGCGATCTGGCAACGTTTGCTGGACGCCTGTCCGGCGATGTCGGCGGCGGAAGTTGGCGCGCTAGACGCCGCGCGTCTGGCGCAATGTGGTTTGTCGCGACGCAAGGTGGAATACATGACGGACCTGGCGCTGCGGTTTTCCGATGGTTCGCTGCATCCGGACCGATGGAACGATATGGAAGACGAGGCGGTCATCGCCGAGTTGACGCAAATCCGGGGCATCGGACGGTGGACGGCTGAAATGTTTCTTATTTTTAATTTGTTGCGTCCCGATGTACTCCCGTTAGACGATTTGGGCCTGATCAAGGCGATCAGCGTCAATTACTTCAGCGGTGAACCGGTGACGCGCAGCGAGGCGCGTGAAGTTGCGGCCAATTGGGCGCCGTGGCGGACTGTCGCGACATGGTATATGTGGCGAAGTATCGAGCCGGTGCCGGTGACGTACTGACGCAACCATTTGAGGCGGGTTGCCGTGCGAGCGCGTGTAGAATACGCGTCTGTCGGAATACGAGGATTCCTATTACATGAAAACGACATTTCTGGATTTCGAGTCGCCGATCGCCGAGCTCGAAGCGAAGATCGAGGAACTTCGCTTCGTCCAGGACGATTCGGCCGTCGATATTTCGGAAGAGATCGAACGGCTGTCGCGCAAGAGCCAGCAGTTGACCAAGGACATCTATGCGAATTTGTCGCCTTGGCAAGTATCGCAAATCGCGCGGCATCCGCAACGTCCATACACGCTGGATTACGTCAACGACCTATTCACCGATTTTCATGAGTTGCATGGTGACCGGGCCTTCGCGGACGATCTGTCGATCGTTGGTGGTCTTGCACGGTTCAATGGTCAGCCTTGCATGGTGATCGGTCAGCAGAAGGGGCGTGACACGAAGGAGCGTGCGCTGCGCAATTTCGGTATGTCACGTCCCGAAGGCTATCGTAAGGCGGAGCGTCTGATGCGTCTTGCGGAGAAGTTTGGTCTGCCGCTGTTCACGTTCATCGATACGCCTGGCGCCTATCCAGGGATTGGCGCCGAGGAGCGCGGTCAGTCGGAAGCGATTGGACGCAATCTGTACGTGATGGCCGAACTGAAGGTGCCGATTATCGCGACGATCATTGGCGAAGGAGGCTCTGGTGGCGCATTGGCGATTGCGGTGGGCGACGTCGTCCAGATGTTGCAATTCTCGACCTATTCGGTGATTTCGCCGGAAGGTTGCGCCTCGATTCTGTGGAAGAGCGCGGCAAAGGCGCCTGAGGCCGCCGAGGCGCTGGGTCTGACGGCGAATCGCCTCAAGGCGCTTGGCTTGATCGACAAGATCGTCAATGAACCATTGGGTGGCGCGCAGCGTGATCCGAAGGGCATGGCCGTGCTGTTGCGCCGCGCGTTGAACGACGCATTGCGTCAATTCCAGGGCATGAGTACGAAGGAATTGCGTGAACGCCGGATGGGACGGTTGATGGCCTATGGCAAGTTCAAGGAAAACCGTTCCAACTGACGTCGATTGCACGCTGTCCGTCTGGGCAGCGGTGCGCGATGCGCTTTCTGCCCCGTTGCCTGACCTTGCGGATGAATCCGAAGCGTGTGCGGACGCTGTCGCACCAACGCTTTCTGGTGCCGTGCATCCGCGTGTCGGTATCGCCTTCAGTGGTGGCCTCGACTCCAGTGTCTTGCTCGATGCCAGTGTGCAGGTCTTGGGCGCATCGCGTTGCGTCGCGTTCCACGTTCATCACGGTTTGCAGGCGGTCGCCGATGATTGGGTCGCGCATTGCGCCGCAGCTTGTGCCACTTTAGGCGTGGCTTTTATCGCGTTGCGCGTGGCGGTGCCGTCCGACGGCGGCGAGGGCATCGAGGCTGCAGCCCGTCAAGCGCGTTATCGCGCGTTGCGCGCGGCGGCGGCGGCCAACGATATCGACACGATGTTGCTCGGTCACCATGCCGACGACCAGGCAGAAACGGTGTTGTTGCAACTGCTGCGAGGGGCCGGGTTGCCTGGTTTGGCCGCGATGCCAATGATGCGTGACGATGTCCCGACAAGCATCGACAAGCCCCTGGCTGCGCTGCGGTGGTATCGCCCCTTGCTTTGCGTGACTCGTGAAACGCTGGCGGCTTATGCATCGCGGCGTGGCGTGCGGTGGGTCGATGACGCGTCGAACGACGATAACCGATTTACACGTAATGCGTTGCGGCATGATGTCATGCCTGTCATCGCCGCGCATTTCCCCGCGTACCGAACAACATTGGCGCGCGTGGCGCGACATGCCGCCGCGTCGCAGCAATTAATGACCGTGTTGGCCGAGGACGACTGGGCGCAATGCCGCCTCCCAGATGACGACGGGCTCTCGCTCAGCGCGTTGCGCACGATGTCGCTGCCGCGGATCGAAAATCTGCTCCGGCATTGGACGCGGTGCCAAGGTTTGCCGGCACCCTCCGCCGCACGGCTCGCCGAAATGGTGGCGCAGACCGTGGGAAAGGGCGTCGTGCCGGGGCAAAGGGCGTGCATCGCGCACGCCGGCCATTGCTTGCAGATCTATCGCGGCAGGGTTCATTGGGTGGCAATGCGGCCCAATGCGCCCCGGGTGTTGCGTGCGGATTCGCCGGGTAAGATCGTCATGGACGGCTTGCGCTACGCGGGGGAGTCGCGATGGTCGCCACCGGGCTGGCCCGGTTGCTTTTATTTTTCCCGCGAAGGGACGGGCGACGTATCTCATCCCAACGGTCTCGCCCGTGTGGGCAGTGCCGCGAGCACTGATGCGTCGACCGACGAGGACATGACCAAGGCGATCGCTTCGGATCCCGTCGCCCGCTTGGCGTGGGTGGTGCCGTTGGCTGCCTTGATGGGGCGGCACCTGGCGGCACGACCGCGCATGGGCGGCGAGCGAATGCGGCTTGGCGCCCGTCGGCCACAAAGGACGTTGAAACAGCTTTATCAGGGGGCCGGCGTGCCGGTGTGGCAGCGCGACGCGCCACTGCTTTACGTGGATGGGCAACTCTGTTTTGTCCCTTATGTGGGTGGCTATCTGCCGGAAGTCGTGGAACTTGATGGTCCGACGGTCACAGTCTGGTGGGCCGACACGGCCGACTGAGTGATCGATCGGGGTGTTCCCGCCGATTCCGCTTGTTTTTCATTGATTCATCCTGTACTTTTTATTTTTCGGAATTGCCGTTCCGTCATTCTTACCGGCGACCATGTCGTCGTCCGGTTCAGCCAAGCGCGAAAGACTTCACAACACAATGTCTCTGATTGTTCATAAGTACGGCGGCACGTCGATGGGCTCTATCGAGCGCATCAAAAACGTCGCGAAGCGGGTGGCGAAGTGGCATCGTGCCGGTCACAAAATGGTGGTCGTGCCGTCGGCGATGTCCGGCGAAACGAACCGCCTGTTGAAACTCGCCCATGAAATATCGGCGCAACCGGACCCGCGCGAACTGGACGCCATTGCTGCCACGGGCGAGCAGGTGAGCGTCGGTCTGCTGGCGCTCGCATTGCAGGCCGAGGGGTTGCAGGCGGTCAGCTATGCCGGATGGCAAGTGCCGGTGCGCACGGATAGCGCCTTCAGCAAAGCGCGTATCGAAAGTATTGACGGCACAAAGGTGCGCGCCGATCTCGATGCCGGCAAGGTGGTGGTCATCACCGGGTTCCAAGGGGTTGATCCAAACGGCAATGTCGCGACCCTGGGGCGAGGTGGCTCGGATACGTCCGCGGTGGCGATTGCGGCGGCGTTGGAAGCTGCGGAATGCCTTATCTATACGGACGTCGACGGTGTATACACGACGGACCCTCGGGTAGTGGATGAGGCACGCCGGCTCGATCGGGTGACCTTCGAGGAAATGCTGGAAATGGCGAGCCTCGGCTCGAAGGTGCTGCAGATCCGATCGGTCGAGTTCGCGGGTAAATACCGCGTCAAGACCCGTGTGTTGTCGAGTCTGACCGATCCGATGATTGCGCTCGAAACGGAAATGCATTCGGGCACCCTGATTACCTTTGAAGAAGACGAGACCATGGAAAAAGCGGTTATTTCGGGCATTGCCTTCCAGCGTGACGAAGCGCGGATCGCGGTGATCGGTGTGCCTGACCGGCCGGGCATTGCCTATCAGATCCTGGGCCCGGTGGCCGACGCGAACATCGAAGTCGACATGATCATCCAGAATCAGAGCGTGGAAGGAAAGACCGATTTCACATTCACGGTTCCGCGTGGCGACTATGTGCGCGCACTGGAAATCTTGAATGCGCAGGTCAAGGACCATGTCGCGGCGGGCAGGATCCTGGGTGAGCCGAAGGTGTCGAAGGTCTCGGTGGTCGGTGTGGGCATGCGCTCGCATGTGGGCGTGGCCAGCATGATGTTCCGCACATTGTCCGAAGAGGGCATCAATATCCAGATGATCTCGACGTCGGAAATCAAGATCTCGGTTCTGATTGATGAAAAATACATGGAATTGGCGGTGCGTGCATTGCACAAGGCGTTTGAGCTGGATTTGCCGGTCAACGGTTGAGGTGGCCGTGACGAGATAGGGCGTGTGAATACAAAACAGTCATATTTTTCTCAAACTATTTGACCTTTTTGCATTCAAAGGCTATTATCTCGCTTCGCTTGAAGATTGCCCGGTAGCACGCAGCAACAAGTGAATGGATGTACCGGAGACGTGGCCGAGAGGTCGAAGGCACTCCCCTGCTAAGGGAGCATGCGGCCAAAAACTGCATCAAGGGTTCGAATCCCTTCGTCTCCGCCAGAATACGCTGCCAGGGCTTGCCGTGGCGGTTCGGAATAGATCCTGAAACAGGAAATCGTTTCGAGAATAAGGGGCTTCGGCCCCTTTTTGTTTTTGCCATCATGGTTTGGTATGCTGATTATTTAATCACGTGTTAAACCTTGTTGTCGTCAGTCCCGTCATCGTGAAAAGCATCTATTTTTTACGATAATGTTGATTAAATAATCCAGTTATCCTTAATAAATATAGGTTGTATCGTCGAGGCAAATCTGCGCGGCATGGATAGCGGCAACTCAAAACCTTGTCATACTCGATCCGGCACATGAAATAGCGCCGATATGCGATGTCGCTTCGTTTCTGTCGTGGTGGAGGTTGCGCGACAACCGATTGAAGCGTGTTGTCTACTGAAATAGGTGACGTCGGCGTAAAATCAGCGTTTTCAAGATAAGCGCCCGGGGAACCATGGCACACAAAGCGAAGCCGTTGATCGGCGTATTAGGCGGCATGGGGCCATTGGCGACGGTCGATTTCATGCAGCGGGTCATCGACTTGACGCCGGCGACGTGCGATCAAGATCATCTGGCGCTGCTGGTGGCTAATCTGCCTGGCACGCCGGATCGCTCCGCGGCGATCATCGATGGTGGGCCGAGTCCGCTGCCGGCGCTGCTTGAAGGGATTGACCTGCTGAATCGGAATGCCG
>NZ_LAQU01000042.1 GCF_000970345.1 Robbsia andropogonis | reverse complement strand
ACATCTAGCGCATAGCGTGGCGCTGGCGCCCCAGGCATCGGCACGGCAGCGCACGCACGACCGGGCAGCGCAAGTCGAAACGCTCCGCAAGCAATAAGGCATTGCGCGTGGTTTGATCGAGCGGCGCGTTGCCAAACACCGTGGTGATGCCCAGCAAGTCGATCGACGAGGTAGCACGCAGCATGCACATCGCCAGCATGTCGTCGACACCAGGATCGGTATCCAGAATCACGCGCGTGCGCGACGTCGTAACCGCGGGCTCGAGCCGCGCCACGTCATTGTTCCGTACAGGTTCCAAGAGGATCCCCTTTGCCGGTTGGTCGTGTTTGCTTTAATGCATTTGACGCATCAAACTTTAACGCAGCCCCTGCCCCCACACGAGTCGGCCAATCGGCCTGTTTCCACGCCTCGCGTACGCCTCCTCCACATCCTAGACACCTTGATGCCGCCTTGCGTGTTACCCGTGATATCCGACATCGCAATGCCGCACCGGTTTTGTCGAAGAGCCTGCCGTCCTCGCCCGCTGATTTTCAAGCGATGCTGACAATCGCTCGGAAACGCATACTTGCGGCGGATATCCAACATTGGATGCACGCAATACCATGCCCGGCCATTACGTAACATGTTACGTTTTGCATCGTTCTTTTGTATCCGGATAATAAGGGGAATCCCTGTGTGGGTTCGGCGGGTCAGGCCGGATGGCTTGCCACCCAAACCAACGTACACCTCGACAGGCGGCGGGTTTACTTGTCGGCTTTTGTTCCTGAGATTGCGCGGAGTACCTGATGTCCGAGATACTAGAAACCCCCGCTCCGGCGGTCACTCCCCTGCGGCGCCGGTCGTCGATCGTGCTGCTGGAGGCCGTTTACAAGCGCTATGGCACGTTCCAGGCGCTCTCCGAAATCGACCTCGATGTGCAGAAAGGCGAGAAGATCATCATCTGTGGACCGTCGGGTTCCGGGAAGTCGACGCTGATCCGTTGCATCAATCGAATGGAAAAGCATGATGGCGGCCTGATTCAAGTCAACGGCCACGTACTGACCGACAATACGAAGGATATTGCCGCCGTTCGCCGCGACGTCGGGATGGTATTTCAAAGCTTCAACCTGTTCCCCCATCTGACCATCCTCGAAAACTGCACGATCGCTCCCATACACGGCCGTGGCATGAAAGCGGCGGAGGCAAGGGAACTGGCGATGCACTATCTCGAAAAGGTCCGGATTGCCGATCAGGCGCACAAGTATCCATCACAGATGTCGGGGGGACAGCAGCAACGGGTCGCAATCGCCCGTGCCCTCTGCATGCAGCCGAAGGTGATGCTATTCGATGAGCCAACGTCGGCGTTAGACCCGGAAATGGTGAAAGAAGTGCTGGAAACCATGCGCACGCTGGCGGAGGAAGGGATGACGATGTTGTGCGTGACACACGAAATGGGCTTTGCCCGAGAAGTGGCCGACCGCGTCGTCTTCATGGACCAAGGCCATATTGTGGAGCAGTCGGACCCTGAATCGTTTTTTACCCAGCCGAAGAGCGAACGCGCACGCGGCTTCCTTGAGCAGATTCTGCACTAACCTACGTGACATGGGCGTAGACGCTGGCCGTGGCGTCAACGCCTGCGCCATCCCACGTTGGAAGCATCGATTCATCAATATTATTGATACTCGATTACTAAATAATATCGTTTTTCAACAGTAAAACGCATTGATAGAATGCCGCTTGTCAACTGCGTTCCGCGAAAAATTCGCGCGACACCCCCAATGCTTTTACCAGGGCCGACGTAAACCGGTCAGACAATCATGAGCGAAACAACCGCCGCCATTCCGCCATTCCATCTTGCCTTCCCGGTCCATGACATCGCGGTCGCACGTCAATTCTACGGCGAGGTCCTAGGCTGTTCCGAAGGACGCAGTTCCGACGAATGGATCGACTTCAACTTTCACGGACATCAGATCGTCGCGCACTTGGCGCCATCGGAATGTGGTCACAACAAAACCAGCGCGGTGGATGGCCATGGCGTGCCGGTACGGCATTTCGGCGTGGTGCTATCAATGGACGCGTGGCAACAAATGGCAGATCGCCTGGTCGCCGCCAGCACGAAGTTTGTCATCGAACCCTATATCCGCTTCAAGGGTGAAGTCGGCGAGCAGGCGACGATGTTCTTCCTCGATCCGTCAGGTAACGCACTGGAATTCAAGGCATTCAAAAACATCAACTCGCTGTTTGCGAAGTAGGCGCATGGCGCAGAAGCGTCGTGGCAGAATAGACGCTGCGTGTTTTGTTTCCCCTTCTTTTCAGGAAACCCATGCCAGAAATCGAAGCGGCCCCGTCGATCGCCCCGGCCGCCGGTGCCAGTGTGCCGCCCGGCCAAGCGATAGGAGCCACGTCCGCACCGCTACCCGTCGGTACACCTGAGGCGCCGCGCTTGATGCCATCGGGTGACTGCTGTCTGATCGTGGAATTCGGCCAGACGATATCACTCGACGTCAACCAGCACGCCTGCCGCTTCGCAGACCGCGTTCGCGCCAAAGCCATTCGTGGCGTTGTCGATGTCGTGCCGATGTTCGCAGGCGTTGCGGTTCACTATCTTCCGGAACAGATCGTGTGCGGACATGCACACCACGCCGCCGATTGCGACGTGAATGCCGACGAGATACCGTTCGACGCGCTGTGCCGCGAAATGCATGTTCTGCTCACGGCACATGACGGAGGCACCGACATAACCGCGCGCGTTATCGAGGTGCCGGTGTGCTATGGCGGCGAATACGGGCCTGACTTCGATGATGTCGCGCACTCGACAGGCATGGACCGCGACGCGCTCATCGCCGCGCATAGCGGTGCCGATGCGCGCGTCTTCATGGTCGGCTTCGCACCGGGTGCACCCTATCTCGGATTGTGGGACCAGCGCTTCGCACTGCCCCGGCGTGCCAGTCCTCGCATGCTTGTTCCCGCGGGCACGGTATCGATCGCCAATCGACAGACCGTCATCATGCCGCTCGACCTGCCCACCGGCTGGCATCTGCTGGGCCGGACGCCGCTTCGGCTCTATAACCCGAAGGCGGAATCGCCTTTTCTCCTGTCGCCCGGCGACCGCGTCAAGTTCGTACCTATCGATAGCGATACGTTCAAGGCGATTGCCAGGGAGCAACCGGTATGACGATCGATGTCGTGAAACCGGGCATGTTATCCACATTCCAGGACCGGGGCCGATACGGCCACCAACATCTCGGTTTATCAGTGTCTGGTGCAATGGATACGTTGTCGCAGACGTTGGCGAACGTCGTGCTGGGCAACGACGAGAATGCGCCCACGATTGAAATCACAATGCTCGGGCCAGTACTGCACTTCACGGAACATGCCGTCATCGCGCTATGCGGGGCCGATTTGTCCGCCGAGATCGATGGTATTCCCGTCAATCAAGCCGAACCTACCGCCGTGCGTGCCGGCGAACGCTTGACGTTTGGCCGCCGCGTACATGGCGTGCGTTGCTACCTGGCGATACGCGGCGGCTTTGACGCACCGATTTTCATGGGCAGCGCCAGCACCTATCTACGCGGCCGCGTCGGTGGACTTGATGGACGCGCGTTGAAAGCGGGCGACACACTGCGCGCCTGTTCGCACGAGATCGACTTGCCGGCGCTGCCGTTCGAAAGCACGGTCCTGAACGCCCTGCTCAAGGACCGGATAGGTGACACCGTGCGCGTCATGCCGGGACGGGAATGGGACCATTTCGACGATCACGCGCGCGAGACACTGCTTGGCCAACCTTACACGATCACCACGCAGTCGGACCGGATGGGATATCGCCTTGAAGGACCCGTACTCGATCGTGCGACCAAGCGCGACATCCTCTCGGAGGCCATTACCTTCGGCGCGATGCAGGTGCCACCAAACGGTCAGCCCATTGTGTTGATGGCGGAACGTCAAACCACCGGCGGCTATCCTAAAATTGTCCAGGTGATTGGCGCGGATCTGGGTAAACTGGCGCAGTGCGCGCCCGGTGACACCATCCGCTTCGAATTGACCGACCTGCGAACGGCCCAGAACTTACTGCGCGAACGCGCCACGGCGTTGAAGGCCGTGCGCGAAGCCGCCTGGCAGCGCTACACGTTCTGACAGCCCGCCGTCGCCATACCAAATCCACACGTGATGTTGCGACGGTGATTTACCCGATATATGCATTCCTTGGGCGACGCGTTCCGGTCAGACAGGTACAGGACCGGTACTTCCGCGTATGACAAATTCCGTCGGTACACGCGGCAAAGCAATACGCGGGCGACCACGTAGTTCGCGCATTAGGTAATCCGCCGAATCCGTGCCCACCTGAACCAGATCGACGCTGACTGTGGTTAATGGCGGTGACAAATGGGCGGCAAAGTCGTAGTTATTGAAGCCGACGATGGAGACGTCTTCCGGCACCCGCAGGCCCGATGCCCGGGCCGCCAGCAACACGCCAAACGCCAGCAGGTCGTTGCCACAGATGATCGCCGTGGGTCGATCGCCTGGTTGCGCCAGCAGCCGCAACATCGCCTCGCGCGACTCTTCCAGACTGAACGCATCCGCGATGACGCGATCGTCAGGCAACGTCAGGCCCGCTTCCGCCAGCCGCTTGCGAATGCCGGCGTTACGCTCGGAGACACGATCGTTGGTCGACGGCGTCCCGACGATCACACCAATGCAGCGATGACCGAGCGCTACAAGATGATCGGCGATCTGATGTCCGACTTCCGCGTTGTCGAATCCCAGACTGGGATGGTCAGGGTCCAGGGACAGCGTCTGGATGCAGGGCGTACGGCTTCGTGCAATGCGCTGCCACATCTTCGGATCGTGCGTGTGCCCCACCACCATCAATGCGTCGATGCCGTGTTCGAGCAGATTTGTCACTTCCTGCAGCTCGAGCTGCGGATCGAACTGTGAACTGGCCAACAACAGCGTGTACCCCTCGTCATGCACACGTTGCTGGAACGCCGTCAGCATGCGCGAGAACGTCTGCGTTTTCAGCGTCGGGACAACCGCGCCAATAGTCTTGCTCCGACGTGACGACAACGCGCGTGCCGCGCCATTGATGACGTAGCCCAGGTCTTCGCAGGCCTTGCGCACGGCGGTGCGCTTATCCTCGCGCACGATGGCCGTACCATTCAACACGCGCGACACCGTCGCGGTGGACACGCCGGCGCGACGCGCGACATCAATCAGGGCAACGCGCGTGAAATCGCCATCGAATGGCGCGGCGGACGGCGATTCGGCAAGTACCGGTGTGGACACCGACGACGGGGCGGATGACGGCGACGGCACGTCGTGCGTGACATCGGTGGCCGCATGGGACTGCGGCGAGCGGGGCGGACGTTTTGTGCTCATGGCAGCGCGATTGTAGCCGATGACAACGGTTTCCACCAAAATCACTTCGACACAACACCGTTCTCGTCAAGTGTTTTTATTACTCGTGACAACGCTATAAAAAAGAATCGCGCCAGACGCGGGTAGTACCCCGATAAGCCCAAAAATCGACGCGTGATAGGATGTCTTATCATAAAAATAGGGGGAGACATGGCAAAGATCACGAAGATACGGACGCTTCGTCTCGCGCAGCGCCCGAAGCTTTTATGGGTGGAAGTGGAAACGGATGACGGCCGAGTAGGCCTGGGGGAAACGTTTCGCGGCGCAACGGCCGCGGAAGCGGTTATCCATGAAGTGGCCAGCGCGCAATTGCTGGGTAAGGATGCGCGGGACATTGCGGCAATCGCGGACGTGATGGGCGCGCCCTATGTGGGGTATCACAGTGCGGGGGCGGAAATTCGCGCCGCCAGCGCGATCGATATTGCGCTGTGGGACCTGCACGGCCAACGCCATGGCATTCCTGTTTTCGAGGCGCTGGGCGGCGCCGCACGTCGGTCCATCCCGGTCTATAACACCTGCGCAGGCTATGACTACAACACCAGCGGTGCCGGTCGCCGTGTCATTGGTGGCGACGATGCGGCAGTCGGGCCATATGACGACCAGATCGCGTTTGAACGCGACGCGGGGGGTCTGGCCGAAAGCCTGCTCTCGGAAGGCTATCGCGCCATGAAGATCTGGCCGTTCGACCGATTTGCAACGGGGGACAGTGCGAATCAACTCAGCACGGAGCAGATCCAGCTCGGCCTCCAGCCGTTCAAGGACATCCGCGATCGGGTGGGCAATAAGATCGAGATCATGTGCGAGCTGCATAGCTTGTGGAATGCCACCACGGCGTTACGCATTTGCCAGGCGCTCGAACCATACGACATCTTCTGGGTCGAGGACCCGATATCGAAAATGGACGACGCCCATGCCCTTGCCGACATCCGGCGCCGCACGCGCGCGCCGATTTGCGCAAGCGAGACATTGTCCGGGCTGCCCGCCTTCCGCAACCTGCTGGCCGCCGATGGCGTGGACTACGTGATGCTCGATTTGGTCTGGTGTGGCGGCTTCACTGGCGCGAGGAAGATTGCGGCGTTGGCGGAAGCGTATGCACGGCCGCTGGCGCCGCACGACTGCACCGGTCCGATTGCGTTGTTCGCCGGTCTGCACCTGGCGTTGCACGCGCGTACCGCGATCTTCCAGGAAGTCGTCCGTGCGTCGCTGTCGACATGGTACGGCGATTTGCTGACAGCGCTTCCCGTGATCAAGGATGGCGTCGTGCTGGCGCCGGATGCACCCGGCATCGGTGCCGCATTGCAACCTAGCGTCAAAACCCGCACCGATTGCACAATCCGCGAAAGCACGGTGTAGCGCGCGGCACCCGCTACGGATGGCACTTGCTTATTTCACTGTATGTTTGTACAGTATCATGGGCGTGCCGCATTATCGAATGAAACCGATGGCGGTAGCGCGAATCTTCCCCTGGTGCATTGCTCTCTCCACAGGCCCGCTATATGAGTCCCGAACAATTGGCCGAAGCCACCCGTCGGTTTCTCGAAAAAACCCCAAGATTGCCAATCGTATTGATATGGCCGCGATATCGGATGCACGGCAGCACGATGTCAGCGAAGACGAGACGCGCCGCTTTCATATCGAACGCGCGATTGGACAGCAGGCGCGGATGTTCAACCTCGATCCCTACCGCTATCTCCTGCGGCTTGGCGTCGACGATCCAGCCGAGCGCGAGCGCTTGTCCGATGCCTACGACCGGGAAGCGGCGCAGGAGTTGGGAATGACGCTCGAGGAATATCGTAAACCGACGGCGGCTCATTAACGCAAGCCGCGATGATGCGCGAACTGAAAACCTTTCTTGCAGTGGTGCGCTTTGGCACGTTCGCGAGCGCCGGTGCGCATATCGGCGTAACGCAATCGGCTGTCAGCGCCCAGATGCAGCGCTTGGAAGAGGAACTTGGATTCCCCCTGTTTGATCGCACGGGGCGGTCCGCCAGATTGAATGCCGCCGGCAAGCGCGCCGTCACCGTGGCGGAAGAACTGCTGGCTGTCTATGCCAGACTCGCGCATCCCGAGGAAGACAATGAGCAGGGCGGACAGTTACGGGTAGGCGCGATCGCATCGGCGCAAGTTTCCTTCCTCGTCCCGGCGTTGCAGCGTTTTCGCGATGCCGCGCCTGCCTGGCGTGTCCGTCTGATACCAGGCGTGTCGTTGAACCTGCTGTCGATGGTCGATGGAGGCGATGCCGACCTGGCCGTGCTGATCAAGCCACCCTTTGCGATTCCCCCTGAATTGCGCTGGCGTACACTGCGTCGTGAGCCCTATGTCGTACTGGCACCCGCGACGATGCAGGCGTCCGCTTGGCGTGACGCGCTTCGGTCTCAACCCTTTATCCGCTACGACACGGGCTCGTTCGGAGGCCGTCTCGTGGATCGCTTTCTGCGCCGCGCTCGCATCAATGTGCAGGAGATTGTCGAGTTGGACGAGTTGCAGGCCATCGTCGATCTTGTGGCGCATGGTGTTGGTGTCGCGCTGGTACCGATGGCGGCTTCGTTACGCCTTGGTGATGCGGTGCGTGTGCTATCACTCGGCCAAGAAACATTCCATCGTGAAATCGGCATACTCGAACGGAACATTCAACCGCGCAAAAAGATGTTGGAATGCTTCACGCAATGCGTTGTGGATGCCACGCGACCAATCGCCGACACCCATACGCGATTCACCAATGACGCACCCTAGCGGCCTGTCGGACACCCCAGTTCGGCCGATAATGCGTGGGCGACGTCAATCACCACGCCTTGGAGCGCCGCCATGCGCTCATGCGGCATATAGGGGGTGGTGCTCGATACGCTGATCGCCGCAACAATCGCATGGCTCGCATCACGAACCGGGGCGGCGACGCAGCGAATGGAGGGTTCGTTATCCTCAAGGTCAAATGCATAACCACCGGCAGCGTAGGTTTGCATCCGCGCCAGCAGGTCTTCTACGCTAGGTCGCGTATGTGCGGGCAGTACCACATCGGCGCGCGGATGCCAGGCGCTGGCGATCCGTGCCAAAGCGTCATCTGGTTCGAAACGGCCGCGCGCGTGGGCAACGCCGGTTCGATGCGATGCCAACGCCGCGACAGTTGCCGCGGTATCAGCATCGTCGTCACGGCCACGCTCCCGGGCATGAGCATCGTCACGTATCGCCGCGCCGCGAAACAGCGCTTCCCATTGCTGGGGGGAATCATCGAGAATCAGTGCCTTTCCAACCCCGGTCAACGCGATGGGCATGCGCTGCCCTACACGCGAGCGCATCTGCAAGCCTTGGCGTCCGGCGATTTTTTCGATATAGAGCACGTCCTCACCGTCACGCACGGCAAGATGGATCGTATCCCCGGTCAATCCCGCAAGCTTGTCCAGATAGGGCCGCGCGAGCGCCGCCAACGGGATCTGCTCACGCGCCTGGAAGCCAAGCTCCAGCACGCGTGGTCCCAGGAAATATTGGCCACCGCTCACCCGCAAGTAGCGCTCGACCACCAACGTGGATACAAGCCGGTGCGTGGTACTGCGCGTGGTGCCAAGCCGCTCACCCAACGCTTTCAATGAGCGTATGCCGTTGCCCACCGCGTCGAGTACGGCGAGGCCGCGAAGCAAGGTTTGCGCACCGGCAGGAGGTGTCGCCGCGGGCAATGCGGGACGCGCCCTCAACGTTGAAGGCGCTCGCGACAGGTTATCGCCATCGCTAGCTTCCGTCACAAGGGAGGACGCCAGCCGGCTGCAGTCCATCGCGCCGTCGTCGTCCCCCGCGTGCACGACCTGTGCCTGCATGGACGTATCCCGCACCATCACCATTCAGCCACGCTGCCGTCGGCATGACGCCAAACGGGATTCCGCCAACGGTGCCCTTCCGCGGCACGCGCCCGGACATATTCCTCGTTCACTTCGATACCCAACCCAGGCCCTTGCGGAATGGCAACATAACCGTCACGATAGTCAAAAACCGACGGGTCTTTTACATAGTCCAGCAAGTCATTGCTCTTGTTGTAGTGGATACCCAGGCTCTGCTCCTGGATAAACGCATTGTATGCAACCGCGTCAATCTGCAAGCACGTTGCCAATGCGATCGGCCCCAACGGGCAATGCAGCGCCAACGCAACGTCATACGCCTCGGCCATCGACGCGATCTTGAGCGTCTCCGTGATGCCCCCCGCATGCGATGCGTCGGGCTGGATGATATCGACATAGCCATCGCTGAGGATTTTCTTGAAATCCCAACGCGAATAAAGACGCTCTCCCAGGGCAATGGGCGTCGCACTCAAACCGGCCAGATCGCGTAGCGCTTCATGATGCTCGCTGAGCACGGGCTCTTCGATGAACATCAGGTTGTACGGCGCCAGCGCCTTGATCAACACCTTCGCCATCGGTTTGTGCACGCGACCGTGGAAGTCAACACCAATCCCCACGTGCGGTCCCACCGCTTCGCGCACCGCGGCGACATTCGCTACCGCGAGATCGATCTTGTCGAAAGTATCGACGTACTGCAATTCCTCGGTGCCGTTCATCTTCAGCGCCGTAAATCCGCGTCCCACTGCGGCCTTCGCCGCCGCCGCCGTATCCGCCGGACGATCTCCGCCAATCCACGAGTACACGCGGATACGGTCTCGCACCGGGCCGCCGAGCAATTGATGCACCGGCACACCCAGCGCGCGGCCTTTGATATCCCATAGCGCCTGATCGATACCCGCCAGCGCGCTCATGTGGATCGCACCGCCACGATAAAACCCGGCGCGATACAAGACGTTCCAATGATCCTGAACGTTGCGCGGGTCCTTGCCAATCAGATAATCCGATAATTCGTCAACGGCCGCCGCCACCGTATGCGCCCGGCCCTCGACAATCGGCTCGCCCCAACCGGCGATACCTTCGTCGGTTTCCACCTTGATGAACAGCCATCGCGGCGGCACGATAAATGATGTTATTTTCGTGATTTTCATGTTATGTCGTCTCCTGATCGATCAATTGCGACGTCTTGGTCGGCAATGCCGACAGCCTTGTCTCATACGGCCGGCTGCGTTGTGCGCCATGCCGTCATGAAGCGGTGCGCGCGTTGACCCACTTCGGCGGCATCGAGGCCCGGCTTGTACAGCGCGGAGCCAAGGCCAAATCCCTGCGCGCCCGCCTCCAGAAAGGACGTCATATTGTCCGGCGTGATACCGCCAACGGGTAGGAGCGGAACGCTCTTCGGTATGACGGCGCGCCATGCCTTGACGACGGCCGGCCCAAGCAACTCCGCCGGAAACATTTTCAGGACGTGGGCACCCGCGGCCAGTGCAGCGAACGCTTCCGTCGGCGTTGCCACCCCTGGGGCCACGGCAAGCCCCGCATCCCGCGCGGCGCGGATCACGGCCGTATCGGAGTGCGGCATGACGATGATCTGGCCACCGGCCTGCGCGATCTTCGCCACATCGTCCGGCGACAGCACCGTCCCCGCGCCAACCATTACCTCGTCGGGCAAGGCCTGGCGCAATGCCGTGATGCTTCGCAACGGCTCGGGTGAATTCAATGGCACTTCGATGATCCGGAAGCCAGCCTCGTAAAGCGACTGACCGATGTCGACCACCTCATCGGGCCTCACCCCGCGCAGAATGGCCACCATGCCGCATGCCTGCATGGCGCGATCCAACATCGGGTGCGTGGAATGGAGTGTCATGCGCAAATCCTTAACTCAAGTGATGGAGGCAACGGGCGCAATGCCAGTCGAAGAACGCGTCTCTGGTATCAAGCCCGCTTCGACGGCGATGCGCCACAGTCCCCGCTCCGTCGCACCGGACAGAATGGGTACGTCATGGCTGACGCCGGCAAACCGGATGGCAGTGGCATACCGCCGACATAGTGCCGCGTCGCCCACCAGGGCAATGCCGCAGTCGAAGGACGCGCGCATGCTTGCAATTTCCTCACCAATCAATAAACCGGACAGGTAATCGGCTTGTTGCGCCGCATCCAACTCGCCGGACAGTCCGAGCGTGCGACAGGAAAACACGTTTGCCAACACCCCTTTGCCATCTTCCGCCAACGCCGTATGCAGGCCACGTTCGAATGCGGCCGCATCGGCGGCAGCGCCCACCGTCATGGTACGCGCCAGAATCGTGTGTCGACTGAATGCGCTGAACGCTTCACCTGTCATGAACGTGTCGAAGTGCCGAATGCGATCGCCTTGCATTCGCGCCCATTTCGAGTGGCTGCCGGGCAGACATAAGAGGACGTCGGCGGCATCCGGGCCAACTTGCGGCAACCCCGACTCAGCGTCACCTTGCAGCGCGTGCCACTGCAGTAGCGCACCTAGAATTTGCGTCTCTTCGCCGCGCATCACGTTTGGCAATAGTCCGGCTTCACGCCATCCCGGGACCGCCCAGATCGTGCGGCCGTTGCCATGCCTGATAGGTGCCAGTTGTCGCGCCAGATCTGCCGCCGCGGACGGCACCGGCAGGTAAGGTACTTCCTGCCAGCCCTGCGCACTGCCCACCATGCCGCACGTAATCACCGGGATATCGGCAGCCAAGCCGGGCCAATCGCCGATGATCCGCTCGAACAGCGCCTCATATCCCGCCACGCCCTGCTTGCCGCTGACCTCGCCCACCTGCATCAAGCCCCACGGCTCCTGTCGCCATGCCAGCACCTGTCCGGCGCAATCAAGCACATAGGCTCGCAGCGACGACGTGCCCCAGTCCAGCGCCAGGAGTGCCGCCTGTGCGAGCGCGCGTTCCGAGCCGCCCGGCATCGATAAGGGTGCAGACCTGTCCACGGGTGCATTTGCCCGCGCCGCTGCATCGTCCAACATCATTCGTCCCCCCTTGCTGTTTCAATCTTGCCGCGGCGCCCGGCCGTTCGACGATGACGGCTATGCGATGGGATGTGTCTTATAACGCAATTGTACTCAGCCTGCAGATCAATTTACATATAATGAGATCACTTCCCATTATTTGGGATGTAATATGATAAACCATTCGATTTAGGACGCTAACCCCTCGTTTGGATCGCAATCCACGGTTAGGCTAGTCGGACATGTTTTTATGTCTAGGCAATAAGAACGATGTAGCGCCTGTTTCTCTTTCGCGACCGAACGCCTTTCGCGTCACGTCGATTTTCGCAGCGCGCCATTGCAGACGCCGCCCACCGGAGATCCTCACGATGCGTCATCGCTTATCCATGCAGTTTGCCGCTTTGTCACGCCGATGGCGTCCACGCCGCCTCATACGTCGGGCTGCGGTACTGTCCCAACAGCGGCGCGCGTCATTACGCTGGACGGCGCGTCGCGTATCCGGCATGACTGCTGCCGCCATCATCGCCGCATGCGGCGTGATGGCAAGCACGTATCACAGCAATAAAGGAGGGCAGGACAGACAGGATGTATTGAGCGCGCAAAAGACGGCGCCGATCTTCGCGGGCGCGTTACTGACGGGGGCGCCCTTCTCGCTCGAAGGACCTGATATGGTGGCACTGGCAACGCGCGCGACACGATTGCAAGCAGCCGCAACAGCCGGCGGACAACTGTCGCAATCGCTCATGGCAGGTTCGGCGGTGCCGGAAGCCGCGCGACGCCTTACGCGTTGCTGGAATCACGCCGCACGTCGCTACCACGTCAACCCATTGCTCCTGATCGCGATTGGTACGGTCGAGTCCCGGTTACACAACAACACGGTCAATATCAATGCCGATGGATCACGCGATTTGGGATTGATGCAAATCAACTCTATTCACTTGCCGCGACTGGAACAGCAAGGGATCACGTCGACTATGCTACTGGAGGACCCGTGCGTATCGATCATCACGGGCGCGGAAATCCTTGCCCAGAATGTAAAGCGCCATGGCAATACATGGAATGCCGTGGGCGCCTATAACGCTGGCAGTCGTGCGGATAGGCAGGCGCGGCGGACGCTGTATGCGAACAAGGTGCAACGCGCGTATGGCGCGTTACTTTCGAAGGTCGACCCCGATAACGGCCCAATACAAGGCGAGATCCCGATGCGCATCGACACGTCCATCAGCCTTCGCGCGGGTCCAGTGCATCCCGCAATCCGTCACCCAGCAGGTTGAAGCCCAACACGGCGAGAAAGATCGCAATGCCAGGGAAAATAGACATCCAGGGTGCCTGGCTGACGAAATCCTTTGCCGTATTCAGCATCGCCCCCCAAGACGGCGCCGGCGGCAATTGACCAAGGCCCAGGAAGGACAGACTTGCTTCCGCGATGATCGCGGTGGCAACCGTCAGGCTGGCCTGCACGATGATAGGCGGCAATACATTCGGCAGAATGTAGCGGATGATGATGCGACCGTGCCCGAGGCCGATGGCACGCGCGCCTTCCACGTATTCTTCCGCCTTGACGGTGATGGCCTGGCCACGGGTCAGTCGGACGAAACGCGGCATGGCCGATACGCCGATGGCTACCATGGCATTGGTGAGGCTAGGCCCGAGGAAGGCCGCGAGAGCAATCGCAAGGATGAGAAACGGAATCGACAGCAACGCATCGGCAATGCGCGAAATCACCCCATCAACGACCTTGCCGAAATATCCCGCCAACAGGCCCAGTGGCAGTCCGATCAGCACGGCAATCGCGACGGACACGACGCCCGCGGACAACGATGCACGGGTGCCCCAGATCATTCGGGTCAGTTCGTCGCGTCCCAATTCATCGGTGCCGAACCAATGCGCCGCGGATGGCGCCTGCCGTACGTCCATGAAGCTGGCCTGGACCGGATCGTAATGCGACAACCAGGGCGCGAGAAACGCAACCAGCACCATCAACACTACGATCACGCCACCTGCAACCGCTGCGCGGTTGCGTTTGAATTTGCGCCATGCACGATTTTGCGCGCGTGGCTGTGGAGACTGGCTCGCGTTCGGTCCATTGCCCTTGCCCTGTGAGGAAGGTGGGGGCAAGGATTGCAACGAAGGAGACGGGGACGAAGAAGTCTTGGTGGCGGCCATCATTGGCGCCTCAAACGAGGATTCAACAACATATACAACGCATCCGCGAACAAATTGACAACGATGAAGCTCAACGCGGTGACCAGCACCACGCCCTGCACCACCGCGTAGTCACGATTGAAAACCGCATCGACGATCAGCTTGCCGAAACCCGGAATCGTGAACACCTGCTCCGTCAGGACCGCGCCGGCTAGCAGCTCGCCAAATAAGAGTGCCAGCACCGTCACTATCGGGATCATCGCATTACGCAAGCCATGCTTGATGACAACCGTTGGCGCACGCAGGCCCTTGGCCCGTGCGGTACGGATATAGTCGGCACGCAACACACTCAACATCGCACTGCGTGTATGGCGCATCAGTTGTGCGCCCAGAGCGGCGCCCAGCACGAACGCCGGCATCAACATCGTCTTGATGCTGAGCCAGAAGTCTTGCCCGGGTGAAACGTATCCGGAAGAGGGTAACAACTGCCACTTCACGGAGACGATAAAAATCAGCAGGATGCCAAGCCAGAAGTTCGGAATCGACATCCCGGACAACGCGACGACATTGGCGACATGATCCAGGGCCGTGCCACGTCTTGCCGCAGACAACACCCCCAGTGGAATGCCGATCAACACGGCAATCAGCATTCCCATCACGGCGAGCTGAATCGTCACCGGCAGCTTCTGCGCGATCAGCGTGGTCACGGCTACCTCGGTGCGAAGCGAGTGGCCCAGATCGCCGTGCAGCACGCCCTTGACCCAGTAGAGATACTGCAGCGGCACCGAATCGTCCATATGGTATTGCGCGCGCAGCACGGCAATGACCTGCGGATTCTGGTCTTCACCCGCCATCGCCAACACCGGGTCACCGGGCAACATCTTCTGCAACCCAAAAATCAGCATCGACACCAGGATCAGCGTGGGAACCGCCACCATCACGCGATTTGCAAGTATGCGCAGCACGAGATGATTACCCCTTGATGCTGACGCCGCGCAAGCGGATCAAGCCATCAGGATAGGCGACAAAACCTTGCACTTTCTTCGATAACGCGAAAGGCCAGGGCTGGTAATACAGATAGGTCAGGGGATCTTCATCGGCCAGGATCTTTTGCGCTGCATCGTATAGTGGCTTGCGCGATGCCACATCCTGCTTGGTCCTTGCCTCGTTAAGCAGCTTGTCGACTTCGGCGTTGCAGTAGTGCCCATAGTTCAGGTTACCGTTGCAAGTCACGAATTGATGCAGGTTGCCGTCCGGGTCCGTCCGTCCCGACCAGCCAAGGTACATTACCTGAAAATCACCGTTATGGGCGGCATTGAGCGCGGCCGCGTAATCAGTCGGCCGAAGTTTCAAGTTGATGCCGGCCTCGGACACCATCGCCTGCAGCATCTGCGCCATTTGACTCGACACGGTGTTATTGCCGAATGTCAATTCCACGTCCACGTGCGTATAGCCGGCTTCCTTCAGCAACGCCTTCGCCTTCGTGACATCGCGCTTCGTCATAGGCAGCGCGGCGTTGAAGTACGGACTGCTTGGCGGTATCGCCTGGTTGGCAGGTGCAAAGATACCGCCACCTATGATCTTGTTGATCGCATCGCGATCAATCGCCAGTTCGAACGCCTGGCGCACACGCTTGTCTTTCAACGCCGCCGTAGCGCCCTTGCCATTGGCGATGTTGTAGGTGAGATTGTATTCACCCAAGCCGCTGACGTTGACCAACTGCAGGTTTGCCGCGCTCTTGACGGCGGCCACGTCGGATGGCGCCAGACGCTCCAGCATATCCAATGAGCCCGAACGCAGATTTGCCAGGCGTACCGTCGTATCCGGCATCGGTTGGAAGATGACTTTCTCGATCGGATAGGCGGCGGCATCCCAATAACCGGCCCATTTTTCCAGTACCACGCGGTCGTTCTGAACCCGCTCGACAAATTTGTATGGACCCGAACAGACAGGATGTGCAGCTACGCCGGCGGCATCGCCCAACGTCTTAGGGGCGAGCATCATGCCGGCGCGGTCGGTCAGCGTTGCCAGCAACGCGGCATCCGGTGCCTTCAGCTTGATAGCCACGGTATCGTCGGAGACGACATCCACGGAGTCCACGGAGGCCAGTTCACTGCGACGATTACTCGACGGCATCGTGCGATAACGGTCCAGGTTCGCCTTGACCGCGGCGGCATTGAATGGCTCACCATCCTGGAAGGTGGCGCCATGACGCAACTTGAAGGTCAATGTCTTGCCATCGGCACTCTGCGACCACGATGTCGCAAGCTTCGGCACGATCTTCAAGTCTGGCGTGATGTCCACCAAGGAACTGCACAGCGAGTTGAATACCATGCGCTCGACCACTTGCGTGCTCTTAGCCGGATCCAGCGTCCCGATATCATCCTGAATGCCGATACGCAGCGTCTGGCCTGACTGCGCGAACGCACCCTGGCTATACAGGACGGCCGCCGCCAGCACCATCCCGACCTTGACTTCGCATTTCACTTTTCTCATGTGCCGCTCATCCCGTGGTATGGGTTACCGAAATCTTCTGCTGCGCCGCGCGATATAACGCAAACCGACGCGACAATGTGGCCGATTGATGCGATGCCAGCGGCACACCGCCGCCAGCATCCTGGATTTCGCGCCAGAAGTGGCAAGCGACGTGATGTACGCCACGCTCGTCTCCTTGCGCACGTCGGCTGACGGGCCGCTCGTGTTTGCACACGTCCCGCACATGGGGACAACGCGTATGGAAACGGCAACCCGGCGGGGGTGCGGTCGGACTCGGTAGCTCACCGCCGAGCGTGCGGCGCGGACCATCTGCGCGCTGCGCCGGACTCGTAACCGGAATTGCCTGTAGCAGGGCCTGCGTGTATGGGTGCAACGGGGTGTCGAACAGTTGATCCACCGGCGCCAATTCAACTATCTCACCGAGATACATCACCGCAACGCGATCACTCATATGCCGGATCACGGCCAGATCATGGGCAACCACGACCAATGTCAATGACAGGTCGTGCTTCAATCGTTCAAGCAGATTGATGACCTGTGCCTGCACTGAAACATCGAGCGCGGAAACTGGCTCGTCGCCGACCACCAGCGTTGGCTCACCCGCCAATGCCCGTGCAATGCCGATACGTTGCCGCTGGCCGCCCGAGAATTCATGGGGAAACCGGTCCGCATAGGCCGGTTGCAAACCCACCGTGCGCAACAAGTCCGCCACCCGGTCCGTACAATCACGCCCTTTCGCCAAACCATGCAGCGCGATCGGCTCGCCGATCAACTGCCCGATCGTCATGCCGGGATTCAGCGAAGCGAAGGGGTCCTGGAAAATAATCTGCATTTCGCGACGTAAGCCGCGCAACGCCGCACCGTTCAAATGCGTGATGTCCTTGCCGCGATACAGCACACGACCATCCGTGACCTCGATCAGGCGCAACAACAAACGTCCGAGCGTGGACTTGCCGCAACCCGATTCGCCGACGATTGCAAACGTCTCGCCCTGCACGACCGAAAACGACACACCGTTCACGGCATGCACGGTAGGCGTGCGCGTGAACATGTGTCGCGCACCGCCAAAACGCTTGGTCAGTTCACGCGCTTCGAGGATAGTCGGCGCGGCGGAAAGCGGCGGTGTCGATGACGCATCGATCATTACACTGCCACGTTGGGTATCCTGCGCTTTCATTCGCTCGCTCCTGCATGAGGTCCGACCCGGGACACACTGATCGATGCCTCTCCCTCCTCCGGGAAAAACTGCTCGATCGGTGCGAACCAGCATGCCGCGCGATGAGGTGCGGCCGTCGCCTCGAGGGCATCCGCATACGACACGGGCGACGTATCGCCGGCCATTGCGACCGGCGCCAAGGGCGGCACGGCGTCGATACACCTTTCCGCGGCAAACGGGCAGCGCGGCGCGAAGCGGCATCCCCGCGGCATCGCATCTGGCGACGGCACCGCACCTTGAATGGTCGCCAGCTCACCGGAACGCTTGCCGATCGACGGGATCGCACCCATCAAACCAATCGTATAGGGATGCTGAGGATTCTCAAAAATTTGCTGAACACTGCCGTATTCGACAATTTTCCCGGCGTACATGACCGCGACGTCATCGGCAACTTCCGCGACCACGCCGAGGTCATGCGTGATCAATATCATGGCGGTACCCGTCTCTGCCTGCAGGCCACGCACCAATTGCAGCACTTGCGCCTGGATGGTGACGTCCAATGCCGTGGTTGGCTCATCCGCGATCAGAAGATGCGGCTCGTTCGCCAACGCCATCGCGATCATCACGCGTTGCCGCATCCCGCCGGACAACTCATGCGGGTAGGCATCCAGACGTTTTTCAGGCGCGGGAATCCGTACCTTTTCAAGCATCAGACGCGCTTGTTCACGCGCGGCCGCGCGGTCCAGGCCACGATGACGCCGAATCCCCTCCGCCAGTTGATGTCCCACCGTAAAAGCCGGATTCAACGAGGTCATTGGTTCCTGGAAAATCATCGCCAACTGATTGCCCCGCACATCCGACAAGGCACGCTCGTCGAGCTTGAACAGATCACGCCCTTCGAAAAAGGCCTCGCCGGAGACGATATTCGCTGGCGGCGACGGCAACAGCCCCATCATGGCCAACGACGTCACACTCTTGCCGCAGCCCGATTCGCCAACGATGCACAACGTCTTGCCGCGATGAATCGCGAAGCTGACGTCATCGACGAGATTTGGCATCTTCGGATCGCGCGAAAACTTCAGCGAAAAATGCCGTACCTCCAAAACGGGCGCCTGCGCCACCGCTGTGGTGAACGGTGCAGATTGCAGCGCGTCGTCCCTGACCAGTCCCGCGTCCCGCATCGTCAGAAGCCCACTGCGTGACCGTCGCGCCGCGAATCGCTGGCCGCAACGTAACCATGATCCCGGTCTTCGGACAGGCGCCAGATGAATTGACCGGCGCCAAAGTCCATGTACGGATCGTCAAACGACTTCAGTTGATGCCCCTTCGCCCGCAATCCCTCGACGATAGCCGCGGGGATGGTGCTTTCGAGATCCAGCGTGAAATCGCGGTTGACCTTCCAGCGCGGCGCATCGCATGCCGCCTGCGGATTTTGACCATAGGTCAGCATGCGGATCACCGTCTGCATATGACCCTGCGGCTGCATGTCGCCACCCATCACGCCAAAACTCATCCGCGGCACGCCTTGATGCGTCAGGAATCCTGGAATGATCGTATGGAATGGCCGCTTGTGGCCCCCGACGACGTTAGGCGAGATCGGGTCCATCGAGAAACCGGCACCACGATTCTGCAAGCTGATGCCCCATTCCGGATGCACGACGCCCGAGCCGAAGCCCATATAATTCGACTGGATAAAGGACACCATCATGCCGTTCTCGTCGGCAGCGGTCAGATACACGGTGCCGCCCGCGGGCGGGCGGCCGAACGTATGCGCGCTGGCCTTGTCCATATCGATCAACTTCGCTCGCGACGCCAGATAACCCGGATCGAGCATCTGTTCCGGTGTGACATCCATTGATCGTGGGTCCGACACATAGCGATAGATATCGGCAAAGGCCAGCTTCATCGCTTCAATCTGCAAATGCTGCGACGCCAGCGAATCCACCGGGTAAGCACCTACATCGTGATGCTTCAGGATGCCTAACGCGATCAAGGCGGCAATCCCCTGTCCATTCGGCGGAATCTCATGCAACGCATAGCCCGCATAGTCCTGGCTGATCGGTGTAACCCATTCCGCCTGGAAGGCGCGGAAGTCATCCATCGTGTGCGCCCCGCCGTGTTTGCGCAGGAAGGACACCAGCGACTCGGCAATTTCACCTTCGTAGTAGTCGCGCCCGTGGCTCTGCGCGATGCGTTCGAACGTCCGCGCCGCCGCTGGCATCGTGAAATGCTCACCGGTCTGCGGAGCGCGGCCGTGCGGCATGAACACATCGGAAAAACCTGGCTGGCTTTCCAATAAAGGCACCGCCGCCGCCCACTTCTTCGCGACCATCGGCGCGATCGTATGCCCGCGACGGGCGAGCGCGATCGCCGGCTCGAACAGATCGGCAAAAGGCAACTTACCGAAGCGCTCGTGCAACGTGGCCCACGCCTTCACCGCGCCTGGCACCGTCACCGCGTCGACACCTCGCTCGGGCTGCCTGGCAAGGCCCTTCCCGTCCACGCCGTACTTTGCCTTGAAATATTCTGGATTCCACGCAGCCGGTGAGATGCCGGATGCATTCAAACCATGCAGACCGGTATCGTCCGACACGATCGCAAACGCGTCGCTCCCGAGCCCGTTCGATACCGGCTCGACGATTGTCAGCACGGCCGCGGTGGCAATGATCGCATCGACGGCGGAACCGCCCTTGAACAACATGTGCAGCCCCGCCTGCGCCGCCAGTGGATGCGATGTGGACACCGCATTACGCGCGAAAATAGGCGTACGAGGCGTGGGATAGGGATTGTTCCAGTTGAATTGCATCGACTGCATGGGGTCACCTGTTCGACAAGACGGCTTAGTGCTTCATAGATCGACAAAGTAACGCAATTTTGGCGGCAAAAAAATTAATATTTTATTTTGAACACTTAAGATTATCTTATGTACTTGCTGCTTTCGACGATGACCTGATCCGCATGCCCTCGATCCAAATGTTGAAAACATTCTGTGCGGTTGCGCAGGCGGGCTCGTTCTCCGGCGCTGCGGACCGTGTCGCGCTGACGCAGGCTGCCGTGAGCCAACAGATGCGCGGCCTGGAAGAATCCCTGGCACGACCGCTGTTCGACCGCAGTGCTCGGCAGATCACCCTGACCCGGCAAGGCAGGGAGTTACTGCCGAAAATCGCGCGCATCCTGAAGGACATCGACGCGCTCTACGCCCCCTCCGAAGACACGCTGAGCGGCCCAGTGGCGATTGGCGCGGTGGTATCGGTCATCGGTGCGCTATCGGTTGCCGTGCATGCGCTGAAAACATCCCATCCGGAACTCGATGTACGACTGTTGTCGTTGCGTTCGGACGAGTTGGCGCAGATGGTCGAGCGTGGCGACCTCGACGTCGCTGCAGTGGTTGGACGACCCGATCATGCGCTCCCTCCTACGCTGGAATGGCGAAAACTCTACACCGAACCGATGGTGCTGGTAGCGCATCCGGATGTTTCAGAAGACAGCGGCGAAACCGTACTCGCTCGTCATCCGTTCATACGTTTTGATCGACGCGTGCGCACCGGCGTCCTGGTGGACCTGACCTTGCAGCGTTTGGGATGGAAGGTAAATGAATATCTCGAGTTAAACGCGATCGATACGATCGTGACATTGATTCGCCGTCGCGTGGGCGTCGCCATCCTGCCGTTGCTGCATAACGGCGGGTGGCTGCGCGACCCGCAATTGCGCATCATTCGCTTGCCGGAACGGGCTCCGGAGCGCGAAGTCGGTATGGTGCAGCGCACCGTCTTTACCCGTCGATCGCTGACGGAAGCATTGTTGGCCCAGTTGCATCAGTCGCCGTCCGTGTAAGGCATTTTGTGCGTCATGCCTCGACAAAACACTAAGCAAGGTGCGCCTCACCTGCCGAGCATCTGGAACCTGGCGGCATGGGGGCATTGCCTCACTCAGACGGGCAGGCCAACGGCCATGGCATTGGCATCGGCACGCACCGCCGCGCGCAATGCTGCGATAAAGCTGGCATCGATGCCACGCGTCGCGCGCGTATTATCGGCACGCGTCCAGACGCCGATCGGAGGCAAGGCCCAGGTCAGAGACCATGGAACGATCGCGACCCCCGCCGTGCGTACCAGTTCCTGCGCGATATCGGCCGGCACCAGCGCGACCGTTCGCTCGCCGTCGGCAATCGCATCGCCTATCAACTTGGACGCATAGGTCTCGATAATCGGTTCCGGCACCGGCGCCCCCGCAGCGGTGAACAACCGCGCCACTTCATCTCGCACTGGCGTACCGCTCGCACCCATCACCCACTCCAACTCCGACAACGCGTGCCAGTCAAGTGTCCGGCGACCCAGGCGCGCGGCAAGGCGCCGATTGGCGATCAGTCTTGGCTGCTGTTGATACAGCGGTAAGTAGCGAAGATCGTCTGTACCACCCGATGGTGCCGCACGCAACGGACGCGCGCGCGCGACAATCAGGTCCAGCGAGCGGTCCCGTAATCGCGCTATCAGTGCATCGCTATTACCTTCATCAACAGTCACCGTGATACGTCGATCCATTTCAGACAACATCCCGCGTACTGCCTGCGTCAGTAGTTGACTCGAAACGAATGGAATCACGCCCACGCGCAACTGCGCCGCGGCGCCCGCCGCCAAGGCACCGACGTCGAGCGCCATGCGGTCCAGGTCGTGCAGAATCGCCTGCGCCCGCTCAAGCACGATATCGCCCAATGCCGTCGGACGCATGCCCCGAGGCGACCGGGCAAACAAGGGCGCACCGAATAACGCCTCAATCTCCGCCAGCGCATTCGTCAGCGCTGGTTGCCCGGTGGCCATTTGCTCCGCGGCACGCGTGACCGAACCGTGCTCGCGAATCTGGAGCAGCAATAGCAGATGCCGCATGCGCAAGCGCGTGCTGAGTTTTCGGACCAATTCACGGGATTCGGACGTCGACATGACCCATCATGAAACGATGATGGCGTCATACTAATTCAAAATACCGCGTCAGCGCACCCTCCTTACACTGGCACCTCATTCAAGCCATTCACAGGGGACGCACGATGAACGACGCCGATCGCCAAGCCGCACTGGACTACCACGAACTGCCCATCCCGGGGAAGATCGCGATTTCGGCCAGCAAGCCGTTGGTGACGCAACGGGATCTCGCCCTCGCCTATACGCCCGGCGTGGCGGCCGCCTGCGAGGAAATCGTCACGGACCCGATGAATGCGCACCGCTACACCAGCCGTTCGAACCTGGTAGGCGTCGTCACGAACGGCACGGCGGTACTCGGTCTCGGCAATATCGGCGCGCTCGCGTCAAAACCGGTGATGGAAGGCAAGGCCGTGTTGTTCAAGAAGTTTGCCGGCATCGACGTCTTCGACATCGAGATCAATGAAAGCGATCCGGACAAACTGGTCGAGATCATAGCCGGCCTCGAACCCACGTTCGGTGGCATCAATCTGGAAGACATCAAAGCCCCGGAATGCTTCGTTGTCGAGCGCAAACTGCGCGCGCGTTGCGCCATCCCGGTCTTCCATGATGATCAGCACGGCACCGCTATCACGGTCAGCGCCGCGTTCCTGAACGGCCTCAAGGTGGTGGGCAAGTCCATCGACAAAGTAAAGGTTGTCACCTCGGGCGCCGGCGCCGCCGCGCTTGCCTGCCTCGAATTGATGGTGCAACTCGGCCTGCCCCGCGAAAATGTCTGGATAACCGATATCGAAGGTGTGGTCTACAAGGGCCGTGAAGTGCTGATGGACGAGGACAAGGACCGCTTCGCACAGGACACGCCGCACCGCAAGCTCGCCGATGTCATCGATGGCGCGGACGTATTCCTCGGTCTCTCGGCGGCGAACGTCCTGAAGCCGGAGCTGCTGAAGAAAATGACTGCGCAGCCGTTGATCCTCGCGCTGGCGAACCCGACGCCTGAAATCATGCCCGCGCTCGCGCTGGAAGCCCGGCCCGATGCCGTGATCGCCACAGGCCGCTCGGACTTCCCGAACCAGGTCAACAACGTACTGTGCTTCCCGTACATCTTCCGCGGCGCGCTGGACGTGGGCGCCACCACCATCACCACCGAAATGGAAATCGCCGCGGTTCATGCGATTGCCGCATTGGCGGAAGAGGAAGCCAATGAAGTCGTGGCGGCGGCTTATGGCGGCTTCGACCTGTCATTCGGGCCGCAATACTTTATTCCCAAGCCCTTCGATCCACGTTTGATCGTGCGGATCGCACCGGCGGTTGCAAAAGCGGCGATGGATTGCGGCGTGGCCACCCGCCCCATCCATGACCTCGAAGCCTACGCGGACCAATTGCAGCAATTCGTCTATCACTCCGGTGCATTCATGAAGCCGGTGTTCGCAGCGGCGAAGCAAATCGTCAAGCAAAGCGGCCGCGCCCGTATCGTCTTCACCGAAGGCGAAGACGAGCGTGTACTGCGTGCGGTACAGGTGTTGGTCGACGAAAAACTGGCGCAACCCATTCTGATTGGACGGCCCGAGGTACTGCTCGCACGGATCGAGAAATATGGCTTGCGGCTGAAGCTCGGGGTGGATGTCGAGGTGACGAATCCGGACTGGGACGAACGCTTCCACCAATACTGGGTCACGTATTGGGACGCGATGTGCCGCGACGGCATCACGAAAGAAATGGCCCGCGTGGAAATGCGGCGTCGCCTGACCTTGATCGGCGCGATGATGGTCAAGCTCGGCGATGCCGACGGCATGATCTGCGGCACCGTGGGCGCTTATCACGACCACCTGCGCTTCGTCGATCAAGTTATCGGCAAGAAAGCGGGTGCCAGCGTTTATGCGGCAATGAATATCCTGCTACTCGACCAACGCACGGTGGCACTCGTCGATACCCATATCAATGACAACCCGTCGGCCGCACAGATTGCCGAGTTCACGATCATGGCCGCAAACGAAATGGCACGCTTGAACCTGCTGCCGAAGGTCGCGCTGCTGTCACGCTCGAATTTCGGGTCCGCCAGTTCCGCCTCGGGTCCGAAGATGCGCGAAGCGTTGTCTCTGATCAACGCACAGCAACCTGACCTTGAAGTCGACGGCGAGATGCACGGCGACTTGGCATTGGATGAGTCGCTGCGTAACCGCATCCTGCCGAACTCGCGTCTGAAAGGATCGGCCAACCTGCTGGCCTGCCCGAACGTCGATGCGGGCAACATTGCCTACAATCTGCTGAAAACCACTGCTGGCAGTAACGTGGCAATTGGTCCGTTCCTGTTGGGCGTCAATGCACCGGTCAACATCCTGACCTCCAGCGCCACCGTGCGACGGATCGTCAATATGGCGGCGCTCACCGTCGTGCAGGCAAATCGGGACTAGGCACAAACCGTTCTGGCTACATCAAGGCAGCAAGTGCCTTTGCCCGCGCGACAAAGCGTTGCTTGTCGTCGCCGGCAAGACGGGTATCACGGGGCAGCGGCACCGTTAGCGGATTCATCGCAACCTGGTTCACGCGCACCTCGTAATGCAGGTGCGGCCCCGTCGACCAACCGGTCGTACCGACATAGCCGATCACATTGCCTCGCTTGACGGTCTGCCCGGCGCGCAACCCCTTATGAAAGCGGGACATGTGCGCGAAGCGTGTCGAATAAGGCGGCGCGTTCTGGATCTCCACGACCTTGCCATATCCGCTCTTCCAGCCAGCATAGACGACACGGCCATTCGCGGTCGCGCGAATTGGCGTGCCGTATGGCGCAGCGAGGTCAACCCCTTCATGGGCCTGCCAACGATGCGTGACCGGATCGAGACGCCGCAAGGAAAAGGGTGACGACACCCGCGTGAACGCCACCGGATACCGTGAAAAAGCCGGCTTGGCGCTGGTGCCATCCTTCGCGTAATAGAGCGGCTCACCGCCCAGCTTCTGATATAGGAAAACTTCTGCCCCATCCTTGCCGTCGCCGATCTTCACGGCAACCGGTAATGTCGTATCCGGCACAGGAACGGCCGGGCGCGCCGGGGCTGTCGCGCTGTCAGTGGCGTGGAACAAAAAGGTAATCGTGTCGCCCTTGCGCAAATCATGGCGGAAATCGATCGCACCGTTGAATGCATGTGCGACTTTCAACGCGGTGGCGGGGTCGAGACCCGCCTGCCGCGCGGAAGCATCGAAGCTACTCTCCACAATAGTCGAGCGAACCTCCAATCCCGCAGCAGCAGCAGCCGCGTGCATGGCATCAAGCACCGGCATCGTCGTCGTGCCGGTCACGGCGCGCCGAGAACCCTCTTTAGCGCCACTTGACGACGTAGGTTGTATGCCGCGCCGCTGCGCGACGGTCTCGTCGTCCAGACGCTGCATCGATATGACGGCGTCGTCGTCGGCCTGCTTGCGGGTGGACTGCGATGCAGCCACAAAATAGCTGGTACACAACGCCGCCAGCGCACACATCCCCGCTACACGCTTCAACCGACGAGACGGATCGGCAAACCGTTCGGGATTGGGCAGCGATACAACGGCTACGACGTTCGCCGCGACCTGACCATGGGGCGGCGGAGACGGCAGGGAATCAGAAGCGGATGTAGCGGAAGATAGCGTATCAGGTGGCAAAGCAGTCATTGCGTCAAATCGGCAATGCAACGATGCGCCTCGGATCACCCCAAAACCCACTCGTACAATATACGCGGGCTGTAAAATAGCCTTGCATGGCGCATGTCAGCGCACGCGGTGACAAAAGGGGACCGGACACCCGCACGCATCCAGGGCGTGGACGGTAACGATCCGAACAAGAGAGGCCAGGACGTTCGCGTCGGGACCATACCGACCGCGATAGCACCACCCCATCCTGCCGACGACGCATCGGTGCGAGATGGTAAAAACCCACGATGTCGCGGCCTTGGACCCGCCGAGTCGCAGCATTGCATGCGCCGACAGCCAGTGTCCTTGGACATCGATAAACATCACGGGAAGAAAACGGGTAATTCCCAGAAACATTCGGCGGGACAAGCCGAAGCGCAAGTATGCGACAAGCCTAGTGGCGTCGTAAAGGCATTTACCCATTCTTACCAGGTGAATTGTAAATTGGTGTGAATTCAGGAGATGCACCACGAATTGGAACCCGAAAACTGGAAGTTTTTGCTACGTCACATTCTCCGGATGGATACTGGTTATGCGAAGCGATTTAGAGTAACGTCGTTAAAAAGCTTCCAGAAGCGATATGCTTGCCAGCGCCAGAATGCCATATGACGTCACGATAATTGGGGGCGGCTATGCGGGAATTGCCGCGGCTTTGCAATTGGCCCGCGCACATTGCCGGGTGCTAGTGTTCGACGCGGGACGCCCACGCGACAGGTTTTCCACGACATCGCACGACTTTATCGGACTGGACGAGCGCCCGGCCGCGACGTTAGCCGCTGCGGCGAAAGCACGGCTGTTACGCTACCCGAACGTGGAATGGATTGGTGCCTCGGCCACCTATGCCTATGCCAAGGACGAGCTGTTCGTTGTCGTGGATACAAGCACGACCGAGTACCGCACGCGGCGCCTGATCCTCGCCTCGGGACGTGTCGACGCATTACCGAAACTTCCCGGGCTTGCCGAGCGCTGGGGCAAGACGGTGAGCTTGAGCCCTTACTACACCGCCTACGCGCTGGACAAGACGCCGCTTGGCGTGCTGGCGTTCGGCCCCGACGCGGTCGAACAAGCACTATTACTCGCGGACTGGGGGCCCGTGACGTTGTTCACGAACGACGCTTTCATCCTGCCTCCCGAACAAAACCATGCACTGACCGCGCGCGGAGTCTTGATCGAACAGGAACGCGTGACCGGGCTAGCAGGCAGCGGCGCATCGGTGCAATTGGCGGACAAACGTACTGTCCCGCTGACGATGTTGTTCATGGTGCCTCCGTCGCGCCTCGGCAGTCCGATTGCACGGCAACTAGGCTGCGATATTTGCCAGAGCCGCACAGGCGAATACGTGCTCACCGATGCGTCGCAGCAAACGTCGATACGCGGCGTCTTTGCCTGCGGGGATATTGCGCGCGTCTCGTACGCCGTCTCGCTGGCGGTGGGCGATGGCACCGCAGCCGGCATCGCCGTGCATCGGTCGCTGACGCTACCCGATGCCGTTTGATCGACGAGGCCATCTCCCACTGACGCAATTCGGCTATACTGTACATCCATACAGAAGTCGCACGCCGATCCCTGGCTGATTGGCCGAGGTTGGCAATAGCATTCCGGCATTGCATGATGGCTCCGCACGCTTTTTAATGCGACGTGGCAAGGCGGCGATGGCTGTCGTAATATAGGATACCGGTTCGGGTAGATCTGTCGTAGACCAGCATCTGGCAAAACGGGGGGTTTGCGGATCCGGTGCGGTGAAAACGGGTGGCGTCATCTGTCTTGACCCCGTCATCCGCAGGCGCGCGTACCGGCGTGGAATCGAAAGCGTCACATTTCTTCCGGACAATGTTGATTCCGTGGCGCGAACCGCGTCACGTCATCGTTACGGTACGCGCCAACATTGCGCGGCAATGCATCGCGTCTTCTGTCAGTCATATAGGAATAGAGTCATGTCTACCAAGAATGGCGCAGTTGGCGCGATGTCGCTTCTTTCAGAGTATCTCGCCGATCCGACGCTGCCCTGCCGGCAGGTCCGGCTGCAAGCCTCGCCGGATGGCAAGACGGTGCTGATGGTCGACATCGATCAGCGCAAGGCGGGAACGCTGCGGACGGTATGTTATGAAATTACCCCTGCGGAATTAATCGCGGCAATTCGTGCCCATGGCGCGGAGTTGTCACAGAGCAGCGACGAAGCGGTTGCGGCCGTGGAAGCCATGCAGCGCGCCACGCAACTCGGTGCCAACGGCGGCATGGCGGCAGTGGGCGCGGCACCTGCCGCGTCCGCCATGCCGCCATCGGCCGGCGCACAGGCACCGTTCAGCGCCGCCGTTACGTCGACACTGGGCCCGACGGCCACTGCCCCCGCCACGATGCCGGACACTGGCACGTCATTCGCGGACGCATCGGCCATCAGCGCCTGACAATGTCCGGTACGGCCCATTTTTTCGACCTGGGGGACGTGCCCCTGCAGTCGGGGCGTGTGTTCCCGTCTATGCGCCTCGCCTATCGGACCTACGGGTCGCTGAATGAGGATAAATCCAACGTTATTCTGTACCCCACGTCATTCGCCGCCCAAGACCACGAGATAGATTGGCTCGTTGGCGACGGCGAAGGGTTGGATACGTCACGCTGGTTTGTTGTCATTCCAAATTTGTTCGGTAACGGCCTGTCCTCGTCACCGTCCAATGCCGGCCTGCCATTGCATGACTACCCTTTGGTGACCTGCCATGACGCTGTCGATGCCCAGCACGCGTTACTGCGACAACTGGGCATTTCGCGGCTGGCAATGGTCTATGGTTGGTCAATGGGCGCGATGCAGGCATATCACTGGGCGTCACGCTACCCGGACATGGTCGAAAGGATCATGGTCGTCTGTGGCGCCGCACGTTGCTCCCCGTACAACCAGATGTTCCTGGAGGGCGTGCGCGCTGCGCTGACCGCCGATGCAGCCTTTCAGGACGGCCACTTCGCAACGACGCCCATACGGGGTATTAAGGCCATGGGACGGGTTTATGCAGGTTGGGTCACGTCCCACGCGTTCTTTCGCGATGCCCTCTGGCGCGAAGCCGGGTTCGATTCCCTCGAATCCTATCTTCAGGGCGCTTGGGACACATACTACAGCCGTCGCGATGCCAACGACTTGCTTGCGCAACTTTCAACCTGGCATGCAGGCAACATCGCTGACACCCCCCGTGATCAAGGAAACCTCGCCGCCGCGATGGCGGCAATTACCGCGCACGTTTTGCTATTACCGGGAGAAACGGATCGTTACTTCCAGGTCAGCGACAATCAAGCAGAACTGCCACTGCTGATCAATGCCCGCAGTGCCGCGCTACGCGTCATACCATCGCCGCATGGACACCGCGCCGGTAACCCGCAACGTATTCCAGACGATCGCGCATGGTTGACATCGACAATACGGGAATTTCTGGGTGGCGTCAGATGAACGGCCGCACGGGGATAACCGAGCCCATTTCAAGGCACACGGACGCATTCGTCGTGGCGCCTGCCGCGTCGGCACGGCAATCGCGAGCCAGTATCACCGCCAGCCTCGACATATTCGATGTCCTGCCCGATGCATACGTGATTCTAGATAACCATTATCGGGTGGTTCGCGTCAATGACCAGTATCTGGCTACTGTCCAAGAATCGCGCGACACGCTGATCGGTCATTCGATCTTCGACGTCAATCAATGGGGCCCGCACGCACAACGAAAGGCGCGCGCCGAATGGTTGATGGCGACCTTCAACAAACTCCATCGCACAAGACGTCCGGTCAGCGCACAGTACTTCCGGTACGATTCCACGGCCCAGACGACCCGCTTTCCGGTTGTCGATCCGACTCTGGAAAACGCAAACAACGCCACGCCATATGCATCGAACGAAGAAAGCGCGCTGGTGCCGCGCTATTGGACAATCCAGGCCACGTTGATACCCGCGCTCGAGCACACACGGGAAGGCAAGGTCTCGCCTCCGGATACCGATCAGTCCTTCGGAACGGATAGGGAACCGCACTGGATCGCGCTTCGTGTCTGGGACGTCACGGAAGAAATGGCGCGAACCGAGCGCAGCCAACGTGAGCGCGCGCAGCTACGTTCGCTGGCACAACTGCGGCAACAGCTGGTCGCCGATGCAAATGCAAAGCTTGCCGATGAAAAACATCGGCTCGAACAGGCGATGTCGTTTGCGGAACTAGGCGCCTGGGAATGGCAGCCGGATAGCGGCGCGATCATCTGCACCGCGCAATGTAAAATCAATCTCGGA
>NZ_LAQU01000041.1 GCF_000970345.1 Robbsia andropogonis | reverse complement strand
TCACCAAACGACACCACCCCACTGATGATGGCGGCCCGCGGCGGTTACGCGTCGACGATCCAGTTGCTGATCAAGCGCGGCGCCAACCCGTTGGTCAAGAACCAACTGGGTATGACGGCACTCGATTTCGGCAAGCGGTATTCGGAGCCGGATTCGGTCAAGCTTTTGACCTCGATCGAGCAACAATATCGCGCGCAACATCCCCAGGCCGCGCAGTAAGGATCGACGCACCCGATACGGGAACGCATTTCGGTCGTATCACTCCCTGAAGATCAACAACGGGACACGGTCCGGCCACGCGCCGGATCGTATGCCCTTCTTGCACACCCCTACCGCATGAAGCTTCTAGACTTCGGCACGCGGATCGTGGACGCACCGTTGAATTCCTGGCCCGGTGTACTCACCCTGACCCTGCTCACATTGCTGTTCGCCTGGGCCGCGCATCGCATCGGTCTTGGAATCCTGCGACGGCTGGCGCGGCCTTATCCCATGATCGGCATGCTGGTTCGGTACGTCGACCGACCCGCGCAATGGGCGGTTACCGTCCTGTTGCTGCAACTGGTCTGGTGGAATACGAACGATGATCTCTTTTTGGTAAACCCGCTTCGGCGTGTCTCGGTATTGGTGTTGATCGGGTCGCTGACATGGCTTGCCTTGCGTACCGTAGACGCCATCGTACAGGGCGTTATTACGCTGAACCCCCTCGAACAATCCGACAATCTTCGTACGCGCTCCCTGCATACCAAGGTACATGTGCTGGCCCGATGCGTGATGGCCGCGATTGTCGTGATTGGCGTTGGCGCCATGCTGATGACCGTACCGAATGTACGGCAGATCGGCGCGAGTCTGCTCGCCTCCGCGGGCGTTGCCGGACTGGTTGCCGGTATCGCTGCGCGACCCGTTCTCGGCAACCTGATCGCCGGGCTGCAGATCGCGCTGTCTCAGCCGGTGCGTATCGACGATGTCGTGGTGATACAGGGCGAGTGGGGGCGGGTGGAAGCCATTACCGGCACCTATATCGCCGTGCGGATCTGGGATGAACGACGACTGATCGTGCCACTGCAATGGTTTATTGAAAATTCCTTCCAGAACTGGACACGAACCACCTCGCAGATCATCGGCAGCGTGTTTCTCTGGGTGGATTTCCGGATGCCGATCGCGCCACTCCGGGAAGAACTCGTCCGGCTGTGCGAGGCAGCCAGTGAATGGGATCGACGCGTCCAGGTCCTGCAGGTAACCGACGCCAGCGACCGGGCCGTGCAACTGCGTGCCCTTGTCAGTTCCAGTGACTCGCCGCTGAACTGGGATCTTCGATGTAAAGTGCGTGAGGGTTTGATCGCCTACATGCAGCGGCATTATCCCGAGTATCTTCCTCGGACCCGCAATGAATGGCAGCCGACGTCACCCGAGGCCGGTGCGCGCCGTGATTTTCCTGGCCCGGAGTCGCTGCATGGCAGCCCGGACGACCTAGCGCCACCGGGAGCACCGCATGACCCGGTGCAAACGCCGTTCGCACCGTTGGCCGAAGGCATGCCGCGCGTGGCATCCTCTTCACCCGGTATCACACAGTCGGCGCCGGGTTGGCGTGCGTCGACGTCGATGCCGGCTGGCCGCACGGGTCGATAGTTACCGCGCGTACCCGCGCTCTCACGGCCCGTGAACCTCGCCAGCATCCATGTTCATCGGCAGCAGCCCCGCGTGACGTGGTGTATTATTAAAAGAGAAAAACCTTGTTAATCCATCTTCAAGCGGCCGATTTATTACGCATTTCCCTTGTATGCAAGGGTATGTGGCCGCGCGTGGCGTATCGCGCCGGCAGCGTGCCGAACGAACCGGCTAGGCACCTTCGTTTTAGAGCGCCTCCTGGTTGACGTCGTCCGCACCGTCGCGCCTCAAACTGTCGTGTGCGACGTGTGACGACGTTCCGGCCCCCGACCGTCCGACACCATCGCACTGCCCGCCGACCGAACGCCGTGTTCGCGGAGTGCCCCATGATCGAAATATCGAATAACAGGATTTGAGCCATCCAATGAGTCGACTCGTCGTTGTATCCAATCGTGTTGCCACCCCGACGGAAAGCAAGGGCTCGTCCGGCGGGCTGGCCGTGGGGGTATTTGGCGCCTTGAAGGATGCCGGCGGGGTGTGGTTCGGATGGAGCGGAGACATTGTCACCGAAGCGTCACTGAACGCCGCACCGCATGTCGAGCAGGATGGCGCGGTCACTTTCGCGACCGTCGATCTCGCGCGACGTGATTATGACCAGTACTACCGCGGTTTCTCGAATGCAATGCTGTGGCCAGTCTTTCATTATCGGAACGACCTGGCGCGCTACGACCGGCAGGAGTATGCCGGATACCGACGTGTCAATGCCTGGCTGGCGCAGCAGCTACTGCCGTTGTTGGAACCCGACGATGTGATCTGGGTCCATGACTATCACCTGATTCCTTTTGCCGAGGCATTGCGGCTCGCGGGTGTCAAGAATCGTATCGGCTTTTTTTTGCACATTCCGTTTCCCACGCCGCAAGTGCTCCTGAATATTCCGCCGCATGAGGAGTTGGTGCGTTCGCTTTGTTGCTATGACGTGGTTGGGTTCCAGACCGAATCGGATCGCGTGGCGTTTGGTGATTACGTCACGCGCTACGCCGGTGGCACGATGTCCGCGGATGGCACGGACGTCGAGGCGTACGGGCGCAAGTTGAAAGCCGGCGTCTACCGCATCGGTGTTTTCCCCGATGACATCGCGGCACAGGCGAAGCGTTTCGAAAGCCGTAAGGATGTACGTGAGCTGAAGCAGAGTTTGCAGAATCGCAAGCTGATCATGAGTGTGGACCGGCTCGATTATTCGAAGGGGATCGTCGAGCGTTTCCGTGCATTCGAGCGCTTGCTGGAGAACGTGCCTGAATTGCAAAGCGCTGTCAGCCTGGTGCAGGTCGCACCACCGACGCGTTCGGATGTGCAGACCTATCAGCATATCCGACAGAATCTCGAATACGAGGCAGGGCGGATCAACGGGCGCTTCTCCGGGCTCGATTGGACGCCGATTCGGTACCTTAACAGACGGTACGACCGCTGGGTACTCATGTCCTTGTTCCGAGCGTCGCAGGTGGGGTTCGTGACACCGTTGCGAGATGGCATGAATCTCGTCGCCAAGGAATATGTCGCCGCGCAGGATCCGGCGGATCCCGGTGTATTGGTGTTGTCTCGTTTCGCGGGCGCGGCGGCGGAATTGCAAGACGCGCTGATTGTGAATCCGCACGATATCATCGATATGACGGAGGCCTTGCAGCAGGCGCTGACCATGCCGTTGAAGGAGCGTCAACGCCGCCATGCGCGGATGGTCGAGGTGTTACGCAAAAACGACCTGGGCGTGTGGCGCGACAGCTTCCTCGCCGATTTGCGGGCGGTCAGGGTACAGAAGCACTGAAGCAATGAGGCGTTGCCATATTGGCAACAACGGGAGGTCATCATGAAAATCGCGCAAATCGCTCCGTTGACGGAGTCGGTGCCCCCGACCTTGTATGGCGGCACGGAACGTGTCGTCTCTTATCTGACGGAATCGCTTGTGCAGATGGGGCACGAGGTGACGTTGTTCGCCAGCGGCGACTCCGTCACTGATGCCAAGCTTGAAGCTATCTGGCCGCGCGCGTTGCGGCGCGATCCGAGCATTCGCGACCCGATTGCGCCGCATATGCTGATGCTCGAAAGGGTCCGCCAGCTTGCGCCGGAATTCGATATCGTGCATTCGCATCTGCACTTTTATCCCTTTTCTATTTTCAAGCGTCAGGACACCCCATTTGTCACGACGCTGCATGGGCGCCTGGATTTGCCGGAGCACCAGAGTTTGTACGAGGCATTTGATGATGTGCCCTTGATATCGCTTTCGATGGGGCAGCGACGCTACCTTCCCGGAGGCAACTGGATTGGCAACGTGCCATATGGCTTGCCGGAGTGGCTGTATCGCCCACAGCCCATCGCGCCTTCCTATCTTGCCTACCTTGGCCGCATTTCGCCGGAAAAGCGGCTTGATCGCGCCATCAAGATCGCGGGGCGATGCGGCCTTCCCATTAAGATCGCGGCCAAGATCGACGTGGCGGATCGACTCTATTTTGAAACGGAGATAGCGCCATTACTGAAGTTGCCGCACGTCGAATATATCGGCGAGATTCGCGATAGTGACAAAGCCGCATTCTTGTCTGGTGCGCATGCCTTGCTGTCGCCGATAGATTGGCCCGAGCCGTTCAGTCTGGCGATGGTGGAGGCCATGGCCTGCGGTACGCCGGTGATCTCTTTCAAGCGCGGAGCAGTGGGGGAAGTGTTGCGTGACGGGGAGACCGGATTCATCGTCGAAGACGAGATTGGCGCGATTGCCGCGGTCGACAAGCTGCCGGGTCTGTCGCGCTCGCATATCCGGCGGCATTTCGAGCAGCATTACACGGCGCACCATATGGCGCAGCGCTACTTGGACGTGTACCACGCAGCCGCGCGCGCGCAGCGCAAGGCGCAATTACGATTGATCACTGATTGACCGTGCTTCGTCTGCTGGCGCGCCAGGTGCGTCCGGCGTGATCGGTACGTACAAAAAAAGCCGCATCTGTCATGGATGCGGCTTTTTTACTACATGGCGCGAGTGGATACGCGCCATCTGCAGTGGACCTGAATTTACAGTTCCATACGGTTAACCTTCGTGCCTTCCAGCGTCAAGTTCGCCATCAGGCCAGCGTTCGTCAGCACGAATGCGTCGATCGGCGCACGGACGCTGTTGCTGTCGATCGCGCCATTTGCGCCCACCTTGATCACGGCTACCGACGCATCGCCACCAATCGACCAGCCCTTCACGTTGCGGAACTTGTCCAGCGCATCTTGCGTCATGAATACAATGATGATCGCCTTCGATTGTGCGCCGATCTGGAGGCCAACTGAAGCGGAGGTCGTGCTGTAGTAGCCAGCTGTTTCCGAGCCCACGCGCAGTGCGCCTTCGCCGTACTGACCGCCAACTACGAAGCCTGCTGCCAGCACATTCGGGAATACCAGAACGCCGCGGGCCTTGCCCACCAGTTCACGGGAACCAGGAACCGTCGAATAGAGGCGCGACAGGGTCTGGTCCACATTCGCATTGATGCTATGGCGCTTTTCCATCGCCGAGCTGCTTTGGCCGCCGTTCGGCGCGGTGGCCGTCGTCGTGCAGCCGGCCAGCGCAAACGTGGCGGCGGCAATGGCGGTGCCCATCTTCAATGCGACGTTCATTTTTTTCATGGTTGCTACTCCCTCTTGTCGATATTCGTCGGTGGTTAGCCGTCGTGGAAAACGCCGTGGCGTATCAAAGTGTCGCAACGGTCCGCCATTCGTCCTGTCCGTCCTGTCGTTCGCCTTCGGCGTGGCGTTCCGCGTGACGAGCATGAGTCTTATCGGATCGATACGACATTCGTGTTTCTTTCTCATCGAATTTTTTCGCTTATCCCAATGCGTGCAACAGCGCATCCGCATCGGCATAATCCGTTTCCGGCAAACCATCCAAGGCAATCAGGACATCGTTGCTGACACCGCTTTCGCGGGCTGCATCCATCACGCGATCCTTGTTGGCTGGAAACGACACTGTTGCCAAGGCTGCTTGCAGGTTCGCGCTCATCGAATCCGGCTTGCCTTGTCCATCTGCGTGAAATCCCGTCGCCATGCATTCCCCTTGGTTTGGTTCATTCAGCTTTACAGCCTGCTCCTCTTAAGCAAAATACATGCCTATATCGTTTTGCGGACATCCGGCATTACCGGGCGATCAAAAAGCCGTGACGGCCTGAGACGGCCGGGACGACGACCGGATGGCGATGGGTCCACAGCTCGTCGGCAGCATGTCCTTAGTGTGCGCTGTACAAATCGGTCAAAATGCACAACGCGTGGAAAAAATTGCCAGACATCGCAAGAAATGCAGAACGTAAGGAGACAATTCGACCGAGACGGGTGCTGCTCCTGCCGGTGTGACCGCAAAGCGGCGTTTGGTTGCACATACGCGGGTCGGTAAAGACGGATGTGGACGGTGGACGGGTGCGCGGTCCGTGGCGGCTTCAGGCACAATGCGAGGCGGATTGGCGGGCGCAATGGCGCCGTGAGGGGATAAGCGACAATGCTTCTACGATATTTTGGACTTCAAGCGGCGGGAACGACCGTGCGTACCGAGGTGATCGCGGGAATGACCACGTTCCTGACGATGGCTTACATCCTGTTCGTTAATCCTTCGATTCTGAGTGCGGCAGGCATGCCCGCCACATCCGTGTTTGTCGCCACGTGCTTGGTGGCGTCGCTTGCAACGCTGATCATGGGAGTGTTCGCCAATTATCCGGTAGCGTGTGCGCCGGGCATGGGATTGAACGCCTATTTCGCATTCGCGGTGGTTCAGGGGATGGGGTATCACTGGCAAGCGGCATTGGGGGCGGTGTTCATTTCTGGCTGCCTTTTTCTATTGCTGACACTCGTCGGGTTGCGTGGCGCATTGATTGCCGCCATTCCCGCGTCCATTCGAACGGGTATCACCGCGGGAATCGGGCTGTTCCTGGGCATCATTGCATTGAAATCGTCCGGCATCGTGGTGGCGAATCCGGCGACGCTTGTAGGGCTCGGCGATCTGCACCAGCCGCAAGTACTGCTGGCCGTGCTCGGCTTCCTGGTAATTGTCGCTCTGGATGTGATGAAGGTGCGCGGTGCGATCCTGATCGGGATCTTGCTTGTCACGGTGCTGAGCTTCTTTGTCGGCGGCAATGCGTTTCATGGTGTGGTGTCCCTGCCGCCATCAATCGCGCCGACGTTTTTCAAGCTCGACATCGCCGGTGCGCTGTCGAGCGGGATTTGGCATGTCGTGTTGGTGTTTTTCCTCGTCGAGCTGTTTGATGCGACGGGCACGCTGATGGGTGTGGCGCAGCGCGCCGGCCTGGTGCCACGGACGCCGACCGGCCCAGGACGGGATGTCCCCACCGATCGTCGCATGCGTCGGGCACTATTCGCGGACAGCGCGGCGATCATCGCCGGCGCGGTGCTGGGCACGTCGTCCACGACGGCGTATGTGGAAAGCGCCGCAGGTGTACAGGCGGGGGGGCGCACCGGTTTGACCGCGTTGGTGGTGGCGGTTTTGTTTCTCGTAGCGTTGTTCTTCGCGCCGTTGGCTAGTGCGGTACCGTCTTATGCGACGGCGCCGGCATTGTTGTACGTCGCCTGTCTGATGTTGCGCGATATCGGTGAATTGCCGTGGCATGATGCAACGGAAACGGTGCCTGGCATATTGACTGTCTTGGCGATGCCGTTCACGTATTCCATCGCCAACGGCATTGCCTTTGGGTTTATTTCGTACGCGGCGCTTAAATTACTCACGGGGCGGGCGCGGTCCGTGGCGCCGGCGGTGTGGGTCATCGCGGCAATCTTTTTGTTGCGCTACGGCTATCTTGGCGCGGGCTGACAGGCGGCGTAATGGTTAGTGCGACACGCGAGCGTCATGTCGGAGGATAATCTTACCTGACGCGTTGATGCGCGAGAACATTCGCTTTCGCACGTGGGACCGACGCCAACGGATGAGCGGGTCGCCTTAAGACACGCGGATTGGCGAAAAGGCGTAGCAGACAAGGGCAGCAGATATGGCAGCAAACAACGAAAGACGGCCTTTGCCGTCACCCCAGAACGATGCGGACACGCCCGCCATCCGAGTGGAACGTATTGCAACCGCGCGGATGCCAACAGCGCACGGTCAATTTACCGCGTACGTCTATCGCGACCTGGTGACGGGCGCCGAGCATGTCGCGTTGGCGCGCGGCGATCTTCACGGCCCCGACGCCGTATTGGTACGCTTGCATTCCGAATGCCTTACCGGCGATGCGTTCGGTTCCTTGCGCTGTGACTGCGGACCGCAATTGGCCAGCGCCCTGGCGCGCGTTCAGGCGGAAGGGCGCGGGGTCGTTGTCTATCTAAGAGGGCAGGAAGGGCGCGGCATCGGGCTGGTTAACAAGATTCGCGCGTATGCATTGCAAGACCAGGGGCGTGATACCGTCGACGCCAACACCGACCTCGGTCTGCCGGTGGACGCGCGGGACTATCAGGCGGGCATCGAAGTCCTGCGTGACCTGGGGGTCGGAAAAGTGCGTCTGATGAGTAACAATCCGGCGAAATTGACGGCGATACGCAAGGCGGGTATCGATGTGGTCGAACGTGTCGTGCTGGCGATCGAGCCTAATCCGGAAAACCAGGCTTATCTCGAAACCAAGCGTGCCCGGATGGGACACTTACTCGATGCGTTAGGTGGTCCGCTCCTTTAGTTGCCGTGGGCTCACGCATTGTCGATTGGGACTTGGCCCATCGATTGATAGGCACATACCTGTTCTCGTCTGTCCATCTTGTTTGCCCGAACGGCCGAATGGCACACTAGCGAATGACCTATGTGGCGCCGTGCTTTGCGCGGTCGCCCGGTCACCCGCCCCCAGGATCGACGAATACTGGGCGGGACGTGTTTCGGGAGAGTGCATGGATAGGAAACGCGTCGTGATCGTGGATGACCACGACATGATCCGCTTGGGAGTACGTGTGCTCCTGGAAAATCATCGCCACGGCAGCTTCGGGTTCGACGTGGTGATGGAGGCGGTGGATGGGCAGCAGGGCTGGCAAGCGGTGCAGCGATGCCAGCCCGATCTGGTGCTACTCGATATCGATTTGCCCGGACTGGACGGATATGAGGTCTTACGCCGGATCAAGCGCTTGCCCGCGCCCCCCAAGGTAGTGATGTTTTCGATGCATCGAGGCGTGTTGCCGGTACGGCGTGCGCACACGGCACAAGCGGATGGCTTCCTTTACAAAACGGACCCGCCGGAACGGTTGATAGAGGGCGTGGCATGCGCGCTGCATGGTCGTGCCTGGGGGTTGCGCCTCGGCTCGGACCAGTTAACGACCACGCACGCGTCGCGGCCCTGCGTGTTGACGTTGCGGGAGCGATGCATTGCGGAAAATCTGATGCACGGCCATACAAACAAGGCAATCGCCCGTGCGTTGTGTCTGAGTCCAAAGACCGTCAGTGCGCACAAACGCAATATATTTCGCAAGCTGGCCATTTCGAACCTGATCGAGTTAGCGGATTGCCTACGCGATACGGATAGTTTTGGCTTGCCGCGTGACCCCATGGAGATGGACATCGAGGCCGAGACGGAAGTCGACGTCGAAGGCGAAATCGTGGCTTAGTGCACCGTTACCGTGCTATAATTTTTTGTGACGGGCCTCCTCGCATGGTGGTGCGGTTAACCTGGTCAGGTCGGGAACGAAGCAGCCACGATCGCTTTCCACCAGTGCCGAGGGTCCGGCTCGTCACCTTCTCCCTATTTTTCGATATGTCACTGCGCATTGTTGTTTAGCGTAGGGTCTTTGTGCATACTGCGCATCGCGTTTGTGATGCGCGGTGTCATATGTCGCTTAGCACCACGCATTCACACGGTTTTCCGCTTTGTGCAGTGTCCAGTCAGCGCCTATTTCATCTTCCTTCGATCAGTGTGTGTTTGCCATGCGTGGACCGCGGAGAACCTCGGCGTTCCTGATAGAATTCGCCGATGACCTACCAAGTTCTCGCTCGCAAATGGCGTCCCCGCGATTTTCCGTCGCTTGTCGGACAAGATCACGTTGTCCGGGCGTTGACGCACGCCCTTGAACAACAGCGGCTGCATCACGCCTATCTTTTACCGGCACCCGTGGTGTGGGCAAGACCACGCTTTCGCGAATCCTTGCGAAGGCATTGAATTGTGAGACCGGCATTACCGCGCAACCTTGCGGCGTGTGCCGTGCCTGCGTGGAAATCGATGCCGGCCGTTTCGTTGATTATGTCGAGATGGATGCCGCGTCGAACCGAGGCGTGGATGAGATGGCGGCGTTGCTCGAGCGCGCGATATATGCCCCGGTCGATGCGCGTTTCAAGGTCTATATGATCGACGAAGTGCACATGCTGACCAACCACGCTTTCAATGCGATGTTGAAAACGCTGGAAGAGCCGCCAGCGCACGTCAAATTCATCCTCGCCACCACGGATCCGCAAAAGATTCCCGTCACGGTGTTATCGCGATGTCTGCAGTTCAATTTGAAGCAGATGCCCGCGCACGACATTGTCGATCATCTTGCCAAGGTGCTGGGCGACGAACAGATCGCTTTCGAACCGCAGGCGCTGCGATTACTCGCGCGCGCGGCAAGCGGCAGCATGCGTGATGCGCTCTCGCTGACGGATCAGGCTATTGCCTATGCCGCGGGGACGGTGAGCGACGAGGCCGTGCGGGGCATGCTAGGCGCGCTGGATCAACATTACCTGGTGCGCCTGCTCGACGGTTTGATCGCCCATGACGGCGCGGCCGTGCTCGCGGTAGCGGATGAAATGGCAGGGCGCAGCCTGTCGTTTTCCACGGCCCTGCAGGATCTCGCGCAATGGCTTAATCGCATTGGCTGGGCGCAGAGTGTACCGGGTTCGGTCATGGACGAATGGCCCGAGGCCGAGGACATCCGGCGGTTTGCGCGCACGCTTGGTGCCGAGCAGATTCAGCTGTATTACCAGATTGCAACGATCGGCCGAAGCGAGATGGGTCTGGCGCCGGATGAGTATGCCGGGTTCACGATGACGCTATTGCGGATGCTTGCGTTTCGCCCGGTGTCGGGAACGCCGTTCGGCGGTGTAACGGCGTCCCCGGGAGCGGCTGGAACGGGTGGTGGTGACGTCCATGCTACCCGTGCCGCCGCGGTGCCGCCGACGACCGCTTCGGTGAAGGCGCCGATCCGGCCTTCGATGCCGCCTGCGCCGTCGAAGGCACTGGTCACCACAGGGGGTGCGAATTCGGCACCGCGTGATGCCGTCGGCGAGGCAGTCGTGCCTTTCCCGGATGCCATGAAACGTGTGGACGAGCCCGCGGGCGATGTCGCCGCGGTACCGTCAGTGGCGGTCGCGCCCGCTGCCGCGAACCAAGCAGACCTGTCGACGCGACCGTTGTCGTTTGGTCGGATGGCGCAGTCTCCGGACACGGGCATTGACATGAATACGGTTGCCTCGGAAGAAGCCGTAAATGCGTTTGACGAGGTGGCCACGCCGACGCCAGCAGCGAAGGAACCGGCGGCGCTGGCGGGGGCGCGTGGTGCGTCGACACCGGCCTCTGCCGATGTCCACAGTGCTGGCGGCGAAGAGGCAGCGCAGTCTGCCGCGTCCGGTGCGCGTGCGAAGCTTGCGGCGCTTGGTGTGTTGAAACGAACGTCGTCCTCGACTTCCTCTCCTACGGCACGCCGCGGGACCGCGGCAAAGGTACCAACGGCGCCGGCAGGCCCCGGCCTGTCCGTGCCAACGTCCCGCAACATGGATCGCTTGCCGGCCACGCGTGCGTCGGATGCAACGGCGCGGGATGCACGCGACGATACCGGCATGCCAGCGCCGTGGGACGACGTGCAGGATGCGGACGGTGCGGCGGCGGATGCATTCCTTGCATCAATGGGTTCCAACGGTGTCGCCGCATCGGATGCGCGCAGGGATCGAGCTGAATCGGTGTCGGACAGTGTGACGACGCGGCATGGAGAGCGGGCGGGCGCGAACGGTGGCCTGTCATCGATGGGCGACGGCGCCATCGATGTGCCTCGGCCGCCTCCGGGTATTGCGATGACGGCAATCGGCATCGATTCTGATTGGCCGGCGTTTGCGATGACGTTGGAGGTAAAAGGCCTGGCGCAGCAACTGGCGCATCAAAGCGAATTGATCCAGGTCGAAGCGGATCGCCTGCAATTGCGCGTGCCGGTGACGACGCTTGCCTCCGGCGGACACCTGGAAAAGGTCCGCGCGGCGGTACAGGAGCGGCTCGGCCGTGACGTGCAGTTGCAGGTGGAAGTAGGACCTGCGCAGTGCACGGCGGCGGCGGTATATGCCGCCGAGCGAGCGGCACTGCAGCGGCGCGCGGAAGCATCGATTCGCGACGATGCCTTCGTGCGGGCGTTGATTGATGATTTCGGCGCGTCGATCCTGCCGGGCGCCACGCGCCCCTTGTCGGCACGCTGAGCGATACTGGCACGGCCAATCGCGGCGTTGATATCGGCGGCTACCGTCATATCGCATCGGCATGCGCCCGCGTGCGCATTATTTTCTGTTGGATAAGGGAGCACCACACCATGATGAAGGGACAACTGGCCGGTTTGATGAAGCAGGCGCAGGCCATGCAGGACAATATGAAGAAAATGCAGGAAAAGCTGGCCGCCACCGAGGTGACCGGTGAGTCCGGCGCTGGCTTGGTGAAGATCATCATGACGGGCGACCATACGGTCAAGCGCGTGATACTGGAGAAAAGCCTGCGTGAAGACGATATCGAGATGGAAGAAGATCTGATCACCGCGGCGCATGCCGATGCGAAGCGCAAGGCTGATGAACTGGCGCAGCAGATGATGGGTGTGCAACGGGGGGCATGGGTCTGCCGCCGGGCTTCAAGCTGCCGTTCTGATCACGGACCGTGGCCATGATCAAGCCGCCATCGACGCTGTCCGCATTGATCGATGCGTTGCGGATACTTCCAGGTGTCGGACCGAAGGGCGCCCAACGGATGGCCTATCATCTGATGCAGCATGATCGGGACGGCGCGGCGCGATTGAGTCAGGCGCTGGCAGGCGCGGCGCATGCGCTTCGGCATTGTGATCGCTGCAATACGTTCACTGAATCGCCGGTGTGCTCGACGTGCCTGGATGATGAGCGGGATCCTGCACTGCTGTGCGTCGTCGAGACGCCGGCGGACCAGATCATGCTGGAGCAGACCTTGTCTTACAAAGGGCTGTATTTTGTCTTGATGGGGCGGTTGAGCCCGCTTGACGGTGTGGGTCCGAAGGACATCCACTTCGACAAGCTGCTGCAACGGGCAGGAGACGGGGTGGTGCGCGAGGTCGTTCTGGCCACGAATTTCACCAATGAAGGGGAAGCTACCGCGCACTATCTCGGTCAGGCATTGAAGGCGCGTGGCTTGTCGGTATCGAGACTTGCGCGCGGGGTACCGGTCGGCGGTGAACTGGAATATGTCGACGCTGGCACGATTGCCCGGGCGATGTTGGACCGGCGCGCGGTGTAAGTAGTCCCTTTGTCCCTTCGCGCGGTTCCTACAACGTCGCGCGTCGCCTCGGTTACAATCTTTCCATGCATATTCTGCTCAGCAACGACGATGGTTATCTGGCGCCCGGTCTATCGGCGCTCTATCACGCATTGCTGCCGCTGGCGGATCGGGTCGACGTCGTGGCGCCAGAGCAGAATTGCAGTGGCGCCTCGAATTCATTGACGCTGTCCCGTCCACTGAGCGTGTGTACGGCGACGAACGGTTTCCGATTCGTGAACGGGACGCCCACTGATTGTGTGCATGTGGCGCTGACGGGGCTGTTGGAGGGACGTCCCGACCTTGTCGTGTCCGGCATGAATAACGGACAGAACATGGGCGAGGACACGCTGTATTCCGGTACCGTCGCCGCCGCTACCGAGGGCTTCCTGTTCGGTATTCCGTCGATCGCGTTCTCGCTTGTCGATCACGGTTGGGGCCATCTCGACGCGGCGGCGGCGGAAGCGGCGCGCATCGTCGCACATCATCGCGATGTGCCGCTGCCAGCGGCGTCGTTGTTGAATGTCAATATTCCGAATGTACCTTCGTCGGCATTGCGCGGATGGCGGGTAACTCGGCTGGGCAAGCGGCACCCGTCGCAGCCGGTGATCCGGCAAACGAATCCACGCGGTGATCCGATATATTGGATTGGACCGTCGGGCGCGGAGCGTGACGCAGGCGATGGTACCGATTTCGCCGCGGTGCGCGATGGTTATGTCTCAATGACGCCGCTGCAGTTGGACCTGACGGACACGCGCCGCCTGCCTGCGTTGCAGGAATGGATCGGGCACGGGCCATGAGCGACAACCGCGACGGCCAGCCCAAACGGTTTCCGTTGACGTTGTCTGATTTGACAAAGGCATCGGCGCGACCTGACTTCCCGTCGCGCCAGCGGCCTATGGCTCGTGCCGCGGCGTCGGTTACCGGCACCGCCGCGCCGCGTGTTCCAGTGGCGACGAGCGCGAAACCGACATCGCCACGCAGCGGTCATCTCGGCGCGGTCGCGTGTGCAAAACCGTCTCTGTCCGGTGGTGCACCGCAACGCGGGGTGGCCGGCACGGCCTGGCCAGGGTCGAGCGGTCGAGATGTCGCAAAACACGCGACGTCGTCACTTGCATTGACGTCGGAGCGGGTGCGCGCGCGAATGGTGGAGCGGGTGCGCGACGGTGGTGTGACACACCCTGGGGTGTTGGCGGCGTTGCAGGCGGTGCCACGTCACGCATTTGTCGATGCGGCATTGGCGCCGCAGGCGTACGAGGAGGCGGCATTGCCGATCGGGCATCACCAGACGATCTCCAAGCCGGGGGTCGTCGCGCGAATGATCGAGGTGGCGATGCATGGTCGTCCGCATCTGGCGCGCGTACTCGAAGTGGGCACCGGGTGTGGCTATCAAGCGGCCGTATTAAGCCACCTGGCGCAGGATGTGTTCTCGATTGAACGGATCCGGCCACTACATGAGCGTGCAAAAAGGAACCTGCGACCATTGCGTGTGCCAAACATTCGGCTGCATTATGGCGACGGACGACTGGGGTTACCTGACTGTGCCCCTTTTGATGCCATTATCGTGGCGGCCGCTGGACTGGACGTGCCGGCCGCGCTGACGGAGCAACTTCGTATCGGTGGTCGCCTGATCGCCCCGGTAGGAGGGGACTCGCAAGTATTGACACTCGTCGAGCGGTTGAGCGCCCATCAATGGCGCGAGACGGTACTCGACAAGGTGTTTTTTGTTCCATTGAAATCCGGAGTGATCTGAAACCGATGAGTATGTTGATGAATGGCAGCGGTCGATCCTTGTGGACACACATCCAGCGTGGTGCTTGCGTGGTGGCCGTGTCCGCATTGGCCGCCTGTGCCTCGCGGATGGACAGCGCGCCGGTGGTCGATAGGACCGGTACGGCGCCGGGATTGCAGGGTGCCGCGGTGTCCAATGTGCCGCCGGGGCCCCCGCCTCCGGGTTACTATCAAGTGCAGCCTGGTGATACGTTGTATCGGGTGGCGTTGAAGAATGGTCAAAACTATCGCGACATCGCGGCGTGGAACAACCTGACCAATCCGAACCAGATCGAGGTGGGTCAGGTACTCCGGGTCGCTCCGCCGGGATCGACGCCTGATGCCTCGGGTGTCACCAGCACGCCGCTCGGTGGCGGCGCCGTACAGGCCACGCCGTTAGGGGGGGCAACGTCGGCGTACGCGTCGCCTTATGCGAACGGCGGGGCACCACCGGCAAACGCCGGGGGGTATCCGTCACCCTATGCGAACGGCGCCAATCCGTCTGGCAATTCGCCGAATGCCGTGACGCCGGGCGCCACTTCCGGCGTGACGGCGTTGCCACCGGCGCCCGCGCCCTCGACAAGTGCGGACACGACTCCCCCGGTGGGTAACGGTCCAGTGCAGTTTATCTGGCCGGTGCAGGGTGGCGCGGGCGCGGGGCAGATCGTTCAGCGATTCGATGGCGTCAAAAGCAAGGGAATCGATATCGCCGGGGCGGCAGGCACGCCTATTCTGGCGGCGGCGGGCGGACGGGTGTTATATGCGGGAAGCGAACTGCGGGGATACGGCAATCTGATTATCATCAAGCATGACGATCATTATTTGACTGCCTATGGTCACAACCGGGTGCTGCTCGTCAAGAATAACGATGTCGTCACGAGGGGCCAGAAGATTGCTGAAATGGGCGATACGCAGGCGAGTCGTGTCGAGTTGCACTTCGAAGTTCGTAAAGATTCCAGTCCGGTGGATCCGATGAAGTATCTGCCTCCTCAGTAAAGGGAGCGTTATGCCGAAGTCGAAGCGGCGGGTGGTCAAGGAGGTCAAGGCGTCCGAGGGCAAACGCCCTGGGCGGTTGCCCCGCCGTGACGGCAAGGCGAGAGATACGCTTCTATCTGACGCAGAGGTCACTGCCGCCGAGGTGTCGACCGATCCGGGCGATGTGGATGTCGCGGATCATCTCGATCTGGCTCACCCGGTGGAAAACTTCGAGGATCCCGAAAGCAGCGACGACGCACGGGTCGACGATGGTTCCGCCGCGACAAGCGGTGAGGACCGTGGCCGTGAAGGCCGTGGCGGCGGCACCACGGACAATGACCCCACCGAGTTTCGTAATCTTCTGCAGGCGGAGCTCACCGCCGACACGATCCAGCACTACCTGAATCGGATCAGCATGAAACCGTTGCTGACCGCCGAGGAGGAGCAACGCTATTCGCGCTTGGCGAAGGAGGGCTTGTTCGAAGCGCGTCAGGTGATGATCGAACACAATTTGCGATTGGTGGTCAGCATCGCCAAAGCGTATTCCAATCGCGGCCTGCCCCTGCTCGATGTCATCGCGGAAGGCAATCTCGGTCTGATGCACGCCATCGAGAAGTTCGATCCCGATCGCGGATTCCGCTTCTCGACTTATGCAACCTGGTGGATTCGACAAAGCATCGAACGCGCGATCATGAACCAGGCACGCACGGTCCGTCTGCCGGTCCATGTGATCCGTGAATTGAATCAGGTCTTGCGTGCCAAACGTCATCTCGAAAAAAGTGCGTGGGCGGAATTTCCGGGTGAGCGTCGTGAAGCCAGCGTCGATGATATCGCACACTTGACGGGGAAAAGTGCCGACGAAATTGCCGATATTCTTGCGCTGAACGAACACACGGCATCGCTGGACGCACCCCTGGATCTCGACCCTGGCAGCAGTCTGTTGGATCTGCTGTCCGATGACCAGGCGCATGCGCCTGACACCGAAGTGCAGAACCGGGAAGTGGAAGTGTTGACGCGTAATTGGTTGTCGCGATTGTCCGACAAGCACCGTCTCGTCATCGAGCGGCGTTTTGGTCTCAACAATCTTGAACCGGCGACGCTGGAGCAATTGGCGGAAGAGCTGCACTTGACGCGGGAGCGTGTGCGGCAGATACAGCAAGAGGCGCTCCTCCGTCTGAAACGTCACCTCGCGTCCAATGGCGTGGGCAAGGATTCCGTGTTGTGAATGCCATACTGGTGTTTGATATTGAGACGGTGCCTGACGTGGCCGGCTTGCGTGCACTGGGTGATAGTGGTCCGGCTGGCGCGTCGGCGATGGCGGTTGAAGGGGCAGGCGGTGTGGGCGCCATGAGGAAAGGCATGCCGACGCGTCCTTCGCGGTCAGGTGACGATATCGTCGGCGAGGGCGATTCCGACCCTGATGCCGGAGCGGTCGAGGCGACAAGCCAGGGCTCGTCGGTCGTTGACGGAAGCACGCCGTTGTCGGCAATGGATGACGAAACGGTCGCGCAGCGCGCATTCGATGCGCGGCGTATCAAGACCGGTTCCGATTTTTTGCCGCACCATCTGCAACGCATTGTCGCGATTTCTTGCGTATTACGGGGAAGTAAAGGGTTCGTCGTGCGATCACTCGGTCAACCTGGCGATCCCGAGCCGGTGTTGATCGCGGCGTTTTTCGACATGATCGAGCGGTATGGTCCTGTGCTGGTGTCGTGGAACGGCGGCGGCTTCGACCTGCCCGTGCTGCATTATCGCGCGCTGATCCATGGCATCAGCGCCCAGCGATATTGGGACATGGGCAGCATCGACCGGGATGCCAAATGGAACAATTACATCAGTCGTTATCACTTCCGGCACACCGATCTGATGGACGTGTTGGCCGCATATCAGCCGCGCGCCAGTGCGCCCCTGGATGCATTGGCCAAGCTCTGCGGTTTTCCCGGCAAGATGGGCATGGATGGCTCCCAGGTCTGGTCGGCCTATCAGGCGGGCAAGATCGATGACATTCGGCATTACTGCGAAACCGATGTGGTCAACACCTACTTGATGTATTGCCGTTTTCAATTGATGCGTGGCGAGCTGTCGACGCTTGAATATCAGGACGAAGTGCAATTGGTCAAGGAAGCGCTCGCTGCGCGACCCGAGGCGCATTGGGCGGAATATCTGGCTGGTTTCGCTTGAAAACGCCGAGGCGCGCCGCGCGAACCGGGGCATGTATCTGGCGACCGCGCGAGGCCGACCATGTGGCCAGCATCATGCCAAATCCAAGGATAATGACAATACCCTTTAGAGGGCGTCTCAGTTACGCATACCGTCCGGCGCCGCATTCGCTTACAATCTCGCCTCTTCCCCACACTGCCGTGCATGACCGTTCCCGCGCGCCTTCGCGAATCAGCAAGCGTCCAGCGCAGGGGCTTGATGCCTGGGCGACCGAGAATGACCGTGCCTGAATCCCGTTCCGATTTGCCGACCCCTATCGCCCCCGCGCCCGTGTCGCCGGTTGGCGCCGCGCACGATGCTTCAGTGAAGCCAGTAAAGATGCGGCGTAATCGGCGTGAACGTGGCGGACAGACCGACGCCTCGCGCGTCCCGGGGGCGCTTGATACGATCATCGAGATCGACTCGCTCGATATGGAGGCCCGTGGCGTGGGGCGGTTGGTCGGCGAAGATGGCGTGCCGGGAAAAGTGGTCTTCGTCGAAGGCGCGTTGCCCGGTGAAAGGGTCATTTATTCGAGCTATCGCAAGAAACCGTCGTTTGAACAGGCGACGTTGACGAAGGTGCTGCGGCCAAGTGTGCTGCGGACAATGCCGAAATGCACTTACTTCGGGATCTGTGGCGGATGTTCGATGCAGCATCTGGATTTGCGAGCGCAGGTGGCCGTCAAACAGCGCGTGCTGGAGGATAACCTTCAGCATCTCTCGAAACTGAAGCCCGAGACCGTAATGCGCCCGATTCATGGTCCAGGTTGGGGCTATCGCTACCGTGCACGTCTGACCGTTCGCAACGTTGCCAAGAAGGGCGGTGTGCTGGTTGGATTTCACGAGCGCAAGAGCAGTTATGTTGCCGACATGACGCACTGCGAAGTGCTGCCGTCCGTGATTTCAGACATGCTGGTGCCGCTGCGGCATTTGGTCGCTCAACTTTCGATCTGCGACCGAATGCCGCAGATCGAACTGGCGATGGGCGCCACCGTTATCGCACTGGTGCTGCGCGTGCTCGAGCCGTTAACGCTGGATGACGAGGCGGCAATACGTGCGTTTGCTGACGTCCATGGCGTGCAATTCTGGTTGCAGCCAAAAGGACCCGACACGGTTGTGCCGTTCTATCCTGCTACGGATATCGACGCGACAGGGCTCGATTACGTCCTGCCCGAATTCAATATCCGGATGCCATTCCGTCCAACCGATTTCACGCAGGTCAACCACGCGATCAATCGCGTACTGGTCTCGCGCGCTTTGCGCCTGCTGGCGCCGACGTCGACTGATCGCGTTATCGATTTGTTTTGCGGCCTAGGCAACTTTACGTTGCCGTTGGCGCGTCTGGCCAGGGAAGTTCACGGTATCGAGGGTAGCGAGGTCCTGACCGCGCGCGCGCTCGATAATGCACGGTTAAACGGCGTGGATACACGCACGACATTTTCGTGCAGCAATCTGTTTGAGATGACAGTCAACGATTGGCGCGCGCTTGGTGCTTTTGATAAAGCACTGATCGATCCACCGCGGGAAGGCGCCCTGGCCGTGGCGAAGACGCTGGCGGAACTGGCGGTCGCTGGCGAAACGCATTTATTGCCTTCGCGTATTGTCTACGTGTCGTGCAACCCGGCCACGTTGGCGCGCGACGCGGGCCTGCTGGTGCACGAGGCCGGTTATCGGCTGAGGGGAGCAGGGGTGGTCAATATGTTCCCGCACACCTCGCATGTCGAGTCAATCGCCGTTTTCGAGCGCGACAAGTAACGCTTCGAACGTCAAACGCATGCAGCGACTGCGTGTTATTCCTCCAAGCCCCCGCGGCCCTGCTTACGCAACGGCCGGCCTGCATACATTGCCGACGCGTCCATCCCGTCCCGGCGTAAAACAAAGAGCCCACCCTCGTTGCACTACAGGGTGAGCTCTTCTGCCGTGTCCCGCCCCCGTGTTACGGGGGCGCTGGGGAAGCGTGCCTTTAGTTAGTTGCGGTTGCCGCCGCCGAAGATACTGAGGATGCTCAGCAGGCTGGTGAAGATGTTGTAGAGGTCGAGATAGATGGCCAGCGTGGCGGTGACGTAATTCGTTTCACCACCGTTGATCACACGCTGTACATCGACGAGCAGGAAAGCCGAGAAAATGACCAATGCCAGCACCGACACCGTCAGAACCAACGCCGGCAGTTGCAGCCAAATATTTGCAATCGACGCGACGATGAGGACGACCACCCCCATCATCAACCAACCCGCCAGCTTGCTGAAATCACGCTTCGACACCGTGGCGATCGTCGCCATTGCTCCGAAGACCACACCGGTGCCGCCAAACGCGAGCATGATCAGGGACGCGCCGTTCGCGAGCCCCAGTACCATGCCGATCATCCGTGACAACATTACGCCCATGAAGAACGTAAAGGCGAGCAGCAATGCGACCCCTATGCCACTGTTCTTGTTTCGCTCGATCGCGAACATCAGGCCAAAGGCCACCGCGAAGAACAGGATCACCGTCATCATCGGACTAGCCGCGGCGAACGCGGTGAAGCCCGTGACGAGACCCAACCAGGCGCCGAACACCGTCGGAACCATGGACAACGCCAGCAGCCAGTACGTATTGCGCAGTACGCGGTTACGGACCGTGACGGTGCTGACCGAACCGCCGCGACCGAAATCGTAATTCCGGAAATCGCTCATTTCCTTCTCCTATGGCCGGATGCCCAAAGCATTCCAGCGAAACTTGCGGACCCGCGCCAGCGCGGTCAACGCGCGGCTCGGGGCTTATTCAACGCCATCCTAACACCGTGTATCTTTGCGCGTGCACTGCTCGAACGTCAATATTTCTACCAAATATTACAGTACTGAAAGGTTTTGTGCAAAAGTCGATCTCGTGTTCTGTCCCATGCTATAATACGAGATTCATTTTCTTACCTAACTTATTCATTTCGTGGAGTTTTCATGGCTATCGAGCGTACTCTGTCCATTATCAAGCCGGACGCGGTGGCGAAGAATGTGATCGGACAGATCTACAGCCGCTTCGAAAATGCCGGTCTGAAGATCGTTGCATCGCGTATGGCGCAGTTATCGCAAGCCGACGCTGAGAAGTTCTATGCTGTACATGCGGCGCGTCCGTTTTTCGGCGATTTGGTCAAGTTCATGATTTCGGGCCCGGTGGTCATCTCGGTGCTGGAAGGCGAAGGCGCAATCTTGAAGCACCGTGACCTGATGGGTGCGACGGATCCGAAGAAGGCGGAGGCCGGCACGATCCGGGCGGATTTCGCGGACAGCATCGACGCAAATGCCGTTCACGGTTCGGATGCGGCGGAAACCGCAGCGGTCGAGGTCGCCTTCTTTTTCCCGGAAATCAACGTCTACTCGCGTTGATTATGGCAAATGGATCGGGGCGAGCGGCGCTGTGCAATGCCGCATGCGCCCCGGTCCACTTTTGATGAGCGGCTGCGTCAGACGCGCGCGCAGCGTCCGCTCATTGGCGGGCATGGTGTGAAAGTAACGCGGTGTCGCGTGTTTCACATCTTTGGCCGTATAGCAAGACCTGGCTTTGCCGCTGCCCGCCGCGGCGACGCTTTCAAGGCGCTGTTGCGGCGTATGGTGGTTCCTATTTTTCGCGGTGGTTTTTACGACCGACCGCAGGCAACATGTAGGCGTTCCGCGCGCGTATCGATGCGGGATGCGTCGTTCTCCGTGCAGGTGTTCCCAATGACTGAACAACGCGGCGCGCAAGCGCCTGTGAATCTCCTCGATTTTGACGCCGCTGATCTGGTCGCTTACTGCGACTCGCTTGGCGAAAAAGCGTTTCGCGCAAAGCAATTGCAGCGCTGGATTCACCAGGGTGGTGAGTCCGATTTCGAAAAAATGACCGACCTTGCGAAGTCGTTGCGCGCCAAACTGGCTTCGCGCGCGACAATCGCGAAACCGCAGGTGGTGCAGGACCATATTTCCCTGGATGGGACGCGCAAGTGGCTGTTGGACGTGGGCGCGGGTAATGCGGTCGAGACCGTCTATATTCCTGAAACATCCCGGGGCACGCTTTGCATTTCGTCGCAGGCCGGCTGCGCGGTGAATTGCCGTTTTTGTTCGACAGGTAAGCAGGGTTTCAATCGCAACTTAACGACCGGTGAAATCATCGGTCAGCTGTGGATGGCTGAGTTCGCGGTTCGCGAAGCCCGTGCGCTCGCGCGGGCCGAAGCTGTTGCGCAAGGCATGTCGGTGCCCGAGGAGGCCGCGGACGCCCGCGCCGTGACGAACGTTGTCATGATGGGAATGGGCGAGCCGTTGCTGAATTTCGAGCCTGTGGTCAGCGCCATGCGCTTGATGCTCGACGATAACGCTTATGGTTTGTCTCGCCGTCGCGTAACCCTCTCGACATCCGGTGTGGTGCCGATGATCGATCGGCTCGCGTCCGAGTTGCCGGTTGCGCTGGCGGTTTCGCTGCATGCGCCGAACGATGCCCTGCGCGATGACCTGATTCCATTGAATCGTAAGCACCCGTTGCGCGAACTGATGGCTGCTTGTCAGCGCTACCTGAAGGTCGCGCCCCGGGAATTCATTACGTTCGAATATTGCATGCTGGACAACGTCAACGACTCGCCGACACATGCGCGCGAGCTGGTCGCGTTGACCCGGGATGTGCCGTGCAAGTTCAACCTGATTCCGTTCAATCCGTTTCCTGATTCAGGATTGAAGCGTTCGCGTGCCGACCGCATCAAGCGCTTCTCCGACATTTTGATCGAAGCAGGCGTCATCACTACCATCCGCAAGACGCGCGGCGATGATATCGATGCCGCTTGCGGCCAGTTGGCGGGAGAGGTGCAGGATCGTACGAGATTGGCGCAGCGGATGGGGCGTATCGTGCCCATACAAGCGGCGAGCGCGGGGAGGACGCTACCGGCGATGCCGGCACATCCGGTATGATGCGGTTCGCGGCTGTGCGCCCGCGTGGGATAGAGTATCGCCGTAACGATTGACATGCTGCGGCGCGGCGGCGGCGCTTGTTGAAAGGGCTGCCTGCCTTGAGTGTAACGCGGTAGGGATTCGGAACTCTTGGATGCAGGATTTGCGGATGGATATGAACAGAGACGATGGCATCGTGCCGAGCACCGGCGCCGGGGGCGTGCGCGAGGCAGCACCCCCGGTGGGAGCTTCGACGGGCGGTACCGCGGCCGCGAATGCGGCGGCAGCCGTCGGCGAGCGGCTGGCCGCGGCCCGCCTCGCGAAGGGTCGATCCATCGATGAAATGGCATCGCGTTTGAAAGTTGGGACGTCCAAGATCGAAGCCTTGGAGCGTGGGAATCTGGGGGCGCTCCACGATGCCGCGTTCTCTGTCGGTTTGACGCGCAGCTACGCAAAAGTGCTTGGCATCGATCCGGGCCCCCTGGCGGACGCATTGCGTGGTGTACAGACCCCCACGACTGATTTGTCGTCGTTGCCGCAGTCTTCGGGCAAGCCCGCAAGCATGCGCCGGGCGAACGTACCATTGAGCTGGAGCACGCGCAGATCGGATCGGCGCTCGTGGCTTTGGGGTGGCACGGCGGCATTCGTCGTGCTGGTGCTGCTTGTGGTCTGGCGCGCCGGCAATGAGCCGAATGGCTGGTTACAGAAAGTACGCGGTGACGCGAAGGCCGATATCGCCATGGCCAATCCGAATTCCGGAGGCCAGGTCGATGTTGGCGGCACTTCCACGCCAGCGTCAGGCGCGGTGATGTCGTCGTTGCCGTCGATCGTTGGTTCGTCGTCCGGTTCGGGTGAAGTCACGACTGGTGGTGGCGATGCCGGTGCGGCGTCGGGGGCGATGGCGAACGTCACTGCGGCCATGGCGGCGCCCTCGAATGCCTTGGCTGCGGCGGCAGCGGATACGGGGTCGGCCGCGGCTGCGACGCTGGCGGCGGTGTCGTCTCCCAGCGCCGGGGCGGCCCCCCAAGCGGCAGCCTCCGAGGTTGTCGTGCCGGCAGGGGCAATCCCGGTGACTATGACGGCGACGCAGGATAGCTGGGTCAGTGTCGTACAGGCTGACGGGCATATGGTGTTTTCAGGGATCGTGCATGCGGGACAGACGCAGCAGATGGAGGGGGTTCGGCCAATGCGCGTTACGATCGGTAATATCAGCGGCATGAGCGCTGTGACGCAGGATGGTCAGCCGGTGGATTTGACCCCTTATGCAAAATCGGGACGTAACGTCGCGCGGTTTACGCTGCGATAATGCTGTTCCGTAGGTGGATTGGGTGACGTGCGCCAAGGTGAAATGGACCGGCGGACGGCGTGCGGAACGACATTTTTGGACGAAGGTCCTATAGACATGCAGATCGATCAAGTTAGAGAGTTCGCGGGACCGGCACCACGCCGTCAATCGGTGGCGGTGGACGTGCGCTGGGCCGGTCGTCTGGTCACGATCGGCGGTGCCGCGCCGGTGCGTGTGCAGTCCATGACAAATACGGATACGGTCGATGCGATTGGCACGGCGATCCAGATCAAGGAATTGGCGCAGGCCGGCTCCGAGCTGGTTCGTATCACCGTCAATACGCCAGAAGCCGCGCAGGCGGTGCCGTATATCCGTGATCAGCTCGACAAGATGGGCGTGGACGTGCCGCTCGTCGGTGATTTCCATTACAACGGTCATTTACTGTTGACCAAATATCCGGACTGCGCGGACGCGCTGTCCAAATACCGGATCAACCCTGGCAATGTCGGGCACGGGGCGAAGCGTGATACGCAGTTTGCCCAAATGATCGAGGTTGCGTGCAAATACGACAAGCCGGTACGGATAGGCGTCAACTGGGGCAGCCTGGATCAGGATCTACTTGCGCGGATGATGGACGAAAACGCGCTGCGCGCGGAGCCATGGGATGCGAAAAAGGTAATGTATGAAGCCTTGATCGCCTCCGCACTCGGCTCGGCGCAAGCAGCGGAGGATGTCGGGCTAGGGCGCAATCGCATCATCCTGTCCTGCAAGGTCAGTGACGTGCAGGATCTGATCGCCGTCTACAGTGAACTGGGCCGACGCTGCGACTATGCGTTGCACCTTGGCTTGACCGAGGCCGGCATGGGATCGAAGGGCATCGTCGCATCCACTGCTGCGTTATCGGTGCTTTTGCAGCAAGGCATCGGCGACACGATTCGCGTGTCGTTGACGCCGGAGCCGGGTGGCGCTCGCACCGGTGAGGTCGTGGTGGCGCAGGAAATTCTTCAGACGATGGGTCTGCGATCGTTTACGCCGATGGTCATCGCATGCCCGGGTTGCGGTCGTACGACCAGCACCGTGTTCCAGGAACTGGCATCGAAAATTCAGACGTATCTGCGCACGCAGATGCTGACGTGGCGCGAAACCTATCCGGGCGTGGAAAAGATGCAGGTCGCTGTGATGGGCTGCATCGTCAACGGACCAGGTGAGTCGAAACACGCGAATATCGGTATCAGTTTGCCTGGATCCGGGGAATCCCCGGCGGCGCCGGTCTTTATCGACGGCGAAAAGGTCAAGACGCTGCGGGGGGACCGGATAGCTGAGGAATTTCAGGTGATCGTCGATGAATACGTGGCGCGCAAGTATGGCGCCCACGCTGACGGTGCGAACGCCGCCACGGCAGCGGATGCAACCGTCTGAACAACACAAGATATGGCAGAGCAGAAGAATAAGTTGGAAAAACTGACCGGCGTAAAGGGGATGAATGATCTTCTGCCGGCGGACGCGCCGTTGTGGGCGTTTTTTGAATCGACGGTGCAGTCGATGCTGAAGTCGTATGGTTATCAGAATATACGGACACCTATCGTCGAGCATACGCAGTTGTTCACCCGTGGTATCGGTGAGGTGACCGATATTGTCGAAAAAGAGATGTACAGCTTCACGGACGCCTTGAACGGTGAGAAATTGACGCTGCGTCCGGAGAACACCGCTGCGGTTGTGCGTGCGTCGATCGAACACAACCTGCTGTACGATGGCCCGAAGCGGCTGTGGTACGTTGGGCCGATGTTCCGTCACGAGCGCCCGCAGCGCGGCCGTTATCGACAATTTCATCAAGTGGGCGTGGAAGCGTTGGGATTTGCCGGCCCCGACGCCGATGCCGAAATCATCATGATGTGCCAGCGGCTCTGGGACGACCTCGGGTTGACCGGTATCCGCCTCGAGTTGAATTCACTGGGCCAGGCGGAGGAACGCGCACGTCATCGCGCGGATTTGATCGCCTACCTGGAAAAGCATCAGGATCAACTTGACGAGGATGGTAAGCGTCGACTGTATTCGAACCCCTTGCGCGTGCTCGATACAAAAAATCCGGCCATGCAGGCGATGGTCGACGCGGCGCCCAAGCTCATCGACTATCTCGGCGAGGCATCGCTGAAGCATTTCGAGGGCGTTCAGCGCTTGCTGCTGGAGAACAATATCCCGTTCAAGATCAATCCTCGTCTGGTACGAGGACTTGATTATTACAATCTGACCGTGTTCGAGTGGATCACCGATCAACTGGGATCGCAAGGAACGGTGGCGGGTGGCGGGCGCTATGATCCCCTGGTCGAACAACTGGGTGGCAAGCCCGCGCCAAGTTGTGGCTGGGCCATGGGCGTTGAGCGCATTCTAGAGCTGCTAAAGGCTGCCGATCTGGGGCCGGAGCCGCAGGGTTGTGACGCGTATGTGCTGCACCAGGGTGATGAAGCGCGCATCAAGGCTTTTATCGCAGCGGAGCGGTTGCGGGATGCGGGATTCGACGTGATCCTGCATTGCAGTGCCGACGGTGCCAGCAGCAGCTTCAAGTCGCAAATGAAACGTGCCGACGCCAGTGGTGCCGCGTTTGCCGTGATTTTTGGCGAGGATGAAGTGGCCAACGGCACCGTCAGCGTGAAGGCGCTGCGAGCACCCGCTGGTGATGTCCAGGCGCAGCAGACGGTGGCTTTCGATGCGTTGGCGGAACATTTGATTGAACGAATCACGCGCGCCACGGACTAACGGGGCGGTTTGAATACGCGATAAGCCGGGCTTGACGGCCGGTTTCATTTTAATAAGCAAGTAATTGGCGGGCGATGAGCTATCACGACGAACAAGAGACGCTCGATAATCTGAAGGCGTGGTGGGCGCGCTGGGGCAATGCCCTGACCTGGGTGGTGCTGGCTGTCTTGGTCGTCTTGGCGGCTTGGAGCGGTTGGCACTATTGGCAGCGGCGTCAGACCACCGAGGCAGCTGCACTGTATGAGCAATTTCAGCAGGCTGTGTCGGCGAATCAGGGCGCGGGGGATGTGCCGCGTGTACGCCGTATCACTTCGGACATGACATCGTCTTTCGGCCGTACCCCTTATGCGCGGATGACGGCGTTGGGCGCGGCGGCCGTGTTGTATCGCGCGAAGGACATGGACGGCGCCAAAGCCGAACTGCAATGGGTAATCGACCACGGTGGCGACAGCAGCTATCAGCAGATCGCGCGTATCCGCCTGGCGGGTGTGTTGCTGGACCAGAAGGCGTATGACGCCGGGCTGGCGCTGCTGTCCGGCAAGGATGATGACGGGTTCGGTGCATTGCGCGCCGATCGCCGTGGCGACCTGCTCGCAGCCGCTGGCAAGCGCGACGATGCGCGTGTCGCGTACCGTGATGCCTTGAAGCAATTGGCATCGGACGATGCGTCGTCGCGCCAGATCGTGCAGTTGAAGCTGGATGCGTTGGGTGGCTGACCCGCGCCGGCGTTGTAATGCGCGGTGACTGTCTTACATCGCTTGTTTACCCGATTCTTTGCCGTTCGTGGCCTGTACGACCGGCACTTCACGGCACAATACGCTTTTTCTCGCGGAGCCCTCTCGATAATGCTGCACCTGAAGACTGTTACGACCCGGCGCACCGGATCCGCGATCGTTCGCACGACGTTGGTGGCGATGTCGATCGCCATCCTGGCCGCTTGTTCGTCGACCAAGGACCCGCGTCGCGTGCCGACGCCATTGACCGACTTCAAGCCGGTCATGGAGGTCAAGCAGGCATGGAAGGCGAGCGTCGGTAAGTCGAAGGGCTTCCTGTTCCAGCCGACAGTGGTGAACGGTTTTGTGTTTGCCGCCGGCAATAACGGCTCGGTAGCCAAGTTTGACGCGGCGAGCGGTCGCACCATCTGGCGTACGAAGCTCAAGGAATCCTTGACGGCCGGTGTGGGTGTCGCGGATGACGCCTCGCTGGTCGCGGTCGGTGCGCAGGACGGCTATGTCATCGTGCTCGATGCCGACGGCAATCGTGTCTGGAGTGGCAGCGTGGGTGGCGAGATATTGACGGCGCCATTGATCGGGCACAATCTGGTCATTGTCCGAACCGCCGACGGCCAGATTACCGCGTTTGACGCGCGCACCGGCGAGCAGAAGTGGGTCTATCGCAATCGCGCCGTGCCGCTGAATCTGCGGACGACGCTGGGCATGCGGTTCGCTGGTGCGAATGGCGTATTGGCGGGCTTCCCGGGCGGCTCGATCGCGGCGATCAATATCGACAGTGGCGAACCGTTCTGGCAATCGCCGGTATCGTTCCCGCAAGGCGTGACCGAGGTGGAGCGAATCAATGACGTATCGGGTTCGCCGGAATTGGTCGGCCGTCTGGCATGCGCCGGTAGCTTCCAGGGGCGTCTGGGCTGTTTTGATGTCGAAAATGGCCAGCCGGTGTGGGAACATCCGTTCTCTACGTATAACGGCGTTGCAGAGGATGCGCAGATGGTGGTGGCGGGCGACGACTTCTCCGTGGTCAGCGCATTCGATGCCAATAGCGGACGACCATTATGGGAAAACAAGGCGCTGCGCAGTCGCGATCTGAGCCGGCCCGTGTTGTTGGGGCACGCAGTGGTGGTGGGTGACTACAAGGGCTTCGTGCATTTTTTGTCTACGGAAAATGGCCAATTTATCGCGCGGATGAAGACTGATGGTAATCCGATCACGGCGCCTGCCGTTGTCTCCGGTGACACATTGATCGTGCAGACGTCCAGCGGCGATCTGTACGCTTTTCAGCCGCAGTAACGCGAGTAATACGCGGCGATACGCAATACGAATACGCAGTACGAACATGCAGCAACGCATCCGTGATGGTTGTATCGCCGGCGCATAGGGCGCGGTGCGGTGCCGGGTGCGTCGTGTCGACGGCCGCTGGCCGCCCCAGGGCGGCGCGACGGCCGTTGGCGTTTTGAGAGTGGATAATGAAACCCGTAATCACGCTCGTTGGCCGCCCCAATGTGGGTAAGTCAACGCTGTTCAATCGATTGACCCGCTCGCGCGACGCGTTGGTGGCGGATCTGCCGGGCTTGACCCGAGACCGCCACTATGGCGAAGGGCGCGCCGGCACGCGCGAAGGCACGCGGCCTTATCTGGTCGTCGACACGGGCGGCTTCGAGCCGGTGGCGAAAGAGGGCATCCTGTATGAGATGGCCCGTCAGACACGGCAGGCGGTGGAGGAATCGGACGTCATCGTATTCATCGTCGATGGACGCCTGGGTCTCGCTCCGCAGGACGCCGCTATTGCGACTTATCTACGCAAGAGCGGGCGGCCGGTATTACTGGTCGTCAACAAGGCCGAAGGCATGCGTTATTCGGCTGTTGCGACGGATTTCTACGAACTGGGGCTTGGCGACCCACGTGCGATTTCGTCCGCGCATGGAGATGGCGTGAATGAGTTGATCGAGGAAGCCCTCGATGTCGCCTATGCCGGTCGAGTGTCAACGGAAGAAGAAGCGGCGTCGCGCGGCATGAAGATCGCGATCGTCGGCCGCCCGAACGTGGGTAAGTCGACGTTGGTGAATACGCTGCTAGGTGAGGAACGCGTAATTGCCTTCGACATGCCTGGCACGACGCGTGATTCGATCTACATTGACTTCGAACGCAAGGGTAAGCCCTATACGCTGATCGACACCGCGGGAATCCGTAAGCGAGGCAAGGTCTTCGAGGCCATCGAGAAATTTTCGGTGATCAAGACGTTGCAAGCCGTGTCCGATGCGAATGTCGTTATCCTGCTGCTCGACGCGCGTCAGGAAATCAGCGAGCAGGATGCGCATATTGCCGGCTTTATCGTCGAGCAGGGGCGCGCCCTGGTCGTAGGCGTCAACAAGTGGGATGGGCTCGACGAATACATTCGTGAAAAAGCGAAAGGAGATCTTGAGCGTAAGTTGCGATTCCTCGGCTTTGCGAAACATTTTTTCATCTCCGCAACGGAGAAAACCGGCATTGGCGCAATGATGCATGCGGTCGATGATGCGTTTGCGGCGGCGATGGCGAAATTGCCGACGCCGAAGTTGACGCGGGCGTTGATCGAGGCTGTGGAGCATCAGCAACCGCGCCGCAAGGGAGCGATTCGTCCGAAACTCCGGTATGCGCACCAAGGTGGTCAGAATCCACCGATTATCGTGGTGCACGGTAATGCGCTGGATGCGATCACCGATTCGTATCGTCGTTACCTCGAAGGCCGCTTCCGCGAGACCTTCAAGTTGGTAGGGACACCGCTGCGTATCGAATTCCGTTCGAGCGACAATCCGTTTTTGAATAAGGATTAAAAACGCGCCCGCGGCAGTCGACGCGCAGGATCGCCTGGACCGGGTCGGACGAACGATGCGTCGGACGCGGTGCGGGTGGTGCGGCACCGTCTGATTTACGCGGTCGGTCCGGCGTGGACCGGTAGCGTGGCCGTATCGTGCGCCGGTAATGAAATACCCGATTCCTGCCGCTGCTGGCATCGAAAACCGCGGCTTTCGGCGCGCATGGATTGCCGTCCTAGCCGGCCGTATGGTGCCTGGAGCCCAGGTAAAATCGGATATAGTGGTGGGGACGGGTCGTCCTGCTTCCTCTGGTCGAAACTTCTAACGCCCGCTCCACCATTGAATTTAAACCCCGAAAACAACAGGGAGTCTGCTATGAGTCAAAACAACAAAGGGCAACTGCTTCAGGACCCATTTTTGAATGTCCTGCGCAAGGAGCACGTTCCCGTGTCGATCTACCTGGTGAACGGCATCAAGTTGCAAGGCCAGGTCGAGTCTTTCGACCAGTATGTCTTGCTGCTGAAAAACACCGTCACGCAAATGGTCTACAAACACGCTATTTCGACCGTCGTGCCTGCCCGTCCGGTCAACCTGCCAGCGCCGGCAGCCGGCACGCAGGCCGAGTAATCCCTGAACAGCGGCCTGTCGTACGACGTTGGTTTCGAGACAAGTTGAACGTTCGAACAACCAATATGCCGTACGGCTGCCGCGCGAGAGAACGGATAATTTGACACGCGCTGCACTCGTCAATCTGGATTTCGGCAAAGCCGATTTCCAGGCCAGCCTGGAAGAGCTGGCAATGCTGGCCACTAGCGCCGGCGCCGACCCTGTCGTCACAGTGACAGGAAAAAGGGCTAGCCCCGATCCCAAATTCTTCATCGGTAGCGGCAAGGCGGAAGAGTTGCGTCTTCTTGTCGCACACCATCATGTTGATCTGGTCATCTTCAATCATGCATTGTCACCGGCTCAGCAGCGTAATCTGGAGCAAGCGCTTGAGACGCGGGTCGTTGATCGTATCAGCCTGATTCTGGATATTTTTGCGCAACGCGCTAAAAGTGCCGAGGGCAAGGTTCAGGTAGAACTTGCGCAATTGCAGTATCTATCGACGCGTCTGGTGCGAGCGTGGACGCACTTGGAACGGCAAAAGGGCGGTATCGGCCTTCGCGGTCCTGGTGAAACGCAGTTGGAGACGGATCGCCGTCTGCTGGGCGAGCGTATCAAGTATCTCCGCGGGCGCCAGGCCAAGCTCGCGAGACAGCATGGAACGCAACGCCGCGCCCGGGAACGTAGTCAGGCCTTTTCCGTTTCGCTGGTCGGCTATACCAATGCCGGGAAGTCGACGCTGTTCAACGCCATCACGAAGGCCAAGACCTATGCCGCGGACCAGTTGTTTGCGACGCTGGATACCACCTCGCGCCGGGTATTTCTCGGTGACGCCGGCACGATCGTCTTGAGCGACACCGTCGGATTTATTCGGGATTTACCGCATACGCTGGTCGCCGCCTTCCGGGCAACGCTGGAGGAGACGGCCCAGGCCGATCTGCTGGTGCACGTCGTCGATGCGGCCAATCCGGCGCGCCTGGATCAGATTGACGAAGTCAACAAGGTGCTGAAGGAAATCGGCGCCGCGGATGTGCCGCAATTGCTGGTTTGGAACAAGATCGATGCCGTGCCGGAGCTCGATGATGTTAAGCTATTTGAAAGAAACGAATATGGTAATATTTCCCGCGTTTTCGTGAGTGCGCGTTCAGGCCGTGGTCTGGATGCCCTCCGGACTGCCATTACGGAGGCCGTGGTTGCCCGCGATCTGGATGCGCCTGAAGCACCGTCCGAGGAGGACGTGCGTTTCCGACACTCTGGGCCTGGTGCACGTCCTCCCGATTGGTCAGAGCCCGCGTCGCGTC
>NZ_LAQU01000040.1 GCF_000970345.1 Robbsia andropogonis | reverse complement strand
GAACAGTTCGAGCGTTACCGCAACGGCACTGCCAAATTTCGGCAAGACGCGGAAAATGAAAGACCAATCGAAAGCGTATTGCATGTCATGCCTGCCAAGGATTCGGGCGAAGATTGCCCATGACCGTGCCGGGAAGTGCTACGCCCGGAGACCGCGTGCAAACCGGCCTAGGCCACCACGTGCAATCGATTCAGGAAGCGTTTCGCCTCGTCCGTGCGCGGCGCGTTAAAAAAGATATCGGGGGGCGCGTTTTCAAGGATATGGCCGCCGCCCATGAACATCACCCGGTCCGCCACGTCGCGAATGAAGCCCATTTCATGCGACACCAAGATCATCGTCATGCCGTTCCTGGCGAGGTCCTTCATGACCTGCAGGACCTCGCCGACCAACTCCGGGTCCAGTGCCGATGTCGGCTCGTCGAACAGCATCAGCTGTGGTGCCATCGCCAACGCGCGCGCGATGGCCACGCGTTGCTGCTGTCCACCGGAAAGCTGGTGCGGATAATGATTGGCACGGTCCTCCAGCTTTACGCGCGCAAGCAGGTCATGTGCGTGTCCGGCGGCCTGCACCTTCGACATGCCGCGTACATATATGGGCGCTTCCATGACGTTCTGGATCGCGGTCATGTGCGGAAACAGATTGAAGCTCTGGAATACCATGCCGACCTTGGCGCGATGCCCGAGGATCTCGCTTTCACGCATCGGCACGCGTTTGTCACCGCGAGGCCGCTGGCCGACCAATTCGCCGTTCATCAGAATGGTGCCGCCGTCGGGACGTTCCAGCAGATTCAGGCACCGCAGCAATGTGCTTTTGCCACTACCGGATGTGCCGATGATGCCAATGACCTCACCTTTGTCGACGGAAAACGACACATCCTTCAAGATGGGCGTATCGCCAAAGTGTTTCGATAACGATTGCACTTCCAGCAACGGCATGAGCGGAATCCAGAGAGAGCAAAAGGGACGCAACGGGTACGCGCTATCGGTAGCCGCGTGCAGCTAAAACCAGGCGACGCGCGTAGATTAAGATTGTCCGGGCAAATGCGGTTTGCCGATGGTAACGCATGGCGGCGATGGGCGGATAGACCGTGGTGGCAACCGCCGCGCATGTCCGTCGCGCCATGCCATCAAAATGGAATACTGGAGATATATCAGGGAAATATTTGAGCGAATATAATTCATACGGTAAGGTGCGCCACGCGCATGGTCGCGCCGTCGTGGTTTTGGCGCCTGTACGTTTCCTCGGTGTTTCAGCGCCTCTGCCCGGAATGTTTCCATGCAACGCTCTCCCCCTTCCATTGTCGTCATTGGCGCAGGCCTTGTCGGCCTGTGTACCGCATTGACGCTACAGGGGCGCGGACAACGCGTGCATCTGATTGATCCGGCGCAGCCTGGCAGCGGTGCGAGCCAGGGCAATCCAGGTGGTTTGAGTGTGACGTCGATCTTCCCGATGGCGGTGCCTGGCATTCACAGGAAGGTCCCGGGATGGCTGCTCGATCCTCTCGGCCCGTTGGCGATTCGCTGGTCGCACCTGCCAGCGCTCGTCCCCTGGCTGATCCGCTTTCTGAAGGCGGCCAATCCGGCGCAAGTCGCCGAAGGCGTAGCGGGCCTTTTCGCACTCACGGGAGGCGCGGTGGATGGCTACACGATGCTGGCGGCGCGCGCGCACGCCTCATCGCTGATCCGTGCCGATGGGCATTTGATGGTGTATCGCTCGGCGGCCGCCATGGCGCGGGAAGATGGGGCCTGGAAGCGGCGCGCCGACCTGAATATCGCATTTGACACGCTGGACGCCGATACCCTGCGCCAAATGGAGCCCGAACTCGATCCGGCCTTTGTTTGTGGACGCTTCGTGCCCGGTAATGCACAGTGCACGGACCCTTTGCGACTGGCCTTGGATTTCGCGCGGGCGTTGCAACGCGATGGCGGCATTGTCAGCCGTACCGCCGCGACTGGTTTCGATATCGCCGATGGTCTGGTGCGGGCGGTGCGGACCGACTCCGGCATGATTCAGGCCAGTCATGTGGTGCTTTGCGCCGGTGCGCATTCGGCGCCGCTCGCGCGGCAATTGGGCAATCGCGTAGCGTTGGAACCCGAGCGCGGATATCACGCGCAGATCACCGCGTGCGACGTCGTGCTGCAACGTCCGGTTTTCTCTACCGAGGCCAAGGTGTTTGCTGCATCGATGGTCGAGGGGCTGCGCTTTGCCGGGACCGCCGAGTTCGCTGGCGCAGGCGCGGCGCCGGACTGGCGTCGCGCCGATGGTCTGTTGTCGTTGGGCAAGTTGCTGTTTCCACGGATTGCCGACAACCACCAGACTGTCACGCGCTGGATGGGCTTGCGGCCCAGCACGCCTGACGGTTTGCCCGTGCTGGGGCGCGCGGCGGCGGCGCGGAATGCCATTCTTGCATTTGGGCACGGACACATCGGCGTGACCAGTGCTCCCATGACGGCCCGCGTCGTCGAGGCGCTGATTCTCGGTGAAACGCCGCCGATACCCATGTCGCCGTATCGGCCGGAACGGTTCCAGCGGGGTGCGTGACGCCGCTCGACCGGGAGGCGCACCCGTCGACGAGCATGGGCAATCGCGAGATGACCGGTCGTGATGTGCTTGCTCGTTTCGCCTATTCAACGGAATCAACCGATTCGATACCGTGCAATCTTTTGCGGGTCGACGGCGCACCCCATTCCAGGGCGATTGGAAACCGGCACATGGCCGGCATGATCGCTCACTTGCTGGCGGCTCACGCGCGGCGTCGTCAGGTCATCGATTAGCGCCTGCGACGCTGGGCCAGGCCCTTCGTGACAATGGCCGAGGGCCATCGTGCAACTGGCGGCCAGATGCTGGCTTGCAAAACGCGATATGCCAAACGTCAGTCCGCCGCCGACCACCAGCGGCAACCCGGCCGCGGACGCAATGGCTGCAACCCGCGTGGATTGCAGCAGTCCCCCCGCTTTCGGCACCTTCACGTTCAGTACGTCGCAGGCATCGGCAGCCACCAGACGCAGCGCGTCTTGCGGCGTGCCGAGGCTTTCATCGGCGGCAATACGCAAACCGCGGCCACGGCAGGCTTTCAGACCTGCAAGATCGCTTGCTTTCACCGGTTGCTCGATGAACTCGACACCCAAGCCGGCAATCCGATCGATAAAGGCAAACGCGTGCTCCGGTGCATAGCCGCCATTGCAATCCACGCGCATCGTCGACGTGGCTGGCAGCGCGTTACGTACCGCCCGCACGCGTGCGACATCGACATCGATCGATTTGCAATCCACCTTCACGACGATGCCACGGAAGCCGGCCGCGCTGATCTCGCGTGCCACCTGCGCCATTGCCTCGGGGCGGTCGACGCTCGTCGTGTAATCGACCAGCACACGCGCGCGAGCGCGCGAAGACGTATCGGCACGCTCCCGCGACACGCCGAGCCCGCCACCGCCGAGCAGTGCCGAGACCGGCGTGCCGAGTGCTTGGCCGACAAGGTCCCACAGCGCTAGATCGATGCCGGCGACCGACGCCACCACGCCCCGAGAGGCGCGCAGACAGGCGTCCACCAGCGACTCGATCTCCGAAGGATCACGGCCCATGACAATCGGCGCCAGGTCGTTTTCAATCACGGCCTTGAATTGCACCGGGTCGCCGATCAGTGACACCGGCACCGCTTCACCATGGCCGATGAGGCCATCGTCGGTCCGGATTTCCGTGACGACATTGGTAAAGGCATCCAGCGTGCCGCGAGAAATCACATACGGGGTGGCCAGCGGGATGCGGACCAGGTGAGCCACCACGGAGACGATCTTCATGAGAAAGCCGAACGAAAGAAAGTGGACGCGTCAGACGCATTACGTGAAGATGATGATACCGCGCAATATTGTCCGATTGCCCATCTGGAATATTTACTAGTATGTTTAGTGGGGCATCGAAAAGGGCAGCTTGGCGGGACATCGCGTCATCGGAGAATATTGGGATGTTGAAACGCACGTTTATGGCTGCCTGGTTGAGCGCAGTGGTAGGGCTTGCGACGGGTATCTCGCCCATGGGCGCGCATGCTGCCGACGATTACAAATCACATCTTCTTGAGCCCGGCACGCTGGTCGTGGGTACGACGGGGGCATCGCCGCCGGCCACGATGTATAGCGATCAGGCGGAGCTGGCGGGCTATGACATCGACCTTGCGAAAAAAATTGGCAAGGACCTCGGCCTGAACGTGAAATTCGTCACGCTCGGTTGGTCATCGATGATGGCGGGCATTCAGGCAGGGCGTTTCGACATCGTCATATCGTCGGTTGGTCGCACGCCGGATCGCGTCAAAAGCGCCGATTTCCTGATGTCCGATCCGTATGTGGTGAACGGCGTGGCGGGCGCCAAGCGTGCGGGCGACAACCGTATTCATGGTTGGAAAGACGTGTGCGGCAAGAAGGTCGGGGTGATCAAGGGCGCCAATGAAATCAAGACGGCTCAGGCAAAGTTGCCCGCGGGCTGCTTGAGCGATATTCGTGAATATCCGGGTTGGTCGGAGTTGTTACTGGATCTGCAGAATGGTCGCGTCGACGTGCTAGTCGGCAATTACCTGACGCCGGCCTACATGATCAATTCGGCGCATCGGCCATTAGCCATGCTGGGTGATTCCTTGCAAGTGGCCACGTCCGCTGTCGTGATCCGCAAGGAGGAACCGGCGCTGCAGCAAAAGATCAATGCGCTTATCGCGAAGTACCGCGCCGATGGCTCATTGGAAAAGCTCACCGACAAATGGGTCGGCAAGAGCCTGCCGTGGAGTGAAGTGAAGGACTGAGCAGGTGCCCCTCCATTCATCCGGTCCGCTTGGCGGCCCTCCCTTCGGTCATGACGTCGCGCCGCCGCGCGAAGTTGACTACGTCATCGTCGGTGGCGGCGCTGCCGGAGGCGTATTGGCCGCACGGCTGAGCGAGGACCCGGCGTGCCAGGTGGCGCTGCTGGAGGCCGGGCCGGGCAACGCACTGTCATCATTGTCAGGTGCGTTGTCACCCCTTTCCGCGTTTTGGTCGGCCGCATCGGTGATGTCACGCTTTCGCGTGCCGGCATTGAGTCCCTTCGCGGCGCGCGTCGGCGCGGTCAACTGGCGCCACTTCGTCGAGCCGGAACCAGGCTTTACCGGTCGCGCGGTAACGCTGCTGCAAGGGCGGCTCTTGGGTGGATCAAGCCAGATCAATGGCATGGTGTATGGCCGTGGTCATCGTGCAGACTACGCGCTGTGGGAAGAAGCGGGCGGATCGGCCTGGTCGTTCGATACGATTCTGCAAACGTATAAGGATGCGGAATCCAATGCGCGGGGCGCGGGGCCGTTTCATGGTAGCGCCGGACCCTTGCGCGTACGGCCGTCGCGGCCCATGACATCGCGTGCCGGCGCGCTCGTCGATGACTTCCTGCAGGCAGCGCAACAAGCCGGTTATGCGCGTACCGAGGATCTCAATACAAATGGGGTCGATGTCTTCGGCCTGACCGATGTGACGATCGCAAAGGGCGAGCGCGGCGGGGTAATGGCATCGTATTTGACCCCTGCGATGCGGCGGCCTAATCTTCATATCCTTACCTCCGCCCCGGTATCGCGGATTGCGATCGAGGGCGGCCGCGCGATCGGCGTCATCTATCAGATCGAGCGCGGCTCACTGGCTGGTGCCACCACTTTGCTACGCGCGCGGCGCGAGGTCGTGTTATGCGCCGGCGCGGTGAAGTCGCCGCACCTGCTGCTGCTCTCCGGTATCGGCCCCGCGGCGCAACTGCGTGCGCAGGGGCTGGCCGTGCGAGCGGACCTAGCCGGCGTGGGCGCCAACTTGCAGAATCATCCGTCGTTCCCGATGCGCTATCGGATCAAGGCACCGCTGTCGCTGAAGCACTTGATGCATCCGGTGGAAGCCGCCGTGCAAGGTTTGCGCTATCTGGCAGGACGAAAAGGTGTGCTGGCTGAAGGAATATTCCATGCGGCGGGGTTTGTTCGCACGGCGCCGTCACTTGCCACGCCGGATGCGCAGATCGTCATGAGCCCGGTGCTGTTTCCCGAAGGCGACGTGACCGGGCTTGGCGTGCTGCCGCGCGATCACGGCGTCACGCTGGCGGTGCAGCAAGGCCAGCCGTTCAGTCGCGGCAGCGTTTCGCTCGCGAGCGCCAACCCGCGGATACCGCCGCGTATTCGTACCGGCGCTTTCTCCGACCCGCGCGATATCGAGGTCATGAGTGCTGCTGTTGCGATTGCCGACACGGTGATGCGCCAACCGGCGATGGCGTATCGATGGCAACCCGACGGCGGCCCCGGTGCCTTGACCGCGCTGTTTGGCGGGCGCGATCTCGCTGAACGCATCAGGCGCGACGCCGGCGCCCGTGCCAGGCTCGCGGCACTGATTCGTAGCGATTCCGGCACTGCCTATCATCAGTGCGGGACGTGCGCATTCGGTACCGATGCGCAATCGGTCGTGGATCCGCACTTGCGGGTGCATGGCATCGCCGGTCTGCGGGTAGCGGATACTTCGGTGATGCCCCGGATTCCCAACGCGCCGTTGCACGCGGCCGCATTGATGATTGGTGAGCGTGCCGCCGCGATAATGCTTTCCGGCATGTAGCGCGATATGGCCTGTTTCTTTCGGCTAGATGATCACTGCGCGTTGCGATAGTGGTGGCGTAAAAAGCCGATGATCACGGGTAGCGCAAAAGCGAAAAAAGCGGTGACCAGCAGTATGATAGCGACGCGGTTTCGCCTGAAGCAGCTTTCGCGTCGTGCGTTATCCACCAGCGCTTCGATGTCCGATCGCGACCCATGTCGGTTCAATGCACGGGCACTGCGTGCAAACTCGGCGCTGGTCTCCGCTTCGCTGGCATGCGGTTCTCCCATGCATTGTCGATAGCTAGGTGGCGGGTCCAACCTGTCAAGGTCTTCCCCGCGTCGTGATGCAAGGGCAAGTAAGGCGTCGCGTCGGCTTTGCACAAGCGGGTCAGGCGGTGCAGGCAATGTCGGTTGAGGGGGGGGGCACACTGGCCGGCAAGTGACGAGATATCACTACCGATTGATACGATGGCGGCGGTGTTTCACGGCCCACCAAAGTGTTGGTCGATGCGGTGGCGCCGGCCGATTCTTCACAGCGTGCAGGCGGCGGGGGCGTTTCGGCCTGCTCGTAAGGGTGTGTTTCCCTGACGAAGCGCACTGTATCAGTGACCCAGTCCGTTACGCGTGTCGCATGCGCGAGCGGTTCTATCGCGAATAGCGCATCGTCGAGCCCCGTATGTACCTGGGGCATGGCGTAAGCGAAATCGGCGGGCAATGAATGTCGCCGCTGGCCGGGCTGATCCGTGCGGGCAAGGGTTAAACGCATGTACTCCCGGCTGAGGCAGACATGCTTGGCGCAGGCAAATGTCTGCATGGTCGCGCATGCTTCCGAATTTCAGCCGCTCATTGTGGATAGGAGTCCAGAATACGGGATTTCGGCCACACGAGAATGCATTTGCCTCGCCATTGACCTTTTGGCTGAAGCGAATCTTGCACGCCTTGTATTTCGGAGTGCATGCCCTGGCCGCCGCATGGTCTTTCGCGGAGCGGTGCCGTATACAGCGGGACGAAGCGTCATCACCGGATCAATGGCCGGGACGGTAGCCTAGCGCCAGCAGATTCATGGCGCGACTGACTGCGGCTTGCGTTGGATCGACGACCGGAATGCCCAGCGCCGCTTCAATTTGGCCACGGAAATGCCCCATTCCGGCACAGCCTAGAATCAGCACGTCGGCGCCGTCCTGATCACGCAACACACGGCCGACGCTGATCACCTTGTCGACGGCCCCATGATCTTCCAGGCCGGCCACGCCGGAGTTGATCGCCCGGTCGTTTGCGAGGCGGTTTTCGAGACCGAGCGAGCGGACATAGCGGCGGTGCCGCGGAATGGACTTATCGAGAATCGACACGATGCCGAACTTGCGGCCTAAATCCGTTGCAACGATCATGGACGATTCCGCGATCCCGATTACCGGCTTCTTGCTGACTTCGCGTGCGAGCGCTAGGCCCGGATCGGAGTAGCAGGCGATGACAAAAGCATCTGCGTCGTCTTGGCGGATACGCGCGGCGATCATCGGCACGACCGTTTCGATGTCCGCCTGTGACTCAATCCCGGGTGGTGCGTCAGGCAAGCGGACCGACTCCACCCGATATGCGCCGCTTCTACGCAATATATCGAGTGGCGCGTCCATTGCCCGGGTCATGGTATCCGAGCTGTTTGGATTAATGACCAGTATGCGCGGCGGGGTATACGAGGCGGGTGCGGCGGAAGGCGCGATGACACTGACCGAGGCACTAGAAGAAGCGGCGGAATCCAAGGCAAAATGCTCCAGGACTGGACAGTGATAGTGAAATATACAATGATATTCTACGTCGCATATTAAATAGCGACAAGCGATAGGAGAAACAATATGTCCCGGCTCGACGAACGCGCATCCGGCGTTTTTGTCATTGCGGTAACGCCTTTTACAGACGACGGTAGTCTGGACCTCACCAGCACGGACAGCATGGTGGATTTCTATCTTGAAAAAGGTGCGACCGGTTTGACGGTGTTGGGGATGATGGGGGAAGCGCCCAAACTGACGACCGATGAGTCCGCACAATTTGTCAAGCGCGTCATGGCCCGCGTCGGCCCGCAATTTCCGGTCGTGGTGGGCGTGTCAGCGCCGGGATTCGCGTCGATGAAGGAGTTGTCGAGCCGTGTGATGGATCTTGGCGCGTCGGGCGTAATGGTGGCACCACCGTCGACATTGCGTACCGACGACCAATTGTTCCATTACTTCACCGGCGCGGCGGAAACGCTGGGCGATACGCCGTGGGTGCTGCAGGACTTCCCTTTGGCGACCACGGTGCAGATGTCTGCCTCGGCGATCCTGAGGATTGTCGAGGCGGTGCCATCTTGCGTGATGCTCAAACACGAGGACTGGCCCGGCCTTGCAAAGATCGATGCATTACGCGCGGCCGAGAAGAAGGGCGCGCGCCGTATCTCGATCTTGACCGGGAACGGTGGCATGTTTTTGCCGGAAGAAATGCATCGTGGCGCCGATGGAGCAATGACCGGTTTCGCGTATCCTGAAATGATGAGTCAGATCGTGGCGGCACATCATGCGAGCGAGTTCGAGCGAGCACAGGACCTCTTCGATGCCTATCTGCCGCTGGCGCGTTATGAACAGCAGCCGGGGCTGGGTCTTGCCGTGCGCAAGTACACGCTGGCCAAGCGCGGCGCTATCGCCACGCCGATGCTGCGTCGCCCCGGACCGACGCTGTCCGCGGGTGACATCGCCGATATCGACAGGTTGACCGCGCGTTTGGCGCGTCGTTTGAAGGAGTTGGATTGATGGATTTGGGACTGAAAGGAAAGCGGGCGTTGGTGATTGGTGCGAGCAGTGGCTTGGGCGCCGCGAGCGCGCAGGCACTGGCGGCAGAAGGCGCCATTGTGATTGCCGCGGCACGCCGAACCGAGTTGATCGAGGCCTGGATTGCCGCGTTGCCGGCAGATCAGCGGCAGAATGTGCGGGCCGAGCGTTTCGACGTGTCCGACCTGGCGCAGGTCGAGGCGTTGACCGCCCGCCTGATCGCCGAGGGGGGCGTCGATGTCCTGGTCAACAATGCCGGGGGGCCTCCGCCGTCATCGGCCGTGGAGGCGAAGCGCAGTGACTGGATTGCACAGTTCGAGACCATGGCCGCGAATTTGTTCGAGTTGACACAGAAGTTGCTGCCGCCGATGCAGGCCAGGCAATGGGGGCGTGTGATCACGATATCGTCGTCCGGCGTCGAGCAACCCATTCCGCGGCTGGCCCTCTCGAATGGTATTCGTGCCGCGGTCGTCGGCTGGTCGAAGACGCTCGCAAACGAAGTGGCCGCGCACGGCATTACCGTCAATGTCGTCATGCCGGGCCGTATTCATACGGACCGGGTCGTGCAACTGGACAACAATGCCGCACAACGCACGGGTCAACGCCTTGAGGAGGTGGCAAAGGCATCGGCCGCCGCGATTCCCGTGGGCCGCTATGGCCGCCCGGACGAATTTGCGTCTGTGGTCGCCTTTCTTGCCAGTGAGCGGGCATCGTATGTGACCGGCAGCAAGATCCGCGTCGATGGCGGCGCGGTCAAGGGCGTCTGACCCGCCGCGTCGTATCTGGCATCGCATGAAGCGAAGGCCACGTCGTGCATGCATTTGATGCGTCGGCGTGGCCATTTTGCGTTTGGGCCGCGTATCATTGGGTGTTTTTTCCGCTATCGCTTCCTGATCGAACCGTTCCGCCATGACGTTCCTCTCCCCCGCGCTTGCGCGCATCAAACCGTCCGCGACAATCGCCGCCGGCCAATACGCCGCGCAATTGCGTGCCGCAGGCAAAGACATCATCGCGCTGAGCGCTGGTGAACCGGATTTCGACACGCCACGGCATATTCGTGAAGCGGCGGCAAAAGCGATGGAGAAGGGGCATACCCGCTACACCGCGGTCAGCGGTGTTCCCGAGCTGCGTAGCGCCATTGCCGCCAAGTTCAAGCGAGAAAACGGACTGGATTACAGCCCGGCCGAGATCATCGTGTCCACGGGCGGCAAGCAGGTGATCTCCAATGCGTTGCTGGCAACATTGGGGCCGGGCGATGAAGTGATTATCCCCGCACCGTACTGGGTTTCTTACCCTGAATTGGTGTCACTCTGCGATGCCACGCCGGTCATCATCCCGGTCAGTCCGGAGCATTGCCTTAAGCTGCAACCGGATGTCCTTGAGTGCGCGATTACCTCGCGGACGAAATGGGTGCTGTTGAATTCGCCGTGCAACCCGACGGGTGCGGCGTATAGCCGTGACGAACTGAAGGCGCTGACCGATGTTTTATTGCGTCATCCGCATGTGTGGATCATGGCGGACGATATATATGAACATCTGGTGTATGGCGATTTCACCTTCACCACGCCGGCGCAGGTCGAGCCGCGGCTGAAGGACCGGACCCTGATCGTCAATGGTGTTTCCAAGGCTTATGCGATGACGGGCTGGCGAATCGGCTATGGTGCCGGACCGCAGCAGTTGATCAAGGCGATGGATACGATTCAGGGACAGTTGACGAGCAATGCCAGCTCCGTGTCCCAGTGGGCCGCGGTGGCGGCATTGAACGGACCACAGGATTTCCTCGCGGAATGGCGTGCGGTATTCCAGCGTCGCCGTGACCGGGTCGTCAGCATGTTGAATGCTGCCAATGGGCTGCGCTGCGCGGTGCCGGACGGCGCATTTTATGTCTATCCATCGTGCGCGGCGCTGATTGGCCGCAAGGCGCCGAATGGCCGTCTGATCGAGACCGACGGCGATTTCACCCGCGCGTTGGTCGACGATGTCGGCGTGGCGGTGGTACATGGCACGGCGTTCGGCCAGGGGCCAAACTTCCGCCTGTCCTATGCGGCATCGGATGCGGAACTGGAAGATGCCTGCACGCGGATTCAGCAGTTCTGCGCGAAACTGGACTAACGGAGTGGGCGCTGTCGCCTCTTCCATGACGTATCGGCTTCCGCGCTATCGATGGCGGGACCGCCGGTCTGGTGTCGTTCGCGCCCCTCCCGCCCGAGGAGGGGCGGGAGGGTTACGTCTGGCGTCAGGGGTGTCGCCCCCCCCTGCGCCGTAAGCTGCGCATTGCCGCTTATTCCACCCACAATCCCCCGGCGGTACCCCAGCCATGGCTGATCACCTTGACGAGCCCGTCACGAGTGCCGTTATTGTGTTCGATGATCATATCGCGCGCGCCATCGACATCGTGCTCCCGTAGCAACCGGACCAATCGATGATGGTCGTCCTTTACTTCCGGATTGATGTCGCGGGTCCGGGCGCCCACATAAAAGAAACGTTCAAGGCCATCGAGACAGTTCACTACTTGCTCGTACAGTCGGCGATTGCCACACGCCCGGGCGATGGCCGCGTGGAATTCTCGATTTGCCGCCACGAACTGGTCCAGGCTGCTCATGATCTTTGTATCGTAGCTGGCATCCGCCAGACGACTTAGCTCATCCAGCTCCGCCTCCGTGATCCTTTCCGCGGCCAGTCCGACTGCGCCAGTCTCAATAATATTGCGTAAGTCGAGCAGTTCATTCAGGTCGCTGATTGTTAGCGGTACGACTTGATAGCCTCGACGCGGATAGGCTTTGACGAAACCCTCGCTGCGCAACCGGCCAAGGGCTTCGCGCACCGGGCTCTTGCTCATTTGCAGCCTCTCTGCGATGTCCGCTTCCGATACTTCCGCACCGGGAGCCAGCCGGCACGAGAGGATTTCGCTGCGCAGGCGCGCGTACGCCTGTTCCATTAATGATGGTGATATCTTGCGGCGTTGCAGAGTGAATTGCGAACCCGCTATTTCATCGATTTCGACGATAGTGTCCATGAACTCTCATTGACCGAACCAAACGCGCATGACCGCAGGCTTGGTGTCGTGTACCACCAGCTAATTTAATTGTCTTTATGGCATGCCCGCCCGAGGCATTTCGCTCACGCTGGAGGGGGCGTGGCGCGTAAGGCAGTCGATCGGCATGTATCAAAAGGCCTTGTCACCGCGGGTTGGCCGAGCCAGATCGACCCGACCCGCAGAATCGGACATGCGGTGCCAGACCTTGCTTTTCACGCATCTTATCGTGCTTTTGAAGCCGCACGTAAATTTTGCAGCCAGGAAAATCGCTCTACAAAAGAACGTTTGAATCCTCTGCAAAACGCGTCGAGGTACATCGCGCACAATGGACAAAAACCCTAGCCATTAATCAGTTGTGCATAGGCAGATCGCGTGGCCGGCGACGCAACAGTGTGCACGATCGTGACCTTGCGGGATGGTGCCCGTCGTATTTGATCATGACGATTGTGGCTATCAGGTTTCGCCGCGATTTTAGGTAGGATTTGACGTGATATATCCACCAGTTCCCGCAGAAAACGAAGGGCGATCAACGGTACGATCGCTTCCCTCAGGCTTACTACGGGCGGTGGGTCACGCTTGCCGATCCGGCCATTGACATCCAAGTCGCGATCTTGCTTTTTTTCGCGATTGCGGGACACCGTCCTGTATCGGCGAAATGGACGCCCTGCCGTCTAATTGACCAGGCAATGTTGCGTAGATGCATACAACGAGGGGTTGACGGGCACCGATTGCGCCCTTCTTGATCGATCCCGTGCGCATGCCACGGCGCGCGCAAAGCGCTTCGGGTGACGTTGTGGTTTGCCAAGAAAGCCGATTGTCAAATTCGTTCTAAGCATATTCACAGGCATCTAGGCACGAACGTCTTACAACTGTCATCTGTTTTACGTGAACTTCCGGTGACTTCCAGAAAAGAGCGAAATTGGTCCGTCTCGAGTGCTTATTCCGTCGCAAAGCTGCAACGAAACCGAAAGGCAGCATTTTTTTTCTTGATCCATCAATGGGGGCACCTTTAGAGTCTCACGCAGACGTTCAAACGCCTGCCGGGCAACGTACGTTGTCGAGCGATTGGATGGACAAGCAGATCTATTCAGGATCACGGCGTATCTCCGGAGGAGTGTACAAGCCGCGGCCAGGGAAATAGTCGATGCGATACGGGACGGCGCCCGCATCGTGCACAGCGTACGGGTGGCATGGTACGACGCGTTTGAGCAGAATTTCGTGATGCCGGATAGGTCTCCAGCCTCGGTGATCGATTTGACGCAGTAAAACCGTTTTCTTTTTACCTAACGGGGGATGTCTTGAAAAAATCTTTGTTGCTGGCAGCGCTGCTGGGCGCCGGTGTGGTCACGGCGCACGCGCAATCGAGCGTGACGCTGTACGGTATCGTTGACGCCGGTCTGCAATACACCTCCAACAGCGTTGGCACGTCGAAGTACAGCTTCTTGAGCGGCGGCGACTACGGTAATCGTTGGGGCTTGAAGGGTACCGAAGATCTGGGCGGTGGTCTGGCTGCGATCTTCAACCTGGAAAACGGTTTCAACATCGGTACGGGTAATTTCTCGTCGTCCGGTACCGAGTTCAACCGTCAAGCATTCGTCGGCCTGGCAAGCAAGCAATACGGTACGTTGACGTTCGGCCGCCAATACGCCCCGACGACTGACCTGATCGAATCTTACGGTCCGGCCATCGTTGGCGGTATTGGTACGTTCCCGGGCGATATCTCGGACATGGACAACGGTGTTCGCGTCAACAACTCGGTCAAGTACAAGACGTTGACGTACAACGGCCTGACCGGTGAAATCATGTACGGCTTCGGCAACAATGCCGGCCAAATGAACGGCGGTTCGGCATACGCTGCTGGCTTGAGCTACATCCAAGGCCCGATCGTGGCGGGTGCGACGTACTACCGTACGAATACCGCCTATAACGGCGGCACGAACGCCGCGGCCATCGCGAGCACCAACGTGATTTCAGCAGGCTATGTGAACGCGAAGGCGCAGCAGAGCATCAACGCCGTTGCCGGTACGCAGTTGTCACCTGACATCTACCTCGGCTTGGTGTACGCCTACACGCAATACCTGCCGTCGGCAACGTCGTACATCCGTCACTCGGTGGCCTACAACTCGGTTGGCGCGGTTGGTACGTACCAGTTGAACCCGGCATTGATCGTGGGCCTGTCGTACAACTATACGTTCGGCCAGAAGGTTGACGCTGCGTCGCAAACGTCGGCTCCGCGCTACCAGCAGATCGCAGGTAAGGCGATCTATTCGCTGAGCAAGCGCACAGGCTTCTACTTGTTCGCTGGCTATCAGCACGCCTACGGCCAAACGCTTAACGCATCCGGCCAGATCGTGAACGCGCAGGCAAGCGTTGGCGACGCGATGAATGGTGGCTCGAACTCGTCGGGCCGCAGCCAGGCGTTGGTTCGTATCGGCATGTACAACAAGTTCTAAATCGGTATTCCCGGATCCGCGACGTTGCGGCATTCCGGGATGCTTGATAAAGAAATATATTGCCGAGGCATCGATGATGGCTATCTCGTCATCGATATCTCGGATAAAAACCGGCCCTTATGGCCGGTTTTTTTCTTCCCGCGAAATCCAGGTCGTGCACCTGTCATGCGGACCGCCGCGTATCACGCGTCGGCGCGGTGGGGCAACGCCCTTCACGCAAACGCTATTTTCCGGTGCGTTGACGATACGCAGGGGCGGTCAGGATAGTGCGTGCGGCGGCAGCTAAATTGCTACACTGATGACAACGCGAGGCGCCGGTTTGCACCTCGCCATTCTTATCGTCGTTTTCTCTTACCGCCCGTGTCGAAATCTCTCGAAAAACTCGATCTGGCCGCGCGTGCGGCATGGCTCTACTTCGTGGCGGGCAAGACGCAGCACCAGGTGGCGGACACGCTGCGGGTCTCACGCCCTGTGGCCCAGCGTCTGATCGCGTTGGCAACCGACAAGAATCTCGTCCGTGTCCGTGTCACCCATCGAACCGCATCCTGCCTGGCCCTGGCGGAGCAGCTATCCGCGCGCTTCGGCCTGACGCTCTGTGAGGTCGTCCCGTTTGATGACGACAACGACGAGGATTTGAAGAAGAAGATCGCGGTCACCTCCGCAGCCGTGTTCGAGCGCTATCTCAGCAGCGAAGCGCCAATCGTGGTGAGCGTCAGCAGCGGCCGGACGTTGAAGGCCGCCGCCGCCGAGCTGTCCGGCCTTTCGCGACCGGCGCACCGACTGGTATCGATGGTCGGCACGATCGCGCGCGACGGGTCGTCGAATCCCTACGATGTGGCCACCCTGATTTCGGAACGTCTTGGCTGCAAGCGCTTCCTGATGCCGGCGCCGCTGATGGCGGATAGCGAGGAGGAGGCGCAGCACTGGTGCAATCACCGGCTTTACCAGGTGGTGGAGCAATTGAGTGCCAATGCCGATGTCGCGTTCGTTGGCATTGGTCACATCGGTCCGGACTGCCCACAGGAAGCGGATGGATTCATTACGCGAGATGAAGTCCATGATTTGACGGCGCGGGGGGCGGTAGGAGAGCTGCTGGGCCGCTCGATCGATGCCGATGGCCGGATTGTCGAAGCACCGGCGCAACGGCGGCTGACGAGTTTGACGTTGCAGTCGCCGCCGTCGGTGCCGACGATCGGTTTTGCCGGCGGCCAGCTCAAGCACGCGGCCGTTGCGGCGGCGTTGCGCGGGGCCTGGCTCACGGGCCTCGTCACCGACGAGCGTTGCGCCGCCGCGGTACTGGAAATGACTGCGGCGTAAGGCGGCACCGGCGCGTGTTCGAGAGCGGTCGGCTATGCCGTGTCGCGGAATAGCGGTGCCGTGGCGTGATACAGCGCCCGGTATCGCTGCAACCGTGGCTGCAGCGCGGCGTGACGCACGGCGTCGGGCGTATAAGATGCGCGTATCGGCGGCTGGCGCAGCAGCGTTTTTTCGTCGGCCCCCGCCGCCAGCGCACCAAGGATCGCGGCACCCAGTGCCGCGCCCGCTTCGGCGCCTTCGTGCTGATGGATCGTGACCTGCAACGTGTCGGCGATCAATTGCGCCCACTCGTTGCTGCGCGAGCCACCGCCGACCAACGACAACGCCCGCACTTCGGTGCCTGCGGCACGCAATGCGTCCAACCCATCCGCCAATGAAAAGGCCACGCCTTCCAGCACGGCGTAACCAAGCTGTGCGCGTCCCGTCTCGTGCGTGATGCCAAACAACACGCCTTGCGCATAGGGATCGTTGTGCGGCGTGCGTTCGCCGGACAAATAAGGCAGGAACAGCGGTGCCGTCTCGCGTGCGGCATTGCTCAGTGCCGCAACCTCCTCCAGTAGCGCGGGCTCGTCGATACCGGTCAGGCGGCATGCCCACCTGAGGCAACTCGCGGCAGACAGCACGACGCTCATTTGATGCCAGCGATCGGGCAGCGCATGACAAAACGCATGCACGGCGGAATCCGGATTTGGTTGAAAACGCCCGTTGACGACAAACAGGACACCCGACGTACCTAAAGAAATAAAGCCGTCCCCGGGACGCGCCGCACCAATGCCGATCGCACTGCCGGCATTGTCACCGCCGCCGCCCGCGACCGGCAGGCCCGCCCGCAGCCCCAATACAGCGGCGGCCGCCTCGGTCAGGCGGCCACTGCAATCGCTGCCCTCGACGAGACGAGGCATATGATCCCGCGTCAGGCCGCAAGCCGCGAGCATTGTGTCGGACCATGTGCGTTGCCCCACATCCAGCCACAGCGTGCCCGCCGCATCGGAAGGATCCGACACATAGTCCCCCGTCATCAACAGGCGCAAATAGTCTTTCGGCAGCAGCACTTTCGCGATTCGCGCGAACACGTCCGGCTCGTGTTCGCGAACCCATAGCAGCTTGGGCGCGGTAAAGCCCGGCATGGCGATGTTGCCGGTGATCTGACGCATTGACGGCGCAGCGGCTTCCAGTTGCACGCACTGCTCGGCGCTGCGCATATCGTTCCAGAGGATTGCCGGCCGCAACACACGATCCTCCGCGTCTAGCAGCGTCGCACCGTGCATTTGGCCGGTCAGTCCAATCCCATCGATCCGCGCGAACGCGTCGGCGTGCGCTTCACGTAGCATTGCAAGCGCTTCGCGGGTCCCCTTCCACCAAAGTGCCGGATCCTGCTCTGAAAAACGGGGGCGGGGCCGTGAGACATCATAGGCGGCACGGCGGGTCCCGATGATGCGGCCCGCGGCGGTCATCAGTAGCACCTTCACTTCCGAGGTGCCGAGATCGATTCCTAGGTACATGGAAAACCTTGTCTCCTGTCGTCGGCGACAACTGCCTGGGGGCAGCGCCGCGTGGCGGACGGCACGGCGCTCGCGCGCACGTTGGGCCGCTCGCTGCCGTCAGGTACGCTGAAGGGAAGCCAGCCAGGCGCGGACGTCCGCGACCTGGCGGCCGATGGCATCGCGCAAGTCACTGCTTCCCGCCAGGGAGCCCCAGAGCAGCGTATTCGCGGTGAACGTGGAGAGTGGATTCGCGCTTTCGAAAAAACCGTGCGCCACCACCGGGTCCATCACACCGTCCTGGTAATCATAGGGCAATTTGCCCTCGTGCCAGGCCTCCAGAAAAACAAAAACAAAGCGGGCAGGCGCGCGGTGGCATCAAACGGCTGCCCCGCGGCAATCCGTTCGCGCAAGGTCGGCGCGATGAATCCCGGAATCTTCGAGAAACCGTCGGCGGCAACGCGCTGGTTCGTGTCTCGAATATTCGGATTGCTGAAGCGATCGAGGACCGTGTCGCGGTAAGCGGCCAGATCGATCGGGCTCGGCGACAGGCTCGGAATCACGTCCTGGGTCACATAGTCGAACCCTGCTTGCCGGATGGCCGGATCGTGCGTGCCTTCGTGGATATACTGCAAGCCTGCCAGCGTGCCCGCCCAGGCGATGCAGCTATGCGTCGCATTCAGGATGCGGATCTTCGCTTCTTCATAGGGCAGCACGGAATCCACCAGTTGGACGCCCACTTTTTCCCAATGCGGGCGGCCGGCGATGAAATCGTCTTCAATCACCCATTGGATAAAGCGTTCGCCCATCACCGGCACGACATCGTCGAAGCCCGCCGCGGTGACGCGCTCACGGACGTCAGGGCCGGGGCGTGGAACGATGCGATCGACCATCGCGTTCGGACTGCGCGTATTTGCATCGAACCAGCTGAGCAAGGCGTTATCCCCCACGGCAGTCAGAAAGGCGCGCATGCCCGCATGGAAACGTTCGCCGTTGCTTCGGAGGTTGTCGCAATTCTGTAATGTCAGCGGTCCCGCGTCGGATGTCATCCGTTCGTGCAGGATGGCGCGCAGGGCGCCATAGATCGTCGTTCGCGCACCGCCGAGGTCGGCGGCCAGGTCAGGGTTCGCCGTGTCCAGCCGATGGTGTTCGTCGAGGTAATAGCCGCCCTCCGTGACGGTAAAGGAAATGATGCGGGTGCGAGGATCGGCCCCCACCGCAACCAGATTGGCGAGATCAGGTCGCCACGGCAGCACTTGCTGTATCGAGCGGATCGTCTCGTACCGGCGCTCGCCCTTCGGATCGACGGTCTCCAATGTGTAGACGCCGTTTTGCGCCGCCAGAGCGTCCAGGACGGCGTTGCCGTCGCCGCGGATATTGCCGACCGTCAGTGACCAATCGAGGTTGCCCTGTTCGCGCAACGTATGGAGGTACCACGCCTGGTGCGCGCGGTGAAACGAGCCGGTACCCAGATGCAGGATCGTGTAAGGAGAAGCGGATGTCGTCATGGCATGAGAGGGCAACAAGGCAAGGCGGCGAAGCCGAGCGACAAAGGGAATCAGGCGGCGTTGCGCTGCGATGCGTCGTGTCGCGGCAAAGCCGTGCCCTGCGCATCGAATACGTGCACGTGCTGCGGCTCGGCCTGCAGCGACAACGTCGTGTTGCGTGTCACCTGCGTGCGCGGCGGCACCCGGACGATCACGCCATCGGCGGCATCGTTCGATTCGGCATACAGGTAGGCGACATCGCCGAGCGATTCGACGACGGTGGCTTTTGCGATGATCACTCCCGTCTCCGTGTCGCCGCTCCCCGTGGTGTGGCCCGTTCCGGGGCGCGCGAGTGACTCGGCCCCGGTGTCCTGGGCAGTGCCCAGTCGCGCGGCCGGCGCTGGCGCCAGATCCGGTGACCAGAGGTGCTCAGGACGGATGCCCAGCGTCACGGCATCGCCCACGCTGAGCGATCCGGATGCAACCGCGGCACGTTGCCGCGCCCCCGATTTCAACGTCACGCTAATGCCGTGCGCGTCGATGGCATCGACGCGGCCATCAAGGAAGTTCATCTTGGGCGAGCCGATAAAGCCGGCGACGAACCGGTTAGCCGGCGCGTGGTACAGCGTGTCGGGCGAGCCGACCTGTTCCACGCGGCCTGCTGACAGCACGACGATCTTGTCGGCAAGCGTCATCGCCTCTACTTGATCGTGGGTTACGTAGATCATGGTGGTCTTCAGTTCGTCGTGCAGTCGGGCGAACTCGAGGCGCATCTTCACGCGCAATTCCGCATCGAGGTTCGACAACGGTTCGTCGAACAGGAAGACGTCCGGACGCCGGGTGATGGCGCGCCCGATGGCCACCCGTTGTCGTTGACCGCCGGACAACTGGCGCGGCTTGCGGTCCAGCAGATGGTCGATATGCAGGATGCGTGCGGCGTCCCGCACCGCCACCTCGATTTCGGCTTTCGATTTGCCGGCAAGCTTCAGGCCGAACGCCATGTTGTCGTACAGGGACATATGCGGGTAGAGCGCATACGACTGGAACACCATCGCAATGCCGCGTTTGGCGGGCGGGATGTCGTTCACGCGGCGCTCGCCGATTGTCAGGTCACCGCCGGAGATGTCTTCCAGTCCGGCGATCATTCGCAGCAGCGTGGATTTGCCGCATCCACTTGGGCCGACGAATACGACGAATTCACCATCCTGGATGTCCAGGTCGATGCCATGAATCACGTCGGTATCGCCATACCGCTTGCTGAGATTACGCGTTTGCAGTCGGGCCATCTCTTGTCTCCAAGTCCCTGCGTGTTCCGCTGTTCGGCGGTGAACGTTCGAACGGCGGTGGATGCCGGTAGAAACGTTTCGTTATCGTTGGCGTCCGCGGTATCGGCCGTGTTGCCGGTGCCGCGCGCCGCTATATCCTACAAGAGCAGATACCGTGGCTCGGGGGCCTTGCCCGCGCGCAATGCGGCCAGAATCGCCGTCAGATGGCGCATATCCTCGAATACCCAGGACGCACCTGCCGCGTGTAGCAGCGTCGCATGCGCGCGTGCATCGCCCAGGTGCGTGCCGCCGGCGAAACCGATCACCTGCATGCCGGCGCCAGCGGCTGCCGTGACGCCGGTGACACTGTCTTCCACCGCCGCGCATTGGGCTGGGGGTGCCTTGAAGCCCGCGCATGCCGCGACGTAGACATCGGGCGCGGGTTTTGGGTGGGCCACGCGTTCGCCGGTATAGATGCGCTCACCGACCAGTTCGGCAATACCCGCCACGACCACCGCTTCTTGCACGCGCGGTAGCGTGCTGTTGCTGGCAACGGCCAGCGGCAGGTCGCTGGCGGCCAGCGCGTGCAAGGCCTGCGTCACGCCTGGCACCGCCGTCTGACGTGCGCGTACTGCCGCCTCCACCGCCAGGCGCACGCTGTCCTGCGCCGCCGCTGTCAATGTGATGCCGAAACAGTCGGCAACCGCGGCGATCACGTGATCGATCGTGAGGCCGAGACGCGCGCCCACTTCCGTCTCCACTGCCGCATGGGTGATCGGGCGGTTTGTGACCGCTTGTGGCGACTGCGCGGCGGTCAGCGTGGCGAACAGCGCGCTGACCATCGCTTCGTCGGCAACCGCCTCGCTGTCCACCAGCACGCCATCGCAATCGCAGACCAGATGGGTGACGGGGCTAGCCGGAACCTTGATGGCGGGCGTGCCCGGCCCGGTCGCTGCGTGTACCGCGGGCGTCCCGTCAGGTTGGTGATGCGTTATGGTAATCGTTTCTTTCATGCCTTGACTCGCGGGCTGTGAGGGATGCGTCACTTTACCGGGGCATCACTTCACGGCGCCGAACGTCAGCCCGCGCACCAATTGTTTCTGCGATACCCACCCCAGGATCATCACCGGCGCGACCGCCAGCACCGAGGCCGCCGACAATTTGGCCCAGAACAGGCCTTCGGGACTTGAGAACGAGGCGATGAATACCGTCAAGGGCGCGGCTTGCGAGCTGGACAGGTTGATGCTCCAGAACGCCTCGTTCCATGACAGGATCACCAGCAGCAAGCCGGTGGACGCAATGCCGGGCAGCGCCATCGGTAGCACCAGATGAATGATTTCGGTCCAGACGGTGGCGCCGTCCACGCGGGCCGCCTCCAGGATGTCGCGAGGGATTTCGCAGAAGTAGGTGTAGGCCATCCACACGGCGATCGGCAGGTTGATCAGCGTATAGACGATGATCAAGCCGCTTATCGTGTCCAGCAGTCCCCAGTTCTTCCATAGCAGATAGATCGGCACCAGCACGCCCACGGACGGCATCATCTTTGTCGACAGCATCCACAGCAGCAGCGATTGCGTGCGCTTGGTCGGGAAGAAGGCCATCGCATAGGCAGCCGGCACGGCCAGCAGCAGACACAGTATCGTCACGCCGAACGACACGGCCACCGAATGCCAGGCGAACTGAAAGTAGTCACTGTGTGCCAGTACATCGCGAAAACTCTGCAATGTGGGGGTGAACGAAAACGCGGTGGAATACGCTTGTTGTTCGCTTTTGATCGAAGTCAGGAACATCCAGAGGATGGGGAAGAACAGCAGCAGGGAGACCACCCAGGCAAGCGCTCCCAGGCTGTTGTCCCGCAGGCGGTTTTTGCTTGCGCTCATGATGCGTAGTCTCCCTTCAGATTCTTCGCCAGCATCCGCACGAGGAAGAACGACACGATATTCGCCAGGATTACTGCGAGGATGCCGCCGGCCGACGCCAGGCCGACATCGAACTGTTGCAAGCCAAGCGAGAAAATGAGGTAGGACAGATTCGTTGTCGCGTTGCCCGGGCCACCGCTCGTGGTGGTGTAGATCTCGGCAAAGATCGACAGCAGGAAGATGGTCTCAATCATGACGACCACGGCGATCGCACGTCGCAGATGTGGCAGCGTGATATGAAAAAACATCGCGAAGGCGCCTGCGCCGTCGAGTTGCGCCGCTTCCTTTTGCTCCTGGTCCAGCGATTGGATGGCAGTGAACAGAATCAGGAAAGCGAACGGTAGCCATTGCCAGGCAACGATCATGATGACACCCGTCATCGGTGCCGATGCGAACCAGTCGATAGGTTGCCAGCCGAAGAACACGAAAATCTTCGCCAGCACGCCGTACACCGGGTGCAGGATCATGTTCTTCCAGATCAGCGCGGCGACTGTCGGCATGACGAAGAAGGGCGCGATGGCCAGCAAACGCGCAATGCCTTGTCCAGGGAAGGTTCGATCGAACAGCACCGCAAGCAGGATACCGCCGACGACCGTAATCGCCAGCACCGACCCGATCAGGACCAGCGTGTTCAGGATGGACGGGATAAACGAGGGGTCCGTGGCCAGAAACACGTAGTTCTGGAGCCCGGCAAAGCCCCTATTGTCCGGGTTCAACAGGTTGTAATGGATCAGCGAGTACCAGACCGTCATAGCCAATGGCACCGCCATCCAGATAAATAACAGGACGATCGAAGGCTGCGCCAGCCAGCGCGCGGGGTGGCCACGCCGGCGACTCCCGGCGCTGTCGCCGCCCCGTGCGGTATCCTCGCGGTTTCGCGCGACGATGCCGGCGTCGCGCTCCGATTCCAAACCGGACGCGCCCTTCGTCGAGTCCATACGATCCGCACGGCCGGATCGGTCGCCGTGCTGTTCGTGCTCATCGCGTCCGGGATGGCTCACGTGTCCGGTTTTGACGGTCATTTTTGATACCCACCCGCGCGTACCGCGCGATCCGCAGTGGCTTGTGCCGCTTTCAGCGCCTGATCGACGCTCATCGTGCCTGCAAGCGCGCCAGCAATGCTTTGGCCGACCACCGTGCCAAACGACTGGAACTCCGGAATCGCCACGAACTGGATGCCGCTATACGGTGCCTTGTGCAGCGTGGCATCGTTCGGGTTCGCCGTCTCGATGGCCTTCAAGACGAAAGACGAGAACGGCGCCGCTTTTTGATATTCCGGATTGGCGTAGGTGGAACGACGGGTCCCCGAAGGGGCCGACGCCCAGCCTTCATCCTTCGCCACCAGCGCGACATATTCCTTGGACGTGGCCCAGGTCACGAATTGCTTAGCCGCATCCTGCGATTTCGAACTCTTCGGGATGGCCAGCGACCACATCCACAGCCAATGATTGCCCTTCGGCGTCACCGCTATGGGGGCTGCGGCATACCCGATCTTGTCGGATACCTGCGATTGCTTCGGGTTGTACAGCAAGCCCGCCGCAACGGTTGCATCAATCCACATGGCACATTTGCCGGAAGACATCAGCGTCAGGTTTTCATTGAAGCCATTCGAACTGGCGCCGGGCGGCCCGTATTTCTTCAGCACGTCCGTGTAATACGTGATGGCCTTCTTCCACTCGGGCGTATCGATCGTCGCATGCCACTTCTCGTCGAACCACTGGCCTCCGAAGGTGTTGACCAGCGGTGATACGAAGGCCATGTTTTCGCCCCAGCCGGCCTTGCCGCGAAGGCAGATGCCATAGACGCCATGTGCGGGATCATGCAGTTTCGACGCGAAATCGGCGATCTGGTCGTAGGTGGGTTGTGCCGGCATCGTCAGCTTCTTCGCGTCGAACAGATCCTTTCGATAGAAGGTCATCGAGCTTTCGACGTAAAACGGCAGTGCGTAGAGGTTGTTCTGATAAGTCAGGCTGTCACGTGCCGTCTTGACGATATCGTCCACGTCATAGCTGGCGGGCAGATTCGTCAGCGGCGTCAGCCAGCCACGCTTGGCCCACAGCGGCGTCTCATAGGCTCCGATGGTCATCACGTCGAACTGGCCGCTACCGGTGGTGATGTCCGTCGTCAAACGTTGGCGCAGGAGGTTTTCCTCGAGCGTCACCCAGCGCAGCTTGATATCCGGGTGTGCCTTCTCGAACTCTGGTGCCAGCTTGCGCAGTTCCACCATATCGGGGTTGTTGATCGTGCCGATGGTGACGGTGGTTGCGGCATGCACGCCGGCGGACCAGCCAATGCCGCAGGCGGTGCCCAGCGAAAAAACCGACGCGCCGAGCAGGCGCGCCAGGGGACGGCGCCGCCGCGCAGCGAAGGATGGGCTGCCGGCTTGCACGTCGCCACCGTACGTTCGCGGTCCGGCAACGGCCGGTGCGACGTCGGCGAAGGGCGAGCGGGGCGTCGATGACGGGGAACGGAATGAATCGGCGGCCGACGGTGTGGTGGCGGCGTGCTGCGGGAAGTGCGACGACATCGTGCTTGTCTCCTGATCGGCCCTCCCGGCGTGGACAAGCCAGGGTGCGCCGCGGACACGATCCAGCCGCGAACGTGCGCCGCAGGGGCGCCAGCACCTTGTTGTTCCAGAGCGATTTTGTATAACTGATCACCGGGTGGGCTAATGATCAGTTTTTCGTTGTTGCCCTGTCAACATAGAGTTAACCCCTTAAGACCGGTCAAGGGAGAGAATTTGTCTCTCGTAGACGAGATTGCGGCATTGTTCAGTGTGGACGATGCCTGTCGCGATCGACCTCGCCTGCCGCGTCGGCGGGACCGGCGTCGCGGATGGCGGATGGTACGCGGCGCAGCGACAGCAAGGCATTCAGCAGAATCGCACCAAACGTTGCCGTACCAATGCCGCCGAGCGGAAACCCCCCGACATGGATCGTGAAGTCGCCCGCGCCCAGCACGAGCGTGACGGCGGCTACCAGCAAGTGACGCGTATCGTTGAGATCGACGTGATGCTGAATCCAGATCCGGGCGCCGGATACGGCAATCAGACCGAAGACGACGATGGAGGTACCGCCGAGTACCGGTGCCGGCAGCGTTTGCACCAAGGCGCCGAATTTCGGTGAGAGCCCGAGCACCAGCGCAAAAACCGCCGCTGCGACAAAAACCAAGGTGGAATAGATTCGGGTGACCGCCATCACGCCGATATTCTCGGCATAGGTCGTCACGCCCGTGCCGCCCACGGCGCCGGACAGCATCGTTGCGACGCCATCGCCGATGAAGGCACGTCCGAGGTATCCATCCAGGTTCCGTCCGCACATTGCCCCCACGGCCTTCACATGCCCCAGGTTCTCGGCAATCAGAATGATGGCCACCGGGCAGATCAGCAACATTCCGTGCGAGGTGAATCGCGGCGCATGAATTGTCGGCAAACCGAACCAGGGTGCCGTTGCGACTGTCGCGAAATCGACCGGCGGTCCCCAGCCGAGTCCGTTGGTGACAATCAGGTAGAGGAGATAGGCCGACAGCAAGCCCAGCAGGATCAATAGGCGCGACCATGCGCCGCGCGCGAGCACGGCGACCATTCCGATACAGACGATCGTCATCAACGCGATTGCGCTGTCGAAGCCGGACCGGGAGACCGAGCGGATCGCGACGGGCGCGAGATTGAGCCCGATCACGGCGACGACGGCCCCGGTCACCACGGGTGGCATCAGGGTCTCGATCCATCGCTTGCCCGTCACCATCACGATGAGTCCGGTGAGCGCGAAGACCGCACCGCAGGCGACGATACCGCCCAACGCATCGGCGATTTGACCATTCGGGCCGTGGCCCGCATAGCCACTGACGGCGATGACAACACCGATAAAGCCAAAGCTCGATCCGAGGTAGCTCGGAACGCGTCCGCCGACAATAACAAAAAACAGCAGCGTCCCGATCCCCGACATCAGGATCGCGAGATTGGGGTTGAAGCCCATCAATAACGGCGCCAATACCGTCGAGCCGAACATGGCCACCGTATGCTGGGCACCCAGCAACAGCAATTGCCCGAGCGGGGGGCGTTCATCGGGAGCGATCACGCGGTGGGCACCGTCGAGGGCATTCGCGGGAACGCGGCGCCATTGGGGAAACCAGTTGTCAGCCATGGGAATCATTCATTGTCTGGAGGCGGCCGCGCGATGAGCGCGGTGCCTTGCAGTGTGTACAAATTGCATACGCAATCGGTGCTTGGCGCCGAGATGATCTCCGGGCGCATCGCGGGGTGGATTCGGCGCCAGCATAACGATGAAACCAGAAAATGACCAATAAAGTGCGAACAACGACTGTCGCTGCACGTCAGGGTGTGAGACTCTGCGTCCATTAGTTATGAGCGGTCCGGCGAAAGCCCTGATCTGTCGCATCGTGGCGGAGTGGCCGACACAGCAGGGCATGACACGGTGACCGATCGAGGCGGCAGGCATGATGGAGGTGAGAATGACGAGTGGTGATGAATGTGGGCAGCGCGCCGATGTGCCAATGATTACGTGGGAAGAGGGGGGCGTGATGCACCAGGCGCGGTGGCGGTCGGAGGCGAGCGTACCGGTGCCCAAGCGGGTGATCGTTGCCGACGACACGATGCCGGCCGACCAGGCGTACCGTCTGGCGTGCGAAGGCGCGGCGTTGTTATGGCGCGGCGATTTCCAGAACGCTCGGCAATTGCTCCAGGCGATGGGGCGCCGCATCGACAAGAAAGGCGGCCGGAAGCCGGCGCCGATGAATCAGGGCATGGCCGATGCCTTCAACCGGCATCGATTGGCGCAATCGCAGCGCGCACGCACGTTGGGCGCGTTGCTTTTGCCGTTAGGCGCTGATTACCGCATTCCGCTACGGCGCGCACCGGACGTGTCGGCCGCCTGCGAGTGGGTCTATGGCCCGCTCGGTGCGTCTAATGACCCGATATCGGATGGTGGGAACATCACGGGCGCCGCCGTCAGCGCAAATGGCGCAAACGGTCCGGACGGCGCAGCAGCGTCCGCTGGCGGTTCGGTGGTGTCGATGCGGGAACTGCTCGGTTTGATCGGTGCTTACGAGTGGCGCAAGAAAGGTGTCGACGTACCGCAGACCGGTGGTCGAATCCACCCGCACTATGGCGTGTTCTCGCCTGTCCGAGGCGAGTATGTCGACCTGGTGGCGCGCGCGCCGCTGCCTGCCGCGCTGCGGGACACGCCGTTGGCGTTTGATATCGGCGTTGGTACCGGTGTGCTGTCCATTGTCCTTGCGCGTCGCGGCGTTGCCCGGCTTGTCTCAACCGACAGTGATCCCCGTGCGCTGGCCTGCGCTGCCGAGAATGTGACCAGGCATGGCTTGGATGAACAGATTTCGCTCGTGCAACACGATTTGTTTCCGCCTGAAGCGGCCGGAGCGGCGGCGTTGATCGTTTGTAATCCGCCCTGGTTGCCGGCACGTCCCAGTTCACCGATCGAGTCGGCTGTCTACGATCCCAACAGTCGTATGTTGCTGGGTTTCCTGAATGGGTTGGCGGCGCGGCTCGCGCCAGGAGGCGAAGGCTGGCTGATCATGTCCGACTTTGCCGAGCACCTGGGCCTGCGCGCGCCCACGCAACTGGCAGATGCCATTGCCGCCGCCGGACTACGGGTGGTTGGCAAGACGACGGCAAAGCCGGTTCACCCGCGCGTATCAGACAAGGACGATCCTTTGCATGCGGCGCGCGTTGCCGAGACAACGACGTTATGGCGTCTCTCTGTGGCGTGATGTCGGCATCGTCCTTGCGTGCCTGTGGGCCCCTTCACGCCGAACCGCCCCGAAGATAGCGCGTAAGCCCCTGCCCCGCGTGCCGGCCGGTGGCAAGGCAAGCGGTCAGCAGATAGCCACCGGTAGGCGCCTCCCAATCGAGCATTTCCCCGGCGACAAATACGCCGGGCAGGTTGCGTACCATCAAGTGATCATCCACTGCGGAAAACATCACACCGCCCGCGCTACTGATGGCTTCGGCAAGCGGCATGGTTGCCAGGACCGTCAGGGGCAGCGCCTTGATGGCTTGCGCCAGGGTAGCCGGGTCTTGCATCGATTGCTTGTCCAGCACCTCATATAGCAATGCCGTCTTGATACCGGTCAGCCCGAGTCGGCTTTGCAAATGGCTGGAGAGTGACCGGCTGCCGCGTGGATGCGCGACCGCCTCCGCGACCGATGGCGCAGCACGGTCGGGGAGCAGATCCAGCGTGAAGGTCGCCGATCCATGTGCTTCGATCGTCTCTCGCAGCGCACGGGAGAAAGCGTAGATCAGGCTACCTTCGACCCCGCGGGTCGATATGACGAATTCGCCTTGCCGTCGCAGCGTCTCTCCGGCGAGATCCGTGAACGACAGGGCGACGGATTTCAGCGGCGATCCGGCAAATCGATCGCGCAGATGCGTGCTCCAATGAATGCTGAAACCGCCGTTGGCACTGCGCAGCGGTGCGACGGGAATGTGCTGCGCTTCGAGCCAGGGCACCCAGGCGCCGTCGCTTCCAAGTTGCGGCCAACTGCCGCCTCCGAGCGCGAGCACGACCGCGTCCGCGCGTTGCGTGATGACGCCTGCGGGGCTGGCGAATCGCAGTAGCGGTATCGGGCCGCCCGGGCGCGGCGATGTCGGTACCGGCGCGCCGGATGTCGTGCGATCCGCGTCTGACCATCCAAGCCACCGATGCCGCGTATGAAACGTGACACCCGCCGTTCGCAGTTGTTGCAGCCATGCGCGCAGCAACGGGGCGGCTTTCATCTCGGCCGGAAACACACGCCCCGACGTTCCTATGAACGTTTTTACACCCAGCGCTTCGGCCCACGCGCGCAAGGCATCAGGGGGAAAGGTATCGAGCGCTGTTTGCAGCACTGGAGGCCGCCTTCCGAAACGCGTGCGAAATAGGTCGTACGGTTCGCTGTGTGTGATGTTCAAACCGCCGATGCCGGCGCGGAGGAATTTGCGGCCAACGGAGGGCATGGCATCGTAGACGTCGATCCGCACCCCGCGCGTGCCGCCACCGGCGGCGATCCTTTCTGCGGCCGCAAGGCCTGCGGGACCGGCTCCAATGATGACCACGCGCGGCAAGGTCGCGTGTTCCGGGGTGGGTGTGGCGAGCATTGCCAGAGACGGCGTCCCGGAGGTCGAATGAGGCTTATCGGATGACATGCGGCGCGGCGGCGGGAATCGAAGGTTGCATTGTAGGAGAAGAAAGCCCTTTCCCCGTCAGGGGCTAGGGTAAAAGGCCTCGGGCTACTATCGAAACGAGGGAGACACCTTCTTCCCGCATGCCAACGACGCCGCGGAAATCGTGTGAGGTCGACGACATGAGCAATTGAACGAGGAGCGAATATCATGGCTTACACCTTACCGGAATTGCCCTATCCATACGATGCATTGGAGCCGCATATCGATGCAAAGACGATGGAGATTCACCATACGAAGCACCATCAGACCTATGTCAACGGATTAAATGCGGCGGTTGAAGGAACGGGGCTGGGAGAGAAGCCGGTGGAAACGCTTTTGCGTGAACTGGAGACCTTGCCTGAAAAGATTCGTGGGCCGGTGCGCAACAGCGGCGGTGGGCATGCAAACCACGCGTTGTTCTGGAAGGTCATGTCGCCAAATGGCGGCGGCAAGCCGAAGGGCAAGGTGGCCGCCGCGATTGATAATGAATTGGGTGGCTTCGATGCGTTCAAGGACCATTTCACGCGTGCGGCGCAGACGCGTTTCGGTAGCGGCTGGGCCTGGCTGAGTGTCCGACCCGACGGCGAACTGGTTGTGGAAAGCAGCGCCAACCAGGACAGTCCGTTATCGCACGGTAATACGCCGATTCTTGGGTTGGACGTCTGGGAGCATGCGTATTACCTGAAGTACCAAAGTCGTCGCCCTGACTATATCTCCGCGTTTTATGAAGTAATCGACTGGGACGAAGTAGAGCGCCGATATCAGGCGGCGCGCGCCTGAGGGCTGGCGTGGTCCGCAAGAGGCCAGACATCGACCGCGTCATTGTCCAGATCGATGCGGATCGTCAGTCCGGCGGCCGCGCGCCACGTGTGGGGCCGTAGCTTAAGAACGCTGTCACCGACGCGTACGGCAAGGCGAACCTGTCCACCCTCGAGCAGGACCTCTTCGATAAGCGCCGCGAAGCCTTCATTCCCGCGCGTACCGCCAGGCACGCGACGCACGGCGTCCGGGTTCAGCCGCCACATGACACGGGCCCCGGCTTCCAACCCCCGCAATTTTTCCCACGCCACTGGAAAGCGTATGCCGCCGCCAATGTCGATGCGCCCCTTGAGGTCCAGCTCGCCCACTCCCACGTTCGATAAGCCCAATAGCGATGCGACTTTCATATTCGCGGGACGCGTGAAGACGTCGAGCGTCGGGCCGGCTTGCAGCATCCGGCCGTGGTCTAGCACGAGGATCTCGTCCGCTAACTGTGCCGCCTCGTCCGGGTCATGGGTGACCAGCACCGTCACCGCATCGATTTCCTGTTGCAATTGACGCAAGCTCGTTCGCAGTGCCCGCCGTCTAGGGGTATCCAGCGCCGAAAACGGTTCATCCATCAAGATCACACCACAATGCCGGGACATGGCCCGCACGATCGACACCCGTTGCCGTTGTCCGATCGAGAGTTCCGCCGGGAAGCGGTCAGTAAGGTGTGCCAGCGCAAGCCTACGGGACCATGCTTGCACGGTTCCGGGGTGTGCATCCCGAGGGTACGCCCATTGCTGCGCGACTGTCATGTGTGGAAACAGTCCGAAGTCTTGCGGAACGTAGGCTATATGGCGGCTTTCCGCTGGCAAGTCTTGTATGGGTATCCCATCGACAATGATGTGCGCACTGCCGCCAGGCGAAATGCGGGCCAGCCCGGCGAAAAGCCGCAACGTCATCGATTTGCCTGATCCGGACTCGCCAAGAATGGCAAGCCTGCGTGCTTTGGGCGCCCAGCGAAGCTTCAGCGAGAAGTCGCCGATTCGTGTATCAAGCGCCACCATGATGGAACGCCCGTCCGGCTTCGTCGCATCGTCCTTGTCGATGCTGGCGGATGCCGTCGGTGGTCCGGGCCGTGCATGATTCGCAGGCGTTTTAACCGGCTGTGAACGGGGCGCGCGTCGCGATGGCTTCCATACCGCGTTTATTGCCACCAGCAGTGCGGCAAGCAGCGAGACGCCCAGGGTCGGCACGATAATCGGCAACATGGCAGGCAGACCGACGCTGCCGAAGGCCACGTATGTATAGATCGGCAGGGAATACGGGTGATAGGCCACCATGACCGTTGCGCCAAATTCCCCGAATGCACGAAGCCAGGTCAGTAGCAGGCCGGCACGAATCGCGGGCCAGGCGAGCGGCAGTGAGATGGAGAAAAATCGCGCATAGGGGCGATGTCCGAGCGTGGCAGCGACGTCTTCGAACATCGGGTCGACGGCAATGAAGGCGCTGCGCGCCGCAACGATGAGGAATGGTGCTGCCACGAAAATGCCGGCGAGCAGGATGCCGATGAACGAGTCGGTCAGCGCACCGTGGGTCAATTCGCCCAGCGCGCTGTAGGGCCCTAGTAGAAACAGCAGCAGCACGCCACTCGTGAGGGGCGGCAAGGCCAGGGGCAACTGCACGACGAATGCGATGACGCTGGCAAGGTGAGTAGGTCGCCGCGCGAGCCAGTAACCGAGGGGGACGCCGGTGAGGGCGACGATCAGCGCCGCGAGTGTGGCGCTGGCAGCCGAGACGCCCGTTGCGTGAAGCAACGTATTCCAATCCACTGCGGTCCAGCTTGCTGATGCGATGTGCGGCGCGCTGGCGAGCAGTGGCGCGCAGAGATAGATCGTGAGGAGGGCGCCGAGCCATGCGAGCGGCGTCGGTCCATGGGCCCGACGCACTGATCGATTCGTCGATGGCGCGAGGTCGTTACGGTCGAGATCGGGCGATGTCATTGTTGCATCATACGATGGCGAGGCGGCCCGCTGGTAGCCGTCTACCGGGCGGACGTCGGTCATGCTGTTTCATCGCGGTCTTGTGGTAAGTGACCGTTATTGCGGCGCTAGTTGTGTTCGCAGCGCGGCGGGGACGGAGGCGGCGTCGCCACTGATCGTTGGCGCCACGATATCGATGCCGTGTTCTTTCAACAAGGCCTGGCCCGCCGGGCTCAACAACCAGGACACGAAACGCTGAGCGCCTTTCGCGTTGGGCGCGTGATTCAGAATGGTCACCGTGTATTGCGCTTTCTCTTTCAGTTCGGCGGGGAGCGTGACGAAGGGGATATTCAGGTCCGATGTCTCGGTGGAATAAAAAAACCCCGCGTCCAGTTGACCCGATTGCAAGCGCCCGACCAATGTTTCCTCCGGCAGCACCTGAGCGGGATTTTCCTCCGAACCCAGAGTCTCTTTCACGAGATCCGGTTTGTCATAGACCCTTGCCGCGTGCTGGACAAAGTTCACCGTGAACAGACCCTTCGGGTCCAGCTTAGGATCGGTGCGGCCGATCCTGATGCCCGGCGTCGACAAGACGTCGTCCCAGCGCTTGGTTTTCAGGGCGTCGGCGAACGTGCTCTTCGGGTTATAGCCAATGACCAGGGGCGATTCAGCAAATGACGCGTACCAGGTGACCCAGTTTCCATTGGTATCGCCCATCAGCGTGCTGTTGACCTTGGGGCTGGCGCTGATGAAAATATCGCCGCGACGAAGTTTGCCCTTGATCTCGTTGGCCAGTTTGTTCGAGCCGCCGGCATATCCTTCAAAGTCGATGCCGCTTGCCTTTGTGAACGCCGGTCCCACGCTACGCTCCATCAGGTTGACCAGTGAGCCGGCATAGAACACGCTGACCTTTTGTGACTGAGCTTGCGCGGCCGAGAAAGTCAGCAATGGCGCGGCGGCAAGCAAGAGGCCGGACAACGCGTTACCTAATACGGCGCGGCGGTCGGTGGGGGACACGGGCTTTCTCCTTTGTGGCGAGCTGAGCAGTCGATGAATAACGATGTTGGCTCCTCGTCTTAAGATGCGGGATGCGTCAAGGCGTTATATTGCTGGAAATATGCCGCTTGTGCAGTGTACCAATTCCTGTAAGTAGCGTGACGCGCAGGTGCGGCAGTCATTGGCATGGCAATACCCACAAAAAACGCAAAAGTACTTGCAGGTTTGCTGGGTGTGTCCTATTATTCGGCTCCCCGCTGCAGACAAGGCGAAGCGTTTGTTGTGGTGGTGGGGCGGTGGTGAGAGAAGGTACTTG
>NZ_LAQU01000039.1 GCF_000970345.1 Robbsia andropogonis | reverse complement strand
GATTACGCAAGTATTTCGCAGCCTGAAAGCCTTGATTTGCCGTGCGATTGGCTGGCGTCTGATGCGTCAATTGCACCTGCTTGGCCAATTTTCCCCCCACCTATTTTGTGGTGGCCGCACCCGGGGGGCGTCCGCCTTTACCGTGCAGGCCCAAGCCGCTTGTGCGGAGTGAGCGAGATTAATCCGAACTCCAGTGCGGCGATATCAAAACAGCCCGAGCCAGACGAGACACCGGACGCTCCACTAGACGATAACACCAGATCCCCACAAAAACTGATGCCAGAACAGCAGTAAGGCACACGAGGTCGCCGGGAATGTGGCGCGCACCATCAACGCGCTGCAGGACTTTCAAAACGACCGGCACGGTGAAAACGTGGGTCAGGTAGAGCGAGTAGGAGGAGTCGCCCACGACAAGCGCCGCGCGGGGCCACCGAAGGAGGTGTTCTACCGCCAAGCCTGACGCTACGATCGCAAAGGCTGGCACTCCATAGGCGATGAGTCGATTTCGACCTGTCATGTCTGGCCCGAGCGTCGCAAGTGCGACGGTTGCCGCTATGGCAACCACCGGCAGCCAAGGCGGGACGCAGCGGCCGTTTCGGCATAGCGCCCCCAAGCAACACCCTGCCAGGAATTCGAGCACAATCGGGTTGGTGTAGAAATGAAGCGCAATGCCGTCGAACGGTAGAAGTCCGGCCAGCAGCGTTATCGCTAACGCCAGAGCGATGCCCACAAGGCGATGTCGAGTCGTCAGGATGACAGCGGCGAACAGCAGGTAGAACCACATCTCGTAATTGAGCGTCCAGCCGACATTCAAGACGGGCGCGACGATGCCAGTCCAGTTCAGTGTCGGGAAGAACAGAAATGAGGCAACCGTGGCGCTGGCAGAGAATGAGGCGTTGCCGAATGCGGCGGGCACGAGCAAGAGCAACGCAACGAACGCTGCGGTGAGTATCCAGTACAGGGGCACGACCCTGGTTATTCTGGCGACTGCGAAATCGCGGGCCGATCGCCATCCCGGCACATCATCATGCGACACAAGCATGATCACGAATCCAGAGATCACGAAGAAAATATCGACGCCTATTTCCCCAAACCGAGACACAGCGGGGAAGATTAGCGAATGCCAGCTATAGACGGCGACGTTGCCGCTTGCATGGAAGGCCACTACGACAACTGCCGCGAGGGCGCGCAAACACTGGATCGAGAGGAATTTCCGGGAGTCGAGCATTCGCGATAGCTGCCAGAAAATGCGAAGGCTCGATCATATCCCATGCCTATTCAGGTTGCGAGCGGGTCAAAGAGGTGAAGGTTGGGGTTGGGGCGGGGGCGCGACGAAGGTCTTGCCATCATCCGGCGTCGTCCACCCGGGCGATACGGGCGAGTCATCCGGCAACAAAACGACGGTCATGCCAGGAAACAAGTCGCCCTGGCCATCCCAAAGAATGACGTTCGTGACAACGCCTTCTTCAATTATCGCGTATCTGCTGATAGTGCTCATTATGCGAACTCGTAAATGACGATTAAACCAGGGGAGCCGTTCAGCCCGGTCACCGCCGAAGCACTGGACCCGACAAATAACCCCCCGCCACCCGATCCATAACCTTGCCCTGCCACCGCGGCAGCGCCCCCACCCCCAAACTCACTTTGTCCGCCATTTCCCCCCATATAAAGGCCAGCCGAAGAACTGGCAAAACTTGCCCCTCCAGGGGCACCCCGCACATTCGCGATGTTACCCCCCGTTGCCGAGCCGCCCTGCGCACCGCTTGTATAAACAGTTGCCGATCCACTCGCGACGGCACCCCCAGTCCCACCTGAGGCGGTTAATCCCGCGATTGTCGTGTTGCCGCCGTTTCCACCGGCAACGCCGGACGCGCCCAAACCGGCAGCGCCGATCACTGCTGTGTAGCTCGCAGCGAGAGACGTGATGCGATGCTTAACGTAGCCGCCAGCCGCGCCCGCCCCGCCGGCCGCTGCCGCGCTCGTTCCTGTTGCGGGCGTTCCTGACCCGGCGCCGCCGCCGCCTTTTGCTTCAATAATCCATGACGTCGCGCCGGCTGTTGGTGTAACGGTTCCCGTTGCCGTTATCACCTGCACGTTTATTAAACGGCCGGGCTGATTGGGAATCGGTTGAAAAGAAAAATACGACCCTGGGCCGTTCGACGTAAGAACTGTGCCCGCAACGCCGGGCACAACCGACCCTAGAGCGCTACTCCCGTTTGCTGTTACTACACCATACGCCGTTAGCGCCTGTGCCCCCGTGCCGCCTTGCGAGACGGCCAGCGGTGTCGTCATGCCCGTGATCGATGTGATGTCGCTGTTCGCGCCTCGTGATGCCGCGCCGAGATTACTGCGGGCGGTAGGCGCGTCCGCTGCATTCGTTCCGCCGTTAGTGATGGGGACGATCGGCAAGTCGGACGCAACAAGTGCACGAAATGCGGGTGCAGCAGAGCCGCCGCTTGCCGGACCTGCATAAACTACGTTCGCAGCCTGTTGCATGGTTTGGAGGGCATATGCATTGCTCGCTGTTTGCTGTGCAGCCGCCGCCGCGCTCACGCCTTGATTTGCAGTCTGCTGCGCCGCGTTTGCAGCATTCAACGCATTGTTCGCCACCCCGCTAACTTGATTAACCTGTTGCGTCAGATCATATATTTCTCCGCCCGCAGATAACATCGTCACAGCGACGTATCGGTACACGTCGTACATGATCCCGTAATGCTCGCCGCCTGCCGTGAATACGCGCTCCTCGCCGCTGTATCCAGGGTCTTGAGTATCGTCGGCCATATCAGTGCCCTTTATAGATGTCGTCTTGCGGCGCCACGGTGACGGTGGCGGGCGTGCTGATAGTGGTGGTCGACGTGGTCGGTGCGGTCGTCACGCTGCCGGGCGATGTGGCGAAGTCGGTGATCGTCCGGTTCTGCGTCATCCCGTCTCGTGTCATGCCGAACCAAAAAGCAAGGGTTTGTTTCAGTTCGTTGAACCAGTAGCCGATCAGCGTGCCCACAGTCAGGCTGGCCGTAGTGTCTCGCAGCAGGCCGTCAGCCATGCCGCTGAACACGAACACCACCATGGCGATTGCGCCGGCCAGCAGCCCGAAGGTGATCGACGGCCGCACCCAGTCATTGGGCTGCGCCGCCGCGAGCTTGCGCGCGCTGTCCCGGTCGCCCGCCTCCGCAGCGTACTGCGCCGTGGCCGCTTGGAGCCGGTTCTGTTCTGCCGTGACGCTCAACTGCTGCAATTGGACTTTGCTGTTCTCTTCCAGTTCTTTCAATTTCACAAGCGCATCGGGATTGGCGAGCAGCGCCGACGACACAGCGTCAGGGTCGTTGCTCGTGCCCAGTGCCGCAGAGATCAAGCCGCCGACCGCCGCGCCGGCCGGGCCGCCGAGCAACGTCCCGACGACTGGCGCGGCTTTCCCGACAACACTCGCGATATCTGACCATTTCATTTTAGACACTCCCTGTGCGCATCATGCTGGCCAAGCGTGTCGCCCGGTCGCCCACCTGCGTCGCCCATTTCGATGCGAGCATCCCCGCCGCCGCCGCTGGATAGCTGCCGTTCTGCACTGCTGCCAGCGTGTTTTTAAATGTCAGCAGCCCAGCAATCCCCATGTTGAAACCCATGTTCAAAATGACGCGTTGACGTACAGGATCGAGACTGCGCCACCACGGCAACGACCGGTCTAGCGCCAGTTCAGTGCGCTCGATGTCGTTCTGGAGCATCAAATTGATTTCATCGTCGCTGATGCCAACATCATCAAGATTTCGGCCTACGCCAATTGTCGTCTTGCCTACCGTGTCCTTATACGGCTTGTTTCGCACACCCTCATCGCGTCGCAGTTCCGACACCATCGTCGGCATGTCGAATTGCTCGTTCATTTCGATTTATTCCCGTCTAAGTTGTTCATCCGAAATTCCAGAACCGTTATGCGGTTGTCGTCGCGACGCAGTTCTGCACCAACATCTTGTGAATACTTTTGCAATTGCTCATCACGCGCGCTTTTCGCTGCATTCACGGCATCCATCCAGGGTTGCCACTTAAGCCCTATCGCTGTAATCAATACTGGAATCGCAGGGGCCAAGATCATGATGGTTCGCCATGCTTTTTTATTTCCTGCAACCTCTTGTTCCAGTGCAATGATTCGGTCTTGTGCCAAGTCACTTTTCTTGAAAAGGCGCGAGTTCTGATCCTTGATCTGAGAAAGCTGTTCGGATATCGACGCAAGCGTAAGTTGCATCTGCATCATCTGCAGAATTTGCCCCTTCATCTCTTTCTGATCGTCCATGTACGCGTTCATGCGCTCGATCAGAACGTCAACTTTCGCTTCGTCGGCCAATTTATTCACCTTATCCTCACGACATACGCTGAACCCACACCACTCCGATGTACGGCGGCGTGATGTTAAACGGCGTGCCGCTGCCGGTGCTTTGAACGGTAACCCCGGTCGTTGCCGGATTGAGGCTAATCCCGGTGGCCGAAGGTTGGGTCGTGTTTGATGCGGTGACGCGCGAGCCACTTCCGCCGCCTGCAGTGTCATTGCCGCCGTTTGTCGTGGCTACGCCGGCATTTGCACCGTTCGAATCACGATACAAATGGGAATGAGAGGGGTCATTTACGCCGTGATTGTGAGGCGGGTCATTTACTACGTGACCATGCGGGGCAAGGTTTGCTACCGACAGAGTGACGGTCGACGCACCACCAGTCGACCTATCCTTGTCCGTCGTAACACCCATTGGGAAGGTGTTTCCCGTCATATTGGGCGTGCCGTTCGTGCCGTCGCAGATCTGGAAATTCTGAGGAATTGGACCGACCGACATATCCCACTGACATCGCATTCCAATAGGGAAAATGGCATTTAGCGCTGCCTTAACGGCATTAAGTTGCGCCATGGTCGCGTAATCACTGTCGGCTACGCCGGCCGATGCATTCGTGTGCCTGAAGCCGCCCATCTTAAGATTTGCAGTTGGCGTACTTTGCCCGTCTTTGGTGATACAGTTCGACAAGCCGTTGGCCATGTCCTGATCTTGTCCCTGCATGCGATCTGCCTGGATGTTCAGACCCTGTGCCGCGTCTTGCTGCCAGTTGTAAAGGGGGTTGAACACCCCTTGGCCGTTGAATGACATCAGAACCTCTCAAAATGCGTGAATCAGTTATTTATTTGGGCTTGATCAAGTTGGGCATCTTCGTGTTCGCGTGTTTCCTATGGGGAATTTATGAGGGCTGCCGCGGACCCGTTTACAAGCGCTGGACGACCGTATTGCAAGAGCCCTTGCACAAGCGGGTTTGGCGTCGCATTACCGGCCGCCGTGGCGGCGTGAGCGTCCAAGTGCGGCAAGAGCGCATCAGGATTCAAAAGTAGATTTGCGAGTTGCGATTGCAGCCGCTGCCCCACCGCTTGGCCCACCTTATTGCCCCCTGCAAATACTCCAGCCGCCGCGATCGGATGCCCTGTCAGGGCTGTTGCGAGCGCCGCCGCCGTCTTTCCTGTTGAAGTCGCTCCACCGAACGATGGTCCATACAGGTTTCTCGCCAACCAACCATTTGCCGCTAAGTTGTAAGCCGTGTCGGCGCCGGGAGACTTGATCGAGTTTGAAACCGACTCGCGCTGAAGATCGCTGGCCACGTTCCCAAGTTGGGTCTGAGCAACAGGATCTATGCCGTATTTCTGCGCCTTTATTGACTTCGCCAGCGCACTGTTAAATCCCGTCAGAGTGACAATCGGATTTTTATTTGCATCCAAAGGGCGATTGGCAAACGCATCTTCTATCTGCTGCCCCGCCTGCATAGTGCTGACCGGAACGCTCGCTTGCGCATACGCGGCGCGTGCTTGCTGAACGCCTGGGATGTAGTTTTGCGCGAAGCCGTCAATCTGGCTTTTCAGCGCTGTAAGCGATGCAGCCTTGGAGTTTGCACCCCCACTTTTCGCTTGGTTAATCATGTCGCCAAGAGCGCGCGACGTGTAATCCAGTGCAGCGCCGTTGATTGCTCGCGACTGACCACTCGGCCATACCGGTGCTACACCACGACCGGCAGCCGCATCAAGTTGCGCGTTGGCGTTTCCGGCTGCCATGGCCTGTTGCACTTCAGGTATTTGCGCGAAGCGATCGAATGCAGGCCCGACATTTACTTGCGCGCGATGGGCGGCGTCGTACAGAGGCTGAGTTGCGGCGGCGCGTTGCGCTTGTGCCGTCGCAAGGTCTCCGGGGGTTCCAGCAATGCCGCTGATAACCCCCAGGCGGGCCGCGTTGTTGTTATTCTGCAGTTGCGTCAAATCCCCTTTGAAGTCGGGGCTGGTGTTGGCGAGTGCTTTTTCTGTTTGCACGAGAAGTGGCGTACCGCCTACTTGCGCCGTCGTGGGTGTGGAACCTGGAACGAATGTCGGTGCATTGCGAATACTGTTTGCAACAGCAGCAGCGTCTTGCGGCGCCATTGCGCGGGCCAAACCCTGACCGACGTATTTGCCCGGGCTGATGACGGGCTGCAAAGCGCCTGCTATGTTCTGGCCTGCCGTTCGTGCGGCAGAGCCTAAAACCGGGGCTGCCGCTCCGATTCCCCCACCGATCAAAGCGTCTGCCAGCTTTTGCTGGCCATAACCTTGGCTTACATCGTTCACCGGCATCAGCGAAGCACCGGCGGCCCCTTGCAGAGCCCCCACGCCAGTGCGCGCCAGTAAGCCCGCTCCACCCATTTCCGGGTTCATGAGCATGGTTGGCGCGGTGCCGACGACGTTCCCGGCCAGCCGCCCCCAGTCTGTACCCGCGCCGGTTGCCGCGCGCGCCGCTTCGTACGCCTGGTTCTGATTCTGAATTGTTTGGTCGACCTGCTGAGCGCCCGAGTGGAAGTCTTTCGCAAACTGCGAGTTCGGCGCAATCTTGTCAGCAGCGTAAGAAACCCCGTGCACGATGCCCTGCACTCCCCCTTTCACGGCATCGCCTAGGCCCATGAGAAAACTTCCGGGCTGCTGCGGGGTGGCACCCTGAGGCGCCACTGGGGCGCCGGAAAGACCGGCCGACGCGGTTTGAGGGGCGTCCTGCTGAGTGGAGCTTCCCGCGTCGCGTGCAATAATCGCATCAAGGGCGGACTGCTGCCCACCACCGGCGTCGCGTGCAATGATGTCGTCAAGGGCGCTCATTTCAGCACCCCGTTTTGCGCTGCCCACTCAAGGTTCGCGCGCTGCGTCGGATCACTTGCAGCCTTGCGCAGCGCGGCCGCGCGGTCTGGCCCAGCCGGCATCGCAATCACGCCAGCGAGTGCTGGCGTGACGTGATTATCGAACGCGTTTTCGAAGGCGTTGTACTGCTGTGGATTGCCGCTATTGAAAATTGGCGTCAGCGAATCGGCCTTCAGTTGCCGCAACTGCACCTGATTTCGCAGATTCACCAGTCCCGACTGGATGGCAGCTTTTGGCGCGCCATAGTCGGGGATCGAGTTATTTACTAGCTCGCGCGATGCATCGGTGCTCAAGCCAAGCTGGCCGGAGAGTTGCGTGACCAAGTTCGCGCGCGACTTCTCGTATTCCTTCGCATTGGCGCTGAAAATCGGCAATACGGTGTTGGCCAGCGGGCCGGCTGCCAGCGGGCTTTTCCCGGCGCCGAGGTCGATCATGTGATTGATGTCTTGCAACGCGGATGCGCCGCCGGCGCGCGTCTTCTGTAAGGCAGCGTAACTCTCATTCGCCGCCTCGGCCACGCCCTTTCCAGCAGTGTTCGCGCCAGACGTTGCGCCAAGCGGCGGCGTGGCGGCGAAGGTAGACGTTGAAGGGAATCCCTGGTTCGACTGCGGCGCTGGGCGCGCGGCGCCGTTCGGCATGGCGGGAATAGCCGGATAGCCCTGCGCGCCCGCGCCCCCTGCGGGCTGCAATCCGCCTGGGCCGCCAATCGCCGGATATCCTTGCGCTCCGCTGGCTGGCAGACCGGAATCCATTCCGGGGGGTAGAGGAGGCACGCCGCCAGATGGCACTTGGCCCCCGCGGGGAAGCGGCGGCTGAATTGGAGAGCCGGGATTATAGGTTGGCGCCGCTCCGCTGCGAGTACCATTCGCCACATCTGCCACCGGGACATACTCCATCTGCTGCGTCTGCGGGTTGTAGCGCTGAGTGAGTGCGTATTGCGCGCTACCGGCTGATTTCGCCGCTGTTGATGCGGTTTCAGCTTCCAAGCCGCCCGGCACGGCAACGGTCCGGAAGCCGGCTGCGTTGGTCGGATCGGCTACGTTGATGTAACCCTGCGGCGGCGATGACGGCGTGGCGTGATATGCGCCGTCTGCCGTGACGTAGCCGCCGCCGGGGCGCGTCGACACCGGAGCAATGTAGGTGCTTTTGTTCAGTGCTGCAGCGTTCGCGGCACGCGTATCCAGCCCGGCCGCGGTCGCCATCTTCGTAGCATCGGTCGGGGACAGGCCCGCGGCTAGGGCTTGCTGATACGCTTGCGGGGCGAGCATATAAAGCTGGCGCGAGCGCGCGGCGGTCTGACCGGGCAGCGTAAGAGGTCCGGGCGTGGTTGTTTGCGCCGGTGCCGCGCCGTTCTGCATCAAGGCTTGCCCTAGGGCTTGTTGTGATGGCTGCGGCGCCGCGCCTCCCATACCCGCAGACACGCCACTCATCGCACCCATATTGGCATCGCCAGAGACAGCCGGGCCTGATGACACTGCAGGGGCGCCGCTGCCATCAGAACCGAAAGCGCCGGACAACGCCTGCGCCATCAACGCGTTCTGCCCGGCTGCCCCTTCACGAGACAGTTTCGCGCCCACATACGCTTGTGCGAGCTTCGCCAGCCCTTCTACAGGGCTGACACGGTACACCGTATTGCCAGCCATCCGGTTTGACGTATCCAGCGGCGTCAGACCCTGCCCCAACAGCGCTTGGCCGATCATCTGCTTTTGCTGCAAGTCGGCGTAGCTTTGCTGCTGGTCCGGCGTGAGCGAGGCGAGATATGGATTGATCCCCGGGGATGCTGTGTTAGGCATGTTATTTCCCGTATTGCAAATAAGGGTTGTACGTCACCGCGCGCGCCGCATTCGATTGCCGCGCCGCTGCGATACGCTGCGCTTGCGCTTGGTCGAGTGCGGCCGAGGCCAGCGCGTTCGTCGGTGTCCCTTGCCGCGCGGCGGGCAATTGCGCCATGTTGTTTTGCTGTGCGTTCGCGGTTTGCTGGTACGAGTTGCTTGCTTGGTTCAGGGCCTTGGAGAGCAACTGCTGATAAAGCCCCGTGTCGACCCCGCCCATCGTCGCTCCGCCGAGAGACGAACTGCCGGCCACCGATCCAGACAGGCCGCCGCCGAGCGCGCCGCTGCTGGTCGATGTCATGCCGCCACCAGGGAGAAGGCCACTGAATAAGCCGGTAGGCGATGACCCGAGTGAACCGCTAAGATCGCCGCCGAGGGCGCCCGAAAGACCGCTGCCAGAGGCTGTTGTTGTGCCGGTAAGACCGGCATCGCCGTAGGCGGCTGGCCCACTGAAGATGCCCGTAAGGCCACTGGCGCCCGCGGTGCCGCTTCCCGCCGCTGCTCCAGCCGCCGACGCGTCCGCCGCACCCGCTCCGGCACCGGCGGCAGCGCCGGCACCAGCCCCACTACCGCTTCCGGCTAACGCGCCGCCCAGGGCGCCACCGGTAAAGTAGCTGCCAATTGCAAGGCCAACCGCATCTCCGGGCTTTGCCTCGGCCGTGTCGCCAATCTTGTCGACGATTGGGATCTGGCGCACTGGATTAACTTTCTTGTCAATACTGCCGGCGAACTGCGTGATGGGCGAAAAGACCTGATTCACAGCGCGCGGCAGGTCGGTAGAGGTCCAGTCAGACCACTTGCCGCCGGTAATCCACGACAAAGGGTCTGTCCATTGCTGGATTGGCTTGCCGAGCTTCCCGATAGGCGAATCCTGATTGCTCGAACTGAGCGTATCTCCAAGACTAAAAAGGCCCATGGTTCCACCCGATCGCGCGATAGTTCACCATCAAGAAACCATCCACTCCTCGCACCACCGCGTGCGGCGCAACCTTGCGCGCTTCCTGCGCCATGACGCCGCGCCGCACCTTGCCGACCGCGTCCGTCTTGTAGCGATAGCGGTAAATCTTCAGGCCGTTTTCGAGACGCTCGCCTGTATCTTCAATGTTGGTTTTAAGGCGTCGGTCCGATGAGCCAAACAGGCTCAGGGCGCTGCCGCCTAAACCGAATAGACCAGACATCAGCGAATTTGAAGATGCATTCGATGAGTTCGCAGAGTTCAGCAGCCCCTGGTAACTGCTGTACACGTCGTTCGAAAGGCCAGATTCCGAAGCATTGGCGGACGACGTTCCCGAGTATTGCGGTAGCAGTGACGAGATAGACGACAGTTGGTTGTAAGGAACCGAGCTTGCGGCCGCCTCGTTCGTGTAAGTCGTCCCCATGCTGTTGAGGTTCGTTGCCTGATTCTGCAAAAGTCCGGCTTGCGTATTGGTAAGACCTTCCTGCCCGGAAAGTTGGTTGAGCCCTAATTGCTGCCCCTGCGTGATAGCAGTGTTCATCGCGTTGTTGTTTGCCAACGTTTGCGATCTTGAAAGATTCTGTGTTGCGTTGTTGTAGGCAGCGGTGCCCGGCACCAAACCCTGATTCGCCAACTGCGATTGCAACGCCGCGGTGTCTTGCGTCTGCTGCGGCTTCAGATACGCCTGGGCCTGCTTGTAATAGGCGTCAGTGCCCTGCTGCGCCGCGTCTTGCGCGGAGCTATATGCGTTCGACAGATTGCTGTTGAGGCCAGAGAGTTGCGTATTCAGGTTTGAATATTGACTGCCAAGACTGCCCAAGCCGCTCAACGCATTATTTAGGCTCGTGTTTGACGTGTTCGCGCTGCCCATCAGATTGTTTATCAGGGCGTTGGTCTGATCATTCCCAGAGGTAGACGTGCTGTAGATCGGCGCCCCCGTCGTTGGGTCCGTTCCAATCTGCGTCGTCGTTTGCGAACCAAACGGATTGCTTTGGTTTGTCGCATTCAGCGCTTTGTTATAAGCAGCAGTTTGCTCGTTTGAAGTGGTGGTTGCCGAAGCGACCGCATAAGGATCCGGCGACGATGGCGTGTCATTTTTCTTACCCATTTTTTCCTCCAAGCCAGCGACACGTGTCTGGGCGCATCGTGTAAATCAAAAGATCGCCGTATCGCGCCGCATCCTTGACAGTTGCCTCTAAGTGGAAGCCTAGCTTTTCATCGAACCGACGCGCGGCGACGTTCGTCGAGTCGACAAGGCCAATCAGCTTTTTCACTTTGAGTTGCACGAACGGATAACGGAATACTGCAGTCAGGAATTGGCGATTCAGCCAATGCGCCCCCTCTTTTGCGACGTGCATGCAGATGCTCGAATGGTTGTAGTCGTCGTAATAGACGCCGCACATGAGAACGCCGTCGCGCGTCATGCCTATGGAAGTAGACGAGTCGCGCTCGAAGCGATGCTCGAGGCGATCGCACACCCAAGGTCCCACACGGTCATGATCGAAAACGAGTTGCAGCATTCCGATGTCCTGAAATGTGCAAAGAGATATGCATTTGCGCGGTAAAAGGCGCGCGGCATACCGCTTTGCGCACCTTTTACCGGGCCGGTGGCCCATGCATGAAGATGGATTTACAGAATCGGAGTCTAGACCCCGGGAATCAGAATGTCGGCGTCATTTGTGGCTCAAACATCAAATCAAAGGACTCAAGCGAAAACGCAATGCCACGGGTTTGCGCTCTCATGCGCGGCGCCGCGGCATATCCCTCCCCAAATATGCTCAGCCAATTGCCGACGACTTTCTGAGAACCTCCCCACGGCACCGCGTTCCATGGCGTTGTGTTCCAGGGGGTAGATGACCCGAATGACAGCGTGGGCGTCGAACCGGGCAATTGCGTACTGAAATCCACATTAAGGTCGATTTGCGGCGCGAACCCATCGGTTGTCAGAAAGATCGGCCGCATCATCTTGAAAGACTTGTTCACGCCACGCTGATCAAAGTAGCTGTATGCCGGCTGGATGTCGCTGTTGATCGCCACCCCACCATCATCGTTGCCCATATATGCTTGCCCAACCAACCCAGGCGCGCCGAAATACAGATTCTTTTTGAAGTAGCAGAAACAGATTGCGTTCCAGCCTGTCACCCTTGCCCATGCACTTGTGATGGTACTCATCGCATACTGCCGCGACGTTCCGTCCTCTGTAAGGGGGACGTTCACAAGCACTTTATTACCATCGGGGAAAAGTATTGGCTGCCATCCGAAATTGTTGCCATAGGTTTCGATGTCGATGTTTATCGATGGCTGGATCTTTGCGGATACGGCAAGCGCCTCTTGTGACCGATCCGTGAGAAGCGCTTTGCTCAGCGGCACGAGGCCGTCAGAGCCCAAGAAAACGATATCTGAGCCAAGTTTTTCATAGAAGCGCCGCCCTACCGGAGGGCCGATTAGGAACACGGCCGACTTCGAAAACGTGGTTGCTTGTGTTGGGTCGGAGCCCTGGTACACAACGACCTCCCCTTCGCTGGAGCAAAAGCAGAGGTATTCCTGGAGGCCTGCAGTGTTGTCGATATTCCACGTGGCAAGACCCATCATGTATCCGCCGCGCCCGAACTGTGCGCCGACATCGAACGGATAGGCCTGCCCGGCGACCGCATACAGGTCGAGGTAGTAGGTGATGAAAGAATTGATCTGCGTGAACCACAGCCGGCTGCCAAAGACATTGACATGCACGAACGTGGCCGGGTCGACGCCCCAGATTGCGCCGTTCACGCTTGTGCCGTAGATGCCCACGATATCGGCCGCCGCGTCGCCGTCTGGCGCCGAGGAAAGCGTATAGCGGAAACTGCTTGCGCCCGTCACAGTGATTGTGAAAGTGCCGGAATATTCGGTCGGATCTGTGTTGGCCACGCCAACCACGGCGCCCGTCGACAGCCCATGCGGCTCTGCCGTGGTCAGATTGCCGTAGTAGATCGTCGAGATACTTGCTATCACCGCACCAGCAGTCCCTGCCACGGTGTAGCTGCCGACAGTCGATGCATTGCTGCCCGGATCACTGGTGAGCGGTATCGTGAAGCTCGTGGCGTCCACGACAGTGATTGCGTAAGTGCCATTGAATCCACTGGGCGATACGCCCGAAAGCACGATGCTTGTGCCGGTGGTCAGTCCGTGTGCCGTTTTGGTCTTAACGGTCGCGGCGTAGGATGGCGTGATCGAGACGATCGTCTTTCCACTTCCGTTTCCAATCCGCGACCAAGCCGTTCCGTTATAGACCATGGGCGAATCAATGCCGTTCACCATGACCAGGAAATGAACGCCGGCATTCGCAAAGTTGATCCATTGCCAACGCGAATTCGAGAGGCCTGTTACAAGTGGCGCACCCACCGGGGCATTTGCCGTAACGTCGTAAAGATTGCCGCCGGCGACTGCGAACATTTGTTGCAGGCCTGGGGAGTTGTATGCGGCAAGCGTTTCGATCGCGCCTGCAATCCCGCTTCCCCATGTCACAAACCCTTTGCGCAGCGGCATGTCGGTTGTGCCGGGGTCATAGTTATCCAGAATCAGCGCATCGGTCGGCGCCATATTCGCGACAGCATCTCGCGTGTTAAGGCCGCCGACCGGCGGAGGAATGGATTTCGTGACGACCCGCGCGCGACGATTCACCGGCATATCAGGCTCCAAATCCAGTATCAGGCACTTGCGAGGAACTGATCAAGCCGATATCGGAGCGAGAGACCGCGTTGATAGGCAGCGAACGGGCACCCGCGGTGCGCGCAATGGCAATGCTTATTGCTCTCTCGTATTCCTGGTCCGCAACGCTCGAATCAAGCCCCTTGCGGTTCAAGAACCGAGACATGATTCCAAGTATGAACAGGCGGTCTTGGATAAGTGGCGTATCGCTGTCGGCCGCCCATGTCGTTTGCGGGGTGCCGGATATCGATTGACACCAGCCGTTTGAGTAATACTCCATCACGAGCTTGTCAGCAGAGGCGGGCACCGGGTTGACGAATATCTTTCCATCCATGATTCGCCAGCGCAGCCGCGGCCCGGCGGGGCTGATTCCCGACTTCAATACCTGCCATTCCTGGGCCGACAACGGACCTACAAGCTGCCACCGAAACGATCTATCCCAACCGGTTTGAGCGATGAAATGATCGCAGTCGGAAGGAATCGGATAGCTCTCTTGACCAAAAGAAAGTTGCGCATTGGTAATGGTAGCCTCTGCTGGTGCATCCAGCGTCACGGCCCCATTCACGGCATCAACTGCCAGGACTGTCGGATACCAAGGAAGGCCGTTAGCCGTGGCGATCATGCCTGCTACTATCCCCGCAGTGCTGCTCAGCCCGGTTACTACGTTGGACCCTTGCGTGATCGAGCCGGTTATGCCACCGAAGCCGACGAGATTGAAAACATATTCCCGGCGCAGCACTTGCCAGCCCTCAAGATGCGCGCCACGTGATGCTAGGTCCTCACCTACCCGGTTTGCAAATACCAGCAACTGACGCACCGTATTATCCGAATTTCCTATTACCGAGACAGGTAGCGGCAGGCCCAGGTCAAGCATTACGTCCTGGATTATCGCCAGCAATGTACGCTGGCCGGCGGCGGTGAGGGGCTGCGTCATGCCGTTTCCTTGGTTGCTGCGAGATCCTTAATTTGCTGCTTCATGGCTTCAAGATCAGCGCGAAGATTGTCGTTTTCTTTCTTCAGCCGCATTGATTCCTTGTTGCTCGATGCACTGCTCAGCCAAACTTTTGCTTTTTCGCGCAGTTCACGGCCGCCCAAGAAGCTACAGTTGCCGTCCGACAACGCGGCCAGTGCTTCCACGGTATGGATCTTCATCCCCTTCAAATTGAGCGCTTCGCCGCGCGAGATCGGGGGCCATTCTTGGATGGGCGTGCCGTCCTGTACTTGCTCTTGCTGATTCTTGAAAGCCTCCCATTGCCGCGGGAAACGCTGTATATCCGATGGTTCGTTGCCGTGCTGCTCCGTGCGCACGGGTCGCACTACCTCTTTCGTTCTGTCCCCTGGAAACATGATGTGAATATGGGGAACGTCCTTGTATATCGGGCGCCCGGCTTCTTCTGAGGCGAATTCCTGATGGACCGGCCGCATCTCGAATTCGACATACAGGCCGCTGTCATCGCCGTGCGATACGTGGAGGTTGTTGCCGCTGCCGGAAACGCGTGCGGTTGCGAAATCCATGTTTTCCATCCTCTAAGGTAAAAAGGGCGCCGGAATGGCGCCCTGGTTTTGCTGCTAGATCATCAGGTAATCGCGCCCTGAGAGACAGAACGCTGCATGGTGATAATGGCCTGCGTGGATGTCAGCACCATCGCGTTACTGCCCTGCCCGATCGTCACACCTGGCGCGCTGCCAAACTTGGCGCCGAGCACTTGCTTGCCAGCCACGGCTGTCGGGCTTACCACGCCCGCCGCTTGCCAGTAGACGGGATTGCCCGCCACCGGTGCACCGCTGACATTGACAACCGCATTACCCTGCACCTGCACCCAACCGTAGCCACCAGCCGTGATCGCTTGATACACGACACCGAGCGGTTCGGATGCATTTGCGGTGCCCGTCCAAGGCACGGCCTGCGCGGTCATAACGCCGTTCGACAGTACTTGGTTGATCTGGACGATGGTGCCCGGAGCAAGCAATGCCGGCGCATAGACCACCATAAATTCACCACCGCCCAGATTCGGGTCATACGCCTGCACCAACTCTTGCGGGAATGACATACGGCCGGAACCGGCGGGGAACACGCCCGGGGCAACAGGATCGACGGTTCCAAGCCCAACCATGCCGATCAGGGGATCGAGTTTAGTAAATGCCATTTTTCTCTCTCCCTTATGCGAACAGAATGCCCTGCAACCGGCGGTTCGAGACCGTCATGTTGCCGGCGAAACCGATCAGCTTGACCATCGCATCCTGGTTGATTGCGAAACGGTCTTCGCCAATAGGCGCGAAGTTGCGATCGGTGTGCGGGCGGAAATAGATGTAATCCGTATTGAGGAATTGCATCGAGTTCGTCGGGGCACCGCCGCCGTAACCGCCGTCCAGAACCACATCGGAATTCATGTATCGCAGCGAGTCAAAGCCCGCTTGACCCATTTCATCCGATGCAATGCGCTGGATGGCTTGCAGCGATTCCAGGTACAACCGGTAGTAGTTGTTGTCGGCGACGATCAAGTCAGGCTTGTCAGTGCCGCGAATCAACTGCAGATACACACGGTTCATGTAGGACTGAATGTTTGCGCTCGTCGCGGCCGCGCCGCCATTCGTCGACGACGAAAAGGCGATGTTGCGCCAGAAAGAGCCGATCGAGGTCGATGCGTCGATGCCGCCAACCACACCCGTCGTCGGCGTTTGGCTGACCAGCAACGCAAGGCCACCGATCTGCCGCCCGCCGTCCGCCGTCCCATCGCTGTAGCAATCGAGCGCGATGTTGTTGACAAGAGTCTTTTCGGCGTTTTTGATACGCGACTCGAGAAGGTCGATGATCGCGTCCTCCCCACTGTTTTGCAGTTGCTCCAGGCCGGAAATCGAGATTGCAACGGCCGCTTGAGCGTAATTGAACTCGGCGCCGGTGAACACGTCAGACGGACTGATGTTCAACGCTTCATAACCGCTGTAGCGCTTGAACGTGCCGTTTTCTGCGTATTCCAGTTCTTGCACGATCGTGCGACCACCGGATACAGGCTTCACATTACCGCGCTTCTTCAAGCGCATCAGCAACGCGTTGTTCTTCGTGACGTTATCGGCCAGCTTCCCCGTGCGATTGCGCAGCGTGGTAGTGACAATTTCCGTCAACGTCGATGACGGGTTTAAAAGTCCCATGTTTTAGGGCTCCATGCGATGGTTTTAGGATGCTGTAGCCGCGCGCAGATTTGCACGCAGTTCATCTCGCAGGGATAGATTCTGATTTCCGGCTGGCGACGGGACGTTGGCGCCCGGCGATCCGTTTATCGAAGAACCGGCTCTGCGTTTCGCGTTTGCCTTTACGCGGGCGTCCTCTTGTCGCTTTGCTTCCGCTGCGGCGGCCGACCGCTGCTCAAGCATGGAGCGTACTTCGGGGTTGGCGTAGCACGCCTGTTCGTAGGCTTGTTCCAGATTCGAGGCCAAGTTATTGGCGATCAGTACGCCCATATGCTCGCGTACTTGGTCGAAAAACTCATTCTTCGGATCTGAACTGAAAGCCTGAATCTGGCGATTGATTTCGGCTTGCGTGTGCTGCACTTGCTCTTGATGCTGGCCGGCAAGGTGGCCTTGTACCTGCTCCAGTTGTTGGCGCAGATGCAATACTTCGGGGTCGACTTGGCGCGGCTGATACTGAGCAACTTGGCTTAAGTCGACGTTGTACTGTTGGGCAATCTGATTGAAAAGAGCAACCTTGCGCTCCGGCGTTGCTGTGCGCAAAACATAAGCCGTATTCAGCAAATCGCTTACCGCACGCACCGGGTCACCGCCTTCTGCACGAATGATTGGCAGATAGGGGTTGATCGCTTCATTAAACTTTCGCCCGGCGGCCGCGTCCTGGCCCATCTTTTCAAAGCCGCGGTGGATGTCTGCTTCACGACGGGCGATTGCAGCTTGCGCTTCAGGCGGAATCTTTTCCCATACTGTTTTTTCAGCAGCCGACCAAGATTCGGGCGCTTTGGCTGCGGGGGTCGGCGCAACGGTCTTGTCCGGCTGATCGGCCACTGACTTATCGGCTGGCGATTCCGTAGTGACCGGCTTTTGCTGGCGTTGCTCGCCTTCTTCCTCAGCGGTGTTATTGGCTGAACCGGAACTGTCCGCTTCGCTTTCCTGACGCCCGCGGATTTCATCAAGATTCTTTTCCAACTCTTCGCGCAACGTCATTTCGGGCTGGTTATCGCCCGCAAGCTCAGCGTTTTCGATGGGTTCGTCCATTTCATAGGCTCGCGTTTTGTATGCGGCGATGCTAGACCCCGGGAAAAGCGCTTGCAATTCAACGCATAGGCTGCTGCTGCGGGGCCTGTGGCACCGAATGACCCATAGGAAGTTGAGGAACGCCCTGGGGCTGCTGTTGTTGCTGACGCGCCTGGGCCAGCGCAGCCTGCATCTGCGTTTGTGCAAGCAGCTTTTGCAGTCGCGGCATGAATGCACCGATCATTTCGCACCTCGCAGAACTTGGCGTGTGGCGTCTGTCAGATCGCCGCGCAGGTTGAAGTCTCCGCGGACCTCGGGTACCGGCCGCTTCGGCATGTCGTTACCCACCTCCACGTATCCGTTGCGCTTTAGGAACGCGCGGTGAGATGAGCGACTGTTGATCACGGGCGGTTTTCCGGTGGCCACGTCTACGGCAACAGCCTGATACGGCTGAATGTCTGGCGCGATATAAGGTGCGGTGATTGCGCGGACCATCGGTGAACCGCAATGTTCTGGCAGCGCATCATCGCGCTCGCTCACCTTGCGAAACACATCCTTGCGGTGGCCACACTGACATTGGACTGTATAGAGCGGCATCACTCACCCCCATTTGATTGATTTGCGGCTGCGATCTGCGCTGCGTCCAGGGTGGCGCCAGCACTGACCTCGGCAACCTCAACGGCGGTCTTCCCCTTCATTTCCTGCAACGCAATCTGCAACTGCGCATCTGCGCTTGCCTTCCATTGCTCCATCATCATTTCGTTGCGCGAACGCATCATTTCCAACTCAGCGTTAAGGCGCGCTTGGTTGTCGTCCGTTGCGACCTGCGCTTGTCGCTGCGCGTCTGCGAGTTGCGCTTGCAATGCTCTGTCCTGGGCGTCCGCCTGGGCTTGCGCCTGAATCTTGGCCTGCTCGATCTGCATATCTCCCTGTTGCTTGGCGTTCTGTAGTTGCAGGTTTCCTTGAATTTGAGCCTGTTTTGCCTGGGCGTCGGCCTGCACCTTCATCATTTGAGGGTTAGGCTTGGGTTGGCTCGCTTGCGCTTGCGCCTGCTTCTGTAGTTGCTCGATCGTCTCAGACAGCGCAGCCTCCAGTGTCTTGCCTATCGGGAACGCGCGTGCGGCAAACATCATCATTTCACCAAGCAATGGTGCCAAGACAGGGTTCTCTACCTGCATAACCTGATTGATGAACCCGCCGATCACCTTGACGAACTCCATTCGATCGGTCTTTTCCTGCATCTGATCCATCTTGATCGTCGAATCTGTCTCGATGTCGAGGCGATAATGACGAACGTTGGCATCGCGCAATAGTTCGGTGACCTCCTCCCATGTGGGTTCTAGCGAAGCCTTTTCGATATCTTTCGGCAGAGAACCACCTAACTGTTTGATGCGTTGCGCGACTTGTTGCTCTGCCATGGTCAGGAGCGGATAGCCTGAGATTTCAGCCAAGGTTTCGATTTCGAAAAGATTTGCGTGAATTTCGGCAATGATCGAAACCGCGTCTCGAGCAAATCGCTGCACTTCAGCCTGCATGTCAGTCAGCCGGATCGACGCGAAATTGCTCTTGATCTGCTGCGCCGTGGCCGTTTCAGACGGATCGCTGGCCCCACGCAAAATGTCGGCCATGCCGGTGATCTCGTAAAGAACGGCCTTCACCTTGTCGCGCGCGTCGTACAGTGCAAGCAAAGTCTGTACGATTTCTTGCATCGGCAGAAGAACGATGGAACCCACCAAACCGCCCTTCTCCGCAAAAGCGGCCCACGCATCCACGGGCACAAGCTGGTTTTGAACGCCCTCGCTCAACAAACGGCTTAGGCCCGGCGCGCTGGCATCATAGACGCCTACGACCTTAACGGCCTTCGTAAGCGACTCGATGCGCCCCGTGAGGTTGTCGAGTTCCCGGGCTTGGTCCTCGTACTGCTGATAGTCTGAAACAGGAATAATTGAGTCCGTGGCCATGTTTGGGGTAAGCGGGCGCGGGCACGGAAAAAAATTCTCAAGCTCTAGTGGATCTTCTTTTTCATCCAGGAGCGACTGTGGATAGCCTTTGCTCAGCCAGACGGCTTTGCGAACGCGGCGATCCCACATTTCGTAGATCATCGCTTTGCCCTCTGTGGGCTGATCCGATTTCATGTCGTCCGGTTTATGGTCAAGCGGAATCTTGTCCGCAATATCCGGAAATCGCGCACGCAGTTCTTCGCGTGTAAGGAAGCACCGACGCCAGACTAAATAGACTTCTTGCCACACACGCGCTTTGTTGTGCCCAAAATCGTCCCAGTGAACATAGTCGAGGTCAACCTGTTCATATTCAAGATCCTGAGCCGGCTCCCCTTCTGTTTCTTCACCCGCTTCTGCGTCGTCGTCAATTTGCGTGCCTTCATTGCCAAGCATCTCACTTGCCTTGAAATGCGGCACATATCGCGCCCAAAGCGTGCCCCTACCTGCAAGCAGCCGATCGGTTACGCATTGGCGCATTTTGGCGCTGAAGTCGTTTTTTTCCAAAGTGAACGAGTTTGCGCGTTCCAGTATTTCGCAAGACACGCGCCCCACCGGATCGGCATCGAGGAATCGACGTTGAAAGTCCGGCTTTGGATCGCGGGAATAAAGCGCGGGCAAGAGCGTTTGCACGTTCGACCAAAGGATGTTGAAACGGGACTTTCCCTCTGACGACGCGCTGCGCTCATCGTTATACCGTTTAACGACGCGCTTGCCTTTTGTTTTCCATGGGCCAGCATCCCTTTCGTACTCGTCTATTTCCGCAAGGTACTTTGCATGCTTGTTTTCGACCGGCGCGGCCAATTGTTCTTCTGACATGTGATTACCTTGGAATAACGGTGACGGTGGGTGTGGTCAGATACGCGATCCTGAGATAATCGGACGGGCTCAGTCGAAACATGCCAGCCAACAAACCGACGATCGTCCAATTCGTTCCGTCCCGAGAATACGAAATCGTCGTAACGGATCCGCCCTGGACGGTTACGTCAACATCAGCATTCGTGTTGTTTTGATATGTGAAAGGGCTGCCTGACAACACCACAGGCGAAGTCGGCTGACTGGCGTTTGAAGGGCGTTGTGCGGCTGCTCGCATGCTCATATCACACTCCATTTCCTAGAGTCGCAGCTAGATTGCCTGCTGACGCCGCAATGACGGCAATTCTCGTTGCATCACCTTTCGTGAAGACTTCGGCGGTGCCAGCAAGCAACGGCACGCCGTTGGCCGCGCTAACGATGTCTGCTGCGTTCTTGGACATGAGAACGTAGACAACGCCTGTGGTCATATTCACCAGTCGAACCTGATCCCAAAGCGCACTCGGATCAAGAGCGAAGTTTTGCGAAGACGTGGTCGCCGCGATTGGCACGGTGTTGGCAGGCGAGAAAGGTTGTAGCGTACTCATGCGTAACTCCCATAGACAATTTCACTGGATTGGCTTTTCGGCCAGAACACTTCATCGGCCGTCTGATCTTCTGGAAAGCGCGGCCGCTCTTCGGGCGCCTCTTCCGGTGGCATCTTCCACACGAGCGATAGCATCCGGAAGGCGTCGGCGTCGTGCGATGTCTTGTCGTGCAGCGGGGTGTCCCGGAAGACCTGCTTATGCGGATCCCACTCGCGACGATAATTGCGCAGCGACTCTGACCCAGCAAAGGTGCGCTGTTCATCGAAAACGCACTTCGGCAGCGTCGCGCGCGCAGCCGTGATGCCATCCTGGATGCTGAGCGACGGAACAATGCGCACCTTCAGCTTGAAATCGTGCAATTGCTCCATTGCGGATCGCGGCGACGCGAACGTCTTGGGCTTGCCGTCGTGCGGCAGCCAGCAATCAGCGTAGCGGTAGGCGATTCGATGTTCAGCACCCTCGATCGGCTTGCCGAATCCCCAACTCTTGGGCTTTCCGTACTCGCCCCACTCGGCAACGTCAATTTCGCGGCCATACAGGCGCTCTGCGTAGTGCTTTGGCGCTTGGCCATTGTTCGAATAGTGGTCGATGATGCGGATTTCGCCCCAACTGACCTGATAAAACCAAATTGCCGTGTCGTCCGTGCGGCCCAAGTCCCACGCCGTGTATACCGGCAAGGATGGATCGTGAGGAACCTTTTTGATCCGCCCTTCCGCGTCGATCTTGGTGAATTCTCGGCCGTAGTACGCCCCAAGAATCGCGGCGTCGAAAGAGCACATCATTTCTTGCTCGAACATGGCCGCGCCCGCGTCCTCTCCGAACAGCTTGATGTACTCCATCTTCTGTTCATGCAACTGCGCGGCGCTGAATCGACCTGTCTTTGCAACGCTAGACACTTCACCGAACCAGCCGGGCGTCTCCTGCGCCATTTTGAGCATCTTGTAAGCATGATTCCGTCCGCGCGGGGTCGTGATGAACACGGCCCACCCGTCGTTTTCGTCAAGAATCGGCTTCAGATATGCCCACGAGTACGGATTGGCAATCGCAAACTCAGAAAACACGACGCCCGCCGGAGGGGCGCCAACGAGAGAGTTGAAATTGTCCGATCCAACGACCTGCCATGTCGCGCCGTTGCGCAACTGGATCATCATGTCGTTTTCGAGGGTGCGTGCGCGGATCTCTTTCGGGAAAGCCTCGTCGATCCGCCGCTTACCGGTGTGCGGGTTGACCGCGGACCACACTGCTTTATCGGCTTGCGACGCTTGCGGCAGCATGTGCCAATATGTGGCAGGCCGCTTGTGCGCTGCGACGCACGCGTGATGCATCGCTACGTCATCCTTACCCCATCGACGATGCGCAATCGAGATCGCCCGCCGGCCACCGCGCTCCAGATACGACCAAAGCGGCATCTGATATTTGCGCGGTGACCAGCAGTTGGGGATTCTAATCCGGGGCATTTTCAGGCGCCCCCGCAAACTGCACGAGTTCGACGACCATAGGGCCACCGTCGACACCAGACAGTTCCTGAGTCATCTTGTCGCCGTACTTCTTCGGGTTCATGCGGGCAAGCACCCACTTGCGATTATCCGACATGACGCGCGCTTTCGCCGGGTCCTTACACTCGTCAGCGATGCCGATCAAGTCGTCAAAGTAGATCTGCTCGCGCCATTTCAGCGCGTCGGTGTACAGCTTTTGCAGCTTCTCATCGTCGTTCACCCACCGCAAGAACGTGACGCGGTGCGGCATGCCCCGGGTTTTGCAAATGGTGCGCAGGCTTTCACCGTCAGAAATCCGCAAAAGGATCGCATCGACGATTTCATCCGATTTGCGCACCACCGGAAGTGCCATGATCAGAACATCTCGCGCAGCTTGAGACGCAGATTGCTCACGAGCGACATCACTTCGTGCGAACCAACGTCACGGCCGTTCTGAATGCGATCCTCAATATCGACGATGGTGTCATGCGCCGACTGAACGGCACCCGTCGCGGCTGCCGCCTTGACTGCGGAGGCATCAGCAACCAGCTTGAAAATCGCTTCCAAGTGAACGGCAACAGCCTTTTCCAGAGGAACCGCGGCGCCGTCAGCATCCTCGGCTGCCTCATCAATGCCCGAAGACAACGAGGATGGCGATACAGGCGATGCAGACGACGATTCCGAGGATTCCATAGCTGACGTTTCGTTCGAGGTCGTCGAGCCGGTCGGCAATGTCGTCGAGCCTTCCGCTGTTTGGGCGTTGATCGCATCGGATGTCGTGGACGACGGCGAGGATGCGTTTCCCACTTCATCTGCGGAGACAGCACTTCCCGTCGTACCAGCGGCAGGCGCACCCGGCTCTACGGATTCCCCATCCGATTGGGACGCGACTGGCTCCCCCGGCACGGCCGGCACCTCGGATACCGGCGTATCGGTGGTCGGGATCTTCGTTTCCGGCGTCACCGGATCATTTCCGGCCGGCGTGTTGCTGTTTTCATCGGACATGCTGCGCTCCAGGTTCATGTAAGGATGTTTTGCCGTGCCGACGCCGCAAGGGATGCGCCGAAATGGGCGTTTTGATAGCCTCGGAGCCACGAGGCATGCTGGTCGGTGAACATCGGATATGGGTTGTTGGTGCGTTTCATGCGGCTTTGATACGCTTCCGCCCCTTCCGACATCGCCTTCTCTATTTCCGCTCTGCTCAGCATGTCGCCCTCCTCGGATGAGCGCCATCGTAGACCCCGGGAAATCGGGTGTCTAAAACAGCAATTCCCGACATCCCCAGGCGCTCCGCGATGGCGTCGGGACAAGTTGCCCAGGCGTAACGTTCGGCCGGGTAGCAACGGGCACGTGGTACGTCATCCGCATGTGCTTGCGGTCATAGGTGGACAACAAGCGCCTTTCCGCCACCAATCCATCGATGACAGGCAATGCCTCTTGCATCGATCGACCGAATTTCAAGGCAATGGCGCTGGCCATGTACGCGCGCCCCGGAACCAAGAGGGCAACAACGTTGTCCGGCGTAAGAGCGGGGGGCGATTTAGGCGCGCGCATGGTGGTCTCCTAGATGACCTTGAGTATGCTGTTGCTGGTCTGTGAAACTGAATTACGGCGCGCTTGACGCCACGCATTAAACGGATTCCGTATCTCGCGCATGAAACGCTCTGCCGCTGCGTCGTCCTTGTCGAAATCCGATCGAGAGGAAACGTTGCAGGCTTTGCGTACGACTTCAGCAGCGCCCTCTTTCGTGACATCGCTCGGATCGATGCTGGCCAAGTCAGCAAGCCAAGCATGGAACTCGGGGTCGTTGCACCAGATGGCGGCGAGTTGGGTTGTGCCACGGTATTTCATAGCGATGACACCGGAACAACGACATCTGTCTGGTCAACGCGCTTCACGCAGTAGAACTTTGGCCAAAAAAATCCAGCAGATTCCACCCGCGCATATGCATTTGACATGCAGACAGACTTCGCATGCGTTTCACGTAAAGCCGCTATAAGACTAAGAGGCAAAGAAAGCGCTAGGCCCAAAATGAATAAAAAAATAAACGTCCATAGCGCAAAAAGGAATATCTGAGCAATCTTCATTTCGTCGCGCACCAAACAATGAATGCACCAAATAACAAAAAAATAAGGAGGGTGAAATTGTCAGAGATCAAGAAATCGCTCACGCCCGCACCCCACACTGAGCCATTGCCACGCCGAATGGGTTTCCTGCATGTGTGCGAAGTGATGACAACAGCGAAGCGATAAGCTTGTCTTGCGCCGCGATCTTTGCCGCCCGCGCCTTTGCTTCGTCGGGGATGCCGAACTGGCCAGCCGGCATGCGGATTTCTTCTTTGCGCAGCACGGGGGCGGGAGCATCGGGAAGGTCTCCAATCGCGTAATGCGGCGAGCGTTGCCCGCGCGACGTGCGGCCATACTCTGCGATATACAAGCGCGGCGATGCACTCTTGACGCGATGCGCGCGAATTGCGCCGTACACGGCCGCGGTATCGCGCTCGATGTGCTGCGATATCTCAAGCTGACTCATCGGCTTGGCAGACTGGCGCAGAAAGAAAATGATTTGATCGATGATCATGCGAACATCCTCCGTCCGTAATGGGCGATAAGGGCGGCTTCGGCGCGGTTATGGTCGCGCTTGCGCTCGAATCCGATGGTGCCGAAGATCGTGCGGGCCTTATCCAAGCATTCGTCTTTGTCGCTGGAGAGGCCGTACATCCGCTTCCAAACCTGCGGCGTCACGCGGCGTACGTCGATGCCCATGAGCCGTAGCGTCGCGAGCGTGTAGGCCCGCGATTCAGCGATCGAGACTGTGGTGTGCACGCTTGGTCCGAAGATGCCGCTGGATTCTAGTACCGCGGTCATGGTGTCTTGCGCCGGCACGGTCTTGTGAATCAACTCGCGCAGGCCCTGCACGTCGATTTCTTTGCGGAAGCCCTTGGCGGTCGGCGCGTCGTTCTCGATCGTCGGCATGTCGTGCAAACCGATCAAGCCATGATCAAGATGCACGAACGCAAGAGCGCCAGTCAAACCCGGGTCCACGCCGATGAAGATCGTCATGCCGCCTCCCGCACTCGCCGCGCTTCAAGAGACACAGCCAAGGCAGCGTCCACACCCTGCGAATGGCCATACTGCTCAAGCGCGCGCTGCAACATCGGGCCTTTAAGCTTCGCGAATGCTTTCGCCGTGGCCCGCTGGTCGGCCGTCAAATGCGCGTGCGCGCGTGTAGTGGATGCGTTCAACGACTCCATTGCGTCTTCCATGTCGATGTGTTGAGGTCGAGATATTGGGTGGCGTACTGCGGGTCTTCAAGCAATTGTTGGCTGGCCGGATCGAACCACAGACGAATCGTCCCTTCCCAGCCGTGGTGCCGCTGTTTTGCGCAGATCAGCATCACGTCGGGTACCTGCTCTTGCAGCTTTCGCTTTTCCGGGTCACGTTCGCGGGACAGAACTTCTTCCTTCGCCTTGTTGCGGTAGACGATGAAAGCGTTATCGACCAAATCGACAATTTCTCCGGCGCCCTTGATGTCAAACTTATCCGGGATCTTGTTCATTTCGCGTTCGCCCTTGCGCATGTGGTGAACGAGGTGGACGTGAATCCCGGTGTCTTTCGCAAGAGTGCAAAGCGCGTCAACGAATTCCTTTTGCGTGCCGTAATCGTCTGGCTTGATGCCGCACTTCATCATCGAATCGATGACCATGTGGTCGATGCCCAATTCGTTGCGGCAATACCGGGCGACCGCCACCATGCGCCGCCAATCGACCTGCCCAACTTGGTTGTAGATCCACAGCCGGTCGTCGGTCCACGTGTGGAAATCGGCAATAAATTTCGGTGTAGGGCATGCATTGCCGGCCGCTTGTCGAGTCATCCGACCCATGGTTTGCTCAGGCTTCATTTCCATTGAGGCGATGCAAGCGCGCTCTCCTTGCGACAGAACATGCGACATCACGTAGCCCAATGCACCAGACTTACCGTGGCCGTTGATACCGGCCCACAAGCTCACTTCGCTTGAGCGAAAACGCACTTTGTCGCCAACCTTCGGCCACGGGGATGTGGCCCCCATGGCCACCGCGGCTTGCTCGTGAAACATGGCGATAACGCCATCGACAAATTCGGATGCGGGACGGACCTTGGACGTTCCGTCGTCGTCTGCCGTCAGGTATTCGTCAAAATTGACATCATCCGGGATCATGCTTGCCATGCTGGCTTCCCCTGTTCCATGCGTTCGATGCAAAGGCCCATCGTGGGCAGGTAGTAGTCCGGGAGTGCGGTACCAACGTGCCGCCACAAAGCTTTTTCGACCTTGAGCGCAGCACGACCGGGCGTCAGGGCAAATGGCCACCAGTCGAACAGCCGATAGAACTTTCCGTCCATGGCTTCAGGGAGCCAATGCGCTTTTCCCAGGGCAATCCGCGGACCTTCGGTGTAGCGCAGCAGCATCGACGCAGGCACGGCTTCGGTCATGTCCGCAAGCATCGCGATCAGCTTCGAAAATGGAAATCGAAGGTTCGTCACGATCTCGATCTCGAGCCCGAGAATGGATTTCCAATCGAACCTCTCGGGGCTTGCAGCATCGACGTACAGCGTGAAATTCCGGTCAGGCAGTTGGCCGACCAAGGAGACGATCACAGCGCCGGATGGCTTCTCCCCACGACGACGGGCAGCCAGCAGGGCATCACCGTTGCGAGGCGGCCTCATAGCGCACCCGCCCACATGTCGTTGCTCGGCAAGGACTCGCCGTCTTCCGCATCCTCCCAGCGGCTTTGATTCAGGTACGTCAGCGGTGCAGGCTCGAACCCATCCCGCCACGATTTCGATGGCTTCAGCGCATCGACGTGCTGCACGATGCGCTCGGTCAACGGCTCAAGCTTGCGTTTTCGCCATACCTCGGCGCACTTGGCCTTGGCGGTCTTGCGTTCGGTCGAAGGCCAGGATTTCCAAAACCTTTCGAACCCGATCGGGAGGGGGTCACCCGGAGAGGGTGACGTATGTTTTTTATTAGAAGATGAAGATGAAGATGAAGAGCCGTCACCAAAGGGGGGCTTAGGTGAAGAGTCAGATGACTCCTTTGGTGATGAAATTGGTGATTCACCATCGCTATCACCAAAGCGCGAAGATTCACCGCGAATGGTGCGGACATACTCATCCTTCACCATGCGGCTCGAATACCAAAAGGGACCAGCTTGAGCGCTCACCAAAGTAACGGGATCACCAACCTTGCGTCCACTTTTAGGACGATAGATAAACTCTTCTTCGACAGCGGTATCACTGCCCTTCAGTACGCCTTTGGTGACGAGCCCTTTGACAAGTGCTATCGGACAATTGGCGGCCTGTGCGATGTCTTTTAAAGGCCAGCGGATCACGCCGTATTCCTCTTGATCGTGCATCAGGCACAAGATGTCCAGCCACGCGCCGCGCTCGGCATGCGTGCAACGACGTAGATTGCTGTTTGATATCCAATCGCCGGGATAAAACTGAAACGATGGGCGCTTCATCAGTGCTTCTCCTGCCCTTCTTGATCATCGATGCGCTTCTTCAGCGCCTCAAGATTCTGTTCAAATGCGCTAGCGAGGAACCAATTGACTGAGCGGAACGTGCCAAGGTCCGCTTCCGGATCGGGGCGGCCATCGAGGAACGTGGGACGCTTGGTGACAGCCATTACCCTCTCCCGCACTCGCCACTACCGCGGCGGGCGCATTCGCAGTGCATGCCGACCTGGCCTATGAGGCAGACGGCGTCCAGATAGCCACGCGAGACGAGCGCCAGATCGCACAGTTCGATGGCTTTGCCAATCTGGTCGCGATTCAATCCGCGCTGCCCGCTGAGAAAGCGCGACACCTCGGACGAGTCAAGATTCAGCGCTTCGGCCGCACGCTTCGATTCCGGGCCACGCAACAACCCGCACAGCTTTTCGATCAAGTCAGGCCGTGTCATCGCGCACCAACCAAATGCAAAACGCGCTGAGTGCCGATGATTCCCGGCGTCAATAAGATGCTGTTCACGCCGCCGCCTCGCTGGGGATTGGGGTCTCGAACATCGCCGCGCAATCGTCCACTGTCACCTTTCCGTCTGACAGTTCTCGTATCTGGATCGCTTGGTCGAGAGTGATTCGGGTTTTGCCACGCAGCCATTGACTAACTAGGCCCTGCGACAGAGGCGGTGTGAATTTGGCAGCGAAGGCGGCCTGCGACGTGCCAGAAGCCTTCAGGTATTCATCGAGTCGCATAGCGCCTCCTTATTAGCATTGCTTCTATTCTAACGAATTAGCAACGCTTTTCAAGAGGTGCAGCAAATTAAAAGCAGCACTTTTAGAATCTGAGCATGGAAAAGAAACCGCGCCGCGAGCTATCGCAGGAAGAAAAAGCCGACGCGCAGCGTCTGCGCGACGCATGGCAGACGTATAAGGACTCGCACCCGGGGGCGACTCAAGAGTGGCTTGGCCGCGACACAGAATTAGGATCGCAGGGTTTGATTGGTCAGTATCTGCGGGGAATCATCCCGCTGAATTTGCCCGCTCTACTCGCCTTTTCAAAATCGTTGGGCGTCGAACCTCGATCTATCAGCCCTATCTTGGCGTCGGTTCTGGAGGGAAAATCGCTGTTCGGACTTGGAGCGCCTTCACCATTCGATAGAAACGTTGTGCCAGCAGAAATCGGTCGCCGTAAAATCCCTGTCATCTCTTATGTCCAGGCTGGACGGATGACAGAAATGCGAACGCCCTTTTCGCCTAGCGACGTGTTCGAGTATCTGATGACGGATCTCGATTTGTCGGATCGTGCTTTTGCACTCGAAATCCGCGGCAAGTCCATGGAACCCGAATTCCGCGAAGGCGATCACGCGATATTCGAGCCTGCTGTCCCGGCGCGCCCGGGGGATTACGTCGTTGCAAAAAACGGTGGCGACGAAGCAACGTTCAAAAAATATCGCCCTCGTGGCATCAGCGCCACTGGTCAGGAAATCTTTGAATTGTCGCCACTAAACGACGATTTCCCCACTCTACGCAGCGATACCCAGCAGTTGACTGTTATTGCAGTGCTCGTTGAGCACAGACGCTATATACGCCGCTAATCGCGGCAACGATTCTCAGATATTGTCGACCGCACCCTGAGAAGAATTTTTATCAGGCGGTGCGCGCCTCATTTGGACCGAAATAAACGCAGACGCCTTCGGGCGTTTTTTTTCGGTCAAATTATTAGCGCTGCTCTTGCAAAGATGTATAAGCATTGCTAATATTGCTCCATACCCACCCGGAGCAAGACATGCAGACCACCAACCCCGTCTACGCCGCGCTGGCTGGTTTCGCGCCAGCGCAGGTATTCGACATTGATCCGAACCGTGCGGCGTGCCGCGCGGAAAACCAGCGCCAGATGGAAGCACGCGCCATGCGTGAATCCGCTGCCCGCGCTCAAGCCGCAATCGATCGTCTGGAATCAGCTTGCCGCCCGACATACGGCGCGCTGGAACTGATGAAGCGCCAGACCGGATCGTTTGCTGCTTCTCTCGCGCAGACGTACACGCTTGCCGATTCGACTAACCAGGAAAAGCTGGTTGCTCTGTTCGGAGACATGTTCGCCCGGTACAGCGCAAATGCCGCGATGGTTTTCTCCGGTGACGCTGCGGCACAAGCGAGAGCTTGACATGTTCCGCTTCGACTACGCCCCCGAGGATCACGCGCGGTACTACGTTGACCCTGAGCTTGCTTGGTGCCCGTGCTGCGAAGATGACCGTCGGTTTGAGCGTGTCGAGCAATTAACAGTGTGCGGGCCGATCGTTGACGCAGAGTGCGTCGTTTGCGGAGCCGCTTGTGTGGAGAGATTTGATGAGTGAAGAAGAGGCGGAAGCAATCCAATACGCAGTTGATGGAATTTACGAGGCCTTCATTCTTGGTGGATTGAACGAGTCTCGTCCTGAAAAAGGGCATTGGCTAGAACGCTGGTGGAATCTTGGGAGAGAACATCAGGCACTGCTCGATCTCGCCAAAGCTCGCCTAGCCGAACTTGACTTCCTGGACACACCGACAGACGCGCAGCGTGCCGAGCGCGCCGAACTCTTTGCGCTGCTGAAGCGGACGATGGGCGATAAAAACTGGCACGCGGGGCTACAAAAGCAACGCAAAAATATTCCAGAATTATTCCCAGGAAGTGATGAGTTGGCGGGAAAGATGGCCGCTCTTTCCATTAAGGGAGTCAGCCATGAGTGAGACGAAATTTACGCCGGGTGAGTGACATGACCATGATCTGCGACCGGTGCGGACAGACCGGAATTCATTGGATGGGTTCGATATCGAATCTCACGCACACCGAGTGCCCGCACTGCGGAGGCACGAATTGTCAGCGCGGCGAGGTGCCTGAGGATGATGAGCAAGACGACGAGGCTGACGAATGACCCCCAACTACGAAATAGAGCGCACTGCCCCGCGCCGCCGCATCCACTGGGGCTCGTTTGTGGCGGGCGCGGTGGTAATGCTGCTGGCCCTTGCAATCCTTAATGCCGTGCATCCGGCGCATCTTTGAAATCACTATGGCAAACAAATCAAATATCGTCGCCGTCAGCAACATCGTGTATGGCGTGCGGGAACAGTTCGAGCGCGTCACCATCGACAACTCGATCAACTTTGAACGCGAAGCCGCCTTTGCGATGCAAATCCTGGAAGGCAACGATTTTCTGCTTTCCACGGCGATGAAAGACCCGGCTTCGATGCGCGCAGCAATCGAGAACGTGTCAGCGATCGGCATCAGTTTGAATCCGGCGCGCAAGCAAGCGTACCTCGTGCCGCGCGGCGGGAAGATTTGCCTCGATATCAGCTACATGGGCATGCTCGATATCGCTATTTCGTCGGGCTCAATCCAGTGGGGTAAAGCTGAAGTCGTCTATGCGAACGACAGTTTCTCGCTGAATGGCTTCGACAAGCCGCCTCGCCATGATCATGACCCGTTCAGCACCGAGCGCGGCAACGTGGTTGGCGTGTACGTCGTCGTCAAGATGCATTCCGGTGACTATCTCACGGACACGATGCCGATCGCCGACGTGATGAAAATCAAGGCGCGCTCCGAAAGCGGGAAGAAAGGCAACGGCCCGTGGTCGACCGACTTCAACGAGATGGCGAAGAAGACGATCATCCGCCGCGCATACAAGACCTGGCCGAAGACCGAGCGCCTTGATAACGCGATCCATCACATGGATACGGAAGGCGGCACGGGCATCGACTTCAAAGGCGAAGTCATCGATGTGTGCCCGTCCGAGGTGCTGACTGCATGGACGAACAAGGCCGCTGCCTGCACGACCGCCGATGCCCTCACACGAGTTTGGCAGGAAGGTCTTGCCATCATCAAACCCTACCGCGATCAGCGTGCGTACGACACGTTCAAGGGCGTCGTGGGCGAACGTGGCGAGCGCCTGAAGCAGGACGAGTCACGCACTGTCGACATGCCTCCGGCCGACGATCAAGCAGCAGAATTTCAGGCCGATTTCGAAGAGAAGATGCGGCGCGAGGGAGAGGACTGATGAAGATAATCGAATGCGATCAGGGGTCGCCAGAGTGGCATCAGGCACGCGCTGGATGCATCACGGCATCGATGTTCAAAGTAGCACGTGAGAAGGTGGGTTTGCTGGACGATAAGCAGTCTGCATACGTCGAAGCGATCAAGGCAGGAAAGACGGAGGCAGAGGCAATGAAGATTGCCGGTTACAAAACTAAACCATCAGCAGCGAGCGTGCAGCGTGCAATAGCAGGCGAACCAGTTGGCTATCCGTCTGATAAGGCACTGAATTATGCCTTCCGCTTGGCGGTAGAGCGTATCAGCGGCGTCCCGCTGGATGAAGGCTTCGAGACGTACGCCATGCGTCGGGGGCATGAATTGGAGCCAACCGCGCGCATGGAACATGAGATTGCTACTGGACTATTTGTAAAGCGAGCAGGATTTGTCATTACCGATGATGGCCTGTTCGGTGCCAGTGCTGATGGCCTGATCGATGACGACGGTGGTAGCGAATACAAGTGCCTGATCTCTCCCGAGACTATCCGAACGGTGATCCTAAATAAGGACATCAGCGAATACATCGACCAGATTCAAGGTTGCATGTGGATAACTAACCGGAAGTGGTGGCACTTTGCGCTGTACTGCCCTGCACTTGAGTCTGTCGGCAAGCAGCTTTACTGGCGACGCGTCGAGCGCGACGAAGAATACATAGCCGCACTCGAACAAGACCTGATCGCCTTCGAAAAGATCGTCACGGGCTATCAGTCCGAACTGCTCAAGCAAGCCGCCTAAACCGCTGAAAATTATTCCAAAAATATTCCGGAGTATCCAATGCTGACCCTCAAGCAAATCAAAGCGAAGATCACGTCTGTTCAACCGCGAGCCGAGATGAACGGCAAGAACAAGACGAAGCCTGCCTGCACGATCAAGATTGAAGCATCGCGCAGCAATCTGATTCTCAACGAGTTTGACCCGCAATTGCGCGGTGCTTTCTACCAGAGCGGAGACGAAGCGAAGGGGCAAGCCGAACTCATCCAAAACGAAGACCTTGGCGGGCTCACAGCGCTGCGCTTCCCGTGGTTCCGGCAAGACATCAAGCACGACAAGCAGCTGACCGGCTACACGACGATCCTGCACACCGGCATCAACGATCAATCATGGATCGAGTTGGAAGACTGCAACATCAAAGACTTCGTCTTCGCCTTGAAAGAAGGCGGCAGCGTCAATGTCACGTTCAACATCAATTGCCATCCGACCGAGAAGGAACAGGGGCGAATCGATCACCTTCTGATGTCTGATATCGAAATTAGCATCCTACCGCCGCAGACCGCTGAGACGCTGTTCGACGAAAAGAAAGCGCCAGCACGCAAGAAGGCTAAGAGCGACCGCGATGCGCAAGTCGAAGCGCTCAACGCCGCGTTTCCTCCGGGTGGGGAGGCAGCATGAACAACAAACAACTAGCAGAAGCACTGCGCGCGATCGATATGAACGCACTACCGATCAAAGACCGCGCTGCTGTTTTGAATGCTGCGGAAGCGATTGAGCTTGGGGAAGCGCAGGCGGAAGCGTTGAAAGCGGATGCGGAGCGATGCAGGGGTTTGCGAATTGCATCCGTATCTAATAACGCTGATTTTTCTGAAGCAATGTTAATCGCTGTGCCAGAGGACGTCAGGAAAGGACGCCGCAACATGACTGAATCGGAATGGAATGTGTCCATCGACTTCGCTATCTCCGCCGCGAACAAGGGGGATTGTCATGAGTAACGATGTTATGCGGGAACACAAACTGCGAGAAATCATCGCGGCCTTGATCTTGGAGGCAGAGGAAACCGGTATAACCCAGGTTACAAGGAAGGTCGCGATAGATGCGATCTCTACGCCATATCGCATACCGAGCTCCGCGCCCGCGCAGAGCGAGGCGAAGGTCTTATGCGAAACATGCGGGGGATCAAAAGTAGACCCTGGTGGAGAGGGGTATTGCCGATCATGCAAGCAGCAGAGGGTTGAACCCGCAGTTGTAAAAGCCAGCGGCGGAAACGCACATGCGAAGATGCTGATGGACTTGCAAGTGTTGGAAGATGGTACGCCGCTCTACACCGCTCCGCAGAGCGCCGCCGATGTGCGCGATGAGGCGCTTGAGGAAGTCGCACAAGAAATTGAGCGTACCCGTGGCCGATTGTTATCCGCCGATGCTATCCGCGCCCTCAAATCGAAGAAGGAGGCGTGATGGTCTATGTAGACGATATGCAGGCCGGATACGGACGCATGAAAATGTGCCACATGATCGCCGACACCGACGACGAACTGCACGCCATGGCAGATCGAATTGGGGTCGCGCGGAAATGGCACCAGAAACCCGGAACGGCGAAATCGCACTATGACATCGCTCTGAACAAGCGCGCCCTAGCTGTCGCTGCAGGAGCAGTCGAGATCACTTGGCGCCAAACCGGCCGCATGGTTCGCCGCCGTGAAATCACTGGCTCTCTTGGTGATCCTACAACGGCCATCGAATGGAAGGAACCAAGAAATCAGGTCCGCTCTGCGGCACAGGAGGCGTGACATGAAACGACCGCTATCTGGAAAACGGTATTTTGAAGCATTGGGTCGTCGCGCTTCGTCGCAAGGGTTGCCGCTTAATTCGGGGAGAATCGAGCGCCGCGTCTGGCCCTTTTGGGCGCAATGCGCCTGGGCGAGAGGATGGATTATGCAGCCATCTCCAAAGGAGCGGACCAAGATCATTGCCGAAGGTTTTGTTGCTCAAGCGAAACGCGAAAACAAAACTCTCCGTGAAACGGTTAGCCAGTTTCTTGAAGAGAAGGAGGCATGATGGTTGATAGATATGATGACATTATCGCCAGGGTGCACGGCCCATCAGGTAAGTCGGTCAGTTACGAGGACTATGCCGCTATGGAAGACGAACGCGACGCAATCGCCGCCGAACTCAAATCAGCAAATTCACGGCTTCACGAAGTCGCTATTGCCTGCGCTACTGCTGAACAAGAGCGCGACGCACTCGCCGAGCAGATTCCTAAATGGCAACCGATCGAAACGGCACCAAAAGATACCATTGCTAGGTTACTTGGATACCGGAACGACTTAGGAAATTGGCGCACTGTGCGCGGGCGCTATTACAGCCAAGAGGAAATAGACGACTACTGGGAATACCCGGAAGACGCTGCCCCAGGATGGTATGAAACACCAGTAAACGCAGATGAGCCGCCGAATGTGTGGCTTGTAACCCCCACGCACTGGATGCCACTGCCGCGCGCGCCGAAGGAGCAATCATGACCGACAAATACGAAGCGCTGCGCAGGGAGAAAATCGTCCAACAAGCCAAGAACTACCAAGATTCTATGGACATCATTAGAAATACTTTCGAAATGGCGGGGGAGATAATTCGGTTAAAGGCCGAGAACAAAATGCTTAGGGATACCGTAAGCAAACTGGAGCAAAAACAATGAGCAAGTATCCAGAGGATAAGCCATTTGGCGAGTGGAGCCCGGAGCAACAGCGGGAGTTTAAGATTGATGTGTTGGTGGATGGGAAGCGGTGGGAAACGGCATGGCCCGGCGTAGGCTGGATTCCGGCAATGGTAGGTCACAGGTTCAATGTAACTCTAGAACACTATTATCGCCTCGCCCCCGAACCAGAAATCTCGGACTCGATTGATTGGTCGCATTTGGGTGAACAATGCACGCGCCTGTACCGAATGGAAGGATGGGAGTGTGCAGGGATTTATGATAAGTACGGGAGACTAATATTTTCGGCAGCTATTTTCGCTTCCTACAAACGCGGCAACATGGAATCCTGCACGATCTACAGGCCGGGGTTTGAGCCGGAGGGGGAGAAATGAACTGGTATCAATGGATTCATGAGTATCAGCGGATAAATAACGCTTCGCGGAAAGAGGCTCATGACGCCTATAACCGGCTGGTTGCCTGGCCGAAGCAGTGCAGGGTTTTTCGCCGCCAACTGTCGAGGTGGTCATGAGAAAGACTAAATGGTTCCCGGCGAGTGAAAAGCCTGTGCGCGTGGGCTGGTATGAGTGCAGGCTACTTCCCACTTCGCACATCGTTGCAAGGTGGTGGAACGGCCATAGCTGGACGCTTAGTGAGACGTGCGGCCGTTCTTCTTTTGGCATATTTTATTGGGACAAATGGCGCGGGCTGACGGAGGAGGCGAAATAATGGAATGGGAAATAGTGGTGCTTATTGTGTGCATATTGGCCTTCTTCTCAGGCGGATGGGCGTGTGGCGTTGGCTCAGATGCCACATCCTGTGAACGCATTGGTGCATTCTACAGCGGCTCGAAAGTCTATACGTGCGCGCCAAAGGACCAAAAATGACAGACCGAGAACTGCTTGAACTGGCTGCGAAGGCGGCGGGTCTGGATGATGCGAGGTGGCAGGATGGGATTTGGTCTGAAAAGCTTTGGGAGGTAATTGGGAGTGAATACTGGAACCCACTCGAAGATGACGGCGATGCGTTTCGGTTGATGGTGGAGCTTAGACTAAACGTAGGGGTTAACGCAAAATACAGCGACACGATAGTTTTCGTGGGTACCGAAGGCGTCTTTTCTGTTAAACACCATGAAGATGACCCAACCGCCGCAACCCGCCGCGCAATCGTCATGGCCGCTGCTGAGATTGGGAGGGGGATGGGATGAGCAAGCTTAATGCTGCCCAGGCGGCCAAAGAACTAGGCGTATCATCTCGCCACATTTACGACCTTGCCGCGCCCAATGGCCCAATACCATGCTATCGGATCGGCAAGCGAATCACGTTCGAACCCTCGGACATCCAAGAATATTTACAACAATGCCGATCTACCGAGATAAAGCGCGCGGCTGTTTCGTCTTCGAATTCGACCGTCGCATTAATGGACAGCGCATCCGGGCTCGAAAGTTTCTTCCGAAAACGTGGAATAGAACCAAGGCTGACGCCTACGACCGCCAAGAATCGGACAGACTCTACTCGCTCGGAACAGGGGTCGAGCGCCCGGAGCATTCCATCGAGGACGCGGTTAAGGTCTATCTGAAGCATAGGGTGCCAGAACTGAAGTCTGGCGGGAACATCGAGAACGAACTGGCCATCATGTTTTGGGCATATCGCGGCAAGCCGCTCACCTCCCTCCCTGATGTCTGCAAGGAATACTCGGCCAAGGCAGCGAAGGAAAACGGCGATCCAATCTCTCCGGCGACCCTGCGCAACCGCATCCGATACCTCACCGCCGCTTGCCGGTACGGATGGAAATTCCACGGCATGGGGAAGCATGATCCCGCAGAGCGCGTAATCTCGCCGGTGGTCCGCAATGAACGGCAGCACTCAATCGACCGCCGAGAGATGGTATTGTTGTGCCGCGCCACGCATCACAGGGAGACGCGCGCAGCGATCCGGATTGCGTTCTACAGCGGCATGCGCATGAGCGAGATAATCCGGGCCGAACGCGTCGATGGCATGTTCGTGCTGTCCGATACCAAAAATGGCAAGCCACGCCATATCCCGATCCATCCAAGCCTCATGATCGCCGCCCGCATGCCGCTGCCGGACCAAAGCACGATATCGCGACATTTTCGGAATGCCCGAAAGGCCGTGAATATGGAATGGCTGCATTTTCATGATTTGCGCCACAGCGCTGCCAGCGCGATGATCAATCAGGGGGTGGATCTATACACGGTGGGTGCGGTGCTTGGGCATCGGTCGGCGGTCAGCACGCAGCGGTATGCGCACTTGGCCACAGAATCGCTTCGAGACGCGATTGCCAAGATTGGGCAAAAGGTTCCCCAGCAAAACAAAAAGCGGGTTGCCTGAAAAACCAGACAAACCCGCATAAGTAATTGATAGAAGTAAAGTAATTTTGGTGGGCCTCCCGTGAGTCGAACACG
>NZ_LAQU01000038.1 GCF_000970345.1 Robbsia andropogonis | reverse complement strand
GGCACCAGGCAAGCTACCCGGAACCGAGCCGTCACCACTGTCGTCCAGCCCGATACTTTGTACAAACCGTTTCCTGGGTAAAGCATCCGAGTAGATCTCGCCATTGATCGACGTGATCCCGGCGGCATCGGCATCGATGCTTGCGGCACCCCCTTGAGCACCTCGCTCATATAGCTCATCCACACCGGCAATGCGAGCTGTGCACCAAATTCGCGGCTTCCCAAGGTGCGCGGCTGGTCATAACCGAGCCACGCCACCGCGACCTGCGTCTGCTGATAGCCAGCGAACCAGCCATCATGCGCATCGTTGGTCGTGCCGGTCTTGCCCTGCAGATCGTTGCGACCCATCTTATTGGTTGCAGCGCCCGTGCCCCGCGTCGCCACGTCGTGGAGCAAGCTGTTCATCAGATAAGCATTGCGCGCATCGATCACCCGGGGGGCATTCTCACCCACCACCAGCGGCTGCGCACGCGACAGGATATTACCGTTGGCATCGCTGATCTCGCTGACCAGGTAAGGGTTGACACGGTAGCCGCCGTTGGCGAATACCGCATACCCATTCACCAATTGCAATGGCGTGACGAGCCCCGCACCAAGCGCCATCGGCAGATACGGTGGGTTCTTGGCCGGATCAAAACCAAAGCGCGTGATGTAATCCTGCGCGTAGTGCGTGCCGATGTAATTCAGGATGCGGATGGACACCAGGTTCTTCGACTTGTCGAGCGCCGTACGCATGGTCATCGGTCCTTCGGGCTGATCGTCGTCGTGCGGTTCCCAAGGTTGACCGCCGGTTTGTTGCGCACTGAAGTACAACGGCGCGTCGTTGATGATGGTCGCCGGCCCCAGGCCCTTGTCAAGCGAAGCCGAATAGATGAACGGCTTGAACGTCGACCCCGGCTGACGCCATGCCTGCGTTACATGATTGAACTTGTTCTTGTTAAAGTCGAAGCCCCCCACCAGCGCCGTCACGGCACCGTCCTTCGGCCGCAGGGCGACCAATGCGCCTTCCACTTGCGGCAGTTGTGTGATGTCCCAACCACCGTCGGCATCGTTCGGATCCTTCGTCGGAATATCCTGGATCAAACGAATCACGGCGCCCGGACGCAGTAACTTTGCAGGCTGCGCGCGCGGGTTCAACGACGCCGCCGCAAAACGAAGCCCTGCACCGGAGATCGTGATGGTCTGGCCATTCAAGCGTTGCGCGACGACCTCTTTCGGCGACACCTTGATCACAACCGCCGAAACGATGTCGCCATCGTCCGGGTGATCGAGCAATGCATCCTCCACTGCCTGGTCGCGATCATCACCACTGCCCGGCAGATCGATAAACGCTTCCGGACCACGATAGCCATGACGCTTTTCGTAATCCATGATGCCTTTGCGCAGCGACCGATAGGCTGTTTCCTGGTCACCCGAGTTGATCGTGGTCACCACGTTCAAGCCTCTTGTATATGCGTCATCCTTGTACTGCGCATACATCATCTGCCGGACCATTTCGGCGACGTATTCGGCATGCACGCTGAACTGATTCATCGATCCTGCGCGCGTGTGGATATTCTCCTGGATCGCGGCGTCATATTCTTCTTTCTTGATGTAGCCGAGGTCGAGCATCCGCTTCAGGATGTATTCCTGACGAATCTTCGCCCGCTTCGGATTGACCACGGGATTATAGGCGGATGGCGCCTTCGGTAGCCCGGCCAGCATGGCCGCCTGTGCTAGCGTGATGTCCTTCAAGTCTTTCCCGAAATAGACTTGCGCCGCGCTGGCGAAACCGTAGGCTCGCTGCCCCAGATAGATCTGGTTCATATACAGCTCGAGGATCTGATCCTTCGACAGCGCCGACTCGATCTTATACGCCAGCAGCATCTCGTAGATCTTGCGGGTATAGGTCTTTTCACTGGACAAGAAGAAATTTCGCGCGACCTGCATCGTGATCGTGCTGGCACCCTGCGACGCCCCACCGTGCATGATGTCGTTCACGCCCGCACGCAGTATCCCGATAAAATCAACACCACCGTGCTCATAGAACCGATAGTCCTCGATCGCAAGCACGGCGTCCTTCATGACAGGCGGGATATCGGCAAACCGCACCAGCCGCCGGCGTTCTTCGCCGAATTCGCCGATCAACACGTGGTCCGCCGTGTAGATCCGCAATGGCACTTTCGGCCGGTAATCCGTCAAGGCGGTCAACGGTGGCAGGTTTGGCGTCATGACGATCAACGCGTAACCGACGATCAATGCTCCGATCACGATCAGTCCGCCAATCAAGCCGAGGAGTGCCAGAATCAACCGGGAAGCCAGGGAGCGAGAGGGTTTCGGGTCTTTGCCAGGGGTAGTGGGTTGTCGCGTGGAAGCCATGTAGAAGCGGTAAGTCGATTGCCTGCGCCGCGGCGGTCGCCGCCGGATCACCGACGGTCGGGACACGCCAAGGCGCGCGTATTCGGCTGTGCGTGCCGCGCCGACAGGCAGACGGCTGCACCGATCGGTCGCGCGGAGATGAAAGCGATTTGCAAGCCTGGCAGCGGCGGCGCAGCAAAATCGCGCTGCTGACAACCGATGCCATGCCGCATTGTAAAGAAACCGGGCGGCTTCGGGCTTGAAATGTCGCAATACTGCCCCGATTTTTTGTAATAGTTTTCCGGGACACGCGTTCACGCAACGCCTCGTCCACGGTGGATGGGTGTTCCTTGAAATGTCCTGTAACTGAATTTACCCGGATGACGGGATGCTGAAGCCGGGCCATGCGCCGCCCCAGCCCAGCTGTGATATGTTGGCGGCGATGACTTTTGAGATGGAGAGGCACGATGTCGCTATTCGATAGTATTTCCCGTACCATGAAAGGTCTGTTGAACGATGCGGCGGATTCCGTGCAGGACCCGTCGCGCGATGCCCGGCAGATCGTCCGGGAACTGGATGCCAGCATCCAGCGCGCGGAAAACTCGCTGATTGAAATACAGGCGCAGTACAGCAACCAGGAAAGCAAGCGCGACCTGGCCAACGATAAGGCCACGAAATACGCGGCGGGTGCCCTGCGCGCGCTGAAGGGTGGCGACGAGGGACTGGCAAAGGAAGCACTGACCGCCCAAGCAAGCGCCGAAGCCGAACGCGACGCTTTGGCCGCGGAATTGGACAAGCTGAAGCCGTCGCTCGATCACTTGAAATTACAGATCGACGACATGCGCAAGCGCCGCAATGAATTGAACGCCCGCACCAATATCCTCGGCGCGAAGCAGGAAATCGCCAAGGCGAAGGACACGGCAGCCACGGCGCTCGGTGGGATCGGCGGCAAGGACTTGTCCGCTGAATTCGAGCGCCTGGAGGAAAAAGTCAATCTCTCCAACGCGCGCTCAGACGCCCGCCTGGGCTCGGCGGACGAGCGCAGCGGCAAGACGCTGGACGATAAGCTGGCGGCGATGAGCAGCGGCCCGTCAGTGGATGATCGCCTTGCCGCACTGAAAAAACAGTTGGATGGTGGCGACGGCGACAAGCCCACCGCCTGATCGAAGCGTTCCACCCTGCGATTGATGCCGGGTTCGCTTCCGCAAGATTATCGCGGGGCGCCGGCTACCGCGACAACACCGTGCCGTATCGACATGTCGACTTTGAATCAACGTAATTTGCGTAAGCGCCTTGGCGGCGTGGCGATGAGCATCGCGCTCGGGATCCTGTTTCTGGCTGCCCCACCACTGGTGGCTACGATCTTGCCGGGAACCGGCCTGGTCGGTGGTATCGCCATGGCCGCCACTGCCCCCTCGGTAGACCAGGTGGAAGCGGCCATCGCCCGCGGCGACATGGACGGTGCACATCGGATGCTGCAACAAGTCATTGCAGCCAATCCGAACAGCGCGCGCGCACATTACCTCGATGCGCAGGTCCTCGAACACAGCCACCGATATGCCGACGCACTGTCCGCGTTACAGGCGGCCCGACGGGTCGACCCATCGCTCGGCTTTACCGACAAAGCGAAATTCGAAGCAGTAGAGCGCCGTATCACGGCCGAAGCCGGCAGCAGGAACGGCAGCGCGCGCATGAACGGCAGCAACGGCGCCGCCACGGACAGCGGTGCCCTCCAACAGACAGCGTTGTCCGCTGCCCCCACCCATCATAGACCAGGTATCGGCATGTGGATCGGAATTCTGGTGATTGGCTTGTTGGTCGTGTTGTCGATTCGATGGGCGATGCGCAAACGGCAGACAGAAGAAGAAGCCGGCGCGACGGATATCCATCGCGACGCCTTGAAGCAGGCGACAGCACTGCAGCAATCGCTGCGAGCGATCAAACTCGATCTGAAATTATCGACGGCGCCCGAAAAAGATGCCTGGTTGCGTGATGCCGACACGGTGGAAGGAGAAATTCGCGCGCTGATCGACGAGTTGACCAGCGCGAGCGACGGGGCCGAGCGCTACAGCAGTCCGGAAACATCGCCGCCGTACCGGCTTGCGGACCTGACGCGCCGCGTCGACCGGCTCAAAGCCGTTTCCGAAGGCCGCCCGGACCCAATGCTGCAAAATGCGTCCACTGCGAGTCTTTCTTCACAGGGTTCACGGTCCGCCTATGCCGACGAGGCCGATCGTTTGTCGGGCAATCAGACATTCGGAAACCAGCCATACACCAACCAGCCGCCCCAACAGCAGCCAACCGTGATCGTGCAGCAGCCGCAGCAAGGCGGTTTTGGCGCCGGCATGGGTGGGCTGATGACAGGCGTTCTGCTGGGCGAGATGATGGGCGGCCATCGAGACCGCGAGGTGATCGTGGAGCGTGACGGACCGCGTCAGGACCGGCCGGAGGACGGCGGCGGCAATGCAGGTAACCAGGGTCAGAATGCCGGCTTCGACTTCGGTAATGGCGGCGATAAATGGGACGACGGCTCAGGCGGGAATGACGGCGGTTTCGACCTGGCCGACAACACCGATAACGATTGGGATAATTCGTAAAGCCACCCTACTTCGCCGGCCAGTTCATTGCGCCAGCCAGCGGAGGAACATCACCAGGAAACGAAACACCGCGACAAGCCAGCGCCATAGCAACACCAACTGGTCCCAAAGGCCGCCTTCCGTACCCATCGTCACCTGCCATCACGAATGCGCCGTATTGGCGATACGGCGCATCCTACACCAACGTCGCGTCTCTCGTCTGTCGGCGGCGCACTTATTAGTTGCCCGGCAACGGAACGTCCGGCGCTTCGTTGGTCAGCGTCTCCCCGAGCTTGTCGAAGATGCGTTGTGTCGCACCACGCGATTGCAACGCGAACAACAACAAGGAGCGCCCGGTCACCTGATAGACATCCCCGGAACCGAATTCCGGCAAGGTGTCGCGCACAGGCATGTTCGTGTCGACCATGCACGTCCACTGGTCGCTGCCGGGAATCTCCGGCAACGTGAAGTCCACCACGTCGTGATGTGCATTGAAAACGATCAGCAACGTTGCATCACCCGCCGGTTTGCGAATGCCGCTCGCCTGGGCCCGGCCATCGATGACCATGCCAAAACAGCGCATCGTGCCATCATCCCATTGCTCGTCGGATAGCGGTTGGCCATCGGTACCCAGCCACTTCACATCGCTGACTTCCAATGCCTCGTTCCATTCTCCGGTCAGAAACCGGTTACGTCGCAAGACCGGAAGACGTTGGCGCAGTTGCAACAGGTTGCGGGTAAACTCAACCAGCGCGCGGCCATCGTCGTCGATATTTTCCCAATCGACCCAACTGATCTCGTTATCCTGGCAATAGGCATTGTTGTTGCCCTGCTGCGTTCGACCAAATTCATCGCCCGCCAGGATCATCGGTGTGCCTTGGGAGAACAGCAACGTTGCGAGCATATTGCGTTTCTGACGCTCGCGCAGCACGCGCACTTCCCATTGCGCGGCCAGCGATGGCACATCGTGTTGTGCGTCATTTGCCGTATCGCCGGCTTTCTCGATCTGCTCCGACAAGGCCGCCGTGGACGGAACCGGTCCCTCATGGCCACAATTCCAGGACCGATTGTCAGACGATCCGTCACGATTATCCTCGCCATTCACATCGTTATGCTTGTCGTTGAACGTCACCAGATCGTTCAACGTGAAGCCATCATGCGCGGTGATGAAGTTGACACTCGCCCAGGGACGTCGCCCGCGGTGATTGAATTTGTCCGCGGATGCCGTGATCCGCGTGGCAAGTTCCGATGCAATTGCATCATCGCCCTTCCAGAACGCACGGACGGTATCGCGGTAACGGTCGTTCCACTCCGCCCAACCCGGTGGGAATCGACCAACTTGATAACCGCCCGGACCACAATCCCATGGTTCCGCGATCAACTTGACACTCGACAAGATGGGATCCTGCCGGCAGCTATCGAGGAAACCGCCACCTTCATCGAAACCGTGTGGCTCGCGTCCCAGGATCGTCGCCAAGTCGAACCGGAATCCATCCACATTCATCTCGGTGACCCAGTAGCGCAAGCTGTCCGTCACCATCTGCAATACACGAGGATGCGATAGATTCAGGGTATTACCAGTGCCGGTGTCGTTGATATAGTAGCGCTGCTCGTCAGGCATCAGGCGATAGTACGACGCATTGTCGATACCTTTGTAGGACAACGTCGGGCCTAATTCATTGCCTTCCGCAGTGTGGTTGTACACCACGTCGAGAATAATTTCGAGACCGGCGTCATGGTAGCGATCGACGGTCTCCTTGACTTCGTCCAGCCTGCCGGTGCTGAGGTAACGCGGATCGGCCGCGAAAAAGCCGATCGTGTTGTACCCCCAATAGTTCGTCAGGCCTTTCTCGAGAAGGTAATCGTCATTAACGAACGTGTGTATCGGCAACAATTCCACGCTGGTGACGCCCAATGCTTTTACGTAATCGATGACCACTTGCTCGCCTAGCCCGGCAAAGGTCCCGCGCACGTTTTCCGGCACCTGCGGATGACGCATCGTGAAACCCTTCACGTGCGTTTCGTAGATCACCGTCCGATCGAAGGGCACCCGAACGCGGGTGGGATGATGCCAGACGAAACTTTGATCGACCACACGACACTTCGGCACGAACGGCGCACTATCGCGTTCGTCAAAGGAAAGATCCTGGTCCGGATGCCCCAGCGTATAGCCGAACACTTCCGGTGCCCATTTCAACTCACCGACATGCGCTTTTGCATAGGGATCGAGCAATAGCTTGTTCGGATTGAAACGATGACCATTTTCCGGTTCATACGGGCCGTGGACGCGATAACCGTACACGGCGCCCGGCGCGAGGTCATGCACGTAGACGTGCCAAACCTCATCCGTATATTCCGGCAGCACGATCCGCTCGATTTCCTGCTCGCCCTTGTCGTCGAAGATGCACAGTTCGACCTTTGTCGCATGCGCCGAAAACAGCGCAAAGTTCACGCCCTTGCCATCCCACGTTGCACCCCGTGGAAATGGTGTTCCTTCGGAAATGCGGCTTGCCGTCGTTGTCATTCTGTTCTGCGCTCCCTGGTGGTGCGCGCCCACTGCGATGTCGCCGCGTCGACCAATACCAAGACGGCCGGCGGCGATGCCGGCGGCCGTCATTTGATGGTTACTCGACGCGGCGAAAGGACGCGACCGGAATCACGTAGCAGGATTCGCGCCAGACATGGAACAGCGAGTCAACACGCGCAACGCCTGTCACGGCAATTGACGCGCCGAATGGTTTGCGTCAAGCGTCGACAGCCATTTGCGACCATAAAGGAAAAGTGCAAAGCCGCTGACAAAACCCAACAGCGCAATTTTTCTGATCATCGTATGCTCCTTCAATCGGCTGTTATCACGCTTTACTTCCATGCTTCAAGTGTCGCACAACGGCCAGTTCACCGTATTCAAGTGGCTGCATGGGTCGCAACATCAATGAGCGGGTTTTCAGGCAAAATCATCCGAATTGACGTATGCTGACCCGAACACGTGCATCGGTATCGCATTGCACGTAGCAAACGGTTTCACTGCACGACTTGCCAGACAGGGTAATACAGGTACTTGCTTCGCGGCTTCTTGCTGGCCGGATTCCTGTATTTTGTTCCTTTTTCCATCGCGCGCCGACGCTCGGCGGTCGTACGATATGGCTTCTCGGAAAACAACCGCCCGCCGGCAGTCCTCTGCCGGGGTGGCGACATACTTGGATGTGATACGTGGCTGGTCTCCCGCCTGGACCGCCATGCCTGCACGCCTTGACAGCAAGCTTGCCAGGGCACGTGCGCAGGATGAACCGGTACTTTATGCGCACTTTTTACCAGGCCTCGACCTGCTATTGTGCGCGGTGCCCGGCGCGCGCGCCCCTTACCCTCCCTTATCCGAACTACGCCAACGCTGCGTGGAAAGTGTGATGCATGCGCTGGAACAACCGTGTTTGCGATTGGAAACCGGTGGTTGCTGGTACGAGCACAATGGCGTGGCCGTGCTGGTTTTTGCCAGCGGCGCACGATCACGTGCGTTGAACGACTTCGGCGCACTTCCCGCGGGTAGCAACGTGCGAGGTGATCGCTGAAACGTCTTAGCTACTGCACGGTTTGGGTATCCCGGCTAACATGAATCAGAGAGCTGACACGACTGCAGGTGCGTGAAGTGCAGCGTGTTGTATCACTGACGATTGAAATAGGAGGATGCCATGACGGACCATGTGTACAAGAAGATCGAATTGATCGGCTCATCGGAAACGTCGATCGAAGATGCCGTCAAGACGGCCATTGCAAAGGCGTCGAAGACCCTGCGAAACCTCGATTGGTTCGAGGTCGTCGAAACACGTGGACATTTGCGGGATGGTGCGATCGCGCATTGGCAGGTCACTGTCAAAGTAGGCGTTCGCGTGGAAGACTGATCGGCCCCACCTGGAGGCGGGGAACGCCCCGGCTTCCTGGGTACAAACCGCGCATGCCAATTCGGCAAGCGCACCCGAGTTAAAACAGACGCGCCCTTGGTATATCCAGGGCGCGTTTCTTACTTGGCTTTCTCTAACTGCATCGCACGCGCCGCTGCTGCCCCTGCTTTAGGCGATACCTTCTTACCTGGTGGTGGCGCCATCGGCTTTTCCTGGAGCGCCTTGAACAACTGCGCGCACGGTGCTTCCTCATGGTGGCTGGGCGCCAACAGCGGTATCAGCGCGGCAAACGGGTTCAGCAGGCCCAGTCCGACCGCCGCAGCCCCACGCGCGGCGAGTGGCAATGCATCCACACCAATATGCGGGTCCTTGAATGTTCCCTTCACATACAAGGGCGAGCGTAACGAGAATATGCGGAAGCCCTTGGTATGGGGGTGAATGCCCAAATCCATCCCCTCGGTACGAAGATCGATCGTCCCATCGACATCGATAACCGCATCCTGCGTATCCACCACGAAGACCTTCGAATTCAACACGCCGTTGTCAACGACGAAGTCCGATGCCGCGCAATTGATCTGCACATCCCGATTGCCGAACAGGCGTTCGATGACCGCATTGGCGACATTCAAGCCGGCCGCCTCCATCAGGAACGCGCTCACCGCACCGTGCTGGACCAGCAACTTGATTTCACCGTTCGAGGTAGCGGCCAGGCGGGCCGGTGAGTTGCCGGTTGCGGAAAGCGCCGCATCGCCGTTGATCTCCCCGAGCGCGCTCTGCATGGTCTTCGATGTCGGGAACAACTGTTTCAGCTTCACATGCCGTGCCCCCATCGACACGCGCGCCTGCAGCGGCTCCTTGCCCCCGTCCAGATCGATATCGGCAGTGAGGTCCCCCCCCGCCACGCCGAAGCGCAGCGGGACCAACTGCAATCGACCATTGCTCAACATCACGTGCGTGTAAAGATCCGTGATCGGCAAGGATGCGTCACGGATAATGCGTTTGCCGGCAAACGTCACATCGGCATCAATCGATTTCCAGCGATCGGTACGGAATGCCTCGACAGGCAATGCTTTGTTGCTGGGCTGCCTGTCGACATCACCACGTTTTGCTTTTTCCGCGTTTGAATCCGCGCCGATCAACGGGGCGAGGTCCGAAAACTGCAATAGATGCGAGACAAGGTTCCCACTGAGCTTGGGGCGTGGCGTTATGCCTTCGTACACCAGCGTTCCGTTCAAATCGCTGCCACCTACGCGTCCCGTAAAATCCTGATAGCGGAATACGTTACCTGCGGGCTTGAATGCCCCAATCAAACGCCCTTCCGTGGCGAATGGCGGCGAGTCGGGCAATGCGATTCCGGTTAGCGAATACAGATGAGACAAGCTCTGACCTTGAAACCACAAGCGCAAATCAAGTGCCGCGAGATGCATGGGGTCCGTCAGCGTACCCACCAAAGCGATGCGTGTATCGCCTATCTTGACGTCCGCCTGCAATGGGAAAGGCCGTGTCGCGTCTTGAAGCGACAGCACTTCGCCCAGCTTTCCGGTGCCGGAAACTGGGCTATTGTTGTATTTGCCCTTCATCGTCCACCCCAAGCGATAGGGGCTGACTGGTGTCACCGCCGGCACTGCACCGGCGGTTGGCGAAACACCCTTTGCAGCGGTCACATTGGACGCGGACAAGGAGGTACCCTCGCGCCCGGAGGACGCCTTCGACGCCGTCGACCTGGCGGATGCCCCAGACGAAGCAGCGTCGGCGCCCGCCTCAGAGGCAGCCATGGCCACATCCTTCGCCGCATCCGCTGCGCCATCACCAGGCGCGGTGGCACTGGCCGCGACCACCCCGCGGTTCGTCGTCCTGGACGCCTCGCGTGCATCCGACGCGGCGGATGAGGCAGACGCGGCAGATGCGGCCGACGCCTGCGATGCTTCATTGGCCGCGGCCGCTTTCGAGAATTTCGCGGCGCCGTTGCGTCCCAGCGTTTCACTCGACTCTCGTCGTGAGGTTTCCTCTTGCTGCTTCAACATCTCGCCGAACGGGATCGGATTGCCTAACGTATCGAGCGTCAGCGTCAGGTCGGCCTTGCGATCCTCATCCAGCACAGTGATCGTACCCGTGCTGAAGGTGATGTCACGCAACGCCACCTTCCAGGCGCTCGACTGCGCGCCGCCACTAGACGAGGTCTTAAATGTGTAGTTGTTACGACCGTCGTGCATGCGTTCGATGTCCACTTGCGGTTGCCGCAATGCGACCGACGGAATCGAAACCTCACGGATCAGCAATGGCGGTACGGCGACGTCGAAGTCGACGGCGGCCACGGAAACCATCTCTTTCGTGCGTGCCCAATCCGCATTGGCCAAGGTAATGTCATGCGCGCTGACATGCGGCCATGGAAGCCATCCACGCCAGCCCGGTGCGTCGGGCGGTCGCCGCCACTTCACCGACAGATCGCCATTGATTGCAAACGGACGACCCAATTCTTTGGAGACCTTGTTATTAATGAATGGCTTTGCGCGATTCCAATCAAATGTCGCGACGAAAATAACCACGGCCAGCATCAGCACCAGCAGGATGACGACAAGCCACATCAGTCCGCGAAAAATACGCCCGCCTGTCGTACGTGGCGGTTTGTGCCCGTGATTACCGGACCCATTACCATCGCCGCCATTGTCGCCACGAGGGCCGTTATTTCCAGTCTCACTGTCGAACATGCGCGTCGCGCTGTCTGTTGACGATTCACGGGAAACATCTGCCGGAGATACTATTGCGGCGTGTTGATGATCCAACCCACCCGAGGGTTCATCCGTTCCGGGCCGCTCCGCCATGCCTTTATCTCCTTGCTCTACCGGTTTTTGCCGCCTATCCGCCAACATCGTGTGGCGTGGAACGGCCATGCGGATTGCATTATCGTTCTGGTTGCCAGGCCTGTGCCGGGGTTGCAGCGCAAAAAGCAACGCATGCGCGCGTAAAAATGTCATCTAAAGCCGCAAAAAACATGCCCAGGCATGGTGCACGATCACGGAAAACTGTTTCCGTCGCATAAGAGGCCGCGAGAACAGCACGCGTTGACTCGCCTCATCGTTGGGCGATGTCGTCGAGCATCTTCTCGAGGCGATCGAAGTCGACCGGTTTCGTGACATGATTGCCGAAGCCAGCATCGAGACAGCGGCGCATATCCTCTTCCATGCCATAACCGGTTATCGCGATCGACGGCGCCGCGTGCTGCATCACGTTCCAATGGCGCACAACATCCAGGCCCGTGCCGTCCGGTAGTCCGATGTCGCTGATCAGCAAGTCATATCGGCCCGCATTGATATATTCGCGTGCCGCGCCGACGGACTCGGCCACATCGACACGGTGTCCGAAGACTTCGATCAGTTGCGCCATCGCAGCCGATGTGTAGGCGTTATCCTCGACCAGCAATACGGACAGCACCCGGCGAGCGGCCGCCGTCGACGCGACCACGACATCGTCCCCCGCCTCCACCGGTGTATGCCGCGCCAATGGGATCGAGAAAGTGAAGCGCGCGCCCTGATCACGCCCGGCGCTTTCCGCGCGAATGCTACCACCGTGCTTTACCGCCAGCGTGTTGGCAATCGCCAAGCCGAGACCGAGCCCGCCAAAAGCAGGGCCGATTGTTTCGTCGGCCTGCTCGAACGCGGAAAAGATTTTCGGCAACGCGTCCGCACTGATGCCAATGCCCGAATCATCAACCTGTACCGCCACATGTTCCGAGTCGGGATTGAACAGCGTGACATCGATGGTGCCATTCGCTGGCGTGAACTTCACCGCGTTCCTGACAAGGTTCCAGATGATCTGCTGCAATCGCGCAGCGTCACCCCGGACTCCGCTCTGCGTCTCCCTGCGGATGATATGCAAGGTCTGTCCTTTCGCGGCAATGTCGGCGGTCGACATATTGATCGCGTTCTCGAGCAAATCTCCCAGAGATACCGATGCAAAGTTCAAACTGAGTTTTCCGCGCGAAATGCTCGTCAGATCGAGCAGGTCGTCGATGAGCCGCGCTTCGAGCTCGACGTTGTGCTGTACGACATTCAGCAGGTGCGTGTGCTCCTCATCGAGCAAACCTTTCATGCGCATCAACCGCGCCGCGGCAAGAATCGGCGTCAACGGCGTGCGCAATTCATGCGACAACACCGCCAGGAAATGGTCCTTCGCGCGATTTGCCCGCTCCGCCTCTTCCTTTGCCTGCTGCAATGCATCCGCCGTGCGCCGCGCTTGGGTGGTATCGCGTAAGATCAATGAAAACCCCGCCAGCGCACCACGCGCATCATGCATGGCCGTGGTCACCAGCGAGGCAAATACACGCTGGCCGTCCTCGCGGGATACCCAGCGATCATCGGAATGGCTGCCAGATGCCTTGGCGCTGCGCATTGCATCGCCAAGGACATCGGCTTCGGTAAAGAGACGATCGGCGCATTGGCCCACCATCTGCGCTTCCGTGTAACCCAGAATCTGGCGGGCGGCGTGATTCCATGTCTGAATGTGGCCTTTCGGGTCCAGCGTAATCACCGCATAATCTTTCAATGCGTCGACTAACTGCCTGAAATGCGTCTCCGTTTCTTGCAGACGCTCCTCCGCCTGCAGCCGCTGGCGCTTCTCGTCGCGCTCGGCCAATGCACGCTGAATCACTGCGGGAAGGCGTTGCAGGCGCTGCTTTAAAACATAATCAGTCGCGCCACGTTTCAGCATGTCCACCGCATGCTCTTCGCCGAGTACGCCCGAGACGAAAATGAAGGGCAGATCCTGCGAATACGCACGTGCCATCCCCAATGCCTCGCCGCCGGAGAACGACGGCAAGACAAAGTCCGCGAGGACGACGTCATAACGCCCCGTGCGGACCGCCGCATCGAAGTCGAACGCGTTATCGACGATATGGACGTCATAGGTAAAGCCGGCGACATCCAGCCGTGACAACGTCAACTCCGCATCAAGCGAGCTGTCTTCGACCAACAGCAGATGCAGCGGCTCAGTCACCTTCGGGTCCCGTCGACCGCGCTGCGGTTTGCGCGTGTTTCGGCATCGTGAAAAAGAACCGCGCACCGCGATCCAGTTCACCTTCCGCCCAGGTGCGGCCATCGTGACGCTCGATGATGCGACGCACGTTCGCCAATCCAATACCGGTGCCCTCGAAGTCCTCGGTGCGATGCAACCGCTGGAACACGCCAAACAGCTTGCCCACGTAGCGCATGTTAAACCCCACGCCGTTGTCGGCCACCGAAATCACATACTCCGTCGCGCCCTCGCTTGCGTCCACGGTGATTTCCGCTTGCTCGCGTGTGCGCGTGTATTTCACCGCGTTGGCAAGCAGATTACGGATGGCAAGCAGAAGAAAGGCGGGATCGCCGATGACAGTCGGTAACGGCGCGATATGCCAGACAATGCGTCTATGCGGATTCTCATGCTGCATTTCGCGGATAACGGTATCCACCAATGTATTGAGTCGTACAGGCGTCGGACGCAATGCCGCGCGTCCCATTTGCGAGAACGTCAGCAGGTCGTCGACCAATGTGCCGGCGAAACGCGCCGAATCGACGATATTCTTCAGGAAGCGTGCACCCCGCTCCGTCAACCGATCACCTTCATATTCAGTCAGCAGGTCGGCATAGCCCACGATATGCCGCAAAGGGGCACGCAAGTCATGCGAAACAGAATAGGAAAACGATTCGAGTTCCTTGTTGACACGCCCAAGCTCGGCGGCAATGGCGGCCATCTCCTCGGCGCGTCTCAGCACGATGCTGAGCACCGAGGCGCGAAATTCATGCGCCGCCGCCAGTTCGCCCGCGCGCCATCGAACGGATCGATTGCGCACCACTTCTTTCCAGGTCTCGAAACTTGTACGCGGTGATAAACGTCCACTCGCGTCGGCATCCAGCTTGCGCGGATTGCCCGCCCACTCGATGGTCCGAACGACCTCCGGCCGGAACCATATGACGAAGTGTCTATGCAAGCGCGAAATCTGCACCGCGAGCATGCCGCTGGCAATTCCGGCGAACGGTAGCGCTGCCGGCAACTGCTCGCCAATCGCATCGGTGGCGAACACGTCACGCGTCGACTGCGTGCCGATATGGGAAATGAGCGCCTCGATCGTCGCTTCATCCGGCGTCGCACCCACCGTGACCGTGCGCCCCTCGAACACGACGGCCGCGCCATCGGCAGCCATGAATCGCAGCAGGCCGCGCGGATCCGACATCAGGCTATCGACGAAATCATCCCGATCGGACATTGTCGCAATCAGATCGACAAGCATCCGTCTCAGTTCCAGGCGGTAATCCGATTCAGCGCGGTCCTCTTTCGCCTCCATTTGCAACGATAAGACGGCACCCAAGTGTTCACACGCCGCGCGAGTCTCAAAATTAAGGTGACGGGGCGTTGCGTGATGACAAGAGATCAAACCCCACAAACGACCGCGCACGATAATCGAGATCGACATCGAACTGGCCGTGCCCATATTGCGCATGTATTGCAAATGCACCGGCGAGACGCTACGCAACGTTGCGTACGACAGATCCGTGGGCCGACCGGTATGCGGATGGATCGCCGGCAGCAGCACCGACGGTGCATAGCCCGCGTCGACGATTAAACGGATACGATGCTTTAAATACAACGCCCGCGCCTGTAGCGGAATATCAGATGCAGGAAAATGCTGACCCATATACGAGACATAGTCGTCCTCGCGATCTTCCGCTAGCACCTGGCCGTTGCCATCTTCATCGAAACGATACACCAGTACACGACCGAAACCCGTGATCCGACGTACTTCGCGTGCCGCAACGACGCTGAGGGCCTCGACCGTGCCCGCATCCTGCAAGCGGCCGATAAACGTGCGTACCAACGCATAGATCGGACTGAAAACGTTCCCGACGTGATCGGTCGGTTCGATTTCCAAGAGTGTCACACCATCATGCGCGTGCACGATCAAGTCAAGCGCGCGCTCACCCCGCGCATGCCGCGCCGCCGAATCCGCGGCATCCGACGCATCGGACACGCGATGAGCCATGCTATCAGGCGACCACGAAACCCGACAGACATACAAGGGCTGGTCATTGATCTCCGCAGATGAAAGCGCCTCGACGATTGCACGCGCGCCGCCCTCTCCTATCACCTCGGCCACCGGAAGACCGAGCATTGCCTGCGGCGGGCGGCGCGTCAACTCGGTGATGTTGGCCGAGCACTGGATGACATGGTGTGACGCGTCCAGTGCAAGGACATAGCCATGCGGCTGAATGCCCCCAGGAATATGGATGGGCTCGGCATCGCATGCCGCGACAGCGGCGCGGAACGCGATGTCGTCAAAAGGGTCATCACAGTTTTTCACACTACTGGCGGTCGGCGTATCATCCGCTGTCGCCGATACCGCCACGACTTCGGTGGACGCGAGCCGGGCGACATTCGCGCCCGGCATCGACGGCTTGTCATCCGATCCCGGCAAAATGGTCGTCATGCTGCGGGCTGAGCCAGGATCGTGGTTTGTCCCGGCGTATCCGGCGAGGGCAGCCAGGATTGCAAGGCACGGAATGTCGCGCGGGCGGACGCCACGGCTTCCATGAATTCGCCTTCGGGTACACGCGCCGTTGCCTCCACCTTGAACGCGTTCCACATGCTGCCGGTCTTGTCGCCGTACGGATCAAAGTAGGCATAGCCTTGTCGACCGCTGAGCTGAAAGCGCTGTGCCATCGCAGGACCGATGAATCGCCCACCAAGCGTCGAGCCTTCCATCACATAGAGGGTTCCGAAACAGGCGCCGATCCCGTGCATTGGCACGGTTGCCGCCCACGCCGAACCGCCGGCCGCCAATGCTGCCGATATCGGCATTTGCCCCAGAAAGGCAAGGTCGGCATCGAGCAAAGCCGTTTTTTCGCGTGTCGAAACAAACGCCTCAAGGTCGTCGGGTACGGCCGCGCGCAGACGCGTCTCCCAGGGCGCCACGAAAGCACGAAACCGCGTCAGAAGCGCTACATATTCGTCCCGCCGCATTGTCGGGCGCATGATGTCCATATCGCGCTCCAGCGCATGATGGCAATCAGCGGTCTCTGTTTTTAAACGGCTTAGCAGGTCAGTCATGAAAGCGTACGACGGCAAAGAGTCATCAAGGCGGCAAGTGATCTGGTGTTTCGGCACTTCGTGGACGCCCGTTCAACGGCGTCCTCGTCGACATGCGTTACCTTGGCTCCACCCGCATCGCCGCGTCGTGGCCAAAGATTACGGCAGTAGACCTCGAAATCCTGTTTTACATCATAACAACGATTATTCTGCAACGCTGCACGCCTGTGAACCCCTGCCGGCAGGCCTATCCAACCCGGTGTTGCTGCGGCGCGATTGCGTGAAAACCTGTATGCCTATACAGTTTCAACATGACCTTTCCAGATCAGACATCTCCTTCTCCCGATACGCGGTCCGAGGCGTCCGCGGATGCCTCGCGTGCGGTGATGGCGGCGTTGCTCGATAAATTGAATCCGGCGCAGCGGGAAGCGGCCTGCCATGGCATTGGCGGGGCCCGTGGTGAGGCCGGCGATCCGCCAGGGTTGCCGATTTCGGAGCCGCTATTGGTCATCGCCGGTGCCGGCACAGGCAAAACGGCGACGTTGGCGCATCGCGTGGCGAATCTGCTGGATCATGGCGTCCCCTCCGAACGCGTGCTGCTGCTGACCTTCTCCCGTCGCGCCGCCGTCGAAATGACACGTCGCGTGGACCAATTGCTGGTACGTGCCGCCATCGAGCGCGCCAAGCTGACGGGCGCATCGCCGCGACAAGCGGCGCGGACGGCGGCACGCGATACATTGCCCTGGGCCGGCACTTTTCATAGTGTCGGCGCGCGCCTGCTGCGTGAATATGCGCCCTATATCGGTGTGTCTCCGGCGTTCACGATCCTGGATCGCCCCGACGCGGCGGACCTGATGAACCTGATCCGGCACGAACGCGGCCTTTCGGTGAAACAGAAGCGCTTTCCGACAAAGCAAACGTGTATCTCGATCTATTCCAGGGTGGTGAATACGGGGCTAACGCTGGAGGCGACGTTGGCGAGGCATTTTCCCTGGTGCGCCGAATGGGCGGACGCGTTACGCGATTTGTTCGCCGCTTACGTCGAGGCAAAGCAAGCACAGGATGTGCTCGACTATGACGACCTGTTGCTGTATTGGGCGCAAATGGCAGCGGAGCCGGCACTGGCGGGGGCGCTCGGTGAGCGTTTCTCCCATATTCTTGTGGACGAATACCAAGACACGAACACCTTGCAGGCCGACATCGTCCGACGCATGAAGCCGGATGGCCGCGGCGTGACCGTTGTGGGCGACGATGCACAATCGATCTATGCGTTCCGCGGTGCAACGGTCCGCAATATCCTCGATTTTCCTCGAACATTCGCCACGCCGGCGCGCGTTGTGACGTTGGACCGCAACTATCGTTCAACGCAGGCGATCCTGGACGCCGCGAACGCCGTGATCGGCCAGGCATCCGAAGGTTATGCGAAACGTCTGTGGAACGACGGCCGCGCCGGCACGCGCCCGATCCTGGTGACGGTAACCGACGAGGCCGCGCAAGCGCAGTATCTCGTCTCACGCATCCTGGAAAACCGCGAAGCCGGCACGACGCTGAAGTCACAGGCAGTACTGTTCCGCGCCGCGCATCACAGTGCGCCGCTGGAAATCGAGCTGACGCGACGCAATGTGCCATTTATCAAGTTCGGCGGATTGAAATTCCTTGATGCCAGCCATGTAAAGGACCTGCTCGCCGTGCTGCGATGGTTCGAAAACCCACGCGACCGCGTGGCGGGCTTTCGCGTACTGCAAATGCTACCCGGCATCGGCCCGGTCAAGGCCGGCGCGGTCCTCGACGTTGTCGGTGACGATTTGACGCGGTTGCCGGTCAATGCTACGGCGCCACACGCACCGCCCGGTGTGGAAGGGTGGGATGCGTTCGCCAAACTGGTCTCTCAGGGCGCATGCAACAAAACAGACTGGCCGACGGAACTCGATCGTATCCGTACATGGTATGCGCCGCACCTGGCGTGCGCGCATGACGATGCCGATGTGCGCGAGGCCGACCTCGATCAGTTGCAGCAGATCGCGGCGACATTCCCGTCGCGGCAACGCTTCTTGACTGAATTGACGCTGGACCCACCCGATGCCGTCAGCGACGAATCGGGCGTACCACTGAAAGACGAGGACTACCTTATCCTGTCGACGATACATTCGTCCAAGGGACAGGAATGGGCCTCGGTATTCCTGATGAATGCGGTGGACGGCTGCTTGCCGTCCGATCTGGCCACGGGACAAATCGATGAGATCGAAGAAGAACGGCGGCTCCTGTATGTGGCCATGACGCGCGCAAAATCGTCACTGGATATCGTCGTGCCACAACGGTTCTATGTGCATCAGCAAGCGGCGCAGGGAGATCGGCACGTCCATGCGTCGCGAACACGCTTCCTGCCACAACGACTGGTGCCGCTGTTCGACGTGCGATCCTGGCCACCGCCGTCGACGCCAACCGCGCACGGTTCACAGGCATTGGCCGCAGTCAAGATCGATATCGCGGCGCGGATGCGTGGCATGTGGAAGAACTGACATGGCTTACCGGTACAATACGCGCCTGCCCGTACCCTCTTTCTTTTCTTTGCGCTGATGAATCTCGTTCTGCAAGTCCCGTCGGCCGTCGCCCTGCGCGACTTTGCCGTTCCACGTCCCGCGCACCCGATGGACGCGCACCATATCGCGGCCGTCCAGTCCCTGTGTCTGAGCCGCACCGTCGAGACGATCGACGATTACGCAGTGCGTTTCACGGACGTTGGCGATACTGCCGATCAGGCACAGGCTCGCGCCGCCATTGAGCAGTACTGCGCAACCAATGGGCTCGATGCCGGCTGGGTCCCCTCACGGCCGCTGTCGTATTTTCGCCTGTTGACGATGGATATGGACTCGACGTTGATCACGATCGAATGTATCGACGAGATCGCCGATTTTTGTGGCCTCAAAATGGAAGTCTCGGCCATCACGGAAGCGGCGATGCGCGGTGAAATCCTGGATTTCGGCGAAAGCCTGCGGCGCCGTGTAGCGCTGCTGCAAGGGCTTGACGCTTCCGTGCTGGAGAAGGTATATGCCGAGCGGCTGCGGCTGTCCCCAGGCGCGGAAGCGCTGCTGGCCGGCGCCCGGGCCGCGGGTTTGAAAACCTTGCTGGTGTCGGGCGGCTTCACGTTCTTCACGGAGAAACTGCGCGCGCGCCTGGGCCTGGATGCGGCGTATGCCAATACGCTCGAAATCATCGATGGCAAACTGACCGGACGCGTGTTGGGCGAAATCGTCGATGGCGCGTTCAAGGCGCGCCGTCTGGTGGAAACCTGCGCCGCCATGGGCGTCTCGCCGGACATGGCGATTGCGATAGGCGATGGATCGAACGACCTGCCGATGATGGCCGAGGCCGGTCTGTCGATCGCCTTTCACGCCAAACCGAAAGTGCGGGCGGGCGCAAGCGTGGCACTGGAGCACGCCGGCCTCGACGGTGTGCTACGGCTGTTTTCCTGAATAAGACCGCCCCGTCCGCTTAAGCACATCGCCCGTCCCCCACGCATGCGGGGCGGCCAGCCGCTTTAACCGGCGACCGGCGTCAGATGGGCTGTCAGGCTTTGTTCGAGATCGGCCCGCAGATCCTCTTCGTTTTCCAAGCCGACATAGAAGCGCACCAACGTGCCTTTGTGTGGCCATGCCGCCGCCGTGCGCAACGAGGGCAGGTCATATGGCAACGCGAGGCTATTCGCACCGCCCCAGCTGAAACCGATCTTGAACAGCTTCAGCCCTTCGATGAACGAGTCGATCTGCTTCGGCGAATACGCAGCGTCGAAAACCACCGAGAACAAGCCTCCGGCACTGGTGAAATAGCGTCGCCAGTTCGCATGGCCCGGACAATCCGGCAAGCCCGGATGGAGCACCGTTGCCACTTCCTGGCGCAGCTTGAGCCACGTCGCCAGGGCCAAGGCACCGCGGTCGTGCGCCGCGTAGCGTAATGCCAGCGTCGGCAGGCTGCGTAGGATCAACGAGCAGTCATCTTGCGATACCCCCAGGCCCAGGCGCGCCCGCGCCCGCTTCAACTTGAAATGCAGATTTTTATCACGGGTAACCAGCGCGCCCATCAGCACGTCGCTGCCACCCGATTGATATTTCGTCAGCGCCTGCATAGAGATATCGCAACCATAATCGAATGGCTTCAACCCAATACCCGCTGAATACGTGTTGTCGATTGCCGTCGGCACCCCTGCCGCTTGCGCCGCGCTGGTGATAGCGGCCACGTCAGGCACTTCCATCGATACCGAACCAGGGGCTTCGATCCAGATCAATCGGGTGTTTGGCTGAATCATTGCCCGCACTGCGTCGCCGTCCGTCGGATCGTAATATCGCACCGTTACGCCGAAGTCCGCAGCGAGCCATTCCGCGTGCTCCCGGTTAGGCGTGTAGGCGTTATCCGGGACCAGCACGTCATCACCCTGGCGTACCAGCGCGAAATAGACATTCGAGATGGCGGCAAGTCCGGACGGTTGCAGCAGACAGTACTCGCCGCCTTCGATCATCGCCAGACGCTTGGCCAATGTGGCGGAGGTTGGCGTTTGATGCAGGCCGTAGCGCCATTGTCTATCGCTGTGCGGATCGAAGTTCCGCATTGTCTTCAGGTCCGGGAACACCACGGTGGACGCCCGATGCACGGCTACGGGAAAAGCATCGAACCCTGGTGCAAGTTCCGGGGATTCATGCAGCAAACGCGTCTGGTAAGAAGGAATATCGGAAGGCGTGACACTCATGGTGATCCTTGTAGCGTACTGTAACCGGCCTTGGGGGCGCCAACCGCTACAATGCACGCAGCGTACCCCATCCCCGATGGGACCGGTTTGCGCGAGACGCCAACGGCCGAAAACCCGTCTGCGCCCCTGCTGCCTGTCCACGGGACATGCGGGATGCTGCGGCCGCGGTGGTTGGTACCCGCCTGACGGCTTGTATCAATGAATTGCATTGGACGTAGTATAGCGGTCCGCGCGCTTTGGCATCGGGAATGCCCGCATCGCCCGTCGCCACGTTCGGCGTGCACGGACCAAGAAAAACCGGCATCGCGCGCGATGTCTCGTTCGGCATGACAATTCGCCCCATTTTCGCTTCACCAGGAAAGTTCGATGACGTTTGCGTTTTCCCTGCGGCCCGCCGCAGAAGCCTTATCGCCCCCCATCGCTCCCGTGACCGCGCGTGCTGCTGCGTTTTCACGTACGCGCCCGCCACGAAGCGTCGCATGCCTGGCCCTGGCGCTCGCCGTTGTCGGCATCACCGGACTGTCGGGGTGCGGCACACTGGAGAAAATACCCAGGCCATCGTTTCTGCACAAAGCGTCGCCTGACCTGACCAACGGACGAGCATCGGCGGAGAACATGGTGCGATTGGATGCCGCCATCCGATCGGGCTGTGACGTCGTGGACAATATCGAACGCCCTCCCCCGAAGCAGGACCCACGTGACCCCTCGCCGCAACGCTGGGTCGCCCGCACCTGCCACGGCGATATCTCGTACGACGTAACCACCGTGCCGGGTGCAAACGGCCCATCAATCAAGGTGACCCCGGTACCCGGCCCGATCGATCGACCGATGAACAAGCATTTCATCCCGGCGGGAATGGATGGGGCCTTATCACCGACCGGTTCGTCCAGCGGCGATAGGCCAGATAGTGCCCCCGATAACCAGCCGCTGCCGTCGCAGTAAAGCGCGTCACCACACAGCCTAGTGCCCCAGTCGCGAAAAGGACAACGGCGGCACGGTCCAAGGAAGGTCCAGTGCCGCCGTTATCGAAATGCCGCCCCTCAGCCGGACGCAGTCGTCACGCCGTCAGGAAACATCGCCCCATAAATCGTGGCCATCGGCACCCGTCACGCGTACGGTAACGAAGTCTCCTGCCTTGTAGCGTTTCGAGGCTTTCTGCGCCGGTGAAATATAGACAACGCCATCGATTTCCGGCGCATCCGCGGCCGAACGACCGATACCGCCATCGGCATTGACTTCGTCAACCAGCACGCGAATCAGCTTGCCGACTTTTCGCTTCAACCGCTCGGCCGAAACACGCTCGGCCACCGCCATGAACCGGGCCCGACGTGCTTCACGAACGTCATCCGGCAACGCACCTTCCAGCGCATTGGCCGTTGCGCCTTCCACCGGCGAGTATGCGAAGCACCCGACGCGATCGATCTGCGCTTCCTCGATGAAATCGAGCAACGTCTGAAACTCTTCCTCGGTCTCGCCCGGAAAACCCGCTATAAAAGTGCTGCGAATCGTCAATTCCGGACATATCTCACGCCACGCCTTGATCCGCTCCATCGTCTTTTCGACATTGCCAGGGCGCTTCATCCGACGCAGCACATCCGGGTGCGCGTGCTGAAGCGGCACGTCCAGATAAGGTAATACCCGCCCCTCGGCCATCAACGGAATAATCTCGTCGACATGCGGATAGGGGTAGACATAGTGCAGACGGACCCAGCCACCGTGCTGTTGCGCCAATTCGCCGAGCGCGGCGACCAATTCGGTCATGCGCGTCTTGATTGGACGCCCCTGCCAGAAACCAGTGCGGTACTTGATATCAACGCCGTAAGCGCTGGTGTCCTGCGAGATAACCAGTAGCTCCTTGACGCCCGACTGGAACAGCTTTTCGGCTTCGAGCATCACCTCGCCGATTGGCCGAGATACCAGGTCGCCACGCATGGAGGGAATGATGCAGAACGTACAGCGGTGATTACAACCTTCGGAAATCTTCAAGTAGGCGTAATGGCGGGGCGTCAGTTTGATTCCAGCCGGTGGAACGAGGTCCGTGAATGGGTCGTGTGGCTTAGGCAGATGGTTGTGGACTGCTTGCATCACCTCGCCCACCGCATGCGGCCCGGTCACCGCCAGCACGCGTGGGTGAACGTCCTGAACCAAGCCGCTGCCGCTCGCGCCTTTCTTCGCGCCGAGGCACCCCGTGACGATGACCTTGCCGTTTTCCGCAAGGGCTTCACCGATGGCATCGAGACTTTCCTGTACGGCCTCATCGATAAAACCGCAGGTATTGACAACAACCAGGTCAGCGCCGGCATAGTTGCCGGCAATTTGATAGCCCTCGGCCCGCAATTGCGTGATGATCTGCTCGGAATCAACGAGTGCTTTCGGGCAGCCAAGGGAGACGAAACCGACCTTCGGTGTGTCGGCAAGTGTATTCTGGGACATAACTGAGGCGGTAAGGCGCGGTCGCGCGAGCCTGAAGGGAATCGACCACCGGCCAAAAAATGGAACCGGCGCGATGCAACCGATTATTATACGCCCAGCCCAGCCTCGAATCGCAAAACCGACTGAGGATTATAGGGAAGCGACGCTTTTCCCCTACTCCGACGAATCTTGCGGCTTCGCATTCGGGGGCGATCCGAACGGAAACCCCGAAAACAACCCTTGGGATTGCCGACGCCATTGTTCCTGCATCTGCGAGAACACATCCCGCGACTGATCGAGGTAGTGCTGCATCGCATCCTGCATCGCAGGGGTAGTTGGATTCATCATCTGCATCCATTTTTCCGGACTGACCGGAAAACCCTGCGACGTGGCCTCGGCGCCAGCCGCCTCCACCTGCTTTGTAAAAGCCTGCTGCATATCGGTGAAGGCCTTGATGTTCTGCTCCAGATAGGAGCCCATCACGCCTTGCATCGCATTGCCGTAAAACCGGATCATCTGGGCGAGCATGGGGGAGGAGAACATCGGCACGCCCCCGTTTTCCTCCTCCAGAATGATCTGCAGCAAGATGCTACGCGTCAGGTCCTCGTTCGTCCGCGCGTCCACCACGGTGAACGTCTGTTGGTCCAGCACCAGTTGCCTGACATCCAGCAATGTGATGTACGTGCTGGTCTGGGTGTCATACAGACGGCGGTTCGGGTATTTCTTGATCAGCCGCTCTTCTGCGGATTTCCGATTCATGATGTCTCCATGTCTCCCTGCCATGCCTTCCGATCCGATCGGCGGCTCAGCCCATATGCAGGCCGCCATTCAACGAGAAGTCGGCACCGGTCGCAAAGCCCGCTTCCTCGGAAGCGAGCCAGTTCACGATGCTGGCGATCTCGTCCGGCGTGCCCAGACGCTTCACCGGAATCGTCGCGACGATCTTCTCCAGCACGTCAGGGCGAATCGAGCGAACCATATCGGTGCCGATATAGCCCGGCGACACCGTATTCACCGTCACGCCGCTGGTAGCCAGTTCCTGCGCCAGCGACATCGTGAAACCGTGAATACCAGCCTTTGCCGTCGAATAATTCGTCTGCCCGAATTGCCCTTTTTGACCATTTACCGATGAAATATTAATAATACGCCCGAAGCCGGCCCGCACCATCGGTTCAACTACCTGTTTGGTCACGTTGAACAAGCTGGTCAGATTCGTATCGATGACGGTGTTCCAATCCTCCCGCGTCATCTTGCGAAACACCGCGTCGCGCGTCACACCGGCATTATTCACCAGGACCGCGACGTCCCCTACGCTGTCACGCACTGATTCGAATGCGGCACGCGTCGATTCCCAATCGGCTACATTGCCTTCCGACGGAATGAAGTCGAAACCCAGCTCGGCCTGGGCCTTCAGCCAGGATTCCCGGCGCGGCGAATTGGGCCCGCAGCCGGCCACCACCGTGTAGCCGGTTTTGTGCAGACGCTGGCAAATCGCGGTCCCGATGCCTCCCATGCCGCCGGTTACATACGCCACTTTCTTCGACATCATGCCTCCTTGTAGTAACGCGTGGACCGCCGCGCCGCGTGATGCGACATCCACGGCGGACACGTCATTGATTTATCACTGCTCACCTGCCAGGCACGACCGGCCCTTATCGGCGCTCTACCGCCAATGCCACACCCATGCCGCCGCCGATGCACAGCGAAGCCAAGCCACGCCGCGCATTGCGACGCTGCATCTCGTGCAACAACGTCACCAGCACCCGACAGCCCGATGCACCGATCGGATGCCCGATCGCGATCGCGCCGCCGTTGACATTGACCTTCTCCATATCCCAACCCATCTGCCGATTCACGGCCAACGCCTGTGCGGCGAACGCCTCGTTGATCTCCATCAGATCGAGATCGTCGACACGCCATCCGGCGCGCTCCAGACACCGTTTCGAGGCCGGCACCGGGCCCATTCCCATCGTCTTCGGATCAACCCCCGCGGTCGCATGGGCGTGCACGGTTGCCAAAGGCGTCAGCCCCAGCGCCTTGGCACGGCTTGCGGACATCACGAGTACCGCCGCAGCGCCATCGTTCAAACCCGACGCATTGCCGGCGGTTACGGTGCCGTTCTTGTCAAAGGCCGGCCTGAGCCCGGCTAGCGACTCGGGCGTGGCCCCATGGCGAATAAATTCATCGATCTCGAACAGCACCGGATCGCCTTTACGCTGCGGTACCGGCACCGGCACGATCTCGTCCTTGAATCGCCCGTCGCGCTGCGCGGCCTCGGCCTTGTTTTGCGACGCCGCAGCAAAACGATCCTGGTCGGCTCGGGAAACCTCAAACGCCTTGGCGACGTTTTCCGCGGTCACCCCCATGTGATACTGGTTGAATGCATCCCAAAGCCCGTCAACGATCATCGTGTCGATCAGCTTTGCGTCACCCATCCGGAACCCGTCGCGCGAGCCGGGCAAGACGTGCGGGGAAGCGCTCATGTTTTCCTGGCCGCCCGCGATCAGGATCTCCGCATCACCCGCGCGAATCGCATTGGCCGCCAGCATGACGGCCTGCAAGCCGGAGCCGCAGACCTTGTTCAATGTCATCGCCGGCACGCTGTCCGGTAATCCGGCCTTGATCGACGCCTGCCGTGCCGGGTTCTGCCCGACACCGGCGGTCAGAACCTGTCCCATGATCACTTCATTGACCAGGTCCGGCGCGACGCCCGCGCGCTTGAGCACCGCGTCGATCACCACCGCGCCAAGATCCGCCGCCGGAACCTGCGCGAGCGAGCCGCCAAACTTGCCCACGGCCGTTCGAGCAGCCGATACGATCACGACCTCTTCCATGTGTCCCCTCCGTTCAAATGAATACTGCATTGCTATGGATTGCGCACGCTGGGGACCCTGACGTAGCGTCCCGGCGCGGCTTCGATGACCGGATACGCGGCGCTGCCATAGCGCCAATCCGGGTCCGTATCCTCTCTGACCGGCAATGATCGCCCGGTCCCGATGCTGGCTGCATCGATGGCACGCGAGGCGTCGGCCGATCTAGGCGCCGCCGCGCTCCGAGTACGCGCCGCACTGTCGGCGCGCGCAGCGGTCGCATCCGGTTGGCGCGCCGCAAGCCAGGCACACCATGTCGGCCACCAACTGCCTGACTCATACTGCGATTGCTCGAACCATCTATCCGCATCCGTCACCTGATCGGTGGCATGTCCCTCGTCATTGACCGCGGTGCGCGCCGTCGCCGCCTCGTCGTCCGCCGCACGCCAAAAGCCGCGTTTGTTCGCCGCTGGCGGATTGATGACGCCCGCGATATGTCCCGACGCGCCCAAGACAAACGACACCGGCCCACCCAGCAGCGGCAGCGATGCATAGGCACTGCGCCAAGGCACGATATGATCGTCCCGCGACCCGTAGACGAAAGTCGGTACCGTTATCGCACGCAAGTCCACCGGCATGTTACAGACACGGAGGCCGTCCCGCTCTCGCAAACGATTGTTCAGATATAGCTGGCGCAGATACCAGCAGAACATCGGTCCAGGCAAATGGGTACCATCACCGTTCCAAAAAAGCATATCGAACGCTGGCGGCATTGCCCCGAGCATGTAGTTCTGCTGGACATAATGCCAATGCAACTCTTTCGGTCGCAGCAGCGAGAAGGTATTGCTGAATTCATTGGCCGTCATCAAACCCGGCGCTCGCGGGTCACCAATGCTTTGCTCACGTTCACGTACCTGCTTCTCATCAACGAAGAGCCGCAACACGCCACTGTCCGTGTAGTCGAGCAAGGTGGTGAGAAGACTGAGTGACGCGACGCGCGCCGCGGCGGGCAATTGCTCGTCGGGATACGCTGGGCGCAGCGTTGCCGCCAATGGCTGTGCCTCCGGCAACGACCACCGCAACGCCGAGCGCGCCGCGTCCTCTGCTTGCGCACCATCGAGGGCCGCGGCACAGGCCAGCAACGCACCACCGATGCAGAAACCCATGGCATCGACGTCGGGCGTGCCGGCAATCGCCGCCGCCGCATCGATCGCATACAGCACCGCACGTACGTAATCGTCCCAGGTTGCTCCGGCGAGGCGGTCATCCGGATTGCACCACGACACCAAAAATACCGGATGTCCGGCATCGCAAAGATGCCGGACCAGGGAGTTTTTCTGTTGCAGGTCGAGAATGTAGAACTTGTTGATGCACGGCGGCACGATCAGCAATGGCCGCGCGTAATGCGCACGGGCCGGGGCATATTGCAGAAGCTGGAACAACGGGGTTTCCATGATCACCGCGCCAGGGGTCGACGCCAACGTTTCGCCGATCTTGAAGGCGGCGGGATCCGATTGCGTGACTTTCCCGTCGCGCAGGTCACCGAGCAATTGATCGATGCCCATGCGCAGGCTCGCCCCGCCACTATCATGCATTGCCGCACGGGCCGGCGCATTCAGTCCAAATACATTGGCGGGCGCCGTGGCGGCGATCCATTGCTCGACAAGAAAGGCAAGCCGTGCGGCGGTATCCGCATCGCCTTGAACCGCCGACGCCATTGCACGCATCGCATCAGCATTGATGCGATGCACATGGTCGGCGAAGCGTTCCGCCAGCGATAGCTGTGGCTTGTCGGTCCGGTCAGGCATGCCACCACTCGCGGATGGCGTTCCTCCTGACACCGCATCACCAGCCGTGCGCGAACCGAGGGCCGGCGTCACGTTGGAGGCGGCCCGAAACCCTTCCGCCCAGTTACTGAAATAATCATGACGCAACGCGGCAAGGGACGTGGACGGCACCATCGGCGCATTGGCCTTCGCCATGGCGGCGAGCATATCGCGCCAAAGCAGTACCTGCGCCTGCATCGCCTGCAACGAAGGTAGGGGCCGGCGCCGCGCGTGCTGGCCGCGCGGCGCGTGGGCGTCATTCGCCGCGCGCGGACCGCCGTCGTCATTGGCGGCACGCTGCATATCGCCTACGGGAGTGGTATCGGATGTATCGCGCCTTGCGGCAGACGACGGGGACGACGCACGCCTGGAAGACGACCGTGACGGTGACGCCGATGTCGTCGATGCGCGCGCGCCGGGTTTGACTGAAGGCCGGGGCAATTTTGACGAGCGGGCTTTGCGGTCTGGCGGCTGGTGGTGAGGCGTCTTGCGATCCGGCTCGGACATCGTGTTCGTTTCCCTTTCTGAAAATCCCCGCTAAGCGGACGGTGATCCAGCCCGCGACATGCCCGCCTACGTTGCTAAACGATGCGCACTCAGGAAGACAGCCCGACTCGCTGAAACGACACTCGCCGCAACGTGCGGCCTACCGCTATCTTCCCAGAAGCGATTGCCGCGCAGCAACAAAACGAGACTATCGTTTTCCCCAGATCATTTCCAGACATCGTCACTAATATTCGAGACAAATCTTTCAAATTCACCGGTTCCATGATCAGGATCAAACACGACTAATGTTTCCTCGTCACGCGTGTCCGGTCATCGCCAAATCAGCGCGGCAAATCGGCCGGTCCGACCCTCTCGACGATACGAGAAAAACCGATCGGCGTCCAAAACCGTGCATATTGTCCCGCCCGATACGTCATGCACACCGACACGCGCTAATCGAAGGCGCGCCAGCATAGGCAAATCGCCAAGGAATTTTCCTGCAACGGGACCCGGGATAAACGCCGCGTCAGTGGCGTCACGTTCGTCCACGGTCGCCGCCGCCAGAAAAGCATTCCGGACCTCGCGTCCTACTTCGAACGCGGTTGGCCCGATGGCAGGGCCAATCCATGCTTGCCAGACATCGGGCCCCATGCCGTTGGCGCGCTGCCGCATGGCTTCCACCGTACGCTCCAGCACACCATGACAGAGCCCACGCCAACCCGCGTGCGCCGCCCCCACCACCTGCCCGGCCATGCCGCGGAACAAGACCGGTAGACAGTCGGCCACCATCACCGCACACGCCAAGCCAGGCGCGTTCGTGATCACCGCATCGGCCTGCAATGGCACGCCGGCGTCGCTGGCATCCGCCGCAAGCAAGGCATCGACGACACGATCACCGTGGCATTGCGCCAGCCACGCCACACGCCGGCCACCGATCCAGTGCCGCACGGTCGCGCGATTCGCCGTTACCGCCACGGGATCATCGCCAACGTGATGCCCTAGATTCAACGTGGCAAACGGCGCAACGCCTACACCGCCATGACGTGTCGTGACAATGGCGCCGCCGCCGAAAGCGTCTGTCCATGGCGCATGCACGACCGGTGCGTCACTCAGGGCATTGCCGCCATTGCCATCGCGATCGCTCATCAACGTCTCTTACCGACGGACGCAACCGGCCCGTCGCCCTCATCGTCGGCGTCCCATTCCGGATCGTCATCGAGATCGTCCGCCTCCCATTCGGCATCGTCCCAGGTATCGTCTGCATCCTGATCGAGCCTTGCTTCCTCCGGCAGCAAGTCGATCTCAGCATGCGCGGCGAGGCCGGCCATGTCTTCCGGCGGTAGTGCTTCCCAGCGCAGGGTCTCGCCACTGTCGGGATGGCGCAAACCCAGAGACCAGGCGTGCAAGGCTTGTCGACCAGGTCGCATTGCCGCCGCGACCGTCGACACATCAGAGGAATCGGAAGCCGCACTTACGCCAGCGCGTCCCGTCGACTGCGCCCGCACCGCAATCCGTGGCACTTTCCCGTACAAGGTATCGCCCACCAGGGGATGCCCGATATGCTTGCAGTGGACGCGAATCTGATGCGTACGGCCAGTTTCCAGATCACACCATAGCGCCGCTACCCGGCGGCCATCCAGTTCGCCCTCGCCCACCACACGGTAGTGGGTTCGCGCCGCCTTCCCAGCGTTGCCGTGCACGACCGCCATGCGCAGGCGATCACGCGGATCACGCCCGATCGGCGCGTCGATGGTTCCCCCTTCTTTTGGTACGCCCCAGACGAGGCAGACGTAGCGACGCTTGACGGTACGTGCCTGCAACTGACGAATCAGGTCGGTCTGCGCCACCAGCGTCCGGGCCACCACCATCAGCCCGGACGTTTCCTTATCCAATCGATGAACGATGCCCGCACGTGGTAGCGCGGCCGCTTGGGCGCCATAGCGATGCAGCAGGCCATTCAGCACGGTGCCCTGCCAGTTGCCGGCGCCGGGATGAACGACCAGGCCGGCGGGTTTGTTGATCACGAGCATATGCGCGTCCTCGTACACCACCTCCAGCGGCACGGCCTCGGGGGAAAAGGCCAGCGTTTCGGGCGTGTGCTGAGGCGTGACAACCACCTTCGCGAATGCCAGGGCCGACTCGCGCGGCTTGGCCCGACGGCCGTCCACATGGACAAGGCCGGCTTCCAGCCAGGCTTGCAAGCGGCTGCGAGAATAATCCGGAAACAGGCGTGCCAGCACTTTGTCGATGCGGTCACCGGCCAGCGACTCCGGAATACGGGCCTCCAGCGGATCGAGCGGCGCTAACGCGCCGATAGCCTCGATGCCCGTGTCGGTATTGGAGGCGAGCGCGGCAGCCGGATCGGGCGCCCGCGTGGTACGTGAGGAAGCGGTTCGTGTTACCCGTGGCACATCAATACTCTGTAATAAAAAAACATCATAAAAATCAATCCCATTGGCACACTACTGACGAATGAGGGTCCGTCCGCGTGCGTCGTGACATCAATCGCGTTGGGCTGGCGGAGGGCTTCGGCTATAATCCTCGGCTGATCGGGTCATTACTACGTAGGCATAGGACATGCAAGCCTTGAAATTGGTACGGATTGTGGCATTGACCACGATGGCGTCGGCCATCTTGGCCGCCTGCAGCGGCTTGCCGGAAAAAACCGACGAGACCGCCACGTGGCGTACGGACAAATTATACGCGTCGGCGAAGGATGCCCTGGACGGCGGTGATTGGTCGAAATGTGCGCAATACTACGAAAAGCTCGAGGCGCGTGATCCGTTCGGGCGTTTCGCGCAACAGGCGCAGATGAATACCGCGTATTGCTATTACCGGGATAACGATCAGGATCAGGCAAATGCGGCGATTGATCGCTTCCTGCGGCTGCATCCGGACCACCCGAATGTCGACTACGCGTATTACTTGAAGGGGTTGATCAACTTCAACGACGACCTCGGCTTGTTCGGCCGCTTCAGCGGCCAGGATCTGTCCGACCGTGATCCGAAGTCGCTGCACGCGTCCTACGACGCCTTCAAGAAGATTGTCGACAGCTACCCGAAAAGCAAGTACGCACCGGATTCAGCGCAACGCATGCGTTATATCGTGAATGCGTTGGCAACGCACGAAGTGCATTCCGCCCAGTACTACTACAAGCGCGGTGCCTATGTCGCGGCGGTTAACCGTGCACAGACGGCATTGAAGAACTACCAGGGCGCGCCGGCGACGAAGGATGCGCTGCAAGTGATGGTGGATTCTTACAAGGCGCTGGGTGAAACCAAGCTGGCGGAAGATACGCAGAGCGTGATTGCGGCGACTTTCCCGCCAGGAAGCGTCCCGGCCGATAAGCCGAAGAAAGCCTGGTATCAGATCTGGTGATAAGTGAACCAGTGCCTGGCGTTTGAAACACCAGGCACTGATCTCGACGCCGCAAGCGCATTCGTTCGTTGTCACAGGGTGGCGTGCGCCATATTGGACGCATCATCGCGATCGAGGCTGACAGCGGCACCGCCGCGAACGAACGGTAGATACCGTGTCCGTGCGGGTGCATGGTTGCGACTGATCCGCCAACACATACAATTCGGCATCTTCGTAGCTCGCTCAACAAGCTGTCGAGCGCGTGGTCCAAGGTTGCGAATTGTTATTCTTCGGCGGGTTGAGCGGAGCCTGCTCCAGGCGCCTCATTTCCCGATATCGACGCGCACCGCGACTCTCCTGCCAGAGCAAGAGAATACGTTGAATCAACTCGACATTCCGGGCAAGGCATCATTGTCAGCGATAGGCTTCCAGCGTTTCACATATTGGCAGCCTACTGGAGGGGAATGCACTTGTTCGCCCATATCCGTTAGCGCAATGATCGCGTACACGTCAACGCGATACTTACCTGGCAAATCTTATTCCGCCGTTTTTTTAAATTCACCAAAGACGCCCTCAGACAGCCAAGTGCCTCGCTTATCCGCCATCAGCGTTCCAGTGATCGGGCTATCCATCATCACGATCCCTGTCACATCCTTCTGCGGTTTCAAACCACACCCGTTGCCATCCGGGACCGTCAAGACCAGACGTGCAACACTTGCATTTGTCGATGGTTTTACGATCGCAGAAATGTTGCACTCATCAAATGTCACTGCGCCATTTGCAATGGTGAACGTTACTGGCCTCGGTCTCGTCTGCGTGTGCAAACGCACGCTATACTTTCCGTTAAATGCGCTGGATGGCAGGGTTTTCCATGGGTATGTCGCTGGATTCTCCGGCTTTATTTGCTGCATTTCAACTTTCAATTGCTCGTGACCAGCCGGACTCCGACCTTCAAATGTTACGTTGTCTCCATCGAATTTCAGCGATCCATCGGATGTCGACGAATCCGTGTGTCCCTCTGAGAATACGTAGCCTGTAAAGCGGGCTACATTATCTTTTCGTTTGGAAATAATGTCGTAGCGGTAAAAGCCTTGAGACATAGAATCGGAGAATCGCAAATAAGTGCTGCCATCTTTCAATGTCACCAACGTGTACATTTTTCCATATTTCGTGCCACTATGGATCGTTTCCACGGTTAAGGGGTAAGGCACGGTGGGATCGACACGGAGCCCGCCGTTCTTACCTTTGTTGCATCCAGCCAATAGACCTGCAGCCATTAATGAAATAATGATTACGCGCATCATGTTTCTCCGTGTGTTAATAGCTGGAGAAGATCGCTTTTATTCAATCACTAGACAATAAGACAGGACTACAAACTGTTATGCACTACAATAAACGTCGTAATACCTGACGTAAGTTCGCCGAAATGAAAGCGAGACAGATAAAGCGGATTCGCTCCCCGGCGTTACCTGCAAAGGCAATGGTCGAACGACAGGTTTTGCGCGCGGAGCGCATGTGCTATTGTTCGGACGGCGTGAGAAACGCAATGACCTCCGCAATATCACGTGTTCGCGTAAAGGGCGGCAGGCTTTGCCAGATACGCCGGCCATACGGTTTCTCGACCAGACGGGTATCGGCGATCATCAATACGCCGCGATCACTTTCCGCTCGAATCAGACGACCGGCGCCTTGCTTCAGTGTAATCACCGCTTGCGGCAATTGATGCATGGCAAACGGGCTTAGTCCTTTCTTCGTCAACGCGTCGAGGCGTGCAGCCAGCACCGGATCATCCGGCGGCGCAAACGGCAGTTTATCGATGACGACCAGCGAAAGCGCATCGCCTCGCACGTCGACACCCTCCCAGAAACTCTGACTTCCGATGAGGATTGCATTGCCATAATGGCGAAAGCGATCAAGCAATTCGGTACGACTAGCCTCTCCCTGCACGAGCAACGGATAGGTCCATCCACGCGACTCGATTACTGCACGCAACCGGCTTGCCATCCGTTCGACAGCGCGCAATGTCGTGCATAAAAGGAAGCACCGACCACCCGATGCCTCGATCGCTGGCAGCGCTGCATCGAGCACCGCGTCGGTGAAGTTCGGTGCTGATGGCTGCGGCATGTCTTTCGGCACGTACAGCAACCCTTGGCTCGGATAGTCGAAAGGGCTTGGCAGCGTCATCGACCGCTCCGATGATAAGCCCATCTGCGCCGCGTAATGCGTGAAGTCGTTTTTCACGGACAGCGTCGCCGAGGTAAACACCCAGGCGCGCGGTACGCCAGCACGTTGTTTTGCGAAGATTGGCGCGACGGAGAGCGGGGTCTGATGCAACTGCACCGCATGCGTGAATACCTCAATCCAGCGGACCGTCTCGATTTCCTTGCGTGTTACCCGGGCCGGACGATTACCATCGAGCGAAGGCAGGTCGACGTCCGCGCTAGAAGCCGTTGTCTGCCCGACTTCCACGGAACCCACGGAAGTGCCTGCCCGGCGCTTCCGCGCCGCCGCACGCGGAGAATCATCCGCCTCGCCGATTCCGGCGCTTTCGGGCAGGCATTCCGCGGCCTCCAACGCTTCAGGATCGGCGGGTGCCGCATAAGCGCCTTCGCGCCAGCGCGCAATGCTGTCCTGTAACTCGCGCGCGCGCCGCAGCGCCGCGGCAAGAGATTCTGCACGCTCGGACTGCTGGCCCAGCGCCGCGATCAAGGTACTCAGCGTCGCCTCCACATCATCGAGCGCGGCATGGAAAGGATGATCGGATTCCATCTGCATCAGCGACAGGCGCTGGATCTGCGGACCAAATGCCAGCCGCACGTCGCGCGTGGCGCGCTCCAGCTGATTCGCCAGCTCGCGCCAGTCGGCGCCATCCCGGGCGTGCGACAGCCCTTCGGCAACGCTGTCTCGCGCCAGTTCCAACAATTGACCAGTCGACACCGTTTCACCGAAAAACAGCGTAGCGGTTTCCGGTAACTGGTGCGCCTCGTCGAAAATCACTGTGTTTGCCGTCGGCAGCAACTCCGCCATGCCCGTGTCGCGCAGCAGAATATCCGCGAAAAACAGGTGATGGTTGACGACGACGACGTCTGCTTGCTGCGCTTCGCGGCGCGCCTGCATGACGAAGCAGTCCTTGTAGTGCGGGCATTCCTGACCCAGGCAGTTTTCTCGGGTCGACGTGACAAGCGGCCAGATCGGGGCGTTTTCCGGAACCCGCGACAACTCGGATTTATCGCCAGTACGCGTGATCTTTGCAAATCGGGTCACTTCGGACAGATGGCTCAGGTCCTGCCGCGACATCGTCCTGGCGCCGTCGTGCGCTCGTTCAAGATAGTAATGGCAAAGATAATTTGCCCGGCCCTTTAACATCGCCACTGTGACCGGTACCGCCAATGCATCGCGTACGGTGGGCACATCCCGCAGAAACAATTGATCTTGCAGATGCTTGGTGCCGGTTGACACAATGACCTTGCCGCCCCACAACATCGACGGCACCAGGTAGGCATACGTTTTGCCCGTCCCGGTTCCGGCTTCGACGATCAGCGTGTTGCCACCGTCCGCGCCAACCGGCGTCGATGTCAATGGGTCACCGGCAAGATCACTGCCATCCAGCACCGCCGCTGCCTGATCGCTGTCTTCTACATCCACCTCTGCGCGGCTTCCAGGCGCTGCGAATGCAAGACCACCACGTTCGGCGGCTTCCAGACGCAATTGCGCGCGCGACGGTCGCGCCGCGGCCTGCGGCGCGCTGCCCTCGATGGCTGCGGCGACAGCCAGCGCCATCCTCAACTGCGATGCACGCGGGCGATAACCAGAAATATGCCGCGCCAGTGGGCCTGCGTCGTCAAACAACGTCTCGAGTTCCGCAACGCGCCGGCGGTTAGGCAACATTGGCGGGCAATCGGCGGCCACACCCGGTTTTTGGGGTCAGGCGACGCGGCCTGACCCGCCGTCGCGGCGGCCGAGGCGTCCGGGCCGCGCGTCGCGTGTCGTCGGGCTTCGTCAGGCACCGAATCGATCGAATCGGTCACTGGCTGGTCGCCGACGCGGCACTAGCGGCTGCCGCGCGCTGTGCGGCATTTGCGCGGCGTTCATCCAACGTCTTTTGCCGTTCCGCCGCATCGTCCTGCTTGGCCTGGAAGCGCTGTACGTTTTCCTGGCGCCTCTGCGCATCAGCGGCGGCATTCTGCCGCGCCGCATCGAGCTTCTGTTGATAAGCGCTTTGCTTGCGATTGTACGCATCGACATTCGCCTGGCGCTGCGGTGCGCTGTCGCCCCGTTTCGCCTGGTCGACTGCATGCTGTTGTTGCTTGGCATCATAGGCCGCGCGATGCTGACGCTCATTGGCCGCACGTTGCGGCGCATTCGCGCGCTGCTGCGCCAGCCGCTGCGCATCATCCGCCTCGCGCTTTTCCTCACGCGCCGCACGGCGATCCGCCGACAGCTTCAACTGCACCTCGCGAATACTTGCCTTCTCGTCACGCATTTTGTCGCGCGCCACGTCGAGACAATGGTTGACGAAGAACGTGGCGTAGCAGTTGTGCTTGGCAACCGCATACGTGTACTCGTTCTTCGCGGTGCGGGCGTTCAACTGCTGTTGTTGCGCATCGAATTCCGCTGTCCGCTGCGCATACGCGGCATCGGATAACGCCGGTGCGGGTGCGCCTGGTGTTGCCGGTGTCGCCGAAGGACGCGAAGCCTGCGCCCACGCCCCCTGGTACGCCACGGTGACAAATGCGACGGCCGCGAGCCAGGCAAGCACCGGTCCCGGGCGACGCCGCACGCGGCGTCGTGCAACAGTGCGATTGCATGCGTCGACGGACAAGCCTACAACGCCGCCCGGGGTTACTGTTCTAGGAATCGCGCAAGCATCCGCAAACAGTGCAAACGCGTGCACATCGTGTGTATCGGACGCTGCGGTCGCGACCGGGGCCTGGGTAGGCAGGAGGTTGGGAACGGAAGTCAAAGCGGCAGGGGCGAAATGAAGGATCGGAACGGCTGTGATACGCACCGAATTCTACCATTGGCGGCCGCGCGCCGCGGCATGGCGAGACCTGGCCGAATGGCCGGCGGTTTGTGGCACAATGCCCGGCTTCAGCAACCTGACTTACCGCCTCGCTCATGACGGATACCGTAGCCCAGAAAATCGTACAACGCATCGCCACGGAATTGGCCGTGCAGCCCCGCCAGGTGGCCGCGGCAGTCGGCCTGCTCGACGAGGGCGCCACCGTCCCGTTCATCGCGCGCTACCGGAAGGAAGTGACGGGAAACCTGGACGACACCCAGTTGCGCATGCTGGAGGAAAGGCTGACCTATCTTCGCGACATGGAAGATCGTCGCGCCGCCATCCTGCAAAGCATCGATGAGCAAGGCAAGCTCGACGCCACGTTGCGCGCCGCAATCGACGCGGCCGACAGCAAACAGACGTTGGAAGACCTTTACCTGCCCTACAAGCCGAAGCGTCGCACGCGGGCACAGATTGCCCGTGAAGCCGGACTGGAGCCCTTGGCGGACATGCTCCTCGCCGATCCGACCCGTGATCCGCAAACCGAAGCACAAGCCTATGTCGATGCGGACAAGGGCGTGGCCGACACGAAGGCCGCACTCGACGGCGCGCGCGACATCCTGTCCGAACGCTTTGGCGAAACGGCGGAATTGCTGGCCACGCTGCGTGCCGATTTGTGGCAGCGCGGCATCGTCACCTCCACCGTGGTGCCAGGCAAGGAACTGGAAGAAGGCGAAAAATTCCGCGACTATTACGCCTACACCGAGTCCATTGCAACAGTGCCGTCGCACCGCGCCCTGGCGCTTTTCCGTGCCCGTAACCTCGGCATCCTTGGTGTAAAACTAGGTCTGGGCGAGGCGTTGGACACGCAAGTGCCGCATCCCTGCGAACTGACGATCGCCTCGCACGTCGGTATCCGCAATAATGGCCGCCCCGCGGACAAATGGCTGTCCGATGTCTGCCGCTGGAGCTGGCGCGTCAAGGTGCAACCCTACCTGGAAAACGAATTGCTCGGCCGCCTGCGCGATACGGCGGAAACCGAGGCGATCACGGTCTTCGCGCGCAACCTGAAGGACCTTTTGCTGGCCGCGCCGGCCGGCCCGAAGGCCGTCATCGGCCTTGACCCCGGTATCCGGACCGGTGTCAAGGTGGCAAGTGTCGATCGTACCGGCAAGTTGCTGGCGACCGATACCATCTATCCACATGAACCGCGACGCGATTGGGACGGGGCGATTGCCCGCCTTGCAAAAATGGCGCAGGCAACCGGCGCGGAGCTGATCAGCATCGGCAACGGCACCGCGTCTCGCGAAACCGACAAGCTGGCTGCCGATTTGATGGCACGCCATCCGGAATTGAAGCTGACGAAGATCGTCGTGTCGGAATCAGGCGCATCGATCTATTCAGCCTCGGAACTCGCCGCAAAGGAATTCCCGGATCTGGACGTCTCGCTGCGCGGCGCGGTATCGATCGCGCGCCGCCTGCAGGACCCGCTTGCGGAATTGGTCAAAATCGATCCCAAAGCCATAGGCGTCGGGCAGTACCAGCACGACGTCAATCAACGTGAACTCGCACGCGCACTGGATGCTGTCGTGGAAGATTGCGTGAATGCCGTGGGCGTCGATGTCAATACCGCCTCCGTTGCCTTGCTGGCGCGTGTTTCCGGATTGAATGCGCTACTGGCCCGCAATATCGTCGACTATCGTGATGCCAATGGCGCATTCACATCGCGCGAGGCGTTGCGCAACGTGCCGCGTCTTGGCGACAAGACATTCGAACAAGCCGCGGGGTTCCTTCGCGTCAACGCCGGCGAGAATCCGCTCGACCGCTCCGCGGTCCACCCGGAAGCGTACCCGCTGGTGGAACGGATGCTGACAAAAATCGGGCGCACCGCCGCGGAACTGCTCGGCAATCGCGACATCCTGCAGCGCATCACGCCCACCGAATTTGTCGACGCGCGTTTTGGCCTGCCTACCATTCGTGACATCCTGAACGAACTGGAAAAACCCGGTCGCGATCCGCGCCCCGAGTTCAAGACGGCCTCCTTCAAGGAGGGCATCGAAAAAGTATCGGATCTGTTGCCAGGCATGATCCTGGAAGGCGTGGTGACAAATGTGGCGGCCTTCGGCGCCTTTGTCGACATTGGCGTGCATCAAGATGGCCTGGTACACGTCTCGGCCCTTTCCACGCGATTCGTCCGAGACCCGCACGAGGTGGTCAAGGCCGGTCAGGTCGTGCAAGTGAAAGTCATCGAAGTGGATGTCAAGCGGCAACGGATTGCGCTGACGATGCGACTCGACGACGATGTTGACGCAATGGCCACCGGCCAGGGTCGCGATGCCCCCACGACGAACAGGACGGCTCGGGGTACTCGCGGCGGCAACAGTGCAAGGGCAGGAGGAGGGCATGACCGTTCGCGCGGCGGCAGCGCTCCTGCGGGCAATAATGCCATGGCAGCCGCCTTTGCCAGCCTGAAGCAACGCGGCAAATAGCAAT
>NZ_LAQU01000037.1 GCF_000970345.1 Robbsia andropogonis | reverse complement strand
GAATGCGGCCTGGTCCGTCAGCGCGTGCAACGCATCGGCAACCTTCGCGTCGTCGCGGTGTCCTTCGACATCGATATAGAAGTAATAGGCCCAACTGCCGCTTCGTGCCGGACGCGACTCGAATCGCGTCATCGACACGCCATAACGTGCAAATGGCTCCAGCATCCGATATACCGCACCTGCTTCGTTTTTCACCGATAGGATCAAGGACGTCTGGTCAGCGCCGGTCGGTGCCGGAGGCGTGCCGCCCAACACATAGAAGCGGGTGCGGTTGTGCGCATCATCCTGGATCATCGGCGCCGCGGTCTGCAGTTTGTAATGCGCGGCGGCACGCTCTCCGGCGATGGCGGCGATACGCGGGTCCTCGGCGGCCAGGCGCGCGCCCTCCGCGTTGCTGGACACCGGACGACGCTCCGCTTTCGGCAGATGCGTCGACAACCATTGCTGGCATTGCGCCAGCGCCTGAGGATGCGCACAGACCACGTCCACATCCGCCAGGGCACCGGAGCGCGATAGCAGTGAATGGTGAATCGGCAAGGCGATCTCACCGATGATGGGCAGTGTGGTGTGCAACAGGAGATCGAGCGTGCGCGACACTGCGCCCTCGGTCGAATTCTCGACCGGCACGACACCGAATTCCGACGCGCCCGTCTCCACCGACCGGAACACTTCGTCAATTGACGAACAGGGCAAGCCACTGGCCGAATTTCCGAAGTAATCGAGCGCCGCTGTCTCGCTATACGTGCCTGCCGGACCAAGGAAGGCGACCGTCGTCGGTTTTTCCAAGGCACGGCTCGCCGACATGATCTCAAGCCAGATGTGCGCGATATGCTCGTCGCGCAGCGGACCTTGGCTTATCCGCTGCAACCGGCTGATCACCTGTTGCTCGCGCTCAGGACGGTACACCGGCGCGTCAAACTGCTTCTTCACCTCACCCACGGCGTGCGCGACCGCGGCGCGCTCGTTCAGCAGGCCGATCAATTGCGCGTCGAGTTGGTCGATGCGCTCACGCAACGGCTGTAGTTGCGCCTCCAGTGAATCTGTCGCCGTGCTGGCGTCGTGTGCCGTCTGTCCTTCCATCTCCCGCTCCACCCTATGCATTCCGTTGAGACCTTTCACGGTATCCGCCGCTCTCCAAACGCCGGATACCGTGATCGTTTCGTTTCACCCCGCACCGCACCCCTGGGGCACGACATCGCTCCCATCCACCCCGTCAGGCGCGTTGCTCGAATTCACGCATATAGTCGACCAAGGCGCGCACACCTTCGATTGGCATCGCGTTGTAAATCGAGGCGCGCATACCGCCTACGCTCTTATGGCCCTTCAACTGAATCAGTCCCCGCGCCTTGGCACCCTCCAGGAAGGCGGTGTTCAGCGATTCGTCCGCCAGCGTAAACGGTACGTTCATTCGCGAACGCGCATCGGATTGAATCGTATTCCGATAGAAATCACTGTTGTCGATCGTCTCGTACAACAGGCGAGCTTTCTCAATATTCCGCGCTTCGATGGCCGCAAGGCCACCTTGTGCTTTCATCCATTGGAATACCAGACCCGCGATATAAATGGCATACGTCGGCGGCGTATTGAACATCGAATCGTTCGCGTCAACCGTCTTCCATTCGAACGCCGACGGGCAGATCGGCATCGCGCGATCCAGCAAATCCTCGCGCACGATGACCACCGTCAGCCCGGCAATGCCCACGTTCTTCTGCGCCCCGCCAAACAGCACGCCGTATTGCGCCACATTCATCGGTCGGGAAAGCATATGCGACGAGATGTCGGCGACCAGCGGCACGTGGGCGCCCAACCGTGCGCTAGCCGCACCGATATGGTCCGGATTGCACTCGATGCCGTTGATCGTTTCATTGGTGCAGATGTGGAGATAGGCCGGATTCGCCGACAGACGCCATTGCGCCGGCGCCGGGATACCGATAAAACCTTCGCCCTTGCCCGATGCGGCGATATGGGCAACGCCATACCGTTCAGCTTCCTTTTGTGATTTCGTCGACCATGATCCGGTCACGACGAAATTGGCTTCACGTCCCGCTGCGACCCCGCCAAGCAGATTCATCGGCACGATCGCGTTTTCACCGAGGCCGCCGCCTTGTAGAAACAACGTCCGATAGTTCTCTGGTATCCCGAGCAGTTCACGCAGATCGGCCAGCGCTCTTGCGTGAATCTCCATGTATTCCTTGCCGCGATGACTCATTTCCATCACGCTCATGCCGCTGCCACGCCAGTCCAGCATCTCATCGGCAGCTTGTCGCAACACGGATTCCGGCAGCGTGGCCGGGCCTGCGGAGAAATTGAATACGCGCATGGTGAACCTGCAAGCAAGGAAGGACAACGGGACTTGTGCGCGATCGACCACATTACGTCCCGGACCTAGCCCTTATGGAACATATGGGCGAAAACCGGTGCGAAACGCGGTAGCCGCAAAAACAAAATGGCCGTTTGCGCGATCGCGCAAACGGCCATTATCTCACCAACCTTTCTCCCGAAGGCGAAAATTGCCTTCGGTGATCACGTAGTGATCAACCCTCCGGGGTCACGGGCGCCGTCAGGCCGCGCCAAGGCATTACTTCGACTTCGTCGCCGAGCCGGTTGCTGGCTTCGTTGCGGCGACATCCGCATCAGCGGTCTGACGTGTTGCCTGGATCGACTGCGGCATGTACTTTTGCATCAGACCGTTGACGACATCACGACCGACTTGATCCTGCACTTCGATAAATTTCTTGCCGGTCGGGCTCGTATAGAACTTCGTCAAATCCTTGATTTCGGACGTCGTGTAGTAACGGTTATAGGCATCCTTCTGAGCCTGCACCGCTTCATTACGGAACTGCGACGTTGCGAAAACTTGGCCGGCGCTGTTCACCAGCTTCGGCACTTCGTTTTGTTGCAACTCGGGCACGGCGGCTTGCTTCTGTGCGTCCGTCAGCGTCTTGTTTTCCGATAGTGCATCGGACAGGATCGCCGGAACCAACTGCTTTGCTTGCATCTGAGCGCTGTTGCCAATTGCACCGGCCAGCTTGTCGGCATCGATCGCCTTCAACAGATCGGCTATCGCCGCGGCCTTTGCTGCGTCCGGCGGCGCAACAGGCGCCTGCTGCACAGGCGCTTGTTGCTGGCTTTGCAAAGCCTGCGACATTGCCAGCGGGGACACGAACAGGGCAGCCAACACCAGATGTGTAAAACGTTTTTGCATCATCGCTCCATTGTTATAACTGCTGAGACGCACGCCTTGCGGGCGGCGCACACCGGGCTCGTGAACGTAAAATGCCACGACGCTAGAATCATGCCCGCCCGGCGAATAGCTTTCACAAACCCGACAGCCCATATCGCACGGGATTTTACTCCTCGCCGCCAGACGTGCCACTACTTTCGCCAGAATCCTCGTTACTAGATGTGTCACCCGTCGCGCCGTCGGACTGCTCGTCGCCCAAGTCACCTTCATCCAAATCCACGTCGCCCAACGCCGCCGCGACCTCCGCCTCAACGACCTTCTGCAGACCCGACAAATAGGTCCCCTCGTCCAGGCTGATCAATGTCACGCCTTGCGTTGCGCGACCCATCTCGCGAATTTCCGAAACCCGCGTGCGGATTAGCACGCCGCTTGTCGTGATGAGCATCAACTCACTGCTCGGTTCAACCAGCGTCGCGGCCACGACCTTACCGTTCCGCTCCGACGTCTGGATCGCGATCATGCCCTTCGTACCCCGGCCATGACGGGTATATTCCTCGATCGGCGTCCGTTTGCCGAAGCCATTCGCAGTGGCGGTCAACACTGACTGCTGATCGTTTTCCGCCACCAGCATCGCGATCACGGATTGCCCATCCTCCAGCTGCATGCCGCGCACGCCACGCGCATCACGGCCCATCGCGCGTACATCGCCTTCGTCGAAACGCACCGCCTTTCCGGCATCCGAGAACAGCATCACATCATGCTTGCCATCGGTGATCGCCGCGCCGATCAGATAGTCCCCTTCGTCCAGGCTCACCGCGATGATGCCCTTGCGCAACGGCCGGCTGAATTGCTCCAGCGGCGTCTTCTTCACAGTACCCAACGCGGTCGCCATGAAGACATACCGGTCGTCCGAGAACTCCCGGACCGGCAGCACAACGTTGATCTTCTCGCCCGGTTGCAGCGGGAACATGTTGACGATCGGCCGCCCTCGCGAGTTACGCGAGCCTTGCGGTACCTCGTAGACCTTGACCCAATAGACACGGCCACGATTCGAGAAGCAGAGAATGTAATCGTGCGTGTTCGCGATGAACAGCGTCTCGATCCAGTCGTCTTCCTTCATTTGCGTGGCTTGCTTGCCGCGTCCGCCACGGCGCTGGGCAGCATATTCGGAAAGCGGTTGCGACTTCACATACCCGCCATGCGACATGGTCACGACCATATCCTGAGGCGTTATCAGGTCTTCGGTATTCAGTTCGGTCGCGTTCAACTCGACATGCGACCGGCGTGCATCACCGAATTCCTGCTTCACCGCGATCAGTTCGTCGGAAATAATCGCGGTAATGCGCTCCGGCTTCGCCAGAATATCCAGAAGATCGGCGATCTGCGCCATGATGTCCCGATATTCATTGGTGATCTTGTCCTGCTCGAGACCCGTCAACCGTTGCAAACGCATCTGCAGGATTTCCTGCGCTTGCGTATCGGACAGGCGATATAAACCGTCCTGACCCATGCCATACATCGGCAACAAATTGTCTGGGCGATAGGCTTCGCGCCCGCCCGGTGTCTCGGATTCAGCGCGCGACAACATATCGCGCACCAGACCCGCATCCCAGGCACGCGCCATCAACTCCTGCTTTGCAACCGGAGGCGTGGGTGCGGCCTTGATCAGCTCGATGAATTCATCGATGTTCGCCAACGCGACGGCCAGGCCTTCCAGCACATGGCCGCGCTCACGCGCACGGCGCAATTCGAAGACCGTCCGGCGCGTGACCACCTCACGCCGATGCGACAGGAAGCATTCCAGCAATTCACGCAGGTTCAGCAGCTTCGGCTGGCCATCTACCAGGGCCACCATGTTCATGCCAAACGTATCCTGCAACTGCGTCTGCTTGTACAGGTTGTTCAGCACGACTTCCGGTACTTCACCGCGCTTCAACTCGATCACTACGCGCATGCCGCTCTTGTCGGACTCGTCGCGCAGATCGGAAATGCCCTCGATCTTCTTTTCCTTGACCAGTTCGGCAATCCGTTCGAGCAGCGTGCGCTTGTTGACCTGGTAGGGCAACTCGTCGACGATGATCGCTTCCCGCTGGCCGCGATCGATATCCTCGAAATGCGTCTTTGCCCGCATCACCACGCGGCCGCGACCGGTGCGATAGCCTTCGCGCACGCCGGTTACGCCATAAATGATCCCGGCCGTGGGGAAGTCCGGCGCGGGAATAAACGTGATCAGGTCGTCGACCGTCGCATCCGGATGGGCCAGCAGATGCTGACACGCGTCCACCACCTCGTTGAGATTATGCGGCGGGATATTCGTCGCCATCCCAACCGCGATCCCGGACGAACCGTTGATCAGCAAATTCGGCACGCGCGCCGGCATCACCGCGGGCTCGCGCTCCGAACCGTCGTAGTTCGGCACAAAATCGACGGTTTCCTTGTCGAGATCGGCTAGCAGCTCATGACCGATCTTCGCCATGCGAATTTCGGTGTAACGCATTGCCGCCGCGCTATCGCCGTCGACCGAGCCGAAATTCCCCTGCCCATCCACCAGCATGTACCGCAGCGAGAACGTTTGCGCCATCCGGACGATCGTGTCGTACGCAGCGGTGTCCCCGTGCGGGTGGTACTTACCGATGACATCCCCGACAATACGCGCGGACTTCTTATAAGCACGGTTCCAATCGTTGTTCAGTTCGTGCATGGCATACAGCACGCGGCGGTGAACCGGCTTGAGTCCGTCGCGCACGTCTGGAAGGGCACGTCCCACAATCACGCTCATCGCGTAATCGAGGTAGGAACGACGCATTTCCTCCTCTAGGGAGATTGGAATAGTCTCTTTCGCGAATTGATCCATTATCCGTGTCGTTGGCGAACGGCGGCCGTTTCGGCTATCGCGCAGGCCCGGCGCCGCATGCTCGCCTATTATTATGGATAGACCAACATTCGGACCCGCACCCCGCGTCCCCGGAACCACCGCACGCCCAGAAAGGCGTCCGGCAACCGCCCGTCGGTTGCGAATCACGCGATTTTACCATGCCGCGCACTGGTTTCTCGACCCGATTGCCGCGGTGCCACCTTATGGCCCGCAGACGCCGCCGTCTCAGACGGCCCTTACCCTCCCCTCCGGCGCGAACAAGAACCACAACTTCTTTCGCGCCGCAATTATTTGACTTGGATTCCGCGTCGAAAGCGAGTGGATGTTGTGGCAGGACAACAACATCCGCGACAGCAAAGTTTCCGGAAGGTTCAAAAAATTTATCGAATGGTTTTCCGCTCTGTGGCAGAATGGTTTTCAGAGGTCCGATCTGCATGGCGAGATTGCCGCTCTCCTCCGTTATGACTCACGTCTGGAACGGGCCGGGGCAGTGATATACTCCGCGCGGTCAAAGGACTTGTCTTCGTGATCAGGCTCGCAGGAAAGCTGCGGTAATCTCACAATCGAGAGGAGAAATATGAATAAGTTTTCGAAGATCGCCCTCGTCGCGGCGACCGCGCTGACCACAGCGTCGGCATTTGCACAATCGGTTCCGGCATCGCGTCAAGCAACGAACGATAACTGGGTCAACGGCTCGGGCGACTACGTGTGGATGAACGGCACGAACGAACTGTGCTGGCGCGACGCGTTCTGGACGCCGGCAACGGCTAACGCGAAGTGCGATGGCGCACTGGTTGCACAACAACCGGCTCCGGTCGCACCGCCCGCTCCGCCGGCACCGGTGATCTCCAGCCAGAAGGTCACGTACCAGGCTGACGCACTGTTCGACTTCGACAAGGCAGTACTGAAGCCGGCCGGTAAGCAACAACTGGACGACCTGGCATCGAAGCTGCAAGCGCTGAACCTGGAAGTCGTCGTGGCAACGGGCTACACGGACCGTATCGGTTCGGACAAGTACAACGACCGCCTGTCGATGCGCCGTGCGCAAGCAGTGAAGTCGTACCTGGTGACGAAGGGCGTGCCGGCTAACCGTATCTATACGGAAGGCAAGGGCAAGCGTAACCCGGTCGTGACGAATTGCAACCAGAAGAACCGCAAGGCGCTGATCAGCTGCCTGGCTCCGAACCGCCGCGTGGAAGTGGAAGTGGTTGGTACGCAGCAAGTCCAAACGCCGGCGCAGTAATGTCGCCGATGCGATCGGCCGGGAGACATTCCCCGGTCGGTCGCATGATGGACGTGGACCCAAAGCCCCGCCTAGGCGGGGCTTTGCCGTTTCTGCACGCTGCGCCGGCCCCGCTGGCATCAATGGGCGACGGATGCGGTGGCGGCTTTCGAACGATATACTTGGCGACATTCAGTACGCTTCGCACACCATGAACGCAGATCCGCAGGAATTGCAGAAATTCAGTGACCTCGCCTCTCGCTGGTGGGACCCCAATGCCGAGTTCCGGCCGCTGCACGAGCTCAATCCCGTTCGTTTGGGGTGGATCGATTCTCTGGCCCAGTTGGCCGGCAAGCGCGTACTCGACATCGGCTGCGGTGGCGGGATTCTGTCGGAATCAATGGCCAAGCTGGGCGCATCGGTGAAGGGCATCGACTTGTCGCATGAAGCGCTGGGCGTGGCCGACCTGCATACGCTCGAAAGCGGTGTACCTGTCGAATACGAGGAAATCGCCGCCGAAGATCTCGCGGCGCGGGAACCCGGCACATACGACGTCGTGACGTGCATGGAAATGCTGGAGCATGTTCCGGACCCCGCGGCCATCGTCCGCGCCTGCGCGACGCTGGTCAAACCGGGGGGCTGGGTTTTCTTCTCCACGCTCAACCGAAACGTGAAGGCCTATCTGTTCGCGGTGATCGGTGCCGAGTACATTGCTCGTCTGTTGCCGCGCGGCACGCATGACTACGAGCGCTTTATCAAACCGTCGGAACTGGCCGCGTTCGCACGCACCGCCGGACTGCACGCGCACGGTTTCAAAGGCCTGACCTATAGGCCATTCAGCCAGCGTTTCGGGCTGTCCGATGACACCAGCATCAACTATATGCTTGCCTGCCGTCGGCCAACGTGATTCCGAACGCCGTGCGTCTTGCGTGGACTGCACGGCTGCGGTATGTCCTCGTGACGCCTCGCGTCGCGGACACCTTCCCCCTTGTGCGCTCGCCCCACGATGAATGACGCCCCCTCAGACGATATCGGCCTCCCTTTGCCCACGAACACGCCAATCGATACCCACGCGCTGACAGCGATCGATGCGGTTCTATTTGATCTGGACGGTACATTGGCGGATACGGCGCCGGATCTCGCCGCCGCCGCCAATGCGATGCGCCGCGATCGTGGCCTACCGTTGCTGCCGCTGGACCCGTTACGCCGTGTCGCATCGTCCGGTGCACGGGGCCTGCTGGGCGTCGCATTCGGCATCGGACCGGACCACGACGACTTCCCGGCCATGCGCGATGAGTTTCTCGCCAACTACGCACGCGACCTGTGCGTAGAGACCACGCTGTTTCCCGGTATTGCTGAACTGCTGGCAACGCTCGACACGCGTGGCATCCGCTGGGGCATTGTCACAAACAAGGTCGAACGGTTGACCATTCCTCTGGTGGCGCAACTGCCGTTGCATCCGACAAACGATTGCCTTGTGTGCGGAGACACCACCGCGCATCCGAAACCCCACCCCGCGCCGTTGTTGCACGCCGCAACCTTGCTCGACGTGTCGCCTGCGCGCATTGTCTATGTGGGCGACGATCTTCGTGACATCCAGGCCGGACGGGCGGCGGGCATGGCGACGGTTGCCGCAGCGTATGGCTATTGCGGCGATGCGTTGCCGGCCGCCGAATGGGGTGCGGACCGGTTGATCAACACCCCCGATGCGTTGTTGCCGTTGCTGGAACGCGCACGAGGCTGACACTTGCCCGTGCGCACGGCGAGGGGATGTGCATTGGGGCAGCCGACCATGCTACACTGCGCGCATAGTCGTACAAAGACCGCCACGTTGGGGCGCTCCGGACGGGGGTTCGATTCCCCCCGGCTCCACCAGATGCCGATGCCGAAAGACGAGGCGTCGTTATCTGATGGGGTCGACCTGGTTTCGACGGGGTGAGGATACCGAAGCGGACGGCTCGAAAGGTGACGCACGTTAAGCGCACAATCTTGTAAATGCAAACGATCGCAATTACGCTGTAGCGGCCTAATATCCGCTTACGGAGCCTTCCCGGCTTGGCAACAGAAGAGGGACGCGGCCCCTTCGGGGGCCGTTGTTGTTTGTACGTGCGATTTCGTATGATCAACTTTACGCACCATCAGACCGTCTTGAGCGTGATCCCGGAGCGTGAGAACAAAACGGCCGCCATCACGCTTCTGAGCTCCCGATCCTCTATCCCGATTTCCGATGTCCGACGCTCTCCTGGCTGCCGCTCTCGACGCACATCGGCGCGGGCAGTGTGATCTCGCCGCCGAGCATTATGACGCGCTGAGCACGAATTCGACCTTGCCCACACGGTTACGTGCCGACGCCTTTTACTGGCGTGGCGTACTGGCCTTGCAGCAAGCCGCCCCCGCGACGATGCACCGCGAACGGGATCGCGCGCCGTCCACCAAGCCGATCGATCTGCTCAATATCGCCTTGCGTGCATTCGATGCCGCGCTTGCATTGCACCCGGCCCATCCTGCCGCACACCTGAATCGTGGCCATGTGTATCGGCAACAGGCCAACCGCGATGCGGCACGCTCCGCCTACACCACGGCGATTGCCTTGTGCGGTATTCCCCTGAGCGGATTGAAAATAGCCAACCCGGCATGGAACAACGACGCGGCAAGGCATCACAAGACACGCGAGTCGGATGCGCCGAGTGCGAGCACGGCGCCAGATGCGACGACATCGGCGATCAATGCGGCCCCGCCCTTGCCTTCGGATGCCGACACACCCAGGAGTGCCGCACCGGATCGCAACGTTGCCGCTGCGGCCTTATCGGCACTGGGTTCATTGCAGATGGAGGACGCCGGCGAGGGTGTCGCCGACCGTTTCGGTACATTGCTCCATGCCTTATCGTGTTTCGATATGGCCTTGCAATGCACTACCGCCGCTGCGGCCACGCATGACCAGCGCGGTCTCGTGCTGGCTGCGCTGGGTCGATATGCGGATGCCGAAACCGCGCATCGCAATGCGCTGGCAAGACAGCCCGGACATCCCGGTTTCATCAATAACATCGGCGTCGCGTTGAAAGCGCAGGGACAACTCGATGCGGCCGCGGCGGCATTCCGCGATGCGCTGCGCATCACGCCGGCCTTCGTCCCCGCCCTGATCAACCTCGGCCAGACGGTTGCGCTGCAAGGTGAATATGATCAGGCGACGGCACCGCTGCTGCGGGCCGCGCAACTTGCGCCGGACCTGGACCTGGTGCACTGCGAGCTAGCCCAGGCCTTCCTGGCCCAGGGTGTGCATGACGCGGCGCTGCATCACGCGGAACGGGCTGTCGCCGTCGCGCCCCATGGTCCCATCGGATGGCAGAACCTCGGCGCGGCACGCTTTGAAAACGGCGATTCCACCGGCGCGGCGAAAGCATTCGATCGTGTCATTGCCTTGACGCCCCTTCCCGCACGCGTCGCGGCGGCGGTATCGCTACAGGGCCAGGCATCGGCCGATCTGCAACGCGCCGTGGCATACCACGATGGCACGGATCCGGCGGTCGCCCTTGCGCCCGTCTATGCACTTGCCCGATTCAGCCGCGCCTGTCTGTTGCTCAGCGACGGCGGCAGTCCGGCAGGGTGGCGGCACTTCGAGGCGCGATTGGCATTGCGTGCCGGCGATCGTCGCGTCGCCGCGCCGATGGGGGCGGATGGTCGGCCGCTACCGCGCTGGCTGGGTGAGCCCGTCAGCCAGCATCGAATGCCGGTACCGGCCCGTCGCGGGGCAAAGGGCACCGGACAAGTAAGCGACGCCCACTCGGCCACGCAGCCTCAGCCATCCGATCCGGACACGGAAGCGTGCTACATGCGTTTGCCCGGCAGGACGTTATTGGTGCTCGCCGAGCAGGGTTATGGCGACACCATGCAGTTCCTGCGCTTCATTGGTTGCCTGACCGCGCGCGGGGCGAATGTCGTACTGGCCTTGCAGCCGGCGCTGCGCCCCTTGCTCGCCCACAACGGGGCGGCCATCGATTCGATGCGTACCCGACGCCTGACCGTCATCACCCGAGATGTCGACACGCCGCCACCAAACGTGGACGCGTATTGCCATATCGGCAGCATCCCGGCATGCCTCCGGCTCGGCCGCTTGCCCCGCCCGGGCGATGCGGGCACGTGGACCACGCCCTATCTGTTCGCCGAGCGTGCCGCCCCCCAGGTCGACACCGCTACGCACGCCGCGTTGCCCGGTCGCGAGGCGGACACCGCGCCGTCGCGGGGGGCGCTGGCAAAGACCGTCCTGCTACGCGGGACAAAAGCAGGAGCGATGCAAACGGCACTCGTCCCCGCCCAACCGCGAAAAATCGGGTTCGCCTGGTCGGGACGTCGACCGAACAGCGCAGCTTCGCCGTCACGCGATGACGAGGACAATGCCCCGGTACGCTTCGACAAGCGCGCCATTCCGCTCGATGAGCTGGCACCGCTGTTATACCAGGCCAATACGGAATGGCATCCGCTGCAAACCGATATTCGTGATGATGAGTACGCCTTGCTCGACGCGTTATCCGCGCATGCACGCATTGTCGTGCCGGAGCGGCCGGCCGAGGATTTCGCGATCACCGCGCAACGCATTGCCGCGCTGGACCACGTCGTCACGATCGATACCTCGATCGCGCATCTGGCCGGTGCGATGGGCAAGCCCACGACCTTATTGCTGTCATGTGTCGCGGATTGGCGGTGGTGCGGGAGCCGCACCCAGGAAAACAGGAGCGGTAGCGACGCCGGCACGACCGGCATCCCGGACACCAGCCTGTGGTATCCCTCGATCCGTATCGTCCGTCAGCCACGCAATGGCGATTGGCACACCGTTATCGAGCATGTCGCGGCACTGTTGGAACAGGACCGCCCTGAGGTATTGCGGGCATCCTGAAAGCGAAATGGGCGGTGCGTCCGTCGAAGAATCGCACCGCCCGGGTGATCAAGCCAGCATCAGGCCAGCTTGTAACGTTCGCGTGCCTGCCGTTCACGGAACAGCACGAACGTGGCAACCAGACCGCAGATCGCCGCAAACGACATCCAGATTCCCGGTGCCGCACGGTTGCCGGTGTAGTGGATCAACCAGGTCGAGATGGCTGGCGTGAAGCCGCCAAACAGTGCGGTGGCCAGGCTATAGGCAAGCGAGAAACCCGCCGTCCGCACTTCCACCGGCATGACTTCAGTCAATGCGACCACCATCGCGCCGTTATAACTGGCGTAGATGAACGAGAGCCACAGTTCCACGCCGAGCAAGCGTGCGAAAGACGGTGCCTGCACCAGGTAGTTCATCGCGGGATAGGCGGTGAGCAACGCCAGCACCGTAAAGGTGACAAGTATCGGCATCCGTCCGATGCGATCCGATAACGCGCCCATTAGCGGCAACCAGATCAGGTTCGATATGCCGACGCAGACGGTCACCACGAGCACGTCGACTTGCGAGAGGTGCAATTCGTTACGACCAAACGTCGGCGTATAGGCGGTGATCAGATAGAACGACACTGTCGTCATCACCACCATCATCATGCCGGCGATGACGATTTTCCAATTCACGATCATCGATCGGTAGATTTCCGATACCGACGGACGGTTGTGTCGCTTTTGGAACTCCTCGGTCTCCTGCAACGAGCGTCGAATCACGAAGATGAAAGGCACGATCAGGCAGCCGATAATGAACGGAATGCGCCAGCCCCAGCTGGTCATCTGTTCGACCGGCAATATCGCATGCAGGATCACGCCGAGTAATGCGGCGAAGATCACGGCAACCTGCTGGCTGCCGGACTGCCATGAGCAGAAGAAACCGCGGCTTCGGGGACCCGCCATTTCGGCGAGGTAGACTGAAACGCCCCCCAGCTCAACACCTGCCGAAAACCCTTGCAGCAACCGCCCCACCAGCACCAGGCACGGAGCGAGCACGCCGATGGTTGCATAGCTGGGAACCGCAGCCACCAGCAAGGTGCCGGCCGCCATCAACATCAATGTGACGAGCAAGCCCTTGCGACGACCGTGATGGTCGATATACGCCCCAAGGAAAATTGCACCCAGCGGCCGCATCAAGAAACCCACGCCGAAAACCGACAACGACAACATCAACGACGCAAAGGCATTCTGGTTCGGGAAATAGGCCGCTGCAATCGCGTTGGCGTAATACCCATACACCATGAAGTCGTACATCTCGAGAAAGTTGCCGCTGGTGACGCGGAACACCGTGCGCGCCTTACTTTCGGCCTTGACGCCCGCCGTCCCTGACGGATGCGTTTCTGGTGATTGATTCATGGTCTACCTGTTATGGGGAAGCAATCCAGACCGCGCGCCACGATGGTGCGCGCGACCCCTACCTGTCGGGACCGTCACGAACAACCGGTCGCCGTGGTCGTCCGACGTCCGCGAATTAGTTAACTAGTCAACGACTGCGTAATGATAAGGCACGCCGCGTCGTTTTGCCGCATTTTGATAAAGGAGGTGCTTTACAAGGTATGAAGATGAGACGCCCGCACCCGCGAATGCGGGCACGGGAAAGTCAGAACCGAGTTTCGCGGGCGGCGCGGAGAAAGTGGTCCAGCAGAGGCGAGCAATCGAGCAACGCGTCGCTGTGCGGACGATGAAACTCGGGATGCCACTGGACGCCGACCACAAACGGTGCCTTTTGGTAGCGGATTGCCTCGACAATGCCGTCGTCGGCGGACACTGCCTCGACGACCAGGTCGCGGCCCAGGCGATCAACCGCCTGATGATGGATCGAATTGACCCGGGCCTCGCCTCTACCACCAAACATGCCGGAAAAGGACGCCCCTTCGGCAAAACGGATCGCATGCGTGAGCCGGTCATACTCGTCGTTGACGTGCGGCAAGGCCGTCGGTACGTCGGTGGCGATGTCTTGGTAAAGCGTGCCCCCGAAGGCGACATTGATCAGTTGGCAGCCGCGGCAGACACCAAGCACCGGCTTGCCGGACTCGATGAACTCATGCAGCAATTCAAGTTCATACATGTCGCGCACCCGGTCGCCGGGCCATTCCGGCCGCGTGGTCGGTTCGGCGAACGATTGCGGCGATACATCGGCACCACCCTGCAATACCAACGCGTCCAAGTGCTTCGCATAATCACGCAAGCGAATATTGCTGGCGTGCAGCATGCCTTGCTTGCCTACCGTAGGCACCATGAACACGAGTACGTCACGCGACATCACCCAGTGCGAGATCGATTCTTCCAGGTATTGCAGCGTTTTGCCGCGAAGCCCCTTGCCGTCAGGCTCCGGATGAAAAATCCGGGCGGACACGCCAATGCGTAGTGTCCGCTGCGCCACACGGTGGCCAGCACGATCGGCCCATGCACGCACCCGCGCCGCAATCACGCGCCCCAGGACCGACCAAGGCGGCTCCGAATGCTTCGTATTGTATTGCGGCATGTCACGCGGCGGCCGCTGCTCCTGGCCGGCGTCGCGCGCGGCGTGCGCTTCAGCCGCCGTGGATTCCGAGGCGGCGACAAAATCCGCGCGCGTGTCTGGCCCAGGCTGCGTCGCCGGCGCGGGCGAAGCACCCTGGATCACCGTTCCAGCCGACGATGATGATGCATGAAGGCCGCTCAGGTCTGGGGCCCCGGATGCCTGTGCCGGGGGGGCATCCATGGTGGGCGGCGCGGTCGCATGGGGCGCAGCCATGCCCGATGGGGCATCGGTAGCGGCTGCGTCCGTTGCGGCGCTTGCATCCTGGCCGGGCTTATCGTTCCGGGGATTCGTGTCGTCGTCCCGCGCTTGCGGCATCGTGGGCTTCCTCTGCGTGCTCGTCGCGGTTCTTGTCCAGCGTCTCGCGCAACGCGATCTGCAAATGCGCATGCACGCGGACGAACCAACGCCATGTGATGCCCAGCAGCACTGCCGCCGCCGCGAGCACCACGATCAGTAGATCGCGTGGTGGCAGGATACGACCGCTGAGCGCCACCATCAACAGGAAGATACCGAACATTCCGAAAATCGGTACGCATTCCGCAATCACGCGGCGCAGTCCCCCCGTGAATCGGCCCGCGTGACGGGGCGTCACGCTGACCTCTGCCAGCAGCAACGCCAAGGTCTTCAATTTGCGGTATACGGCCACCAGACAAGGCATAGAGGCAATCAGTGCTGCGCCCCAAAGCGCCGCATGGCGGAACTGTACCGGACCTATCCACCCACCAAGCCAACGGTCGAGCGAGGGCGAAAAATACGAACTCGCGAGAAAAATAGCCGCCACCAACGCCAGGTTCAGCGCGATTTGCAAGATGATGCGCCGAACCATCTGCAGCAAGACCGTCCGACCGCTTCCCGGGCTCAGGTTCTGCAACCATCGCGTGTATGTATTTCCCACCCGGGCAGCACCGCTGGGCATGCGTCGACCGAGGAACGAGGAGAGTGGCACGGCGCCGCGAATCAGATAAGGCGTGAACAGCGTCGTCAGCGCCGACACCGCCACGGCGATCGGGTACAGAAACTCGCTGGTGACATGCAGCGACAATCCGAGCGCGGCGATGATGAAAGAGAATTCACCAATCTGTGCCAGGCTCATTCCCACTTGCATCGAGGTCCGTCCATCGTTCCCGGTGACAAACGCCCCCAGGCCGCATCCGATGACCTTGCCCGCCACCACTGCGACCGTGATCACTGCGATCGCCCAGCCGTGCTGGCTCAGCACCGCCGGGTCCAGCATCAAGCCGATCGTGACGAAGAAGATCGCGCTGAAAAGATCCCGCACGGGCTGAATCAGCGCCTCGATCGCGTGGACCTGCCGCGACTCGGCAATGATCGCGCCAATCAGGAAGGCGCCCAGCGCAATGCTGTAGTCAAGCTTTACCACAATCAGGCAGAAGCCGAAACAGAGTCCCAGCGTCGTGATCAGCAGCACTTCGGTATTACGGAACCGGGCCACGTAATCGAGGAAACGCGGCACGAGCAGGAAACCGACCAGCAGCGAAACGGTCATGAACAGCACCAGCTTGCACAAGGTCACCGCCACTTCGTACGGATCGACGGAGCCACTTCCGGCCACGCCTGACAACAGCGCAATCATTGCAATGGCAAGAATATCCTCGACAATCAAGATGCCGAAGACCAGTTGCGCGAAGCGATCCCGCTTCAATTTCAGTTCGTCGAGCGCCTTGACGATGATCGTCGTCGATGAAATGGCCAACATTGCACCAAGGAACAGCGAATCCATCGCGCTCCAGCCAAAATATTGGCCGATCCCATAGCCGAGCCACAGCATCAGTGCAATTTCCGCGACGGCGGCCACCACGGCGGTCATGCCAACGCGAAACAGCTTCTTCATGCTGAATTCGAGACCCAGCGAGAACAGTAGAAAGACCACGCCGAGTTCGGCCAGTGTGGAAATCGTCTGCTCGTTGCTGATCAGCTTGAACGGCGGCGTGTGCGGTCCGATGATGACCCCGGCGAGGATGTAGCCGAGTACCACCGGTTGCCGAATGCGGTGAAACAGCAGCGTGATGATGCCCGCGATCGCCATGATCACGGCCAGATCCTGGATGAATCCCACCTCGTGATGCATGCGGTCCCCCGATGGAATTTGAAAGCTTAATGAAATATTCAACCATGATACAAGGGCATCGGCAAACAATGTATGTTTCGTTACGCTGGCGTCCGCTCGCCGGAATTTGCACCGGGCCCGCGCTGAATTGCCTGCCCGGACGGTACGGTCACGTCACAAATGGACCGGGCGCGCTACAATCCATGCGCAGGGAGCGCGGGGCCAGACCGCGAACGCACGGCACGCCGATGCGTGCGTCGGCACCTTCGCGACGGATCTCGTATGTGCCCCGGTTTTAATTCCCTGACCGATCCCAGCCATGCAGCGCGGCGTCACCTAACTCATAACCCATGATCTCGAACAGTTTTTCCGTCCAGGCTTCCCCAGTCGAACGCCGCTTGCTGATCCTGCTAGGCGTCATCTCGCTGGCCCTCGTGGGAGGGGCGCTCTACCTGCAGTACTTTCGCGGCGAGGACCCCTGCCCGCTGTGTATCCTGCAGCGCTATGCCTATCTGTTCATGGCCTTGTTCGCCTTCATCGCCGCGGCGGGGCGCCCGCGCGGTGCCGTGCGCACATTATTCATGTGGCTGACGTTAATTGCCGCGGTCGGCGGCATCGCCGCCGCGGCAAAGCACGTCTATGTGCTGTCCTCGTTGCAGAGTTGCGGCTTCGACGCCCTGCAACCGATCGTCGACAGCTTGCCGCCCGCAACCTGGCTGCCCGGCGTCTTCAAAACCCAAGGACTGTGCGAGACGCCGTACCCTCCTCTGCTCGGCCTGTCGCTGCCGGCATGGGCCTTGATCGGTTTCGCGTTGGCGTTTTTCGGCGTTGCGGGTACATTGCGTTGGCAACGCGCGCGTTTGCGCTGATAGGAGGTAACGGCGGATGCATGGTGCGCGCACTTGGCTGACCGACCTGCAGCAGGTCCTGACCCACGGCGATCCGGCCGTCCTCGTCACCGTGGCCCGCGCGGAAGGCGTCACCCCGCGCGGGCCCGGTGCACGGATGATCATCGTACGTGATCGCACCTTCGACACGATCGGCGGCGGAGCACTCGAACGCCACGCCATCGACACCGCGCGCCAGATGCTGCGCGACAGTACCGCCGCCGTCACGCGTCACCTTGAACGCATCGATATCGGCATCGGCACCATCGCGACGGTGCGTTGGCATGATGACCCGCGGACGGAACAGTCCACCACCACCGAAACGGCCCGCCACGATGGTGCCGTAACCCTCGCCTACGAGCGCCTGACGATTGCGGATCTCGGCTGGGTGTCCGTGCTGGCCAAACGGCTGCCTGCCGGGCTCGCAACGGTGCGCACGGTCAGCTTCGCCGACAACAGCCCCGTTGCCCTGTCGGACCCGCCCGACGGCAGTGGCGCACATCCTGATTGCTTGCTGTGGGATGCGGGTCCCTTGCTGACGGAAACGCTCTTGATCGCGCCCTTTCCCGTCGTGCTATTCGGCGCGGGACACGTGGGCGCCGCCATCGTGCGTCTGCTGGCGACATTACCCTGCCAGGCACTCTGGGTCGACGATCGCCCCGCACTGCTGGAAACCCATGCCAGCCAATGCGGCGATCCACCGAATGTGACCACGTTGCCGATTGCCGATCCGGTTGCCGCCGTCGCCCAGGCACCGGCGCAGGCGCATTACCTCGTGGTCACACACAGTGACGCGCTGGACCAGGCGATTGCGGAACATGTCCTGCGGCGCGGCGATGCGGTGTCCCTCGCGGTGATCGGATCGAAAGCCAAGCGGCGAGTACTGGCGCATTGGCTGGCCATGCGCGGCATCGATCCGGGACATATCGCGCGCATGCGCTGCCCGATGGGCCTCGACGGCCTGCGTGGCGATACCCCCGAATACATTGCGATGTCGGCGGTCGCGCAACTGCTGCTGGAACGCGAACAGGTCGTTCCTCCGCCGGCCGCGCAAGCCTGACGTTTTCTTAGGAGTAACGATGGACCCGATCCTGCTAGACACACTGCGTCGTTCGCCGAAGGCGGAGTTGCATATGCATATCGAGGGCTCACTCGAGCCCGAATTGATCTTTCAATTGGCACAGCGGCATGGCATCACGCTGCCCTATCCGTCGATCGACGCCTTGCGCGCGGCGTATGCATTCACCGATCTGCAGTCCTTTCTCGATGTGTACTACGCCGGCGCCGGCGTATTGCGCGATGCCGGGGACTTCCATGCGATGACGGCGGCATATCTGTCGCGCGCGCGGGCCGACAACGTAATCCATACCGAGTTGTTCTTCGACCCGCAGACCCATCTCGAACGCGGTGTCCCGATGGCGGCGATGCTCGAAGGCATGGAGGCCGCGCTCGCCGAAGCCGAACGCACGCAGGGCATCTCAAGCCGATTGATCTTGTGCTTTCTACGCCATTTGTCCGAGGAGTCGGCGCTCGAGACGCTGGCGCAGGCATTGCCGCTTCTGGACCGCTATCGACACCGGCTGGTGGGGGTCGGCCTGGATTCGTCCGAGCGCGGCAATCCACCGTCCAAATTCGAGCGCGTCTTCGCCGCCGCCCGTCAGGCAGGCCTGCGCGCCGTTGCGCATGCGGGGGAGGAAGGCCCGGCCGATTACATCTGGCAGGCGCTGAAGCTGTTGCAGGTAGAGCGTATCGACCATGGTGTCCGCGCGGTGGAGGATGCCGACCTCGTCCGATATCTTGCCGACACACGCATCGCATTGACCGTCTGTCCGTTGTCGAACCTGAAGTTGTGCGTGTTCGACGACCTGAAGCGGCACACACTAAAGAGGCTGCTGGACGCCGGCGTTGCCGTGACGGTCAATTCCGACGATCCGGCATACTTCGGTGGCTACGTTAATGCCAACTACATTGCCATCGCCGAGGCATTGCAGTTAAACCATACTGAATTGCATCGCATTGTCGCCAATGCATTCGAGGCGGCATTTATCGACGAAGACGCGCGCCGAACCATGCTGGGCACGGTCGATAGGCACTGGCGGCAATAGGCCGCCACGGATGACGGCGGAACGGCGTTCAGGCCCGGCGGCAAGGCGTTCGTTACAGTCCGGCGTTCGTGGCCGGATTGCGGCGATCCGCGGGCAGCTTCACAGTGCGCACCGTGCCATTTGGCATCGGGAAGTCAAACAGTGCGCTGCGTACCAGATACGGCATCACGATCGGCAACGGCGTGGGGTCCCCGACATGTTGCGCGGTGACCTTATAGACTTCCTTTCCATCAGGCAAGCTATTGATCCGGATCGTCAGTTGCGATAAGCCGGCCGCATAAGGCAGGTTGACGATCGTCGGCGGCGCGCCCCAGTAAGGTCCCGGCCCCCAGCCACGGCGGCCGCGCCAGATGGGGTCATACCCGAATGGACCGCCGGGATAAATCGCCTGCGGTGCATAACCCGTCGTTTCGCGCTGGCCGAATGCCAACGTCACCGCGTAATGCGCTTTATCCTTCGGCACCTGCGAGAACCCGTATGTCGACAAGGTCTCGTCGACCAATTTCTCGTAACTGCGCAGCTCCAGGTCGTCCTCGCGCGCCGCATCCCCCTGGAACGTATAGGTGCGCTGCGCATCACTGCCGTGCCAGTCCTGAAAGGCCGTGACATTGCTGGTCACGTAGCTGGCGCAGCCACCTAGCAATGCGACCGCGGTCGCCAGCCCCGCGGTCGCCACGCGTCGCCACACCGGGCGGCCATCATGACCGCCCCCTCGCACCGCCTCGTTCATCGCCGCCGTCGCCATTGCACGGTCCAGCCCGCCTTTTGCGCGCGACACCCGATGCCTCACGCCAATTCGGCCTTTGCTATTCTCCATCCCATCCATTTGCACCCACCCTTCCACGTCCGACGGACCGCACAACGTGCAATCCTACGCTTTATTATCGCTGTAAATCCCTCGTGCGCCTATGTAATGGCGATGGAAGTGCGGTCGATTTTGTACAATGAACGGAACAGCTGCATCGTCGCTCAGGCAACCATTTACATGGATGCCATGCGGGTGTTGCCGCATTGGCGGCGATACCATTCCTGCCCTCGGATTTTATCCTCGGATTCGCCATGACCGATATCTCTCCCGCAGCTTCCGTTCCCACGCACCAACCCGACGCCGGCAACGGCGCGCCTGTCATTCATCGTCACGACTACGCGCCGCCGGCGTTCCTGATCGACACGGTGGACCTGGAATTCGATCTGGTACCTGACGACACCATCGTGACGAACCGGATGACCTTGCGACGTAATCCCGACGCAAAACCCGGTCAACCATTATCACTGACGGGCGAACAGTTAACGCTGCTTTCCGCCACGATCGACGGACAGGCCGTCACGCCGCGCCAAGCGGGGTCCGAACTGATCTTCGACGCATTGCCCGACAGCGCCACACCGTTCACGCTGACGTTGGAAACCCGTTGCGCACCCGCGCGGAACACGTCGCTATCAGGCCTTTACGTGTCCAATGGCAACTTCTTCACGCAATGCGAAGCGGAAGGCTTTCGGCGCATAAGCTATTTCCTGGACAGGCCCGATGTCATGTCGGTCTATACGGTCACGCTCCGGGCCAACAAGACCGCCTACCCGGTGCTGCTGTCGAACGGGAACCTCCTGGAAGCCGGCGACCTCCCCGATGGACGCCATTTCGCACGCTGGGAAGACCCGTTCCGCAAGCCGAGTTATCTGTTTGCATTGGTGGCGGGCAAGCTCGAACGGATCGAGGAAACCATCACCGACGCCACTGGCAAGCCAAAATTGCTGCAAGTCTGGGTGGAGGCAGCGGATCTCGACAAGACGCGGCATGCGATGGACTCGCTGATCCATTCCATCCGCTGGGACGAACACCGCTTCGGCCTAAGCCTGGACCTCGATCGCTTCATGATCGTCGCGGTTGGCGACTTCAATATGGGCGCGATGGAAAACAAGGGCCTGAACATCTTCAATACGAAGTATGTCCTCGCCCGTCCCGAGACCGCGACCGACATCGACTACGCGAACATCGAAGCGGTGGTCGGCCATGAATATTTCCATAACTGGACCGGCAATCGTGTGACCTGCCGCGATTGGTTCCAGTTGAGCCTGAAGGAAGGCTTGACCGTTTTCCGCGACCAGGAATTCTCCGCCGACATGGCGGCCGGCGTGCTGGAAGGCAATGTCGACCCGGTGGCGGCGGCAAGCGCCTATGCCACCAAGCGCATCGAGGACGTACGCGTCCTGCGCCAAACCCAGTTCGCCGAGGACGCCGGTCCGATGGCGCACCCGGTGCGCCCGGAAAGCTATGCGGAAATCAACAACTTCTATACCGTCACGATCTACGAGAAAGGTGCAGAGGTCGTCCGGATGTACCAGACCCTGCTGGGCCGCGACGGTTTCCGCCGCGGCATGGACCTGTACTTCGCGCGACACGATGGCCAGGCGGTCACCTGCGACGATTTCCGCCATGCGATGGCCGACGCCAACGGGCGCGATCTTGCCCAGTTCGAACGGTGGTACAGCCAGGCCGGCACGCCGCTGTTGACCGTACGCGATCACTACGATGCGGGCAAACGCCGCTATTCGCTGACGATCACACAGTCCTATCCGGACAATCATGCCATAACGACCGCGAAGGACCCGCTGCTGTTGCCGTTCGCGGTCGGCCTGGTCGGTGCCGATGGCAACGATCTGCCGCTGCGCGTACAAGGCGATGCTCCGCGTCATCGTCCGCAGGACGATACCGCCGGGATCACCGAAGTGTTCGAACTGACCGATCGCGAGACCACGCTCCATTTCGACGGGATCGACGCGGCGCCCGTCCCCTCGTTGCTGCGCGGCTTCTCCGCGCCGGTGGTGGTCGACTTCGCCTACTCCGATGCGCAGCTCGCCTATTTGCTGGCCAACGACAGCGATCCGTTCAACCGTTGGGATGCGGGCCAGCGACTGGCCACGCGCGCCCTGTTGACAGCCGCCACAAGCGCCGCGCGAGGCGAGACGCCAACGTACGACTCGGCGGTGGTCGACGCGTTCGGCCGCGTGCTGCGCGACACGGCGCTGGCACCGGCATTCCGTGAGCTGGCGTTGACGTTGCCATCGGAAGCCTATCTGATAGAACAGTTGGATCGCGCCGATCCCCGCGCCGTGCACGTCGCGCGGCAGGCACTGCGTCGCCAACTGGCCAACGCGCTGCACACCGAGTGGCGGGCCACTTATGACGCGAATCGGACGCCCGGCGAATACGACCCGTCGCCGGCGGCGTCAGGCAAGCGCGGGTTGAAGCAACTCGCGTTGGGCTATCTCGCCGAGAGCGATGATCCAAGCGACGCCGCGTCGTTGGCCCGGACGCAGTACGACCAGGCCAACAACATGACCGACCGCTTCGCGGCGCTTTCCACGCTGGTCCGCCTGGGTGGCGATACCGCCCGCACCGCCCTCGAAGATTTTTATCGGCATTTCGAGCGCGAAGCCCTGGTGATCGACAAATGGTTCGCGTTGCAGGCGATGCAACCGGCCCGCGCCGGTGCGCCGGCGACGATCGAGACAGTACGCGCCCTGCTGCGGCATCAGGCATTCAATCTGCGTAATCCGAATCGCGCCCGCTCATTGATCTTCAGCTTCTGCGCCGGCAACTTGTCGGAATTCCATGCACCCGATGGTAGCGGCTATGCGTTTTGGGCGGACCAGGTCATCGACCTGGACGCCCTCAACCCGCAAGTCGCCGCGCGCCTTGCCCGCACGCTGGAACGGTGGCGCAAGTTCACACCGGCGCTGCAGGAACAGATGAAGCTCGCACTGGAGCGGGTTGCCGCAAAGGCCCGTTCGAAGGATGTGCGAGAGGTGATCGAAAAGGCCCTGGCCAACGGCTGACCGGGCCCCTTGGCGCGGCATGATGACGCGCCAAGGTAGAATCTAGGGAATTGAACCATCGCGGAGTCACGCCATGCAGCAACGTCGCACCACGCTCAGCCAGTATTTGATTGAGCAACAACGAAAGACGCAAAAGTTGCCCGCCGACCTGCGGCTCCTGATCGAAGTAGTGGCCCGGGCCTGCAAGTCCATCGGCTATAACGTCAGCAAGGGCGCCCTGGGTGGCGTGCTTGGTTCGGCCGGCAGCGAAAACGTGCAGGGTGAAGTGCAGAAAAAACTTGACGTCATCTCCAATGAGATCCTGTTGGAAGCGAACGAATGGGGTGGCAATCTCGCCGCGATGGCGTCGGAGGAACTCGAGGAAATCCATCCGATTCCCAGTGAATATCCGAAGGGCCGCTATTTGCTGTTGTTCGATCCGCTAGACGGCTCCTCGAATATCGACGTCAATGTGTCGATCGGGACAATCTTCTCCGTGCTGGAATCAGCGGACGGTGAAAACACGACCACCGGCTCGTTCCTGCAACCGGGCACCCGTCAGGTCGCCGCCGGCTATGCGGTATACGGCCCGCAGACCGTATTGGTGCTTACGACCGGCGACGGCGTCAACGGCTTCACGCTGGATCGCGAACTGGGTTCGTGGGTACTGACCCATCCGTCGATGCGGGTTCCGGTCGATACGCGCGAATATGCGATCAATGCGTCGAATGCACGCCATTGGTATCCTCCCGTCACACGCTATATCGACGAGCTGCAGGCGGGGAGTGCCGGCCCGCGCGGCGAGGATTTCAACATGCGCTGGATCGCATCGATGGTGGCCGACGTCCACCGTGTGCTGACGCGCGGCGGTATCTTCATGTATCCGGCCGACAAGCGCGACCCATCGAAGCCGGGCAAGCTGCGGCTGATGTACGAAGCCAACCCGATGGCTTTCCTGGTCGAGCAAGCAGGCGGCGTGGCCACGGACGGCAAGCGTCGCATCATGGACATCATCCCAAGCAAGCTGCATGAACGTGTTGCCGTATTCCTGGGGTCGAAGCATGAAGTCGAACGGGTGACCCAGTACCACCTCGATAGCTGACGCTGGCGACCAACGGAAGGACCACCTTGGTCTTAAAAAATAGTTCTTGCATAATTGAAAGAGCACGCTATAATTTTGGTTCTTCGCGACTGGTAGCACTTTCAGTGAAGCCGGCCGACGAAACGTGTTTTGGTGTTTTTTAGGTTTCGCCGCTTTAGCTCAGTTGGTAGAGCAGTTCATTCGTAATGAAAAGGTCGCCAGTTCGAATCCGGCATGCGGCACCAAAAAAGTGAAAAAGGCAGCCCCCGCGGGCTGCCTTTTTTGCGTCCGGCAAAAAGCGTCGGCGTCGCCAACAGACCACGCCACCGAGGCGCTAAAAGAGCCTCGTCATAGCGCGTCTTCGCACCCTCAAGATGACATCATCGTGCCACACACGCATGCGGCATCTTGTCGCATATGTACGACGACCGTTTAATACTTGCGCATGATTATGGAAAATCGTAACACCTAGGCAGATAATACGATTACACCATCCGCTTGCCATCGAGGACCGCCATGAAAGCTCGCCCGATCGCCCCTCCTCCTGCCCAGGTCAACAAGGCTGATCCCGACCCTGTCGCGGTCGAGTTTCTCGATACCGTGCTTCCGCTTCATGTACAGGCTTTTCTCGCGGAACAGCAATCGCAGAAGGCGGCCCAAGTGCCCACGCGAGGCAAGCAGGCGTCATAACGACAGTCGCATCGGCTGAGGTATGCTAACGCTCATGGTCCCGCCGGGGCGTTTCAAGCAAGGTCTTCATGTCGCTTCCGTCTTCAACGCCGACTGTCCCACGACAAGTCGGTGTCGCCGCCTATGCTTCCAGAGGCGTATTGCCGTCATCCATCGCACAATTTCGGTCACCGCGTTCGCGCCAAGGTGCGGCACTCGCCGCATTGCTGCTCGTGATGAGTGCGTTAGTGCTGCCCATCGCGCCAGCCAGGGCTCAGGCACCAGAACTCAAAGAAACGATGCCACGGGGAGATCGGGACAATACCGCCCAGGCGGCGTTTCTCAATATCGTCTCAGTCGTGTCGTCGCGACTGGCACTCTCGCAGACATTCGCCGCATGGGCATGGCAGCAGCAACATGCGGGGAAATCACCGGGAGATGTTCAGCGCGACGATGAAACCGAACAAGGCCTGATGAAAATGGCGCCGCATTACGGATTGGCGCCGGATTTTGCGGACCCGATCATTCGGGATCAGACCATTGCGAGTGAACAATTGCAACGCACCTTGTTTGCCCAATGGCAACAAGGCGGCGGAGTACCACACGTCGATGCCCCTGCTTATCAAATTGCGCGCGGAGATCTGTATCGCGTATCTCAATCGCTGATGGGCGCGCTGACCCAAGTGCAACCCTTCCGGGATCGAGATGACTGCCCGATGCTGTTGTCGAAAGCAATCACACGATGGACCACTGACATGGCGTCGGTATCGGCGGATCAACGTAAGGTCTTGCCTGCCGCGTTGGCGCATATATGCCACGGCGGAATCGGCGCCACGGCTTGACGCGTGGGCATCATTTGTCCGGATGCGCAGTCCCTTTTTGTCGTTTCAGGGAGGAGGTGACGCGCGGCGCATCCGCAGGTACTTTACCGATACCGGCGCGCGACGGCCCCGGTCATCAACCACAACGGCACAAGCGCCCCCATTAGCAGCGATAGCGCAATAACCGGCCACCACCCCTTCAGCGGGTGCTCGCGGAGGTCTCTCGCTCGCTGCGCGGCGGCGTGGATCAAATAAGTGGTTGGCCGATTTACTTCAAGCGGCGTACCCGCATTCGCAACCTCACCTATCGCGCCGACGGCGGCATCCTGTGCCAAACCGAGCGCGGAAAAAGAATTGGACGGCGTGCGGGGCACGGGAGCGTTACCTGCAGCTTCCGCGACCGCGCGCCGTGCGCCTGACTGTGCGTAATTCGCCAGATCCGATCCGGCGTTCGCCCGGGAGGCACCATCCACCCCGGTTACGATCGCCGTGCGTGCAACCGCAGTTGCATATTGCCGATCGGGATTGGCATCCCGCATATTGATACCGAACGTCACGGATGCTATGACGGCCGCACAAGCCGCCGCCAAGTGTCGACTACGAACGGCGCTGGCCCAGCGCCGCCCTGCCCCGTGAAGCCCAGTGCCTGCCATCAGGCGACGCGAGCCGAAACGTCCGACTTCGCGTCCACGCCTTCCATCACATCATCGTCCTCAAGCTCTCGATCCGTACCCGCGCGGACGATTGCAAAACTGACGAACGCCAACACCAGTTGAAGCGCGACAATCGCAAGTAAATATTTCCACACGGCGGTACTCGAGGAAGAGTGAAAGAAGGACGACACCGTCCAGTTGCGTTTATACATGAATCCGTCACAGGACTTCAAGCACCGACTTCAGAAAAAATGAGATAATTTTTACCGAATCAAAATACTCGTTTATAAACAATAATTTATATCAATAATGGTGGATCTTTTGGTGCGACGCAATATCTTAATGACGTTGCTAAAAAACACTTTTACCGATGCAAAAGTCCCTATCACACTATCGAGTAAATATTTCCTGAAAGTCTTTGCTGTAACACTGAATAACAAACGGGAAACGGCTCGGGGTTTCCACGGCTTGTAACAAGGTGTTAGCAGCCTATACTTGGGATAAAGCAGCGAAGTCGGTGCGCGCTTTGCCTATGGGTTCATGACGCATCCTGCACCGCCTCCGCCGCCTTTATCAGGAGTAAATGATGACGATGATCAACGGACTGAATAAAGCGCTTTCACATCTGGCTGACGCATTTCGAGGCCGCCCTTCGGATGACGCGGCGTACGACGGCGCGGTATTGGCCAATGTCAACGAAGCCGCGTTGAGTTGGCACGGTGATCATTGGCAAAACCTGCTGTCCTCGCCGATGGACGCGCGTCGTTACATCCTGGAAGACTGGAATGACACCGTCGAAACCGTCGCTGATGTCGACGACGATGTACGCATTGATTCCTTCTCCGGCCGCAAGGTGCGTTCGTTCAGTTAATACCTGCCTTATTTGAATCTTTTCGGGCTGTCGTCTAACCCTATCAATGGCTGCGGACGCCAGCCCCACGACCGTCCTTCTGTGTCAAGCCTGTTAGCTATATAGACAGTCTCGGATTCTGCCTCGTCTTACCGCCGCAGTGCGCACTTCGCCGTTTGCCTCCCGCTTATCCAGCACCATTACGAATGTGGGACGCTCTTGCGGACACCTGCAATCAAACCACGCCCGCACAATATCCCCCTTGCGTCCTATCGAATCGTCATCACGCGGTGACATATCGTCCGTACCACAAACGTGACGGATAGATGTGCCCGGAAGTGGTCGCCGCCGATGATCGATATCACTGGGTATTTCAGTTGTATTACTTCTCCATCGAATCAAAGAGCAAAAATTCGTGCTTTCAGGCTTTTTTTTGAGATTGTCTTGACCACGTAATTGCTTCATGTCGTAGGAAAAGTCCTACAAATGACCACCTCATCTCGATATTTCAATTTGAAAGCACTCAGAAAAAGTGGTGTCAAGGCAACGTTCGCGGCTGATACTGAATGTTACACTTTCGAAACACACATGTAACCGCATGTTTTTTAAGATTTTTAAATATTCAAAAGTTTATTCCACAAACAGCAACATATTGTTGCGCCACAATGAATGGGCCGTTCGGGATCGAATCCCTACACTCTCCCTGTCTGGAAACAACCCCGGCCGAATGCCATTGGCGCCTCGCCAGGCGACCGATAGGCCGCTCGGCAACACTTGGTGCGGCGATATGTCGCAGCGAAAGCCTACTGTCAGGCGTTGCCGTTGAAGCACGGGGGCAGCCAAACGTTCCTCAATGGAGTGAGAACCCGATTATGAAAAAGACTCTTATCGTCGCAGCACTCGCCGGCGTATCCGGTATGCTCGCAACCGCAGCACATGCTCAAAGCAGCGTTACGCTGTATGGCTTGATCGATGCCAGCGTGGCTTACACGAACAACACCGGTTCGGGCGCGAAGTACGCGCTCAACAGCGGCTCGATCAATGGCAGCCGTTGGGGCCTGCGTGGCGCTGAAGACCTGGGCGGCGGCTTGAAGGCGATCTTCGTGTTGGAGAACGGTTTCAGCATTGCTAACGGCACCATGCTGCAACAAAGCCGCGAATTCGGTCGTCAGGCGTTTGTCGGTCTGTCGAGCAACCAGTTCGGTACGGTCACATTGGGCCGTCAGTACGAATCCGTGGTCGACTACCTGGCACCGCTGGCCCTGACCGGTGGCGGCTACGGCGGCACGCTGGCTGCACACCCGTACGACAATGACAATCTGAATTCGTCGATCCGTGTGAACAACACGATCAAGTACACGAGCGTCAACTACAACGGTCTGAAGTTCGGTGGCGAGTACGGTTTCAGCAATGCCGCGGGCGGCTTCTCGAACAACCGCGCTTACAGCGGCGGTGTGTCGTACCAGTACGCTGGTTTCAATTTCGCAGGCGCGTACACGCAACTGAACAACACAAGCTCGAACACGACCTCTGGCGCGATCGGCTCGGCGCCGATCACGGCTGCTCGCACCCGCATCTGGGGTGCTGGCCTGAACTACGCGTTCGGCCCGGCAGTGGTCGGCTTTGTGTTCACGCAAAGCAAGTACGACAATGCGTCGTCGGACAGCTACAACGTGACACAGGCAATCGCCCTGCCCGTGGGTTCGTACATCCGCTTCAACAACTTCGAAGTCAACGGCCGTTACAGCCTGACGCCGGCTTGGAACGTGTCGGCTTCGTACACGTACACGCAAGGTCGCGAATCGGGCTTCGCAGCCGGTTCGGCGTCGCCGAAGTTCCACACCGGTACGCTGATGACGTCGTACTCGCTGTCGAAGCGCACGGACGTCTACGCGGAAGCCGTGTACCAACAGTTCACGGGCACGAACTTCCTGGGTGGCGCAGTGATCAACACGACGGGCTCAGCAAGCTCGTCGAACCGCCAAGTTGCTGCTGCTGTCGGCGTGCGTCATCGCTTCTAAACAAGCATAAGACAAAGCTGACCGCTCTCGTGGCGGTCAGTAACGGCAGGTAGCTTCGGCAGCCTGCCAATCTCAAAACGCCCTTTGGGGCGTTTTTTTCGTTCAAGATGGGCGGGCCACTGCATACTGACGCGCGCTGGACTGGCACCGGAATCGCACCACATCATCGGCGCGGGTCTCGCACTCGCTGTCACTGACCTATCTTCGCCACCCGTGCCACGATGCGTCGATACGCCTTTGCTCACTATTGGCGCGCAACACTTTTGATATCACCTATTTCACCATCGGGCGTAGCAGGCGTGCCACTACCATCCGATGTTCCGTAATGGGGTAGGCCGGCACGCGCGAGCGTCAGTAGACGAATCAGCTCAAGGACGTCGTCGGGGGTAGCTTCGTCGGGATGCGCGGTCAATCGTTCCAGATCCAGCATGCAGTCTCTCCTCATCGTAGTCAGCGTCTCGCATGGACCATGCGAGACACCGTACGACGCATATTGCATACCCGATGCCTGCCCGTTGCAATTCGGGGGAAATGCGTCCCCGCAGCACGCTGAAAAAGGAAGTCAGCACGGCATGCCGGCGAAGGCATACGAAAAAAAACCTGGATACGATAACGTATCCAGGTTTCTTCATATTGGTGGTGCGGCTGGCAGGATTCGAACCCACGACCCCTTGGTTCGTAGCCAAGTACTCTATCCAACTGAGCTACAGCCGCACGCTGGGCGCTACATTTGCAACATACAACAATCAGGCCAATCCGTTTCAGGACGGGTCGGACGCTTTCGCTTCCAGACCGCCGGCGATCAACAATTCGGATAGCACGGCGGTCATCCCGCCTTCGTGCGCCATCGCACGTTGCTGCAACTGCTTGATCAGGTTGCCATCCAGCTTGCACGCGAATGGTAACAAGCCATTTTGCTGATCGAGCCGCCGCTGCTCACGACGATCGGGCACCGCTGCCGCGCCTTGCCCGAACCGACTGGACGTCGCAGCTTGCTTCAACGAATTATTGAGCTTCAGCCCCTTGTTCTTTTCGATGTCGAACTTGTTCACTTGAACCTCGTTGCAGCGAAAGAACAAAGGCCCGGGTGAACAACACCCAGGCCTTTGTGGACTGCGGTATTACTGGTGCGGCTGGCAGGATTCGAACCCACGACCCCTTGGTTCGTAGCCAAGTACTCTATCCAACTGAGCTACAGCCGCACGACTAAGAGACGTAATTATAGCGATGTCGTTAAAAAAGGAAAGCAATTTCTGCCGTTTTGCGGCATTACGGCCATCAATCAACGTCGCTTTCGTGTAATCTGGTAAAAATGTCGCGGCCGCGCCACGCGTGTGTCGCCCTACCCGGTGTCGGCAGAACCCATCATGAACAAAGCATTTGTAAAAGAAACATCGAACGACGATAACGACGATCTGGAAACCGGCGCCACGCCGATTCCGGCCGGTGCAAAAAACTACATGACGCCGGCCGGACATCAGGCAATGCGCAGTGAGCTGTTGCATCTGCTAGACGTGGATCGCCCTGACGTCGTGAAGCTGGTCTCGTGGGCGGCCTCGAACGGCGATCGTTCCGAGAACGGGGACTATATCTATGGCAAGCGCCGACTGCGCGAAATCGACCGGCGAATCCGGTTTTTGACGAAGCGCCTGGATCTTGCGGAAGTAGTCGATGCCAGCAAGCAAGAGAATATCGATCAGGTCTTCTTTGGCGCGACCGTGGCATATGCAAACCAAAGCGGCGATGAAACCACGGTCACGATTGTCGGCGTGGATGAGGTCGACCTCGATCGCGGGCACATCAGTTGGATTTCGCCGGTCGCCCGCGCGCTGATCAAGGCAAAGGTCGGCGATACGGTGACACTCCACACACCCGCGGGCATCGAACATCTGGACATCCTGGACGTTCGCTATCCGCCCCCGGCATGATCGTCATGTGCCGGACGCATCCCGCCTTCCCTAATACGCTTGCGCATCGCGATTGACGCGTAGACCCAAGGCATCAAACCGTCCGCTCTGCTGCTCACTCGGCTTTTCGCGCGCTATCCGCATGACGTCGGGATTGGTACGAACCCGGCGCATGATGTTTGCCAGATGCAGGCGATCATTGACCTGAATCAGGAAGCGCAAGGTCGTGGATTCCTGATCGGTGTTTTCGTCCATTGCCACGTGAACGATATTCGCCGCCGTCGAAATATCGGCGGCCACCCGGGCAAACACGCCCTTCGTGTTTTTCACCAACACGCGAATGCCGACATCGAACAGACGGCCGGGTTGCGGTGCCCATGCGACGTCGATCCAGCGGCTGGGGTCGCGATGATGGATACGTCGCGCGTTCCGACAGTCCGTGGTATGGATCGCCATGCCCAGGCCAATACCGATATAGCCCATGATGTCATCGCCGGGAATCGGACGACAACACGCGGACAACTGCACCGCCATGCCTTCCGTACCGGTGATGACAACCGGTGGGCCACCCGCCGGCCCCAGCACCGGTGATGCTTCCCCGTCGCTCGATGCCGTTTCCGGCGCACGGCTTGCATCTTCGTCGCCATCACGCCCACTCATCAGCAACTCGATGCGCTTTGCCATGACCGCCGCAAATCGCCGGCCGAGACCGATATCCGCGTAGATTTCCTGACGGGTAGTGTTACCGGTCCACTGGCCCAGCTTCTCCCAGACCTCGGGCGTAACGGCGGCTAGCGTCAAGCCATACGGCTTCAAGGACTGGTCCACCAGACGCTCGCCCAACTGTACCGACTCGTTGAAACGCATCGTCTTCAAATAATGCCGAATCGCCGAACGGGCCTTGCCGCTGCGAACAAAGCCCAGCCATGCCGGATTCGGCTTCGAGTACGGTGCCGTGATGACTTCGACGATGTCACCGCTCTTGAGCTCGGTGCGCAATGGCAACAACTCGTTGTTGATCTTTACCGCCACGCACTGGTTGCCAAGCTCGCTATGCACGGAGTAAGCAAAATCCAATGCGGTGGCGCCACGCGGCAATGCCATGATCTTCGACTTCGGTGTAAAGACATACACCGCGTCAGGAAACAGGTCGATCTTGACGTGTTCGAGGAACTCCGCGGAATCCCCTGCCTCGGACTGCAGATCCAGCAACGATTTCAACCACTGATGCGCGCGTGCCTGAACGTCGTTGAGATCGGCACTGCCATTCTTGTACAACCAGTGCGCCGCCACGCCCGATTCAGCGATTTCGTGCATCGACCGGGTGCGAATCTGAAACTCCACCGGCGTGCCGAACGGCCCGACCAGCGTCGTGTGCAACGACTGATAGCCATTGACCTTGGGAATCGCGATGTAGTCCTTGAACTTACCCGGCACAGGCTTGTACAAGGCATGCAACGCACCGATGCACATGTAGCACTCGAGCGGATCGTTGACGACCACACGGAAACCGTAAACGTCCAGCACCTGCGAGAACGACAGTTGTTTCTCGCGCATCTTGTGATAAATGCTGTAGATCGTCTTTTCGCGGCCGGTTACCTCGGCGAGGATCTTCGAGTCGGTCAGCGCCAGTTGCACCGATTCCAGTATCTTGCCCACCACCTCGCGCCGATTCCCCCGCGCCGCCTTCACCGCCTTGAACAACGTGGCGTATCGGACCGGATTGTAGTTCGCGAAGCTCAGATCCTGCAGCTCGCGATAGGTATTGTTCAAGCCCAGCCGATGCGCGATTGGCGCATAGATATCGTTGGTCTCGCGGGCGACACGCCGGCGCTTCTCGGGTGGCACGGCGCCCAGCGTGCGCATGTTGTGCAACCGGTCCGCCAGCTTGACGATGATGACGCGCACGTCGCGCGCCATGGCCAGCAGCATCTTGCGGAAATTTTCCGCCTGCGCCTCTTCCCGGTTCCGGAATTCCATCTTGTCGAGTTTCGACAAGCCATCGACCAATTCCGCGACTTTCGGACCGAAGCGCTCGGCCAGCTCCATCTTCGCAACGCCGGTGTCCTCGATCACGTCATGCAGCAAGGCTGCCATGATCGATTGCGCATCGAGCTTCCAACCCGCGCAGATCTCAGCTACCGCCACCGGGTGCGTGATATAAGGCTCACCACTTTGCCGATATTGGCCGAGATGGGATTCGTCACTGAAATGGAACGCCGCCTTGACCTCTCGGATCTCCGCTTCGCTCAGGTATTCCGACAGCCGCTCAGTCAGGCGCGCGATCGAGACAATCTCGTGTTTGCGCGGCTGTTCCGGCGTGGCGGTCGGACCGAACAAGTGCCGGAACGACTGCTCCAGCACGGCATCGATATAGGTACGGGCCCGACTCGACGGCATATCGCCGTTCGCGGCATCGCTGGGCGTCTCGTGGGAGACGGATCCGGGGGAGGCGGTCGTTGGGGTATTGCTCATTTCGCCTCCTGGTGAGTACCGCGATGAAATCCTGACGTTGTGCCGGTCTGCCCTGTCCTGCGACGGGGCGCCGGGTGTCCGATACGGGCTGTGTCAACGGCGGCGCGAGCATGTCACTTCGCGAACGGCCACCATAACCTGACAGGGTGCCAAAACGGGAAAGGACGCGCAAGGCATTGCCTCCGCGTCCAATGGTCTCCCGCACCTGCGACAGCCGGTCGCCGGTCCTTCTCGTTACAACGGTTTCGATACCCGTCAGAAGGAAGGCGGCGAGCCTGGCAGCGCTGCGCGGAGCATGCCAAGCATCTGGTATTTAGACCGGCACCTTCTTCAACAACTCTTCCGCCGTGAAATAGCCGGCCGCGATCTCGCGCAACGCGACGACCGTCGGCTTGTCGCGGCTATCAATCTTCGGCGTGTGGCCTTGTGCCAGCTGGCGCGCGCGGTACGTAGCAGCCAGCGCGAGTTCGAAACGGTTCGGGACGCGCTTGATGCAATCGTCAACAGTGATACGTGCCATGGTCGAAAATCCTTCGTGATGTCGATGTATTTTACAACAACCTGGGTGTAGTCCAGTCAGTCGATATTCGGCAAGTGAATGCCAAGCTCGATAAACAACGTTGTGTGGCGAGAATACTGCGAAGCAAAGCGCAGGCGCGTGGCGCCCACCACCTGCCGCAATGCCTGTAAGGCGGTTTCAAAAACATCGTTGATCACGACGTATTCCGCTTCCGGTGCGTGAGCCATTTCGCCGCCAGCGGCCAGCAGACGGCGCGTGATGACGTTTGCTTCATCCTGTCCACGCTTCTTCAAGCGCTCCTCCAGCGCTTGCAGCGACGGCGGCAGGATGAAAATACTGACAGCATTGTGAAAGCGCCGTCGGACCTGTTGCGCGCCCTGCCAATCGATCTCGAGCAACACATCGTTGCCGGTACGCATCTGGTCCTCGATCCATACGCGCGACGTGCCGTAATAATTGCCGTGCACTTCGGCGCATTCCAGGAACTCCCCGGCAGCGCGCCGCGCCAGGAAATCTTCCTTCGAGACGAAATGATAATGGACCCCGTCCTCTTCGCCAGGACGCGGCGCGCGCGTCGTGTAGGAGATGGACAACGTGATGCCACGATCGTCTTTCAGCAGCGCATTGACCAACGACGACTTCCCGGCGCCGGATGGTGCCACCACAATGAACAGGTTGCCCGGAAAAAGTTGGTCGAATCCCTGCGGATTCACTTGGTGCGGCCACGGGACCGATGCGTTCGTATGGTTTTGCATGATGGGGGATTACTCCAGATTCTGCACTTGTTCGCGCATCTGCTCGATCAATAATTTCAGTGCCATGGCCGCATCGGCGAGTTCCTTGGCGGCCGCCTTCGAGCCAATCGTATTTGCTTCCCGATTCAGCTCCTGCATCATGAAATCGAGACGTTTGCCTACCTTGCCCCCCTTGTCGAGCACGTGACGGGTCTCCGCAAGATGCGCCTCAAGCCGCGCCAGCTCTTCGGCGATATCGATCCGAACGCCATAGACGGTGACCTCCTGACGTATGCGCTCCTCTACTTCTTCTCGGCTCAGCGACGAAGTGGAGGAAACCGCGCCGACCGCATTTCCATTCGACGCGGACTTCGACGCCGTTGCATACGGGCCGGAAGGATCGGGTTCTGATTGCGCGACTGCAGGCGCGATGGCGGCGTTGTCCGTCAGAACGACGCCAAGCGCCTCACCAAGCCGCTCGACAATTTTCTGTTGCTGCCGCTTGACGAGTTCCGGCACCAACGGGGTGATCCGCGTCAGGATGGCCCCCATCTCCACCGTCTTTTTCAGCAAGACCGTTCGCAGCGCGGCGCCTTCACGGGCACGAACCTCAACCAGCTCCGTGACCGCTTCGCGTGCGGCCGCAACGATCCCGTCGCGCAACGTTTCCGGGTCCACCGACGCATCACCGAGCATGCCGGGCCAGCGTAAAATCTCGCCAACGTTGAGCGACGCCGCATGAGGAAAATGTGCCTGCACCTCGGCCTGCAGCGCGGCCAGCTGCGCCAGAACAGTCGCTTGCAGGCCGCTGCCAGGCGCAGCCGTCGCGACGCCGGCCAGGTCTGGGCGCTGGATCACCACGCGTACCTCCGCCTTTCCGCGCGACAGCGACGTCATCAGCATTTCGCGAATCGCCGGCTCACTGCCGCGCGCTTCGTCCGGCATCTTGAAATGGATGTCCAGAAAACGTGAATTGACGGTACGCACTTCCACTTGGATATGCGTGGGCGCGGCATGCCGCGCGACCTCGGCTACGCCACTGGCCGGTGTCACGTCGCCCGGGCCGGACTGGGCGGGCGTGGGCCACACGGCACGGTTCGCGGTGGCGAAGCCGGTCATGCTATAAATCATTGGGAGTCTCTGTATCGCCGGGCAAAGGCGGGCCAACGCAAAAAACGTATTATCGCACCCCGGACGTCGCGACGACGAAAATAGCAGGCCATGGCAATGCTGACGTAGTCCGCCACGGACATTACGGTGCCACGACGAGCGCGGTACACTTGCGCATCGTCGGGATGCACGCTGCCCGTCCGTTTTTTTGTATCAACAGGGTATCGTTCGATCGCCGTTTCACTTCGTTTCGACCTGTTTCGCTTTTTTGGACCCGCCATGACCACTTCCTCCGCCTCTTCCGCTTCCTCCTCGGGTGCATCGGACTCACCGATTCAACGCGCGCATGGCCGGCCGGCGGACGCATTACGTCCCGTACATATCACGCGGCAGTTCACGAAGCACGCGGAAGGTTCGGTATTGGTCGAATTCGGCGACACCAAAGTCATCTGCACCGCCAGCGTCGCGGAAAGCGTCCCGGCGTTCCTGAGAGACCGTGGCGAAGGCTGGCTGACCGCCGAATATGGGATGTTGCCGCGCGCGACGCACACACGCAGTGACCGCGAAGCAGCGCGCGGCAAGCAAACCGGGCGAACGCAGGAAATCCAGCGCTTGATCGGCCGGGCATTGCGCGCCGTCTTCGATCTGGAAAAGCTGGGCGCCCGCACGCTGCACATCGACTGCGATGTGATTCAGGCGGATGGCGGCACGCGCACGGCCAGCATCACCGGCGCATTCGTCGCCGCACATGATGCCGTGCGCAAGCTGCTCGACAGCGGCAAGATCACGGAAACGCCTATTCGCGACTTCGTTGCCGCCGTTTCGGTCGGCGTGTACGAAGACGACGTGCTGCTCGATCTCGACTACAGCGAAGATTCGCAGTGCGACACCGACATGAACGTGGTGATGACCGGCAACGGCCGTTTTGTCGAAGTGCAAGGCACCGCCGAAGGTGAGCCGTTTTCGCGTGACGACATGAATCGACTGATGGATCTGGCGCAATCCGGCATTGCCCAACTGATCGCAGCGCAACGCGCGGCGCTGGAACGCACGCCCGGTTGATCTCTTTTCCGCCTTCCCCTCCAGACAATCCCATCATGACGAATCGCGATGTACTTCCCGCTGACGCCCCCGGCGACCACATCGCCGACGCATCGGCGCGCCGGCGTGTCGTCCTGGCATCGAACAACAAAGGAAAGTTGCGCGAATTCGCCGCGCTGCTCGGCGCAGCGGGCCTCGATTTGATTCCACAAGGCGAGTTGGGTGTCAGCGAAGCGGAAGAACCGTTTGGCACGTTTGTCGAGAACGCCTTGGAGAAAGCGCGTCACGCGGCACGCGCGACAGGCCTTCCTGCCATCGCCGACGATTCCGGCCTCTGCGTCACCGCGCTCGGCGGCGCGCCCGGCGTGTACTCCGCGCGATACGCGCAGATGAATGGCGGGGAGAAATCCGATGCCGCCAACAATGCGCGGTTGTTGGCCGACATGGCGCCTTATCAAGGCGACACCGCGCGACATGCGTATTTCTACTGCGTATTGGTCATGGTCAGACATGCCGACGACCCGCAACCGGTGATCGCCGATGGGCGCTGGGATGGGGTGTTGCTGAATCGCGCACGTGGCGCGAACGGCTTCGGCTATGACCCGCTGCTGTTGATCCCGTCGATGCAACGCAGCGCGGCCGAAATCTCGCCCGAGGAAAAAAATCAGGTCAGCCATCGCGCGCAAGCGTTGCGGGCCTTGCTGGCCAAGCTGCAATGACATCGTCGCATGATCCGGATGGGCAAGATCGCGAGAACCAGCGCCCTGCTTCCCCTGCGACGGCGAAGACCGCCCGGAGGACCATTCCGCTCGTTCCTGCCGGTGCGGCCCAGTCACAGCATCTGTTCTCCGGACCAGCGGACGCGGCGCGCCCTTTTCTCGCGCCTGGACGGCTGCGGTTGAGCGCATTACCGCCGTTATCGCTTTACATTCATTTCCCGTGGTGCGTGCGGAAGTGCCCGTATTGCGACTTCAATTCGCACGAGTGGCAAGGTGCCGATGCGCTTCCAGAGCAAGCGTATCTGGATGCGCTGTGCGCGGATCTGGAAAGCGCCCTGCCGCTGATCTGGGGCCGTCGGATACACAGCATCTTCATCGGCGGCGGTACGCCCAGCTTGATGAGTGCCGCGGGGCTGGATCGATTGCTGGCCGACGTGCGCGCTCGCCTCCAGATCGATCCGCAGGCGGAGATTACGCTCGAAGCCAATCCTGGCACTTTCGAGGCGGAGAAATTCGCCCGTTACCGCGATAGCGGCGTGAATCGCCTTTCCATCGGCATACAAAGTTTCGATGCGACCATGTTGAAGCGTCTCGGACGTATTCACGATGCCGATGAAGCGCGTGCCGCAGTCCAGATCGCAGCGCGAACATTCGACAATTTCAACCTGGATCTGATGTTCGCGTTGCCGGGTCAGGATCTGACGGCGTGTCAGAAGGACTTGCATACAGCGCTGTCGTTTGCGCCGCCGCATTTGTCGTTGTATCACCTGACGCTCGAACCGAATACGCTGTTCCACAAGTTTCCGCCGCCCGCGCTTCCAGATGATGACCATGCCGCGGACATGCACGAATGGATCACAGAGACAATGGCCGGCGCGGGGTATCGGCACTACGAAGTGTCGGCGTATGCGCAGCCGGAACGGCGCAGCCTGCACAACACGAATTACTGGCAATTTGGTGACTATCTCGGCATAGGCGCGGGCGCGCATGGGAAGTTGTCGTTCCCGGAGCGGATTATTCGGCAGGTACGTCATAAGCATCCAGCAACGTATATGGCCAAGGCCATGGCCGGCGAGGCGGTACAGGAGTCGCACGAAGTCGGCAATGCTGATCTGCCATTCGAATTCATGCTCAATGCGCTGCGGTTGGACGAAGGCGTGACGGTGCAGATGTTCGCCGAGCGCACTGGCTTGCCTGCCACGGTGTTGTCCAAACAGCGCGATGAAGCAGAGCGTCGCGGCTTCCTGGTCCCGGATCCCCTCCGGATCATGCCCACGCCGCTCGGCCAGCGCTTCCTCAACGATCTACAAGAGATATTCCTGGCGGATTGACGCGCTGAACTCGAAAGTGCGCGGTTCGGGGCGCCTGTTGGGTGTCAGGCCGCCACAGAGAGTCGACGCCGCGGAAAAACAATGTACAATCCCGGTCTCGGAGGGCTGGCAGAGCGGTTGAATGCACCGGTCTTGAAAACCGGCGAGGCTTCGCGGTCTCCGTGGGTTCGAATCCCACGCCCTCCACCAAACGTTCCGAGAAGTCCCCTGTAAATTCAATAATTTACGGGGGATTTTCTTTTGTGGTCAGCGTTGACCCACCTCCTGACCCACCTTCCCCCACGTATTGGTAATCGCCACTTCAAGTGCCCTATGGCGAGCAATCCAGGCCTCGACCTCATGTTCGTGCCAGCCTTTCGCCCGCGAATGACCGATCGAAAACGCCCTTGGAAAGCTACCCTCTTTGATCAGACCGAAAATTGTTGAACGGCCGATGCCAACACGATCCGGCAAATCTCTCATCCTTAGTACCTTCACACTACGTCTCCTCAAGTTGTAGTGGTCTAATTACCCCGGACATCAATTTAGGCGAGAATACTCGCCATGAAGAGGTGTCTGATGAGCAAGCAACGTCGTACGTTTTCCCCCGAGTTCAAGCGCAGTGCCGCATCCCTGGTCCTCGACCAGAGCTATAGCCACGTCGATGCCAGCCGTTCGGTCGGCGTCGCAGAGTCGGTTCTGCGCCGATGGGTTCAACAACTGCACCGAGAGCGTCATGGCATCACCCCGCAGAGCCCTGCCATGACGCCGGAGCAGCAGCGCATCCAGGAACTGGAGGCACGGGTTGAACGCCTTGAGAGGGAGAAGACCATTTTAAAAAAAGCTACCGCGCTGCTGATGACGGAAGGGATAGAACGTACGAAATAATCGAACAGGTCAGCGACGGCGAACCGGTGGCGATGCTGTGCGAACTGTTCGATATACCAAGGTCGTGCTTCTATGCATACCGGCATCGGCGAGAACGGGTCGATACGGCACGAATGGCGCTGCGTAGCCGCGTGCATGAGCTGTTTGTCGAGAGCCGTAGCTCAGCAGGCAGCCGCAGCATTGTTGGCATGATGCGCGAGCAAGGCGCGATGATTGGGCGTTTCAAGGTCGGCCGTCTGATGGACGAACTTGGCCAGATATGCAAGCAACCTGGCAGTCACGCATACAAGCGTGCCACCGTAGAACGCATTGATATTCCAAACGTTCTGAATCGAGAATTCGATGTGGCAGGACCGAATCAGGTGTGGTGCGGCGACATTACCTATTTATGGGCACAGGGACGCTGGCATTACTTGGCCGTGGTATTGGACCTGTTCACACGCCGCGTTGTCGGTTGGTCATTCTCAACGAGTCCCGACGCCGACTTGGTGGTGAAGGCATTAGAAATGGCGTTCGAGCAGCGCGGTCGGCCTGCGGGCTTGATGTTTCACAGCGACCAAGGTGGTCAGGG
>NZ_LAQU01000036.1 GCF_000970345.1 Robbsia andropogonis | reverse complement strand
GCTGCTCTAACCAAGCATGAGCTAGAGGCCCGGGGCACGCATTATCGCACGGGGTAGGCCTAATTTCCAAGCGCCCTCCCTCTGCGAATCGGCCATCAGCTCACAACGGACATCAATTTCCTTCGAGGAACGATTTCAGCTTGTCAGAACGGCTCGGGTGACGCAGCTTGCGCAGCGCCTTGGCTTCTATTTGACGGATTCGCTCACGGGTGACGTCGAACTGCTTCCCGACTTCCTCGAGCGTGTGATCCGAGCTCATTTCGATACCGAAACGCATCCGGAGCACCTTCGCCTCGCGCGGCGTCAGCGAGTCCAGCACATCCTTGACAATATCACGCATGCCGGAATGCAATGCCGCATCAGACGGCGCCACGGTATTGCTGTCCTCGATGAAGTCGCCCAAGTGCGAATCGTCGTCGTCGCCGATAGGCGTTTCCATGGAGATCGGCTCCTTCGCGATCTTCATGATCTTGCGGATCTTATCCTCTGGCATCTCCATCTTCTCGGCCAGCGTCGCCGGATCCGGCTCGAGCCCGGTCTCCTGCAGAATCTGACGCGAGATCCGGTTCATCTTGTTGATCGTCTCGATCATGTGCACCGGAATCCGGATAGTCCGCGCCTGATCCGCGATCGACCGCGTAATCGCCTGACGAATCCACCATGTCGCGTACGTCGAGAACTTATAGCCTCGACGGTACTCGAACTTGTCAACGGCCTTCATCAAACCGATGTTGCCTTCCTGAATCAGATCCAGGAACTGCAGGCCACGGTTCGTGTATTTCTTCGCGATCGAGATCACGAGACGCAAGTTCGCTTCCGTCATCTCGCGCTTGGCTTGGCGTGCCTTCAACTCGCCGGACGCCATCTGCCGGTTCGTTTCCTTCAGGTCACCCAGCGGCAACACGACGCGGGCCTGCAAGTCGATCAGTTTCTGCTGCTGTTCGCGAATTGCCGGAATATTCCGCTCCAGCACCGCGCTATATGGATGACGCTCGTCAACGATCGCTTGCGCCCATTCCAGGTTTGTCTCGTTGCCCGGGAAGCGCTGGATGAATTCCGCGCGCGACATGCCACAACGATCAACCACGGTAGCCAGCAACTGGCGCTCGACGCTGCGCACTTCCTCGACCTGCGCACGCAATGTATCGCATAAACGCTCGACGGTACGTGCGGTAAAGCGAATCGATGTCAACTCCTGCTGAATGGCTTCCTGCGCGTGCAGATAGGCCGGCGATTGATAGCCTTCCTTCTCGTAAGCATCACGCATCGCCGAGAATTCCGTACTGATCTTGCCAAACTTCTCCAACGCAGCGCGTTTCAATGCTTCCAGCTGCGCTGCGTTCGCCGATGCCTGGCGCGCCCCTTCGTCGCCATCTTCCTCGTCTTCGTCATCTTCCGCGTCGTCCTCTTCCTCCTCTTCTTCCTCGTCCATGTCGTCCGAGTCTTCAGAGGCCAGCTCCGCTTCGTTGGCGGCGGCTTCAGCGGCTTCCGCGTCCAGCAGACCATCAACCAGTTCGTCCACGCGGATCTCGTCGTTCGCCACACGCTCGGCCATGCCGAGAATATCCGCGATCGTCGTAGGGCATGCCGAGATGGCTTGCACCATGTGCTTCAGGCCTTCCTCGATCCGTTTGGCGATCTCGATTTCGCCTTCGCGCGTGAGCAGTTCAACCGTGCCCATTTCACGCATGTACATCCGGACCGGGTCCGTCGTGCGGCCAAATTCGGAGTCCACCGTCGACAGTGCGACTTCTGCTTCTTCCTCGACTTCGTCATCGCTGCTGGCGGCAGGGGCGTTGTCGTTCAGCAGCAGCGTTTCGGCGTCGGGCGCTTGCTCGTACACGCGCACGCCCATATCGCTGAACGTGCCGATGATGCCTTCTATCGCATCGCTTTCAACAATGCCGTCAGGCAAATGGTCGTTGATTTCCGAGAACGTCAGGAAGCCACGCTCCTTGCCCAACTTGATCAGCGCGCGCAATTTCGTACGGCTTTCCTCAAGCTCCTCGGCCGTGCCGGGCTGATGCGATGCCAGTGCATCCTTCAGCAGCGTCTTTTCTTTCGCACGACGATCACGCGCCTTGGCAGGAGTCGGAGATGCCGGTTTTTCGCTTTTGGAGGGTTCCTCAACAGCCGCGACATCTTCTACAGTGGACACTTCGTTCAACGTTTTTTTCATGGAGTTCGCCATAGCGGCCCGCCTTCCATACGCCTGTCGCGTACGTCGATTGGCCCTGGGTTCCTTGGGTTGCACGTGCCGCGAATCGCTGCAGCCGCCCATTTACCGAATGCTTCGCACCGCTGTGCCGTCCATTCGAAAATGTGCCGCCGCACGCGTCGTCAGCCGCCGCGTGACGGACTTGCCGTGCGCCTCGACCTGTCGCCAACCCCGCGCTTTACGGGATGGCGCGCAGACAGTCCGCGCGTTGCGTTGATGAGTGGCTTCGACCCGCGTGGTCACCGTACCGGCGAGGACCACGCCGCATACGACGCCACACAGGCCAAAGCCCGCCGGCAAATCTTTCGCAGATATCGGAAACGCGGGGCGGCGCCTGCTACGCCTTCGATGCGCCACGGGGGGACCGCGGCACGCCCAATGCCTATAAGAACCCGGCCTGATTTGTAGGCTGTCGGGGTTCCAGCATGCGTTTCTGGTTCATCTTTCTTGCTACAACCGCATTGTTCTAAATAGTGCCAAATTCTGTAAAAACAAGTAGTTGCTTTGGTTTATTCAGCAAGCTTGTGATTTTACCAGCACTGTAAACCCGAAGTATAGCACCATATCGCCTATATAGCATGAATTGGGATCTTCACTTTCTGGCATGCCCTTCCGTTCAAGCGCTTCCTTCCGGGTTCGCACCCGACGCCGCGGCCTGCTTCAACTCCGCCATTAACCGGAACAATGAAGACATTTCGGCCATCTGCTCCGGTGTCAGCGGCGATTGACGGGACAGTTGATCAAGCCGTTTCGCCACGCTGTCCACGCGCATGTTCGCCAGCGCCGCCATCACTTCCGCCTGCGCCCCGGCTTCCGCCGCTTCCATGCGTTCCCGCGCCGCATCCGCCCGTCGTGCCGCTGACACAAGCGACTGGTCGTCGTCGGCATCGTCGGTACGGCCGGTGCTGACAATACCCATCAAATCGCGGACGTTTTCGTCGTAATGCAGGATTTCCTTGAATACATCATCGAACATGGGGGCATATTCGGACTCGCGCAAGACATCGGATAAAAACCGGAATTCCGCTTGTGGACCCAACGCGCGCGCATGGGTAATCACCTCTGCAAAGAGCGCCCCATGCTGAGCACAATCAGCGATGATGTCCAGGGCCGATTGGTCCAGAGCCAATGCGATACGCGGATACATCACCAGATTGCGCAATGCGCGCTGTTCGTTGCCGGTAACGCGTCGCCGTGCAGACACGGGAGGGGCCTGCGGCCGCGCGGGCACCGCGCGGGCGTCAACAGCACACAACGCCGCCACCTCGCCCACGGACACCCCAAGGCGATCCGCCAGCGCATGCATGATCTGCAAGCGTAGCGCGTTCGCCGGCATGGCCTGCAGCAGCGGCTTGGCGTCGTACATCGACTTGGCGCGCCCTTCCGGCGTTCTCAGGTCCTTGTCGCCACTTATTTCCGACAACAGAAATTCGGAAAGCGGCATTGCACGAGCCACGGCCTCGCCAAATGCATCGGCGCCATGTTCACGGATATAGCTATCGGGATCGTGCTTGTTCGGCAGAAACAAGAACGCCATTTCCCGGTTATCCGCCGCGTGCGGCAAGCTCGCTTCCAGCGCCCGGCGCGCGGCACGCTGCCCTGCCGCATCCCCATCGAAACTGAACACGATGCGCTCGGTCTGGCGGACCAGCTTTTGCACGTGTACAGGCGTGCAGGCAGTGCCGAGTGTCGCCACCGCGTTGGGAAAACCCAATTGCGCCAATGCCACGACATCCATGTAGCCCTCCACCACCAGCACGAAACGACGCTCGCGAATCGCCAACCGCGCCTCGAAAAGGCCGTACAACTCATTACCTTTGCTGAATAGCGGCGTTTCCGGTGAATTCAAATACTTGGGTTCGCCTTTGTGCAGTACGCGACCGCCAAAACCAATGATGTGACCGGCAGCATTGCGAATCGGAAACATGATCCGTTCACGGAAGCGATCATAACGGCGTGCGTTGCGGTCTGGCGGTGCCGCCTCGTGCGGATCGCCGTTCTTGTCGAGATCGCCTGGCGACCCTTCGGAGCGCGCCTCCGCGCCGCCAGCTCCATGGTCCAATGTGACTGCATGCGGTTCGACATCCCGACCGTCACGCTTGTTCGAAACAATGACAAGTCCGGTCTCGACCAAGCGAGGATCGCGGTAGTCATCGAATGCAGACTCCAGGTTCTGCCAACCGCCTGGTGCATAGCCTAAGCCGAAGCGCAACGCGATTTCGCCGGTCAGGCCCCGCCCCTTCAGGTAATCGATCGCCACGGGCGACTGCCGCAGTTGCGCACGGTAATAGTCACAAGCGACGCGCATGACATCGGACAACTTTCGCGCTTCCTGCCGACTATCGTTCGGCGATGCGCCACCGCCGCCTCCTCGATAGCCAGGCCCCTGATTCGGGCCCGGCTCGTTGGGCACGCTGATGCCGAGCGATTGCGCCAGCGACTCCACCGCTTCAGGGAACGGCAGGCCGGCATGATCCATGAGGAAACCGATGGCGGTTCCATGCGCGCCGCAACCAAAGCAATGAAAAAATTGCTTCGTCGGACTGACCGTGAATGACGGGCTTTTTTCGTTATGGAAGGGGCACAGGCCGGAGTAATTCGCACCGGTCTTCTTCAACTGCACGTAGCGGCCCACCACTTCGACAATGTCGACGCGGTCGATCAAATCCTGCAGGAAAGCGTGCGGAATCACGTCTCAACCAATGGCACCGGGCCAGGAAAAAGTGAACCCTTCAGCCGAGTCAACTGGCCAGAGCGGCCTTGACCCGTGCGGAGACCTTGGTCATGTCCGCGCGCCCGGCAAGCGCCGGCTTCAAGCGGCCCATTACCTTACCCATGTCCTGCGGACCGGCGGCGCTCAGCGCGGCAATCGCACCCGCCACTTCCGCGTCGATCGCGGCGTCATCCAGCTGGACCGGCATATACCCTTCCAGCACGGCCATCTCGGCCTGCTCGATTTCCGCCAGATCGGTGCGCCCGGCGTCAGTATATTGCGCGATCGAATCGCGGCGCTGCTTGATCAGTTTCTCGACCACGGCCGTAACGGCCGCATCGTCCAGCGTGATCCGCTCGTCGACTTCGCGCTGCTTGATGGCGGCCAGCAACAGGCGGATCGTGCCCAGGCGCCCGGTATCGCGTGCGCGCATCGCCGCCTTCATGTCTTCCGTGATCTGATCCTTCAAGCTCATCGCGCATCCACCTTGCAAACAGAAATCCAACGGAAACCGGTGACCCATGCCCTCACGGCGCGGTATCAGGCCGCGTTATGTTATCACACGGGACCCACGGCCACGGCGGCGCTTTCCGCCGCCGCCCGTCCCGCCGCAACGCCGGAAGCCCAGGCCCATTGAAAGTTATAGCCGCCTAGCCAGCCGGTGACATCCACCGCCTCCCCAATGAAATAAGCGCCAGGCATCGATTTGACTTCCATCGTCGCGGAGGACAGCACCTCTGTATCCACCCCACCCCGCGTCACTTCGGCCTTGCGCCACCCTTCGGTGCCGGCCGGCAAGACGCGCCAGTCATTGAGCCGACGACCCAGATCACGCAACGCCTTGTCCCCGATATCGGCAAGCCGTGCGTCAGCCGCAAGCCCCATGGCCTGCGCGCAGGCGCCCTCGCGTCCCTCGCTGCTCGCGATACGACTTGCATGCGTATCGGAGGACACACCATCGCCGCGCCAGTCGTCTATCCACGCATTCGCCAGTCGGGCAGGCAGCCATTCGGCCAGTACCGTCGCCAGTTGCCGTCGCGAACCCGATTTCTGCGCGAGCAAGGCTTCGGCGGCATCCACGCCTGGCAACAGATCGATCGACAATGTCCCCGGTGCGCGCCAGTAGCTGGACGCCTGCAACACGCCGGGGCCAGATAGCCCACGATGCGTCAGCAATAGGTCCTCGATAAAGCGCGGGGGTGCATTGAACGTGCCACGTGTACCTCGGCGCGTCCCGGATGCGATGTCCGGGATACCCGCATCAACGACGGTGATTCCCACTTCAAGCGACAACCCCGAAAGCGCTGAAAACGCGGACCACTGCGCGGACGTGAACGTCAGGGGCACCAACGCTGGCTCAGGGGTCACCACCGGCAATCCCCATTGCGTGGCGAGCGCGAAAGCAAACCCCGTCGCGCCGATTTTCGGAATCGACAACCCTCCGGTGGCGATCACCACCGAATGGACGCCCAGCTCCCCGCCATCGGTGGCGATGACGAAACGGACTGGCGCCCGCCCGCCCGCTGCCGCGCCCGACGATGCGCCAGCCGCTACTGGGCGAACGTCGGCGATCCGCACAGGATGCCGCACCGACACGCGTCCGGTCGCGCATTCGCGCAATAGAACGTCGATGATGTCCTGGCTGCTGTCATCGCAGAACAATTGCCCACGATGTTTCTCGTGCCACTTCACGTGATGGCGGCGCAACAATGTCAGAAAATCGGCGGGCGTATAGCGACTCAAGGCGGAACGGGCGAAATGCGGATTACGCGACAGGTAGTTCGACGGCGTCGCATCCTGGTTCGTGAAATTGCAGCGACCACCGCCCGATATCCGGATTTTCTCGCCGATGCGCTCGGCATGGTCGAGCAGCACCACACGCCGCCCTTGCTGACCGGCAACGGCGGCGCTCATCATGCCGGCCGCCCCGGCGCCGATCACGGCGATATCAAAATATTCCATGTCCGGATTGTAGCCGCCAAGCACGAAAACCGGGGTGGCCCGCTGCTATACTGGCGACGCTTGATTCTTTCTGCTTTCCAATTCGTTTTTTTCGCTGCCCCCCGCTCCGGTTTTCCCAATGTTAGTACTTGGCATAGAAAGTTCCTGCGACGAGACCGGCATCGCCCTGTACCGCCATCCCGCTGTAGACGCAACGCAGGCGCAGGCGCCGGGGCAATCGGCGACGCTGCCCGATATGCGGGTTGGTTTACTGTCGCATGCGCTGCATTCGCAGATCGACATGCATCGCGAATACGGCGGCGTGGTCCCGGAGCTGGCATCGCGTGACCATATCCGGCGCGCGTTGCCACTGCTGCAAACCGTGTTGCGGGAAGCTGGCGTCACCGGCACCGATATCGATGCAATCGCCTATACCGCCGGGCCGGGATTGGCCGGCGCATTACTCGTAGGCGCCAGCGTGGCCAATGGCCTGGGCTTTGCCTGGCGCAAGCCGGTGATCGGGATCCATCACCTCGAAGGGCATCTGCTGTCACCACTGCTGGCGGAAGTGCCCCCTGCTTTCCCTTTCGTTGCCCTCCTGGTATCAGGCGGCCATACGCAACTGATGAGTGTGCGCGACGTGGGGGAATACGAGATTCTCGGTGAAACGCTGGATGATGCCGCAGGTGAAGCGTTCGACAAGACCGCCAAGCTGCTCGGGCTCGGCTATCCGGGTGGTCCGGCAGTGTCAGCGCTCGCGATGACCGGAACGCCTGGCGCCGTCGTCTTGCCCCGACCGATGCTGCATTCAGGCGACCTGGATTTCAGCTTCAGCGGGCTGAAAACAGCCGTCCTGACGCAAGTAAAGCAACGCATCGGCGCGATCGACAACCGCGGCAACGTCGATCACGTGGTGGCGTCCGTTGACGACAGTCATCCCCATTCGCGGGCGCGCGCCGACATCGCGCGAGGATTTGTCGACGCGGCAGTGGACGTGTTGGTCGCAAAATCGATCGCCGCATTGAAGCGCACCGGCATGAAGCGCCTGGTGGTGGCCGGTGGCGTGGGTGCAAATCGGCAGTTGCGTGACGGATTGAACCTGGCGGCAAAACGACGCGGTTTCACCGTCCATTATCCTGAGTTGGCGTTATGCACCGATAACGGCGCGATGATTGCATTGGCGGGGGCCCTTCGGCTCGCCCGCTGGCCAGACGAAGCGGTACACGACTACCGGTTTTCCGTCAGTCCGCGATGGGAATTGGGACAGCCGCGCGAACAAAATCGCGGGTGAATGCAACTATCCGGTGAGCGGATCCGGTAATGCATCGATGAGACCGCGTACGTCGTTATCGCGATCAACCGCGTCCCCCTCTCAATTGAAAAAGGCCGGATCGTGCGTGGCGATCCGGCCTTTCCTCTTCTCAGTCGCGCCCCGTCTTACCCAGATCGGGTCGTCATGCGACAAGCTTCGCTTTCTTGCCTTGATCGGCGCCCTTATCCGTCGCACCCGGTGTTTCGATGAAGCGCGCGCGAATGGATGCCGTGATACCGGCAGCGTCCAGGCCCGCCATCGATAACAGCTTTGCCGGATCGCCATGATCGATGAACTGATCAGGAAGACCGAGTTGTAATACCGGCAATGCCGCACCGATCGATGCCAAGAATTCCAGGCAAGCTGAACCTGCCCCACCCATGACACAGCCTTCCTCGACCGTGACGATCGCATCGTGCGTAGCCGCCAACGACGTCAACAGATCCGCATCGATCGGCTTCACGAAGCGCATGTTGACCACTGTCGCATCGATCGCCTCACCGGCGGCAACGCTCGGCGTGACCATCGTACCGAACGCCAGGATCGCGATGCGCGGCACGGGCGCTGCCGCCTTGCCGCTCGCACCACGTTGAGGCAGAGTCGACTCGCGGCGCACTTCCCCCTTGCCGACAGGCACGCCCGTCATTTGCTTGACCGTGGCCACGCCCGCGCCGGCGCCGCGCGCATAGCGCACCGCCGCCGGCGTCCCGAGCTGCACCGCCGTATAAAGCATTTGACGGCATTCGTTCTCATCCGCCGGCGCCATCACCGTGATGTTCGGAATGCACCGCATGAAGGCCATGTCGTAGGCGCCCGCATGCGTCGCACCATCCGCACCCACCAGGCCCGCGCGATCGATCGCGAAGACCACGGGCAGATTCTGCAACGCGATGTCGTGGATCACCTGGTCGTAGCCGCGCTGCAGGAAAGTCGAATAGATCGCGACAACCGGCACCATGCCCTCGGTGGCGATACCGCCCGCGAACGTCACCGCGTGCTGTTCCGCGATACCGACATCGAAATAGCGCGCCGGGAAGCGGTTCTCGAACTCGACCATGCCCGAGCCTTCACGCATCGCCGGCGTGATGCCGACGATGCGCTTATCCAGCTCGGCCATGTCGCACAACCACTCGCCAAACACCTGGGTGTACGTCTTCTTGCCCGCCGGCGCCGGCTTCAGGCCCTCGGCTGGATTGAACTTGCCGGGTCCATGGTAGGCCACCGGGTCGGCCTCGGCTAGCTTATAGCCCTGACCCTTCTTGGTCACCACGTGCAGGAACTGCGGGCCCTTCAGCGCCTTGATGTTCTGCAACGTCGGAATCAGCGAATCGAGGTCGTGCCCGTCGATCGGACCAATGTAGTTGAAACCGAATTCCTCGAACATCGTCGCCGGACCGACCATGCCCTTCGCATGCTCCTCGAAGCGACGGGCAAGCTCCAACACCGGGGGTGCCACGCTCAGCACCCGCTCCACACCTCTGCGTGCGGTGGCATAGAACTGACCGGACATCAAGCGCGCAAGATAACGATTCAGCGCACCTACCGGCGGCGAGATCGACATGTCGTTGTCGTTCAGGATCACCAGCAGGGGCAGGTCATCCGATACGCCACCATTGTTCAAGGCCTCGAACGCCATCCCGGCGGTCATCGCGCCATCGCCAATCACCGCGATTGCCCGTCGATCCTCGCCTTTCAGCACGCTCGCGGCCGCCATCCCGATCGCCGCCGAAATCGACGTACTCGAGTGCGCCGTGCCGAACGTGTCGTACTCGGACTCCACCCGACGCGGGAAACCCGAGATCCCGCCCCACTGACGCAGCGTCGGCATGGCCTCGCGACGGCCGGTCAAGATCTTATGCGGATAAGTCTGGTGCCCCACGTCCCATACGATCCGATCATTCGGCGTGTTGAAAACGTAGTGCAACGCGATGGTCAATTCAACCGTGCCGAGATTCGACGACAAATGCCCGCCGGTCTGCGACACGCTCTGAAGCACGTATTCGCGTAATTCGTCGGCGAGGGGGCGTAACGCGTCGCGGTCCAATTGGCGCAAGGCAGCCGGGTCGTCGATGGTTTTCAGCAAGTCGTACATGACAATTTTCGTTTGACGCCGCCGTCTCGGCGGCTGTAAAGCAAGGGACCTGCGTTGTGCTGCACCTGCAGGACCACCCTGTCAAGGCATGGCACATCGCCGGCCGCTGGATATGCCAGCGGCGACATGCCGCAAGAGGCGATCTGCGCCTAGTATGCGCGCTGAACCACCAATTCGGCCAGTTCCGACAAACGCCGGGCACGCGCGCCGAACGGCTGCAACGCCCGAGTTGCTTCGGCCTGCAACTGGCGGGCCAGATCGCGTGACGCATCCAGCCCGAGGATTGATACATACGTTGGCTTGTCCGCCGCGGCATCCTTGCCCGCCGTCTTACCCAACGTTGCCGAATCAGCGGTCACATCCAGGATGTCGTCCACCACCTGGAATGCCAAGCCGATCGCATCCGCGTAGACATCCAATGCGGCGCGACTGGCTACCGCGGCCTGATCGTCGCCATCGAGCGACAATGCCCCGCACATTGCGCCCAACCGGACCGCCGCCCGTAACAGGGCGCCGGTCTTGAGCCGGTGCATGTTTTCCAACTCGTCGCGGCGCAGCTTCAACCCGACCGACGCCAGGTCGATCGCCTGTCCGCCCGCCATTCCCCGCGAACCGCTGGCACGCGCGAGCTCCGCGACCAGCGCCGCCCGGCGCGACGCCGGCACCGCCTCGTCGCACAGGGTCAGGAACGCCTGGGTCTGCAGCGCATCGCCAACCAGCAGGCCAGTGGCATCGTCGTATTGCACATGCACCGTTGGTTTGCCGCGACGCATGGCGTCGTTGTCCATCGACGGCAGATCGTCATGCACCAACGAATACACGTGGATCATTTCAAGCGCCGCGGCTGCCGCGTCCAACGCCGCCACAGGCGCGGCAAGCGCCTCGCCCGCCGCATGGCACAACAGCGGCCGGACGCGCTTGCCGCCGCCCAGCGCCGCATAACGCATTGCTTCATGAAGCCGTTCGGGTGCCTGGGCCGCCGGCGGCAGATAGCGGTCCAGCGCCATCTCGGTTCGTGCCTGCACCGCTTTCATCCAGTCATCGAAAGACTGGCCGGTATGCGCCTCACTGGATTGCATTGTCTCTTGGGTCATCTCGTCGTTGCTTCGGTAGGCCACGTCGACGATGGTGCGCACACCCGTCTCGGCTCGCATCGCGTCGTCGCGCAGCTCATACCGCCTCTTTTGCCTGTTTTTTATTGCGCCGGCCGTACGCATCGCACCGCCGTATATTGCGCGTTTCCGCAGCCTGCCTCGTATGGACGGACGACTATCAGACCGAATAGAGCGCTCCCATCGGTCTTGCGCCATCACAGCGCGAAGTCATTGGAAACGGGCAATCCTGACGGATAGTAAGGGATAAGTCCGGCATTTTACGGCAAACGGGCGCTTGCCGTGCGTTTGCACGAAGCTTTCCGATATAACAACCGATTGCAGTCGATTTCGACCTCACCCTGCTTCCCACGCGTAACGGTGCGACATCATACAAACAAATATTGCCGCAGCACCGATAAAAATCCAGCAATACCGCATTTCATGGCACTTTCGGACAGAAATACATAGCCAATCTACACCATTACGACTACAATCTCTGGTTCCCTAAATCGATTTTTCGATGGTTGGGTTGTTCGCTGCTTTCCACGTTTTATGGGAGTGGGAATGTCCAATCTCAGCAATACCCCGGAACTGAAAGCGGTTCCGTCGCAACTTCCCGTTTCGGCATACTTTGATGCAGCACTGCTGGAGCGGGAGAAACAAACGTTATTCGCCAGAGCACCCCGATACATCGGACACGAATTGATGGTGCCGGAACCTGGCGACTACTTTGCGCTACCAGGCGAAAACGAAGGTCGTGTGCTGGTACGCAATCAGGACGGCACGATCGCGCTGCTGTCCAATGTGTGTCGCCACCGCCAGGCCATCATGCTCAACGGCCGCGGCAACGCGCAGAACATCGTCTGCCCGCTACATCGCTGGACCTATGACTTGAAAGGCGAACTCCTGGGGGCGCCTCATTTTCCGCAGAAGCCATGCCTGAACCTGGGCAGCACGCCGCTCGTCAACTGGAACGGCCTGCTATTCGAGGCAAATGGTCACGATATACATGCGGATTTTGCCGGCCTGGGCCCTGTGCGCCAATTCAACTTCGACGGTTATCGATTCGATCACGTCGAGGTTCATGAATGCCGCTACAACTGGAAGACCTTCGTTGAGGTCTATCTGGAAGACTACCATGTGGTGCCTTTCCATCCAGGCCTGGGCAGCTTCGTGTCCTGCGATGACTTGACATGGGAATTCGGTCGCGAATACAGCGTCCAGACCGTCGGCGTCCACAAGAGTTTATCCAAACCCGGTTCGCCAACGTATCGGAAATGGCACGACGCGGTATTGTCGTTCCATCAAGGCAAGGAGCCACCACACGGCGCGATCTGGATGCTCGCCTACCCGAACCTGATGCTTGAGTGGTATCCAGGCGTGCTCGTTGTCTCCACGCTGATTCCGCGCGGACCGCAGCATACGACGAATATCGTCGAGTTCTATTATCCTGAGGAAATCGCGCTATTCGAGCGTGAATTCGTCGAGGCAGAACGGGCAGCCTACATGGAAACCGCGCGCGAGGACGATGAAATCGCCGAACGGATGGATGCCGGCCGCAAAGCCCTGATGGACCGCGGTGAATCCGAAGTGGGACCGTATCAAACCCCGATGGAAGACGGCATGCGCTGCTTCCATGAATACCTGCGCAATCGCCTGACGTATTGAGACCGCGCGGTGGACGCGCAATGCGAAGCCGGCTGGCATCCGTTCCTTCGTCGAATGCCCTGACGTCGATCGGTCGTTGTCCCGGTGCAAGCGCGCCGCCGTGCCACGCTACCGGAGAACAACGTATGCCCAGCAGCCAGACGCAAGCCCTGCCACGCTACACGACCTTGATCGACGCCGCAGCGCTGTCCGCGCGCATCGTCGCCGATGCGGCTTCGCTGTTGATCATCGACTGTCGAGCCGACTTGTTGGACCCCGAAGCGGGGCCCCGCGTCTTTGCCGAACGGCACCTACCGGGTGCACATCATCTGAACCTCGAATCGGACCTGTCCGGCCCGAAGACACAGGGTAGCGGACGACACCCGTTGCCCGACCGCGAAACGCTTGCCGCCACGTTAGCCCGGCTCGGCATGCGCGCGGACACGCAAGTCGTCGCCTACGACGCGCAAGGCGGGATGTATGCGGCACGTCTCTGGTGGTTATTACGCTGGCTTGGACATGAAGCGGTGGCGGTACTCGACGGCGGCATGCCACGCTGGGAGTCTCATGGCGGCTTGGTCGAGTTCAGCGCGCCGCGCCCTACCGTGCCGGGCGATTTCGCTGCCGGCACGCCGTTGGTATCGGCTGTCGATACAGCCACCGTGTTGCGCAATATTGACAGCGGTGACCATCTCGTCATCGACGCCCGTGCCTCCGACCGCTATCGCGGCGAAAACGAGACGATCGATCCAGTGGGCGGACATATTCCCGGCGCACGGAATCGCTTCTTCAAGCACAACCTCGACGAACAAGGTCAATTTCAGTCACCCGCCGCATTGCGCAGCGCTTTCCTGTCCGTATTGGACGGTACGCCCCCGGACGCCGCAATCATGCAATGCGGGTCGGGCGTGACCGCCTGCCACAACCTGCTGGCAATGGAAGTAGCCGGGCTTCCGGGCGCTGCGCTCTATGCCGGATCATGGAGCGAGTGGATCGCCGATCCGAGCCGCCCCGTTGTCACCGGCGCCACGCCGCGCTGAAGTGCCCGACACGCGCGCGCCCTCTCAGTGCGCCTCCTCCCAGTTCGCGCCAGCGCCCACTTCGGCAACCAGCGGAACCTTGAGCGTGGCCACGCCACACATCAGCGCCGGCAACGTCGTACGGACCGACTCGAACTCATTCTCCGGGACTTCGAGGACCAGTTCATCGTGTACCTGCATGATCATGCGGGTCTGCCTTTGCTCCTTATCCAACCAGTCCTGTACCGCGATCATCGACAACTTGATCAGATCGGCGGCCGTCCCCTGCATCGGCGCATTAATGGCGGCACGTTCCGCAGCCTGGCGACGTGGTCCATTGCCGCCGTTGATCTCCGGCAGCCAGAGACGGCGACCGAACACCGTCTCCACAAAGCCGTCCTCGCGCGCGCGCATCCGCGTTTCTTCCATATAACGCGCAACGCCCGGGTACCGAGCGAAATAGCGATCGATATACAGCTTCGCGGCCTCTCGTGTGATATCCAGATTCGCCGCCAGCCCAAAGGCGCTCATGCCGTAGATCAAACCAAAGTTGATCATCTTCGCCACGCGACGTTGGTCGGGCTGCACCTCGGACACGGGCACGTTGAAAATTTCAGCGCCCGTCGCCTTGTGGATATCCTCCTCGGCAGCGAACGCGCGTAGCAGTCCCTCATCCTCCGAAATATGCGCCATGATGCGCAACTCGATCTGCGAGTAATCGGCCGAAACGATCCGGCATCCTGGTGAGGCTACGAAGGCTTCACGAATACGACGCCCTTCCGCCGTTCGCACCGGAATGTTCTGCAGGTTCGGTTCGTTCGATGCCAGGCGCCCCGTCACCGCCACCGCCTGCGCATACGTGGTGTGCACGCGATGTGTCTCCGGATTGACCATGCGCGGCAGCTTGTCCGTGTAAGTGGACTTCAGTTTCGCCAGGCCACGATAATCGAGCAGCACTTTCGGCAACGGAAAGTCTTCCGCCAGTTTTTGCAGTACTTCTTCATCGGTCGAGGGCGAACCGCTAGGCGTCTTCTTCACCACCGGCAACTGCAATTTCGTGAAAAATATCTCGCCGATCTGCTTTGGTGAATTCATATTGAATTCACCCCCGGCCAGTTCATAAGCCTGCTTTTCGAGATCGAGCAGCTTCATGCCGATCTCGTGGCTTTGCTTGCCGAGCAACGCCGTATCGACCAACACGCCGTTGCGCTCGATGCGGCGCAAGACGCGTGAAACCGGAACCTCGAGTTGCCGATAGACGTAATCCAAGCCCGGCTGAGATGCGATCCGCGGGTACATCGCCTGATGCAAGCGCAATGTAATATCGGCGTCTTCCGCGGCATAGTCCGACGCCTGTTGCACGTCCACTTCGTCGAAGCCGATCTGCGATGCACCCTTCCCGCAGATGGCCTCGTACTTGATCGTTGTAACGCCGAGATGCCGGCTCGCGAGTGAGTCCATATCGTGCTTGTGATGCGATTCGAGCACGTAGGATTGCAGCAAGGTGTCGTGGACCACACCTTGCAGCGCGACGCCGTAGTTCGCCAATACCTGCGCGTCGTACTTCATATGCTGGCCAACCTTCGGCTTGTCCCGATCTTCCAACCAGGGCCGGAGGCGCGCCAACACCTCGTCGAGCGGCAATTGGTCCGGTGCGCCAGGCCCTCGATGAGTGAGCGGCAAATAGGCCGCCTGTCCCGGCGACACCGAGAACGACATGCCGACCAAGCGCGCGACCATCGGATCGAGCGCCGTCGTCTCCGTATCGAAAGCGGTCAGATCCGCTTCATCGATACGGTGATACCAGCGGTCGAACGCCTCCCAATCCAGGATCGTCTCATAGTGACGGTCGATCTCCACGCCGACGATCGGCGCTGGCAATACCGCATCGACATCGGCACCCTTCGCGTTATCGGCCGATGCCGCGCCGGTGCCGCCGTCTGCCGCCTCCACCTCCCGTAACCACGTCCGGAAACCGTATTTGCCGAAGACGTCGCGCAGTTCATCGCGTGCCTCGGGACGCGCCAGCAGAGACGCATCGATCGAAACCATATGGGCCGCGAGATCGCAATCGGTGTCCACCGTGACGAGTTTGCGCGCGGTGGGTAGCCACGGCAAGGCACGCCGCAGGTTATCTCCCACCACGCCCTTGATGGCATCGGCATGCGCGATCACGCCATCGAGGTCCCCATACGCACTCAGCCACTTGACGGCGGTCTTCGGCCCGCACTTTTCCACACCCGGCACGTTGTCGACGGTATCCCCGATCAACGACAGGTAGTCGACGATCCGCTCCGGCGGCACGCCGAATTTTTGCTCGACTCCCGGCACGTCGAGCGTCTCGTTGCTCATGGTATTGACCAGCGTCACGCTGCTGTTGACCAACTGCGCCAGGTCCTTGTCACCGGTGGAAACGATCACTTTCATTCCCTGCGCCGCCGCCCGCCGGCACAGGGTACCAATCACGTCGTCGGCCTCCACGCCGTCGACCATCAGGAGAGGCCACCCCAGCGATCGCACGACATGATGGATCGGTTCGATCTGCGCGGAAAGGTCTTCCGGCATGGAAGGCCGGTGCGCCTTGTATTCCGCATACATCACATCGCGAAACGTCTTTCCCTTTGCATCGAACACGCACGCGCTATACTCTGCGGGGTACTCGCGCCGCAAACGGCGCAACATGTTGATGATGCCGTACAGCGCGCCGGTGGGTTCTCCGCCGGGGCCGCGCAGATCAGGCATCGCGTGAAAGGCCCTGTACAAGTAGCTCGATCCATCGACCAATAACAGGACCTTGCCGTCCAGAGTGTGTTGTTCCGACATATGAACGATAGAAAAGTGATTCCGAGTCTGCGCTCCATCGCGGATCTCGACCGCGCGACGGCCAAGAAGGCACGCGCCTCCTGGCAGATGTTCACGATTATGGCAGAGTTCGTGGAAGCCACCGAATACCTGTCCGAATTGCGTCCCGCCGTCAGCATTTACGGCTCCGCCCGCATCAAGGCGAAAGACCCCTATTTCAAGCTCACCGAGAAGATCGCGAAAAAGCTGTCGGATGCCGGCTTCGCGGTGATTTCGGGCGGCGGGCCGGGCATCATGGAAGCCGCGAATCGTGGTGCGCATCGCGGCAAATCGCCGTCGGTTGGACTGAATATCGAACTGCCGCACGAGCAGTCAGGCAATGCCTTTCAAGATATTTCGCTGCGTTTCCGGCATTTCTTCACGCGCAAGGTGACGTTCGTCAAGAATTCAGACGCCGTGATCGTGATGCCGGGGGGCTTTGGCACGCTCGATGAATTGGCCGAAGTGCTGACGCTGATTCAGACAAAAAAATCACGACGCGTGCCGATTATTCTGGTGGGTGCCGAGTTCTGGCAAGGCCTGCTTGACTGGTTCAAGAACACGTTGGAAACACGCAAGCTGATTGGTGAAAAAGACGTGGAAGAGCTGATTCAGGTCATCGACGAGCCGGACGAGATCCTGGCCGCCATCGTGCAGTTCTACGAAAGCGGCAAGGACGCCAAGGCCGAGAACGAACGCACGAAAGCAAAGTCCGAAGACGACCAGATGTTCTATCTCTGATCTATTGAAACGCGACTTCGGCAAAGCTGCGCAGCTTGCGGCTGTGCAGCTTTTCCAAGCCATTTTCGCGCAGCAACTCCATTGCCCGCATGCCGATCTTCAAATGCTGATTCACCTGTTCGCGATAAAAGGAATCGGCCATCCCCGGCAACTTCAACTCGCCGTGTAACGGCTTGTCGGAGACGCAAAGCAGGGTGCCGTACGGCACCCGGAAGCGAAAACCATTGGCGGCGATCGTCGCGGATTCCATATCCAGTGCAATGGCACGGCTTTGCGACAGCCGTTGCACCGGCTCGCGATAATCGCGTAACTCCCAATTCCGATTGTCGACGCTTGCGACGGTCCCGGTGCGCATCACCCGCTTCAATTCTCGTCCCTCGAGCCGCGTCACGTCGGCCACGGCTTGCTCCAACGCCACTTGGATTTCAGCGAGCGGCGGCACCGGCACCCAGAGCGGCAGGTCAGCATCCAAAACGTGATCCTCTCGAACGTAGCCGTGCGCCAGCACGTAGTCCCCAAGGCGCTGCGTGTTGCGTAGTCCAGCGCAGTGACCAAGCATCAACCAGGCATGAGGCCGCAGCACCGCGACATGATCAGTAATGGTCTTGGCATTCGATGGCCCGACACCGATATTGACCATCGTGATGCCGCTGCCATCCAGGCGCTTCAGGTGATAGGCCGGCATCTGCGGCAAGCGCGGCGGTGGCATGCCGCTCGCCTCGCAATCCGCCGGAACGGATTCGTCGATCCGGTTCGCATTCGGCGTAACAACATCGCCGGGCTCGACAAACGCCGTGTAGGCCGCACGCCTTGACCGCTCGTCAGCATCGTCGCCCCGCTCCATCAATGCGCGCCCCATGCGAACGAACTCGTCGATATAGAACTGATAGTTCGTGTACAGCACGTAGTTCTGAAAATGCGTTGGCGACGTGGCCGTATAGTGGCGCAGCCGATGCAACGAGAAATCGACGCGGGGCGCGGTGAACAACGCCAGTGGCCGCGGCGCGTCGGGACCTGGATCATAGGTCCCGTTGACGATCGCATCGTCGAGTTGCGCCAGGTCGGGTGTATCGAAATGCCGCCGCAGCGTCCGCAAGTGCGCCTGGTCCAATTCGCCTTCGAGGTGAATACCCTCGGCGAAGGCGAAGTGCAACGGCATTGGTTGATCCGACATCCCCACTTCGATGAGGCCTTCAGGATGATTACGTCGCAACAATGACAATTGCTGCGTGTAATAGTGGTCGAACAGGTCCGGGCGCGTCACCGTGGTCTCGAATACACCCGGTCCGGCGACAAAACCGAACGACCGGCGCGAATCCAGCTCATTCGCCGCGTCCACGGTCACTCGCAGCATCGGATAGCACGCCCGGATCTTGCCCGGCGGCAACGCCTCCCCTCGTTTGAAGCGCGTAAAAGCAGACTGCAGCCTGTGCGTGCTTTCCTCGTAGAGCGCGCTCAGGCGCGCGAGTGCACTGGCCGGGTCATCGAAACGTGCCCAAGCGCCGGTCGGTGGTGCCCCGCCGGTTTCTCGCGACGTAGCGGCGTCGACACCCTTCGAGGTCGTGCCGACGGCAGGGAGGGACGATGTCATGGGCATCGCCGTATGCTTGTGCGCCTCTTCCTTCATTGGTTCATGATCCTTGTTCTGCCTTGCTTTTGCTTGTTCCGGCCCGCGACCACGGCGGGCCTTGCGCAGGCTCGGACATACCGTCCCGCACCGGCGCCCACTGGCGCCACAGTAACACGGAAGCCACTGAGATCGTGCTAGCCCCAACCATCCATTATCCGGGTAGCACCGTGACGCGAACACGACATCTGACCGTGATGGCATTGATCGCTGTCGTGACTGCCATCGCAAGAGGCCCACAGTTTGCTAGAATTCCGCAAGCTTCTGGAGATACGCTATGAAATCCCTCGCGGCCGGCCTCATCGTCGGCGCTTTGATGTGTTCAGGTGCTGCTTTCGCACAATCCCCCGCCACCTCTGTCACATCGGGCGTCTCCGATGCGCCACCGACGCTCTCTGAAAGCCCATTGCAAGCGGATTCCGCCGCCGAGCGCGCGGCGGCCGCCGAGAACGCCGCCGCTGCGCGTCAAGCAGCAGCAGCCCATCCGATGTCGGCAAACGAAGCGGCCGGCCTGCCTGATCTGGCACAGATCAACCGCCCGGGCGCCGTGGTATCGTCGCGCGTCGAGCTCAATACGGTCCGCGAGCCAAGCTTCCATACGCGAGACCGCTCGGGCACCGAGATCACGGAGTACCGTGACAAGGGCAAACCCACTGAAATCGATGTCCGCTCGAATTTCGGCACGCGTTATTCGATGTCGAACCCTGTCGACAACTCACCGCGGGTGCCAAACAACGGCGCGCCGAACGGACGCGTACCGTCGATCCATTTATCGTATTAAGCATGCGGATGGACGCGCGCTGCTTCCAAGGCAGTGCCGTGTTCATCCCGGCGGGGCGCCCTGCCCGGCCGATATGCCATGCCTGGCGCACGACATATCGCTGAGATTCGCATACACATCGATAGGTCGACGAAAGATCAATCGTTTGATTTAAAAACGAGCCTGACATTCCGGGTTTCTGGCGCTAGCACGCTCCCGTGTCAACGGTGAAGCGCTATCCCGTTTTGCCTGATTCCCGATTTATTTCCACACACCAAATTGATCTGAACCGCTAATCGATGGAGATCTGTACCGATCAATGATTGCTTGCGGGCGATCCACAGGGTACGCTGTACGTCGTTTCCGAAACACGCATTCTCCCCTCTCTATCTGCCACCGGTTTTCTGACACGCATGGCCGTCTTCACGTCTGTTTCCGATCACGATCTTGCCGCGTGGCTCACCGATTATCCGGTAGGCGCGTCATTGGGTTTGCGCGGCATCACGTCGGGTATTGAGAACAGCAACTTCTTCCTCAGTACGACAGCGGGCGAGTTCGTGCTGACTATTTTTGAAAAGCTGAGTCCGGCCGAGCTGCCGTATTATCTGAATTTGATGCGTCACTTGGCTGCCCACGACATCAGCGTGCCCGATCCGGTACGGCGCGCGGATGGCACATTGTTCGGCTTGCTGCACGGCAAGCCCGCCGCCATCGTGACACGCTTGCCGGGCAGCGCCGTACTGTCGCCAACGCCGGCGCATTGTGCCGAGGTCGGGACGATGCTCGCACGCAGCCATTTGGCCGGACAAGACTTCGGCGTCCAGCAGTCGAACCTGCGCAGCTTGCCTTGGTGGCGCGAGGTCACGCCGCTGCTGCATCAATTCCTGAACGTATCCCAGGCGCAGTTGTTGGCGAACGAGATTGCGCATCAAGGCGCATTCTTCGCGTCGAACGATTATCGCGCGCTACCCGGCGGTCCTTGTCACTGCGACCTGTTCCGGGACAATGTCCTGTTTATCAACGATCCTGTCGCATCCACGCCTCGGCTGGGGGGATTTTTCGACTTTTACTTTGCCGGCAACGATAAGTGGCTGTTCGATCTCGCGGTAACGGTCAACGATTGGTGCGTCAACCTGGAAAGCGGTGAACTCGATATGCCGCGCGTGACGGCCCTGCTACGGGCCTATCAACAGGTACGCCCGTTGACGCCGGTCGAGTTGCGCCACTGGCGCGACATGTTGCGGGCCGGCGCGCTGCGTTTCTGGGTCTCGCGCCTGTACGATTTTCACCTGCCGCGCAGTGCGGCGCTGCTGGAACCGCATGATCCGGAACGCTTCGAGCGCACGTTGCGCGCCCGGATTGCCGCGCAAGATGCCACGATCAACGATCCACTGGCTTGACCGCGCGCATCCATATCCGCCGCCGGTACACGTGATAAGCGACCATCACGCGCCGGTTCCTGTTATGCTGCGGATCGTCCGAAGCGTTGTCCAAGGCATGTGATCCCCCGTGTCATCCCGGATCGCCATGCCAGGTCTCACGTGCGGTCTTCCGCCCGAGCGATGATGGCCTGTCCCCTGTGCTGAAAGGGGAATGCGATACGCGCCGGTTTCGCTCGATTACCGCCTGTTTTTGCTGATTCCCGACGTCATGCAACTGAAACACGTCACCGCCAGGGACGGCGTACTCTGGTTCCGCCAGGGCTTGGGAACGTTCCGACGCAGTCCCCTGCTGTTCCTCGCACTGTCCTTTGCCTATCTGCTGTTGATGCGGATCGTGTCGCTGCCTCCGGTCATCGGCACGGTTGTCATGCTGTTGATGCTCCCCGGTGTCACGGTCGGGTTTTTTGCCGCGAGCCGCGAAGTACTGTCCGGCAAACCCGCGTTCCCCACGATTTTGCTGCGCGCCTTCGCGGGCGGGGCTGTTGTCGTACGTCGACTGCTGATCCTGGGAATTGTCTACTTTGCCTGCATTTGCGCCGTTTTCGCGGCCTCGGCCATTGGTGACGACGGCATGTTGGCGCAGATGATGCTGTTCGGCAATGCACCGTCCGAACAGGAAATCCGCAGCGGCGTATTGATGATCACGCAGCAGGCGATGCCCATCGTCATGCTGGGTTATGTGCTGGTCGCCGTCGTGTTCTGGTTCGCGCCGGTGCTGGTGGCGTGGCATGACGTGCCGCCACACAAAGCCCTGTTTTTCAGCATCTATACCATCTGGCGCAACAAGCTGGCCTTTGTCGTCTACGGCATGCTGTGGTTCGCAACGCTGATTCTGCTCTGGATCGGCGCGATGATCCTGTCCGCGCTGTCGGGCGCCGGACTGGTCGCGATGACCATGCTGATGATGTCGATCGTGGCCATCTTCATCACGATGTTCTACTGCTCGCTGTACGCGACGTATCGCGGTTGTTTCGACATCGAAGGTCCGCCCTTGCCACCGGTCGGACGCCCCGCGAAGCCGGCCCCGTAACAACGCGCGCTCAGTCGTCGATTCGCTGCAATTTCGCGACCGACAATGCCAGCCATTTCGCGCCATGCCGCTTGAAGTCGACCTGGGCCCGCGCATCGGTGCCAGCGCCTTCGAGCGCGATCACCTTGCCTTCGCCGAACTTCGTGTGAAATACCGGCTCGCCCACGCGAAAACCCGTCTCGGCCTCCTTGTTCTTGGTCGCGTACGACGGTAGCGGTGCCGAGTCGGCAGGATAGTCGTCATCACGGATGCGTTCGGTCCCATCCCCACGCTTTTCACCGCCTCCGCGGCCAAACCAATCCCGCCCCCAACCCGCGTTATCGGCACGTCCACCCCATCGGGCCGCAGGCTCGACTTTTGCCGTCAGCCACTTGAGCGCGCCCTCGGGCAGTTCATCGAAGAAACGGGAGCGCAAGTTGTATCGCGTCTGGCCATGCAGCATCCGGCTCTGCGCGAACGAGAGATAAAGACGTTCCTTCGCACGGGTGATGGCCACGTACATCAGTCGCCGCTCTTCCTCCAGCCCTTCCCGCTCCATCGCACTGTTCTCATGCGGGAACAGACCTTCTTCGAGCCCGGTGATGAAGACGGCAGTGAATTCCAACCCTTTCGCCGCATGCACGGTCATTAGCTGCACCGCGTCCTGTCCCGCCTGTGCCTGGTTGTCGCCCGCTTCGAGCGACGCATGCGAGAGGAAACCGGCAAGCGGGGTCATTGCCACCGGCTCCGGCGCACCGGGTACGGGCGCATCCAACACCTCGCTAGCGTCTTCTTGCACACCAGCAAGCGGCACGGCGGTGCTCGCGCCGGGTGCCAACGGCACCATCCGCGCCGGCGCATCACGGCGCAGTCCTTCCTCCGCCATGAAGGCACTCGCCGCATTGACGAGTTCCTCCAGGTTCTCCAGCCGCTCCTGCCCCTCGCGCTCCGCCTGGTAATGCGTTTCCAGGCCGCTGGCCTTGACCAGATGACGAACCAGATCCGGCAGATTCATCTGCTGCGTCTCAGCACGGACCTGCGCGATCATTCGCAGGAAATTGCCCAGTGCCGTACCGGCCTTGCCGGTCACATATGGCACGGCGGCCGCCAGCGGACAGTTATACAACCGCGCCATGTCGCTGAGTTGTTCGATCGATCGCGCACCAATGCCGCGTGCCGGAAAATTCACCACGCGCAGGAAAGCGGTATCGTCGCCCGGGTTATCGATCAGGCGCAGGTAAGCCAGCGCATGCTTGATTTCCTGGCGTTCAAAAAACCGCAAGCCACCATAGACCCGGTACGCCACGCCGGCCGCCATCAGCGCATGCTCGACCACGCGAGACTGCGCATTGCTCCGATACAGCACCGCGATTTCCTGGCGCGCCTGGCCCTGGTTGATCAGTGCCCGTATTTCCTCGACGATCCAGTTTGCTTCCTGTGTGTCCGTCGCCGCTTCATAGACGCGCACGGGCTCGCCATGCCCTGCATCCGTGCGCAAGTCCTTGCCCAGCCGCTGCGAATTGTTCGAGATCAGGATGTTGGCCGAATCCAGGATATGACCATGTGAACGATAGTTCTGTTCCAGCTTGATCAGATGCCGCACATTGAATTCGCGCTCGAAGTCGCGCATGTTGCCGACGTTCGCACCGCGAAACGCGTAGATGCTCTGATCGTCGTCGCCCACGGCGAAGATCGCGTTATGCTCTCCCGCCAGCAACTTGAGCCAGGCATATTGCAGCCGGTTCGTATCCTGGAACTCGTCCACCAGAATGTGCGAGAAGCGGCTCTGGTAATGCTTGCGCAACGTGTGATCGCGCTGCAGCAGTTCATAACTGCGCAACAACAGCTCGGCGAAATCAACCACACCTTCGCGCTGGCATTGCGTTTCATAGGCCTCGTACAGCTCGACGAACCGGCGGTTGAATGCATCGTTCGCCTCTACTTGAGATGGCCGCAGCGCCTCTTCCTTCGCCCCATTGATGAAGTATTGGAGGTTCTTCGGTGGATACTTTTCCTCATCCACATTCAGACCTTTCAGCAGCCGTTTGATGGCCGACAACTGGTCGGCCGTATCCAGAATCTGGAACGCCGGCGGCAGCCCCGCTTCGCGGTGATGGGTGCGCAGCAACCGATTGCAAAGGCCATGGAACGTACCGATCCACATGCCTCGCGTATTGATCGGCAGCATCGTCGACAGCCGCGACGTCATCTCGCGCGCAGCCTTGTTCGTGAACGTCACCGCGAGGATGCCGGATGGGCTTGCATGACGTTGACCGATCAACCACGCAATGCGGGTAATCAGGACGCGGGTCTTGCCACTCCCCGCGCCGGCCAGGATCAGGGCCGCCTCGTTCGGCAGCGTGACCGCGGCGAGCTGTTCGGGATTCAGGTTGGCAAGCAGATCGGACATGGCGGAGCGGGATGGGAAACGGAAAAAGGACGCGGACCGGCCGGATGGACGGCGGCGAAAAAACGGCCTTCATTATAAGCGCGACGCCGCTTTCGGGCCGAAGCTGCACCGAAGCGGCTATACACCTTGTTCACGCCGTATAATCGGCGGTTTACCTTTGCATTACCGCACCAGTAAACCGATTCCAGGCACACCATGAGCGACAGCGATCAACGCCCGAATGACCACACCCTTGGTCAGCAGAGCGGCCAGCCGGCCAGCCCACCGCAAGCAGACTCCCCGAGCGCCGCGCGCGCGGACGACGCGGCCGTACAGGCACCCTCGGCAAGCCCGGCGGAAGCGCCGGAAGCGTTGGCTAAGAGCTTCGATCCCGCACGAATCGAATCCACGTGGGGTCCGGAATGGGAACGCCGTGGTTACGCGCGCCCGACGCTCGCCGCCGATCGTCCGAACTTCTCGATCCAGTTGCCGCCGCCGAACGTGACCGGCACGCTGCACATGGGCCACGCGTTCAACCAGACCATCATGGACGCGCTGACGCGCTACCACCGGATGCTCGGGCATAACACGCTGTGGGTACCGGGCACGGACCACGCCGGGATCGCCACGCAGATCGTCGTCGAACGGCAACTGGATGCGCAAGGCGCGAGCCGCCATACGCTCGGGCGCGAGAAGTTCGTCGAACGCGTACATGAATGGAAGGAACAGTCGGGCTCGACGATCACGCGCCAGATCCGGCGCCTTGGCGCCTCAATCGACTGGTCGCGCGAATACTTCACGATGGACGAGAAAATGTCGCGCGCGGTGCGTGATGTGTTCGTCACACTGTATCGACAAGGCTTGATCTATCGCGGCAAGCGCCTCGTCAATTGGGACCCGAAGCTGCTGACGGCGGTGTCGGATCTCGAAGTGGTATCCGAGGAGGAGGAAGGCTCACTGTGGCAGATCCGCTATCCATTGACCGACGGCAGTGGCACGCTGACCGTTGCCACGACGCGTCCCGAGACGATGCTGGGCGACGTCGCGTTGATGGTCCATCCCGAAGACGAGCGCTATGCGGCGCTGATCGGCCGGACGGTGACGTTGCCGCTGGTCGGCCGCGAGATTCCAATCATCGCGGACGATTACGTCGATCGCGAATTCGGTACGGGCGTGGTGAAGGTCACGCCGGCACACGACTTCAACGATTATCAGGTGGGCCTGCGTCACCGGTTGCCGCAGATCGAGATTCTGACGCTGGATGCGCATGTCAACGATAACGCGCCGGAGGTCTATCGAGGCCTGGAACGCTTCGAAGCGCGAAAGCGCATCGTCGCCGATCTCGACGCCAGCGGCTTCCTTGAATCCGTCAAGCCGCACCGCCTGATGGTGCCGCGTGGCGACCGGACGAATTCCGTCATCGAGCCGATGCTGACCGACCAATGGTTTGTCGCCATGACCAAGCCGGCACCGGCCGACACGCTGCATCCGGGCAAATCGATCACGGAAGTCGCACTGGACGCCGTCCGTAACGGTCAGATCAAGTTCATTCCGGAAAACTGGACAACCACCTACTACCAATGGCTCGAAAACATCCAGGACTGGTGTATCTCGCGACAACTCTGGTGGGGCCACCAGATTCCGGCCTGGTATGACGACCAAGGTGGTGTCTATGTCGCCGCGTCCGAGGAAGAAGCCTTGGCGCAGGCGCGCGCCGCTGGCGCGACTGGTCCGTTGCGGCGTGACGAGGACGTGCTGGACACTTGGTTCTCCTCGGCACTGGTGCCCTTCTCTTCGCTCGGCTGGCCGGAAAAAACGCCGGAATTGACGCATTTCCTGCCATCGTCGGTGCTCGTGAGCGGCTTCGACATCATTTTCTTCTGGGTCGCGCGCATGGTCATGATGACCACACACTTCACCGGCAAGGTGCCATTCGAAACCGTCTACATGCACGGCCTGGTACGCGATGCCGAAGGTCAGAAGATGTCGAAGTCGAAGGGCAATACCCTCGATCCCATTGATATCGTCGACGGCATCGGGCTCGACGCGCTGGTGGCGAAACGTACTACCGGCCTGATGAACCCGAAGCAGGCGCAACAGATCGAGAAGAAGACGCGCAAGGAATTCCCGGAGGGCATTGCCGCCACCGGCACCGACGCCTTGCGTTTCACGTTTGCATCGATGGCGACGCTCGGCCGAAACATCAATTTCGACCTGGCACGCTGCGAAGGTTATCGAAATTTTTGTAACAAATTGTGGAACGCCACGCGCTTTGTCCTGATGAATTGTGAAGGACACGACTGCGGCGTGGATAGCTGCCAATCGGACTGCGGGCCAGACGGATATCTGGATTTTTCGCAGGCGGATCGCTGGATCGTTTCGGCCCTGCAGCAGACCGAAGCGGACGTTGAAAAAGGATTTGCCGATTTCCGGCTCGATAACATCGCCAGCGCGATATACCGTTTCGTCTGGGACGAGTACTGTGACTGGTACGTCGAGTTTGCCAAGGTCCAACTGCAATCCGGCACGCCGGCGCAGCAACGCGGCACGCGTCGTACGCTACTGCGCGTATTGGAGACGATTCTGCGGCTGGCACATCCGGTGATCCCTTTCATCACCGAAGCGTTATGGCAAAAGGTCGCGCCGCTCGCCGGCCGCTATCCGGAAGGTGCGCTGCCCGAGCAGGCCTCCATCATGACGCAGGCCTACCCAGTGGCGCAGTTGGAGAAGATCGATGCGGACGCCGTGGCCTGGGTTGCCGAATTGAAGGGACTGATCGACGCGTGCCGTAACTTGCGGGGCGAGATGACGATTGCGCCGTCCAAGCGCGTGCCGCTGTTAGCCAGCGGCAATGCCGAGCGACTGCACGGCTTTGCACCGTATGCGCAAGCGCTGGCCCGCCTGTCGGACGTACAGGTGCTCGACAGCGACGCCGCCCTGGACGCGCGTGCCGACGGTGCGCCCGTCACCGTGAGCGGCACGACCAAGTTGGCGCTGGAGGTCGAGATCGACGTGGCAGCCGAGAAGGAACGGCTGGGCAAGGAAGTGGCACGGCTGGAAAACGAAGTACAAAAAGCACGCGCCAAGTTACAAAACGATAGCTTTGTTGCACGTGCGCCCGAAGCCGTGGTCGAACAAGAGCGGAAAAGACTGGCAGAATATGAAACGACGTTGGCGAAGCTTGCGACACAGTTGGGTCGTCTGACCGCCTCCTGAATCACCTGAGACACCTCGGCGCGCGCGCAACGTCGATATGGACGCTGGCGCGCGCCGTGTCGTATTGGGCCGCACCGCAGTGCCCTCGAACACCCTAGGAAGGTCGGACGCCCGAGGTGAGCGCGAACACCGCCGCATTTGTTTTGCGATATTGTATTTATCGTTCTTTTTAAATTAGCTGCGGGGGTTTCACGAATGCTAAAAGTCACAAAAGCTGTTTTTCCCGTCGCCGGCCTTGGAACCCGCTTCCTGCCCGCGACGAAAGCCAGCCCGAAGGAAATGCTGCCGATCGTCGACAAGCCATTGATCCAATACGCGGTCGAGGAAGCGGTTGCTGCCGGCATCACGGAGATGATTTTCGTGACCGGCCGCAGCAAGCGTGCGATCGAGGATCATTTCGACAAATCGTACGAAGTGGAAGCCGAGCTGGAAGCGCGCGGCAAGGACAAGCTGCTGGCGCTGGTGCGCAGCATCAAGCCGTCGAACGTCGACTGCTTTTATGTACGCCAGCCCGAAGCGCTAGGTCTAGGCCACGCCGTCATGTGCGCGGAAAAACTGGTGGGCGACCACCCGTTCGCCGTGATCCTGGCGGATGACTTGCTGTACGGCAAGCCCCCGGTCCTGACCCAGATGGTCGAGAAATTCAACCGCTTCCATAATTCCATCATCGGCGTGGAAGACGTGCCGCCGTCGGAAACGGCGTCGTACGGGATCGTGACACCGGACCAGCAACTGGGTGACGATGTCGTCTCCCTGTCGGGTATCGTCGAGAAGCCGAAGCCGGAAGTCGCGCCTTCGACGTTAGGCGTGGTCGGACGTTATGTGTTGAAACCGGCCATCTTCAAGCACCTCCATGCGTTGAAGCCCGGCGCCGGCGGTGAATATCAACTGACGGACGCTATCGAATCACTGATGCGTGAAGAGCAGGTGCTGGCCTACCGCTACCACGGCACGCGCTTCGATTGCGGCAGCAAGCTGGGTTACCTGAAGGCAACCGTGGAATTCGCGTTGCAACACCCGGAAGTGCGCGAGCAGTTCGCGGAATACCTCAAGACCCGTTCGCCGGTTCTGGAAAGCTGATTGCCGCAAGTTGATGTCTCCCGCATGACGCGGGGTGACGCGCGTTTATTCGCCGTTGTCACCCCGCCAAACCGACACGAAGCGAACCCGGTATCGCCCCCCGGCATATCGTTGCCCTCCTGATATCCCCCCTCTTTCCCGCGGCAACGTCTGAATTTCCCCCACTGATCCCGCGTCCCGTAGCGACGACGCGCTGCGTCAAGCCCCCTCAATGCAACGTGAACGACGTACCACAGTCGGTTTCAAGATCACGTAATCAAGCACAAATAATTATTGTTCTAAAAGAACACGAACTATAATCACAACGATTCTCATTTAGCAATTTGCTTGCCGTCTCCCTGGCGAGGAAAAGAAGTCTTCTTTTTCAGCCGCCATGGATCCTGCGGCGCGATCTTCCCTCCTTCTGAACGCACTATCACACGAAATCTCATGGCTGCTATTGATTCGAACCGGCACGTCAGACCGGTCCTGACCAAATCCGCTTCCGCCATACGGCACGCATTATTTTTGTTGTCGATGCCGATGGCATTCGGTGCGGCAGGCGTCGCAAACGCACAGGAAAGTATTGATTCCGCCACGGCCACAAACACAAGGGCACAAACTGCATTGCCCGCCGTCTCGGTGTCCGCCAAGAGCGCGCCAGTCGCACCGGAAAAGCAAACGTTTGGTGGTGGACAAGTAGCCAAGGCGACATCCCTGGGTGTGCTTGGGACCCAGCAATTGATCGACGTTCCGTTCAGCGTCAGCAGCTATACCGAGAAAGCCATCAAGGACAAGCAGTCGCAGACAGTTGGCGAATTCTTGCAGGCAACCGACCCGAATGTACGTGTTTCGTTCAACTCGGGCCAGTTCGCTGAGAACTATACGATCCGAGGCTTCCAGTTATATTCGGATGATGTGTCCATGAACGGTCTTTTCGGTGTAACGCCGCGGCAGATGGTGTCGACGGTGGACATCAGCCGGATCGATTTGTTCAAGGGAGCGAATGCATTCATCAATGGCGCGCCCGCATCAGGAACCGGCGTGGGCGGCGGCGTCAATGTCGAGCTGAAGCACGCTGACGACAAGCCGCTGACCGAGCTGACAACGAAGGTCTCGGGGTCCGGCCAGGTCGGCGCGCAAGTGGATATCGGGCGGCGTTTCGGTGACAACGATCAATTCGGCATCCGCTTTAACCAGTCGGTGGACGATGGCCCAACAGCGATCGACAAGGAAAAGCGTTATGGGAAAACGACAGCGGTTGGCATCGACTGGCGAGGCGACAAGCTGCGCCTGACCGCGGACTTTCTCTACCAACGCGCGAAGACCGATTCCGGCCGTACGACATACACTGCAACAGGTGCCATACCCAGCGCGCCATCGGCAACCTCGACCTTCGCCCAGCCATGGACGTATTCCAATCTCGAGGATACCGTCGGCATCGTGGGCGTGGAGTATGATTTTGCGCCAGGCTGGACCGCCTATGTGAAGGGTGGCGCGCATCACGGCAACGAATGGGGCAGTTTTTCAAGTCCGGCCTATGATGGTCTCACCGGATTGTCTTCGGCCTATCGCTTGAACACCGTACTGAAGGAGGATTCAACTTCGGCAATGGGTGGTATTCGGGGCAAGTTCGACACGGGCCCAGTCTCGCATCAAGTCAACGTTGGCGGCTCGATCGTCAGTGTCGATCAATCAGCAGCCTACACGTTCGGCTATGGGGCCTACACGACCACGTTGTCGAATTCGGCCGCGGTCCCTTATCCGGCGACCACGTCGTCCGGTGGGGACATGAGCAATCCAGGCACGACCTCGCAAGTCGTTAATCGCAGCGTATCGATATCGGACACCGTTGGCTTCCTGAACGATCGCATATTGCTCACCATAGGCGCGCGCCGCCAGGAGCTGCGTCAGGATGCGTACGGCTATGATGGCGTGCGCTCGAGCACGTACGATCAGGCAATCACGACACCTGTTTTCGGCATCGTGTTGAAGCCGACGAATAACTGGTCAATATACGCCAACCGTACCGAGGCACTGGTTCAAGGCGGCACCGCTGGCTCGACATCGGCGAACTTTGGCCAGGTCTTCGCGCCGTATCGCTCAAAGCAATGGGAAGCCGGCACCAAGTACGACCTGGGTGCCTTTGGGGCTGATTTCGCGCTGTTCCAGATCGAGCAGCCGAGCGCCTATACGGACCCAACGACGAATATCTACAGTCAGTCAGGCAAACAACGTAATCGCGGCGTCGAACTGGGGCTACACGGCGAACCGATCAAGGGTGTTCGCTTGATCGCCGGTGCGTCTTACACGAATGCCAAGCTGGTCAAAGCCAGCGACACCGCGAACGACGGCAATACGGCCGTCGGTGTTCCAAGCTGGTTGGCGAACATCGGTGTTGAATACGACATTCCACGCGTGAGAGGCCTGACGTTCACCGGACAATGGGTTTATACGAGTCGGCAGTATCTCGATCAAGCGAATTCGCTGTCGATTGGTGCCTGGAGCCGCTTTGACGTCGGCGCGCGCTATGCGACCCAAGTCTTCGGTAAGGACGTGACGGTACGCGCAACCGTTCAGAACGTCGCCAATCGTGCCTATTGGGCGTCGACCTATGGCGGCTATTTGACCCTTGGCAATCCGCGTACGTTCTGGCTCTCGCTGACAACCGACTTCTAATACCGGTCACGATGCCCCCCGCGGTATTGCCAGTTGCCTTGGACGGCGGGGCCCCGCTCTCGTACCGTCGCAAGTATCACGAAAAGGGAATGCTCTTGCCCTGCTTTTCGTTGCCTGTCGCCACATTCTTTACGGACTGACACGCGCGTGCGGCAACATCGGAAAGAGCACATACCGCCGTGCTGGCAACGTCATTCCCCATGCTTGTTTGGACACGGAGATTGACACCGGCGCCACGCCGGAAAACGACGCGGCATCGTCGATGCATGCCGGTTCATCACTCTGGCAAACGAACAACGCCCCTTCTCGGCGGACCGACGAAACGTTGAACCAGGGCGTTTCCGCCTGCGTCAACACGTTCCAATACCGTGTGTTGGGGTTGCCATAAAACGCGATCGATCCTGCATCCGCCATCGGTCCGACGACAATCGGGATACTGCTCCCGGTACGCTGCTGCCAAAGGGCATCCGCCGCTGCCGCCAGTTCGGCGCGCGGCGCCGTGGCATCGTCGGTCTTGCGCACGACCCCCATATAGCCGACGGCGGCAGTGGCCGCCAGCACGATCAGCCAATAACCACCCATTACGCGCACCGCACGCTCTGGTCTCACGACCCCACCAGCACGACCTATCACGGTCAGCCATAGCGGCACGATGGCAAACCACTGCGCCATGCCCCATACCGATGCCATCTGCGTCTTCATGATGAAGGCAATCGTGCCGACAACGATCAACGGCCCCATTGCCAACCACCAGAGGTCCGTGGATGTCGATGGTCGAAGATAACTGCACGCGATCAACCGTAGCGCTTGCAGTCTCTCTCCCCTAAGCAATAGCACGACGAAAACGGCACTTGGCAACAGGTAGGCGAGCTGGGCGGCGGTGTACTTTCCGAGTCGCATGACAGCAGGCAACAGCGTTCCGCCCGTACGATCCTCGGCGTAACCAAAAGTCGGGAAATCGTTGACCACTAACCAGTGAAGATGCGGCAGCAGGACAACGCCGCATGCGAGCACCGCACCAAGCGTCTTCGTGCTAAACAACCGTGCACGCCATGCCGGACGAACGAGTGCCGCCAGCGACAACGAGAGCAGCAGCACGACTGAAAAGTACTTCCCGAGCAGTGACGCCCCTGCCAGCACGCCAAGCGCCAGTGCCTGTCGCCATGTCCCGGTCTGCATGAAACGCACGAAGAAAAACGCGGTCCACGGCCACACGGAGAGAAGCACCGCATTCGCATTGAACTTGATCGCGAGGTTCGAATATAGCGGTGACACCGCCATCGCCAGGCCCGCGACCACCGCAAGCGGACGCGGCAGGAACCGTCCGGCAAGCGCGACAATCCCAAGCAGGCCCACCATCGCATTGACCGCGGAAAGCGCGAAATACGCAATGTCGACATGCGGAAACACGCGAAACCACGCAGCGGCGATCCACGCAAACAGCGGCGGATGCTTAAGATAGCCCGCCTGCCATTCGATACCCCATACATAGTTCTCGACCATATCACCTGGCATGTCGAGATTACCGCGTGACAACCATGCGGCAATCGTCCAGACCAGGGCATGCACGGGCAACAGCCAGATCAGATGCGACCGGTCCGACACGCTTCGCAACACAGGCCGTGTCGCAGACAACGGCAGGTCGCGAATCGTCGAGCCATCATGCTGATATACCTGTCGGACAATATAGACGGGGCGGCGTTTGGCCTCCATATACATACGGCCTACATACTCGCCAATCACGCCGATTCCGATGAGCTGTGCACCACCCAGGAAGAGTATCGCAGTGATGATGGATGCATAGCCGGGCACGTCGATGCCATGCCTGGCGGTTCGAAACAGCAGATACACCGCATACAGGATGGCAAAAACGGCAGTCATGCCACCAAGATAACTCCAGACGCGCAGCGGCAACGTGCCGAAGCTCGTCATACCGTCCAGCGCGAAATTCCATAGCCGCCAGCCGGAGAACGTCGACTTGCCGGCGGCGCGTGGGCGACGGGCGTAGGTGATCTCCGCCGTTCGAAAACCAACCCATGCGAACAGCCCTTTCATGAAGCGACGATTTTCAGGCAACGCCTTCAACGCATCCACCACTTGCCGCGACATCAGCCGAAAGTCACCAGCGTTTTCAGGAATCGAGATATCGGAGATCGCGTTATGTACGCGATAAAAGAGCGCTGCCGTAATACGTTTGGCAAAAGAGTCCGTCGGTCTTTCCGCGCGTCTCGCCAGCACGACATCAAAGCCTTCACGCCACTTTGCCAATAACAGTGGAATCGCTTCAGGTGGGTCCTGTAGATCAGCATCGAACGGAATCACCGCATTGCCCGAAGCGGCATCGATGCCTGCGGTCAGCGCGGCTTCCTTGCCGAAATTCCGAGACAGGTCGACAATCTTGACGCGTGCATCGCTTGCACATATGGCCTGTAACTCGCGCAAGGTGGCATCGGTGCTGCCGTCATTGACGCAGACGATCTCATAATCGGCATGCGAAAGATTCCGGAGCACCGGCACCAGCGCGTGGAACAATGCTGCCACGACCGCTGCTTCGTTGTGAAAAGGGATCACAAGCGAGATGACATCACGCGCACCAACTCCAGACCCATTCATCGTGTTACTGCTCAAATGGCGCGAATTATTACATGGTTCAGTGGACAAAACGATGACGATTGATATGAATTGAAGGGATACCCGAAAATCGGATCGATCTCACGAAAAATGGCAGCCCCCATTGCCCCTTTTGGGGTGACTATGCCTAAATCGTTACGGTGCATAAAAAAAGGAATCGCATGGATTCCTTTTTTTATACGGTCATCCGCTTTATGCCACCCTATTACTTTGCCTTCCCGCCTGGGGCAAGTCCTCAGACTGGCGAGGTCACGGGCTCACCACGCAACACGCGTTGCGCGTTATCAAGAAACAAGACGACCGCACCGTGGACCGCCTCATGGGAATATCCCGCCACGTGCGGCGACATGACCAACGTATCAAAGCCCAGCAAAGGTTCTGGCTTGGCGGGCTCCGATTCGTACACATCCAGCCCGGCGCCCGCAATCGTCCTGTTCTTCAGGGCTTCGGCCAAAGCCAACGTATCCACCGCGCTACCGCGCGCCACATTGACAAGAAAGCCGTGCGCACCCAACGCCGCCAGCACGTCGGCGTTCACCATATGTCGGGTCTGCGCGCCACCCGGCATCGCCAACACGAGAATGTCGCACCATGTCGCCAGCGACATCACATTATCGAAATACGTGTACGGTAATGCATCACGCTTGTTACGGGTGTGATAGCCCACAGCGCAATCGAATCCCAGCACACGCCTGGCAACGCCTTCCCCGATACGGCCCATGCCGACAATGCCCACTCGCTTGCCGCTCAGAATGGGTGGCAAGGCATATGCGTCGCGCCATTCGCCCTTATGCACGGCGCGATCGAACACTGGCACCCGTCGCATGGCAGCAAGCATCAATGCCAACGCATGGTCCGCCACCGTGGTCGCATTCGAGCCTGCACCGCTGCTCAACAAGATCCCTTTCGCCCTCGCGTGATCCACCGGGAGATTTTCGATGCCCACCCCAAAGGCACTGATCAGCTTCAGCCTCGGCGCGGCGTCGATCTGCGCCGGCGAGAATCCAAGTGAACCGTTCGTCAAGACGATGTCCACGTCGGCAAGCCGCGCATCCGCCTGCAACCGTTCTTCCTTGTTCGTGGCCATGACGACATCGAATGCGTCGGTAAGCAACGGCATGTACTCACCAGCGATCGGAATATTGAGATAAAGAACGGGTTTCATGGTGCCGGGAAAAAGTCCACGTCAACGGCGCCGTAGCAGGAAGGTGAAAACCTTCTCATGCACGGTGCTCTCGACAATCGTGTTGCCGGTCTGCTTCGCGAATGCGGCGAAGTCACGTTGTGAGCCGGGGTCCGTGGCCGTCACCTTGAGGATCTGCCCGGTGGTCATATCGGACAAAGCCTTTTTTGCCCGCAAGATCGGCAACGGACAGTTCAGGCCCGTTGCATCCACTTCCTTATCTGCTGCTACCGTCATGTGTCCAGGCCGGATGGGGTTTCCAGCGCCTCCGTGATATCGCTTGCGTTACGGGCACTTCGGCAAACTCCGCCGTGGCCACCCGTCTTTTTCCGTGCCGCCACTCACACGCTCACGCCGTGGCCGTCGCCGCACGCAGGTCCGTGCCAAAGCGCTCGACCAGCGCTTCCGGTGTATCCCATGCGCACATCAACCGGCATCCTCCGGCCGCGATGAAATCGTGGAACACCCAGCCCTTCGCACGCATGGCCGCGCTCGTTGCCGGCGTCATATCGGCAAAGACCGCATTGGCCTGCACCGGGTGCGCCACCTTGACACCGGCTGACGCTACTTCCTGCGCAAGGCGCCGTGCCATCTCGTTCGCATGACGAGCGTTGCGCAACCAGACGTCGTTATCGAGCAAGCCGAGCCACGGTGCCGAAATAAAGCGCATCTTGGATGCCAATTGCCCGGCTTGCTTCACGCGATAAGCAAAATCCTCGGCGCGCGCCTTGTCGAAGAAGACGACGGCCTCGCCCACGGGCAGCCCGTTCTTCGTACCACCAAAACACAGCACATCGACGCCCGCCTTCCAGGTCATTTCCGCGGGAGTGACCTGCAGCGATGCCACGGCATTCGCGAAACGCGCGCCATCCATATGCACCGCCAAGCCATGTCGATGAGCAATATCCGTCAACGCGCGAATCTCGGCAATACTGTAGACCGTTCCCACCTCGGTGGATTGGGTCAACGTCATTGCTTTCGGCCGAGGCCAGTGAATGTCGTTGCGGCGGGTGATCACTGCCTCGACCGCCACCGGGTCGAGTTTGCCAAGCGGTCCGCGCGACGTGATCAACTTCGATCCGTTCGAGAAAAACTCCGGACCACCACATTCATCGGTCTCAACATGAGACAATTCATGGCAGATCACCGACTGATACGACTGACACAGCGACGCCAGTGCCAACGAATTCGCCGCGGTGCCGTTGAATACGAAAAACACTTCGCAGTCCGTCTCAAAAAGAGTCCGGATACGATCGCACACCTGTTTCGTCCAGCTATCGTTGCCGTAAGCCACCTCGTGTCCGGTGTCATTTGCGTTCACCATGTAACGCATTGCTTCCGGGCATACGCCGGCGTAATTGTCCGACGCAAAATCTTGCATGCTCATTGTTTGGTCCTTTCCATGCGCACGGTGCCACGGCGCGCCATGTCATTGCTGGCATTCCGGCACGCCATCCGCACGCCACCGATGCCCGCAACGCGTCACTGTAAAAGCGTGCATTTCGCGCCGCCCATGATTACGCCGGCAACTTGGACGCTACCCAGGCTGTCACGCTAGCTAGCGCGGCAGGCAATGCCGCCGCATCGGTGCCACCCGCCTGCGCCAGGTCGGGACGCCCACCACCCTTGCCGCCAATCTGCTGCGCGACCATATTGACCAGTTCACCAGCCTTCACCTGCTTCGAGGCATCCGGCGTCACGCCGGCAACCAGGCTGACGCGGCCATCGACCACCGCCGCCAGCACGATGGCTGCGTGCTTCAGTTTGTCCTTCAAGCGATCCACGGACTCGCGCAGCACCTTCGCGTCGGCGCCATCCAGCACCGCGGCCAACACCTGCACGCCTCGCACGTCCACCGCCTGTGCGAGCAATTCATCGCCCTGGCTCGAGGCCAGCTTCGACTTAAGCGCGCCCAGTTCCTTTTCCAACGCCCGAACCTGCTCCTGCTGTTGAGCAATGCGTTGTGTCAACTCCGCCGGCTGCACTTTGAGCGCCTGCGCCGCCGCATTCAAACGCTCATCGAGATGTTGGACGAATCGCAGCGCATTGTCGCCGGTGATGGCTTCCACACGGCGGATGCCGGCCGCCACCCCGCTTTCAGACGTAATCTTGAACAGGCCGATGTCCCCGGTCCGCGTCACATGAGTGCCGCCACACAATTCCATCGAACTGCCGAGCTTCAACACGCGGACTTCGTCTCCGTACTTTTCGCCGAACAACGCCATCGCGCCTTCCTTGACCGCATCGTCATACGCCATCGTGCGCACCACCGCCGCCGCGTTCGACAGGACTTCCGCATTGACACGCTCTTCCACGCGACGCAGTTCGTCCGACGACATCGGCGAATGGTGCGCGAAATCGAAACGCGTCTTGTCCGGATCGACCAATGAGCCCTTCTGCTGCACGTGCTCGCCCAACACCTCACGCAATGCCTTGTGCATCAGGTGGGTGGCGGAGTGATTCCGGCCGGTACGCGCACGACGCACGCCATCCACCTGCGCCGCGACCACGTCGCCCACTTTCAACGTGCCTTGCTCCAGCGTGCCGTGATGACCCGATACGTCGGCCTGCACCTTTTGCGTGTCATGCACGGCGAAGCGAACGGCATCGGTCGTCAACAGACCCTGGTCCCCCACCTGACCACCGGACTCCGCGTAAAACGGCGTATGGTCAAGTACCACCACGGCATCCTGACCGGCCTGTACCCGATCCACCTGAGCGCCATCGACATACAACGCAATCACGCGGGCATCGTCGGAGACGATCGCGTCGTAACCGAGGAAGGCGGTCTTCTCGCCCGCGTATTCGAGACCGGCGGCCATCTTGAACTTGCCCGCCGCACGGGCCTGGTTACGCTGGCGTTCCATCGCCTGATCGAAGGCGGGCTCGTCCACCGTAATCCGCCGTTCGCGACAGACATCCGCGGTCAAGTCCAACGGAAAGCCATAGGTATCATGCAGCTTGAACGCCAACTCGCCCGACAACGTCAACACATCATCGGGCGACTTGCGGGCCGCTTCCAGGGCACCGATCGCGCCCTCCAGGATCGTCATACCGTTTTCGATCGTCTCGAAGAAGCGCGCTTCTTCCTGACGCAAGATATCGATCACGCGTTCCCGCGCCTGGGCCAGTTCGGGATAGGCCTCGCCCATCTGCAGTACCAGATCAGGCACCAGCTTGTGGAAAAATGCGTCGCGGCGACCCAGCTTGTAGCCGTGACGAATCGCGCGGCGGACGATACGACGCAGCACATAGCCTCGCCCCTCGTTGCCGGGAATCACGCCGTCGACGATCAGGAACGCGCAGGCACGGATATGATCGGCGATGACTTTCAGCGAGTTATTGCCCAGGTCTGCCACACCGGTTTCCCGGCCGGCCGCGGTGATCAGCGCCTGGAAGAGGTCTATTTCGTAGTTGCTATGAACGTGCTGCAGCACCGCCGCCACCCGCTCCAAGCCCATGCCCGTGTCAACGCACGGCTTGGGCAGCGGCGTCATATTGCCCTGCGCATCCCGGTTGAACTGCATGAACACCAGGTTCCAGATTTCGATGAAGCGGTCGCCATCCTCTTCCGGCGACCCGGGCGGCCCACCCCAGATTTCCGGACCATGATCGTAGAAGATTTCCGAGCACGGGCCGCACGGACCGGTATCGGCCATCTGCCAGAAGTTGTCCGACGCGTAGCGCGCCCCCTTGTTGTCACCGATTCGGATAATCCGCTCGGCCGGCACGCCGATTTCCTTTTCCCAAATGCCGAATGCCTCGTCATCCTCGAAATAGACGGTGACCGTCAGCTTGCCCTTCGGCAGCTTGAAGACATCCGTCAACAGTTCCCAGGCGAAATGGATCGCATCGCGCTTGAAATAGTCACCGAAAGAGAAATTGCCGAGCATTTCGAAAAACGTATGGTGACGGGCCGTATAGCCCACGTTTTCGAGGTCGTTGTGCTTGCCTCCCGCACGCACGCTGCGCTGCGCCGTGGTGGCACGGGTATAGGGGCGCGGGTCATTGCCCAGGAAGACGTCCTTGAACTGCACCATTCCGGAGTTCGTGAACAGCAGCGTGGGGTCATTGGCAGGCACCAGACTGGACGAACGGACGACAGTATGCCCCTTCGATTCGAAGAAACCCAGGAACTTGCTACGAATATCGGCGGCTTTCATGACGTATCAGGTAAGTAGCAGGCGGCGGCAACAGACGCCCCAAACGGCTGATTATACCGTTTGCCCCCTGCACTGTGACACCCGCATGCCAGCCGCGTGCGGGCGCCTCCCGAAAACGCGTGCCACCTCCTCGTTATTTGACGACAGCGGCGACCCCCTGACCATGGAGATCCGCCTGCGGCACCGGCGTATTGCCTCGCACCTGGACCGCTTGAACAGCAACGCCGGAAGCCGGCGCCGACATCGCCTGGGCCAACGGACGGCCTTCATGCACGATCGAAGTAATGACGTGGTACTGCGCGAGCGGGCCAGCCAGACTGTCCGGCTGGCCCGAACCACCAGCCCCCAGCACCAGAATAACCTTGCCGCCCTCGGTCAAGATCGTCGGCGCCATCGGCGAGACCGGACGTCGGCCGCCCGCGATCGTCTTCCCGGACGACGTGCTACCGGATGCACCGCTACTCCCATTGGACGATGGCGCACCCGGGGGGGCCGAGTCGAAGGTGTCCATCGCGTCATTCATAAGAAAGCCCGCGCCCGGAACGACAACGCCGGAGCCAAACGACGCATCCATCGTCATGGAGACTGCCACGGCGTTCCCCCCTTTGTCGACAACCACGTACTGCGTGGAGAGTGCGCGCTCCGACAGCGTCGTGGGAGTCGATGCGGCAAGGCTTGTCGCCGAGGCGCTTGAAGCAGGCAATGCGCCCGACGCACTTGATGCAGACGCGGCACTTGAAGCACTTGAAGCACTTGAAGCACTTGATGCACTTGAAGCGCTTGAAGCGCTTGATGCAGGCGATACGTTGGCCGACGCGTTCGCGGCATCGGAAACGGCACCGGACGTGGATGTGCCATTGCCGGAATCGGTATCGGCTGCGGAGGCGATTTCCGTGGCGCGACGCTGCACCGCGTCGGCGCCGATCCACTGCGCGACGTCCGGGTTGCCACCGCCATTCAGCCCGCCAGGGCTGTCCGGATCACCTGGATAGCCCTTCAGATCATTTTCCGCACGCTTTGCGATCGCGGCCGTCAGCCTCGCATACTGCGGCGAATCGGCGGAAACGCCAGTGAAGGCGTGGTCCAACCCATCACGCAGGCGTAGCATCTGCACCAGCGCAATACCGCCAATGCTCGGCGGCGACGCAGTGATGACCTGATACCCGTGCCATGGCGCAACCAACGGCGCACGCCATTTGGCACGGTAGTCGGCAAGGTCGGAGGAGGAGATCAAGCCGTGCCCCCGCATTGCATCCGCCAGCAAGCCACCGGTGCGACCGGAATAAAACGCGTCTGCCCCGTCGTCGGCGATGCGCTGTAGCGTGACCGCCAGTTCCGGCTGCCGCAAACGCGCACCGTCATGCAGGCCAGCAAAATAACGGAAAATTGGTCTTGCCATTAAATCGCGGCGCGGCCTTGGCTGCAAGCTGCGAGAGCGACTTATCGACATCAAATCCGTCGCGGGCAAGTTGGATCGCCGGCGCAAGTACCTGCGCCCACTTCAGCTTGCCGAATCGCTTCTGTGCTTCCCATAGCCCCGCGACGCTGCCGGGCACCGCCACCGCTCGACCTCCCACCGTGCTGGCATGTGGCACCGGTTTTCCCTTCGCATCCAGATACATGCCAGCGATGGCCCCTTGCGGGGCGCGCTCACGGAAGTCCAGAAAATAGGGTTGATTATCGACGTAAAGCGTCATGAAGCCGCCGCCGCCCAATCCCGCCGTTGCAGGCGACGTCACGGCAAGCACAAAACCAACGGCCACTGCCGCGTCGACAGCATTGCCTCCTTGCCTGAGCATCTGCTCGGCGGCCGAGGCGGCGTATGCGTTAGGCACGGCCACCGCGGCGCTATCGAACAACGTCGGCGGTGGCGCACGCTTGGCCCAAGCCTGGCCAGAACTGGCCAATGTCAGCAAACCTGCCGTCGCGATCCCGACGACAGCCATCCACCGCACGCCGCCCCGCCGCCGCGACAGGACACCACGGATATCCCGCCGGAATGGCGGTCGGTGGTCGGAAGACAACGATAGTAGGTCAGTGCGGCGCGTCATCAGCGGCCGGCCCCGGCACCGATCAAGCCACCCGCCGCCGCACCGGCGATCGTCCCGATAGGCCCGCCCGTCAGGACGTAACCCAATGCGCCGCCAGCAGCGCCGCCAATCGCAGCGCCCTTCTGGCTGCGCGTGAGCGGCGCACACGCCGCGATACTGGCCACCATTGCACCAATCACGCTCCACATCGCCATCCGTTTGATGAGCATCATGTTG
>NZ_LAQU01000035.1 GCF_000970345.1 Robbsia andropogonis | reverse complement strand
AAGGCGTTGCCAAGGCAGGCCGAGCACCAGTGCTGCGAGTTGTTCCGAGGACAGTGGCAATGGTTGCCCGACGCTACGTTGCGGCCAGACGAAGCGGCCCGTGTTCAAACGCCTGGCTGCCAGCCACACGCCAAATCCATCATGCACAAGCACCTTGATCCGATTGGCTCGGCCATTGGCGAACACATAGGCATGGTGCGGGTGTGCGGCGCCGAAGACCTTGACCACGCGTGCCAGTGCGGTCTCGGTGCCGGCACGCATGTCCATGGGCTCGATGGCGAGCCAGATGGCGTCGATACGGATCACCGTAAAATCTCCCGCACCCAGGCGGCACTGTCGTTCAGGCGCTCAGCAGGCCAATCAATGGCAATCGTGATGCCGTTGCGCAGCACTTCGATGCGCATCGGCACCGCGGGGCTATCGGGCGCAGGTGGCGTGACCGCGATTGGCAACGGGATGAATGCCGGCACCGTATCGATGTGCTGCATTGCCATCTTCGGTGCGGGTTTCTGGCCAGCCTCCTTGATCCAACGACGCAGCACATTGGGATTCATGCCGTGGGAGATCGCAAGGGCGGAGCACGACATGCCGAGTTGCTGACTTTGAGCGACCAAGTCGGCGCGAAATTCAGGGGAATAGGTACGATGGGTTCGTCCTTTACGGGACGGCTCTTTATTAGGGTACACGTGTCCGCATCCATGATCGTGGACACGTATGCTCTTACGCGCTCATACCGAATGCCAGATGGGATAACCAGCCGCTTACGCGCGTCCTTCACCTCGGCCCCAAAGCCCAGGTCGCCCAAGCCTGACCTGCCCCGGGATGCTGAGACCAAATTGATCTAGGATAATGGCGCATCGAGACGGAGTGCGTCATGAAGAAGAGTCGATATAGCGATGAGCAGATTGTTCGGATATTGCGAGAGGCCGACAGCGTGCCAATCGCCGAGGTGGCGAAGTGGCACGGCGTAAGCGACGCATCGATATATGCTTGGCGCAAGCTTTTTGGCGAGATGGGCAGCGACGACGTAAAGCGGCCGAAGGCATTGCAGGTCGAGAACAATCGGCTGAAGAAGTTGGTCGCCGAGCGCGCGCAATTCCGTTTGGAGTTACGAAAAACGATTCAACCACTGCCATTATTGCTAGAACCGAGCGGTCTTAGGAAAATGGGCGGGTCACATTCCCGTGGGTTCAGTATTACTGTGTTGGTCACATCTAGCGAGCTTACCCGATCGCACCCATAATGTGACCATCCCTTTTCAAGCTGCGGCGCCTTCTCAGTCGCAAGGCCCCATTCCCATGATCAGCCCGTTTGGTCCAGAACCTATTGGGCGCATGCAATTTGATTGTTTAGGTTTTTGCAGCTCGTGAATCATTTGCTTTCTTTGCTCATAAGCCACGTTGCTATCGTAATCGTCCTTGTCCTGCTGTATTAAACGTCTTCTCTCCGCTGCCTCTTTGGGGTGCGTTGCCTCCCATTTCTTTTCGTTTACAGTTTGCGAATCAAGGTTTTTCTGCATCGGAGCGAGCTGCTGTTCAAGTTTTGCCTGCTCAGCAGCAATTTGCTCCGGCGTCCGTGCCGCCATCGCGCAATTAATGGATGTGCCGGTAGTTAAAAAGAAAAGAAGTAAAAAAGCTGTCCAGTATTTCATATGCGCTATTCTATAAATTAGGAGTGAAGATAAAGTCTATTTCGTCGATACGTATTGATTCGAGCGACGTTCATTATTGCTTTGCGGGATTCCTCACCGATTCGACTACACAGCTCACTGCAAAAGAGATGAGAAAAAGCGCGAGGCTCGACAACTGTTTTGAACAATACATCGAAACTCCATTGCGAACTGGCGTCACAAAACACCACTTTTAAATCACTGGGGTGCTAACGTGACAATGTCCTCCGACCTTCGATAATTTGCCATGATAAGCGCTGTCCAATCATGAATCGCATTTCGAGAAATATCTAATCAGTATTACTTATTAGACATTTTCGAAATACAAGTGTTCAGCTTAGCATAAGCGGCTTGAAGCCCAACAAGCTTGGTTTTGAACACTTCGTTACCATCCAGTGAGACGGTGATGTTATCAGCGTCGGATTTCTGAGTAAACATTGAGGACATTTTCACCAAAACTATGAGCGTTCCGTGATCCGTTTGGCTCATCGTTTTTTGAAGGGCTGGCCAGTTAAAAGCACCATCACTTCCATGCACCGCAAGCGTCACTTTCCTCATTTCCGGAGTCGCAGGAATGGCGGGGCTATCGAACCACAAACTGCCCGTATCGGCCTTTGCCATCTCGGCATCGAGAGGGCCGTGAATAGAGTAGGTTCCTTTTAACGTGATGAAGTTGACGGAACATTGAAATCCGTCGTTGTGCGCATTGTATATCAATACCCAGAGGTAGCCGTCACCTTTATCAAAAAGTTCGTGACCAGTAGGACCAGCGCTTCCGCCAAGCGCGCCAGTGGAAGTCGCCGTCGCCGTGCCTATGGCCTGAACTATTAGGAATGCAGTTATCACGATTCTTAATTTCGACATTTATAATACTGACCGTCAATGCTTCGCCGTTGAGATGTGCGTTCCAAGCTTAGTGATCCTGAACTTCGTCAGTTGCAAGGCACCATACCCATAATGAGTCCAATTGGACCTGATCCTACAGGGCGATAGCACTGATCTTCCTGTTTGGCCGGCGGGCGATAGTCGCGAGCCATACGCTTTTGAAGCTAAGCCCCTTCAGTCGCTTCCTGGTCGGCTTGGCTTTGAACATCGTGCGCAAATCTGCGACGAATTTCCGCCTTTCCTTCAGGTGTCTTGTCATAGGCATCGGCAGCCTTCGCTTCTTGCTGAAGGTAAGCTTGTAAGCCTCCACCTCTTCCGAGGTCATCTTATACTTGCCCTGTCCGAAGACGAGATAGTTAACAATTGCGCATGCCATTAATGCGGCTGCAACAGCATATACACTGCTTAAAAACATCCTGGACTTCCTTGTGTCGTGGTTAGGCATTCTCACGTCAGCCGAAAGTGGATGGCGAAAACGGCATTTTTCTACGCCCGTTCAAAACGCGTACTGACTTTTTCTGGCACGCATGACTGCCGCCGAGATCGTAGGCGAGCGAACTGTTCCTTCTATAACGGGCAGTAAAAACGCCACCTTTTCGCGCAGACCACACGAAGTAACCGTACCCCTCATTGACCGCATAATGTCATGGAATTCCAACGTTCCCCCATCGAGCGGCGAAACCCGTGAGATCAATAAGATTCTCGCCAATCCCATCCGCTGAAACCCCTAGCGTCTCCGCGGGTGCGCCAGCTCTGTTGACCCAGAAGGTTGAGTATCCAAATCTTTTGGCGTCGGCAACGTGCCAATCACAAAATGCGGCAAACATGATCGTATTACGACTTACCCCCATTGCTTAAATGCCCATTTGATACGCTCTTGAGTCTGGCTTGAATGCACGTACTTGATGCGTCGACAGGTGCGACTCAAAAAATCCATCGAGTTGCGAATTCGCGATTCATCTGTCTAGCATGATTGTCGTTGATTAGCGAGGATAGCGAAACGGAGGCTCTGCCGCTTCGTTTCCACTAGCACAGGCAGCACATCTGAATAATTAATATTATTAATCTTTTAATTTAATATATATTAAATTTATTATTTTATATATAAATATTGTTGGAATTTTATTGCTATCTAAACAGTATCCATTCTTTTTACTCAAAGCGACTTATCTTTGGTGGTACGTCTTAAAGTGTCGCCTAGCGCGAAAATCAGCTAGGCGACAATCGCTAGTGGCCTTATTGTAGACGGTCTATCAGTAGTGCTACATAGCAATATCGACAGCCGCTATTTCGCCATGGCCGTCAGTTCCACCATCCCTGTCCTGAGAAACCGCAGGTCAATTCCTCGATGCCGCTGCGCCAATACCATGGATCTTCACAAGAATCGACAAGCGCCGTTTGCAACTGATGTGGCTCCCGTGTTGTCATTTCCGATACGGCCGAAAACGGCGTGCGGTTTTGCAGGTACGTCGCAGAGACCGGAATGGAGGATTCAATCACTTGCACAGCAGGTAACGATTGCTTCGCCGAGGCGATCGCCAACGGTGAGCCCAGCAGGGAGCATAGACCGACTAACGAGATGACATGATTGACAACGCTTAAACGACTCATAGCTATCTCCAGAACTAATGCGCGGTTAGATTTACTTCGGAATTCTCTACCCCATCGAAAGCCAGTTAAATTAGCATGCCTATGCAATTAAAGCGAACGTCTCAATCTGGTTATTACAGTTAGCTGACCTGTAGCCTGGATGCTTGCCCCAGTAAGCGCTAAAGTGTCGACAACCTCAACCTCAGCATGTGTCAGATAAACGGAGATCATGCCCTTAGCGCCTTGCGCATTGTCACGTCTACCGCTCGCCGCCGTGCATACTGATATCCGTCCACCCTACAGAGCATGTCAATTAAACTTGCTTGATATGCAATCATAGTGAGGAAAATTAAGATGTCAAGGCGAATTTCTACTTATAGTTTGCATGACGCGTCACTTTTGCTATGATTTTTCTCTTTTACACCTCTTACTATCTCCATCCAGATGTCCCATAGCGAGCATTCCAACGTCGATCGCATGACTGCTGACAAGGTCCGTGACCTCCTGAACCGGAATGGGATTCCACCGAGAAGTCACAATACAACGATTTCGAGCGTGCTAGGCCTCAGTTTCTCCGTTGTCACGCGCAAGATGAAAGGCTTGATTCCATGGAACCTGTCGCAGTTGCAGGACATTGCAAGGCATTTCGGCGTGCCACCCGCGGTCCTGCTCGACGACAGCGTGGCGCAGCCAGTAGAGGCCGAAATGATTGACGCGACGCTCGTGATCGAGTCGCGGCGTTTTCGCTGCCGCGCCGCCATCTCGAAAAGCAGCAGCCAGAGCGAAACAAATTTCGTTGCACAGCAGTCGTTAGGAGAATGGATCGTAACGGAGCGGCAAAATGTTGTGGGCGAGGGCCACACGTATCCAGTCGACCTTATTGAACTGCGGTCGGCCGAGCAGAGCGTGTATGCGGTGCGCATCGCCGTAGTGGACGACTCCCGGGATGTCGCTGAAACGGTATGCGAGTATTTTGCCGAGAAAGGCGTGAATGCGATTCCATACTACGATGGTGATACGTTTCGCAGTGCAATGGGAGTCGAGGATTTCGACGGCTACATCCTCGATTGGATGCTCGGTGACCAGACTGCTGCCGAACTTGTACGTGATATCCGCTCGAGTGAGAATGGCGACGCCCCGATCTTTCTTCTGACTGGCAAGATGGCAACTGGGGAAGTAAGCGAGGACGATATTGCATACATCGTGTCGAATTACAACGTCCGTTGTGAAGAAAAGCCGGTGCGCCTGCCCATCCTATTCGCCGAGGTGGCACGTGAATTGAAAATCGCGCTGCCGGCTGCCGCCAACTGAGTCCAAAGCAAGAACCGGTTGGCCATTATCCACAACAACACCGAAGAGAAAACATGCGAATTTCTATTATCTGGGCCAGGAGTATGCTTATGGCCTGCCTTCTTGGCATGGCGGCCGCATCTTGGGCGACGTCGTCTTTCACGCTCAATGTCAGCGGCAAAATCGGCCGGACCAACCAGCCGGGCAAAACTGCATACGTATTTTCTGAGAAGGCGCTCATGGCGCTTCCGCAGCATACAATCGTCACGTCAACAAGCTGGACGCCGAAGGCGACCTTCACCGGCCCACGCCTGTCAGACATTCTGAAGACGGTTGTCGCCCGCGGCTCTCAGATCGAACTCATCTGTGTTGACGAATACACGTACACGATTCCTTTGTCGGACGCGGACAAGTACGGCGTAATCCTTGCCCGGACGATGAATGGCAAGTTGCTCAGCAACGACAGCTACGGACCGCTTTGGCTTATGTACCCGCGTGACCAGTATCCTGACGAACTGAAGACACCACTTGGCGAGGCCAAGTTCGCGTGGCAAATTATCGGTCTGATCGTGAAGTGACATGAAACGTTGGCGGTGGAGAAACAGAAAAATTATCTTGGCCCTCAGTTCATTGTGGCTTGTAGGATGCATGGTGTGGGCGTTTTTAGTCGGGGATCTGCTCGCCACCTCGGTTAGCGAGGGCGTACGCGAAGGGCCACTCGAGGGAGTGTTTTGGACCGCTGCGCAATACCGGAACGTCTATGCGCGGTTCGAGCGCCAAATGATCCTTTACGCAACGCACGAGGACGACAATTTCGACCATTTGCAGATACAACTCGATAGTCTATTGGCATCGTTCGGATTCTTACAGCGTCCATCCGAGTTGTCCGAGTACTGGTTGCGCATACCGCGCGCGCGCGACGAGATAAACACGCTAGGCGAGTTCATGATGCAACTGAAGCACCAAGTGCCGCTGCTGTCCGCTTCGCCTGAGAACACGCATCACGTGCTTAACGAAGTCAATGCATCCTGGCCCAAGGTTAACGAGCTCGCCAACTACTTCCGCGCAATCGAGATTGAGCAGCGCGACTTCACGTTCCATCAATTGAAGGAAAAACAGCACGCTATACTCATTCTTGGCATTGTGCTTGGCGTACTACTGTGCGCGCTGTTACTGCTGCTTTTCTACACGATGCGTACGCATGACGATCTGTTCGACCGGCAGGAGGCAGCACTCGACGCGGAGCGCAAAGCGTCCGATCGTGCGCTTGAGATGATAGATGCGAAGAATGCTTTCCTTGGTATGGTCAGTCATGAACTGCGCACGCCACTGCAGGCGCTTTCTGGGTCGATCGAAATCTTGCTGGCGCGCTCGCAGTCAGACGCAAATCTGAAAACAATCCGGCGACTGCATAATGCCGCGCTATCACTCGAAGCGCTTGTCAAGGACTTGACGGACTACATTAAGCTACGCTCAACGAAGCGGCGCGCTGAACTGGAAACTGTCGGCATGGCGTCACTGCTCGCCGAGACACTCGATCCGTTTCGCGAGAAAATCGCGACGCGGCAGATAACGTTCACCCAAAGAATAGAACCGTGTGGACTCACGATTCGCTCCGACCGCAAGCTGCTGCGACAGGTGCTGTCAAACCTGGTCGAGAACGCGCTCAAATACACACTCTCGGGATCGGTCCACGTGTCGATCACACTCACCAACGCCGCGCCTAATCAGCAACTGAAGATCGCTGTACGTGACACTGGTAGCGGCATCGCACAGCAGCATATGTCAAAGATCTTTGAGCCGTTCTATCGCGCGAACAACGTGGTTGGACTGCACGTGGACGGCATCGGCATAGGGCTCGCCGTCGTTCGAGAAATCGTCACGACGCTGCGCGGGCGTGTAGACGTGCGCAGCGCACTAGGAGAAGGGAGCGAGTTCGTGGTAACGCTGCCGACGGAGCTGTCTAGTTTGGAGACGGCCGGTCGGCCAAGCGACGAAGCGCCCGCGTTGCCGCAAGCGGCTTTGCATCGGCACTGTAGAGCACTGGTAATAGACGACAACGACAACGCACGCGAAACGCTCGGTGCCATGCTATTAACCCTCGGCATCGATGCTGATCTGTGTGGCACCGGGCAAGACGGCGTGGCGCGCTTCGGCACGGGTCGCTACGATATTGTCGTACTCGATCTGGAATTGCCCGATCTAAGCGGCGTCGAGGTAGCGCGGCTCATCCGTACGATCGCACCGACCGCCGAGGCCGACTTCCGGCCGGCTATTCTCGGCGTTAGCGCTTACGAATCAACCGCGCTGCGTGCAAGTAAGCACTTGTTTGACGAATTCCTGCCGAAGCCCGTCCATCTGCGCGAACTCGGCTCGCTCATTGAAACGCTTCTTTCTTAACAGTAAGTGATAAATGACCGACGCCGTACCGAAGCATCATGGCGTGTAAGAAAAAGGTTTCCATCAATTAGAAGGAAACCTTTCATGACCGATTAAGATTCGGGGTTACGTGTTTTACTACGCCGCAGTGATGGACGCGGGCGCTACGACGAAGAATCGAAGCTGGAATGGGTCAAGGCGGCACTTCGATCTTACGTGCCAATATGCGCTGCGACACCTCTTATTGTCAAATCAGCGAGCAACGAGGTACCTTATGCAAATCCATTCTTTCCACGAGCGCGTGATGATCGAAGTCCCCAAGTCCTCTTCGGCCAAGGGCGCCGGTGCTGGGTCTTAGCGCGGCAAAACGCTACATTTGCACCTCGCCCTCACTAACGTCAAGAATCCTAGCTCGCATGGTGGCGACGCTCCTGTCTTTGTCCTAGACTTACTACCAGGCGTGGATATTGAGAAAATCCACGATTAACTTTTGTTCATGGCAAGACGAGGCAGTATCGCGCTCAATCCATAATTCGTATGCTAGACTAACCTCGATTGCTGCGCATAGTGTTTGTGTTGCAATCACACTCTCAATTCATACCATGAGGTTCCCCATGAAAAGCATGATTGGCGGGATTACGAAATTGGTTCGCATGTTCGGTTGGCAAAAGCTGGGTTATATCTACACCTACTAAGTCCCGCGCGGCAAAGGATGGGGTCCTTGTCTAACCTTTGCCGTGCCGCTCAAAGCGAATCCGTGATCAGCTATCAACGTATTCCTCCTGGCCCTAAAGGCGGGCCGGTCTTGGGTAACCGTATTGCGTTTTCGCAAGACCCGTTGAGTTTCTTGCTTAATTGTTCGAGAGAATATGGGGACGTGGTTCGCGTCGCCAAGCAGACCTACTTTGTCAACCGTCCCGATCTGATTCACACGATCTTCCACAATAAAGACGGTACCTTTTCCAAAACCGATCCATACGATACGACTCAGAATCATTCCGCTTTTCCGGCTTCGGTGATGAACAGTTCCGGATCGGAGTGGGCCGATAAGCGACGCAAGCTTCGACCGGCATTTCAAAGCGATCCGATTCTTCAGAGTGTGGAGCAAGCCAGCTCCGCCAGCCATTTGCTTCTTGCTTCATGGCGCCAGGAACCGCTAAGGTTTGATGTGCGTGAAGACATGGTGCAACTCTGCATGGAGATTGGAAGCCGCTTTTTATTCGACGGTTCCGCTGATCCGCGCGAAACCAAGCGAGTCTTGGATACGGTCGATGCGATCATGAAACTGATGCGCAGTCCATTCCGGCTTCCGCTTTGCATCCCCACGCCGAACAACCTGCGCCTGCGCAGGTCGCGGGCCGAGTTGGGCGAGACGATAGGGGAGATCGTCGAACGCTACCGCCGGTCGCCGTCAAACCGCGTTTGCCTGCTCGGCACGATGCTTTCTGAAGGAGAGCACGGGGATTCAGCATGGGTGCGCGACGAGATGGCGACGATGATCATGTCCGGCCTCGAACCCCTGGCCGCTGGTTTGACCTGGACGCTCTACTTGCTGGCATCGCACGCCGAGATCAGACGCGAACTTCAGTATGAAATCGACGCGGTGCTGCAGGGTCATTTGCTCGCCGCTTCCGACATCTCTAGGCTCCCGTTCACCGAGGCAGTCGTCAAAGAATCGCTTCGGCTGTATCCGCCGGCATGGATGACCGGGCGCGTCGCCACACGTGATTGTTCGCTCGCCGGCTTCGAGGTTCCCGCTGGAACGTTGCTCACGGTCAGTCAGTGGGTCAGCCATCGCGATCCGCGCTATTTCGAGAGCCCGGACGAATACCGGCCGCATCGTTGGCTCGATCAGACAGATATGGCCGGTTTGCCAAGCTATGCCTACTTCCCTTTTGGCACCGGCCCGCGCAAGTGCATCGGCAGCCATCTGTCAATTACGCAGATGATCGTCGTTATTGCGTCGCTCATGCACGGCTTCGATATCGAGCCGGTACCGGACACCAACGTTCGACCTTATCCTGCGTTGGTGCTTCGTCCCATAGGCGTTCGCTTACGTGCGACGCTGAGACGTTGGCCCCATGCCGCGCGCGCGAATGCCAATTCGACTAGCCCTGGGCGTTGCCCCCGAAACGAGCACTGAACGAGATCGAGACCGAGACCAGGATGAACGATATACGCTACCCGGAAAAGCAGCGGGAGTACGAAAACAAGTTTTTCGATTCGACGGTCTGGAACGATTTCCGGTTCCGGGACGACGATATCGTCATTGCCAGCTATGCTAAAGCTGGTACGACACTGCTGCAGCAGATGGTGGCGCAACTGATATTTGACGGCGCGGAGGAGACGGATGTTTCCGTGATATCGCCGTGGCTAGACTCCGTTTTTCCGGAAAAGCAGATCAAGCTGGACCGCGTGGAGTCGCAAACTCACCGTCGTTTTTTAAAAACGCATCTGCCGGTCGATGCGCTTGTCTTCTCGAAAAGCGCTAAGTATCTCTATATCGCCCGCGATGGCCGCGACATTGCGTTGAGTCTTTACGATCATCAGTTGGCAATTTCTCAGAATGCTCAGGCGAGCCTGGACGCATCGACGGGACAGACGGGCCGTTTGCGAGTTGTTTCCGCGCCTCCCTCCTCGGTCGTTGCTTATTTCAACGGCTGGCTGAACATGAATGGGCAACCGTTCTGGCCATTTTGGGAAAACGTGCGCTCATGGTGGGCTGTCCGGCACCTTCCCAATGTGCTCTTCGTGCATTTTGCGAATCTCGTGAACGACATGCCGGGAGAGTTCCGGCGAATCGCGGAATTCATCGCAACTCCGGTCGACCCGTCGCGGTGGCCTGAGCTATTGAAGCACTGCAGCTTCGACTACATGAAGCATCACGCGGCGCGATACGTGCCGCAGGGTTCGGCTCTCTGGAAGGATGGCGGCCGTGCATTCTTCAGCAAAGGACAGAGCGGACGGTGGCAAGGCGTATTACCGCCCGAGTCGAGCGACGAATACGATCGTCACGCCACGGCTGAGTTGGGCAAGGATTGCGCCCGGTGGTTAGCGACAGCGGAGCGGGCGATTTTGCAACAAAGCGATGGGGGCTGCCGGACATGCTGAATGCCGCGCCGACTAGCTACGATTCCTACGCCGCGTTTTATGACAGTTGGCATGATCGCTGGCCGGAGAACTCGAAGGCCGATTGTGTCGAGACACTTTCGCGGATCGCTGGCGGCGCAGACGTGCTCGAGCTGGCAATCGGCACCGGCCGGATCGCGTTACCGTTGTCAGCAAAAGGCCTGAATGTATATGGCGTGGACAATTCGACCGGAATGCTCGATAAACTCAGGGAGAAGCCGGGAGCCGAGCGGTTATCGGTGGTATGCGGGGATTTTGCGGATGTTCCGCTCGATGGGCCATTCGCTCTGATCTACGTGGTGATGTCTTTCGGCTACTTGCTGAGCGCGGAGGAGCAATTGCGTTGCTTCGAGAACGTCAGCAAGAAGCTGACCGGCGACGGTGCGTTTGTCGTTCAGACAGCTGTCCCAGGCCCCAGCATATTCAACGGCGCGGGTAGCCTTGACGACGTATTCGACGTGCCCTCGGCGGATGATTCAGAGAACGATTCAGTTATGCTTATGTGCTCCAAGACGGACTTGGTGCGCCAAGTGATCGACCAACGCGTGATCGTGCTCGGCGAAGCGGTTCCGCGAATCTATACGCATCGGCGACGGTATGTCTGGCCTTCCGAATTGGATCTGATGGCGCGTGTTGCAGGAATGAGGCTTCACACGAGATGGGGCGGCTGGAATCAGGAACCGTTCAACGCGAAAAGTCGAACGCAAATCTCCGTCTATAAGCGCGTCAGTTGATGCGGTCGCCGGTTAGCGAGGGCAGAGCCGGCGGAGGATTTCAAGGTGGCATGGCCGGGATGGGGAGCGTCGAATTGGCATTGAAACTAATCGGGGCAGGGCTGGGGCGCACAGGGACGCTGTCATTAAAGATTGCGTTGGAATACCTCGGCTTTGGTCCCTGCTATCACGCTATGGAAGTTGGCGCTACAGCGCGAAAATCGGTGCCGTTGTGGATCGACGCGATACAGGGAAAGCCGGATTGGGATGCGATTTTCGATGGCTACGTGGCCACGGTGGATTACCCCGGCTGTTGTTTTTGGCAAGAGTTGCTGACAACTGCACCGGATGCAAAGGTCATCCTTTCGGTCCGCGACGCCGATGATTGGTTCGAATCTGTCCACCAGACCATTTTTTCCCAGGCGAGCGGAGCGTCTCTTTTCGGGGAATCGGGACAAGCGTTGAGTCGGTTTCTGAGGCGGGATTTTGGTGACAAGATCGGCGATCGTGCGTTCATGACCGACTACTTTCGGCGCTGGAATCAGGCCGTCATTGATGCCGTCCCAGCAGAGCGACTGCTCGTGGTTTCATCGGAAGCAGGTTGGGCGCCGTTGTGTGCGTTCCTGGGCGTGGCTATTCCGGAGCAACCCTATCCTCGTTTGCATGGGAGAGCAACGGGTACGCAGAAGCGGGCGCTTCCTTCGGATCCCGCTGAGCGCGAAGCCCGGCTGCGCAATTATTTGGACAATCTCACGAACCGCACCGGTACCCACAGCATACGGGCTGATTAGCCTGGCGCACGTGCACTCATACGCAGACTGCCTTGCTTTAGCATGCTACTGAACAGTTGGCTACGGACTTCTTACGGAGGCAGGATTACTCCATGGAACATCATCTAGCAGCGATCCGCCATATCAAACTCGCGTCAGGCTATGTCAGCTTGCGTGACAGGGCAGCGCTATTGAGCCAGGAACCGTTGACCGTCTGGCTCACAGGGTTGCCTGCATCTGGCAAGTCGACTATCGCTTATGCGCTGGAGCGCGAATTGGTCATGTTGGGTCACGCGTGCTATGTACTGGATGGTGACAATGTGCGTCACCGCTTAAACCGCGACCTAGGGTTCTCCGATGATGACCGCAACGAAAACATTCGCCGGGTGTCGGAGGTTGCGGCACTCATGAATGATGCTGGCCTGATTGTTATCACCTCACTAATTTCGCCCAGGCTCGCCGATCGCGAAATGGCGCGCGTGATCATTGGGGAAGATCGCTTTGTGGAGGTATATGTGTCGACATCACTGGACGTGTGCGAAAGCCGGGACCCGAAGGGCCTTTATGCAAAAGCGCGCAGTGGAAAAATTCCGGCCTTCACCGGTGTTTCCGCACCCTATGAGGCACCTCTCGCGGCTGACATTGTGCTCGATACCGCGCATACTCCGGTCAAAGTCTGTGTGTCCAGGCTTGCGTCCCTGGTATGGTCGAAGTTCGACAATCAACGCGGATGATACAGCTCAAATAATGTCGGAAGAAGTGCACAATTGTCCCAGCGCTTTGCCAGCATCGACGACAGGCGATCGCAATGATTTCGACTGCATCGAGGTTGACGATGTTGATTCGCTTTATAGCGGATGGGCAAGCAAAGGTACGCTCATTCTGACGTCATTAACATAGCGTCCTTAAGAAATAAAAGAGTCTATTATTTGCGACCATGGACTGGCATCGGTCTGTCGTTGGGCAACTTATCGATGCAGCCTAAGACCAGATCAGCCTACATAAAATCTTGAACATGAACAAACACGCAATTTTTTCCGCGCTTGTCATCGGCGTGCTAGCGTATCTCATCACGTCGGGCGTACGGCATCTATCCGAGAGTGGCCGAATCGGACGATCAAAGTGGATAAGGTACACGCTGACCTTGGTCCCCATATTCATCGCCGTGCTCGGCGTCAAAGCATTAATCGGCTAGTCGTTCTACTGTGGGCACCCATGAATCTCCTCGAGATCACTCGAACTGAATGAAGTGCGCTACCTGCAACTACCCTGCATTTTGCACTGGAGTGTCAATCACTTCGTCGTAAGCGCGACGTCCGCCCCTTCTGCACAGTGCGGGCAACGTGCGGTTCGTCGATGACTGCCAGGAAACAATGAAGATAAGGGAGTGCCACTTATTGGTGACAGTTTGGCCTGCCAGCCTTACCTAGCACCGGCTTAGATGATCGGCCTTGCGTTTATAGAACGACCAAAAATTCTCGACCAGATTCTGATCGAGAATCTGGTCTTTCTTGGCGAAAAGTTGCGACACCGCGCGCCTTGGAACTGAAGGACCAATCCGCGGCGTGAGTACCGTCACGTGACAATGTCCAAGCAAGTTTTGCTCAAGGGCCCATGCGACGCCTACGGCTGGACGCGCGTCGCTTCGCTTTGCTACCGCGTCGCAGCGCCGCTTTCGATGAAATGCCCTTTTTCAATAGAGGGTAATCATGGACACACGTATTGGCATGGGTGAAGCAGGCGGAAGCGGTGCGACCAGCGCTCCGGACAATGCCCCGTCATCTGCGACGGGCCGGCAACGCCCCGTCTTGACGAGCAGGATTGACCTGCCCCCAGCATTAGTCCGAAACGGCTGTAGAGTCCGTCGTTAAAAACCCTTTCTGGCCGTGCGCAGCGGCGAACTGCTCAGGCGTCAGATAACCGAGTGAACTGTGTGGTCGCTCGACGTTATATTCGACTCGCCACGCTTCAATCATTTCCTTCGCGTGGCGCATCGACGTGAACCCGTGTTCATTTAAACATTCATCTCGGAATTTGCCGTTGAAGCTCTCGATATAGGCATTCTCCACAGGCTTGCCAGGTCGGATGAACGACAAGGTGACGCCAGCCTCGTAGGCCCAAGCATCAAGCACTTTCCCTGCAAATTCCGGCCCGTTGTCCACGGTAATCGACAGCGGTAACCCTCGCATTTCGCTTAGGCGTTGCATCACCTGTTTGACGCGTATTCCTGGCAGAGACGTATCGACCTCGATAGCCAAGCATTCACGCGTGTAGTCATCGACAACATTCAAGCAACGGAACCGCCTTCCATATGCCAATCCATCAGAAACAAAGTCCATCGACCAGCTTTGATTCGGTCCACTCGGCAACGGCCGAACGACGCGTTCAACCGCGGCTATTTTTTTGCGCTTACGCCGGCGCACGCCTAATCCGGCCAAGCTGTACAGCCGCCATATCTTCTTATGGTTCGCCGCCCAGCCTTCACGGCGCAGCAGCACGTGAATACGGCGATAGCCGTATCGTCGCTTGCTCGCCGCAATGGCAGCCATACGCTCCTTCAACTCAGTGTCGCTGGCTCGCGTAGACTCGTAATAAAACAGCGAGCGCGAGATTCCTACTAGCCCGCAGGCACGGGTGATTCCCATAGCGCGTTCGGTCATCAACCGGCGAACCGCCTCGCGCTTGGCCTGCGGGCTTGCTACTTTTGGCGCACAAGGTCCTTGAGCGCTGCATTGTCCAGCATGGAGTCCGCGAGCAGCCGCTTCAACCGGTTATTCTCCAGCTCCAATGCCTTCAGGCGCTGGGCGTCCGACACAGTCATTCCGCCGAACTTTGCCTTCCAGTTGTAGTAAGTCGCCTCAGAAATACCGTGTTTGCGACACAGCTCCGGTGCCTTCAAACCCGCTTCGGCTTCCTTCAATATGCCGATGATTTGCTCTTCAGTAAATCGCTTCTTCATATTTCCGCTCCCGTTGGAACGGACTCTACATCATTCAGAAACTAATCGCGGGGAGCAGGTCAGGATGTCTTCGGCCGAAGGTCCGCTACAGGGTCTGGGACGCCGTTTGCCGGGCACTCCCGAGACGCTGCTGCGCGGCTTCGGTGAACAGATGGGATGGGAGAGTCGACGGGCACTTCGGCTTGCGGCAGGCAAGCAGCACGATCCAAGAGGACTCGTGCCAGTGCTTCACCGCGTAGCAGCGTATGGCACACGGTCACTTCATATCACGTAGGCGGCCGATATCGAAACAGCGTTGCGGATCCACGGCGCGGGTGGGATCGACGACATTACCTTATCAGGGGAGACCGTTACCGACGCGCACCTGGGCAAACTGCCGCGCAACCTCAAATCCTTGCGCCTGGAAGGCTGCACTAACGTCACGGCAGCGGGGCTGCGATCGCACGTAGGGGAAATGAAACAGCTTGGGACGATATCGCTACTGAACGGCCGTCACGATGACGATGCACTATCCTTCCTCGGTGCATTACCTCGTTTGCAGCATATCGACCTGGAGGGCAATCGCGCGACGCACACTTCCGCCCGCATGTTCGCGCAGCATCCGGCACTCAGATCGCTTAACTTGAACGGCAATCCCTTCGGGGATACTGGCATGCGTATATTGACCGATACGGCCGTTGCGCACGGAAGCAGTAAGCTCACATCGCTAGATGCCATGGAGTGCGATGTTCACGACGTTGGCGCACTCGCGCTCGCCGAGCATCCCACGCTAACGCGCATCAATATTGCGGCGAATCATGCCAACGACGCGGGGGTACGTGCGCTGCTCGTCAATCCACGCCTCCGCGCCCTGGATGTCAGTGCGAACGCCTTCGGCATGGCGGTTTTGCGTGATGTGGCAGGCAACACGACGCTGGAGCATGTCGGACTTCGTTCAGTGGGGCTCGACGATCCGGAAGCGCGAGTCATCGCTACAAACACCCACCTGCAATCGCTCGATGTTTCGGGAAATAACATTTGCTTCGACGGCGCGAGAGCACTTGCCCGTCAACCTACACTGCGTGCACTGGATATCGATGAAAATCCTATTGGCAATCTAGGGCTTGAAGCACTCAGCGGCGCGCAACTCAACACGTTGCATGCGCGTTCATGCGGCATTCTCAGGGATGGGGCAATCGCGTTCGCCATGCGGAATCGCACCGTGCAAACGTTGAGCTTGAGCTTCAATGAGGTCGATAGCGAAGGCATCGCGGCATTCGCGCGTCATCCCTCTGTGCGTCATCTGGAAGCCATCTGTTGCAATGTGGATGCTCCCGGCGCAGCGCTCATTGCGCAAAACCCTCGACTAAAAAGTCTCGACCTCAGCTTCAACCGTCTTGGAAACCAGGGTGCACGTGCATTGGCGGCGCATCCGTCGATGGAAAATCTCCGACTCGAACGCACCCGAATCGATGCATCAACCTTGGTATATTTTGCTAAGAATCGAGCGTTGAAGCGTCTGGACTTGAGCAGGAACACGATTGACCGGGGACTTGCGGCGGCTTTCGGCACGCACTCGACAATGCAATACCTTGCGCTCGATGATGTGGGGCTGCCTGAGTCGGAGGCCCGCGATTTAGCGAAGAATCACCGCCTGCTGCGGATAAGCGTGGCAGAAAACGGGCTCAGCGCTGAAGCCCTGCAGCAACTTACAAAGCATCGGGGTGACCGCAATGAGTGGCTAATGGCAACCCGCCCCTTAATCATTTAAAGATGTGTCTTACGCCGTCCCTTGGCATATCGGTACCGGCAGCATTAATTCGCCTGCGAGCTTGGCATAATAAGCCGTGCTGGTTCCGCGCGGTGGGGCGGGGATCAACATACGTCTGCGGCCCACTTACCTATTATGAGATCTCGATCGAGAATACGGCGTCTGCTAAGCCGACGATGATTCTGACGAATGGTCTTGACTGATGCTACGAAAAATCTTTGGGCGATATCAGTCGCTCTTTCAATTGACGGGAAAATCGCCCCCGAGAACGGGGTTTCGGCTCGGGTATGACGTGCTGGCGCCGATTACGCGAATGGCAACACTCAGACATATGGGAGCAGCTTCACCTGGCGATGCTCAATCGCCGCCGCGGTTATCTGTTCCAGATTCGTTGATGACTGTTGTTCGCGGCGCTTAGTAGAGGGACTAGACGACTGGTCTAATCTGATCTATAGTGGATCTATGAACACGTCAGCTACTCACGAAACGTCGGATGTCCGTCGGAAAATCCTGGAAACCGGCCGGCGCATTATGGCCGGCAAAGGGTATTCCGGCGTGGGTTTGAATGAGATTTTAACGGCGAGTGGGGTGCCGAAGGGCTCGTTTTACCATTGGTTTGCATCCAAGGATGCATTCGGTGAAGCGCTGCTCGACCATTATTTCACTGACTATTTGGCAGAAGTTGATGAGCTTTTGAGTGCGGCGGACCAGACGATGGCGCAGCGGTTGATCCGCTACTGGACGCAGTGGGAGGAGAACCAATCCGTCCTTGAGTGTCAGGGAAAGTGCTTGGCGGTCAAACTCGGCGCGGAGGTGGCGGATTTCTCTGACGCAATGCGCGCAGCACTAGACCGCGGGACGTCGCGCATTGTACGGCGCATTGCTGACACGATTGAGGCAGGTGTGGCCGAGGGTTCGCTGAGTGTCCAGGCGGATGCGCGAGTTATTGCCGAAAGCCTTTACGAAATGTGGCTTGGGGCGAGTGTCATGGCGAAAATTGTTCGGAACAAGAAGCCATTCCGTAATGCAATGATAGCCACTCAGTTACTTCTTGGGTTAGCAGGAAAATAAGGTTCAGGCAAAGATTCAGAATGTGCTGTACATTAATCTAGACGACCAGTCTAATTTAATGTGTCTTATTGCTAGACGACTGGTCTACTAAATTTGTTTTTTACGTTGATCCGGAGATGCGAAATGAAGATTTTGATGGTTCTGACCTCTCACGAAGCGCTGGGAAATACGGGCAAGAAGACTGGCTTCTGGCTGGAAGAGTTGGCTGCACCGTACTACGCGTTCAAGGATGCGGGCGCCGAAATTGTATTGGCTTCGCCTAAGGGCGGTCAGCCGCCGTTGGACCCGAAGAGCAATGAGCGAATGTTCCAAACGGCGTTGACGCATCGATTCGAGGCAGACGCTGCCGCCAAAGCGCAATTGGCCACAACGGTGCGTTTGAATAGCGTTTCGCAAGCCGACTTCGATGCCTTGTTCTATCCGGGCGGCCACGGCCCGCTGTGGGACCTGGCCGAAGACCGCGCCTCTATTGGCCTGATCGAAGCATTCTTCGCCGTAAATAAGCCGGTCGCCCTGGTTTGCCATGCTCCTGGGGTATTGCGTCACGTCAAATCAGCAGATGGTCAGCCGGTTGTAGCAGGGAAAAGCGTTACGGGCTTTTCGAACACCGAGGAAGACGCGGTTGGATTGACCAACGTCGTCCCGTTCCTGGTCGAGGATATGCTCAAGACAAACGGTGGTGTCTATTCGAAAGGACCTGATTGGGGCGTCTATGTGGTTGAGGATGGACTGTTGATTACGGGGCAGAACCCGGCGTCGTCTGAAGCGGCCGCAGCGCTACTCATCCAGCAGCTCTCGCATTGAACCCAGTCTCCAAATCAAAACCCGGCACGATTAATTCCTGCAGTATTTGAAGGCGTCGTCGCCAACAACGTATTCAATGGCCCTTATACCCTGGCATCGCGGGTAAGCAGGTCAGCGCCGTATCGCATTTCGGTGTGTGTAATCTGGCTAGTGGAAAGCGCCTGCTTTTCACGAATTCGAAGACGGTACTGATTCGCAAGTGAGGTCACGATGAGCGCCTATGTCGTAATGATTCGAGAGCGAGTGAACAACCCAGAGGAAATGGCGAGGTATGCGCAACTGGCACCAAGCGCGCGTGCAGGTCATCACATCACCCCAATCGCGTTTTACGGCGACCTGATGGCGTTAGAGGGACCGCGTCCGGATGGCGTGGTGATTCTGCAGTTCGCATCCGTCGACGAGGCTCGGGGCTGGTATGAAAGTGCAGCGTATCAGGATGCGGCGACGCACCGGCATCTCGGGGCTGATTATCGTGTCTTTGTCATCGAAGGCGTCGCGCCACCCACTGACAGCCAACATTCATTGATGAAGGGGTAGGTCGTACAGGCCGGACCCTCCCCTTACCTCGTTAGGAGTTTTTATGTCTCTCGCCCAACGTATTGTGCTAGCAAGCCGACCGAAGGGGCGTCCAATTCCAGAAAACTTTCGTCTGGAACAGTATGAGCTTCCACCACTGGCAGATGGAGAGGTCGCGCTTCGCGTGCAGTTTCTCTCACTCGACCCTTACATGCGTGGGCGCATGGACGATGCAAAATCTTATGCGCCACCGGTGCCGATCAACGGCGTAATGGATGGTGAGGCAATTTGTGAGGTTACCGAGTCAAAGCATCAGAACTTCCAGGTTGGCGACGTTGTACGTGCGTTTACTGGCTGGTGCACACACGCCGTCGTGAATGCCGCCGCTATCAACCATTTTGATACGCACGGTGCGCCGACATCGACTGCAGTCGGGGCAGTTGGTATGCCTGGCTTTACTGCATACAGCGCACTGAAGGTAATTGGCCAAGTGAAGCCGGGTGAAACCGTTGTGGTTGCGGCTGCATCCGGTCCAGTCGGGTCTATGGTCGGTCAGCTCGCGAAGCTCTGGGGCGCCCGTGCGGTGGGTATTGCCGGTGGCAAGGATAAGTGCGATTTTGCGCGCTCGGAAATAGGTTTCGATAGTGTTATCGACCACCGTTCGGAAAACTTCGCTAGCGAGTTGGCCAAGGCCTGCCCTGACGGTATCGACGTCTACTTCGAACTGGTGGGCGGAAAAGTGTGGAATGCAACGCTGCCCTTGCTCAACAAGTTTGCGCGTGTACCTGTGTGCGGCCTTGTTGCGTACTACAACGACGAGCGTGGTCAGGCCGTCGACCAACTGCCGAGTGCCATGCTGACGATATTGAAGCAAAGCCTGTTGGTCCGCGGGTTTATTCAGACGGAATTCATCGCTGAGCACTACGCCAACTTCGAGCGCGAGATTGGGCCGCTAGTGGCCGCAGGTAGAATTAAGTATCGCGAAGATATCGTTGACGGCCTGGAGCGTGCGCCGAATGCATTCGCGGCGATGCTAGAGGGTGGTAATTTTGGAAAGCTGCTGGTTCGCGTCGGGTAGGCTTCTGGCAAAATCCCTTAAACCAGCTTCCGGAAAGTGGCAGAAGCGTGCGCTGCTCCTCGATGTTTCGCCGCGCACGCTGATGACTAAAGGTAGTCCGGCGCACGCAGAGAATGATGATTTCTTGATCAAACTGTCGCCCATCGAACAGCGCCTCCAGACCTTTCCGCTTGCTAATCACCGGTCATCAGATTGTTGAGCTGAATACGTTGACCGATCCGTTGGGCCTATTTGCGACAGAGCCTTAATGCTGGCGTGCTATAGCGTCCGTGCCCAGATATCTCTCTAGCGATCACTTGCCTTCTTGATAACTTTGCGAGGCCGATCTGTCAGGATGGCGCTCGAAATGAGGTCCAAGAGGTGATCACCTCGTTGCTCGAACGCGGGTTGGTCGGCGAGCCAGCCGAGTGACGACATTAAAGCGAACAAGTCAACGCCATCCATATCGCTTCGCGCCTCTCCCTGTTTCTGGGCTCGTAGCAATAGTCGTGCGCCCGATTCGTGTACTGCTTTGCATGATGCGTAGAGCGCGGAGTCTGGGTCCTCGTGGGCGCTGGCCATCAAGGCCGTGACACCGCTGTAACTGTGAACGAATGCTACCCCTTCACGAAACCACGAGATCAGTGCGTCGCCTGGTGGTTTTGACGTTTCAAGTGCAAGCGCCTTCTGTGTCAGCGCGTCCAAATTCTCACGTAGCAACGCATCGAATAAGGCTTCCCGCGTTGGGAAATGACGCAGCAGCGTCGCCAAGCCGACCTCCGCCTGACGGGCAATATCGCGCATAGAGGCATCTGCGCCATGTTCAGCAACGACGTTTCGGGCGACGGCGAGGACATGGTTGTAATTCTTTCTGGCATCGGCACGCATATAAATTCTTGACAAATGGATCAGTGATCCATATATTCCATGATAAATGTGGATCAGTGATCCATAAGATACCTCGAAATTGTGAAAATTGGAATACATACGCTATTCGATAGCACTACAGGAGAAATCATGGAAAAGCTTCAAGGTAAAGTCGCAGTTATCACTGGTGGCGCTACAGGCATTGGTTTTGCCGCAGCAAAGCGTTTCATCGAAGAGGGTGCTTTCGTCTTCATCTTCGGCCGCCGGCAAGAAGTGCTTGATGCCGCGGTTGCCGAGCTCGGCCCGAATGCGCGCGCGGTGAAAGGCTCGGTTTCTGATCTGGACGACCTTGACCGCCTCTATGCGGCAGTGAAGGCAGAGCGCGGAACACTCGATATTGTCTTTGCCAATGCAGGCGCAGGAAGTCAGGCTGTACTCGGTCAGATCACTGTCGAGCACATCGATGCGACTTTCGATACCAATGTGAAGGGAACGATTTTCACGATCCAGAAGGCGCTCCCGTTGATGCGTTCGGGTGCCTCGATCATCCTGACCGGCTCGAGTGCGGGTACTACTGGCGCACCGGGAATGACCGCCTATAGCGCGAGCAAAGCGGCAGTACGTAACTTGGCGCGGACCTGGGCGGAAGACCTGAAGGGCACTGGCATCCGAGTAAATGTTTTGTCGCCCGGTGCAACGGCGACCGACCTCGCGAAGGCAGCGCTTGGAGAAGAGGGCCAGAAAATCTACGCGTCGATGACGCCGCTTCAGCGCATGGCTGATCCGTCGGAGATTGGGGCTGCGGCAGCGTTTCTCGCATCGACTGATAGCAGTTTCATGACCGCCAGTGAGCTCGCGGTTGACGGTGGCCTAGCGCAACTGTAACGCATGATGCTCTACGGCACTTGGTCAACGGCGCATAGCACTGCAGGGCGTGCGTGGTTACAACACTAATAAAGGGGGAAATATATGCGGTACGCAATCATTGGATTTGGCAATATCGGCCAGGCTTTGGCCAAGGCCTTTGCCCGCAAAGGCATCGAAGTGTCCGTTGCTGCCACCCGTGACCCGGAAAATTTTGCATCCGTCGCGGCCGCGATCGGACCCAAGATCATTCCTACAAAGCTGTCGGAGGCCATTAAAGCCGACATTCTCTTTCTGGCAGTGCGTTTCGATTCGCATCAGGAGGTCGCAAAAGTGCTTCCGTCCTGGAATGGAAAGACCATTATCGACGTGACGAATGCTTACGGCGTGTCTCCTGAGGAATTGGGAGGACGTCCATCCTCCAAGGCCGTTGAGCAGGCCTTCAATGGTGCAAAACTGGTTAAGGGCTTCAATCATTTGGGCTCTGCTGTCCTCGGTCAAGATCCTTCCGTAAAGGGGGGGCGTCGTGTCGTGTTCCTGGCAAGCGACGACGACACCGCGGCAGCGCGGGTTGCCGCATTAGCGGATGAGTTAGGTTTTTCGCCCATCAAACTTGGCGGTCTTTCCGAAGGTGGGTTGCTTGTGCAGGCACGCGGAAATCGCTGGGGTCAACTGATTTTCAAGGATGTGGTCACATTCGATTGACCAATGTTGCACCCGGCAATCAGATGTCCAACGTAACGAAAAAGGAGTGACCATGCCCGGAAACGACGTACAGCAGAGAGGTCAGATAATTTGTTGAACGAATGCCGGGACGGGCGAAAAGAACGTGCCGAATCGTCGCTACACGGAGGAGTTTCGAGGGGAAGCGGCAAGACTGGCAAATTCTGTCAGGCACGACGAGGGGGCGTGCCATCGGTAGTGTGCCGACTACTGGCGCTCGAGTCACACGAATGACACTATCCTCGTCCAGACATAGCCGGGGCAGGCGTCTATCTCTCGTTCGATAATCGCTCGGACGACAGCGCCATTTATGCGAAAAGGTCGCGCTGCGGCAAGGCGTCCCGTTTTCAGCCGTCGCGCTGCCAACCCGCCCCCTAATCCATCGAGAATTAGGACCTAGGTTTGATGGCCGCCGTCGTTCGCAACGATACAGGCATGGTGCAGGTGCGTAGCGCCGAACACCTCACAACCCTTGTCGGCGCGCCCGTTACATCATTTCCGGTACCTTTACGGGTGTACCGTCCATGAAACGGCTCAAGCGGTACGGCGAAATATCCATTATAGGCTTGGCGCCCGTGACCATATCAGCGATCAGTTCACCCGCTGCCGGGCCCAACGCAAAGCCATGACCGCTGAAGCCGCTCGCGACGTAAAATCGGGGCAGTTTCGGTACATCAGAGATGACCGGGATCAGATCAGGTGTCGTATCGATCGCACCAGCCCATGCATGCACAATCCTCATATCCTTGAACGCTGGAATAGCACGCTTAACGTTATTGAGCGCAGCGTCGATAAATTCGAGATCGGGTTTCGGGTCCAGCACGCGGCAGCGTTCGAACGGCGAAACGCTATCGAAGTCCCATGAGTGCGACGCTTCAGGGCCTTCGAACCAAGGCTTCGAGAAACGGTATTTAAGTTTCTTGCCGAGGTCGTTGCGATAGTTGCGATAGTACTTCAAAGCATGCTTGATGCCGAGCGGTGCGAGATCAATCCGGCCATACCCAGGAATAGCCAGCGTGTACGAACCGTCTAGCCGTCGGCGGAGTGCGAAATCCGGGCCATTGAAACATCCGTTGATGACGTTCGGTGCAACCGACGTACGCATCGCCGTGCCAATAACGTTTACTGCGGGCAATGCCACTCCGTGTCGCTTACAGAAGCGGCTGCTCCATGCCCCCCCGGCACACACTACGCTGTTGGCCTTGATCAGACCACGCTCGGTCCACACACCGGTGACTCGTCCGTCTGTGAGATCAAGGCCGCGCGCCGCGCAGTTTTGGTAGATCTTCGCGCCCAGGCGCTTGGCCCCTTCAGCGAGTGCCGGTGCCGCTCGCGACGGTTCAGCGCGTCCGTCATCCGGGGACCAGACGCCGCCCCCGTAGCGCGGGCTGCCTAGCGGCGCTTTATTTGCAATCTCAGACGCGCTCAGCATATGGCTTACGAAACCCAATTCGCGCGCACGGTTACCCCACGCTTCCCACTTGGCGATGCTTTTTTCATCGTTACTAGCGTACAGGATGCCTTCGCGGCGGAATCCTAGGTCGATCTGGATTTCGTCTCGCAACTCGCCCCAGCGACGGAGGCTACGCATTGCAAGTGGTAACTCGAATATGTGCCGGTTTTGCTGGCGTACCCAGCCCCAATTTCGCCCCGATTGCTCACCGCCGACGATGCCTTTGTCGACCAGTACGACGGAAATGCCGCGCCGGGCCAATGCATACGCCGTTGATGTTCCAATAATTCCGCCGCCAAGCACGACCACATCGGCAGTGCTCGAGAATTCCTGAGTGTCGTAAACTTCTTCAAGTCTAAGCATTGCAGATTTCCATTATACGAAAGCCGCCGAGAATGGCGCTGAACCGCCGGGTGATTTCCTTGACCGCGCGATAGAAGCTATCCGAGAATTCGCAGTCGCGCCGGTTCTCATGGTGATGCGCCTACAAGCGTCGTTGTGCCAAGTGATGACATGCCCGTGCATCTGCCACGATTCTTAACTTTGCCGAACACGCATTTTTGCTGAATCTCATTCATTATTCTCCGGTTCGGAGAATACGTTTCAGGAACTCCCGGGTGCGGTCTTCGCGAGGATCGCCCAGCACTTGGGCCGGCGGACCCTCTTCGAGAATCTTTCCATCAGACAGAAAGCACACGCGATCGGCCACTTCTTTTGCAAATTGCATTTCGTGGGTTACGACAACCATGGTCATGCCGTTGGCGGCAAGATTCCGCATGACTTGTAGTACTTCTCCCACGCGCTCCGGATCTAGGGCAGACGTCGGTTCATCGAAAAGAATGGCTCGGGGGTCCATTGCCAGCGAACGGGCAATGGCAACACGCTGCTGCTGCCCTCCAGACAGTTGGGCGGGGAAGTGGTGCAGTTTCTCTTTAAGGCCAACCTGCTCCAACAATGCGGCAGCCCGTGCACGGGCTTCGGATTTTGGTACTTTGTTCACCTGTACCGGCCCCTCCATCACGTTTTCGAGCACGGTCCGATGTGGGAATAGGTTGAAACGCTGAAAGACCATCCCAATTTTTTGCCGCAGCTTGTTAATCGAACGCTTTCTCGTATCGACTATTTCGTCAAATACCGCGATCTGACCGCTATCGTAAGTCTCAAGGCCATTAATGCATCGCAGGATCGTTGATTTTCCCGAACCGGACGGACCGATCAAGCACACAACCTCGCCCTCGGCGACGTGCATTGAAATCCCCTTGAGCACTTCCTCCGCGCCAAACTTTTTATGGACGTTGGTGATTTCAATCATGTCAATTCCCGCGATGTTTGCCATACCTGGCTTCCATGTACTTCGTCAACTGCATCAACGGGAGCGTCATTACCAGGTAGAAGCAGGCCACCATCGTATAGACCGTGCTGTTGTCGAAAGTTGAGGCCGCCAGCAATTGGCCCTGTCTTGTCATTTCGGTCACCGCGATTGTCGACGCGATGGCTGAGTCCTTGATGAGCATCACGATAGTGCTCGATAACGGCGGCAATGCGACCTTGAACGCTTGCGGCAATACCAACCGCCGGAACGCGTGAAAACGTCCCATGCCGATGGAACGCGCCGCCTCAATCTGACCCGTATCGACGGACAAGATGCCGGAACGGAAGATCTCCGCAACATATGTGGAATATGCAAATCCAAGTCCGACCACAGCCGCAGAGAACGAGCTAAGGCTGATTCCGATATCGGGGCAAACGAAGTATATGTAGAAGAGCAGCACGATCATCGGAACGCCGCGAACGACATTGATGACGCATGACATTGGCAGAGACACGGCTTTGTGCTTTGACAATTTTCCGCCGGCTAAAAGCAACCCTAATGGCATGCTTAAGAGCAACGAAAGGATCCCAATCTGGATGTTGACCAATGCGCCCTGCAACAGATACGGAAAAAATTCGACGACGTTGGACCACCGCACAATATTGATTCCTGTCGAAAGTATCGGCTCATCATTAAGTCGAAGGGTGCAGTATAGTGAACGAAAATATTGGTCAAAAAGAATATGATTGGTAGTTTCCATCATGCATAGGCATTATTCTTTAGATTATTTTTATCTCCTTGCGTCGCTGCAAAGTTTCACTATACTGAACGGGCACATTGATGTCAGGTGATTCGGCCTGCTCCCGCGGTTGGCCGGTATTCTCAACGCGTTGCTCCCGCAGGTACACATATCATCATGATTCCTAATACGGTGGTGGTTTTTAAAAAATGCATTTTTTGCCTTTCTAGCGGCATGCGACGCACGCTGGTTGCCGTGGCGCTTACCATTGGCGCCGTTGGACCGGCTTTTTCCGCGCAACTCATCGCCGGATCGCCTCCGTCGAGTGCCCCCACCACGTATTTGGATACCAAGACTGGCAAGATTTCCGGCTATATGCCAGAGATTGCCGCGGAGATAGCAAAGCGAGAAGGGTTGACTCTCGATTTTCAATCTGTGCCTTTCCCGGCATTGATCCAGTCGGTCATTGCTGGAAAAATCGACATGATAGTCGCGGGCATGACGCCCACGCCTAAACGCGCGGAAGTTATTGACTTCTCGCAAGTCGTCACGGCTTTTGGAGAAGGCATTTTCGTACGCGATACAAACAAAAAAGACTATAAATCGGCCGAGGATTTTTCTGGCGACATAGTTGGCGTCATGGCGGGCACTGACTACGCTGACTCGATTATCAAAATGAACGTTGCAAAAGAGGTGAAGATCTACGACAACCCCGCCGATATGGCGCGTGACGTCTCGCTAGGGCGTATCGCGTTGGGCATGACTGATTACCCTATTGTGAAGGCGCAGCAAGCGGCAGGGGCGCTTAAAGGCATGCATGTCGTGGAAAGTTACAAGCCAATGAAATCATTCGGTGTCGCATTTGGTGTGAAAAAAGGTAACACGGATCTGCTTAACAAGATCAATTCCGCACTGGATGCAATGCGCGCCGACGGCACTTTGAACAAGATCCTCGCGCGCTATGGCATGGTTGCGAAGTAACAATCGGGCATACATACGGTGTTCGGCAGACCGTGTTTCTCGCGAAAGTGATGTATTCAGCGACTCGATCAAAACGCTAGAGCAGGATGCCGACAAAGTGCACGTGGGCTTTGCAACCCAGTATCCTGCGTGAGCAGTGCGATCAATAACCCCGTTGAAAGTCGACGACCTCAGGAATGCTGCCGTTGTTACGAAAGCGCGCGATATTCGCGGCGACGATGGCTGACGCGCTGAGTCGATCCGTAGGGGCGGCGATATGCGGCAGCACTGTCACCCGTGCGTGTGACCAATGCCAACTGGCCGTGGGAAGCGGCTCCTGCGCAAATACATCCAGTACCGCATGAGAGATGCTACCGGAATCAAGCGCTGCCCGAAGCGCATCGTCATCGACGATGGCGCCTCGGGCGAAATTGATCAAAGCGGCTCCGGGTTTCAACGCGCTGAGTGCCTCCGAACCTAACACGCCGCGCGTTTCCGCGGTCAGCGGCAGGAGGCAAATCACAATGTCGCTTGTCTGCAGCATCGCATGCATTTCATCGGGACCGCACAAGCATTGCACCCCCTCGATCGCCTTGCGTCCGCGGCTCCACCCACTGACCTTGAAACCCGCAGCCACCAGACGCTTGGCAGCCGCCTCGCCCAATGCGCCGACACCGAGCAGCCCGACCGATCTATCCGCCGCACGAACATAATCCCGTTGCAACCATTGGGGCGTCCGCTGTTGCGCCGCGTAGTACGGCATATCGCGATGAAGATAGAGCGTCCATGCCAGCACCGCTTCCGACATTGTTTCTGCCAAGGCGGGATCGACGAGCCGCACGATCCGCAACGGCCCGCCAACACGAGTGTCCGCGTCAATCGATAGATCGGCAACAAGACCTTCCACCCCCGCCCATACGCTATGGACCCATCGTAAGGCCGGTAACGCGCGTACATGATCAGACGGCGGATTGGCAGCGATGGCCACTGTGCACTTGGCTCTTTCAGCGTCAGTCAGCGCGAAGAACGGCACGATTCGCTCATGCGGCATGGCGGCTTGCAGCGACATACGCCAAACGTCTGCAAATGGGTAATCTGGGTTGCACAGAAAAGGCAGCGGCAGAGAAGAAACAGGGTGTGGAGTCGTCATGGGCGATAAACCGGGAGTAATCCAATCAGGGAAGCGGTCAGGCAAGGCGTCACGGCGATGTGCCTGGAAATAAATAAGTAATAAAAAACAACAACGTGCATGAAATTATTTCGTTTCTACAACAAGGGCTGCGCGTGAAATTCATATTCGAAAAATGTCACAGGTCATCTGATGTATCTTTAATATCTTATTGACCTCTCGTTTTTTTTGCGTGCGACAATATTCACGGTTTGCTTATCTCAGCACCATCCAGAACGCGACAAAATGGCTCGACGACTTCCCAATCTGAACTCGCTACGTGCATTCGAGGCGGCCGCACGGCACCTGAGCTTCAGTCGCGCCGCGGACGAATTGTTCGTCACCCAAGGTGCGATCAGCCGTCAAATTAAGTCCCTGGAGGACGCGCTGGGGGTATCCTTGTTTCGACGGCTTACCCGTACCGTCGATCTCACCGAGCACGGTCGCGAGTACCTCCCGGTTGTACGCGAGGCGTTCGACCGGGTCGAGCAGGCGACGCTGCGCCTGGTGAATCGAGAGCGTCACCGTATCTTGAATGTAAACGTGCTCCCTACTTTTGCGATGCGTTGGTTGATACCGCGCCTCCCATCTTTTGCTCTTGCTCATCCCGATATCGAGATTCGGATGATCACCTCCATTCGCCCGATCAACTTCTGGCGCGAGGATATTGATGTTGCCATCCGCGTCGGGCAGATTCCGGACTCTCCTCAGACGTCGAATGGCCCGCGGCCGCGTATCGATATCCAGATGACGGAGGATTGGAGCAATGTCCGCTGCTATCCCTTGATGCCCGACGTTCTTATTCCCGTATGTAGCAAGAGCCTGTTGGAACGTCTGCCCCCACTCCAGCGTGCCGAACAGTTGCTGGAGATTCCGCAATTACCGCTGCTGCATATGGCCACCCGGATTCACGCATGGCCCGATTGGTTTCGTGCAAGCGGCATCGAGTACGCAATCCCGGAGCAAACGCCCGCGCATGGGCATTTTTTCATGGTACTAGAGGCCGCACTGGCCGGCGCCGGTATCGCATTGGTCCCGAAGGCATTGGCTGCCGCCGACATCGACGCCGGCCGGCTTGCCGTGCCACTGGATCTGGCGCAAGAAAGCGCGGGTTCGTACTGCTTTCTCTGCCGCGAGCACCAGGCCGATACCGACGCGGTGCAGGCGTTCCGCGACTGGATTTTCAGCCAACGTGATGCGACGGACGTGCCCCCGGCAGAAGCGACGACGGGGGAGGGCGATGCGCCCCGAATCTATGCCACGCTCTAATACGGAACGGCATGCCACGCGCATTCACACCAAATATGGCCGTTCCGACGGCGAAATCGTTGCGATTACTTCCGGTCGCCACGCTTTGTTGACATACAGCTGGATCGGCAAACCGTCCGGATCAGTAACGAAAACCACGTCGCGCGCCGGATGTGAAAAGCGGCCGATCACCTGCGCACCAAAGTCGGCAATACGCGTGGCTGCCGCGTCCAGATCAGCCAGGCTCGTGACTTCCACCCCGATATGATGGGTGGGCAAATTCGAAGCCAGGCCGGGGCGATACAAAACGATATCACCCATGCTGTGCGTACCTGCGAGCAGCGCATACTCGTCGGCACCGCCGCCTGCAATCACGCGCAAGCCAACAATACCTGTGTAGAAGGCGAGCATGGCTGCGTAATCGCGCGTCACCAGTGCAATGTGCGTGACGCGTCGACCATGCACCAGGGAGTCAGGGATAGAACGAATTTCGGGATCGACTGGATAATAGTGTTTGTCCAATGGAATATTCGTCTCTCCTGGAATCCAGATCGGTTTTTTCTTGCTGAACACCCCTTTTCGTTCGGAGCGCCAGTCCGCGACCATGTCCGCATAGATTTCCACTTCGTTGCCATCGGGATCTTTTTGATACAAAGAGTGGGCAACGTCATGATCTTCGGTCGATTTGTACGACACCCCAGAGGCGATGGCAGCCTTATAGCCGGCGACCAGGGCAGCTTCGCTCTCGACCTCGAACGCAAAGTGATTCAAATCCGGTTTCTGACCAGGCTTGGCGTAGCGGCTATTGATGTCCACCAGCGCGAAGTCATGATAGGTATTGCCGTTGCTGATGAAGGATGCCTTGTTGTCGGGCTGACTATACACCTCTTCAAAACCGAATACGTCCCGGTAAAACCGGCTAGCCCGTTGGTAGTCCGAGACGAAGACGTTGGCGTGTGCCAGACGTCGCGGCGCAAAAAAACCCGTGTTCAACTGCGCAATCTTTACCGATGTCGCTGTTCATCATTTTCCGATCCTGAAAAAGAAGAGGGCGCTCGCCATGAGCATGGCCACAATCGACCACCCGGGGTCGCTGCGGCAGTCCATGCTCTTCCGGGCGATTGATCACGTACCCACTCGCAACGGCGCGTGCAGTTTGCGTAGAAGTGCCAGAACGCTCAACGCTGTAATTCGGCCCGTCTTCGGGTTTTCGCTAGGGATATTCTCGATGGTCATCGTGAAACTGGCCGAGTCGGCATCGACAGTAATGGTATGTGTATTGCGCTGCAATCCTGGATCCGCCCATATCTCAAGCGATGTCGCGTCCGGACCGATCCCCGCGAGTGCGAGTGCCACCGCCACGTTCAGATTGGCGGGAAACCCAACAGCCGCTTCACGTGGTGTGCCCTCGAAAATTCGCATCGGTGCTTTGATATCGGCGATATCAATGTCGTTCTGTTCGAGAAACGGCGCACCTAGCAAGCCGATTACAGGCTTACGCGTCACCATCCGAACCGACCGTATGGTACCTTGCGCCGCCGCCGTCACGGCATCGAGACCAAGTAGCGCACCGGTTGGTACGCAAATCTGGCCCCCTGTCCCCCGGGCAATGTCGACTAGGTCCATGCGGTCGAGCAATGCACCCACACTCAGCGGGATGACGATCTTACCCGCGGTAAGCATCGGAGTGGCAATTGCGGCCAACAGATGGGATGGGGCGCATTCGACCACGACGTCGCACAGCGCTGGCATCGCGTCGAAGCCAACCACCGCGGGGGCATCAACGCGCCAGCGGCGTTCGCCGAGCCACGCCTGGGCCCGCTCGGGCGACCGGGCGGCAACCGCTGTCACCTGGATTGCGGGATCGCCCGCTTCGATCATCTCGACCAATGTCTTGCCTACTGTGCCGAGCCCGGCAATGCCAACGCGTAGCGCGTGGCGAACCTGCATGCCCATCATCAAACGTCTCCCGGTTAGGCGATGCATTCTAGGCAGAGCAAATGCAAAGAACAACGGAGTTTTTCGCGCAGCGCGATGAGGTGAACTCATGCCAGACTCGGCGGCATCGACATGCCGGCATGAATCCCCGGCGGTTCGGATCGCATATCGCGTCAATGCCTTGCCGAACCAATAGGCAAACGCTGGCCGACCCCAATGAAACGGATGATCTGACGTCATGGTGACCTGAGAAAAAGGCGTTTGTCCGGCATGCATAGCGCTACGCATAATGACTAGCTCCACGACCGGCGGCGATAGAGGCCTTGTTTGCCGTCGTGGCGCGCAGACGCCCTCCGCATCACCCCAACTGAGGAAGTGGCATGCCTTACCTGAATCGCGGTGCAAGCCGCCTGTATTACGAACTGCATGGCGTAGAGGCTCCCGTCGTGGCAACTCAGGCCGTCAAGCCGGCCAAGCCGGTGTGGGTACTACTTCACGGCGTAGGCGGTAATCACGCGAGTTGGTTCCATCAAATTGCCGCCTGGCGTACACAGGTCGGTCTGCTGGTCGTGGACGCCCGTGGCTTTGGCAACTCGACCGATGCAGAAGCCGCGGGTCGCGGTGCATTCGTCGACGATTTGCACGCCTTGCTCAACGCGCTGCAGCTTGACCGAGTGGTATTGATCGCTCAGTCCATGGGTGGCGGGACAGCCATCCACTTTGCGATACGGCATCCAGCCCGAGTCAGCGCATTGGTTCTAGCCGATACGATGGTCGGCCTCCAATTGCCGCCAGACATGGCGGCAAGGATGGCACCTGTTGTCGCCCGCGCCAATGCACTCACGCAGTTGGAGCGTGTGCTTGGGCCAACGTTTCAAGCACGCGCGCCGGCACAGTCTTACCTTTACACTGCTTTAGCAAGCTTTAACGAGACAAATGTACGGTCCTTGACGGGCGAGCAGGCGCAAGCGACACCGGCCGAGCTCGGGGCACTCGGGCTACCTATATTGTTCGTCGCAGGCAACGAAGACGTGCTATTCCCGCCCCAGGAGATCGCCGCGCTTGCCGCCGCGACGACGGGCGCCGAATTCCTTGAAATACAGGATGCCGGTCACTCAGCCTATTTTGAACAACCGGATGTGTTCAATCACGCCGTAAAGGCCTGGCTCGATCGCGTTACATAAGATGGTGCATGACTTCTTCTCATCACTCGGCGGCGGAAATCTCGTTTGTTGCCGGATTTTGTCATTCCTATGATGGTCTCGCATTCACATAAGCCAACCACGCATACGGAAAAATAAGCATGAAACTGACACCATTGGTCGCCCCGTCGTTCGCGCTTTTGGGCGCGCTCATCGCAGTACCGGCACTCGCGCAGAGCAGCGTTACGCTGTATGGCGTGACGGACGAAGGCATCGCATATGGCAATAACGTGGGCGGTGGCACCCAATGGGCGGCCGCAAGTGGCACCATGTCAGGCAGCCGTTGGGGCTTGAAGGGTGTCGAAGATCTCGGCGGCGGCATTAGCGCGCGGTTCCAATTGGAGAATGGCTTCAATCTCAGTAATGGCGCTTTGGGCAATGGCGGCCGTGAGTTCGGACGTCAAGCGTGGGTCGGCCTCGGCAGCACGCAGTACGGTACGGTAACGATGGGAAGGCAGTATGACCCGGTGACGGACCAAGTCCAAGGCATCACGGGCGACGGCGTGTTTGGTGCATTCTTCACCACACCAGGGGATGCCGACAACAACGACAACAGCATTCGTGTGAACAACACGGTGAAATACGTCTCGCCTACGGTTGGTGGCATGCAGGCAGAGGCGTTGTATGGCTTTGGTGGTGTTGCTGGCAGCATGAGCAGCGGGCAAACATTCGGTGCTGCGCTTTCGTATGCGACAGGCGGGTTGCACCTTGCGGGCGGATATTTGTTCACGAAGAACGATAATGGCAGCAGCGCGACATCAGGCGGTTTCATCAACGACGGCAGTCTGGTGACGGCCGGTTACGGGGCCCGTGCCGGATCCTTCCAGACCGTGCATGCGGCGGTGTCTTATGCGTTCGACAAGTTCACCGTGGGCGCCCGCTATTCCAACTCCGAATACAAAACGTATGTGCCGAACGCTGTGTTCCACGATACAGAGAAATTCAATGTGGCGAGCGGCTACCTGGCCTATCAAATCCGTCCCGACCTGAACGCTGCCATCAATTACGGCTTCACCAAAGCAACAGGTGCCGCGTCCGCGAATTACCACCAGATTGCTGCCGGCATCGACTATTTCCTGTCGAAGCGAACCGACGTATACGGCATCGTGGGCTATACGAAGGCAAGTGGCCAAACGTTGAATTCGGCAGGTACCGCCGTAGTCGCCGCCACGGCGAATGTCGGCGACTACAACGACGCCTCCTCGAACAGCAAGCAGGTTCTAGCGGTCGTCGGTATCCGACACAAATTCTAATCCGCAAAAGAAGCGGTATACCCCTATGCAAATGGTGCTCGAAAACCTGAGAGACGACGCGGGCCTGCTGGGCGAGCGTCGGGTTTTCAACGTCCCGAAATGGCGCGATGCTGATACGCGCATCGTCGATGCGCGCGAATGGCGCGCGTACCCTGCCCTCTACGATGCGGACACGCTTCTGACATTGCGCGGCGGACATCTTAGTGAAGCCGATCGCGAAATCGCCCTGGCGGGCGGCGTTGCCAACCTGAACGCCAGCATCGCCTGGCAGCGTATGGCCGATCCGGCGGATGCCGCAGCATTGCTGCGGTCCGCGCAAGATGCCGACATGCCACGCATCCGCCTGTTGTTGTCGGCCATGCCGGATTGTGACAACACCGGATTCGTCGATTGGTTTGCGGCATTCGCTCGCGTACCGCCCCCGTCGGTTTTAGCGGCCTGCAAGCTCTACGGACGTGACGCGACATTCAATAGCAATCTGGAAGCGGTATGGCGAGCGAACTGGCTACCGATGGTGTACACCGATGACCCGGAACGGGTCGTGGAACGTGCGGTAGCGATGGGGAAGCCAGTGGTTATCCGGCACGCTACCCATCCAGATGCGATTTCCCGCCTGCGCGCTATCGCCGGCACGGCGGCGACCGATGACGCATTGATCGTGCTCGCCTGTGCGCCGCATTATCTGCTACCCATGACGGCATCGCTACGCGGCACGTTCAATGTGCGTCCGCCACTGCTCGATGACGCACGATGTATTGCGCTGCAAGGCTGTTTTGACGACATCGACTTGATCGCCACCGATCATGTGGCGGAAGGCGCAACGCGCGGCCCCGGTCTTCAGTCCCAGCATCGCTTCTTGCCCGCCCTTCTGAGTCTGGCGAAACGGATGAACGTGCCCACGGAACGTGTCTTGCGCAAAGCGTCGCGCCGACCTGCGGCGTTGTTCGGGCCCGATGTGAACGACTGGGCCGTTGCCCTGGTGGCTCGCGTTCCGGTGCAGCCATCAATGGCCGAAGGTAACGCTTTCCCAGGCATCAACCCACGCCACGATCCCTATGTCGATATCGCCTTCGAGGATCGGGTCGTCGCCATGGTCCGCGGCCTGACGTTATGGCCGACACGTCATCTTCTACCCGCCATCTGACCAAAAATTGGCAACCGAAAAAACATGCTTTTCTTCGTACCTCACTTTTCAATCCACTCATTGTCAGAGGTCTTCAGATGATCCAATTTCTATCCCGCGGAACGCCTGCCGTCTTTAAGTTGACGGCAGGAGGGGCATTGGGCGCAGCCATATTGGCGTCGACTTTTTTTTCGGGTAACGTCACCGCTGCGGGTGCGGACAATATGCCGTCCCTCAAGACCTTCGCCGCAAGCAGCGAATGCGTGGCGCTACGCAAAACGTATCCGACGCTGAATGGCAAGCATCTGACTGTCGGGCTGGGCGGTTATACCGCGGGATTCGAAGCACCCGACAAAGATGATCCGTCTAAGATCGTTGGTCTCGATCCCGACCTGATTGCCTATATGGGTGCGTGCCTCGGCTTCGAGCACACCTTCCAGAATGTGGCATTTAATGTACTCGTGACCGGCATCGCCGGAGGGCGTTTCGACATGGGGCCGAATCTCTACGTCACCGATGTGCGCCGCAAGCAGGTAGCGTTCATCTCGTCTTTCGCGGTGATCGACGGGTCAGTCGTGAAGCAGGGCAATCCAAAGAAATTGCATTCGATAAACGACCTCTGCGGCAGTACGGTGGCGGCTGCGGCAGGCACTTACGAGGCTGTAAGTCTGGTTCCGCCATTGAGCGAAAAATGCGTGGCGGAAAAGAAGCCAGCGGTCAATCTGTTATTGCTGCAGACGACAGATGCCAGCGTGCAAGCCGTCGAAAGCGGCCGCGCGGATATTTATTTGACGGCTGAATCGGATGCAAAAGCGTTGGCAGCTTCCGCACCCGGACTGACCACGGCCTTCACGGTGGATCTGCCAATTCTGAACGGCTTTCCCATTGCCAAGGAAAACACGGCATTGCGCAGTGGCGTATTGGCTGCAATGAAGCTCATTCAACAGAAAGGTATCGAGCGTGCCTTATTGGATAAGTGGGGCCAGGACGGAAAATCCGAACGCCCGGCCGCCGATGCGACTTAAGGTCTTATGCAAAACTTCCTTCATTATTTGACGTTTCCGTTTCTCCTTCAGGGTTGCATCGTTGCCATCGAACTGCTTGTGGGCGCGATGATCGGCGGTCTCGTCATTGGTTTTATGCTGGCGCTCGCTTCTGATGCCCGTTGGGCGTGGCTGCGTTATCCGGTACGGGCCTATATCTACGTTATTCGTGGCACGCCCCAACTGCTGCAGTTGATTCTACTGTTCAACGTCTTGCCGCAGGCGGGCCTCACGTTGTCGCCATTCATGAGCGCCTTACTTGCCTTGACGATAAATGAGACCGCGTTTTGCGCAGAAATCGTTCGAGGTGGTATCAAGTCAGTTGACAGGGATCAACGTCTCGCCGCTAAAGCGTTCGGATTCTCGACGGTGAGCGAGTTGGTGTATGTGGTCATTCCACAGGGATTGCGCGCCATCGTACCGACGCTTGGCAACGAGGCAGTTGGGCTGTTGAAATCGACATCGCTCGCGTCGGTGGTCGGTGTCAACGAACTGACGCTGCGCAGTCAGACCATCGTGTCTCAGAATTTTGCGTTCCTGCCGGTGTTGCTCGCTTCGGGGGTGATGTATATCGCGCTCTCGGCCGCGATTTCCGCAGTGCAAAGATGGTGTGAAAAAAGGGTTGATCCCGCGCAGCATGGACAATCCATCCGGGCGCGATCGATGCAGCCGCCGGATGGGGCAGGCACGCAGGTCATCGATGACCGGTGCGGCTTATCGAATGGTCCGCCGCTTGCTAGTGACAAGGGGCCATTGCCCCGCATGGCTCCGGTGAAATATGAAACGCCTTCCGATGATCCGCACATATTGGACGCATTGCCGACGGACGCGGCAAGCACGACATCCATGTCCCCGCAACTGGTCCTGAAAGGGGTGAAGGTGCGCTATGAAGGCAACGAGGTATTGAAGGGCATTGATCTTTCGGTGCGTGCCGGCGAAGTGGTCGCGCTGCTAGGCAAGTCGGGATCGGGCAAGAGCACGTTGTTGAAGACCATTCTTGCACTTAATCCGTTGGCGGCAGGATCAATCCGGGTTGACGGTCAATCACTGACGGAAGACGACAGCGGCCGCCCGGTTCCGGCACGACATGTGCCAGCGCGGCGCGCCGCCGCGCGTATCGGGCTTGTGTTCCAGAACTTCGCGTTGTTCCAACATTTGAGCGCGCTGGAAAATGCAGCAGTGATACCACTTCGCGTTCATCGGGTGCCGCGCATCGATGCCGCCCGGCGAGGACGCATCGCGTTGCTCAAGGTGGGCCTGGGACATTTGGCGGATCGCATGCCATTCGAACTATCTGGCGGGCAACAGCAACGTGTCGGCATCGCCCGGGCACTGGCGAGTGATCCGCGCATCATATTGCTCGATGAGCCGACATCCGCGTTGGACCCTGAACTCGTCGGTGAAGTCAATGAAACGATACGTTCGCTTGCGAAGACCGGGATTACGATGCTGCTTAGCACGCATGATGTGGGCTTTGCGGCCACTGTTGCCGACCGGATTGTGTTCCTGCATGATGGTCGCATCATGGAGCAGGGTGACCCGCATATCCTACGGTCTCCTCGTAGCAATGAGTTCGCTGCCTTCCTCCGGCATCCGGGGCAGTCGGATGGACAGTCGAGCGCTGTATACCCTGAGGATTCGGATACAGCGCCGCGCCGCGCCGTAACATCGCCGATATCTTCGCAAACACTCACTGCCTTATCTGGAGGGACCAGATGAGTGACTTGTCAGACAGCGCGCGACAGGCATTGGGTGAACATCTGTTCGGTTACTTGTGCGGGCGAGCTACGGATATGCCGTCGGAAGCGACAGATCCGAATGAATCGGCATTGGCGCACTATCGTCTGGTGCCGCGCATTCTGACTGGGCATTCGACTGTCGATATCCGCTGTACCTTGTTCGGCCGTGCCTACGCCGCGCCCTTTGGCGTCGGCGCGTTTGCCGCGGACCGCTTGTTCGGATCCGATGGCGTGGCGGCCATCGCACGCGTATGCGCCCGTCTTCATTTACCGCTTATTGTCTCCGAAGAGGCGGTTACACCATTACCTACTGTCAAGGCGACCGGCGTGGATTACTGGCTGCAGATTCGTGCGGCGGGACCGCTTGACCGCGCGATCACGCTTTCGCAACGCGCCTTGGCGGCAGGCGCGCGAGGCGTCGTGCTGACCGTGCTGGCCGCCGCGCATCCGGTACCCGGGCTGTATCCCGGTGGCGTTGACGTCGCGGCGGAAGTCGCTGCGCGTGGGTGGTCGACGATCGGCGCGGAAAACGGCGTCGCGCATCTGCCGGCGTTTCCCGGATGGAACATCGACGCATTGGAGACACTCGCGGCTGCGATTCATGCCGATGGGGGGGCGCTTATCGTGAAAGGCGTATTACATGCCGACGATGCCGCGAGCGTGGTGGCGGCTGGTGCCGATGGCGTCATGGTATCGAATATCGGCGTACGTCAATCGTATCGGTGGGCGCCGTCGATTTCCTGCCTTTCGAGCGTAGCCGCGGCACTGAAGCGTACGCCACCAACGGCCGTGCTGTTCGACGGCGGCGTGCGGCATGCGGCCGATGTGCTTGTTGCGAGCGCACTCGGGGCCAATATGTCGATACTCGTGCGGCCGGTTGTGTACGCCCTTGCCACCGACGGCGAGCAAGCCGTGGAAACGTTGCTCACGCGGCGCATGGGCGAAGTAACGGCCTTGTCTGCATGGATGGGGGTTGCGACGCTATCGGAACTACGGCCCGATCATCTTATACACGTATCCGCTTGATCTGGCGCATGCCAGCAACTACGGTATATCGAATACGCGAAGCCAGAAATTGGCAGGAATGGAAGCCGAATAAAGGGCATGGATACGATGACAAGCGATAAACAATCGAGGCGACTTAACGCAGGACCCCATTTTCTGGAGAATATCGCCCTTCTGCCGCCGATCACGGATATCGATCATATCGACCTGATTGATCCGACCGGTCGTCTAGAGACGCGTATCCTCAATAAGGAAGGTCAGCGCGGCGCAATGGCAATATGTCAGTATCTGCTGCCCTTGTTTGGCAGGCTCGATCGTGACGCCGCCGCGCATGGCGTCCATTTTTTTGGTGAAGCCTATGTCGCTGATGCGCGCGCCCATCCAGGCGCGCATCGAAATATCGATCGCTTTCTTGCGATCATCGCAGGCGCGCCAACATTGGATATCGTCATCGCCCGCCGGCAGGCGTGACGACGCGGATAATGAAGCCCGCCACGGCGATATAGCCGATTGCGACTCATCGCACATCTTTTCCGTAACGTCTTGCACGTTACCTTGATTTCCAGCATCCACTTGGCGGTCGTCCCCCACAGAATAGCGGTCGTTCAGGGTAGAATTTTCTCGCAGTAGCACTGACAGGAAATTCTGCATAAAGACGTGCCGATTCACAGAAAGCCAAATTATCGCGATATTGAAGCAGGCAGAGGCCGGAACGCCCGTGCCGGAGCTTTGTCGTGAGCACGGAATGAGCAGCGCGAGCTTCTACAAATGGCGCTCGAAGTACGGCGGCATGGACGCGGCGCTAATGACGCGAATGAAAGAGTTAGAGGCCGAGAACGCTCGACTGAAGAAGATGTATGCCGAAGAGCGTCTGAAAGCGGAGGTCGTGCGCGAGGCGCTTGAAAAAAAGTGGTGAAGCCATCTCGTCGACGCGAGATGGCCCAACGAGCTGTACAGGAACGCGGGATGAATATTCGCCAGGCGTGCATGGCGTTCGGCATCAGCGAGACCTGCTACCGCTATGAATCCAAGCAATGCGCCGAAAACGATGTCATCGCTGATTGGCCGGTGAAGCTGACGCACAATCAGCGCAATTGGGGCTTCGGATTATGTTTTTTGTACCTGCGAAACGTCAAAGGGTTTGCCTGGAATCACATGCGGTAATCTAAACGCAACTTCCACGTCTGGGGAACTACCATGAACGCATTTGTCGGGCTTGATGTTGCGCAGAAAAACACATCGGTTTGTATTGTCAACGACGACGGAAAGGTGGTTCGCCAGGGCGTGATCGAGACGCGACCAGAGTTAATTAAGGAGTTTCTTGAGACAAAGGGTTACAGCAGTGTCAAGGTAGGCATGGAAACGGGCCCGCTCTCTGTTTAGCTGTTCCATTCGCTGAAAAGGCTTAACGTAGATATTGATTGCATTCACGCTCGTCATGTCCATGCGGCACTTACCGTGCAGTTGAACAAGACCGATCAGAACGACGCGCGAGGTATTGCCAATCTGGTTCGTACGGGCTGGTACCGGCCGACATACGTCAAAACCCTGGAGTGTCATAACCGACGGCTGATACTTACCGAACGCGACCGACTGGTGCGTGTGCGAGTGGTGATAAATAATCAGATCCGAGGCTTGCTAAAGACATTTGGCGTGGTCCTTTCACCAGGACGTAATGAAGTCTTCAGGCAGGAGGTTTTGACTGCCGATCCGTCCGTCGAAGCCGTGAAATCGGTTGCGCTAATGCTATTGGATACGTGGCGCCATGTAAGCCGGCAAATCAGAGAGTTCGGCAAAATGCTGGAGAAGCAAGCGGCTCGGGACCCGGTTTGCAAAGCACTTATGTCCATCCCCGGTGTTGGTGTATTGACGGCGATGTCGTTCAAGACGGCCATTGACGACCCCTCGCGCTTTCGCCGAGTTGCGGACGTCGGCGCCTACCTAGGCTTGACGCCCCGAAAATATCAATCCGGCGAAGTCGACAGAAATGGTGGCATTTCCAAACAGGGCAATAGACAAACCCGGTCGTTGTTGTACGAAGCGGCGTCATGCCTGCTGTCGCGATATGGAAAAGAAACCAGTCTGGCTCGCTGGGCCAGCACGATTCGACAGGCGAAAGGATATAAGAAGGCAGTCGTTGCATTGGCCCGAAAACTGTCCACAGTGATGCTGAGCATCTGGAAATCGGGAGAACTGTATAAAGACAAAAGCGTCGTTCTGTCTGCCTAAATGCTAAACGCAGTAATTGTTGTCGTGGGCTTACCGATTGAACTGAGTTCGTCGCCATGCTCGACTCCGTCACCTTCTTTGCTATCGCAGTCAGGATAGCGTGAATCACATCGGAGCGAGTGCGACGTCTGGCTGCATGTTGTAGCGTGTGCTGAACGCGACTACGAAGACGACAAAGACCACAGTGAATCGGATTGTTGACCAATTAGACGACAAGAGGGTTTATCGGATATACCGGGAGTTGGAACTGAATTTACGTATTAAACCGCGCAAACGCCTTGTTCGCGAACAGCCTGAGCCCTTGGCGGTGCCGCCGGCATTGAACGCGTGTTAATCGATGGACTGAATGCACGACCAGCTCTCAGATGGCCGTAGCATCCGGTTGTTCAATGTGATTGATGACTTCAATCGTGAAGGATTGTGCATCGACGTAGACTTCTCGTTGCCAGCACTACGTGTTATTCGGTCGTTGAATCAAGTCATCGAATGGCGTGGAACACCCCTGAAAATTAGTTGTGACAACGGGCCCGAATATGTCAGCGAAGCACTGAAAGACTGGGCAGAAAGGCGTGGCATCCTGCTGCAATTTATCCAGCCCGGAAAACCACAACAGAATGCCTACATCGAGCGATATAACAAGACCGTGAGATACGATTGGCTTGCCCCCATTACCATTTCGACACCGTCGTGCAATTGCAAGGCTATGCGACGAAGTGGCTATGGTCATACAATCACGAGCGGCCCAATACAGCCATTGGTGGCGTTCCGCTGAAACAGAAGTTGACAATCGCAGCCTAGCCTCTACCCTCGACGACCATTAAAAATGGAGGGACTACCATACGACGCGATTTGCGTCGTATGCATCATAATATTGCGTGCTTACATGCGTTAAACCGATTTGCCGAACGCTCATTATGAGCGCCCGCTATACACAAAACACTTTAACAGCGGACAGTACGGGAAAGTGAGGCAGTCTCGCCAACAGCATCATCTTGTCGCTTGTAGGGTCCGCAACCGCCTCATAAATCAAGTGCAGTAGCAGAAACGGCTCATTTGGAGCGAAGGTGGGTAGCTAGCATTATTTGGTCTCCGAAATCGTAATGCGGTTCCGCAGCGATCGTCGCTTCCTCTGCCTGGATGACGAAAGCGACATCGTCTTTTCGCCACGACTGGCATAGCTCGTCAAATTTCGCGCCGGGTTGATAAGGGAGTGCAAGATGGATGCCGGACGCGATACATTTGTCGATAGCAGACCGCCGAGATTGGGTAAATGCTCCTAAGCTGCGCTTCATTTGTATTCGCACATATCTACCTTTGCTTCGCCTATACCAATATTCAGAATCCCATACGGGAGGCGTCCAATTTTGGTCGAAGAATAAGTTATCCGCAATGATACCCGCGACCTCATCCGAGGCATTCACTTCACGGCAAACACAGAGATATGTACATATTTCGTAAGATAAGCGCCGCAACAACGGTTCTGCGTTCACAGATACGATCATTGCTGGCAATAATTGCTTATCGATAAGGAGTAGTGAATCTGCCAGCGTGTTTCGTGTAAAACTGCTGTCTGACATAAAGCGTATCACCAAAATGTCGAGCAGAGACAACGCTTCTTGAGTTGATTGAGTAGACGTACTGATTTCCTTTTCAATTGTGGCAATGACGGTGTTCAATTCGGAACTGAAGTTAGAAAGACCGTAAGGCAGAGCACGTTCTAAAGATATTTTATAAGCTGGTATTCCCATGACTAATTTTCGGAGCAGAACAGTCTGATCCATTTTGCAAGGATGTGCCTGAATACTCGTTATTACGTCGGACGAAAGAAGCGGCGTCCAGCCCGTGTGAACGGCTCTTATCTCAGAGATCGTGTTGAAGATCTGCGGAAACAATGCTTCCACAAAAGTTGCAAGGCTCTTGCTCGTTGATGCGAGTGTGACAATGCTCCGTGTCGAAAGCTGAAGCGTGCCGGTCCTGAATATATCGCCCGGAATAATTTCGAGACGCGTGCTAACGCCGTAATCGACGTCATTGCACGGTGCCCGCCTCGCGGCATCGTCGACAGATGACCATTGATCAAGTAGAAGGGATGATGCGTAAGAAAGGGCATTTGGGATGATTTGCATGAGGTACGATTTGGAATATGGGGACACGGGTTTGTTCGGTAACGTTTCATTAGAAATTGTTCATATTATGTACGAATATAAGTTTCGTAAAACGAAGCAATTTCATTTGACGTGCACGGCGAGTTATAGGCAATAAGGCGTATCCGGTAGCCTTACTGGCAAGGCAGCATACTGCATCTCTATTTGGGAAAATTGGCGAGATTGCGTGCAGGAAAAGCCAAATTTGGGTTCTAGGCCCTCTGGAGTCGGAATAGATGTTGCCTCGATAGAAATCGGAATAACAGAGCGATATAGGTAATCGGTAGAGGTTAGGCGGTACGGTTATCATTTAAAGACAAAGCGGTGTTGGGGCTGTTTCCGCCGGAGAGTATGTCTGTGCAGCGCTTGACCAAGGAGCTAAGTGTGTCCGCGGCAATATTGACGCACTGGCGTGCCGATGCATTGAGCACACCCTGCGGGGGCAGGGTAAGGACTGCTGCGGCTTGAAGCACTTCTGGCAACCGCGGCGATGGACGAGAACGCCAAGAGGCACCCGATGCCGCGAGAATGGCGTGTACCGCAGGAGCCTGCGCAGTGGCGGTAGCCGGCGGCGCAATCGCTGGCCGAGGCCGAAGACGCGCGCGCTATGTCCGCACAAGCAAAGGCCGATGGTCAGCGGGCCAATGAGCTTAAGCGCAAGGTACGGTGTAAGTAGTCTGCCTTGAACAATTCGTTGAGCCGCATGGCATAAGGCTTTGACGCTGTATGA
>NZ_LAQU01000034.1 GCF_000970345.1 Robbsia andropogonis | reverse complement strand
TAAGTCCCTTTTTATTCAAACGCGTGGCGTATTGCGTGAAGAATTAAAAAAGCATCTTCGTATGAAGCGTATGTTCCGGAGTGCCAGAAACCACCAGACGCCGAGTCGCGGGAACATTCAAGGAGCGGTTTCAATTCGGGAGTGTCCAGCTGAAATTGAAGATCGCGCGATACCCGGCCACTGGGAAGGTGATTTGATCGTCGGTTCGCTGAACAGCGCGATCGCAACAATTGTTGAGCGACATTCTCGATTTACGCTGTTATGCAAGGTAAAGAACAAAGGCGCACTCGCCGTGATAGAGGCTCTTGCCGGACAGATACACAAACTACCCCGAGCGTTATCGAAGAGTCTTACCTGGGACCGCGGTCAGGAACTGTCTGCGCATAAGGCGTTCTCGCTTGCCACTGATATGGCGGTCTACTTCTGTGACCCCAGCAGCCCCTGGCAGCGCGGCACGAACGAGAATACTAACGGACTGCTGCGTCAGTATTTCCCGAAAGCCACATGTTTTTCGGGCTTCTCGCAGAAGGAGTTAGACAAGATTGCGGAAAAGCTGAACACGAGACCCAGAAAAACCTTGAAGTTCAAAACCCCGGCACAGGTTCTTCAAGCCGCGTTGCAGTGACCGGTTGAATCCGCCACGACGCTGTTCGCTGTTTTTGAACGGCCCTCGAAATTTGGACATTCCTTGGGGTAAGGATGAGCAAATATACGGATAAACTGAAGTTGGTCGCAGCAATCGATTATCGTTAAGCGCCAACTAGATATAAAGTAAGTCGCTTTTCTTCTTTGTTGACTGAGATATGTGAGATTTAAAATGATTTAGGCATATGCTCTGGAGCCGCATGCTATCTCAGCGTGGCGACCGCACATGCTTTTTTAAACTACACATTGATCAACGCATATCAAGGAAGTGCATGTCTCTTTCAAATAACACGCTATTGTCTCGCCGTCGAGCGCTTGCAACGTTAATGTCGGGCACTGTCGTGCTGGCAACGGGCAGGGCGTTTGCCACGGATGATATGGCCGACATGGCGATGCATGGAGCGCCATTTCCTGATCTCGGTCCTTTGCCGCCGCGCCCCCAAACCTTGAGAAAGGTCACGCTTGCATGGAATGAAAATGCTATCTGCACCGCAGCCGTTCCAGTGGCGATAAAACAGGAGATCTTTACCCGCTATGGTTTGTCTGTCGATTTTGTCAATTTCTCGGGATCGACGGATCAATTGCTGGAAGCCATCGCTACCGGCAAGGCGGACGGGGCGGTCGGCATGGCGTTGCGCTGGCTTAAGCCGCTGGATCAAGGATTCGACGTCAAATTGGTTGCAGGTTTACATGGGGGCTGCATGCGCCTACTGTCGAATTCGACGGGTGGTGTGAAATCGTTGCCCGATTTAAAAGGCAAAGCAATTGGCACCTCGGATCTAGCCAGTCCAGACAAGGCTTTTTTTTCGATACTATTGAAACAAGCAGGCCTTAATCCAGATTCCGATGTGACATGGCGTGCGTTTCCCGGCGACCTTCTGCCCATCGCATTGCAACGGGGCGAAGTTGCGGCGATATGCGGTGGCGATCCACTCGCCTGGGAGTTCCGCAAACAGCATGACTTGCATCAGATAGCAACCAACATGGATGGTGCATATGCGCATCGGACGTGCTGCGTCATAGGGGTTCGCGGTCAGCTACTGCGCAAAGAGCCTTATATCGCAAACGCGCTGGTTCGGAGTATCTTGGAAGGCGGGAGGGTGGTTGGCGAACATCCCGCCGTTGCTGCGGCGGTTTTCTCACGATACGCGCCGAAGGTTCCAGTGGAGGACTTGACTGCCATGCTGAAAGAGCACGCACATCATGATCAGCAAATCGGTACTGTATTTCAAGAACAAATCGCCGCTTACGCACAAGATTTGAAAACCATCGGCGTCTTTTCCGACGGCTTGAATGCACAGAAATTTGCGCAACGTGTCACGTCCGATCCATTCCGCGCGGCGTGAGTGGAGGTACGGGGGTATCTTGCAGCCTCAAAAGTTGAAGGACATGACGTCATATCAGCTTGTCATCGATCATGCGGGATAAAGCGCGCGACGGGTATTTCAGATCATCGTAAATTACTGTCGTGAATATTCCCGGTTGGAAATGTCGTTATATCTCGATGGTGCTAGGGTTTCATCTATTGTTTTCATTTTATTTTCATATCAAAATACTGACGATTTCTTTCAATAGCAGTGAATCCGTCGTAAGAAACGAAGACTGTTTGGAGAGCATTCGTGATTTACCAATGCAGTTCCTGCAATAGAACGTCGTTCGAGACGTCGTGTCCTTGATGTGCATCTATTCCGGCAGGGCCGGTCAACCAGCCGTCACCAAAGCGACACCAAGTCCCATTGGCCCTTTTTTTTCCCGGAATTTCAATATCAAACCAAAGGATTCTTCAAGGATCTATTCGGGAAAAAGCGGGAGCAGACCCAACTCAATGAATTGCTGAATGACGTCTTGGAGAAGTACGCGCAACTTAAAAAGACCTTACTTTCCAAATTCCTTTCACACAGTGAGGGAGCAAGCGAACGAGCCAGATGCTATCGTGATTCCCGGTGCACAAAAGGATGGCACGTATTCAAATCGCGAGCTATTTCGTGCCGTGCTAATCCGCAAGGGATTTACTGAACTAGAAGAGTTACCGCTGCTTTTCGACAAACAGCTTTTGTCGACAGGGTTCAACGCCGCATACCTCGGTTTCTCTAGCGAGATCTCCCAACATATTCTCGCCTCAATGAAGGATAGTCTCACGTCTTGGATTGGCGAAGGGGGTAAAGTCTTCCGTGACGATCTCAGTCTCTTTTTGTACTTTTTATGGGACAACGATATCGCATTCGATGATGTGACGTTTTCAGAGCAAGCCGCCGTGACAGTCGGCACGCCGCTTGTGCCATGGCATCTTATCCAGGAATGGCTTCGCATGTGTGAGCAGTTGCATTTGGACATCCTTGTCGAGCGAATGACCAGCAAGCTGGAGCACTTCGATCCAAGCCGTTTTGTCACGATGTATCAAGTCGATGCAATGACAGGGTGGGATTTTGAGCGATTCTTGGCTGACATCTTTCAAACCGCTGGGTATGACGTTGAGGGAACGAAGCGAAGCGGTTATCAAGGGGCCGATCTCTTTGTCAGCCGCTCTGGTAAGAAAATCGTCATTCAGGTGAAGCATTATTCCGGAAGCGTTGGCAATGCCGCCGTTCAGGAAGCAATCTCTGCGAAAAGCTTCTATGGGTGCGATGAGGCAATGGTTGTCACTAATTCTTATTTCACGACATCAGCCCTCGAGCTGGCCGATGTCGCGTTGGTACGTCTGGTCAGTCGGCGTGAATTGCGAGATTATCTTGACGATTACAACCAGCGCATCATCGAGCAGTTTCGGTTGGAAGTGCCGGAACCGGATCGTATCGATGGTGTGACAGTAGAGATCCGGTAAATCATTTAGCTCGTCTCGTACCCCTCGCCAGTTAATACGACACACGTCATATGCTGGCGCCAGACCCGTTTGCCGACGTTTCCTGTGCAAGCAGATAGTTCATGAGTTCGGCGTTCGTCACGAAGCTGGCCGCGGAGGTGGCGGCGAGCACATCGTCGGGCAATTGGGGTGTTGCAATCCCAAAGCCCTGAACATAATCCACGCCCAGCTCCTGTAAAGCGCGCAAGGTCTCGAAATCCTCGACCCATTCCGCAATGCTGCGCATGCCAAGGTTTCGTGCAAGGGTAACGATTGCTTCGACGATTGCGACGTCGGCGGGATGCTTACACATCGTACGTACGAATTCACCGTCGATCTTCAGCGCATCGGCCGAGAGCATTTTCAAATAACGCAATGATGTCTGCCCCGCGCCGAAATCATCGATTGCGATCTTCGCACCGATGTCATGCACGCGTGAGATAAAGCGTTCAGTGTGCTCAAGATCATGGAGCGCCACGCTTTCCGTGATTTCGAGACAGAGAAAATGCACCACGTCTTCGTGCCGGGAGAACAACTCGAACAGAGAATCCAGAAACTGTTCGTCGTTCAGCGAGCCGGCGCTCAAGTTGACACAAACGAAATTGGTATTGGTCAGCAAGGTGTGATGCTTACTGAGCCATGCCAACGTCGTCGACAGCACCCAGCGATCAATCGCGACAATATTTCCCGAGTCCTCGGCGGCGGCGATGAGTCTGGTCGCCGTGGTCACGGAGCCGTCCGGCGCACGCATACGCAATAGCACTTCGAAATCCAACGCTTGTGTGGGCGCGCGCATTGACATGATTGGCTGCATGACGAGGAACAGGCTCTCGGGCAATCGTGTTTGCCCCAGGGCCTCGATCAAGGTCAATTCCGCAGCACGTTCCTCGAATGCCGAGGATCCTTTACGCAAGGCGACCACACGTGCATTGCCGCCACGCTTCGCCGCACGGCAGGCGCGATCCGCGTAGGCTAGCGCATCCAGTACCCGATCGCCTTGGGTGCATTCAACAACGCCGATCGACCCTCGCACCTGAAAGGCTCGAGTGGCTACCTGGAACGGCATGGAATTCAGGGTGACGACGATATCGCGGCAACGCGCGATGGCGTCGTCAACGGTAATGTTGGCTAACACGCAGACAAACTCATCACCGCCGATGCGACCAATTGGCACGTCCGCGCCAAAACGTTCACCCAGGTGTGCACCCACCAGCCGCAATATTTCGTCGCCTGTGCTGTGGCCAAACAGGTCGTTAAACACCTTGAAACGGTCTAAGTCGAGATAAGCAAGTGCCCAGGAGGCGCCTTTCGCACATTGCTCCTCTATCGCGCGCTCTATGCCTGGGCGATTCAGAAGCCCGGTCAGCGAATCATGTTCGGCAAGGAAATGCAACCTTTCGACGGCTTTTGCGCGTTCGGTGACATCCTCGAGCGCCCCTTCGATAAAGTCGTTTGCGCGAATGGCGCGTAGGGAATAGCGCCGTGCACCCGTTTTCGTGCCGGGCAAACCATCAATTTCGATTGCAGACGAATCATGCCGCGTAAGAAGGTCAGAAAGTGCTTCTTCTGCGCCGGGTGCAAAATAATCCGCCCATTTGCATGATGCATATTGCTGTAGCGGCAAGCCCAGCATCGCATGCGCGGCAGGATTGGCCCGCACGAAATAGCCCGTGCGGCTCAGCGTGAAAAGCCCGATCGGGGTCACATCGTAGGTGTTACGCAATGCGACCTGCATTTGCCGTCGCCGTTCTCGGTCTCCCCGCATACGTTCGGCAATGGCGAAGGCGCACAGCATGCTGGATGATAGGGCTGTGACCACGGGGCTATGCGCACCGGATAGCGCTTTCCAACCAAATGCTGCCGCGAAAACTTCCGATAAAATAGCCACCAGCACCACGACCATTGAAGCGACGTACCAAAGTACTGTGCGCGAGCGCACCTTGATGAGCAACTGCACGAGGAAGTAGGTCAACACCGCGACGCAGAAGCTGGCACTCGCCCATAAAACCGGAATGAAATGCTGGTAATCAAGGGTGAACGCCGCAAGCATCAACAAACAGCCGCCATAGCGCACCGCCTGCAGGCTCCAGTGCGTTCCAATGCTCTTAAGTTCCCGACGAAAAAGCTCGACAAAAAGCGTTGTGGTCAGTAGATAGTAGGCAGCGAAGGTGAATTCACGCAAGAACGCGATATGATCGGGAGGAATGGCGCGGCCCATCCATTCCGTATCAAAACCAATCGCATTCGCGCTTAATCTCAGATTGCCGATGAGCCATGCGGCAAAGATAACGTAAGTCCATTCGCGATTGATAATGGCCGTGACAAAAACGAATATCGCGAGCGTAAGCAAACCGCCCGTGATCAGGGAGGCGCTTTGCTGATAGTCGAGGTTCGTTTCCGTCAACTGGGCAGCACTCAACGCCAACGCACTGATATACGCCGGCCCTGAAAAGGTGCCACGGCATAGAATTTGCTCATTTGGCGCCAAGTTGATCAATCTTAACGAGAATCCCGCTTTGCTCGAACGCATCTCGCCACTGGTGTTGTATCGATTTCCTGCGCCCAGTAGAGGGAAGCCGGGTGTGGTCAGCCAGCACGAAATCGTCTGTGCGTGACGCGACGGCAGCTCGATGAACGGTACGCCCCTGCCAGTCACGACGGGTATCGTCAGCAAGAACCAGAATGGCGTTTCAGCGAGATGGGTGCCATAGCGGCGCGCTGGTGGCGCACGGTCCAAACGCTGCAGGGCCTGAGTGGGTGTCAGGCTTGCGTCAGCATCGGCCACCACGGGAAAACTTAGCGTAATTGGGCCCGACGTATCAAATTGACGCGGTAGGCAGAGAATGACAAGAATGCTGCCAAACGCAATCACGAATGGTGCGACAAAGATTGAGAATCGGTGGACTGCCCAACCCGTCAGCCTGTCTCGAAACGCCCATTTGAAGCGGATCATTTGCTGAAGATTCCAAACAAATTCATTCTCGAATCCATAACAATTTTCTTTTTGCCAGCGATGAAAAGGGAAGGGCCCCAGTTCGCCGCTGGCGTATTGTCCGCCCGAATGGATCGGAGCGGACAATTTGCTTTATGCAGCGTTCAAGGACAGATCGTCTTCAGGGGTACCGTCAGGCAATGTATCGCAGTTGCTAGTCTCTCCTATATCGGCTTGTAATGCCGCAACAGTGACGTCGATATCAACGTGCTCCGTCTCAAAAAAGAACCCGAAGAAGGGATGATTCACTTGCGCCCATCGTTGGCGAACCGTCGCGACCGGCTTCGCCATGACCCTGTGCGGCATACCTCCCACATGAGTCATCGGCAGGAATGCGTTACTGCCGTAGACATCACTGAATAGCATTGCCTCGTATTCTCGATCAAGCGGCGCGCGTGCCGTAATCAACATCCAGTCAATGTTGTTTTCTACGCAATACTTGTAATAAGCCTTGCACAGAGCGACCTTGACCATCCGCCCAATTGCACCTCGGGCGACGCCGAGCCGTGTTGCCTCGGCGAGACGCGCATTACCCAACCAGTCGGGTAACTGGACCGACTGCTCGACAGCGAGTGGGCCAAACAGATTCGTTTGAATCCGCATGGTACCCAACGGGCCACCGTCCAGCCGCGACTGCGCAAGCAGTACGACGGTGTCTGGATGAGCATCCAGGGCTTCGACTGTCATCGTCTCCGCGAATTCTGGCAAGTGCCTTCCGTAGGCGGCGCGGCGCATCAAGACGGCCTGGTCGAGTTCGGCGGCTGTACTTACCACCTTCACTGTAAACGGTAAACGCTCGGCTTTCGTTTCCACCCGCTGGTCCACCAACTTGTCCAATGGGGTGAAACGCATACCTTGCGTCAGGACAACTGAATCAATGCGATTCATAAAACGCTCCTTTAGTAAGTAAAATACAAATGTCATGTCCCGACTCGGTGGAGCCGATCAGGGCGTGACAATCAAGGTTCGCACGAACGCAATTGTCTACAAAGGCGTTATAGGTAAGTTTTGGAAACAGGGCTGAATGCGTCTGATGACAACTGAAAAGGCAGGTATGGCAGGTGTTTGAAGACAAAGATAATGTTGTGAAAGGCATGGTTATCTACGAACTGAATCGACCCGACGGTGGCTGGGATGAGGTTGCCGTTTTAGGATTGCTGCAAGGTACGAGTACTATTGGCGCGATAGTCTTTAGGGCCTCATGGGCGTCGTTTGACTTCGGGTTTTGCTGAAACGCTTCGTTTTTTTGAAATACGAGGAGATGTCGGCCGTCTAAGCCGCCCAATCTACAACCGCTCGGTGACGATGATGACCAAAATAGCTGTTGACGCTGGCACGCAAACGTATTGGCAAGACTCATTTGGAAAGCTTTCGGAGGTGCCACCCGAACTCGGCTGCCTCCCCGGTATCGCCTCCTCAATCCAGTCGCGAGGGGCATTAACGGGATTGAGCAATACGGTATCGCGCGGTGGAGAATCCGGTCTGCTCTGCGGCGCACGCAACGTAACCCGCACGGCAGTGCGGGAGCGAGTAGCACCGGCTCGTCGCGCTTCGACACGAGCGATCAACAGGTCAATCCGTCTCATGTGAAGAGAAAGACGGAGCAATTAGGTCTTCCACGAGGCCACCTTGCTACCGCGGAAGAATTCAAGCCATTGATACGTAAGGGCCAAGCCCTGGAATCGGCGTATTCCACAACCGATGTAGGAGTACAGGCGCAGGAACAAGTGAACGATATCCATAATCACACGATCGGTCCCCGCTACTCGCATACGGAGGTGAAAGACTTTAGTAAGACTCTGGCCGAGAATGCGATTTCACAGATGTCTTTGTTTGATGAAGCTGGCGTGCATCACTTCGTCTGGGAACCCATTCCTACGATTATTGTCGAGGGCAAGTCTGTTCTGATGGGTGCTTGCGGTAACCACGATCATGATCACGGCGTTGATGTACCGGCGAATAACTCGCATGACGCCGCATCACAGCAGGCCGGGTTTCATGGCGGTCCGTCAATCGGCGGTAAAACGTACTACATGCCAGAGTCGTTCCGCAATGGGGCGCCCATGACCGGTGAAGCGTACGACACCATTACGAAACTCGGCAAACAAAGCGATAACACAAGTGTCGATTGGCCGGTCGGCAAGGCGTATAACGCGGTGAAGCGGATGCGACCCGATTTGGCCGAACCGATGCATCCCTCTATCACCGGTATTGTGGTGGGCAACGGAAATTCGGTCCATGCAATACATGCATTGAAGCGAGCGTACCCGGACAGCTTCTACCTCATGGGTGAAGTGACCATGCACAAAAAGTTCGTGGGAAGCAAAACCAAGTTAACCAGGTTGATTTTCGGGAAAAGGCGCCGGTCAACGACGTGTTTCGCTTTGGTGGACATTCTGGCATGCCCATCGTCCTGCATTGCGGTTCGAGTGATGCGGAGAAGTGCATCAAGAGTGGGGAACCGGGACAAGGTGAGCATTGGGACGGCATTGATGCGACCGTGGCAAGGCATCCAAATACGACATTCTTGCACGCCCACTTTGGTGGGCTAGGCAAGTATGTGTCGCCAGAGCCGAACCATGCGAAGAAGTTGCGTCAGATGCTTGAAAAGCATCCGAATTACAAGCTCGATATTTCTTGGGATGTGGTCGCTGAAGCCTATTCATCCAATTCAAAATATGACGTAGGTGACCCTCGGCGCCAGAACGATGGGGCGGAGCGTAAAGCGCGTATCGAGGAAATGGCGATGCTGGTCCGCGATCATCCGGATCGGTTCATCTATGGCAGTGATGCTTTGGTGTCGCGTAATCCGAAGTCGATCTCCGCAACCTATGATTTGTAGGCGAATAAGGGTCAGGCGGCTGGGACATTTGCTAAACGCGGCTTGCTCGATTACGTGCCATAGGAAACGCGTGAGAAAGTTCTTTACAACAATTTTGAGACGTTGATCAAAAAAGCCAGGTCGGACGGCGCGGTCTACGAAGCGGGTCCGATGAAGCGGGATCTAGTGAAATTGCAAGAGGAGATCAACGTTCACGGTCGAACCCCGAATACGTGGCAACCGGCGGATGGGGCTACGACGGAATAGGTAGCCGCCTGCGCGTGGGCACGGTGGTAAAAAAGACGCCACGCAAGAGAGATAGTCGGATGTGACTTCTAATCGTCACAAATCGAAATTGGATGGCATCAGCACCACGTCGCGAATCGTGGTGCCGCGCTTGCGGGTCAACATGAAAAGTATGACATCCGCGACCTCGCTTGTGTCGAGCAAGCTACCCGCCGCTTTGGCTTCTGCAAGTTTTTCTTCAGGCCAATCCGATAAGAGGGCGCTAGCAACAGGGCCCGGTGACACCGATCCGACGCGGATTCCGTGTTTGAAAACTTGTCGCCGTAACGTCTGAACAAAACAGTTGATCGCCCATTTCGACGACGCATACACCGGCTCCCATGGGGTCGGGAAGTGCGCCGCAAGCGAGCTCGTGATAATAATATCCCCTGTTTGACGGGCAATCATGTGTGGCAATACGTCATGCACATTTTTCATGACAACGTTGATGTTCAGGTTCAGCATTCGATCGATCGCACCCGTATCAGCTTCAATAAGATCACCGCCTATGTAGGTGCCCGCGTTGGCATGCAGGATGTCGATATGCCCGACCAGGGCCAGCGCGCGGGGGACGAGTGCCGCGCACGCCTCGGCATCCAGAAGATCGACAACGAGCGGCAACGCATCGGCTCCGAGTTTGCCGCAAAGCGTGGTCAATGCGGTTTCGTCCCGGTCGACCAGTACCACTTTCGCTCCCGCCGCAAGCAATGCTTCCGCGCTCGCCAGGCCAATGCCCGATGCGGCACCGGTGACGACGGCAATTTTGTTCTGCAAGATACCTGCCATTGTGTCCCTCCTGATTAAAGACGTCGGCCTACCGGCCGATCTATCCACGAGATTACCCGATGTGCTGAACGCGCAGCGCCGACCGCGCTTTGGCGGAAACGCAGACGCGACATGCGCTTTCTTCATCGGTGCCTGCGAGAGATATTTGACTGATGTCGCGGTATGTACATTGCCGGCGGATGAGCGGTCTCTCGATATCAAGCTGAATACGTCGCTCCGCCGTCTATATTAAACACCTCACCGCTGACGTAGCCAGCCCGTGGAGAACTGAGAAAAAGAGTGAGATCGGCTATTTCACTCGGTTTTGCGGCGCGATCGAAGGGCATCCCTCTTAGCAAGTCCTGCCACTTTTCCGGGTCACCGGTTTTGTGTTCCGACCGCGCTTTGTAGAGCGTTACCAGTCGATCGGTCTCGGTAGGGCCAGGATTGATGCCGAAAACGCGAACGCCGTGCTGTGATCCATGCGCACCTACGGCGCGGGTAAATGCAATCAATGCCGCATTACCCGCGGCACCACAGATGTAGTCATACCGCGGATTTACTCCGGCCATGCCGATGATATTGACGATCACGCCGCTACCGCGCTTGATCATTGCGGGAAATGCAGCGCGGGTCAGGTTGATATAGCCGAACACTTTCAGATCCCACGCCGTCCGCCACGTTTGTTCGTCAATTTTTTCGAGATCGCCGCCTGGAATGGCACCCGCATTATTCACAAGGATGTCTGCCGTCGACACGAGGTCGGCTAGTTCCGGTGATATTGACGCTGATAGATCGGCGCACAACGTCGAGACGGTCAGGTTATTTTCAGATTTTAACTTCTTGATTGCCAGATCAAGGCTTTTCTCCTGACGGCTGATCAATGTGACGTCGGCCCCGGCTTCCGCGAACGCCTTCCCGCACGCAAACCCAATGCCGCGTGATCCACCGGTGATAACAACGCGCTTTTTCGTCAGTTGCAAGTCCATGTGTCCATGTCTCCATTTCAGGCGAGTATCAGAACGTGATTCTATCGCCGTAGGCAGAAAGTGGAGCAAGCCGATTTATCGCGTATTGCAGGCTTCCCAAAAGGAAAATATGATCCAAAACGCCTCTTACCGACGTAAACCACACGTGATCCTGAAAGACGCCGAGACGTGGCGCCGAGCACTTTTTAAGGTTCGGTGTCACACGGCACGAACAATGCGCATGGTCAATCGATGACGAAACGCAAGAAGAGGAGAAGGCGAATGGGTGACCTGGCCACAGGTGGAACGATGGGATGGCTTCTACGTGGTGGAATTGCGTATGTAGGTACGGCGGTTGTATTTTTGTTGCTGGACGCGGTCTACCTGCGCTGGATTGGCGGTGCTTTATATCGCTCGGCCTTGGGGGACTATCTCGTCGACCCGGTGAGAATGGGGCCGGCGGTGGCGTTTTACGTAATTTATGTGCTGGGTATCGTCTATTTTGCCGTGTTGCCCGGCGTTGCCGTGGCAGATTGGACCATGGCATTGGTAAGAGGCGCTGCATTGGGGTTTCTCGCCTACGCGACCTACGAACTGACAAATCATGCAACACTGGCACGGTGGACGTTGAAGCTGGTGGTGGCCGATATGGTCTGGGGGACAATTGTCACCGCCGCCGGGGCTGTTGCCGGATATGGCGCATTACGGATGCTCCAGCGCTGAATCGTCTTGCCGCGCGCTGCCATTTCTGTTGGGCAGCCCGCCCTGGCAGGAGGGAGGCGAGCGACATGGCGCAATGCGTTCAGGTCGACGCGGGTTGCAGTGTTCTTGCCACTTCCGAGGCGATATGGAACGAATGCAGGCGTGCCGAGTGGTCGAATATTTGTCCGGCGAGCATTAACTCATTGGCACCCGTACGCGCCACGATATCCTGTAGTGCGTTTCGCACCTGCGCAGGGTCGCCCACCGCGGCGCAGCTCAGCGCGCGTTCGACGTTTGCTTTCTCGCTTTCGTGCCACATTCGTTCCATGGTGTCCACCGGCGGTTTCAGGCGACCGGGGTTATTGCGTCGTAACGCAAGAAACTGCTGCTGCGCCGAAGTCATGATGCGGCGCGCCTCGGTTTCAGTATCGGCAGCAAACACATTGACGCCAACCATCGCATAGGGTGCGGCGAGGGTAGGCGATGGTTCGAAGTGGTGTCTGTAGGTGTCCAGTGCCGCATTCAGGAGGTCCGGCGCGAAGTGCGATGCGAAGGCGAAAGGCAGCCCGAGCGCCGCCGCTAGGCGCGCACTGAATAAGCTTGATCCGAGTAACCAGATTGGTACTTCCGTGCCAACGCCCGGTACGGCCAAGACGCGCTGGCCCGGCACGGCCGGTGCGAAATAGTCTCTTAACTCGAGCACGTCTTCCGGGAAGCGTTCGGCGCTATCCTGCAATGTTCGCCGTAGCGCACGTGCGGTGAGTTGGTCGGAGCCGGGTGCTCGGCCCAGGCCCAATTCAATCCGCCCCGGGAACAAGGTCGCCAATGTGCCGAATTGTTCGGCAATAACCAGCGGAGCGTGGTTCGGTAACATGATGCCACCTGATCCCACCGTGATTCGCTTGGTTGCCGCAGCGACTTGTCCGATGAGTATCGACGTGGCGGAACTGGCGATACCTGGCATATTGTGATGTTCGGCCAACCAGTATCGCCGAAATCCCCATTTCTCGGCATGCCGCGCGAGATCCACAGTGCATCGGAATGATTGCGCGGCGCTGCCGCCTTCTACGATTGGCGAGAGATCGAGCAGCGAGAGAGGAACCGGGAACGCGGATGGTGATAGCGCCTCTTCGTCGATGTCAGTCACATCGGAGTGCAACGGCGCTGCGCACGGAACGCGGTCGTCATCCGTGCGTTCAGCAAAAGACGGTGGGGCGGGAAATGGCAGCGAATCTGACATGTTGGCGCGGCGTTTGAAAAAACGCGAATAAGAAATAAAACGCCATCATAGGTTGTTCGCGTTCCGCGCGCAGGGAAGGGGTATTGCCCGGCCCAAACCTTTACCAGTGCTTGTGCGCATACCCCCTAGCTTTCTGCACGCCTGACTTGGGATGGTTATCGATCAATCAAACAACGCGCCAGCACGTTTTCGGCCTGGGCAAAAGCGCCAGCCTTCGAGAAGCCGTTCGCCAGTGATTCAGCCCGTTTTGCCGCCGCGCGCTGGAGACATGTCTGGCTGCCATCGGCATTCGCTGCTTGCGCATGTTGAATGGCCTTGTGTGCCACCAGGAATCCAAGCATCAAGATCACCAACAAGGTAATCGCTTGCCGCATATGAATATGGGTCACGGCTGTCTCCTCCATTATTGGTCAAGCTGACGCGACTTTGTAACGCAAGAGTAAGGCCATGAAAGCCGCGATGTTAGCTAGGTTTTTCCCGCGCGGGTTTACAGCATGTGCATCTGACTTGTCAATAATCATATGCGTCGTTTCCGCACAGCGACGATTTTTCGCGGGTTTTTTTCATTTGGTTGTATGATGACACCGGGACAACCCTAGTAATATCTTACGGCTGTTGTTTCCATTTCCCACAATACAAGCCAGTCCATCGTGTCCGACAAAAACGTTTCCAACGATGCGCTGCGGGCGACCACCGCGGACGTGTCCGACGGCGCGCCGGTGAGTGCTAATCGGCGCCGCTTTCTGCGCGGTTCCGCGGCCGTCATTCCGGTGATTCCCGTGGCCGGCGCGAGTGCGCCGTTGATCAAATCCGCATTTGCGGAAGCGCCACCCGCCGCCCCGCTAGATCAGTACCAGCCTACGTTTTTTAACCAAGTTGAATGGGCATTCATCAAAGCCGCCACCGATCGCTTGATTCCAGCGAATAGCGACGGTCCGGGGGCCCTGGAGACCAACGTTCCGGTTTTTATCGATCGCGAATTAGCGAGCGGCTACGGTGCGGCGGAAGACTGGTACATGGAGGGCCCATTCGATGTCAACGCGGATCCCCTCTTCGGCTATCAGTTGCCTTATTCCCCGCGGGAAATGTATCGCATCGGCATCGGGGCGACGCAGAAGTACTGCCAGCAGCAGTATCAAAAATCGTTCGAAGCACTTGATGAAAAGACGCGCGACGACGTCCTGACCGCGCTGGAGAAGAACAAGGTTGACTTCAAGGCGTTCGGCGAACAGCAATTGCGCGCCGCGCAGTTTTTTAGTGCGCTGCTAGGCAATACGCAGGAAGGCTATCTGTCCGACCCGATCCACGGTGGCAATCGCGATATGGGTTCGTGGAAAATGATGGGGTTCCCGGGTGCACGTGCCAGCTATACCGAATGGATCGACCAGCATAATGTGCCCTATCCGTTGGGCCCGGTTGATCTGGCCGGCCGACGAGGCTGATTCCATTGCCCGATGCCTTTTATGCGACAACTGACAAATCAGTTGTCATCTTGCATTGCCCCCACATGATTGCCGCGATTGGCGACGCCGTGGTGGCGCCCCCAGCTGAAGTGGTCAGACGACTCCCGCGACAGCGTGCTTGTCCATGTCGCTGATAGGCGATATGCGCGGGGTGCAAGGTTGCCGTAGGCGTTTGGAAAGATCATTGCGCGAGAAAGCGATGCGCTGCAGCGCGATTCAACAGGACACAAGATGGCTATCACACAAGATCCAGTCGACGTCGTGATCGTCGGTTTGGGATGGACCGGTTCGATCATGAGTATCGAATTGGCGAAGCAGGGGCTGAAAGTGCTTGCACTCGAGCGCGGCGCCGATCGCAAGAATTCCGAGTTTGCCTATCCGAAGGCCGCCGATGAGTTGATGTATGGCAAGCGCCATAAACTGATGATGCGACCGAAACAAGCGGCCATCACGGTGCGTCAAAATATCGATCAAACCGCATTGCCTAATCGTGTGCTCGGCCCCTTCCTCCCGGGAGACGGCGTGGGAGGTGCGGGCTTGCACTGGACCGGTCAATTGATGCGTTCTACAGCGACCGACTTGAAAATAGCGACGTTCGCCAAAGAGCACTACAGCAAGGGTCAGTTGCCGGACGATATGCGGCTGCAAGATTTCCCTGTTTCATATGAGGAGCTGGAGCCGCACTTCGATTTTTATGAGAAAGTTTGCGGTTTGTCCGGCCAGGCCGGGAATGTCCAGGGCAAACTGTTCGACGGGGGCGATGCATTCGAAAGTCCGCGCTCGAATCACTATCCGTTGCCGCCGTTGAAAGACAGCTTGAGCAGCGCGATGTTCGACAAAGCGGCACGCAACCTCGGCTACCACCCGTTCCCGAATCCATCCGCAGCCGTTTCCCAACCTTGGACAAATCCATACGGCATGCAGTTGGGCCCGTGTAACTATTGCGGCTTCTGCAGTTTTTACGCATGTGTGAACTTCTCGAAGGCCTCGCCGGAAACGACGATTCTCGATGCCGTGCGTCGTATGCCTAATTTCTCTTACCGCACCAATAGCAATGTGATTCGTGTGGACCTGAATGCGGATAAGAAGACCGCGAAGGGCGTGACGTATGTCGATGAGCACAACAATGAAATATTCCAGCCTGCCAAGCTGGTGATCCTGTCATCGTTCTCTTTGAACAACGTGCGACTGATGCTGCTGTCGGGTATCGGCAAGCCGTACGACCCGGTTACGGAAGAAGGGCAAGTCGGGCGTAATTATTCGTGGCAGATGGGTACGAACTTGCAAATGTTCTTCAAGGACTTGCATTTCAATCCGTTCGCTTCGGCCGGCACGACCGGCAAGATGATCAACGACTTTTCGCCGGGCACGTTCGATGCGGCGAAATATGGTTTTATTGGTGGGGCGAAGTTACACGGTTCGCAGCCTACCGGTACGCCGATGTCGACGACGTTGCCGGCGGGTACGAAGAAGTGGGGGGCGGATTATAAGTCGGCGCTGAAGAATTATTACGGTCATCACATGAAGTTGTCGATGTCGCTGACGAACATGTCGTATCGCGGCGTATATCTGGACCTGGATCCGACCTACAAGGATCCTTACGGTCAGCCGTTGCTGCGCATGACCTACGACTACAAGGACAACGAGATCAACGTTGCGCAGTATCTGGGTGGCAAGCTACGGGAAATTGCTGCGGAACTGAAACCGGACCGGATGGACGATACGATCATCAAGCCGGGCAGCCATGTGAAGATGGTCGGCTACGTATCCACGCACAACGTGGGAGGGGCGATCATGGGCGACAGTCCGAGCAATTCGGCATTGAACAAGTTCATGCAAAGCTGGGATGTACACAACGTGTTCGTGCCGGGCGGCAATGCATTTCCGCAAAACTTCCAGAACAACCCGACCGGGACAATTGGCGCGCTGACTTACTTTTCAGTCGATGCCATCATCAATCAGTACCTGAAGAATCCGGGCCCGCTGGTTCAGGCATAACGCGCACATTGGGATGAAAAAGAAGATGAAGGTCTCTACACATCGCGCGGCCTGGCAGCGGCCGGCCGTTCGCGCGCTGAGCGCCGGCGTGGTTGTCGGCGCATTCGGACTGTCTGCGTGGTTTCATGCCGCTGCTGCCGTCGCGGCACCCGACACACCGGCGTCATCAACTGCTGCAGCATCGGCGCAACCCGCGTCCGGTGTCAGTGTCTCCGACGCGGCGATTCAGCGCGGCGCGTATCTGGCACGCGTGGGCGACTGTGTTGCCTGTCACACAGCCGCCCCCTCGGGAAAGAACCCAGCGGGTCAACCATTCGCCGGCGGGCTTGCCATCAAGAGTCCGCTAGGTACGATCTACTCGACCAACATCACACCGGACCCGCAACACGGCATTGGCAACTACACGGAAGCGCAATTCGCGGCGGCATTGCGTGATGGCAAGCGGGCTGATGGTACGAATCTGTACCCGGCCATGCCGTATCCTTCGTATAGCAAGCTGACAGATTCCGATGTGCACGATTTGTACGTTTACTTCATGAAGGGTGTGAAGCCGGTGGATACCACCCCGCCACAGACCGCCTTGTCGTTCCCGTTCAATCTACGTTTCGGCTTGAGTCTGTGGAACTGGGCGTTCACGCAACCAGGGGTGTTCAAGCCGGATACGAAGTTAAGCGCAGACCAGAACCGCGGCGCTTACTTGGTGGAAGGTTTGGGCCACTGCGGTAGCTGTCACACCGCCCGTGGCGTGGCGATGCAGGAAAAGGCGCTCGATGGCACTGGTGCTGACTACCTCGGTGGTGCAACGCTGAATGGTTGGTGGGCACCGCAGTTACGTGCCAACGGCAAAGCTGGCGGCGTGGCGAGCTGGAATGCGGACGAGGTCGTCGATTACTTGTCATCGGGCCGTAATGTGCACACTACTGTAGGCGGTGAGATGAAGTCGGTGGTCGAACACAGCACCTCGCATATGACGGATGCCGACCTGCATGCCATTGCGGAGTACTTGAAAACGCTGAGCGTCAACCAGGCGACGGCAACGCCGGCAATTGACGACGCTGCCCGGGCTGCAACGCAGGCGCATCTGACCGCGGCAAAACAGTTGTCGTTGGGCGAGCGTCTGTATCTGGACAACTGTGCCGGTTGCCATACCGTGACCGGTAACGGTGCGGCACGCGTTTTCCCGGCTACCGCCGGCAATTCAATGGTGAATGCCAAGGACCCGACCGGTTTGATCGAGACGATCCTGCGTGGCGCCGAAGCGCCATCGACAGCGAAGTCGCCGGAGCGTCTGCCGATGCCCGCGTTCGCGAACCGCATGAACGATGACGAGGTCGCGCAGTTGGCAACGTTCGTTCGCTCTGGTTGGGGTAACAAGGGGGGTAGCGTTTCGGCCTCGCAAGTCGCGAAGGTGCGCGCCCAGTTGTCAACTGACGCGAAGGAATAGGCAAGAAGTCTGGCCGCATGCACCTTGTGAACTGGCCCTGCGGGCGACCGTCCCGCTCTCCGCCCGCTTAATAGAAAACCCGCCGTTTGAATGGCACCCCAGACCTCGGACTTTCGTCCGATTTTCGGGGTGTTTTTCGCGGCGGTTTTTTTGTCCGACGCCATCGGTACGCGGTGGCCGCTTTCCACTTTCTAGACTGGCATTTCTTGCCGTGGATCGATGCACGGTTTTAACCACGTATCCGCGATGCAACGCTCTTTCGATCGATCTGTGATACTGTACGGATAAACAGTTATTCTCGCCATGCGGCTGTGTGCGAAGGGGTGGCGGATGAGATGCCCGGCATGCTTCGTCGTCTGTCTAAGGTGTCTGTCCGGCGTCACGGCCGGAATGTATTTCTTCTGTTGCATCTGGTGAACCGACTCACTGCTGACATGCCGTCTGCCGTCGATCCTGCTCTCAGTCCTGGCTTGCACGACCTTCCGGTCCGGCGCATTGCGCATTTGGACATGGATGCGTTCTATGCGTCGGTCGAGTTGCTGCGCTACCCTGAATTAAAAGGGCATGCCGTGGTGATTGGCGGCGGCCGACAAGCTGCACCGGTCGAGCAAGCCGATGGAAGCCGACAATTTGCGCGGCTCCGTGACTATGCTGGAAGAGGCGTGGTCACGACGTCGACCTATGAAGCACGCGCGCTAGGCGTGTTTTCTGCAATGGGCATGATGAAAGCTGCGCAGCTAGCGCCGGATGCCTTTTTGCTGCCAACCGATTTTGAGGCATACCGCAATTACTCGCGTTTATTCAAGGCTGCAGTCCGGACGTTCACGGATCGCGTCGAGGATCGTGGGATTGATGAGATCTATATTGATCTGACGGTGCTCGCCGCGGAAATGCAAATTAGCATGGCGGAAATCGGCACGCGCATCAAGGATGCAGTGGCGGGGGCTACCGGCTTGACATGTTCCATCTGTATCGCGCCGAATAAGTTGTTGGCAAAGATCGGATCGGAACTCGACAAGCCGAACGGGCTGACATTGCTGGAAATGTCCGACCTTGAAACGCGCATCTGGCCGTTGCCTGCAAAAAAGGTCAACGGCATCGGACCGAAGGCCAGCGAAAAACTAGCGGCCATTGGCATTCATACCGTCGGAGATCTCGCCAAGGCGGATGCGGCACTATTACAGGCTCATTTCGGTCGAAGCTACTCCGCGTGGTTGATGCTTGTGGCGAACGGTCGGGATGACCGGGAGGTGGTCGTAGACTCGACGCCAAAGTCAATGAGTCGCGAGACAACGTTCGAGCGCGACTTGCATGCCAAACAGGATCGTCCAGCATTGACAACTGCTTTCACGACATTGTGTGAGCGGGTAGCCGAAGACCTGCGACGCAAAGGTTATGTTGGTTATACGATCGGCATCAAATTACGCTATGACGATTTCAAGACCGTTACGCGTGATGTCACGCGTCAGGTACCCACAGCCGATGCGGTGGAGATTCGACGGGCGGCGGGGGAGTGTCTGAAGCGCGTCCCGTTGGAGAGAAAACTACGCTTGTTGGGCGTGAGAGTAGGTGGGCTCGTGAGCGCGGAGCCTGCGCTCGCTGCGCAGGAGTGGGTGCAGCACGACTTGTTTTCTGCTGACGACGAAGCGGGTCATAGATTGGCGTGGAGCGTCGCAAAAAATTCGGTGCGATAACTGCCCGGAATATGTCAGCGAAGCACTGAAAGACTGGGCTGAAAAGCGTGGCATCACGCTGCTATTTATCCAACCGGGCAAGCCACAACAGAACGCCTACATTGAACGCTGTAACAAAACAGTGATATACGACTGGCTTGCCCATTACCAATTCGACACGGTTGCTGCGTTGCAAGACTATGCGACCGAGTGGTTGTGGTCATACAACCATGAGCGGCCCAATACAGCTATTTGCGGCATTCCGCCGAAACAGAAGTTGGCCATTGCGGCCTAGCCTCTACCCTCGACGACCGTTCAAAATGTGGGATTACCAATTCGCTTTTACAGGCCGCCGATGCGCGAGTAGCTATCGCCCAACCAGCGCATCCTAGCTTTGCGTCATCGCCGGTTCTACTAGAGATTGGGGAAGTGCGCTGCAATCGGTCCAGATCGGACAGCCGCCAAATCCTGGGAGCTTGCTTTTCGAGATGCGTGCCGCTTGTGGCGGCACGCATCAGTACGCTTCAATGTTTCGCCGCGGCAGCTGCCGCTTCTGCTTCCTCTTCGGGTGTGCGTTGTACGCCGGTGGGACGATTGGACCACCATCCGGCTAGGGTCGACCCCGAAAGGTTATGCCAGATCGAGAACAGCACACCGGGCAGCGCGGCGGTCGGACCAAAATACAGCTTGCCAAGCGTTGCCGCCAGCCCGGAGTTCTGCATGCCGACCTCAATCGCCAGTGTCCGGCAAACGGACTTGTCGAAACCCAGCATCCGGCCGCCCCAATAGCCGCCGAGCAGGCCCAGGCCGTTGTGCAGGATCACGCCGACGATGGTGATCAGGCCGACACTCGCTATGGCTGAATGCGTACCCGCCACCACGGCACCGATGATCAACAGAATCGCCACCATCGAGACCACCGGCAACACCGGTTCGACGCGACGTACCGTTTGATTGAAGAGCGTGTTGACCAGCAAGCCGAGACCAACGGGAACGGCGACGATCTGCAGGATGCTCATCATCATCGGGCCAATGGCCACGTGTATCGATGCATCTGTGTAAAGGCGTGTCAGGAGCGGCGTTGCCACTACACCGACAATCGTCGACACCGCGCTGATGGAGATCGATAGCGCCACGTCGCCACGCGCGATATAGACCATCACCGTCGAGGCAGTGCCGCTCGCCACGCTGCCTACCAATACCATGCCGGTGGTCAGGTCTGGTGGCATATGCAGCAGTTTCGCGACCAGCCACGCCGCCAGCGGCATGACCAGATAGTGAATGACCGTGCCGGCGATGACAGGCGTCGGACGCGCAAGAACGCGCTTGAAGTCGCCTAGCGATAACGTTACTCCCATGCCGAACATGACCAGCATCAGTAGCTGTGGCACGTGTGGCAGCAGGCCGACGAATGAACCTGGCGCAAAATAGGCGAGCACCGAGACGGCAATGGCCCACAGCGGGAAGAGGCGAGTAAATTGCGCTATCAAATTCATGTTGTTGGTGCACCGTGAGACAAACTGGAGAGCGGTGGCTTCGCGTCCGTGTTGTATTTATATGTTCCGCCGCGCCGCACATGCATGCAGCCCCGTCCCGATGGTAGGGCAGGGACCTCGCTGTTCTTCCTCAAGAGGGTGATGCGCGGATTCCGGGATGCGGCGATACGAGTTGCGAGAGGGCCTGCGTCCGAGATGCGGGTAGCCACGCTGGATTATAAAGCACGGCGTCCACCGGCAAGCGGGTTTTGAAGACACTACGTCGGCAATGTGCAGCGTTGGTGCCGGTTGCATTTGGTTTCAACGCTTGCTGGAACGTCGCAATTGCTTCCTGGCTCTCCGCCGTAAGGGAGATTATGATTTGTGTGGGAAAATTTCCCCAGCCGGTTACCGGTCGTGCCACCGACCCGTGACGCGTGCTCCGAGCCCGAAACCGTTGCGCTATTCGATACATCGTGTCTACTTACCAACCGCTATTCCTCCAGTTCTGCCGCTTTGCGGCCGTCGGCCTCTCAGGCACTGCGGTGCAGTACCTGACGCTCTGGATCGGCGTGCAAGGTCTGCATACCACGGCCGTGAGTGCCTCCGCGGTGGGCTATTTGCTTGGTTCCGTTTGCAACTATGCGCTGAATTATCTGATCACTTTTCGCGCGACCCATGGGCACTTTCACACCGCGCCACGTTACTTTGCCCTACTCGGCGTGGGTTGGTGTCTGAACAATCTCCTGATGTGGCTCTTTGCCCACTACCTGGGCTGGTCGTACTGGGTCGCGCAGGTGATCACCACCGGTATTGGCCTGATCTATAACTTTTGCGGCAGCCGGTGGTGGGCATTCCGACCTCAGGCCGCTGGCGCGTAACGTTCGAGCCAGTGCGCGTATGGGGCGGGCAGCGTCCAGGACGGCTTGTCGACGCCCAATGTTTTTGCGGCATGGTAGGGCCAGTGCGGATCGGCAAGATGCGCACGTCCCACCATCACCACGTCCATTTGCTCGGCACGCAGGACTTGATCGCAGAGCCGTGGCGTGTCGATGCCCCATGCCGATGACACTGGCAGACCGGTTTCGGTGCGTACGCGTTTGGCAATAGGAGCCAACATCGCCGGACCCCATGGGATATTCGCCGTCGGCGTTGAGAACCCGACCGATACGCTCAGCATATCGAGGCCCTCGGTCTTCCAGCGCTTGATCAGATCAATGGACTCGGTCAGTGTTTGTTCGTCTTCACCATCGTATTCGAGCACGCCGAAGCGGGCCGTCAGAGGCAGGTGCGCGGGCCAGACGTCCCGTACGGCGGCTAGCGTTTCGGTCAGGAAGCGGCCACGATTTTCGGCATTGCCGCCGTAGGCGTCGTCCCGATGGTTCGAATGACGCGAAAAGAAACTTTGCCCAAGGTACCCGTGCGCGAAATGTAATTCCAACCATTCGAATCCGGCATCCCGTGCGCGCTTCGCCGCGGCGACGAAATCGGCGCGTACCCGGGCAATGTCATCGATCGTCATTGCCGTGGGGACTTTCGGGAGATGCGCGCCGAATGGGATCGCCGAAGGGGCAATGGTCTGCCAGCCACGAGGATCGGTGGCCGGGATGTGATCGTCCCCTTCCCAGGGTTTGTTGGCGCTGGCTTTGCGGCCGGCATGGGCGATTTGAATGCCAGGGACGGCGCCCGCAGCCTTGATCTTTTGCACGATAGGCGAGAAAGCGGCAGCCTGCACGTCGTTCCACAGTCCAGTGCATCCGGGGGTAATGCGGCCCTCCGGCGACACCGCCGTCGCCTCTACGATCACCAGGCCGGCACCACCCCTTGCCAGACTGGCCAGGTGTACTGCGTGCCAATCGTTCAACACACCGTCCTCCGCCATGTACTGGCACATAGGCGGTATGGCGATGCGGTTACGCAGCGTCACGGACTTGAGGGAAAAGGGATCGAACAAACCTGCCATGAAATAACTCCTGGGTTTCCGGGGAGCATGCGTGCCGCCCGCCATTGCTTGTGCCGCGAAGTTGTTGGAAAGCCGCGCAGAAAAATAGGCCGACATCCATGCCGGCTGCGCAGCTACCTGGTAAGCCGCCAAATCCTTATATTTCGATTATATTCGAACTAACGAATTTCAGGTGCTGCATGCGACTTCTCTTGTAAGATGGCGTGCACTGCTTTGTTTTTCGTTCTATTTTTTTCTTCGCATGCGAATCTATACCCATCCCGCCCTTGAGGACGTTGTTCTCGAGAGACTGTTTGATGCTTTGAGCGACCCTGTCAGGCTGGAAATAGTCCGGGAACTGGCAAAGGTACGTGAGGCGAGTTGCGCGGCATTGGAGGGTGGCCGCCCCAAGTCGACGATGTCACACCACTTCCGCATTCTTCGTGAGGCAGGCCTGGTGCGTACCGATGTAATGGGTACGACACATCATAATTCGCTGCGACGGGAGGAGCTAGATGCCCGCTTCCCTGGTCTGATGGCCGTCATCTTGAGTCAGTCGTCGTGATGTGCACCGCTCGTCGCGCGATCAGCAAGCAATGCGGTTCCGAGCTACCCTGGTTGCTGGACCCGATAGGGATGCAATGGCGAAGAGCAGGTGATGCGTGCGACGTAACGTCTGCTGTCCGTTGGCGCTCATATCCCTTGCGGGTGTCGCAACGTGTAATGGGAGAAGGCAATGATCAAGAAATCCGCATCGGCACATTGGGAAGGCGACCTTAAGAAAGGAGGCGGTACGATTTCCACGGAAACCGGCGTGCTGAAGGCTGCGCCTTACGGTTTTAATGCGCGATTCGAAGGTGGTCCCGGCACGAACCCGGAAGAACTGATCGGGGCTGCCCATGCCGGTTGCTTCTCGATGGCATTGTCCATGATTCTGGGCAATGCGGGTCTGGTAGCCAAGTCGATCGATACCAAGGCGACCATTTCACTCGATAAGGAGGGCGATGGTTTTGCGGTAAAAGCGTCGCATCTTGATGTCGTCGTCGAAATCCCTGGCGCCGATAAAGCAAAGTTTGATGAATGCGCGGCCGCCGCGAAGGCGGGATGTCCGATTTCCAAACTGTTGAACGCAGAAATTACCATGACGGCGACATTGAAGTCTTAATTTCCCAGATCAACGCGCCGGGCCATGCATTATGCTTGGCCCGTTTTTTTTAAAAACGTTATAAATATTTTTGAAAGAGGAGTTTTATACACGTCTGTTCAAAAAAATATTGCATTTTTATTATGTTGCACGTAGACCTTTCGGGCAGTGGATGCTGCTCTTCAGTTTTTCTGAAATATGCCGATACACGCTCAGCGGTTCGGTGGCTATGCAGTTGTTTTTTAAAGCTGATGATGCGCTGGTCGTATCTGTAATGTTGCCAAGGTCGCTCCGCATCTTCGATGCTGCGTTGTGATTCCGGCGTTGGGTGACGACACGATTCGTTTTAATGGCATCAGGGGTGCCATGGTATTCTCGCCCGCATCAATTGCTTCGTGAAACGGCTGCGTGTTGCAGTAAAGCATGTTGGCACCAGGTTTCTCCTGGTCATTCGTGGCGGTATTCGGTAAAAATGTCTGGTATTTGCACGGAAGTATTCAGCGACACGTCGATCTCACTGTCCTGGTGCAGGTAAGTGCAGTAATGTTCATCAGTCGCAACGCGACTATCGACACGAGCGTCGTCACGGACAGATGCTCTAAACGAAGCGCGCCCGCCAGCCAGGCGCGCATGAGGTGTGTTCGGGGAAGCATGGTCAATAAAGAGCAGTTGCGGGTACTGGGCAAGGCATTACGCCGGGACTTGGACGTGGGGCAGGTCGAGCTCGACCTCTTTTTCGACGATGGCGAACAATGGCGAGCGATGTCTTCCGCCGACTATGACGCGCCCGACTCGGTTCGGCTGCCCAATGAGCAGGTCGTGCAAGGTACCCATCGGGTCGCCCCGAATTCGGGTGCCTTGTGGTTCGACATCGCGGGTCTCCGTGCGGCCGCGTCGATTCGCTTCGCGACCGAACCTGATGTCGAAACCGTCCGACTATGCACGGCACGGATCGGCACGATCCTGCAACACGCGATCAATGCCTATCACGTCTCGCACAACCCGTTGACGGACCTGCTCGCACGTGACTCGTTTCGGTCGATCTTGCGCGACAAGGTAGACCAGATCAAGCATTACCTGAACAACGGCAAGATCGCTCAGGAAGGAGGCAAGTCGCAGATCCTGGCCGTGATGTCCCTTGATGTCGATCGGTTCAAGCAGGTGAACGACAACTTCGGTCACTTGTACGGCGATCAGGTATTGAAAACGTTCGCGCGTCGCCTGGATCAGGTCGCGCGCGCCATCATGGCCGAGCACGATGACGTGGACATTCGTGTTGCCCACCCGTCTGGTGAAGAGTATCTGGTGCTGATCGAAGGTGCCGTGGAAGCGAGCATGATCCGCGAAATGGCCGAGCGGTTTTGCTTTCGGATAGAGGATGAGCCGCTGCCTTCGGAAGCGGAATGGTCGGCTTTGATCAGTCAGCAGCCTGAGATCGAGGAAATCGAGTTTCCGTTGGCAAGCGAACGGCATCTGACGACCAGCGCCGGCGTGGCCATCTATACGCCGAATCACTCGAACAGCGCCGATGCCGAGGTGTTGGCATTGCTTGATAACGCGGACACCGCTTTGTCGCGGTCGAAAGCACGGGGCCGCAATATGGTTACCGTATTCGACGAGATCATCCATAACTGCGGGCGAGTCCTCGAATACGATGGCCAGACCGGTGTAACCGCGATCGATATCGGTTCGAAAGTGGGCGTGGCGGTTGGACAGGAATTCGTTGTCTATCCCGAAACGTATTCGGGCAAGGTGCCGTTTGTCACCGATGACGGCCGTACCCGAAAGGTCGTCGGTCACTATCCCAAGCGCGAACTGGTGCGAGTGGTGGTGTTCAACGTTCAGAATGAAATCGCGTTTGCCTTGCCGGCGGACCACACCCGTTTGGTGCCGGTTCCGGTGGGGGCGCATCTGGAAGCCGTGCCGTTGGGGAGTATTTCCCATTTGATTCGATTGTCCAGCGATCAGGGCTTTCCCGGTACGGTCTTCGATAATGCCGCCACGCAAGGCAGTGAGGAATTGAACACGGCGGTGTTCAATGCACTGCGTCGCAATGAAATGCCCGCCGCGGCGGTGTTTCGTTTCAAGAACGCCGCGACTTTCACGAAGAAATTTGGAACGGGTGCGTTCAACCGGAATCTCGCCAAGCTGTATTCGGATTTGAACCGTATCTTTCCCGATGTCACCGTTGGGGTGCTCGACCAGACCTCGATCTGTGTGGCGGGCGGGGAAGTATCGATTACGCCGGGGGTGTTGCGCAAGGCGCTTGTGGCGTGTGCGGCACTGGACGATCTGGAATTGATTTGCGGTTATTTCTTCGCCGACGATGCCACGGTAGGGGTGGGATTGAAGGACGTCGATCCACGCTATGCGGTTGATTTCGCGCAATACGCGGCGTCTGATTATGGCTTGGAGCGAGTGGATCGGATGGATCGGGCAAAGATCAACTTGATCCCGTTCAACCTGCCGCGTGCACGGGAATTGTTAAAGGCATTGTATGCGGTGCGGGCGTCGCAGGGGATTGTCGATTATGAGCGTTTCCGCGAGGCCAACTTTGTCCACCATACGCTGGATAACCTGGGTGGTGTTTGCTATTCGAAACAGAATCGTATCGACAAGGCAGCAGATTGCTATGAGTCCGCAATTCGTAAATCGTTGCGAGACGTAGTGTATCGCGGCAACCTTGGCATCGTTTGCTATCGCAGTGGTCAACACGAGCGCGCACTGAAGTGGATGAACGACATGAGCGATGAGCAGGTTCAGGAGTTGCGCCGCACCTACCCATACGGTTTTGTCTTCTATGCAATGCATCTGGTGCAGGCGATGCGGCTCGGGATGCCGGCATTCCGCGCCAATCGCCTCGGTACGATCGGCCCCGATGCACTGAACTTGCCTGACATCGCCAAGTTTGCAAATGGACAGAAACAGTTATCCGATGCCATTGCGTTATTGACGTGATTTCGTGGTTTTACCGCACCTTTTGATCGTTGTCGCGTCGTCGGGAGGGGCGAGCGCTTGTGGCACCTTCGCCCGCCGCAAGTGCTGCCGGTGCGGCGCGGGCCAGATCCCATGCGGCCCGCAAACGCCGCGCCGACAGCGTTTTGATCATGCCTAGCCGTTCCGCGACCTGTTCGTCCGTATGGCCCGCTGTGAACAGCGCGGCGGCAAATGCATTTCGTAACGTCTGCGGGCTGATGCGGCCATGATGGGATGCATGTAATCCACAGCGTTCGACCAACGCGTCGATCGCCCGTAGTGCGGTGGCCTTATGCATTTTCAGGCCACTTCGTCCCGCGGGGAATACCAGTTCGCCTTCCACGCCCTGATCCGTTCGCGCCCGCAACCAGCACAGCAGGATCTCGGCCGCGTGAGCGGGAAATGGCACGGTGCGCTGTCCGTCGCCGCCGGCGGTGCCGTTTACGCCGACGGTGCTATCCGCGTCTTCGGCATCATCGTGGACATACCCGCCCGTCGTCGCCTTTGATGTTGTCTCGGATCCCTTGCCGGCGCGGCCATTTCCGCCCGCGGCAGCTCGGGGGATCAAGACAACTCCGCCACGTTCATCGGTTTCCTGTTCAGGGGACCATAGGGCCGGAGCATCGTCCGCGCGCTCCGGTTTTGCGTCGCTATCTGTCCGCGCCAAGGTATTCGGTGGCATCCAGGCAATCCGTAACTGGCGCAGATGCATCGATTCGAGTTCATTCAACTTCAGACCGGCGCCGAGCAACATTGCCGCCATCGCCCGGTCCCGTAGGTCACGCCACGGTAGTACCTGCCCTTCGGGCGATATCGTACGCGCCAATTCTTCCCATAGGCGCCCGCGTTCCGTTGCATCGAGGAAGCCGGTTGGCGCATTCGACACGGTATCGGTCCAAGGAGCATCGATCCGTCGCGTCACCGCGCGCGCTGGGTTGCCTTGTGCTTGCGACTGCCCGGTCATATCATCGAATACCCGCTCCATGATTCGGAGGTAACGCGCGCGTTGCTGGCGTTTGACATCGATCGTTGCGGCGAATTCATCGATCAACGCCGGTTCGGCACCGCGTAGTGTTCGTCCGCGTGCGGCAAGCCAATCCAGGAAGTGGTGCCATTGCGCACGATAGACGAGTACCGACGAGGTGCGGAAACGTTGCAACGCAAGCCAGTCGTCGAATGCTCGACGAGGGTCCACGTCCCAAGCCTGCTTCGTCGGCGATTGCGCACGGATGTCGCTGTTCTGATCGGTCGATGCCAACTGCGGCAACGATGGCGAGGAAGGCTGCGGTGACGAAGACATGGGTGACCGGGATCAACGTGAAGGTGGTGGATCGAGAGGGCGCGCGCAGCCGAAGACGTGATCGCCATTAGCCTCCAAAGGGTCTTTGGCGCGGTGTCATACGGTGGGCCGCGTTTGCCGATATCCTCCGATTATAAGGCGCAGACGTTTTGCAACGCTTATGGCGGTACGGCATCGGCCGCCGACTTTCACCGGCCTTTTTCATTTGGTGCATCAATGACGTCTATTCTGTTGTTGGAAGGGATACATAAAACCGCGTCGGATCTGTTGACAGACGCCGGCCTCGATGTACGTCGGCACGCCTCGGCGTTGACGGGTAAAGCACTGCATGACGCCGTGGGCGACAGCGCGCTGCTGGGCATCCGTTCAGCAAGCCACCTCTGCGCGGATGACTTTCTAGCGTTGCCGTCGTTGCAAGCGTTGGGTTGTTTTTGCATCGGCACGTCCCAAGTCGCGCTCGACGCCGCGGCCCGTGCCGGCGTCCCGGTATTCAATGCACCGTTCTCGAACACCCGATCGGTCGCTGAACTTGTCATCGCCGAAGCCGTCTTGCTGCTTCGCCGCGTGCCGGAGAAGACGGCATTGACGCATGCCGGTATCTGGGCCAAGGGCGCGGCTGGCGCCTATGAAGCGCGCGGTAAGACGATCGCCGTCGTGGGCTATGGCAATATCGGCTCCCAGGTTGGGGTATTGGCAGAGTCGTTCGGCATGCGTGTGGTCTATTACGATTTGCAGGCGAAGCTGGGATTGGGCACTGCGCGGGCGGCACCGACGCTGGCCGACGCGGTGTCGCAGGCAGACATCGTCACACTGCATGTACCTGCCACTGCGGCCACGACGAATCTCATCGACGGCGACCTGTTGCGCAAGTTCAAGCGCGGAGCGATCTTGATCAATGCATCGCGGGGCAAGGTTGTCGATATCCCGTCCCTGCGCGCGGCGCTTGACGATGGTCAACTCGGTGGCGCGGCGATTGACGTATATCCAACCGAACCGGCGAACAATCAAGAGCCGTTCGAAAGCCCGCTGCGCGGTGCCGTAAATACGATTCTGACGCCGCACATCGGTGGCAGCACGCAGGAAGCTCAGGAAAACATCGGGGTAGAGGTTGCGGCGAAACTGGTTGGTTTCATGCGAACCGGCGCCACCACTGGTGCGGTCAACGTGCCCGAAATCACGCCGGGGCCCTTGGAGGGACGGTGCCGCGTGCTGAATCTGCATGCCAACGTCCCGGGTGCGCTTGCGCGTTTGAACACGGCGTTTGCGACCAATGAAGCGAACATCGTGTCCCAACAGCTGCAAACCCGGGGAGAGTTGGGGTATGTCGTAACGGATCTGGACCGGACGCCTTCCGTGCAAGCCATCGACGCGCTGCGTGCCGAGCCCGGCTTTATACGGACACGGGTAATCTGCGATTGATTCACGGAATGCGCAGCCATTGCGGTTTCGCTATAGCATAAGGGAGAGATGCCGAACGTCGGCGCGCTGCTGTGTCCCACATTTCGCTTCAAAGTGTAAATTTTGCGCCACACAGTCCGCCCGCCCGGTAAATTAGCGCATGGGCCGGCCGGTGGCGTTCCGCTCCCGACCCCTCACGCATGGCAAACAAGGAGACGGACGAATGACGGAGCGTACGGAACGCGGCGGGAGCTTGCCTTGGATCCTCGGAGGCGTCGCGTTGACCGCGGTGGCGCTGGCAGGAACGACTCTGTGGAACAAACGCCAGGCCAGCCGCGCTGAGCGACGGGCACCGGCACAAGGGCGCTTCGTCGATATCGCGGGGGTCCGCCTGCATTATCTTGAGAAGGGGCAGGGTCCGGTCGTATTGCTGTTGCACGGGACGGGCTTGCAAGCCACGGACTTCGTCGCCAGCGGTTTGTTCGATGTGTTGGCGCGCCGCCATCGTGTGATTGCGATCGACCGCCCGGGATTCGGCTATAGCGGCGTGTCGCCTGATGGCGGTCCGGTCCTGCATGGCCTGCGCATCGCCGATGACGAATATGGTGAAGCGGGGTTGCTTGCGGACCCATTCACGCCGGCGGAACAGGCGCACCCCGATATGCCCGTGTCGCCCATGGCGCAAGCAGCCACCATTCGAAACTTCCTCGATTTCATGGAAATCGACGAGGCGGTGGTCGTTGGACATTCGTTTGGCGCCACGGTCGCTGCGGCATTGGCACTGACTTCTCCTGAATCCGTGAAAGGCCTCGTTCTGCTGGGGGGCTATTTCTATCCTGGCATGCATCTGGAGGCATTGGCGAGCTTGCAGCAGTTACCATTGGTTGGCAGATTGATCGGCCAGTCTGTCACCCCACTCGCGGTTCGACTGCTGGCACGTCGGGCTGCCAAGCGTATGTTTGCACCGCACTCGGTGACACCGAGCTTTGAAGCGCTGGTGCCGCGCGGCATGCGTGCGCGCCCGTCCCAGGTAAGCGCGGCGGCACGGGAAAAAGCCTTGATGCTCCCGGGCGTTTTCAAGTTGCGCAAACGCTATTGGGAAATCCTGCAGCCCACGACGATCTTCGTGGGTGACGCCGATGCGGTCGTCGATCCCGGGGCGCAATCGCTGCGGCTGCATCGTGACATCCCCCATAGTGATCTGCGTATCCTGCCCCGCGTGGGACATATGTCGCATTATGCCGCGGCCCGGAAGATTGCCGCCGCGGTTGCGCAGCATTCCGGGCAACCCGCCAGTGCCTATGGCGCTTTTGGCGGCGATGTGAACGCACTATTGCAGCCTGCCGATCAACGTGGTGAATAAAAACCGCTTTTGGATACAGTCGCAATGAATGAAGCGTCCAATAGCCGCGAAACCGGCGCGACCAATGCCTCCGGGCAGGGCGGACCCGCACCCGACGAGGAAGCGATGGCATTTGCCCGCGAGGTGTTTGACTGTACTCGCCGCGGTGATGCCGCAATGCTCGGCAAGCTCATCGAGAAAGGCCTGCCCGTGAATCTGCGCAACGAAAACGGCGACACGATGTTGATGCTGGCCAGTTATCACGGGCACGTCGATGCAGTGAAGGTTTTGCTTGCCGGCGGCGCTGATCCCGATCTACGCAACGATAAGGGGCAGACGCCCATTGCGGGCGCGGCTTTCAAGGGTTATCGGCAGATCATCGATACCTTGCTCGAGCATGGCGCTGACGTGGAGGGGGCATCTCCTGACGGTCGCACCGCATTGATGATCGCGGCAATGTTCAATCGTATTGATATCGTGCGCCAGTTGATTGCGCGCGGCGCCAACCCCGACGCACGCGACGCCCAGGGAAATGATGCCCGGGTCGCGGCCCGTACGATGGGGGCGACCGAGGTGTTGGCCTTGCTTCAGGAGGGGCGCGCCGCCTGAAGGGATGGCGTGTCATGTTGCCGTATCTCCTGTTTGGTCTCGGCGGCAGATCACGGAACGATAGATACACTCCTGGGAATAAGGAATGACCGCAGTTGTACGCGCTGGGACTCATGCAATGCAATCCCCTGCAGGGGAGGCAGCGCATATCGATCTGTCCGGTAAAGGACAGATCCGCGGCGTAATCTTCGACAGCGACGGTACGCTGGTCGACAGCGAAATCTTGTCGGCTCAAGTCGTGGTGGAAATGCTGGCCGAACAGGGCATCACCATGGATGAGGAAGACGCATTGCGTCGATTCCGGGGGTGCGAGTTCGCCAAATTTCTCGCAACGTTGGCGCAAGACACGGGTTTGACCGAGCTGGACGCTTTCACAGATGGATTCCGTGATCGCAGTAAGGCACGCTATGCCGCCCAATTGCAGGCAATGCCGAATGCGGTCGCCCTTGTGCGTGAACTGCGGGTGCCGATATCCGTTGCATCGAACGGGCCACGCGATAAGTTGGATGTCTGCCTGCGTGCGGCCGGTCTGCTTGCGTATTTCCCGGATCGCATTTTCAGTGCCTATGAGGTTGGCGCGTGGAAGCCCGATCCTGCGTTGATCCTGCATGCGGCCAGCGCGATGGGGGTAGCGCCACTGGACTGCCTACTCGTCGAGGACAGTGTCGTTGGTATCGAGGCGGGACTTGCGGCCGGTGTGCACGTTGTCGGCTACCGACTTGAGGACCACGTGAAGGCGCGCTTGAGCCGCCCGGTGCCCGTGATCGAAAACATAATGGAGGTAGTGGATTGGATCGCCCCAGACGCGCAACGCGTCTGATACGGGCTATTTTGCCGCGCTGGGCGCCGTAGGCGATGACGCGGCCGCAACGCCGGATGCGGCTGACGAGGCTGTAGGCGCCGCCGCGGTGGCGGCAGGAACAGCCGGGGCCGAGGCGCTTGAAGCCGATGTGGCGGCGCTCGCGGGTGCGGATGATGCCGGGGCCGCATTTGGTGTACCCGCGGCCGGCTGGGTTATCGGTGGCGGCGCGGGTGTGGGCAAGGGGGCGATGGTATCGGTCGTCGAGGGTGTCGTGCCAATCACGACCGGCACTGGCTCCGCATTACCGAGCTTCGGCGATGCAAGTGGTGCGAGCCTATTGCTGATCACGTCCGCATCCGACACAGGCGTTGCGCGAACAACCGTTTTCAAATAGTGATCCACCAGACCGAAGAATCGCTCATAGAACAATCCTGGTGGGATGGTCTGACTCGAAATTTTCACCATCGAATCATTGTTCGAACGAATCGGCAGCGAAACGGAACCGAGGACACTCAGTCCCACGCTTGCGGACGTGTCGCTCTTTTTAAGCGCGTAATTGTCCTGTACCGCGTTGACGTACAGCACGCTCGCGCTGGACGACGACTCGCTCGGCGTACAGACGATGTGAAACGACACTGATACGTGATTTTCCGCGCTCGGTTGGAACCCCTTTGTCGCGTCCACGGTATCCGATGTCGACGTGGATGTCGTATAGCCCTGGCTCAAGACTGCCCGGCGCGCGGCCTCGCAGGCTTGCGCGCTGGTCGCGTTGAATGTATGCGCATACGGACTGATGTTGGTGGAAAACAGATCCGGCTGGAACGGTTTCTGCGAAGAGCCACAGCCCGCAAGCAAGGCAAGCGATGATAGCGCCACGGGTACCGCCCATGGGATAGCGGCAAACAAGCGGCGTGGTGACATTGACGACAGGGATTGGAGTGCGTGGCGCATGGCAGCAGGACGGCGACGACAATGGCAACTGGTCATGATAGCGCCGCGTGGCCGGCGCCGCCAGTAGATTCCCCTACGCGCGTGTTACGCGGCGTGTTTTCCATCCCGTCGTCCCCATCTTCGTCTCTGTCCCGGTCATCGTCTTGACCGTCATTTTTCTCGCCGGCTTTGGTTTCGGTGTCCGTGGCGCCTTGCAGCAGATCGGCCAAATCCGTGATATCGCGGCGCAACGTCTGAATCGTGAACGGCAACACTCCCAGTTTCTGCTGCGCGGCGGCAGCCAGATCCGGGGCCCTTTCCGAGGCCATCGACAGCACCTCGATGACCTTGCCGACGGCCTGGTCGAGATCCTTGATTGCGCTCGTCGATCCGCCATGGGTCAGCGCATGCCCCAACGCCTCGAAGGCGCGATGGGATACGTCGGCAAGTCCTTCGATCGCACTGTCCAGTTCGGGCCACTCCGCGGCTTGCGGCCAGTCATCCGTTGCCCGACCGACAAAGATCACATCGCTATGGATGCGACGCAGCGCGCGAATTTCCACGCCCAGATCAAGATGACGTGCGCCGGGCTCGCGACGGGCGTCCTGCACACTTTTTTCCGCGGCGGCGATCGCCGCGCGTACCTTGTCATGAAGCGGGATGATGCGATCGCTTTGTATACGACCACGCTCGACCAGGAAGCGATCGAGCAGATCGGCCAGTGGGCCCATGGCCCGCGCGCATTGTCGGCGAATCGCCCGATGCGCATGTGATGGGAATACCAACAACGAGACCAGCACGCCAAAGACCGTGCCGAGGGAGATTTCCAGCACCCGATACGCTGCACCGAGCCAAAACGGATGAAAGTCCGCGCCGGCGAGAATCACGATCACCGCGGTGATCGGCGCGATACGATAACCTGGGCGGGTGGCCGCCATGAAGGCGAGCGGTACCAGTGCAATCAAGAGTGCGAGCCATACCGGGGCCGCCAGCGCGAGGAGGGGCGTGACCAATGCGCCGACCAGGGCACCCGCGACAGTTCCGACAAGGCGGTCGATGCTGACGGTAACGGTTCCTCCCACATTGGCCTGAATCACGACCAAGGCGGTGATGACCGACCAGAAGCTTTGCGCGAAGCCGAAATACTCGGCGCAGGCGTAGGACCCGAAAGCGCCGATCAACAGCCGGGCCACCATGCGGCCGTGCGTGCGCATAATACGCAGCACGGCCGGCGCCAGTGTGCGAAGCGTGGTAAGCGACTTCATACGGCATCCCTCATCTGTCTCCTTTGTTTCTTTTCTTGTCGAGGTCCCGATTGCCGACCTTCGGCGCGGGGCCTCGTTACCACGGTTCAGCGTCATGGCTCATGCCGATGCGCTGCGTTTGGCCTGTCCGATCGCTTGTAACGCCTGGTCCAGTCGTGTCAGCGCGGCATCGGTGCCCGGTAGCCCTATTCGCACGCTCGGCAGGCTGGGTGTCGGCGTCAAACCGTCTGCGCGATCGGCCGATGTATCCGGTGCCACGCTTGGCGATGTCTGGAAGGAGGGCGCTGGAAAACAGCGTATCCAGATGCCATATTCCGCGAGCTGGGCTTGCAAGGTCAGCGCTTCGGCGTACGGCCACCAGGCAAACAACGGTGTGATGCGCGCGGGGAAGCCGTGTTTTACCAGTATTGCGTACAATCCGCGGCTTTGGGCGCGCAGTGTCTGGCGCATGGCTTCCTGCCAAGGCCGATCCTGTAGCGCCTCGCGCGCCGCATGCCGGGCCGGTCCGGCGACGGTCCACGCGCCGAGGTGTCCGCGTAAGGCGTCGCACACAGCGGGTGACGCCACCACGAAGCCGGCGCGTATACCGGCAAGACCAAAGAACTTCCCCACGGAACGCAGCACGATCAAGCCATCCTGTGTGATGTCTTTCGAGATGATTGAAGCACATCCCGGCTCCGGTGGAGACAACGGCGCGGTAGGGTGCGTCGGGACGTCCGTCGGCGTTTCCGCCACGTCACGGTCCATCGCCGCGTCGACGGGGGCACATGCATAGGCGTCCGCAAATGCTTCGTCGACGATCAATGTGCCGCCGCGCCGTGCGAGCGTCTCGCGCCAGCGATGCAGTCGTGCCACCGTGTGCCGATCCGTGGTCGGGTTGTTCGGATTGACGACGACTAGATAACGCACCGTATCCGGCAATGTATCGAGCGGCGCGGGGTCCGCTGGATCGAATCGATGTACGCGAATCCCCGCGGCGGTGAATGCGGGCGCATATTCACCATAAGTCAACGTTGCCACGGCGGCGTCGCCGAGCGGCAGTGGCGCTGGCGGGCTGCAAGTGCTTTCCGGCGCCATCGCGTTCGGGACGGACCCCATGGCCGCGAGAATGCCCGGGAGGGCGCGGATGACTGCTTGCGTGCCCGCCACCGGCAATATCGCGCTTGCGTGGCAGCCATAATAGGCGGCCGCAACCTCGGCCAAGTCGTCGTGGTCATCGGGTAGCATGCGCCAGATTCCGGGGGGCGGCATCGATACCGGATAGGCCTGCGGATTAATGCCTGTCGACAGGTCCAGCCAGGCTTCCCGGGGGCGTTTGTAGCGGTCGATGGCACGCTGCAAATCACCGCCATGTACGACAACGTCGCGTCGAACGGACGGGCGCGGCGGTAATGATGGGATGCTGGCGTAATGGTCGCTCATGACCAGGCGCGTGGCCATAGGGCCAGGGTGACGCCGATGCCCATGGCAATCGCCAGCCAAAGCAGAAGCGTACGCTGGACCAAGGCAAGGGCGCGTGTCACATCCCGTGCCATCGGCGGGGCACCGCAGCCCAGCAAGGGGCGGTGCTCGTCACGACCGTGGTAGCGTGCGGTACCGCCCAGCTGTACTTGCAGGCTCCCCGCGCCCGCCGCCATCACCGGCCCGGCATTGGGACTGTCCCAGGCAGGGGCTTGTTGTTGCCAGCAACGCCATCCGTCACCCGCGGCTCCAAGGGCAAGGTAGGCCATCGCGGTCAGCCGCGCCGGGATCCAATTCGCGATATCGTCTATTCGTGCCGCGGCCCAGCCGTAATGCAGCAGACGTGGCGTTCGATAGCCCCACATCGCATCCAGCGTATTGATCAGGCGATACGCCAACGCGGCCGGGCCACCCCCAATGAGAAACCAGAACAGTGGTGCGAAGATCGCGTCGCTACCGTTCTCCAGCGTGGACTCGACCGCGGCTTTGGCGACCGCAGTCTCGTCCGCATGGGTCAGGTCGCGCGACACGACACGCGCCGCCGCTGCCCGGGCGGACATGAGGTCCGCCCGCGCCAATGCCTGCGCAACCGGGGCAATGTGATCGCGCAAACTGCGCGCGCCCAAGGCGAACCACAACAACAGCACATGCAGTAACGCCGCTATTGGCCAGGGGCAACGGTGCAGGATGAACGCGGCGGCGGCTGTGGGCGGAAGCACCACGCATGCCCATCCAAGGAACCCACGCATGCGTGCGCTTATCGCGGCGGCGGCGCGATCGGCTGACTGCGCGCGAACATCGTCACATTCATGCTCGCCGCAGCGTGGCACGTGCACGTCGTGCGTCCGCGAGGGTGCCTTTCGATTGAATGCGCGCTCGATGCCGTTGGCCACTCGCCCGACACCGATCAGGGGATGCCAGCGTGCAGGCTCGCCGAGGCATCGGTCAACGGCGACCGCGGCAAGGGCAAGCAGGCTGCCCGTCAGGAACGAAAATGCGCCGATCATGTCGCCGAACCGTCCATCTGCGAACCATTGCCGCTATCCGGCACGACGGTCAAGGGTAGCGGCAGCCAATTTGCAAGCCGTGCAAGATCAAGGTGCGATTCCACGGCATCGGTCAATCGATTCAGGTCGCGCTCACGGCGAGCCGCCAGGTCTAAACCGGCCAATGCGGAAGAGGGGCTGGTTGTCCCTTCCGATAAGCACGGAGGAAGTACCGTTGACGCATCGATAGCACTTGCCCATCCGAGCAGGGCCTGGGCGGCGTCGGGATGATCGAAAAGGCCATGTAGATAGGTCCCCAGAATCTGACCGTCGTCGGATTGCGCACCATCGAATCGAACACTGATGGGATCAGGCACATCTGTTTCGCAAGCGCCCGCGCGATCGGGTAACGGTGCGCCTGGATCGGTTTCCCGGCACTTGGCGTCGCCCGTTCCCGTCGTCGGTGACAGGGGGGCGATCGCATCGGCGCGTGTCTCCTCGATACGGACAAGCGGACGTGACAGGCCGGCACCATGGCTGGTACCCATATGAATTTCATAGCCGATCACGGGAATCGACATGGGTTGCAAGCTACTGCTCGACGTGCCGTGCGATGCAAGGGTCAGCGTACCGCGCACGTTGCGTAAGTGCTTGTGCCGTCCGATCGTTGTCTCGATATCAAGCAAGGCGAGGCCGGGGCTGCTGCCGGGTGGTCCTTCGAGCCCCTCGGGATCGTGAACTTGATGCCCAAGCATTTGGAATCCACCGCAAATACCGATGACTTTGCCTCCGTACCGCAGGTGACGGCGCAATGCGGGAGCCCAGCCCTGTGCGTGCAGCCACGCGAGGTCGGCGCGCGTGCTTTTGCTGCCGGGCAAGATCACGAGATCGGCGGGTGGCAACGGTTCGCCTGCTCGAACAAAACGGAAATCCACTGACTCGTTCAATCGTAGCGCGTCGAAGTCCGTCGCGTTCGAGATCCGAGGAAAAGCGGGCGCCACTATGCGAATGCGCGCGTTTGCAGACATGGGGGTTCGGGTGTCCGGTAGCGCATCTTCCGCATCCAGATACAGGCCTTGCAGAAAAGGCAATACGCCCAGCACCGGCTTGCCGGTACGGGCCTCAAGCCAGCGCAGGCCGGGTTCCAGTAACGCCGGATCGCCGCGAAAGCGATTGATGACAAATCCGACGATGCGCGCCTGTTCGGACGGTGCCAAGACGTCCAGGGTGCCCACCAGATGTGCGAATACGCCGCCTTTATCAATATCGGCGACCAGGATGACCGGGCAATCGACGGCTTCGGCGAATCCCATATTGGCAATGTCGCCTTCACGCAGATTGATCTCCGCCGGGCTCCCCGCACCCTCCACCAATATTGCGTCGTATTGCAGTTGCAATCGCCTGTAGCTGCGCAGGACACCGTCCATCGCAACGGGTTTGTAGGCGTGATAATCGCGCGCATTCAGGTTGGCGACTGGCTTGCCGTGGACAATCACTTGCGCCGTGCGGTCGCTGCCCGGTTTCAGCAACACGGGGTTCAGATCCGTATGCGGCGCAATACCAGCCGCATAGGCCTGCAAGGCCTGCGCGCGTCCGATCTCGCCACCGTCCACACTGACCGCGCTGTTCAACGCCATGTTTTGTGGTTTGAACGGCGCGACTTTGACGCCGCGTCTTGCCAGCAATCGGCAAAGCGCCGCTACCAGCGTGCTTTTGCCTGCATCCGATGTCGTGCCTTGCACCATCAGCGTGTGACAGCGGGCAGGTAAGGCATTGCCGACGTGAAGGGGTGCGATCGAAGACGTTGGTTCGGGAGCCGTGCGGATGGGCATTGCGGAGGGGGCAGCGGAAGTAAAGGCGTCAGGCATTGTATCGGTTAAGCGGCGGCCGGTTTGTCGTCTGCCCCTGCATCGATGCGGGACATGGGCCATCAGTGGCGAGCCTACACCATAGCAAAAATGTCATGCCAGGTGCACAGCTACGTCAGGTGTTTCGTATTGCCGCGATAAAGGAAGGTAACAGGCAGCGACGTACCGCTACGCGGTAGCACGCCGCTTCCTTTTTCGGTCTGCACTCGAAGTGAGTGGATAATGAATAATCAATTAGATAAATAAGCCCGTCCTCTTCCGGTGTTTTGCGATGTATTCCGTGGTTGAGGCTTGACGTTGAGCAACGGAGGTGACGAGACGTCATAACGTAGGCAGGCTGCTAAGCCTTGCCTGATCAAGCTTTTCGGATTGAATGTTGCGAAAATGCATCGCACAGTTCTTTTGTCGCAAAGCGGAAATATGGCTGATCCGAATTGAATGACTGGCCGTATACGGTTCTAAATGACTACGGAAAGTATCGGTGCAAGAAGACACATTGAGAGTGATCGGTGAAAGGGTTGATTACATCGTCGATTTGGCAGCGATTGAGCGGTAACTCCGTGGTTTAGTGAAATCGTTCCCGTGGTGCCGCGAGGTTTGCATCCCCTCGATTCGAGTCGATTTTTCAAACGCTCGTCTGTATGTTACGTAACCGTAACGGTACGTAACGTCTTCGAAAATGATGCGTTAATTCGATAATTTCGTGTATATATTGTCTTAACACGCAACAACCAATCGTCGCGATTGCTTTTTCGCGGCACATAATGTCAGGCCATACGATGGATGCCTTGCACCGAATCTCGCCTCCTTTGCCATTCAACGATGCAGAACGTCTGCGCGCGTTGTGGGACAGCTGCATCCTCGACACACCGCGAGATCCCGCGTTCGATGCGGTTGCGCAGGCGGCGTCGGAGCTGTTGCAGGCACCTATTGCGGGCATATCGTTGGTCGACCAGCATCGGCAATGGTTCAAGGCGTCGGTCGGGGTGGGTCTGACCGACACTGCACGCGAAGATGCGTTTTGTGCGTATGCGATCTTGCAGCGCGAGCCCCTGATCGTACTGGATGCGCGCTGCGACGCGCGGTTTGCGGACAATCCCTTGGTCACCTCGCCGCCAGGCGTTCGGTTCTACGTAGGTGTTCCGGTGCGTAGTGAAGATGGCATGCCGCTTGGCACATTGTGCGTTGCCGATGTCGCGCCTCGTGGCAGTGTCGAGCCACACGTGCTGAAGATGCTCGAGGACATGGCCGAGACGGTGGAGGTAATGATCCGGATGCATCGCTCGTCGCATTATGTCGATCGCGCGTCGAATCTGCCAAACCAGCGCCGCTTCCACGAGAACGCCGCAGCATTGCGCGAGAGTGCCTTGTTGGCGACGGACGGCGACCGTACGACGTTGGCCTGCGGGCAAGGCCATGACAGTGGCGCGGAAACGAGCAAGTCTCCAGGTACGGGCAAATGGCGGGCGTATGCCGCCCGGCAGGGCTTGCTGCCTGCATCGAGCGACATGGCGAGTGCATATTGGGCCGTTTGTCTCGAGGCCGTGCCGGCCAGACGCGCGGAAGACTGGCTGGCGTGCGGCAAGCCGGAGCGAATTGACCAGCACATTGAGCATATGGCCGCTTGGCTCCGATCCGCTGTCGTGACCCGCGATGGTGTGTACCGGTTGTCAGCACGACATCTGGCCTTTTTTGCGACCATGCCGCGTGCCGATATCGCGAAAACGATTGCCGCGCTCGCATCTGATTTGCATCCTGATGACGCGGCAGGTACGCGAGCCCGGTTTGCACGCATGGTGACGGCCATTGCCGAGGGGCCGCACGATGATCAAATGAATGCGTGTGCGGGTGAGATGCAACTCGTGGCGATGCGGGTGGACGCGTGTAACAGTAGTCACGATCTGATCACCGCGTTGATGGCGCCGCGTGTCGCCGTGCATCACACCCGGGAAGTACGCCGGTCCATCGCGTTCGATACAAGCCGCACCGCGCATGCGTCCGGCGAAGGTAAGGGCGCGGGCCAGGAGTATGCCGTAAGCACGATCGGCGCGCTCACGAAATCGCCTCGCATGGCCGGGTCCTACACACCGGTTCGAGATGGATGCCAGATGCGTGTCAATCTCTGTGCGGCCATTGCTGAAGGATTTGACGTGATTTTGCCGGAAGAGCGTATTGATGATGGCACGGGCCAGGCACCCGGTACCGGCTTTTACACGGCAGATGGGGCGGTGTCGCTGACATCAGCGGCTCAAGGTGTGGTTGGAGAAAAGTTGTGCGCCGTGCTGGATGCGACGCAACGGCATGCGCTCCTCGATTGGTTTTCACGGTGGTGGACGATGGAGCGGCGCACTTCCGCGCGACTGCAAATCCGAGGCGGGGCGACGTTGCTGGCGCAATCGCCAAGACAATGGCTCGATGCATTGCTGCATGTCGGCTTACTGCCGGCCCAAGTGGAAATAGCGGTACCGCTCGCGCACCTTTGCGAGCGCTTTGCCGATACGCAAAAGCGGATTCGGGCATGGCGCGAATTGGGGATCGGCGTTGTCGTCACCGGATTTGGCGCAGGCTTCGATACGGTGCGCTGGTTGCCAACGCTGCCCCTGACGGCCGTGTGCTTTGATTTTCGGGTCATCGAAGCCGTGCGCAGCACGCCAAAGCACGCACGGGTAGTGCAGCGCTTGGTCTCACTGGCCCACACATTGGAAATGCGCGTCAGCGTCGAAGGCCTGGAAAGCGAGGAAGCGTTGCGCATCGCAAGGGGCCTGGGGATCGATGAGGGCAGTGGCGACGCCGTGGCGCACGTGCTCGAAAGTGACAGCGCCATTCGACCGGCACTGGCTCGCGCATCAAACGGTGTGATGACCGGTTCAGCCAATGTTCCGCTCGCGAGGCATGCCGTGCCGTTGTTGCGCCAGGTGGGCGACGCGCCGGCGGTATCCGGTTGCCAGCATGGCGAAGTATGTAATGCGGGATGTATTCCGCCTCGAATGTCCGCACGCGATTCGGTTACGCGTGCTTCCATGTATCCTCGTTTCCGATTTCAGTCATGAACGTTACCTCGTTTTTCCGCTCGTTCCGTGAACGTTTGATGGGTTCACATTCCGTAGACGATCTGACCGGGCAAGTGGCGGCGATCGACAAATCGCAATCGGTGGTCGAATTTTCGCTTGATGGCAGGATATTGGACGCCAATGAGAATTTTTGTCGTCTTTCCGGCTATTCACGTAAATTTCTGATTGGTAAGCATCATCGGATATTCGTTGAACCGGCAATGCGCGCCAGCGCAGAAGATCGGCGTTTCTGGGACAAGCTGGGGCGCGGTGAATTCGATGCCGGTATCTATAAACGCTTGGCTGCGGACGGTCGCGAAATGTGGTTGCAGGCGACGTACAATCCGCTGCTTGATACTTACGGCCGCCCATTCAAGGTAGTCAAGTACGCGACGGACATTACCGAGGAACACGAACGCACGGCGGAACTGGACGGGCAGATTGCGGCCATACGCAAAGCCCAGTTGGTTGCGGAATTCGATCTGGACGGCAATGTGCTGACGGCGAACGACAATTTTTTGCGGACATTCGGTTATCGCATGGAAGAGTTGCATGGCACGCATCATCGACGCCTCGTTGCGCCAATGGATCGCGAGAATGCTGAATATCAACGTTTTTGGGAAAAGCTCGGCCAGGGCGAATACGATGCGGGCTGTTATCCGCGCGTATCGAAAAGCGGTCGCACGGTATGGCTGCAAGCGACGTACAATCCGATTTTCGATTGCAATGGCCGACCGTTCAAGGTCATCAAATACGCGACTGACGTGACCGAGCAGACGGTTGCGACACGGACCTTGCAGGACGCGGTGCTGAAGCTTTCGGCGGCATTGCGTACCAGCGCTGCGAATGCGAAAGAAGCCAGCAATATGGCGCAGGATGCGTCGGAGGTGGCGCTGCGCGGAGGACAAGTCATGGATGAAGTAATCGAGTCAATGCGCGAAGTGAAGGAAAGCGCGGAAGTGATTTCGTCTATCGTCAACGTCATCGATGACATCGCCTTTCAGACCAATCTGCTGGCATTGAATGCGTCGATCGAAGCCGCATGGGCCGGTGAGCAAGGAAAGGGGTTCGCCGGCGTCGCCAATGAGGTGCGGGCACTGGCGCAACGCAGTGCGGATTCGGCGAAAGAGGTCCGCGACCGTATCAGTAATTCGGTGGAGCAGGTCGGTGTCAACGCGCAGCGGGTGGCCGCCGCGGGTGAGACGATGTTCGAGATTGTCGGTTCGGTGGAGCGTGTGACCGGGAAGCTTGGAGAGATCCGCAATGCGTCGCTGGCGCAGTCTGCCGGCATGCATGCGCTTCATGCCGTGGTCGCACGGTTGCCGCATGCGCACAACGATCACGCGGCCTGAGGGAGGGAGTCTGCCCCGACTGCTCCGGGCGCCATTGGTATGGGCCTCGGACAGGCCAGGTTGGTGAGAAATCCGGTAAGCTGGCGATTTAGACGCAGGCGGCTCGGAATGCGGGCCAGGGTGATTATGCGATTGATCGTGGGTATGACCGGTGCGACGGGCGCGCCCGTTGCGGTAAAAGTGTTGGAAGCGTTGCAGTTGCTCCGGGTGGAAACGCACCTGATCATGTCGCAATGGGGCTCGGTGACGTTGCAGACCGAGTGCGGCCAGAGCGTACAGGACGTGCGGGCGTTGGCTAGTGTCGTACACGATGCGCGAAACCTGGCAGCACCGGTGTCCAGCGGCTCATTTCGGCATGATGGCATGTTGGTGGTACCTTGTAGCACGAAGTCGCTGGCGTCCATCCGTATCGGTTTGTCCGATAATCTCATTACGCGTGCCGCTGACGTGACGTTGAAAGAGCGTCGCAAACTTGTGCTCGCCGTGCGCGAAACGCCATTCAATTCGATCCACCTCGAGAACATGCTGGCGTTGTCGAATATGGGCGTGACGATTTATCCCTTGATGCCTGCGTATTATTTGCTTCCCACCAGCATGGATGACGTCAATACGCAGATGGCGGCGCGCCTACTCGACCAATTTGGCTTGGTGCATCCTGATATCCGTCGCTGGGATGGTTTGAAACCGAATGGGGCGACGACAGCCGATGGCACTGAGTAGTTACGGGTGCTATTCATGTGAATGTTATTGCCGCTTATCGCGACCGCCTGGCGTTTTTTGACAATAGCCCGTCCTGAACGACGCGTATGTGATCGATCACAACCATTGAAAGCCTTTGGCCATCAAGCCAGCAAGGCCGATAGCGACAGCCGTGATGGCGCCAAATAAAATACGAAAATCGGTCTCGATGTGGCACCTCATCGAACGCATGTCTTTTTTCAAATCGCCGAGGTCGCGTTGAATGTATTCGATGGCTACTTCAAGCCTGGATATTCTTGTTTCCATTGCGTTTTCCGGTGTAGGTGAATCGCCAGGTCGGCGATGCGAGCAAACCGTAAAAATCTGCGGTGAAGCGTCATCCATCGTATGTCGTCCCATTGCATCCTTACGCTGACGACTCATCATCTATGTGGGTTTTCCGATCAATGTGGATGTCTGTACGCTAGCCAGGCGGCATGTGATACCAACGATCAAGGCATATAGCTATTTAATACGTTTCTTGTCGTGCTTTCAAGCTAGCCTAACGGCTTAAGATAAAGCCTAATCGTGCGGAGGCTAGCGGATCTATCGTGTGGTGATGCCCCTAATACCGTGACGGCGGCTCGTCCGTTCGGCGAGCGAGTATTTGGCGCATCGGAAGTGCGCTAGGTTTATTGGGCGGCGGCGCGTTGCGGCCGTCTTTCCCGCCCCATGCCCGCAGTTCTTTCAGTAGCGGCGTACGCGCCACCAGGCTAACGCCAACACTCCGAACCATATCGGTGTGGCACACAGGGCTGCCCGCGTATCCGGGCGTTGCCACAACATCACCAAAATAGCGGCGAAGAATATCAGCACCACCCAGCACATCAGCCGTCCGCCGGGCATGGGATAACTGGAGCTTGCGTGCAACGCCTGTCGCGTACGTCTGTATTGCAAATAGCTAAGCAGGATCATGGTCCAGACAAACATGAACAAGAGCGCCGATACGGTGGTGATCAGCGTGAAGACTTTCATGACGTCGGGAATCCAATAGATCAAAGCGACCGCGAAAAGCAGGCATGTACATGAAAACAGTAATCCCCGTCCCGGTACCCCGCGTGCGGATAATTGCGTCAACGCGCGCGGCGCTTGCCCGTGCAAGCCGAGGCCATATAGCATCCGGCTGGTGGAAAAAATGCCACTGTTCGCCGATGACGCCGCCGATGACAGCACGACGAAATTGATCACGCTCGCGGCTGCTGGCAGCCCGGCGAGCGAGAATAACGCGACGAATGGGCTGCGGTCCGGGGACACGCTAGACCACGGGGTCACGGCCATGATCGCCAGCAATGCGCCGATGTAAAACACCAGGATACGAATGGGAATGGCATTGATGGCGCGTGGTAAGGCACGTCGTGGATCGTGCGTCTCGGCGGCTGCGGTGCCGACAAGTTCAATGCCGACGAAGGCGAAGACGGCAATCTGGAAGCCTGCGAAGAAGCCTGACACCCCGTTAGGAAAGATCCCGCCATTTCGCCACCAATGTGAAATCGATGCTGGTGGCGAGCCAGGTACCAT
>NZ_LAQU01000033.1 GCF_000970345.1 Robbsia andropogonis | reverse complement strand
GATCAAATGAGCGTTGCCGAGATCGAGAAGAAGATTGCCGAGTTCGGTCAGAAGGCGAAGGAAGGCAAGCTGTCGCTCGACGACATGACGGGCGGTACGTTCTCGATCTCGAACGGCGGCGTGTTCGGTTCGATGCTGTCGACGCCGATCATCAACCCGCCGCAGTCAGCCATCCTCGGCGTGCATGCGACGAAGGAACGTGCGGTCGTCGAAAACGGCCAGATCGTCATCCGCCCGATGAATTACCTGGCGATGTCCTATGACCACCGGATTATCGATGGCCGCGAAGCCGTGCTGTCGCTGGTCGCGATGAAGGACGCACTGGAAGATCCGGCGCGCCTGTTGCTCGATATCTGATCCAGGCCCGATTCCCTTCGGGAATCGATCGGCATCGGCCCGGACCCGGTGGTGGGTGTGCCCGCGCTTCGCGCGCGTGTCATCGTGCCGGGTCGGCCTCAAGGAAGAAACCATAGAGGAGCGTTATGTCCCAGGAATTTGACGTTGTCGTCATCGGCGGCGGCCCCGGCGGTTACATCGCCGCGATCCGTGCCGCGCAGCTTGGCAAGAAGGTTGCCTGTATCGAAAAGTGGAAGAACCCGAAGGGCGATCTGAAGTTGGGCGGCACCTGCCTGAACGTTGGCTGCATTCCGTCGAAGGCGCTGTTGGCATCGTCGGAAGAGTTCGAGAAGGCGTCGCATCATCTCGGTGACCACGGTATCAATGTCTCCGGTGTCTCGCTGGACCTGGCGAAGCTGCATGGGCGAAAGGACGGCATCGTCGAGAAGATGACGAAGGGGATCGAGTTCCTGTTCCGCAAGAACAAGATCACCTGGCTGAAGGGCCATGGCACTTTTATCGGGAAATCCGACGCCGGCTATCAGATCAAGGTCAGCGGTGACAGCGAGGAAGCGGTCACGGCGAAGTACGTCATCATCGCGACCGGCTCGAAAGCGCGTCACCTGCCGAATATCCCGGTGGACAACAAGATCGTGTCGGACAATGAAGGTGCACTGGCGTTCGACAGCGTACCGAAGAAACTGGCCGTCATCGGTGCCGGTGTGATCGGGCTGGAACTGGGTTCGGTATGGCGCCGCCTGGGCGCCGACGTTACGATCCTCGAAGCATTGCCCGCATTCCTGGGTGCCGCCGACGACGCGTTGGCCAAGGAAGCCAGCAAGCAGCTGACAAAGCAGGGTCTGAAGATCCATCTCGGCGTGAAGCTCGGCGAGGTCAAGGCCAGCGACAAGGCCGTGTCGATTGCTTATACAGATAGCGACGGTAAGGCGCAGACGCTGGAAGCTGATCGCCTGATCGTGTCCGTCGGGCGGGTGCCGAACACCGATAACCTGGGGCTGGAAGCAATCGGCCTGAAAGCAGACGAGCGCGGCTTCATTCCGGTGGATGACCATTGTGCAACGTCACTGCCGAACGTCTATGCGATCGGTGACGTGGTGCGTGGCCCGATGCTGGCCCACAAGGCGGAAGATGAAGGCGTGGCCGTGGCGGAGATCATCGATGGCCAGAAGCCGCACATCGATTACAACTGCATTCCGTGGGTGATCTACACATCACCCGAAATCGCATGGGTCGGCAAGACCGAGAAGCAGTTGAAGACGGAAGGCCGCGAGGTCAAGGCGGGGCAATTCCCGTTCATGGCGAATGGACGTGCGCTGGGGATCGGTCAGTCGGATGGTTTCGTCAAGGTCATCGCCGATGCAAAGACCGATGAGATCCTGGGCGTGCACATTGTCGGGCCGAATGCATCGGACTTGATCGCCGAGGCGGTGGTCGCAATGGAATTCAAGGCGGCCGCGGAAGATATCGGCCGCATCTGCCACCCGCACCCCTCGCTGTCCGAAGTGATGCGCGAAGCAGCACTGGCAGTCGACAAGCGTGCATTGAATATGTAATGCGTCCTGCCGACATGCTGTTTGCAGCGTGGCGGCTGACGGCAGTGGCACATGCCGGCAGTGCGTGCCGTCGTCGCGGGTCGGATACGATATGACGATGGCGCTACTCGGTGGGGGCGGTGCGGAAAAAGGCGGTCGGGGGCAGCTCCCCGGTCGCCTTTTTCCGTTTGCACTACAATCCGAGCTGCCGTTGAGCGCAGTGGAAAGTGGCGACCTGGCATGCAATGACGCATGTGATACAGCAAGACGAAACGAGTCTGGGGCCGATGAACGTTACCGAATACTATGAACAGGCGCTACAGGAGCGCGGCTATACGTCAGACGAAGCACAGCGTGCGGCGGTCGCCCGTTTGCAACGCTGCTATGACGACTGGGCAGCATACAAAAGTCGGCGTACCAATGCCCTGAAGCGGCTGGTCAACCGGCCGGCGCTTCCGAAGGGCGTGTATATGTGGGGCGGAGTAGGTCGTGGTAAAAGCTTTCTCATGGACAGCTTTTTTACGGTCGTGCCATTGGCGCGCAAAACGCGGCTGCATTTCCACGAGTTCATGCGTGAAGTGCACCGCGAACTGGAAACGCTGAAAGGCCGCGCCGATCCGCTGGACGAGCTTGCGACGCGGATCGCGAAGCGATTCCGGCTTATTTGCTTCGACGAATTTCACGTATCCGACGTTGCCGACGCCATGATGCTGCATCGGTTGCTCGATCCGCTGTTCGCACGTGGCGTGCAATTCGTGATGACATCGAATTACCCGCCGGATGCGCTCTACCCCGATGGTTTGCACCGCGATCGGCTATTGCCTGCCATTGCCCTGATCAAGGAAAAGCTCGACGTCATCAATGTGGATGCTGGCATCGATTATCGGCGGCGCACGTTATCGCAGGTAAAGGCTTATCACGTGCCGGCGGACGCGGCTGCGGACAAGGCGATGCGCGATGCATTCCAAAAGCTGGCCGGGGTGCCCGATGAAAGTCCGGTGCTGCATATTGAAAAGCGCGAGCTGAAGGCGCAGCGGCACGCTGGCGCGGTGGTGTGGTTCAACTTCGCCACGCTATGCGGCGGTCCGCGGTCTCAAAACGACTATCTCGAATTGGCCGCGCGTTTTCATACGATCTTTTTGTCCGACGTCCCGCAAATGCCCCCGCGCATGGCATCCGAGGCACGACGCTTTACGTGGTTGATCGACGTGCTCTATGATCATCGCGTCAAATTAATCATGTCCGCGGCTGTTCCAGCCGAGTCGCTTTATCTCGAAGGACCAATGGCAAACGAATTCGCACGCACGGTGTCGCGTATCACTGAGATGCAATCGGAGGAATATTTGCAGTCCGAACGGCGTATTGTAGATACGTCGCTTACCTGAGCGGATTTGTTCCCTGGCCTAGTCTTTATATTCCTCATTTTTCTTCTCAGCCTATCCCGTTTAACGCGCCTGCTTCGAGCCGGCAGGTGCAAAAATCTCGTTTTCATCCAATATAGGCGAAGCATTGTCGTACCATCGGTAGTTTCCGACGCATCCTATTTATAAAATTTCGGCATCCCGATAATGTTTCTCGGACAGATTGCCGCGACAGGTTACGGAATCAGTGCTGTCGCGCATCGGTACCAGCGTGCGCCAACCGTGCGCGTATTTAGGAGACAGGGATGAAAGCGTTTCGGGAAATAACCGACCAGGAATGGAATAGTGTCGAGCCTTTGCTGCCAGAATGCAGGCCGCAATCGAACCGCGATCCGCGGGGCCGGCCGATGAAGAACCGGCGCGCGTGCATGAACGCGACGCTGTTCGTCATGTTAACCGGCGTATCGTGGCAAATGCTGCCGCGCAAGTATCCGTCGTATCAGACCTGCCATCGCTGCTTCAAGGCCTGGTATGACGCCGGTGTGATGCACAAAGTGGCAAACATGCTGTTCAGCCAGGACGCGCCGGAATTCCTTGCACTGGTAGCGGCACGTGTACGCATCGCGTTGCGGGAAACGCGTGGTGGCGTTGATCGCGCTATCAAGGGCAAGGCGGCACCCGATGGCGTGAGAGGTGGATCCGGCGACAAGGCGCCGAGGGCACCGGCCCGGCCGGCGGCAAAGCCGATCGTCGTAAATGCGCGCGCGCGGGCATTGCCGCAGCCTTTATCGACACCCGCGCGCAAATCGCCAAAGGTGATGAAACCGGTAAAGGCGCAAAAGGCGTTGGCGCCGTCGAGTAAACCGTCTTCGTCGCGAACCAGGCAAGCGAAGCGCGCAACGCCGCAAAAGGCCTCGGTCAATGCGACTCCGAAGTCGGCGCCCAAGCCGGCCTCGAAATCCGGCGTGAAGGCGATGGCAAAGGGTGCTCCGGGCCGTGTCGCAAAACACGCAACGCCAGCAGCACCGGCGGCGCGAAAGACGGCTGTGAAGTCTGCGGCCCGAGGGGCAGGGGTAAAGGCGGCCAAGTCAAAGGACAGCGCCAAGCCACTGGTGGCAAAGCGTGTGGAAAATCGCGGGCCCGGTCGCAACGGCGCGACCCGGGAGCGGGCCGCCCATGCAGATGTCGTGCGACCGCTTGCCGGCGCAACGCATGCGACTGGCACGCGTCAGGGGCATGCCAGCGCCGCACCGCGCCGCCGGAAGGCTGTGGAAAAGGCGGTGAGCGAAAGACGCGGCGCCAAGCCTATCGCGGCGTAGGCGCGCCGTAGCCGGGCGCCTTGCTTGGCGCGGCACCGCATACCGTGGATCGGTTCTGTGCCGTGCAATGCCGGTTTTGCCCCGCTTTATTCCTCGCGGAACCAGGTCTGTGAGCGCCCTAGCAGCGACACACCGATATACCCTCGCACGACGAGCTTGCGTCCGCCGTCTTCCAGTGACATCTTGCAGCGGTAGAGTTTGCCATTTTCCGGGTCGAGAATGCGCCCCTGATCCCATATCGCACCGTTGGCGCGCATCTTGTCGATGATGCGCAGGCCTTGGATCAATTGGTTCTTTCGATCATCGGTGCATTCGTCGCAGCGTTTTTCGGGATTGGCATCCTTGTCGAGCACCTTGATGATCTTCCCGGACAATGACCCGTCCGGTTCCGTATAGATGCGAATCAGCGCCCGCGGTTCACGCGTTGCGTCATCAATCGTCTTCCAGATTCCGATCGGCGTCGCAGTCGCCGAAGGGGCGGCGGCCATGGTAGGCGCCGCCGTTTGCGCTTGTGCCGATGGCATTGCACCGGACAATCCGAACACGATGAGCGCGGATAGCGCGATGCCGGCGGTCCGGCGCTGCGATGGGTGCGTGGTGGCGGGAAGGGAAGGGGCGGCCATGGCCGACGAGGGCGAGACGTGGATCAAGGACATACCGCTGTGCTCCTAAAGGCAGGCAAACGAGAGAAAGCATACGACAGAACGGTGCCCGCGGGTCGGCGCGGCGTCCCGCGATTGGTCTAGAAACCTTTCCGGTCGATCCAGGCTAAGGGTTTGTCCCGCGAAATTGTCGACGTTACACTGCCTATTCAGCGTCATCGCGCAACGCGCATGCCAGCGAGACGGCATCCGATACGTGGTTCGATCCGATGCAGTGCCTTCAATCGATAGGGAGAAAGACGACGATGGTGTTGTTGGTAAAATCTGGCGGGCAGGCCGCGCTTCCCGAATGGCAGGCGTTGTTTGCCGAATGCCTTCCTGAACTCACGGTGAAGGGTTGGGACGATCCCGATATCGATCCCCTGGCGGTGCGTTACGTGCTGGTCTGGGAGCCGACGCCTGGTCGTCTGGCGCAGTATCCGAACCTGCAACTGGTTTTGAGCACCGCTGCCGGCGTCGACCATATCCTCGCCGATACGGCCCTGCCGGCGCATCTCGACATTATCCGCATGGTGACCGGGGAAACGTCGGCGCGCATGGCGGACTTCGTCACCATGGCCAGTTATGCGCTGCTGCGGGAACTGCCGCAACTGGTTTCGTCGCAGCGCGCGGGGCGTTGGGACGAAGCGCGATTGGGGACACTCGCGAGCGAGACGCCGGTGGCGATGCTGGGGCTGGGCGAATTAGGTAGCGTCGCCGCGGCGCGCCTGGTCGCCAACGGTTTTCCGGTGCTGGGCTGGTCGCGTACGAAAAAAACCTTGCCTGGCGTGGCGTGCTATGACGGCGAGGACGGATTGGACCGCGTTTTGGCTCAGGCCCGGATTGTCGTCAACCTATTGCCTGACACCGCGCAAACCAAGGACATTCTTAATGCGGCGTTGTTGGCCAAGCTGCCGCGCGGCGCGGGGTTGATCAATGCCGGACGCGGCGCACAACTCGACACCGGTGCGTTACTGGCGGCACTCGATAGCGGTCAGGTGGGCGCGGCGATACTCGACGTATTCAAGGTGGAGCCGCTGCCGTCGGACGATCCGCTGTGGTGCCACCCGAACGTGATCATCACCCCGCATGTGGCATCCGATGCTTCGCGCAAGGCCAAGGTCCGGCAGGCCGCGAAGACGATTCAGGCGCATATGACAGGTGCGCCGATGGGGCATCGCTTCGACCGTTCCCGGGGTTACTGACGGAGCAGGCGGCGCCACCGTCGCCTTCTAGGTTTAATCTGAGCATTTAATCGTTCTCAGGCGCGGTGGGCTGCGAGACAATAGCTGCTTTTTTGCGCATCGTCCTCGCGTTGGGAACCGACGTCACCGATGCGCCAGCAAGGCGGCACACGATGACGAATGGGCAGACACGCACCGATAAGACGGCGCCGTCACTTCACCGCGGTTTAAAAAACCGCCATATTCAGCTGATTGCCTTGGGCGGTGCGGTGGGAACCGGGCTTTTCCTGGGCATTGCGCAGTCGATTGCACTGGCCGGTCCCGCTGTTCTGCTGGGTTACGGGATTGCCGGGCTCGTCTCATTTTTCATCATGCGGCAGTTGGCCGAGATGGTGGTCGACGAGCCGGTGTCGGGGTCGTTCAGTCATTTCGCCGGTAAGTATTGCGGCGATGTGGCCGGCTATATCGCCGGGTGGAATTACTGGACGCTGTATGTTCTCGTCAGTATGGCCGAACTGAGCGCCGTGGGTGTCTACCTGCACTACTGGTGGCCGCACCTACCCACCTGGGTGGCCGCCGCGATCTGCTTCGTCCTGATCAACGGACTGAACCTGTTGCACGTGAAGGCGTTCGGCGAGGTGGAGTTCTGGTTCGCATTGATCAAGGTCAGCGTCATCCTCGCGATGATTGCCTTTGGCGGCTGGCTGCTGTTCAGCGGGCAGGGGGGGCCGCAGGCCAGCGTCGCCAATCTCTGGCGCGACGGTGGCTTTTTTCCGCACGGCGTGGGCGGCCTTGTCGGTGCGCTGGCGATCATCATCTTTTCGTTTGGTGGTCTAGAACTCGTCGGTATTACTGCCGCGGAAGCCGAGGATCCGGGTCGCAGTATCCCGAAAGCGACGAATCAGGTGATCTATCGCATTCTCGTGTTTTACGTCGGTGCGCTGGCTATTCTGCTGGCACTTTATCCGTGGCGTCGGGTTGCCATCGGCGACAGTCCCTTCGTGATGATCTTCGGCGCGCTGGGTAATCGCTACCTGGCCGATGTACTGAACCTCGTCGTGTTGAGCGCCGCCTTGTCTGTGTATAACAGTTGCGTGTATGCCAACAGCCGGATGCTGCACGGCATGGCGGGGCAAGGGCGGGCACCACGCTGGTTCGGCAGCGTCGATCGCCGTGGCATTCCGTTCGCGGCACTGGGCGTGTCCGCGGCGGCCACCGCGATCTGTGTCGTGTTGAACTACGTGATGCCCGGCAAGGCGCTGGCGCTGCTGATGGCGCTCGTTGTATCGGCGTTGATGATCAACTGGGCGATGATCAGCGTCACGCATTGGCGTTTCCGTCGATGCAAGGCCGTCCAGGGGAAGCGCACCACATTTCGCAGCATCGGTTATCCGCTGACAAATCTCGTCACCCTGGCATTCATGGCCCTGGTACTGGTTGTGTTGTGGCGTGATGCGCAGACGCGTTTATCGGTCTGGTTGATCCCGCTGTGGCTCGCGGCGTTGACGTCGGCCTATCTGATTCGACGCCGTCGCCGGCACGCAAGCGGCGTGCATCGTTCGTAGCCGGCTGCCACGAAGTTAGCGCCGTGGCAATTATTTTGTCCGTGGCAGGCACGATAGAAGCATCTGCGATACCATTCTGTCCTGGCCCGGTGCCAGAATTTTTCTGACATTGCGATGGCGGTTTGGTACGTAATCAGATGGAAAAAACTTTCATGTCGCGCAAGGCGGTGATCGCGTGGCTGATCGAGATTCGCCGTAAAACGTTCGATGAATCCCCGGCCGGCCGCCAAGCGATGGCGAACGGGGAGTTGGCGGTTTTGGATCGGCTGATCCTGGATGTGCGTGCCGCACGCGTCGACACGTTCGCCATGCGGCACCCGCGCGAGTGCCAGGTGATGATTGCCGCGGACTGAGCGCGCGACGCGTGTGCGTCAACGATGAAGGCGCGCCTATAATGTGGGCTCGTCGGCGCGCTTGCAGGCACCGTCTGCTTGGAGGCTCGGGGGCTGTCATGGTGCTTGGGCCGGGCCAACGCCAGGGCAGACATGCCGCGTCTGGGTGGCGTGCGCCCGTATCGACCTCGGACCAACGTGAATCTCAAATTCCTGGAAACTTTTATCTGGGTCGCGAAGCTGCGCAGCTTCAGTCTGGCCGCCGATAAATTGCATTCGACGCAGGCCGCCATTTCCAGTCGTATTTCCGTGCTGGAACAGGAGTTGGGCAGCAAATTATTCACCCGCGATCCGAAAGGCGTCAAACTGACCCGTGCCGGTGAACGGGTGTTATTGCATGCCGAGCAGGTTGCCGAATCGATGACGCGCCTGCGTGCGTCCCTGCATGACGAAAAGCAGGCATTCGGCACGATCCGCGTAGGCGCGATGGACAGCGCGGTGCATTCCTGGTTTGTCGATTTTGTCGCGGATGTCATGGCGCATTATCCAAATCTCGATATCGAGGTGACATCGGATACCGCGCTGACACTCAACGAGCAACTGCGGCGCGGCATGCTTGATATCGTCATCCAGACCGATATGTTGCGCGATGAAACCATTCGCAGCATGGAATTGTTGCAATTACCGGTCAGTTGGATCGCTGCGTCCCACAGCAATGTCGTGACCGATGTCGATACGTGGCTGCGCGGTGTCGGCGCGATGGACGCTGCGGGGGCGCCTGCGTTGGACGGGCGGCGGAAACGGACCGCGGCGGGCGCGCCACCAGATCCAACCGCTGGTCTGCGTATTCTTGGCCGTGAGCGACTCATCACCTATTCCCGGCACTCGCGGCCACACCAGGACCTGCTACGACTGATGCAGTCATATGGCATCAGCGAATCGCGTGTCAGTTGCGTCAATTCGGTAGCGGCGATGATCCAATTGACGCAAGCCGGTTTCGGCGTGGCCGCCATGCCACCTGTCCTGGTGCAGAGTCGCTTGCAGAGCGGTGAATTGCGGATGCTGACCGGATTGACGGCGCCTCCACCGTTGCCGTTCGTCATTGCTTGGCGTTCCGGTACCGATTGGACCGAACGTCTTGTCGAAATCGCGCGGGAATCGGTCCGCAACTATGCGGAAAAACTCGGTGCCGAGCTGGTGACGCTTACCGTCTGACCCGTCAGGTCAACGGCCGATACCTCATATTCCACTTGACGCGTGATATTTGTATACAAATGATATGCATATCATATGCATTTGTAGAGAGTATGCCGTCATGGCTCATACCGCGTTTCAAGGCACGTACACCGTCCTGATCACCCCTTTTACCGAGGACGGTCGACAGGTTGACGTTCCGGCACTGCGCAAACTGGTGAATTGGCAGATCGAAGAGGGCATTCACGGTGTGATTCCGTTGGGCAGTACGGGCGAATTCCTGTCGCTGAAGGACGATGAGCGCATCCTGGTGGCGCAAACCGTGATCGATGCCGCGGCAGGACGGGTACCCGTTCTGTTAGGTACCGGCATGGAGTGGACCGACGATGCGGTCGCGCGCGCCAAGGAAGCACAGGAACTCGGTGCCGATGGCGTGATGGTGATCCCGCCGTTCTACAGCACGCCCACTGAAGACGAATTGTTTGCACACTATCGCGCGATCGGCGAGGCGATCGACCTGCCGATCATGATCTACAACAACCCCGCCACCGCGAATGTCGACATGAAGCCTGATCTGGTATCGCGGCTCTCCCGGATCGATAACGTCTGCTACATCAAGGAGTCGACGTTGGAAGTCACGCGGGTGCGCGACATCGTGGAGGCTTGCGGAGATCGGATGACCGTGTTCGCCGGCATTCTCGGTTACGAGTCCATGTGCGTGGGCGCGCGCGGTTGGGTGGCGGTATGTTCGAACTTGCTGCCGAAGCTGTCCGCCGAGTTGTTTGAACGAACAGCGCTGGACAAGGACATCGATGCCGGCCTGGCGATTTACCGCAAGATCCTGCCGATTGTTCGGTGGGTGGGTGGCCATCGGTATGTTAGCGCGTCGAAGGCCGGGCTGGAGATGATGGGGTTGCCGTGCGGCAATCCGCGCGCGCCGAGGCTGCCATTGACGGAGGCCGACAGGCTCGCGCTGCGTGCCGACCTCGACGTATTGGGCGTGACTGGCTCGCTAAGCGATCGATGACGGGCGCTGATCTCGGACCACAGCAGCGCCGCAAAGGATGTGGTCGTCGTGGGTCGGTACAGGGCTGATGCCGCCAGGCAGGATCGCGGCGGATGATGGGTGGCCCGGAATGCATCTTGCATGCGTGGGTGATGGATCTTATCGTAAGGATTCCTCTTAATAAGGAGTGGGTGATGCAGCAGCGGACATGGAGTGAAAGCGCGGGCCGGATGTGGCGGGTGGCGGTGAAGGGGAGCATGGCGGTTGTGGTGGGGTTCATCGGTGCGACCGCGCAGGCGGCCTGTGTGTCGCCGGTGCCGGCCGACGCGCTGATCAAGGCGGGTACGTTGGTCATGTCGACGAACCCCACGCTGCCACCGCTTCAGTATATCGACGGTAACGGTGCATTGAAGGGCATGCGAATCGAATTGGGCGAAGAGATTGCCAAGCGCCTGTGCCTGAAGCCGGAGTATGTGAAGATCGATTTCGACGCGATGGTCCCCGGGTTGCAGGCCGGCCGATGGGACGTGATCAACACCGGGATCTTCGTCACCGATGCGCGCAAGAAAATCATGCAGATGATTCCTTACGAGAACCAGGCGATCAGCCTATCCGTGGCAAAGGGTAATCCGTTGAAGATTGTGAAGACGGATGACCTGTCGGGCAAGACGGTGGGCGTGGAGATCGGCGGTTTTGAAGAAGCGCAGGCGCGCAAGATGATCAAGGACATGCAGGATCGCGGCCTGTCCCCCTTCACATTGCGGACATTTGACTCCTATGCGGTGGCGTACCAGGCGTTGTCGGCGAAACAGGTGGACGCCGTCGTGTCGATCGATGCGGTGGCGGGCGGTTACCAGCAGAAAGACGGCTTCACGCGAGCGTTGAGTGGTATCGCGCCGACACCGGTTGCACTGGCGGCAAAACAAGCGGTATTGGCGCAGGCTATCACCAAGGTGCTCGACGAGATGCAGCAGGACGGCAGCTATGCGAAATTGTTTTCCCGGTACGGCATGCAACCATTCACCACGCCGATCGCCATCGCCCAGCCTTGAGTCCTCAAGGCAGGCTTTCGATGGATGCACGGTCTTTTTCGTGCGCATTCCGCTCGAGGATACGGCACAATGACGCGATACGACGGTGTGCCGACACGAGAGCGGAAAACGATGGCTGGACGGGAAGGGCTGATAAAAGCACGACAGCAGGTGGGCGCGGCCACACCGGATGACGTACCGGTGCCCGGGACCGATTCCCGGCGTGTGCAGCGGATGATGCGCGCGGGTGCCGAGTCGGACGTGCCTGATGCTTTCTCGGGTCCGTTGGGCGCGGTTGGGCGCATCAGCCTCAGTGAGCGTGCCTATCGGCAGCTTCGGGACATGATTCTCGACAGTCAATTGAGCGCTGGGGACCTGCTTAACGAGCAACGGGCGGCAGATCGCCTCGCCATGTCGCGCACGCCCATTCGCGAGGCGCTGTTGCGCCTGACGGGTGAAGGACTGCTGATTCGAGCCGGTGCGCGTAGCTTTTCCGTACGCACCGTGTCGTCGCGCGAATTCTTCGAAAGCATGCGCGTGCGCGAGACATTGGAAGCGCAGGCGATCGAGTGGGGCGTGCAGCGCCTGAGCGTTGCCACGCTGGATATGCTCGAGGCACGGGTGCATGCCGTCGAGCATCTGCCGCATGCTGCCGCGGCGCATCGTGAGGTGGACGATCTACTGCATCGCACCATTGCCGAGGCGTCGGGAAACGCGGTCCTGGTGCAATTGATCCTGGATATGCGGCTCAACGCGCGCTTGTTCCGCGTCAGCAGCACCTTGCATCGCCAACAGGAAAATCATATCGAGCACCTCGCCATCGTGGCGGCGCTGCGTGCCCGGGACGGCGCGATGGCACGCCACGCGATGCTGCAACACATCCGTGGACTGCAGGATGATGTGATCCACGCGATTACCGGCTGACCGTCGCCGATTTGCTGTAATCAAAGGCTGATTTGCATCGGGACATGCCGTGGTGTGGCCTGCCAGTCGATTCCCGCTGTTTCAAGGCCATGTTCTATTTCCGCCTTCGCTTCTCGCAATACCGGCAGGCAGCGCGAGATGGCTGCCTCTTGCGCAATTAAAGAGGAGGGCCATACGGTGCTGATGCAGCCGAACACCCTGCCTTGGGATAACACCGCCAATGCGATACTGCTGCAACGTTTATACGGTACTTCGTCGGAGGCACAATACCCGTTCACTTGAACCGAGCGAATCATGTGAATGATGTGGTGCGGGTCCCGCGCCACGCGATCTTCCGGTGCCTGTGACTTGCGTAGGTGCGCCAAAATCTCATGTCGCTGCTCGTCGCGAGCAAACGCCAGATAAGCCCATCCCAGTGGTGTCGACAACATCGGGATTCGCCGGCCGACGGCCCCTAATCCAATCGACTGGGGACTGAAGCGGTCGGTACTTTCGCGCACGACGATGCTGTCATCCTCGAAAGTGGATACGGCGCTTGGCCATTTCAGTTGTTGCCTGCGCCGAAATAGTATCGGTGTTGCCACCGAGACGAATACGGATTCACACGTGACTCCCCCACTCAGACGACGCACCGCTATCGTCAGTCGATAGATATTTTCATCCGGATGCACGCGCTCGATAAAACCGCCATGGGCAAGCGTTTCGATAATGCGGTAAACCGTTGGCAAGGGTAACGTGAGTGCTTTGGCGACTTCTTGTGCCGAAGCGGTTCTTACTTTATTGAGATAGCCCAGAACGTTAAGGCCACGATCAAGGGTCCGCAGTCGCGTTGCCATTTCCCCCCCACCAGTCCAATGAATTCAACCGACCTTCACGCACCTTGCCTCGCAAGCCATGGACATGCCGATGTGCTTTTTCCCTGGCGCCATGACCTAGGCAAGGTGATTGCGTCGTATCTCACGATAAATAATAGAAACGTTTTATCACGGCTGCCTTTTTCCAGCTATTGGCATCAGCCCCGATCACGGGGATGCGTCTTGGAATGATTGCAGATCGTGCATCATGCCATTCTTGGAATGGCGCCGCGAGGTCGTTGTGAGGCAGGCGCGAAGACGCGCGCGTCGGCGCGCGAAACGAGGTGTTTAAGGGAGGAGAGAAGAGGGGGGGCAATCCGTGACCGGGATAACGCAGCAGGCATGCCGACGACGTTTTGCATTGCAGCAAGCACGTGCCGTGGGTCTGGCTCGAAAGCCTGGGGTTGGAAAGGCAGGCTACGTGATAGGCGCCGCTTGCCGGAGCGAGTGGTGCCATCCGGCGCGAGCTGAAAGCGTCAGGCGCGGGTACCGTGAGGTTTAGCCATTTGCCGATTCGATCTGCCTCGTCACGCGCGCCATCGACATCGTTGCCTCATGCATTCCTCGAGGGGGGGGTAGTATTCTTCAGCGGGCCCTTCAGCGGCTTTTATGGACTTTGGTGGACCGATGAGGCGTAGCAGGACCATTGCGACCACTGCCATCATGACGATGACGATAATGACCGGTTGATAGCGACCGGCCCTGTCGAAATAGATACCCGCCGCGATCGGGCTGACCGCCGCGCCTGCCGTTTGAATCAGTAGTCCGAGCGCGGTCAGCATCGGGAACACCTGGACACCCCAATAGGTGCTCAGTAATACCATCGGGCCTACTTGTGCCGCACCGAACCCTAGACCGTAGAAGACGGCGTACCCATACAGACCCAGTGAGCCTTTCGCGTAGATCAATGTGAAAAGGCCAAGTGCGAACAATGCCAAGGCGCCGAAATAGGCTCGCCTGGGGCCGATGCGCTGTGCGATCGATCCAATGCCAAAATTGCCTGCCACCATGGCTGCCGAGATGATCGAGATGGTCGCGGCGGCTGTTACCGGCGAATGTCCGATATCGCGTAAATGGGCTTGCGCATGCGCAATGACGAACGCTGACCCGCAGGTGGTGGCAAACATGCTGTAATAGATTGCCCATAACGCCGGGGACCATAGTACCTCCCGGAACCGCGGCGCCTCTCCGGTGGCTTCTTTCGGAGGCGGAAATTTCAGGGTGGAGTGGTATTCGCGATCGGCATTCTCCCACGCTTCGAATTGCTCTTCACGCGGGTTGTCGCGTACAAAGATCAGAGCGACGAAGAGTCCTAGAACGGCAAACCCGACGAATACCCAGCACCCCATGCGGTAACCGACCCCTGAACCCTGAATCGCCCAGGTCACCAGCCACACGAAGACGAAGCCGCCGATCCCCATGGCGGCATAGAGCACGGATAATGCGAAAGCCCGTCGGTAGCCGAACCATGCGGCTACCGCTGTCTGACAGGGAATCACGCTGGCGAATGTCGCGGCTATGCCAATGGCCCCAAATGCCAGCGCCGCTTGCCACGGAGCCGTTACCAAGGTGCCTAGCGCGATTGCCGCCGCCGCCATCAGAATACAGCCGATGATCAGGCACCAGCGCACGCCAATCCTTGTCGTCAGTGCGGCGACGAACGGCGCGCAGAGACCGTTCGCGGCCATGTTCGCTGCGATAAGCAGTCCGAGTGTGCTGCGTTCCCAGTGCAGATTGGCCGTCATATAGGTGCCGAGGACGCTGCCGCCGTAGATGGGTAGCGCCATGCTCACGCACATCATGAACGACAGCGCGCCCAGGACAATCCAACGAGATTGCAAACTTGTTGTCATAAGGGGTCTGCCAGTCAAAACGAAGGTCTATCCCATCACTAGGCCGTGGCGGAGCGAATGGGGGAGGGTACAACGCAACGGCATGCGCCGCACCGCCAATAACGCAACGCAATGCCATCATTCGCAGACACACGCCTCTTCGGAGGCTTATCGGAATGATGGATCGCCCGCCATCTGACAATGCGTCAACCTCGTCGCGTTGCTCACGCCAAGTCGACGGTGTACGGCAACGGCGGCCCAGGCTGGCACAAACGGGTGTGCACCACCCTGACAACCGCACCTACCGTTGCGACGCGCCTCGATGCGCCGTTTAGTCACTTATCGCCATGACGCGCCGTGTTCAGTAGCGCTTGCGCTTCCTTGGGGGCAAGCAATCTCATCTTGAGCGAAAGTGGCCCTCCCATGCCATGCAGTTTGCCTCCGTCGGCCAGCGAACCCGCATCGATCGGCTCACCACCGATGTCTCGGATCAGTTGTGCCACCGTTGCCTTGGCTTGCGCATCGTCCCCCGAAAAGAAGATCGCACCGCTGTCACCCTCGGGCGGAAGACCCGCGGCAAAAACCGGAATCGGTTCGTAGTTGAAGGTTTTCACCACATGCGCGCCTGGAAGCTTCTCCGCGACCACCTCGCTGGAACCGCGGCCACCGATATCGATAAGATCCTCCGGGCGAGGACCACGGCGGTTGTTGGTGGTGTCGATCACGATTTTCCCGGTCCATGCGCCGGCAGCGGCCACCGCGGCGGATGTTTTCTCCCATGGCGTGGCGAGAATGACCACATCGGCATCGGCGAGCATCTGTTTCGCGTCCGCCGCGCGTACACCCGGGCCCAGTTGCTCGACCAGGGTCTGCAACGATGCCGGTCCCCGGGAGTTGCTAATGATGACGCGATGACCGCCGGACACCAGTTTGGGTACTAACATTTGCGCCATTTTCCCAGCGCCCAGAATGCCGATATTCATAATATTCTTATCCTTTACGATTAGCTGAGGAAGCGCTTTGCTTACGCTTCGCGTTCAACGACGTTGCGAAGCACGCCGATTTCCGAGATTTCCACTTCGACCACGTCGCCATCCTTCATGAAAAGCGGTGGCTTGCGGCGTACGCCCACACCGCCTGGTGTGCCGGTCACGATGACATCGCCCGGCTCGAGCTCCGTGAACGTCGAGCAATACGTGATCAGTTCGGCAATCGAAAAGATCATCTGCCGGCTCGTCGCGCGCTGAACCTCCACGCCGTTTAATCGCGTGCTGAGATGCAGCTCGGGATCATCGCCGAACTCGTCGGCCGTGCTCATCCAAGGTCCGAATCCGCCGGTACGCCAAAAGTTCTTGCCTGGCGTCCATTGATGCGTATGACCCTGCCAGTCGCGGACCGAGGCATCGTTGTACGGCGCATAACCGGCGACATGCGTCCAGACCTGATCCAGAGGAATGCGTCGGCCCGCTTTACCGATGATGACGGCGATTTCTCCCTCGTAGTCCAGTTTCTCGGACTCCGGAGGAGCGGGAATCACGCCAAGATGACCTATTTGGGAATTAGTGAAACGACCGAGTACCGGTGGCTTGAGCGTAGGTTCCCTCTGGATCTCTGTACGATGCTCTTCGTAGTTGATGCCGATGCAGATAATCTTTGGTGGCTTTGGGATGACGGGCAGAAACGTAATGCGCTCCGCGGTGAAGTCGGGTTTTACGTCCTTGACTGTCGCGGCGATCTCGGGCAGCACCCCGGCTTGCAACACGCTCAGCAAATCGGGATATTGACTCCCGAAGCGTTGCGTCAGGTCGACCACACCATCTCCGACCCATACACCGAACCTCTGCGAACCGTCCACTTCAAAACTCAGCAGCTTCATTGTCTCTCTCACATGTTTTTAGCAACGGATAGGGCGTATGCACTGGGTGAAAGAAGACTAGCGCGCGAGACTGCCAATGAACAAGCATGCGCACGGTGCTGTCCGGTCTGTGTATCTTGGACCGTCGGGAGATGCCGGCACCCGGTCCCGTGTGTTCCAGCCGCGTGTCGTCGGTGGTCCGATCGCGTGGCGGACGACGCATGATTTTTTTTGGGGATATCAGTTTTTCTGGCAGGAAACGCCCGAAACGGGGCCGTCATCTGCGTATACCCGAATCGGCGATACACACGCCGGACAGCATGGGGGATGGACTTGTTCCATGGTCTCTCCACGCGCTAGTCTTCCCTTAGCTGGGTGGGCCGTTCTGACGCGATGTCTCTCGGCGATAGATCTGCCGAGGGTGTCATGACAGTACTTGCTATCGCCGCGCTGTACGTTCAAATCCATACGCCCGCGCAGTATCTCCACCATACGTCGCGGACACCAAGATGATTGACCAACTCAACTTTCGCGAAGCCATGTCTCGGCTCATCGGGGCGGTAACCGTCATTACCACGGACGGCCCTGCCGGCCGTGGCGGTTTCACGGCATCGGCAGTCTGTAGCGTGACAGACGACCCTCCCATGCTGCTGGTGTGCATGAATCGAAATAGCCGCCAGCACGCAGTGTTCAATGGCAATGGCGTGCTATGTGTCAATGTGCTTACAGCAGATCAGGAACAGGTATCCAGGACGTTTGCAAGTGCGGCAACGGTTCAGGAACGCTTTCAGATCGATCAGTGGAGCGTGCTGGAGACAGGTGCGCCAACGCTGGACAATGCGTTGGTGAATTTTGATGCTCGTATCGTCCAGACCGTCGAGGCAGGGACGCACAGTATTTTCCTCTGCGCTATCGCCGCGGTGAGGATTGCCCCGGACGAACATTCGGGCCTGGCGTATTACGGGCGGAAATATCACGCACTTGCGTTGCAGAAATGAGTTGGCAACGCCGTATCATGGCATTGCGCACGGGCATCAGCGGGTGACACGAGGCCGTCTCGTTTCGATGGCGAAGCGGCTATCGGGCGAACACCACCCACCCCGACGTGTCGACTTCGACCGGTATCGCCTCCAGCGTGGCGCCCTCGCACGGACCTTCGATGCACCGCCCATCCTCGAATCTGAATAGCGCGCTATGGTGCGCACACATCACCACCTGGGACCGGTAGCACAGCACCTTTCCGGGTTCGAAATCGAGCGGAATCGAAAAGTGCGGGCAACGGTTCACATAAGCCCAGACTTGCTGACCGCGACGGAGCACCACCAACGCGCGGCCGTCACTGTCTTCGTTGATGATGCGGGCACCGCCATCCGGGCTTGGCGGCGCGACCTGATTAGACGCTTCGAGTCCGAGAAGGCCGCTCAATAAGGTGCATTCCTTCAAATCGTTGAATCCTCCTGTTAAGCGACGATCAGGGAAGGGTGGTATTGATTGAAAGGAGAGGCTGTGCCGTTGATTCGGGCAGCCTCTTTGACGTTAACGGGTCTGTTTTAAGCATTGTCCCGCCAATCGCATTGCGCGAGAGATGATCGAGTCGGTTTCACACACTGTCTGATATCCACGCAATCTTGATGTCATTGACAGCTTGTTTTCCGCGAGTACGGGGCTTCGTCAGAAGACGAGATAAGGAACCGCGCATCCTTGCACGAAGCGATAATCGGAAGGCTGTTCCAACCCACTCTCGCCTGTCGATTCACACGGCGGACACTTGCGCGGCGTGCTTGGAAGCGATAGCCCTGTGACGCTACTCTAGCGATATCGCAATGTGCCGTGGAGTAGTGCGTGAGCTTGAACGGAAAAGCGTTTATCGTCGGTGCGTATGAGCACCCAGCCCGAGACTTGCCAGATCGGTCGGCGGCGCAAATTCATGCGGAAGTGGCGCTGGGCGCCCTTGCTGACGCTGGACTCGCGCTGAAGGATGTGGATGGTTTTTTTTGCAATGGCCAGCTTGGTTTCGGCGCCATCTCGCTAGCCGAATATATCGGCCTGAAGAATCTGCGCTATACGGATTCGACTTTTACAGGTGGATCGTCCTATCTTTGTCACGTCGGTCATGCGGCGCTCGCGGTGGCAAGCGGAAAGTGCCGTATCGCGCTGGTGACACAAGGCGCGCGTGTCCGGGGAATCGTTCGAGGTGCGAAACTACCTCCTGAAACGCCGGAGTATGCTTTCGAGACCCCTTACGGCGAAACCAATATCGGTATCTATGCGCTGGCGGCACAGCGCCATATGTACGAATATGGAACCACCGCCCGGCAACTTGCCGAAGTGAAGGCGGCGGCCGCGTTTCATGCGCAGTTCAATCCGAACGCGTTGCTGCGCAAACCGGTCACGGTCGAGGAGGTGCTCGCATCGCCTTTCGTTGCCGATCCACTGCGACGATTGGATTGCTGTGTCGTTACCGACGGCGGCGGTGCGGTGATCGTGACGACTCCGGAGGTGGCGGCCGACTTAACGCGCCAGTCGGTGAAGGTGCTTGGCCACGGTGAAGCGATCAAGCACACCATGTCGGGTCGTCTGGACGCGACTTATACCGCTGCCGTTTGGTCGGGTCCCGTGGCCTTCAAGGAGGCTGGGGTAACGACGGATGATATCGATTACGCCTCTATCTACGATTCCTTCACGATTACCGTATTGATGACGCTGGAAGATCTTGGGTTTTGCAAGAAGGGGCAGGCTGGTGCGTTCGTTGCGGACGGCGCGTTGCGCATTGGCGGTCAACTCCCTGTCAATACCGATGGCGGTGGATTGTGCAACAACCACCCAGGCTATCAGGGCGGTATGGTCAAGATCATTGAGGCGGTTCGTCAGCTTCGTGGTGAAGCCAATCCGGAAGTACAAGTCAAAAATTGTGAAGTCGCACTGGCGCATGGCACGGGCGGGGGTATCTCCCGGCTGTGCAGCGCGACGTTGATTCTTGGTCGAGGTGATGCATGAATGCGCCCCAATTACCGGTGCCGGCGCCGCCCGTGGTCCCGGAGACAAAGCCGTTTTGGGATGGCACGAAGGCCGGTCGGTTGATGTTGCCGCGTTGCCCGCGGTGTAGCTTTGTCATCTGGTATCCGCGGCAATTCTGCCCAGAGTGCGGACATGATTCGGTCGAGTGGTTCGAGGCAAGCGGATGCGGGACGGTTTACAGCTTCACGATCGTTCACCGCGGCGAAGGGGCGTATCGCGAGACACCGTCCTATGTGCTCGCCTTGGTCGACCTTGATGAAGGGCCGCGCGTGCTGACCAATATCGTCGACTACGATCCTGCGCAACTGAAAATCGGCCTGCCATTAAAAGCGGTGTTTTGCGATGCGGGGGATGACGCTGCCTTGCTTCGTTTCCGGCCACTTCTTACCGATATAACATAATGACAAAGATCTTTTCCTCGCCAGAGGCTGCAGTAGCGGACATCCCGAACGGATCGACTATCGCCATTGCCGGCTTTGGCGTGGGACACAGCTATCCGAACAGTTTGGTGATCGCGCTGAAGGAGCAGGGCGCGAGCGATCTATGCGTGGTTGCCAATTCGCTTGGTGCCGGAGAATTTCGGCCGGAGCTACTGTTAGAGAACGGGCAGATTGCCAAGGTCGTTCTATCCTTTTCAGCAAGGCCCGGATTTCCGTCTCTTGTTGAGCAACGCGCCGCTGCCGGCGAGGTACAGCTTGAAATGGTGCCGCAAGGCATTCTGGTGGAGCGCCTGCGTGCCGCTGCTGCCGGGTTGCCGGCGTTCTACAGTCCGGTGACTGTCGGAACCCCGCTGGCCAAAGGCAAGGAAGTGCGCGAGTTCGGCGACAAACAATATGTGCTCGAACACGCTCTACCGGTTGACTATGCACTGGTGCGAGGCTTTCGCGCAGACACGAATGGCAACGTCGAGTTTCGCGGCAGTAGCACGCATTTCCATCCGAGCTTCGCAAAGGGTGCGCGGGTTGCCATCGTCGAGGTCGAGGAAATCGTGGAGGCCGGTACCATCGCACCCGAGCGCGTCGGCTTGCCGGGTATCTTCGTGTCCCGTATCGTGCTTACGACCAGGAAAATCGCCATACCCAAGGGTGCCCTCAGGCGTCGAGCGCCGGATAGCCGGCGAGAGTATTTTGGCAAGCCGGCCTTGTCTCGAATGGAATTTGCGCAACGCGCCGCGGCGCTATTGCCGGAGCATGGTTACGTTAATCTGGGCTCCGGGTTGCCGACCTTGGTGGCCTCGCATGTCGGCGGGCGAAGCATTACGCTCCATGCCGAGAACGGTGCCTTGGGTTACGAGCTACTCGATGATTCGGGGGTGCCGGATTCCGATCTCTTTGATGCCGCCGGCGGTTTTATAGAGATGCGGCCCGGCGGCGCATTGTTCGACAGTGTCGTGTCGTTCGAAGTAGCGCGTTCGGGCAAGCTATCAGCTGTGCTGCTGGGTGCGTATCAGGTTGCACAAAACGGCGACCTTGCCAATTGGAGCGTACCCGGTCAGGTAGGAGGGGGTATTGGTGGCGCGATGGATCTGATCGCTGGCGGAAGCAAGCTCATCATCGTGATGGAACATAGCGACAGCAAGGGGCGCGCAAAGCTGGTACGGGAGTGCCAATATCCCCTTACCGCGCCGCAATGCGTCGATATGATCGTCACGGATCTTGCTTTGCTTGTGCGTCGCGGAAACCGGTTCGTACTGGAAGAAGTGGCTCCTGGCTTCTCGCCAGCTGAAGTCCAGCAGTTGACCGATATGGATCTAGTGATCGCGGACAACGTTCGCGTCATGCATGCCGATACCAAACCCGTGTGAGGAGCCATGCTGCATTGCAATGAGATGCTGCCACGGCGATGATCGATTTGCATGAACAGGACGAATTACAACAGGAGCGTAAACCCTTGTTAAGCGCGGCCGTTGAGAAGGTATGGTGAGCGCGGCATTCGTTCTGGTCTGAATCATCGAGCAAAGAGGACGAGCGAACAACGCACATGTTGCTTTCCAATCCGCGGCATCTTAATAAAAATCTCATGCCACATGCGCTAACGTTCGATACCGCAGAGGTACAGCTGGCGCTTGATACGAGACATCACATCTGGAGAATACGAGGCTGGAGCCGGCCGATCTGACAAAATTCAAGTAACAAAAGCTTTCCTCCTTGTCGCCCACGAGCAATCTGCGGTCCGGTTGCTCGTCGCGATAGATGCACCTATTTTTTTGGGGGCACTGCGCTGATGATGAGCGCTGGTACCAAGAAGTGCTTTCCAAATAAATAATAAGGAGGAGACTTTGGACCAGAATTGGCTCTCAGCATCACTGTCGCCGTCGAGGCGTAAGATCATCTCGCTGGCGTCGTTGGTTGCTTTCCTCGGGACATTCGATTGCGTGGCGGAGGCACAAACATCTGAGAGTACGCAAGCATCGCAGATGTCAGTTGCGCAAGCACCGCCATCGTCGGCGGTTCCCGACCTGTCAAGATCGCTTTCCACGGGCAGCTTTGATTGTCAAAAGTACGATCAATACAATACCCGTATCATGAGCACGATCTACTTGCCATCTACATGCGATACCGTCTTTCCAAAATTATTCGGCCTTCGGCCCTGGCTGGCCGAATCCGGTTGGGGTATACAGGCATCGATTTCACCTGTGGCGGAGTATGACGTTTTAAACCGCTATCGGTCTGGGTCGCAAAACTACGCCGGGCAACGTGCTAGCGCCTATTCCATTACGAACATCTACGTTACCTATGATTTGAGTCGTATCGGGTTTCCCCTCGGTTCGCAATTTACCGGCAGCGCTTCTCAGATTTTTTCTAACGGTAGAACGGGCGAGGCGCCCGTGATGGACCCGGCGATGACCACGTTGGCTATCAGCGTGCCATTGTTTGGGAATGCACTTGAGTTGAAGGCTGGTTACCTGCTGACCGTGCAGGACTTCGTGGGGATGAACCTCACCGGGAACGCAGGGTCTGCCGCACAGGGGTTGCAAAGCTCCATTCCGGCGCTGGTAGGCATGAGCGTCTACACGCCCACGCCTACCGCGGAGGTTACTGTCAGGGATCCGTGGACAAAGAACTTTTACTACCATTTTGGGGTGGCGCGGAGTATCAGTTCATCCGGTGCAATTGTAGAGTTGTCGGAAAATCCGACGGGCTTCAGATGGCGGACCCCGGATACCGGGCCGTTGTTTATCAATGAAGTTGGCTATAAAACCGGTGTGTCGAAAGACAGCAAGACAATCTGGGCGAGAGCCGGCTTTATTTACAATACAACCGACTATACGAGATTCAATGGACAGACAGCGAGCAATAACTATGCGGCGTATGCCGGGTTTACCATGCAGCTCCTCAAGAATGCGAACAACCCAGGAGGATTGAGCCTCGATATCAAAGTGGACGCGGCGCCCTCCGATCGCAATTTGTTTACCAAGGATTATGCGGTCAATCTGTTCTATGTCGGCCCTTTTGCGAGCCGCCCATACGACATGATCTCGGTTGGTTTCAGCAAGAGCTATGAAAGTAGTAACTTGCAGGCGATCGAAGCGGCACGCGGCCTTGTCAATACTTCCACCGTATCCACGCAAGGCGCCATTTCATATTCGTATCGCGTACGGCCGGGGATCTATTTGATCTCGACGGCATCGTTGATCACGAATCCGGGAACGGTGGCGGGCGAGAAGCTGCCAAGGGCACTGATCCTCAATGAGAAGTTGATGATGTCGTTCTAGATCCATGAACCTGGGCTACTCGCCGATATCCCCCGGGGAGTAGCGCCAATATTGATGATGTCATCGAACGTGAGGCAGGCACCGACGCAATGAGGATTACCGATTGGGCATCTATGATGCAAGAAAAATGAATCTGTCCGCTGAAACGCGATCCTGTATTTCCTCGCCTCAGGCGATCATCAATGAAGCGCGCAATGGCCGCATGTTCATCCTGGTCGACGATGAAGATCGTGAAAACGAGGGTGATCTCGTCATTCCGGCCCAGATGGCCACGCCGGACGCGATCAATTTCATGGCAACGCATGGTCGAGGGCTGATTTGCCTCGCAATGACCGAGTCGAGGGTCGAACAACTGAAGCTTGAACTAATGAGTCGTTCCAACGGCACACGCCATGAAACGGCTTTTACCATATCGATAGAAGCGCGAGAAGACGTCAGCACGGGCATCTCGGCAGCGGATCGCGCGCGTACGATCTCTGCCGCGATAGATCCCACAAAGGGGCCGTTGGATATCACCAGCCCTGGGCATGTCTTCCCTCTGCGAGCCCGTGATGGCGGCGTTTTGATCCGGGCCGGTCATACGGAAGCATCCGTGGATGTAGCACGTCTCGCCGGGTTGAACCCGTCCGGTGTGATCTGCGAAATCATGAAGGATGACGGCACGATGGCGCGGATGAACGATCTTATCGCGTTTGCACAGCGGCACGATATGAAGATCGGCACGATCCGGGATCTGATCGCCTATCGGTTGCGTCACGATCATCTGCTCGAGCGCAAGGCAACCACGACGTTCACGAGTAAATGGGGTGGCGAGTGGCTGGCCTATGCATACTGGAACAAGGCCAACAAGACCGAACAAGTGGCTTTGGTAAAGGGGATCATCGACCCGAGTCGGCCTGTGCTCGTACGAATGCACGCACTGTCTATTTTTTCTGATGCCTTTGGTGAGGCAGGTGCGGAATCGGGTCACCTCGCCCGGTCGATGGAAATGATCGGGGAGGAAGGGGCCGGTGTCGTGGTGATTATCAACAAGCCACAAACGGATGCCTTCGCCGCGACGGTTCGATTTCGTAACCAAGGTGATCGGGACGCGGAACTCAGGGAGCTACGCGACTACGGCGCCGGCGCGATGGTGCTTGCTGAACTCGGCGTTCAGCAAATGATCCTGTTGACGAATCATCGTCACAGCTTGTCCGCGATCTCGGGATACGGCTTGTCAGTTGTCGAGGAGCGTCCGATCACGGTTGCTGTATAGCAATCGCAGGCGGGCAGGATGACTGGAAGAATAATATTCCAACGATATGTCTCGGTTATTGCTGCCTGTGGAATGCTATCGACAACATCGTTTCAAGACGGAATTTGGTTCTGTTTGATCGATAGCCACACGTAATAATTAGTCGCGGTCGTATGGCGTCGTTATCTGACAGATCAGAAAAAAGGTAGATTCAACCGGTCGTCGCAACACCTTATTCTCGGAGGTGTCTCATGGGTCGTCCAGGGCAATGGATTCAACAGTTCACGGGCCGAGGAGCAATACATTCGCTACTACAACCACGATCGCATCAAAATGAAGCTTAAGGGCTTAAGTCCTGTTCAGTACCGTTAAAAGTACGTGGATGATTTGAAGATGCGGATTACGTCACCTCGTACGTTCCCAAGGACGCACCGGCAACGGGCCTAATTCTGCGCGGTTGATCGACTCTGTTGATAGCCTCGCAACTCCTCGTTGGACTGCCTAATGATACGTAGCGCTGAGGTCACCGCTAGAAACGACATAGTTGCAGCGACAATGAGGTCTGGCCACGCCGAACCTGTCCCAAATACGCCGAGCGCAGCGAGTAGTACGGCCAGGTTGCCGAGGGCGTCGTTACGGGTGCACAGCCATACGCTGCGCATGTTGCTGTCCCCTTCCCTGAATCGGTAGAGAAGCGCCGCGACGGTGCCATTGGCTAAAAGCGCACACGATCCTACGGCGCCCATGATCGGAACATTTGGTATCCGGTCAGTCGTGAAATGCCATACTGCCAACGCCAACACCCAAACGCCGAAAGCGAGCATGGACGCAGCTTTGAGGCGCGATGCCTTCACACGAACGTCGAGAGTCATTCCGAGAACAGCGAGGCTGATACCGTAGTTCGCCGCGTCGCCCAGAAAATCGAGCGAGTCAGCGAGAAGAGAAACGGATTCGCCCCGAAAACTAGATGCGAGCTCTACGGCAAACATAGCGCCATTGATCACCAGTGCGATCCACAGCAATTTGCGATATTGGGCGCTCGATTCACGTGGTGGCTCATCACAATGATGGCAGCAATCTCCTGGCATAGCGCCCGCGCTGAGGTTCTGAAAGGCGTATCCTGAACCCTGTAGCCACTACAGGGTCAAGCCATGGCTGAAATATATTCCATCGGAACGCTGAGCGAGGTGTCTGGCGTCAACATCGAAACTATTCGCTACTACGAGAAGGTCGGACTCTTGCCTGCCGCCAGTCGGGCGGGCAACGGATATCGCCAATATGACAAGGCGTCTGCGGACCAACTATCGTTCATTCGTCGCGGCCGAGAGCTCGGCTTCACTATCGACGAGATTCGCGAACTGCTTGCGCTCGTTCATCATCCGGATCGGCCTTGCGCCGATGCCGATCGCATGACGCGCGAACATCTGAAGGATATACAGGGAAAAATACGTGATCTGCAGCGGATGCAACGTGCGCTTAAACAGGTCGTCGGATGCCAAGGCCAGACTGCGGCGCACTGCGAGTTGGTCAGCGCTTTATCCAGGTCTTGCTGACCCAAATGCAAAAGGGCCGACGTGTCTAATCGACACGTTGGCCCTTCTCTCTCATACTGTCTAACTTCTGGGGGGCAGTTCAAATTTGCGCGACCCCACAAATAAAAAGGCTGCACGGCGGTGTGCGACGCCGTGTCAATGCATCGAAGCCGCGGGCTTATCGCTTTTACCATCGGCGCGGCCACGCAACAGGAGCAGGGCGGGACAACCGGCCAATACAACCATGCCAAGCGACCATAAAAACGCGTGACGAAAGACGTGTTCCAGTGCTGACGCAATCTCCCGTGGCACACTCGGCCCTGCGTCAGCGTGCAAGTTACCGGTACCCGCGCCAGGGACGAAACGAGATATCCCGTGCGTCAGGATCACCGCAAGCAACGCTGTGCCGAGGGCGCCGCCAGCACGCTGGATGACATTCAGCCCGCTCGTTGCGCGGGCGATCTCGTGTTTTCGTAATGTACTGAGGGCCGCACTCGTGGCAGGCATCATCGTCGCGCCTTTCCCGAGTCCTTCGAGGATCAGTATTCCTTCAATCTGCCAGAGCGGCATTGCACCGTCGATCATGCTCAATAGCAAAACTGATAACGCCATGCATGCTATCCCCGCCAACACCACTTTCCCCGCGCCAATCTTGTCGGCGAGATAGCCCGCCACTGGCATTGCTCCGCCGGCACCCAGCCCCTCGGCCGCAACCAGCATGCCCGTGGTGAAAGCCGAATAACCCCGTGCCATTTGAAAATATAAAGGCAGCAGCAACGATATGCCGAAACCAACGGCGCTCAACAGGAAGGTAATGAAGGCCACCGCGCCAACGGTCCGCCCACCAAACAGTCGCACATCGATCAACGCATCGTCGCGATGCAGGGCATGCAGGATGAATCCAACGATCATCGCCAGCCCGCCAAGCGTACAGCCATCCGCGATCAACGAATCGAAGTTGCCCGCTGCCGTCGTTCGCGCAAGGCCATAGACAAAAATTGCCAGGCCCGGTGAAAGCAGAAGCAAGCCTGGCCAGTCCAACGCGTGGTGCGGTTTGGATTCGTCGGGCTTCAGCACATGATAGGCCGCAAGGAACGCAATCGCGCCGACCGGTACATTGATGAAGAATATCCAGCGCCATGAAACGTCGTCCACAAGCCATCCGCCGAGGGTCGGACCCAGGATGGGGCCGAGCACGATGGGAAGTCCCACGATGCCCATCAAGCGTCCCATACGCTGTGGCCCCGCGGCTTGGCTCAGAAGCGTCATGCCGGCAGGCAGGATCATGCCACCCCCCAAGCCTTGCAGGACACGGAAGACGATCAGTGTCGTCATCGACCAGGCCGCACCAGACAATATGGACCCGTTCAGAAACAGCAGGATGGATGTGAGATAGAGGCGTTTGGTGCCAAAGCGGTCTGCAGCCCAGCCGGCGAGGGGGATGATTGTGGTGAGGGCCAGCATATATCCCGTCGAGATCCACTGCGTGGTTTCCAGCGGCGCATGGAAGGCCTTGGTCAATCCGCGGATCGCGACGTTGACGATGGTCGTGTCGAGTATCGACATGAAGGCGCCGAGGACCACGACGCCCGCGATGCGCAATAGCGGAGGGTCGAGTTTATCGGGTAAGTCGGAAGGGGGATTGGCACGGCGCACCACGCGATCGACGAGACTCACGAAACCCCCATTATTTCGTCCTTCATCAATGTGCTTTTGCGCTCGGCTGCCCTGACCGCGGCCGTCGCATCCCCCGTTTGGATGGCGCGCGAGATGGCCAGGTTGCAGGCATATGTGGCCGAGGCGCGCCTTTCCGAAAATCGCGCAAGGTCCGCCAGCGTCTTGCCGAGCAGGCATTGCAGCGCCAGGCTTCGCACGAAGATGGCCAGGATCGTGTTGTCCATCATGTCGAGTAACCTGTTTTCGATGTCGATAAGATCCGTCAGTTTGTCAATTTTCTGAGAGGGCAGATCCTCGCCCGGCAGCTCATTCGCATGCTTGTTACGATCGGCGGCCAAGCGTACACCTTCTATCACGAGCTGGCTTGCCAATCCAAAGTTCTGTTCATCGGAGATGCCGCCGCTGGCAATGCCCGAACTGATCAACCTTACGACGGGCCCGATTTTGGGGGGAGTGCTCATCACCCCACCGCTGCGCCCGCGGCAACAGGTAACGATGCCGAGATCCTCAAGCATGCGCAGGGCCGGACGTACAACCTCGGTGGTGTATCCGTAGCGTGCGCCTATTTCCCATTCGGACCCGAGCTTGAATGAAGCAGACGCCGTATGCGCCAGAATTTCCTCGACGAGCAATCCCGCCAGCCGGCCGGCCGCTTTTTTCATATCGAGGAAGGTCGTCCTCTGGTCGAAGCGGACGTGGTCCATGGGGCGATTCACCCCCACCATGTCTAGTAACTGTATACGGTCCCGGATCAGGCAGCATGCCGTTTCCGCGTCACCGTGCTGGGTGGCGTCGATGATCGCATTGTCCAAGGGGGCAATGTGGATCGCGGACGGTTCGACCAGGTTCAGCGGCGTGGTGCGCACGTAGCGTAGAGGCAGCGCCTCCAGAATATCCATGAGGAACGCGATGGCCGGATTGCCAGAGGCATGCGCGAGTTGGCGATGAAAGTTCGATCCGGGTGCCGTGCCTGCGATCGTGGGGGCATCGCGATACACGAAAGGTGCGTGACTGTTGATGATCGAGCGGATGGCCAACTGGCAAACGACGATGCGTGCATCGCGAAGGGCGCGGGGGGAGGCGCGGCTGAGGACGAGATGCAGAATCAGGGCTTCCGCGGTGTCGTTCAATCCGGGACGAGAGACATAGAGGCCGCCGCCAACACCGCGCCGGACATCGATGAGCCGCCGTGTTTCCATGATCGCGATGGCCTCCTGGCAGGCCTTGCGGCCCATCCCAAAGCGCTGCCGCAGTTCTGAAACGGACCCGATCAGATGGCCTTCCGGCCAGCCGCGCACGGAGAGATCCTCTTCCATGGCGGCCACCGTGTAATGCGCGAGCTTACTGGGCCTGTTGTCGGGACCGACAATGCGATCGCTGAACTCGCGTCGGACTTCCGCCCTGACACCAGTCATGTTCATGACGTCTCCTTCTTTTTTGTGTATGTCCGCGCCCGATCGAGCGCCGGCAATGCGGTCCTGCCATCACAGCCTTGTTCCCAACAGCGGATTGCCTAGAACGTGTCTCCTGGTGGTGTGGCGGTTTCCCGGGCCGTGAATCCCTCGTGTTCGGCAGGGTGAATCCATTCGGCAGGGTATTTCGGCAGGAAAAATGCAAGTAGTACGGCCAGGCCGGTGAGCGCGGTCAGTACGCCAAACGGGACGGAATAGCTGCCCGTGGCCATCTGCATGATGCTTACCAGGAAAGGCGAAAGTCCGAGCGACAGTGTCGAGATGGCGAGCGTGAGGCCTTGGAGCTGGGCGAAGCATTTCAGGCCGAAATAGCGGGCGATGAGGAATGGCCCCAATGATGATTCCGCGCCTGTGGCAAAGCCGAGGCAGGCGGTAGCCAGGAATAGCAAGGGAACGTTGCCGTGATTGAAGTAGGAAAGGAGAAGGCCGATCGGCACGACCGCGAAGATGGGGACGACGATCCACGGGCGGCGAGAGCGGTCGAGCGTCAGGCCACCCAAGAGCAAGCCGACGATCGAGGCAATGAAAAGCACCGATTGCGATATCGCGACGATCGCCGGATCGAAGCCCCGTTCCGCAAAAAAACTGACCGCATTCTGCCGTACGGCCATGGGGCCCGCTGCAGCCAGCGCCAGGGACACGGTGATGAATATCCAGGTGTGGGTCCGCAACGCCTTGCGCAGCGGGACACCGGGGACGTCGCGCAGGTCCAGCTCGGCCGGGTTTTTCGGAAAGGCTGGCTCGGCGGGCGCGTAGGCGGGTTCGGATAGAAGGAACAGCGTGGCCGGAATCGCGATGATCGCTATCGAGGCTGCAACGGCATAGTAGGTGCCGTCCCATCCAAGGCCGGCAAACCCTGACTTATTGCCGTCGATTGCCCATTGGGACACCGGGGAGAATACGGCGCTGGCCAAACTCGATACCATGCCGATGAGCGCGAAACCGATGCCGCGGTGGCGCGGGAACCATCCTGTGACCACCTTGAAGACCACGGCAAGGCTGGCCATGAACCCAAACACCGACGCGAGCACGATGACAAGGCCAAAAAGCCAGGGCAAGGCGCTGCTCAAAGGTATCAGCGCTGTCATTACGGCGTACAGGACAGACGCCGGAATGGCGACCCGTTTCGCGCCCCATCGGTCCACCCAGGCACCAGCGATCGGCAGGATCAGCGGTGCGATCAACAGCGGAATCGCCACGAAGAGCAGGATTGCCTCCGGCATCGGCTTGCCGGTGTGGGCCGCGAATGATGCGGTGATGAAGGGCATCATCGCCGACAGTCCCGCCGGACTGAGGGTCATCAGGATGAAGCATCCGAGAAGCGCGGCTTTTGCCTTGGCAGGGGCTTGTAGCAAATCGATAAGATAGGTCTGCCACGATGCTTTGGGCGGCGGGTGACCATGAAATGAGGATCGGTCGGCAATCTGTTCCAAGTTTGTCTCCTTTGGGTGAGGATAGGCGTTTTTTCCTAGCCGCTTGACCGCACGTCACGATATGTTTTTTTAGTGTGACGGCGGGTGATGTTAGGTATCCATCATATTTTCGCAAGACCCGGCGGTGGTCCCGGTGGAAAGCCCGGGCGTGGTCCCGGCGGGAAACCGGAAGGCGGGCCCGATGGGGCGCCGGACGGCGGCCCGGAGGACGGGGCCAACGCGGCCAGCATGGGAAACGGCTTCAAACCGAATAGGTCGCGGCCATTGATTTCGGCCATCGGATCCACCCGGAAAGCGCCATGCGTCGCCAGAACGTGAATATCGCGAACGAAACGCTGTATCGGGTTGCTAAGGCTGACTGTCGAGGATCCCAGCGCAAGCTGAAGGCCATCGACGGTCTGGAGGCATTGATGGATCTGATGCACGAGATCCATCGTGATTTCCGGTTCGTCCGGCGGAAAGAAATCCTCTCCTGCGATGGCACGACGGTCGACCTCGTCGGCATGACGGTAGATCACCGCCTCGGCAGCATTGATGACCGCGCGTGCCTTTCCCGCCACCACCTGGATACTGACCATCTCGGACATGGTGGCATAGGGAAGATTGAAAGGCGGGCGCTTTTTTGCTTGTTCGATGAATGCCGTCAACGCGCCTTTGGCCATGCCGCAGGCAAGTGCCGCGAAGGAGACCGTCATCGCCACCATCGAGCCGATGGGGCTATGCTGAAAGCCCAGGCCCTGGTATTTGCCCCGGAGTCCGTCGATGAGCCCGATCAACTCGTCCATATGAACGACGCGATAGTCCGGTACGAATACTTCTTCCTCGGCCCGCACGCTGTTGCTTGATGTCGCCGCCAGTCCCATGACCTTCCAGTCATCGACGATCTGGTACTGGTCTTTCGACAATATCGCCATCGCGCGGCGCTCGGCGCCGGTTTTCGGGTCGGTATACGCAATGCCGACCGATCCCCAGGCTGCAACGCGGCACCCGCTGCCGAATGGCCATTTGCCTTTGACCATGTAGCCGCCTTCGACTTTGCGACCATCACCTACATGGGGCGCCAGGATCGTTGCACCGAACATCAACGGCCCCACCCATTTGTCCGCGTCGCTGAACACTTCGTTCCGTGCGCGCTCGGGAAAAGCGAGGGTGTTCCGTGCGGCGCTCGAGACGATCACCGTCCAGCCTGCGGAGGCATCGGCGAGACCGAGTGCGTTGATGATCTCGGCGCTGTCACGCGCGCCGAGTGCATAGCCACCAAGCTCGATCGGAAGCGTGATCTTGAATACGCCGGCTTCGTGCAGCGCCTCGAGCGTCGCCGGGGCGAGCATCCCGAGTTTTTCTCCCTCCGCGGCGTGCGCGCGCAACAGTTCCAGGTTGCGTATCACGTTATCGCGGATGCGTCGTCCGGTTTCGCTGCTATAGGCCGATTCCGGAAACTTCGGGGTTGTCCCGGGAAAACGGAAATCTTTGTTCATGGCACGCCTCAATTCTTTTGCGGTGGAAACGGGTCGGCCATTTTTCTGAAGGTGCTCCAGTGCTCGGTGAGTTTGCCGCCGCGCACCCGGAACACCGTGATCATGTACCAGTCATAGGTCTGGCCAGGAGCGGTTGGATCAGGCGTCGGCTCCTTCATCATGATGCAGCCGAGTTCCCCCTCGACGATCACGCTCACCACGGGAGGGGGGGTGACACCGCTCAGGGGAACGCGACGAAAATGCTCGATGAGCAGCGCGCGGCCGTTGCCCGGCGCGTTTGGATCGTGCTGGATATAGTCCTCTGCCACGAAACGCGTCATCACCGCCTCGACGTCCCGCTGCACGGTGTTATCCCGCACCATGCGGGCGAGCTCTGCCTCGAACTCGATGAGCAGCCGCTTGGTTGCCGTGATCTCCGGCGAGGGAGAGGCCGCCAATGCCTCGATATAGTCTGGCCGGTCAAGCCAGGTCAGGTACAGCTCCGGATTGTGAATCTGGGCCACGCCATCGACAATGGTGAAATCGCTCATCGGTTCACAAACTCCTTTTTGATTTGATTGTCGCGGGTCGGCACGGCGCCGCCGAACATCGGGAACGGCTCGCGCCCCAGGATGCGGCGGCCGTTTTGTTCCGATTGCGGATCAACGCGGATCGCGCCGTGTGACGTCAGAACCCGGACATCGCGCGCAAAGCGTTGAATCGGATTTTTCAGCGACATCGACGAAGATCCGATCGTCTTTTGCAGCAGGGTGATCGCGTCTTCGCAAAGATTTCCCGCATACGCAAGGCTCAGGCTGAATTCGGATTCCTCTTCGATGCCGAAATCCAGGCCGGCCGCTGTTCTCGCGTCCAACTGGTCCGCGCAGCCCTCGATCGTCGCGGCCGCGACCTTGATCATGGCCAGGGATTTACCCGCGGCCACCTGGACGGACGCCATGTCTGCGATGGTGGGATAGGGCAGGCTGAACGGCTTGCGTGTCTGCGCCTGCTCCGCGAAGCACGCCAGCGCGCCACGGGCCATGCCCAAGGCGATGGCGATATTGGTGAGGGTTACCGTAAGCAACTGGGCGAGACCGCGCTGCTGGAAACCGGCACCTTGGAACCGGTCGCGAATGAGCTGCATTTGTAGCGGAAATTCCGCCAGATCGAGGAATCGATGGTCCGGTACGAACTGTTCCTCGATGATCTCCAGACTGTTGCTTGCCGTGCCGGACAAGCCCATGACATGCCAGTCGTCGAGTATCGTGTATTGTTCGCGCTGGACTACGACGACGCCGCGGCCGGAACCGCCGCCGGACGCCGGGTCGTACTCGATGCCGAGCAATGCCCATTTGGCATGTTTGCAGCCGCTGCCAAAAGCCCAGCGACCCTTGACCATCCACGCTCCGTCGACCTTGCGCGCATCGCCGACCTTCGTCGCATACACGGAAGCGCCAACGATGACCGGGCCGGCCCAACCCTGGGTGTCGACGCGGACTTCCTCGATGACCTGGGGCTTCAGCGCGAGGAGGTTCTTCATGCCCACGCCGACGAAAGCGGCCCAGGCGGCGGAGCCGTCCGCCTCGCCAAGAATACTGATGATCTCGACGAGATCGCGCGCGCCAAGCGCATGCCCCCCCCATTCGATGGGCATTCCCATCTTGAAAATGCCGGCGTCCGTGATGGCGCGAAGCACATCGGGTGTCAGCGAACCGAGCCGTTCGCCTTCTTGCGCTTGTTCACGGATGAGCGGTATCAGCGCGCGTACCTTGGCGGCGATGTCGCGGCCGGTATCGGTGATCCAAGGGGAATCCACGGAACCGGTCGGCACCATGGGCGGGAGGGGCGGCAGGCCAGTCCCGAGCGGCGGCCGGTCAATCTGGATCTGTGACATAGCGAGTTTCCTTGCTGACGTTTTCAAGTGGTGTTGACTGTGACGCGTACTGTGCGGACCATCCCGCGAATTCGACGACCTGACGACCAACCAATTCGAGCTGATTGACGACGGTCTGGTCATGGCAGATACCGTCGGAAAAGATTTTTCCGCTCGTGTTGATGGCGGCCCCCATGGGCGTCGGCCAGCCACGTAGTGCATGAACGATCGATCGCAGCGCGCCGAGAGTGCCGCCAGTTGCTTGCCAGCCATAGGCGGTGGCGATCAATCCGACGGGTAACCCGTCCAGATAGACGCGCTTGTCCTTGGCCATTTCCTCGAGGTAATCAATGGCGTTCTTGACCAGACCCGAGATGGTGCCGTGATACCCTGGGCTTGCGATAATGAGGCCATCCGCCGCGCGAACCGCCTCGATCAACGCTTTTCCTTCACCGTCGCGCGCGCTGCCGCCCGGCACGTAATGCGGCAGGGCCAGCAGTGCCTCGCAGCCGAAGCGCTGCGTCCGGCCTCCCGCTGCCTGTGCGGCCGACAAGGCAATGGCCAGTGCTTGTTCCGTGGACGAGCCTTTGGCGGCCGTTCCGCCGATCCCGACGATAAAAGGCCTGTCCGAAGACGTCTTCATGACCGGAAGCCTCCCTTGAACACCAATTCCTCCACCGGTCGCCGAGCGTTGGGCTGCTCGCGCTCCTGCAAGGGCGGGGGCAGCACGCGCTTGTCTCCCAGCTTGCCGATAGCGATCACCGTTTCAACCCGATAGGTGTCGGCGGGCACATCGAGCGCCGTATAAGCGCGTTCGACGTCGAACCCGGCCATTGCGTGCGTGCACCATCCGAGCCGCGTTGCCTGCAAGGCGAGATAACCCCAGGCCGCGCCGGCGTCGAGCGAATGACTGTAAGAGGGTAGCGGCCCAGGAGCACCCGGTGGTTGCGCGGTGGTGGCCGATACCAGGAAGACCAGCGCGGAGGCCCGCGCGGCCCAGCCCTGGTTCATCGGCACGAGAAGATCGAACAGCGTCGACCATTCCGGCGTATCCCGGCGGGCATAGATGAAGCGCCACGGTTGCGAGTTAAAAGAGGACGGAGCCCAATGCGCCGCTTCGAAGAGGGTCATCAACTCTTGATCGGAAATAACGGCTTCCGCATCGAGTGCACGGGGCGACCAGCGCTCGAGAAAGATCGGGTCGATGGCGTAAGTCGATGAGCGATTGTTGGATGACAAAGACATAGTGGATTTTCTCTGTGTGAAAGGGATTAGCGCTGTGCCAGACCGCCTGCGAACATGTTGAACGGCGGAAGACCCAGCACGTGCCTGCCCGCGATTTCGGCGGCCGGGTCCCGACGGATGGCACCGTGCGTCAGCATTACCCGAGCGTCGCGGGCAAAGCGTTGAATGGGGTTGCGCAGACTGACCGTCGAGGAGCCGATGCAAAGCTGCATCTCGTCTATTGCCTCGCCACAAAGATTCGCGGCGTAGACCAGGCTCATCGTGGCAAGGGATTCTTCACGCGGCATGAAGTCTTCGCCGCGACGGGTGCGGGCATCCACTTCGTCGGCGGTCTGCAGGATCAATGCTTCCGCGGCCTTGATCCGGGCGTGCACGCGTCCGGCGACAACCTGCGTTGACGCCATCGCCGCGACCGTTTCATAAGGGAGGTTGAACGGTACCCGCTTGTTTGCCTGTTCGATAAAGCAATCGAGACAGCCTCGGGCCATACCCAGGGTAATCGCTATATTGGCGAGCGCCGTCGACAGCATCGTTGCCAGCGGTCCCATCCGATACGTAAGGCCTTCGTATTTCTGCGGCAGCGCGCCCAGGGCGACCGGGAGATCGGCATGGCGGACGACGCGATAGGCCGGAACGAAGATCTCCTCGCGGGCGACGATACTGTTGCTCGAACTCGCGGCCATGCCCATGACATGCCAGTCGTCGAGGATCTCGTACTGATCCTTGGAGATCAGCGCCAGGCCGCGGACCGGCTTGTTCTCCTCTTCCCATTCGATACCAACAACGGCCCATGCGGCATAACGACAACCGCTGCCGTACATCCACTTGCCGGTGACCATGAATCCGTCACTGGTACGTCTGGCCTGTCCGACGATGTTGGAAAAGATAGAGGCTCCCACCGCCGCGGGCCCGACCCAGTCCGGTATTTGCTTCGACACCTCGTCCACCGCTTGCGGACTGAAGGCTAGGACCATGCGGATACCGGATGCCGCAAAGCCGCTCCATCCCGCCGAGCCGTCCGCATAAGACGCAGCGGCAATCACCTCGACCAGATCGCGCGCGCCGAAGGCCGAGCCCCCCCATGCCGCCGGCAGCGTAATGCGAAAGAAGCCGGTCTTGTCCAGGGCCTGCAATGCTTCCGGTACGAGCGCCGTCTCTTTCTCGCTCTGCCATGCGGTGTCGCGCAAGAGCGGCGTCAACGCCATGATCGCGTCGCGCATCTTCACCGCTTCGGGACTGGGGCCGGGGGCGGGGGCATCGACGGGCGGTGCGCCAGGTCCGGCGCGGAAATCCACCGGCTTGCTGAGTGTGTTCATTTCATTTTCATTGGGGGTTGGACACGGCCCGATAGTGGCGCGCACCTGGTGAGGAACAAAGTCTCAGAGGGTTACGCGCAATCGACGACGGTCGCCGTCCCTCGGGTCACACATTGCCGTCGCATCGACGTCAATCTGTGACGTGATGTGACCTACGCCTGCATGGCGCGATGTGATGTGAGCCAAAAAAATGGATAGAATGGGCCAATCCGAATGCGCGATATGCGAGCACAGCATGGTTCCAAGTGTCGTCACGACCGTTGAACTGCAAGAGGAGCGCGTGACCACGGCGCTTCATGCTGTGCTGCAAAGCGAAACCTTCCGTCGCGCGAAGCGTCTGCGGGAGTTGCTGCGCTATTTGGTATCCGAGACGCTGGCGGGCCGCGGTGATCGTTTGAAACAATTCACGATCGCGGTGGATGCGTTTGGTCGTGATGGTGGCTTCGACCCGCGGATTGAAACGAGTGTGCGTACCGAAGCCTGGCGACTGAGGACGCGGTTGGAGCGCTACTACCGGACCGAGGGCGCGATGGACCTGGTGCGAATTTCCTTGCCCAAAGGTGGATTCGCACCGACGTTCCAGTTCAAGACCGGAAGCATCGCGACGACGGCGTCAACGACAACCACAACGACAGCGATGGCGGCGGTGCGCTCGCCGGTGCGCGAACAGCCTCGGCCCCGGTTGCTGGTTTTGCCGTTCTCTGGCTTGAATATCGAAGACCCCTATCTGGTCGCGTCTTTCCACGACGAGATCAGCCTGTATCTCGCCAACCTGCCGAGTCTGGCCGTGCTATCACGCGGCTCCAGCCAGAAATTCGGCCAGGCGACGATGGATCTCCCACTTATCGTTCGTGCCTCACAGGTGTCCTACGTCATGGAGGGCAGCCTTTTCCGGCAGGGCAGTACCTATCGATTGAATCTGGGAATCGTCGACCCGATACGCGATGTGACCGTCTGGTCGGGACGCCATGAACAGCAAGTCGATGACATGATGGGTTTCCAACGGAAGGTGGCAACCGATGTTGCCGCTTCCGTTCATGCCTGGCTCGATTCCAAATCCGGCACCATGACGGGTGAGGACGAGATGGCGCCGCGTTATGTATTGCGGGATAACGTGCTGTTGCGAGAGTATTTGCGTGGCGCGATCCGGGACCGGACGGCAAGTGAGCAGGTCGCCCTTGGATTGGGGCGTCTCACGTCCGGGTATGTGGATGAAGCGTCGACGATGTTCAACCAGGCGATCATGGCGAGTCCGGCGGATGGTCTGCCCCATACCGCGATGGGGTTGGGGCATCTTCAGTCCGGACGGCTGCGGGAGGCATTCGTTGCCGCGAAGCGTGGTGTGGAGCTGGCGCCGCGCTCTGCCTTCGCGCTTTCCTCGCTTGCCGCGATTTGCATGCATATGCGCGACTTCGACGACGCGATCATGTTTGCCCAGAGATCCGTGGCGCTGGCGCCGGAGTTCGATGCGGTAAAACTGTTGCTGGGCGACTGCTTTCTTTACGCAGGACTCCCCAAAACCGCCGTCGCGCAATTGGAGGAAACCTCTCGTCTCATGGACGAACATCCCATAGCATTGGCGCATCTCGGCTACGCCTATGCCCAAACCGGACAGGAAGCCAAGGCAAGGGGGATACTGAACGTTCTACAGAACGATAGCGTAAATCCCGATGGCCCCAACTCGGCGGCGATGACCTTGATTCATGCCGGATTGCACGAGGTAGAGCAGGCCTTTCACTGGCTGGATCGCACACTGATGTCGCGCACGCATATCCAGGAGTTGCTGCTACTCACTTCGCCTGCTTACGATATCCTGCGCTCCCACCCCCATTTCAATTCCCTCGCGGGTTCTCTTAAAGCGTCCTAGACCTTATCGCGGAAACGATCACGCGACCTTCTGTGACTTCCGCCCGCTGTTTCCCGTCGGTCATACTCCCCAACCAGCATCCTGACGCACCGACGTAGCAGGTGGCATGGGTCGTCGGCCATGCGGGGTAGCCTGGCGTCGCACCCATGGATGTGACGACCGCGCAGGCCTTATCGACATGCGTGGCAATGGCACCCACGTCATCGTTTTTGCGGTCTTCCGCAAAAACGATGGGGCCCGTGCTTATACGATGTAGTCATACGGAAAATGAAAAACATGACGAATCAACTCCAATCGACGGACCAAGCGGCGCGCAACCGGCAGCTCGTGATCGATTTCTACCGGCATGTGTTTGATGCCCGGAATCCCGCGGCGGTGAAGGATTTCGTGACGGAAGACTACCAGCAGCATAGTGCACATCTGCCCAGCGGCCGCGCTGGCCTGGAGGCGCTCGTAGCCGAGACGTTTCGCGGTCTGCCGTCCTTGCCGGTTCGGCCGGAACTTATGATTCCGCCGACACTTCTCGTTGCCGAAGGCGATATCGTCGTTATCGCGGGCGAGTTCCCTCAGCCCGAACCGGACGACCCGACGCGCACCTATCCCTTTTTCGTGTTCGACGCGTATCGTGTGCGCGATGGAAAGCTCGCTGAACACTGGAGCGGCATAAACAAGATCGCACCCCCCAAGCACCCGCAATAGCCTGGTGGACCGTCCACGCGGAAATGGACCTCGTCCGTGACCAGCAAGGACGCATGAAAAATCTGAAACGGATGGACTTCCGATTGTAAGTAGACAGATCCCTCGCATCTCGCGGCCCATGGATCTGAGCCAGGTGGTCCCGTCCGGGTGCGACCGATGCGACAAAAACCCTTGGTTGATTGTCGCCGCCGCCCCTGCCGCGGACATAGCGCCCAACAGGCTCCTTTTATTTTCGCCCTCTTACGTGGCGCCGCGCCACGGTCCGGCGTGATGCACGCCGACGTAATGCAAGGTGTTGTATCAAACGGTATCTTAGAATCCGTGTTTTTCTGGCGACTCGCAACGGTCAGTTGACGTGATTTCCGAGATCGGGGCCGCTCACGATGCCGCGCCATTTCTGGATGGTGTAAAAATACGTCGTGCCACGGCTGTATAGTTTTGTAACATTCGGTATAATCCCGCCGGTTTACCTGCACTATCGTGCAGGTTTGCACGCCCGTACCCGTTATTGAAGACACGCGGATGGACTTCGGGTTTATTGGCTCCCTGGCGGTATAGAGATGACCGATTTGCACTGGACCGTGCCCGTTGTGCGCTGGGCGACGGCACCGGCGACCTTATCACCGTCGACCGGCCTCGACTATATCGATCCGATGCTTCGTCGTCGTCTGTCGAACCTGTCACGCATGGCGCTGGTCGCCGCCGTGGCGTGTCTTCGCGATCCAGCGCCGGGAGACGAAGCAAGCACGATGTCCGGCGAGGGCGCGCCCGAATTGCCACGGCAACAAACGTTGCATCCGGCTGTGTCGTCGACGGCGGGCGCTCCTACGGGCGTACGCATGGTCTTTGCGTCACGTCACGGTGAGTTGCGCCGCAGTACCGATATCCTGCGCGCGATCAGCGCCGGCCAACCGGTGTCTCCCACCGCATTCAGCCTTTCGGTGATGAATGCGATGACCGGGGTGTTCAGTATCGCCCGGCATGACCGCAGCGCCTCGAGTGCGATGTCGGCTGGGCCTGAGACATTGGGCTATGCCTTGCTCGAGGGCTATGCGCAATACGTGAGCGATCCGACGTCTCCGGTGCTGGTGGTGTATGCAGATGAAACGGCGGACCCCATTTTTGGGGCGATCCAGGATGAGGTCGAGGGCGGCGCGGTAGCGGTTTTGATTTCCCGTAATGGACAGGGCTATTTGACGTGCGGCATGGTTTGCGACGGTGCAGTGCCGCAGAGCGCGACCTGCGCGACGCAGAGCGCGGCATTGCGCCAGGTGCTGACACATGGCGGTGCGGCCACGTGGCGTGGTGCCGCTTGCTACTGGACGTGGAGCTGGGCGGATGCGTGACGCCATGGTGGTCCGGTCAGGGCCTGTCAATCAGGGATGGCGTCTGCTGGCCACCGGGATGGCGTTTGTCGTCTTCGGTGTGAGCGGTGCGGCCTTCTCCGCGTGTTTCTTGCCATTGATGCTGTTATGGCCGCATCGGGCGTCGCGGCAACGTGCGGTTGTTTTTGGGATTCACTGTTTTTTTCGCAGTCTGGTCGCGGCGTTGCGATGGTTGCGGGTCATGCATGTGGATGCGCGCGGCGTGGCGCGATTGCGGCAGCGGGGCCCGTGCATCGTCGTCGCGAATCATCCGACCTACCTGGATGTAATGGTCCTGTTGTCGATGACGCCGCGCGCATGCTGCGTGGTGAAGAAGGCGCATTGGGGCAACCCTTGTTTCTGGGGGATCGTGCGGGCCGCGGCGTATGTCAGCAACGCCGATCCCGAAGCCCTGGTACGCGACGGTGCCCGGCGACTGGCGGAAGGCTATACGGTGATCGTCTTCCCGGAAGGCACGCGCAGTCCAGGACCGGATCGCTTGCATGCCTTTTCGCGCGGTTTCGCGCATATGGCATTGCAATCGCATGCTGACGTGTTGCCGGTGCTGATGCACTGTTCGCCTCCGGCGTTTACAAAGCGTATGCGGTGGTATGACGTGCCGCCACGGGCTTTTACCGTCCATGTGCGTGTACTGGAACCGCTTGGCATGGCGCGGGCCGAACCGGTGCGGCCAACACCGGAAGCAGTCGACCGGAAAGTCGGCACGCCGTCACTGGCATTGGCGGCGCGGCGTCTTACCGCGACGGTTGAAACCTTGATGTATCAGCGCTTGAAGGACCATGGATTCATTGAAACGTGAGTTGAAGCAGTTGTTGATCGATGCGTTGGACCTCGAGGACATGACCCCCGCGGACATCGATGATGACGTGCCGTTGTTCGAGTCCGATGGGATCGGCCTGGATTCCATCGATGCGTTGGAGATCGGCATCGTCTTGCGCAAGCACTACGGCCTGACGATCGCGGCCAATGACGCAAGCACGCATCAACATTTCCGGTCCATCTCGACGTTAGCCGCGATGATTGTGGCCGCGCGGGCCGATGGCGGCGCGACCCCGCCGGAGACGGCGGCGGCACGGGATAACGGTAATGGAGAAACGGTGTGACGGAACAAGATATCCTCGATCGCCTTCGCGACATTTTTGAAGAGAATTTTGAGATATCGCCATCCCGCGTCACGCCGGATGCGCATTTGTTTTCCGATCTCGATCTCGACAGCATCGATGCGGTCGACCTTGCAATCAAGCTGCAGGAAATGACGGGACGGCGGCTGCAGCCGGAGGAGTTCAAAGCTGTACGGACGGTAGGTGACGTGGTCCGCGCCGTGGAATCATTGCTCGCCACGCAGCAATGATGCTGGCGGTCGCGCGTGTCGCGGTGCGGCTGGCCTATCCGGCACTGATCCTCGGGAGTTGGCATTGGGAAGCGCCGCGTCTGATGGGGCTGTTGCTGCTCGCGCTGTTGTGGTTGCAGCGCGTGCTCGGCGGCGGCCTGATCGGGAGTGCGTTGCGGCGGATGTCGCCATTGAACTGGAGCGTTGCCGTCGCGTTGAGTGCCGCCTCCTGCGTGATCGCGTTGACCGGCGATGAACGGTTGCTGCGTTTATATCCGGCGTTCGTGAATATGGGATTGCTCGTCGCGTTTGCCGCGACGTTGCGGCGCGGACCATCGATGATCGAGCGCTTTGCCCGGCTGCAGACGCCAGATCTCGATCTGGCCGGCCAGGTCTATACACGCCGGGTCACCGCGCTTTGGTGTGTTTTTTCGTCGCCAACGGTGGCTTTTCCGTCTATACCGCGTGTTCCTGGACCGTTGAGGCGTGGGCGCTGTATAACGGCGTCATTGCCTATTTGCTGACGGGGACCTTGCTGTTGGGCGAATGGCTATATCGTCGTTTTGTCGTGCGTCTCCCTGGCGAGGAGTCGCGGGCCGCGCGGGAACCCGGTCACCGTGATGGCACCGTCGGCGACAACAAGGGCGGGGCACGGGCATGAATCGCCTCCTGCCGCTGCACCGGGTATTCTGCACGACGCCAATCGAGGAGGCGCAAGATCGGCGCGCGTCTGATGCACCCCGCTTTCGCGCCGATACCCTGCTGTGTTTTGATAAAGGCGCCTGGTTGTCCCACGGCGATTTCGTCGCTGCCGGTCGCAAGGTGAGTGCGTGGGCGCGCACCACGGCGCAGCGCCCCGTGCCACGTGTGCTGATCTTCCTGGACGACCCTTTCGATTTTCTTTGTGCCTTGTTCGGTACGATGGCCGCCGGATGTCGTCCGGTGTTACCTGCGCACGACGCGCCCGCCTATTGGGACACGCTTGCAGCGGCCGATGCATACGATGTCGTATTGAACGCCGATGTGTATGCACGGATTCTGGGCGCCGCGGCCGATGATGAGCGACGCGCGGCGAGCGATTCCGACCGCGCCGGCGAGCGTGGCACCGACGTGCCGCGGCGCTCGGCGCGCGCGGTGCGGCGACCGTCGGACAGGCCGACGGTGTCGACGGATGGACCGATCGATCCCCATGCGGTGCTGACCTTGTTCACGTCTGGCAGTACCGGTGCGCCCAAACCCCTTCACAAGACATTGGCGCAACTCGATGCGGAAATCCAGGGGTTTGCCGCACAATGGGGCGATATATTCGATGAGGTGATCTGCCAGTCCAGCGTGCCGCACCACCATATTTACGGACTGACGTTTTTCCTGCTATGGCCGCTGGCGGCAGGACGCCCATTCGACCGCGCGCGGTGCACTGGTCCGGGGGATTGGCAGGCACTGCCGCCACATCGGCCCCCGTCACGGGGCACCGATCACGTGGCGTCGCATTTCGGACGCCTGATCGTCTCCACGCCACCCCAGCTGTCACGTTGGCCTGCGTTGTCGGGCTTCGATACGTCGGCAGACACAGCGGTGCGATGCGCTTTCCTGTCGGCGGGCGCACCGTTGCCGCACGAAACGGCATGCGCGTATCTACGCACCTTCGGCGCGGCCCCGTTTGAAATCTATGGCAGCACCGAAACCGGGGCCATTGCGACGCGGCAGCAACGCCTGGGCGACCCCGACCCTTACTGGACGCCGTTGCCAGGACAGGCCGTCTGGCGTACCGACGCCGGTACCTTGGCGGTACGGTCCCCGCATCTGCTGGCGGGAAACGATCCGCTCATGGCGGATGAAGGTTTCCACACCGCGGATGCGGTCAGCTTTGTCGAGCATGTCGATAACGGCGATGGAGCGCGTGACGGCGGACGCGTGCCTGCCCGGTATTTTCGTCTGGAAGGGCGTATCGACCGCGTGGCGAAAGTGTCGGGCAAACGCGTGTCCTTGCCCGAAATCGAGAGGGCGCTGGAGGTGCATCCATTTGTACGGGAGGTTGCGGCCGTTACGCTGACGCAGGCCGATGTCCGGGAGCGGGAGCGTGTCGGCGCGGTGATCGTGCTGCGCGACGCAGGTAGCGCCGTGCTCTTCGAACAGGGGCGGGCCGCCGTGGTGAAATCATTGCGACGCCATCTGTCCTCGCATCTGGACCCGGTGGCGGTGCCGCATTACTGGCGCTTCCTATCCGCGTTACCGTACGACGCACGCGGCAAGTTGCCGGCCATGCAATTGCGTGCGGTGTTCGCGCCGTCGGGTACGCTACCGGACGTGTTGTCTTATGCGTCGATGCCGACATCGGACGGGGTGGTGCGGTGGCGTTACACGCTGCGGGTGGTCGCCTCGCTGGTGCAGTTCGACGGGCATTTCCCGATCCAGCCGATTCTGCCCGGTGTCGCGCAATTGGATTGGGCCGCACGATTCGCCTGCCGCCATGTCGACGCACTTGCCCGTGTCCGGTCGGTCGAGCAGTTGAAATTCACGGCACCGATCATGCCTGGGACCACGTTGACCTTGACGCTGACGCATCACGCGTCCCGCGGCCGCGTTGCATTCGTTTTCGAATCCGAGGGGCGTTCTTGCGCCAGCGGCCTGCTTTACTATGGCGACGACGATGCGGCTGCCTTGGCTTTGGAGGCAACGCGTCAATGAGTGCGTGCCGTCCTTGCATCGTCATTCCGATCTATAACCACAAGGATCAGATCGGGCAGACCGTCGCGCGCCTGGCGGTGCATCGTTTGCCGATCATCATCGTCAATGACGGCAGTGACGCCGCGACGCATGCGGTGCTAGACGCGCTTGCCACGCCGCCGAACACCAATGCGTCGCCGCCGGTGACGTTGTTGCATCTCCCGCGCAATGGCGGAAAGGGCGCGGCGGTGATGGCCGGATTGCTGGCGGCGCGTATGGCGGGATTTTCGCATGCGTTGCAGATCGATGCCGATGGCCAGCATGATGCGGCGGACGTCCCGCATTTCGTCGCGGCCGCCCGGGCGGCGCCGGGGGCCGTTATCGTGGGACGCCCGGTCTATGATGATTCGGTGCCGGCGGCACGCCTGTATGGACGGCTGCTGACCAATGTCTGGGTCTGGATCGAGACCTTGTCCCTGACGATCCGCGACGCAATGTGCGGCTATCGCATGTATCCCTTGGCTGCGACGTGCGCGTTGATCGACACGGTGCGCCTGCCGACCCGGATGGATTTCGACATTGAGGTCCTCGTGCGCCTGTACTGGCGTCGCCTGGCGTTTGTGACGGTGCCCACCCGGGTCGTGTATGCCGCGGGTGGCCTGTCCCACTTCGACATGCTATGGGACAACGTTCGCATCAGTCGCAGTCATACGCGCCTGGTGTGCGGCATGCTATTGCGCCTGCCGGTATTGCTGGCGCACAAGGTGATGTCGCGGCATCGGGACATCGTGCCGACGTCGGACCCGGCACACCGTGCCGGATGGTGGCGGATGCGCGAGCGGGGCAGCGGGCTCGGCCTGGCGTTGCTGGCGATGAGTCAGCGGTGGTTGGGCGCGCGCGTGACACGCTGGTGGCTGCACCCGGTGGTGGCCTATTTCCTGCTGACCGGCCGGGTCGCGCGTGCGGCGTCGTTCGATTATTTCGCGCGGCTTGCGCGTCATACGGGCGGCACGTCGCCGGTACCGGGATGGGCCAGTGCATACCGGCAGATGTTCGCCTTCGCCGAGTCGGGACTGGACAAGATGCTGGCCTGGTCTGGACGTCTGCCGATGTCGCGCGTCATTTTCGAGGACACCACCGCATTCGACACGCTGGTGCGCAGCGGCCGCGGCGCGTTGATCATCGGTGCCCATCTGG